>JAAUZH010000020.1 GCA_014804675.1 Lachnospiraceae bacterium
CAGCATCATAGCCGCCATACCGGGCCTGGGGGATGCAGTGGGAGGCATCATCAAGGGGGCCGTGTTTGTAGAAAAGTGCGAGAAGACGGTAAAGATTGGGAAGGCAGTGAGCACCACCTGCCGGATGATAGGGGCAATCGCCCAGACCGGTGTGAACACGATCAACTTCGAACGGGCATTCCAGAGCGTTAGGGAGGAATACCGGAAGACGGGGCATGTGTCGTTCTTGAACGGGGCGAATGCGGTGCTTGCCGGGCTTGGAGTCGTGGGCGGGATTGCCCAGAGCGTGAGCAGCATCCAGAACTTCGATAAGATGGTGAGCAGCCTAAGCAGCAAGCCAAGCCTAAGCAACGGATCAGGCCAGCAGTATGCCAATATCGCAGACGGGGTATGCTTCGTAGCGGGGACACAGGTAAAGACAGAAGAGGGCAGGAAAGCCATCGAAGAGATCGAAGCCGGGGACCTAGTATATGCAAGGAATACGGAAACAGGAGAAGAAGGATATAAGGAAGTAGTCCGTGTATTCCAGAAAGAGACGAATGAGCTGATCCACCTATGGATAGGAAATACGAAGATCGACACCACCCCGAACCATCCATTCTGGATAGAGGGATATGGATTCAGGGAAGCAGGGGAGATGCAGGAAGGCGATAAGGTGCTGACTGCGGACGGAGAAGTAAGAAGAGTTTCCCGTGTGGAACTGGAGGTGTTGGAAGAGCCGGTCAGAGTGTATAACTTTGAAGTGGCGGACTGGCATACATATTATGTATCGGAAGAGGAAGTGCTGGTGCATAATACTTGTATGGTTAGTCAGGGTGGTAGTAAGACAGGTACTGTATGGGATAATATTACTCCAACTCAAGAAAATTATTCGTTTACAAATATTCCAAAATCATTTGAGGTAGAAGTTAACGGACAAAAGATGTGGGTGCATGGAAATGCGACTGAACATATGTATGAATATGTACATAAGGGGATTACTACAGGAAATGGAACGGCATACACAAATCCCAATCTTTATACACAAGAAATTATGAGTGATTTTTATGGTTCGCTTCAAGGGGCAACGAAGTCAGGAATTGTTTATGGGGAAGATTACTCAATGTAATTGGGAATTTGTATTTGCCCAGCCAAGACAAGCAGGCCAGTTACCGGTAATAAAACATGCACAGTTTAATGGATGGCATTAGATAACAGGAGGTAAAAGAATATGCAAAATAGAATAAATATAAAATTAGAAGACTATATTCCTTTAAAGATTATATTTAATAAAGATGAGGAAGCGGTTGAATATATTTCATATTCAAAAGATAAAACTTCTTCTTTGGAATTTGTCGTTGGTATAAAGAGTAAGTTGATAAAAAGAATAACGCTATTGCTTTGTAAGGAGTATTCAGAAATTACGAATGAGTTGGTGGTGGAAAATTTTGAAGATAGAAAAATAATATTTAATAAAAATAATGTTGAATGTACTATTTTTAAAAGTATTTTGTATTCTAATGGTGCAAAAATAATATTATCAGATAAAAATAGTTTTAAATATATAAGAATGGAAAAAGTATATTTTGGACTGTCAGATACAGACGATATTACCGAAATATGTATATGTGATATGAGTGCTTCTGAGTTGGAACATTTAAAAAACGAATTAGAGTTACAGTAAAATAAAAGAAATGCTAGTAAGGGAGGCATCCCTTGCTGGCATTTTGGCGTGCCTAGTGAACACACATTCTAACGGGTGAAGGTCTCTAAATCCCCTTGCAGTGGGCGTGATACAGTCGAAGCCAAGGGCATTTGCTGTGAGATATAATCTGAAGAAAGGAACAGGCAAAATTCTGGCTTGCTATATTTGAGGATAAATGCAGGGATAAGATTGCCTAACAAACCAAGGTTCAATAACTGCATTTAATAGTTATGGAGTGAGTATAAGAGGGAAAGAGAGTGTGAGTACACTAGCATAATTTATCTAAATATCTATAATACAGTACAGTAGCTAGTCCTTATGATTTGATACCGACACATTCTCAGACAAAGAGTAAGTCAAAAATGAAAGAATTTATAAATGGGACTAGAAATAATGGTATTGACGATACAATAAAATATGTTAGGTATAATGGACAAAAATATATTGTTGATGGTCATCATCGAGCAATTGCAGCAAAAAACTGGGAATTAAAGAGATTCTAATTGAACAAGTGCAGTTACCTTACGCTGGATATAAAACAATTGAAGATTTATTGTGGACTGATTAGGAGGTTAATATGGCAATATGGCAATTTAACTGTTATATAATCCCAAAGAAGAATGCAGATATATATATTCATTTAGATTACGAAGAAATATTATCTTGGGGAAGCGAAAAATCCCATATAGAAAAAATTGATTTTTTAGAGAAATGTAAAAGTTGGTCTGACAAAATATCTCAATATGGAAAAGAAGATAAAACCTGTATTGAATTTTTTTATGAAAAAGGGATTCTTAAGGAGATTGAGTGTAGACTGGATTTAAGGTCATTATCAAAAAAAATGTTGAAGGAGATATTAAACTATGCACAAGAAATTGAGGGACTGATTTTTTATGAGAGTAAAATCTATTATCCAGATATAGATGAGATAGTAGAATTAATAAAAAAGTCTAATGCAAATAAGTTTTGTCAAAATCCAAAAAATTATTTTGATGGGTTTGCTGATAATGAATTGATATAGCATAAAGAAAGTTCAGACCTTGTCAACGCCTACTGGTACTACCGGGAAGGGAACACCTTCCAGATGGCCTCCAGCATCATAGCGGCCATACCCGGGCTCGGGGACGCAGCGGGAAGCATCATCAAGGGAGCCGGCTCTTTGTCAAGTGTGAGCAGACGGTAAAGGTGGGTAAGGCAGTGAACACCACCTGCCGGATGGTGGGGCAATTGCCCAGACCGATGTGAATGCGATCAACTTCGACCGGGCATTCCAGAGCGTGAGGAAGGAATACCGGGAGACAGGACATATGCCGTTCCTGAACGGGGCTAATGCAGCTTTTAGTACATTAGGAGTTGTAGGCGGGGTGCACAGAGTGTAAACAGCGTCAAGAACTTCAATAAGATGAGGAGCAGCTTAAGCGGCAAGGGTGGTAGTAATACTAGAAAGATTCTAAATGTAGGAGCAGGAGATAATCCAATACCTTGTGCAACTAATATTGATATTAATCCAGTTGCGTTAGGAGCGCTATTTGGAGATGCGAATGATTTGAGATAGTATCGAAAGGTGATGCAGGAAGTGCTTTTATAAAGTATGGAGGAAAAGTGACAGGTGGTACTAGACAAACGCAAGGTACACCTTTGCAAATAATTTTGAGGAAAGTTGGTGGACAATGAAGCAAATAGATGTAACTGGTGAGAGATTTGATTTTGTAGATTACTCAGAGGGAAATATTTTTTTTGAGACCTTTTCAGAAAGAGAAATGTTTGTGATAAAAGTTTGGGGTGCAACATTGATGCATGAATTAGGAATTGCTGAACAGGATACTTATGTTGCGGCTATGTCAGACTTAGCCTTTGAAGATGTTACATATATTTCTGTCAATTATGGAATATATGCAAATGAGGAAGGTACAAAATTTATAAAAAATATGGATGGTAATTCTACTGATATGCAATTAGTATTAGGTAAAAAGGAAAATCTTAGTGACTACACGAAATATATAATAGGAGGAATTTTAGGTAGATACGCAGGGTATGGTGAAATTACAATTTATTGCAAAGGCAAAATAGAATTAACATACGATGAAACGGCATTGATTAGTGCTACAAAGTTTTGTTTAAATACTGAGAAATATAGAATTCGTTAATTATTTAATCAGGGTGTTAGTAAATGCTAGTAGAGAAAAAATGCTTTATTGGCATATTGGAATAATTTGTAGTTCGGCATATTGATGAATTGAGCGATAATGAATTGGGAGGTCAAGTATTTGTATCGATAGAAAATATAGTACAATAATATTGAAATATTATATTACGAAGGTATTTTTTTGTTATTGATAGTTTGAAAATAGGAGGAATAATGAATATATTTGAGAGGCATTTTACTATGCTAAAAAGAATGAAGAAGTTTTGTTGGAATATGCAATTCCAGTTTTTTCAAAAGTATTACAGAAGTATCCGATGTTATGTGGAATGAATAATGAATGGCAAGTATTGTATGATATTACTAGAGTAAATCAAGTGTTTTGGCAAGTACATAAAGAATGGAAAGTATATTTTAATAAAATTGTTGATAAGATTCTTTTAGAAAATAGGCAAGGAGTATTTATAATGCCCATACCAGAGGAATATTTATATCAGTTTAAAAATTTTAGAGGTATTTAATTACGTTTCACACCAGGTAAACCACTCCTCAATTTATGACTCGGGCCAATATCTGAAGGAAGCCATTAACGAAAACAAAGTGTCCTATGTAAAGAACATCCACGACGAAGAAGGAAGGGTCACCAGCCAGACAGCGGGAAGACCTCCTTCCTTGCCTATAAAGACAACGAATAAGACGGGGAAGGGACAATGCCATGATGCCGGGGCAAAAAGTTGCCTCAAACAGCTAGTCTGTTAACTCCTTTGTGCGTGTTAGAAAAGCGGCAGGAACGACCGATTATTTTTCCTGAATAATCAATATTTGGTTGAAGGACATCATATAACAGTAGCATTTAAAATGTTGGGAAAAGAGAATGCAGTTAATATGAATATTGCAACATATGATTTGCCATCAGTAACTAATGTATATTGGACTAAAAAATGCTGTCAATTTTGGAGAAAGGCAATTAAGATTGTGGAGGACTAGTAATGGATGTTAGTTATTATTATCAAATATTAGATACTGGTATCTTATATGAGAAAGGAAGAAAAAGTGGAAAACGATGGTGGATAGGTGAAAGGAAACGTCTTAGCGAAGAGGTTTTATTTTGGCAAAGTTTGTTAGAGTTCATTTTAAAGGAAGAAAATGGTATTGATTGTTCAGAAAAATTTTTTGAGGGTCTTGAAAAATTATGTAGAAAATATAAACTTCCGAATTATGAGAGAGTTTTAGAAAAAAAAGATGAATTACTAAATAGTAATTGCTTATTTGAAAGAAAAAAAGATGAGGAATTAAAAATATATAGTTTAATGAAAAGTTTAATGTTAGATATGCAAAAAAATATAGAGATTTTTAAAGACAAGGAAAGGGCTTATCGTATATTAACAATTCTTCATAATCTTCCTAAAGCAATGCACGGATGTAATATATTAAATGAAAGATGTACAATGATATCATATAGTGATGCGTTATTATATGCTCAAGAGTGTATGGATGAAAAAATGAGAGAAGAGTATTCCAAGTATTTTGATTAAATCTGTAATCACTATGCTTTAGGATTGCGCTTATCGAGAAACAGGACTATTTGAAACAACCTGCCATCGATACGAGAAATGCCAGAGGGAAACAGAAGTAACTCAGCCGGGGGCATGGAGCGTGAAATCCAGATGCGTTAATGCCACATCTTCAAATGCATCCCCAAAAGGGAAAGGCAATCAGAAATTTCTTTGATAATTAGAGAGGTGATCAATTTGCAATTAGATACGAAACAAATAAACAACTTATGCACAGGAGTTAAACTTGCTACAGAATTAAAATCTGAAAATCCTAATTTAAGAAAATTTATAACAATTCAAGGTTACAGTTATAATATAGATGGAAAGATAATTGGACTTGAAAAAGTTCTTAAACCCAATATTTCAGATAATATATATTTTGAATTAAGATGTTATGAGTTATCTATTGATTATTATATCAATAATTGGGATGTTACAGAAGATGATTTGGCAAGTGAATTGTATCAAGATGATATAAAGGGAATAGAAGCATTAGAGATGGAGTTAAGTAATTATATACAAGATTACTCAGTTTTAAAACCAGAATGGTATTGTGATAATTTACTGTAACCTAAAGGATATCACCATACGCTACATAATCATCTTCCCGCAGCAGTTTTGGTGTTTCTGATACATCATACTCAGTTGCCGGTGTACCGATTATCGTGTGAACGTATCCGCTTCCTGCATCAATACCAGCATGTACTTTCATTCCAAAGTACTACTCATTGCCTTTCTTTGTTTGGTGCATTTCGGGATCACGTTTACCCTTCTGGTTCTTGGTGGACTTTTAGATTACCATCAAGTGGAAATGAATTTTTTATCCCAGACGGATATACTTGTGGAGGTGTAAAAGAGAGTTGTTGACCTAATGAATGTATTTAATGATAAGAATGATTCATTAGAAAAAGGAACGTAAGCGCTGAATAATAGGAAATAGGAGAAAATAAAATGAATGAACTATTATTTAATGCAACTTTAAATGTTTTAAAATGCATTCAAGAGGGGAAATATATTAAGTTAAAAAATATGCAATGTTTAGAAAAGGTATCAGAAAAATATATAAATGGTGTTTTAAAAGACTATGGAGGAACATTGGATGCCATAAACGAAAAGGAATATATGAAAGATTTTCAATATATTCAGATTAGGAATCAAAACAAATATATGACATATTTGGATATGATTATTGATGGAGAAAGGAGTGATTTAACGCTTATTTGTGAGATTGAAGTAATACATAATAAGGTTATTAAAGTTATAGTGGATGATATCCATGTGCTGTAATTGAAATTAATGTCAAGAGTGGTAGTAGTTCTGATGATGCATATGTAGGAGTGAAGGAATAATCACAATATCTAAAAGAAATAGGGTTGCCGAGAAATGTTAGAAAAGATATATTAGAATCCTTTGATGTGAGAACCATTAAAGTTGAGCAGGCTGGGGCAAATTCTTATAGTATTAGATTTTATGGTGGTAATGCTAAAGCAAATAGCCCACATTTGTCGGAAACATTTATAACACAGGCTAATCGAGCTAATTTGGCATTACCACCAGAATGGAATAAAATGTCAGAAATAAAGCAGTGGAAAATAAAGGAAGGGACAACTATTTTTACAGGCAGTGCAGCGGCTGATACAGCCTATTAGCTGTACCATTATAACCAAGTGGGGAACACCGCCCAGATTGGTGTGAATGCGATCAACTTCAACAAGGCATTCCAGAGCGTGAGGCAGGAATACCTGCGTTTAATGAAACTGTTCACTTAATGAGTGATGCTACAAGAAATTTATATTTTGAAACAGGAAATCTCGAAGCTGCATATGTTCAATCTGGTGCGATTCATGATAGTTGGTTAAGGATATGGGGAAATGAAAATGAGTTTGTTCAAGTTCATGGTGCGTTTGGTTCTGAGTTATCTCAAGCATTTGGATTGGATAGAACATTTATGTCTGTGACCACAGACCTAGATGTTGCACGTAGATTTGCTGGAACTGGCGGACGAGTTTTTGAGGCATATATACCAAAATCTCAATTGATAAAACAAACATTAAGTGGTGCAGGAGAAAGCGAATATCTTATTAGATTTGGTTCAGGAGGGTTTAAATGACAATAGAAGAAATATTGGAAATAACTAATCGAGTTGAAAACATTGATGGAGATGATGTATATATTCTTGAAAAAGAAATGTGTGAAGGGTTGGAAAAATTAAAGAAACAAATTAAGCTGGAAAAAAAAGATTATTTATTTGCAATGTTAAATAATGACGTTGAATTTATTAGTAATCACTCGGATTTTGCTATTGCTTTTAGACCTGTCAAATGGATAAATTCTAGAAAATGGATACCATGCTTAATTTATAAATATCAAGGTGCGTGGAGAAGAGTAATACTTCAATATGCAAATTGTTTAAGATGTGATTGGAGAGGAAATATTGCTAATCCAACCGATCCAGATTTATATATTACTTTGGAAAATAGGTTCGATATATTAAAAAAAATGAATCAGTTGTCTTTTTGCAAATGTCCTAAATGTGGGAGTGAAATATCAAGTAAGGCAATATGGTCAGAAGATTGTGAACAAATGTAAGGAGGGTTCTCTTTCTTTTCTAAATAGCTTGTTAGATGATAATCAAGTCAACAAATGCTTCCGACATCCCAGGGGTTGCCGATGAAGTGGCCGTTCAGGTGTAAGCAAAGGACAACCGCAGGAAGACGATAAGGTGCTGACTGCGGACGGAGAAGTAAGAAGAGTTTCCTATGTGGAACTGGAGATACTGGAAGAGCCGGTTGTGGTGTATAACTTTGAAGTGGCAGACTGGCGTACATATTATTTATCAGAAGAGGAAGTGCTGGTGCATGATATAAGAAACCTTTAAGTAGCATTGATGCTTAGTCAATTTATCAGTTGAAATCTGGAAAGGGAAGGAATTATATTGAATTTGATATAGATACTAACCTTTTGGAATGAGTGAAAAACCCGCGATATTATAAAATGGAATTAACAGTAAAAGGAGATGTAATATTAAAAAATGCAAAAATTTTCAAACGAAAGAAATAAGCTTAACGACAATAACAGACAGATTACATATAGGGGAGAAAAAATAATAGAGATTTTGCAAGAAATAAATTATATTTTATGTTCATTACATGATATGAGTTCTTACTATTTGGAGCAGGATACTCGGGAATATGAAAAGGAAACAACACAATTTATTGACAATAGTTTGGTGTGTAATCGCTTGGCATTGATAAGAAGGGTTCTTACTGAGCAGTTTGATTTAAAAGAAGGAGATGATGGTTTGGATGATGTAGAACGTGCTTGTGAAGATATAATGTATTGGTCTAAACCAGGAGATTATTCAAATGAAACATGGATTAAATAGAGAATTGGAAGCATTTCAACGCATGGTTGATACAGATGCAAATGTACTTGTAATTGTGAGGGATTTATAGTTTATCAAGATGAACATCCGAGTGTTTTTGCCCAATGTGCCAATTGTGGAAAAATGGTTACAGCATATGATTTAAAATATTATCCAGCATCTGTAAAGCTTGACAAAGATTATGTTTTAAATAAGGTAAATGAGAATTCTGTTTTTGTTTATGTAAATTATGAGTATAATGATGAATTTTTATATGAAGAAGATGTTGAATTAAATTGGTGAGGAATTTGGGGTCATCCAAGTTCAGAATCGTTGACTGCCTGCATTGACGGGGTGGGGAACCTGACCAGGCATGAAGACCGGGCAGGCATTGCCACCACCTACCGTGTGGACGTGGCAGTAAATCCATAGGTAACCAGATTGGTCATGACGCTTTGTTTGATAATGGAGAACGAGTAGCGGCTACAAAACAAATTGGAAATTATAAAAAGAAATGAATAGTATGGGTATTGATGTAGTTGTAGATAAAAGGGGCAATAAACTATATCATGAAATTGCGAGGGAGGTAATTGAAAATATGCAAAAGATACTTAAATTAAGCGAAATAAATTTCGAAACAAATTTAAAAGTCGATGATGTAATTAAAATAGCAGATGTTTATATTAAAGAGAAAGGAGAAACGTACGAGATAGATAAGAAAAATATTTTATATGATCCTAAATCATACGTGACTAAAGAGCCTGTATGGTATGTGGATGTGATTTCAATAAAAGTAAAAGAAAAATGGCCAGAAGCATATGATTCTCTTGCAATTTCTGATAGAGAAGGTCGTTTAGTATATGTGAAAAATGACCATGGAGTGGTAGTCGAAAAGTTTTAGAAGTTTAGAAAAGAAAAAGCAAAATTTTTCCTTATCGGATCGCGAGGAAAGAGGGTAAAATGATAGGTGGAGAAAGTGATAAACACCACCTATCGTATGGTGGGGGCAATCGCCCAGACCCGGGTGAACATGGTCGACTTCGACAAGGAGTTCCGGAGCGTAAGGAAGGGATATCAGGAGACAAGATATGTGTCGTTTTTAAACGGTACCAATACGGTCTTGGAGTCGTGGGGGATTGCGCAGAGCATGAGCAGCGTTAAGAGCTTCAATAAGATGAGGAGCAGCTTAAGCAGTAAGAGGATTACAAGTAGGAAAGGGGTCATTTCCAAACATATAGACCTGGATTTACTATGTATGAGGTGCAAGAAGACATGAGTGTGGCATATTCAAAAGCTTTAGCCAATAATCAAATTTCTGCTGGAGGGTTTGAACAGTACTACATACCAAACTACGAAAACATATTAAAACCGATTTTGACTAGAATAATGGAGAATAGATAATGGAGAGAAAATATGATAGATAAGGAAAGTGGAATATTGATGTTTGATAATTTTGCTATATGTCCTTGGAGAATTTGATAAATATAATTGGCAAAAAGGAGATAATTTCTTGTGAAAAAGGTCCATATATTAATTTGTTTTTAAAACCACAAAAGGCTAATGGTAAGTATTTTCTTTTGAGATTATTTTTTGAAAAAGGATCTGAAGAACTTAAATATTGCCAGATAGTGGTACAAGATATTGATATAGTTCCATCATGGAAAGATTGGAATATGACAGAGCAATTAAAAATAAAGGAAAATAATGATATGTGGTTAAGGAAGGATGTTGGTAAGCCACCATATATTTTCTCATGGGGAGAGTTAAAATCTGTATACAATGCAAGAGAAGCATCAAGTTATATAATTGTAAAATACGATTAAAGTTTTACACAACGTATTTGATTAATCATACAGCCCCTACGGGGAGCGGATGGTCATCTATGACGGAGAAGGGAACCGGATTTCGGATGGATAACCCAGTAATAGGTAAAGGAGGGTGTAATGGTGGTATAAATGTTGAAAGAGGTATAGAAACAGAATTATTTTTACTAGACGAATAATATCAAAAATTAGATGATAATCTTGCAAAAGCAATAGCTGCTAGAGATGCTGAAGTTGCAAGGATTCAATCATTAAGTAAAACGTAGCAGAGTAAGGTCGTTATTGTGGTGTCTGGTGTAGATTTAAGAACAGGAGAAGTAATTCTGGTTTGCTTAAGATGTCAAACAAAATATCCTGTAAATCAATTCGCGAAAGGAACAACATTTTAATGAGTGAGAAATATAAAGAATACTGTATGGACTTTAATAATGAAGAACTAAAAAGATATTTAATTGATAAAGTAAAAGAAGGTGTAAAATCTAATCTTGATATTAGGTTCATATCTGAAGATGGAGAGGAGGTTAATCTTAATTCAGATATAAAAATAGAAACAATAGTATTTGACGGCAAAAATGAAAACTTGTTTATAAGTTTTGAAAAAATACATACTTCTATATTCTTTTTCAATCATGAAATTATGTTTATTGACGAAAATTCTAAAGGGACATATACTTCTAGTGATGTTTACAATAATGTTGTATATGAGGGAAATATGAGAGAAATGACTCATGCACAAATGTTACAAATATTTGCTGAAATAATACTATGTCTTATTGATGCCACAGATGTATGTGTGATTCAATCTGATATACCTAAGAACAAAAAATATAAAAAATATAATTATTATGAACCCTATATGTTTACTATTAATGTTACGAATAATCATATAATCGAGGAAATTAGAATATATGAGAATATAATTATAAACTATTAGTTTTTTAAATCAATCCTTCAAAAAATCAATTTTCCGCAATGGTTAGTTGATTGAGTAGGAACTTTGCCAAGTGCGAGAGGACGATAAAGGTGGGGAAGGCAGTGAGCACCACCTGCCGTATGGTGGGGCAATCGCCCAGACCGGTGTAACTGAAAAAGGCTTAGATACAGTTAAGAAGCATATTACAGATAATGGATTTGATGTTCATGATGCAGCACTTGAATTTTTTGAAGTTTCTCCATTTAGCGTATACCATCCAGATGTTATAAAACTTAATCCTCGGCTTAGGGAAGTAAGTGGATTAAATTTGGGGGAATAGAGAGGTAAAACAATGAATAGAGTCGTAAATTTAGAAAAGATGGATTTTTGTTATTGGATTGATGAACTTCCAAACATAAAAATAACAAATGGAAGCAATAGAGTTATTGAAATTCTTGGTACAGATGAAAGTTTAAATTATACTTTGCAGGTTGCTTTGGAACTATCATTACATAAGCATATATCAAGTTATGCATTACTTGGATTTGATTATGTCCCTGCAAAAAATACTAATAATCTTATAGTAAGTATTAAATATAGTGATGAAAATGAAATAAATTATTTAAGTAAAATTAGGTCAGTTGCATCATCTAAGTATATATATAGAGGCCTAGATGAGCATCTATTGCCTGCTGTGGTTGATAGTATTATTGATTTTGGTAAGGAGAATCCTTTACCAGCGGGATATTTGAAATTTGATATAGCGGCTAACTGTGAGATTGGTTCAAGTTCTCTAATATTTGGAATTATAACTAAGATGTTACTAACAAGTCTTTTGAATATTCATAAAGATAGGCTGATGGAAGATGGATATTTGGAAACCTTATTTACCAATATAATAATGTATAGCGAAATGTTTAAAAAATAAGTACTGGAAGTTTCCCATGTGGAACAGGAGGAAATTAGATGGAAGAAGAGAAAAGAAAAAGATATCAATTACTGAGGGAAATAAATAGAAAAAAAATTAGAGAGTCTAAATGGAAAGATGATATATTATTTAAAGAATGTATAGAAAGTTTAGATAAATTTAATATATTGTCCTTAGAAGAATCTCAAAGAATAATAAACATAATGGAAAATAGCTTTCCCATAACACCTTGGGGAAGCATTGATTGGAAAAAGTTTAATAAGGGTATCAAGTTGAGCAATAAAATGGAGTTACTACAATTACTTAATGAGAAAGATTTATTTTATATTTTATGGGATAAGCAAGAGATACCATGTATAATATGTAAATTGTCTGCAATATTGAAATGTATTGATGATGTATTAGCAGTTTCATTTAATACATGGTTATTATCAATGGATGGAAAAGAGATAGTCGAATTTTATCATGAAGGTGCAATTACCTATGGCAAATTAAAGTAATGTAGGAAGTGGAATCGGATAATAGTCAATTAGTGTTGTATGGGAAAATTGATACAATTTATGAAACTAATAATGGTTTGGAAGAGGAAGATGATGGGTATAAAGAGTTCTATGTCTGTGCACTTAGAGTTGAAAATATTTTCAATAATCCAAAAGATAAAGAGTGTCATTTTGGTGGTTTAATTGAAATATCTATGGAAAATGAGCCAATACTAATTGCATTAGATGACGGAAGTATTATATGGAGAAAATAATATAAAATTTTACTTAGCTAGTAGACTTTATAAAAGAAGAGACACGAAATGACACGCTGAGAAACGGCTACTATTTATACCATTACAACCAGGTAGTGAGCACCACCCAGGTCACGGACGAAACAGGAAATATCGTCTACCGCTATGCCTACAGCCCCTGCGGGGAGCGTATAGCGCATCTGGCATTACCGCTTTCATCCTCAAAGGAAAAACATAAAAAATGAGGAATTCTATGGATTTTACAAGAATTCAAGGAAACCTATTTCCCATTCAAAACAAAGTATTTGCCAAGATATGATGAGTTTGCTAACATAAAGAAAAGAAAGAGCATATGATAAGCCAACAAGGCAGGGGAATAAAAGACACTAAAAACAAAATAAATATAACAAAATAAGAAGGGAGATTAACACCTATGAAAAAGAAATTATTTTCACTGCCTTCACTGTTATTTATACTGATCTGTATGAACACAAAAACAGTCTTTGCCTAGGACTCCTCGTTCACTTATGAAGTAAAAGAGGACAATACCTGCAACGGTAACGGCTATCGGAGAATGGGATTATGCATTTTCCTATTGCCATAGTTTAACTTCCATTACAGTGGATATGGCTAACCCGTCATTTTGTTCTCAGGACGGGGTATTATATACAAAGGACAAAAGTGTATTATACAATTTCCCATGTGCAAAAAGTACTGCCACTTATCGGGTTCCGGCTACGGTGGACCATATTTGCTGCACTGCATTTGCATCTGCAAGATACTTAAATAAATTGTATTTGGACGGCAAAAACACATATTGGGCAGGATTTACCTTTTATAATACCGGACAAATGACTATCTACTATCTTCCGGGAGGAAGAAGTGAACTTTACGCACGTCGTCATGTAGAAAATGGACGAAGCAATGAAAGCGATTCCTTATATCCCAAATACAGTCTGGCATCGGAAGAAAAAAAGGAAGAGAAGGATTCGGGAGAGGATGAGGGCAATCATTCAGGCAGTGGCATCTCACCAGAAAACGGCAATGATCAAGCGCCGGAGCAAGAGAAAATTACAATAGGGAAAAACAGTTTGAAAACGCTGAAAAATCAGGCGGGAAGAAAGGCAAAAGTCAACTGGAAAAGTAATGACGAAAAAGACCTCTTATACCATAAAAAAGTTAAAAAAAGGAAAAACCTATTATGTTAAAGTAAGAGCTTATAAGCTGGATAAGCAAAATAATAAAGCATATGGTCCATATAGCAAGGTAAAAAAGCTCAAAATAAAAAAATAGAGAATGTAACACCTGAATTTTAGACGGCATAGTATAAAATAAAACAGGAAATATACTATGAAAGATCAAAGAATTTTACCTTTTTATATGTCCTATCCTTTACCCATTGCTTTTGAAGACGACCGGGATATGGTAAAGGATTTAGAATATTTGCAGCAAATGTATCCGATTGGCTCTAAAAGGCTGTTAGCAGAAGTGAACAAAGCCCTTTCCATCCTGGATTATGAAGGAAGTATGATTTATGACCAGTATCCGGATCGTTTCATGCTTTATAAGATGGGAAAAGATATATTGGAAAGTCTTCGGAAAAATCCAGCAAAAGAAAAAGAAGATGGGCAGTTGGCAAAGTTATTGGAATGGGACGGTATAGATGAGCTGATTCTGGTTATCTTATTTTTTGAATTGTTGAAAAGAAGGCATCAGAATAACGGGGGATATTTAAAGTTTTAAGGCGTTAAGGAAAATTTTAGTTGTGGTTTTGCCCCAAAGGAATTAAAATATAGTCATGGCACGCATGGCTATATTTTTGTGTGGAAAGATTTCCTGTAAGGAGCCGGATATGGAAAAAGTAATTTCTTTTTTGGAAGAACAAGTAAATGAATGCTTAATACAGGTCATCCTGAGCAATCCCCGGAATAAGGAGAGCATTAGGAAGATGAAGATTCATCCGGTGGTTATAAAAGGAGAAACAGGATTTCAGATAGAACGATATATTGGTACCAAGGTGCTTCATGAGAATTTAAAGAAAGAAGCAACGATGCAGGCAATACTGAATGCGCTGGACAGGGATTTCAAACAGCTAGAGTTAGAAAGTGCTAACTGCAAGGGGACGGTGCTTATTGGAAAGAGGGGGACGGTTTCCCTGAAGAGAAAGCAAAAGAATATTTCTGATGGAAATAAAATCGTACCAGAGCACAACCGAAGGAAGCATTATATCCTGCAGGAAGGGATTCCGGTACCGTTCCTGATTGACTTGGGAGTCCAGACAAGGGATGGAAGGATTATCCATGCCAAGTATGATAAATTCAGGCAGATTAACCGTTTTCTGGAATTTGTCCGGGACGTGCTTCCTGCCCTGCCGGAGGATAGGAAGCTTTCTATTCTTGATTTTGGCTGCGGCAAGTCCTATCTGACCTTTGCCTTATATTATTATTTAAGGATATTGAACCATTATGATATTGATGTGGTAGGATTGGATTTAAAGGAAGATGTGATAGATACCTGCAATCAATTGAAAGAAAAATATGGTTATCAGAATCTTACCTTTCTAAAAGGAGATATTAAGGAATATGATGAACAAGAGCAGGTAGATATGGTAGTTACCCTGCATGCTTGTGATACTGCAACAGATTATGCCCTGTATAAAGCAATTGCCTGGAATGCGAAGGTAATATTATCCGTCCCCTGCTGTCAGCATGAATTAAATAAGCAGATAAACAGCAGGCTGTTACAACCTGTATTAAAATATGGACTGTTAAAGGAGCGCTTATCAGCTCTTTTAACTGATGGAATCAGAGCAAATTTGTTGGAACGGGCAGGCTATGAGACCCAGATTTTAGAATTTATTGATATGGAGCATACGCCTAAAAATATTTTGATTAGAGCTGTTAAAAAAAATGGTTTCCAAAAAAGACGGCAGAATGAGTTAGAAGAGCTTACAAAGGAGATTCAGGGGGAGCTTACTTTGGCAAGCCTATTAAAAGGTAAAGAAGGATTTTAATATAAATGAGAAAAGATATTATAAAGATAATTGTGTGCGCAGTAGTATTTTTGATTTCCGTTATTGTAATCAGTGCAATTATGAATCAGGGAAACAGTGATATGACCACCGAGATGGAAAAGGCCGCTTTTCCGCTTGTTTCCTTTGATGTAGGAGGGACAGAGGTAAACCTGCTTCATGGTTATAGTGAAGAAATGGAAATCAATTACTTAAGAGATACGATTATCTGTCTTGGAGAGGAAAGAAGCCTTTCTCTAATTGTAGATAAGTTTGGAGCAGATATACAGGGCATGTCCTTTGAAGTCCGCTCCCTGGATGGAGAACGTCTGGTGGAGAATACCGATATTTATAATTATATAGAGGAAGACGGAAGGATAACGGCATCCCTGCATCTGAAGGATTTAATTGATGATCATACAGAATATAAGCTGGTCATACTGCTTCGGATGGATAGCGGGAAAACGATAGGATATTATACAAGAGTTATTCAGGCGGAAGACTACTATCAGGCAGAAAAAATTGCTTTTGTGAAGGACTTCCATGAGAGGACCTTTGATAAGGAAGCGGCCAGGGAAATTACTAAATATCTGGAATCCAACGAAGAGGGAGATAACACTACTTACAGCAAAGTAAATATTCATAGCAGCTTTTCCCAGATTACCTGGGGAGACTTGAATGTGAAAAGAGAAGGGACTCCTCAGATTGCCATAAAGGAAATGGAGGCACAGACAGCTAAAATACAGCTTTCCTATCAAGTGTCCCTTGGAGACGACAAGAACAAGACATTTTTTCAGGTAAAAGAATTCTATCGGTTAAGGTACGGAACGGAACGGATTTACCTGCTGGATTTTGAACGCACTATGGAACAGATTTTTGAGAAAGACAACGGGGTCTTTTCTTCTAATAAAATCAGTCTTGGCATTACGGATGGTGATGTGAAGCTGATTGAAAGCGAAGGCGGAAATATTCTGGCGTTCATCCAGGAAGGAATGCTTTACAGCTATAATATAAATGAAAACAAGCTGGCGCTTCTTTTTAGTTTTTACGATAAAGACAACTGGGATGAAAGGACGTTGTATGACGCCCACGATATCAATATTCTGACAATGGATGAAACCGGAAATATTTATTTTATGGTATCGGGCTATATGAATCGGGGAAATCATGAAGGAAGGGTAGGAATCCAGATATATTATTTTAACAGTATGATGAATACCATAGAAGAAGAAATATTCATTCCCTATACAAAGTCCTATGCCCTGCTAAGGCAGGATTTGCAAAATCTTGCTTATATCAATCAGACCAACCACTTTTATCTTATCATGGGCGGTACATTATATGATGTGAACCTGTTAGAAAAGTCTTATGACATAGTGGAAGAGAATCTGCCTTTGGGCAGCTATCAGGTTTCTGCTTCCGGCAGAATGGCAGCCTGGGAAACAAAAGGAGATTCTCTTGGAGCGGGAGACTTGGTGTTAATGGATTTTCATACAGGGAAACAGACAACGGTAGAAGGGGGAAACGGGTGCTACGTGAAGCCTCTTGGCTTCATGGGAGAAGATTTGATTTACGGAACTGCCTATAAGTCAGATGTGGTTAAAGACAGCTCCGGCAGTATCGTATTTCCTATGTATATGGTAAATATTTTAAACGGAACGGAAACCATAGCCGATACCTACCAGAAAGACGGCATCTATATTGTAGATGCAGAGATTGCCGACAATCAGATTAATTTAAAAAGAGTAAGAAAGAGCGAAGGGGGAACCGGATTTCAGGATACAGACGATGACCAGATTATGAATACGGAAGTAGAAGAGACCGGAGAAAACACTTTAGAAACTGTGGCAACTGCCGAGTATGAGAAAATCGTGCAGATTGCTTTAAAGGGAACTATTGAACCAAAGTCTATAAAGTTCCTTACCCCCAAAGAGGTTATTTATGAAGGCGGCCGGGAGTTAGCAATTGCTAATAAAAGCTCTGCGGAAGGCTATTATGTGTATGGGAATACAGATATTGAAGCAATTTTCGATGAGCTTTCAAAAGCAATCAGTCTTGCCGACCAGATTTCCGGTGTGGTCATAAATGATAAAGGGGAGTATGTCTGGAGAAAAGGAAACCGGAGCACCAAAAATCAAATCATGAAAATAGAAAGCGCTTCCGTAACGGAAGAAAAGACAAGTCTTGCTGTCTGCCTGGATACTATGCTGAAGTTTGAAGGCATTATGAAAAATACAGAATACCTGTTGAGCCAGGGCAAGACGATACATTCGATTTTGTCAGATAACCTGCCGGAAGCGCAGGTATTGGATTTATCCGGCTGCAGCATGGATTCTGCTCTCTATTATGTAAATCAGGATATTCCGGTATTGGCTCTTTTAAATGACGGGAATGCTGTTTTGATTGTAGGCTTCAATGAGCTGAATACTGTAATTATGGATCCTGTGACGGGAACCATTTACAAAAAGGGCATGAACGATTCCAAGGAATGGTTTGAGGAAAACGGAAACCGTTTTATCACTTATATTAAGTAGCAAAACGGGAAAAATAAGAAGAGAGAACGTCTGGAGGTCAAGAACATGGATGAAAGAATAAAAACATTGGCAAGAAATCTGGTACATTATTCCTGTAAGGTAAAAGAGGGGGACAACGTGTATATCCACTATACGGGAACCGTCACGGAACAATTGGCTATACAGGTCATCAAGGAAGTTTACAGGGCGGGAGGAAATCCCTTTCCCCATTTTACAAGTCAAAGAGTACAGCGGCAGATGCTTTTGTCTTGCTGTAAGGAGCAGCTGGAGCTGATGGCAAAGCGGGATGCAGAAGAAATGGAGTGCATGGATTGTTATATCGGCATCCGGGGCACCGATAATGTAGCTGAGCTTTCTGATGTGCCGGCAGAAAAAATGGAACTTTATGATAAGCTTTATATGGAGCCGGTTCATCATAAAATCCGTGTTCCAAAAACAAGATGGGTAGTCCTCCGTTATCCAAATGCTGCAATGGCTCAGCTGGCAGGCACCAGTATGGAGCATTTCGAGAACTTTTACTTTAATGTCTGCAACCTGGATTACAGCAAAATGGACAAAGCAATGGAAGCATTGGTTTCTTATATGAATCGGACGGATAAGGTAAGAATCCTGGGGCCCGGCACGGATTTGACTTTTTCCATAAAAGGAATTCCGGCAATCCCCTGCAGCGGTTCTATGAATATTCCGGATGGGGAGGTGTTTACTGCGCCGGTCAGGGATTCAGTGAATGGGACCATTTCCTACAATGCTCCGTCCCTGTATCAGGGCTTTACCTATGAAAATGTAAAGCTGACCTTTCGGGATGGCAAAATCATAGAAGCAACAGCCAACGATACAGAAAGAATAAACAAACTTTTAGATTCTGATGAAGGAGCCAGATACATTGGTGAATTTGCAATTGGAGTGAATCCTTATATTTTAAAACCAATGAAGGATATATTATTTGACGAAAAAATATGCGGCTCCATTCACTTCACTCCCGGTAACTGCTATGAAGAAGCGCCAAACGGCAATCAATCCGTTATCCACTGGGATTTGGTGCTCATCCAGAGGAAGGAATACGGAGGCGGTGAAATCTACTTTGACGATACACTCATAAGAAAGGATGGAGTGTTTGTAGTTCCTGAACTGGAGAAATTGAATCCTGAGAATTTAAAATAGGGAAAAGAAATACAGGCAGCCTCCGTTACCAAATACAGAGACTGCCTGTATGTTATCTTAACTGATATGTACAACTGATTAAAGCTTTCCCTTCTGATACTTTTTCATCAGCCGCTGAATCCGGTCACTTGGATTTAACAAATCACTAATGGAAGTATCATGGTTCAAGGTATCGATAATATACGCAATATACTTACTCATATCACAATTGATGTACCAGGGCTTTTTTAAAAGCTCCGGTGTCTGGTATACCAGATTGGTAGTGAGGATTCGATCGATCATGCCATCTTCGTAAGCCTTGTCAAACTTGTCCAGGCCGTTTGTAAAAAGTCCAAAAGTAGCAAATACAAATACCCGGCCGGCTTTTCTTTTTTTCAACTCGGAAGCAGTTTCTAAAATACTTTCGCCGGAAGAAATCATATCATCAATAATGATCATATCCTTTCCTTCCACGCTGGTGCCCAGAAATTCATGGGCAACAATGGGATTTCTGCCATCCACGATTTGAGTATAATCCCGGCGTTTATAAAACATACCCATATCAAGACCAAGAACGTTTGCAATATAAATGGCACGGCTCATGCCGCCTTCATCGGGACTGATGACCATCATATGGGAAGAATCAATTGACAAATCCTTAATGTGCTTTAATAATCCCTTAATAAACTGATAAGCGGGCTGTACGGTTTCAAATCCATGGAGAGGAATTGCATTCTGCACCCGGGGATCATGAGCGTCAAAGGTAATGATATTATCTACGCCCATGCTTACCAGTTCCTGAAGTGCAATGGCACAATCCAAAGATTCTCTTGTACTTCTCTTATGCTGCCTGCTTTCATAGAGGAAGGGCATGATAACTGTTATCCGCCTTGCCTTTCCGCCTACTGCTGCAATAATGCGCTTTAAGTCCTGATAATGATCGTCCGGAGACATATGGTTTTCATGACCGCATAAGGGATAGGTCAGACTATGATTGGCAACATCTACCAGTATGTATAAATCGTTGCCCCGGACAGATTCCAGTATGACGCCCTTTGCTTCGCCGGAACCAAAACGGGGTACTTTGGTCTTTAAAATATAAGAATCCCTTTGATAGCCTGAAAAAGCGAGACTGTCTTTGTGGGCACTCTCTCTTTCCGTCCGCCAGTCAACCAGATATTGATTTACCTTTGCACCAAGCTCCTGACAGCCTTTCAAAGGAATGATACCAAGGGAACCTACCGGTATTGTTTCTAAATTTTGTGTTTCTTCACGTCTTGACATGAAAAGCCTCCTTACTTTCTGTTTGCAATTCTTTTTTTGTGCATCCGAATATCCTGTCCGGTTAATTTATATAAATGGAAATAGCTTGTTATACGGGAAAAAATTCGTTCAGAATAGCGCATGCTCAGTTCCTCTAATGAAAGATTGGTGGAAATAATCGTAGGATTTTTCCGAAGATGCCGCTCATTCAGACAGGAAAAGAAACTGGAGGCCACGAATGAATTTGTAAGCTCTGTTCCTAAGTCGTCTATAATCAGAAGGTCGCAATTGTACAAATCATCATAAATGCGGCTTAATTCCTCCTTGCCCCCATGTTCAAAGGTCATTTTGGATAAGGTGTCAAAAAGCTTTGAAGAACTGAAATAAATGACGGAATGCCCTCTGTCCATAAGCTCTTTGGCAATGCAGCTTGATAAAAACGACTTTCCCGTTCCTACTGTACCATAAAAAAATAAATTATGGTAGTCTAAGTTAAAATCTTCTATAAATTTTCTGCTGCCATCTACCGCATGGGAAAATCTTTCCAAATCCTCTCCGATATAATAATCCATAGAAAGCTTGGAAAAATTTTCTTCTTGAAGCATTTCCTTGATATTGGACTGTTCGTAGAGCAGATTGATGATGGCCTGCTTAAAGCAGCTGCATTTTTCCCCATCTATAAAGCCGGTGTCCCTGCAAAGTGGACAGTCATAAACAGGTTCCAGATAATCATCCGGATAGCCTGCTTCCTTTAAAAGCTCTTTCTTCTTTCGGGAAAGAGAAAGAACCTGATCGTGGAGAGAAGCAGTAGCATGCTTGTCTCCGTTTAAAAGCTGTCTTCCTCTTTCCATACAAAGAGAGGAGATTGCGTGATCGGTTTCCTGATATTCCGGTATTTTTTCAAGTATTTCTTTGAAACGACTGTTCAGCAGGTAAGCATTTTTGCTTTGTTTCTTTTCATAATTCCGCATGATGGAATCGTATTGGGCGTTTGTAAGAGCCATGGCAGTCTCCTTTTTAATTGCTTAAAATTTCTCGTTCCAGACTGGCATAATCATAGGTATTTTGTTTGAAATCCTGAAATTGCCCGCCTGTCTTTGGAGAAGCTGTTCTGGACTGTTTAAAACTTTGGTCAAAAGCTGCTGCCTGAGCCTTGCTATGAATGCCTGCCTTCAGCCATTTGTTTAAAATGCCATCGGTATATTGGAAGCGGTTTCGATCCACTGCCAAAACAGCTTTTTCACAGGCAGCCAGAATCATTTCCTTGTCAAAACCATATTCCTTGTTCCATCTGGTAATAAAATCTGCTTCGGTCTGTGTAGGCGCAGAATTCTTTCCAAGGGCCTTCATGACACCGTATACCAGCTTGTCATATTTGTTTGAACGCAGCTTTGCCTGTCTTACGGTGGTAATATGTTCCCCGGCCCAGTTCATGGCCACCTTTTCTATGTAATGCATGCTCTTATGGCCGTGTCCTACGCAGTATTCAATCAGATAATCAATCAACTCCTGAGAAAATCCCAAAGTATCATAGAAAAATACAATGCTGCTTATTTCTGAAGTGGAAAGAGTTTTTTCCAGATATTGCTCTGTTACAAAGATAATCTCCGAAAAAACGTCATCATCCTTAAATGCCCGAAGCTGGCTTGGGGTGTATTTGGGTTTTTCAAATACCTTCTTTTCAAAATCCCTGCCGGTGACAGCAGGCTTTTCGCTTTTGACAGAAGCCGGCGCCGCCTTTGGGGCAAGAGGGACGATTTCTCCTCTGGGCATTTTATCCATATCCTGGATATGAATGCCGGAAATATGGTTGTTTTCATTATAATCTAAAATAAGGAGCCTTTTTTCCTCCCAATATTTCAGCGCACGAATAACATCCCGTTCCGTAAGATTAAATTTATCCGCTATATCGGATATGCTGATGGGCAGATTGGCGCTCATCATGCGTATCAGATACAAATAAATCTTAAGCTGGGCATCATTGGCATCCTTCATATATTCATCAATGAAGCAATTGGATATTACCGTTGCATCTGAATAGTTGTCTTTGTAAATTGTGAGGGGGCTCATTTCCGTTCACCTGTCCTTTATTTTTTCGGCTGTCAGCATTTGAAAGCAAGAAAAATTATAGCATATATTTTTTAAAATGCAAACAATAAATTTGCCTCAAACCCTTGAAAATACGGGCTTTCCGGAAATTTGCCCTTTTGTGGAAAATGTGGATGGAAGGTGCACATAATGTCTTTCTCCAAAGAGAGAAGCCAGCAAATGGAAGAAGTTTTTAGCAAAGGAGAAAAAGATTATGTAAACCTGATTATCCACAATAAAAATGGATTCTGGAGATGTTTAAAATGTGGATAATGTGGACAAGGCTACATGCCCAGAAGTTTTTCCCCGATATTTACCACATCTCCCGCCCCCATAGTTATCAACAAGTCGCCTTGGGAACAATTTTCTAATAAAAAATTTTCTATTTCATCAAAGGATGGGAAGTAATGACAGTCTGCCCCCAGCTTTTCCAGCTCCTTTAATAAGTCCATGGAACTGATTCCGATAGTGTTTTTTTCTCTTGCTGCATAAATATCGGTTAATACCACATGGTCAGCCAGGGAAAGAGCCGTAGCGAAATCCGAAAGAAATGCTTTCGTGCGGGTATAAGTATGGGGCTGGAACACGCACCAGATTTCTTTATGAGGATATTTTTCCGCAGCCTGCAGGGTTGCTTTGATTTCGGTGGGATGATGGGCATAATCATCCAGAATGGTGATTTCTCCCAGCTTGCCTTTTAATTCAAAACGTCTGTCCGTTCCGTGAAAGGACAGAAGGGCCCTTTTTACCGTTTCGAGAGAAATACCCAGTAAATCCGCAAGGGCAATGGCTGCCAGGGAATTCAGTACATTGTGTTCTCCGGTAACACCCAGAGTAACTTTTGGGGCAGTTTCTTCGGAATCGGCATTCCTTTGGGAAGCCTTGGGAGAGCGGCAGAGTGTATAGCTTGGTCTGGCAAGGGAATCATAAGTAATGTCTTTTGGAAAATAGTCAAATTCTGGTTTGGAGCCATAAGTGATAATATTGCATTCCAAATCGGAAATAATAGCATCGATACCCTTTATATCCCCATTTATGATCAAGGTGCCGTCTTTTGGGAGAAGTTTTGCAAAACGATGGAAAGAATCGCGGATTTGTTCAATATCCTTGAAAAAGTCCATATGATCTTCTTCTATATTAAGAATCAGGCTTACTTTGGGGAAAAAGCTTAAAAAGCTATTAGTATATTCACAGGCTTCGGTGACAAAATAAGAGGAAGCGCCGATGCGGATATTGCCGTCTATGGATTTTAGAATCCCGCCGATGGAAAGGGTGGGGTCCATGTCTGCTGATAATAAAATTTCGGAAATCATGGAAGTGGTGGTGGTTTTGCCGTGGGTTCCGCTGATAGCAATGGGGAGCTCATAATTTTTCATGATCTGTCCCAACAGGCTTGCTCTGGTCATGCAGGGGATTTTCTTTGTCTTTGCTGCCAAAAGCTCCGGGTTATCTTCGTGAATGGCAGCGGTATAGACAACTAATTGTACAGAATCAGTAATATTTGAAGCACTTTGTCCATAATATACAGTAACTCCCTTTCTTTCTAGGGACTCTGTCAAAGGGGACTTTTTTGTGTCGGAGCCGCTGATGGGAAAGCCTCTGTCAGCCAGAATTTCGGCCAAGCCACTCATGCTGATGCCGCCAATACCTATGAAATGAATGGAAATAGGTTTTGAAAAATCAATATTGTACATGATGGTCCTTTCTTTCTATATAATAAGTAATTTTTTATCTCATATTACAGTATATCCTACGCAGGTAAAAAAATCCAATTATATTTTAAAAGAACCTGGAAAAGGCAAAAAATAAAAACAGAAAGAGCCCTGTTTAGCAAAATTAGCTACAAAATAGTACCAAAGTCATATGAAAAGAATAAAGAATATGGCGATATAAACAAAAGAAACTCGAAAAAAGCGAAAACGTTTATGCAAAATTGACATGAAAAATGGAAGAGATATGAAAATATTTTGTAAAAATTATTCACTTTGCTGTGAGAGTGTGTTATAATAATTGAACCGAGATTAGTTCGTGTTAAGACAAAAAAGTTAAGAGGTGAAGATATGATTAAGAAAGAAATGATTGCCATGTTATTAGCAGGAGGACAAGGCAGCCGTTTAGGCGTCCTGACTGCAAAGGTAGCAAAACCGGCAGTTGCATTTGGGGGAAAATACCGTATTATTGACTTTCCACTGAGTAATTGCATCAATTCCGGAGTAGATACGGTAGGAGTATTAACTCAGTATCAGCCGCTTCGACTAAATACACATATCGGGATTGGAATTCCATGGGACCTGGATCGGAATATAGGAGGAGTAACTGTTCTTCCGCCTTATGAAAAGAGCACCAGCAGCGAGTGGTATACAGGAACGGCTAATGCCATATACCAGAATATAGATTATATGGACAGCTTTAATCCAGACTATGTGCTGATTCTATCCGGAGACCATATATATAAGATGGACTATGAGGTCATGCTGGACTATCATAAGTCAAAGGGAGCCGAGGTGACTCTGGCAGCTATGCCGGTGCCTATGGAAGAGGCAAAGCGCTTTGGCATTCTTATAACTGATGACAACCGTAAGATCAACGAATTTGAGGAAAAGCCGGAAAACCCCAGAAGTAATCTGGCATCCATGGGTATTTATATATTTAACTGGAAGACCTTAAAGGAGGCTCTTATTGCCAATGCCAATCAGCCGGCGCTTGATTTTGGAAAGCATGTTATTCCATACTGCCATAAGAACGGTGCGCCCATATTCGCTTACGAGTACAACGGTTACTGGAAGGATGTAGGAACGCTTCATTCTTATTGGGAAGCTAATATGGAGCTGGTTGATGTAGTTCCGGAATTTAATCTTTATGAAGAGTACTGGAAGATTTATACAAAAAGTGATGTTCTGCCTCCACAATATATATCAGCGGAAAGTGAAGTGGAAAGAAGCATTGTCAGCGAGGGTTCCCAGATTTATGGAAAGGTCTATAATTCCGTTATTGGATGCGGCGTGGTAATTGGCAAGGATACGGTAGTAAGAGATTCTATTATTATGAACAATACAGAGATTGGCGCTTGTGGAGAGGTTTATAAATCCATTATTGCTGAGAATGTGAAGATTGGAGATTGTGTGAAGCTGGGAGTAGGCGATGAAGTAGAAAACGAAACAGATCCTCATATTTACAACCATGGTATCGTTACCATAGGGGAAAAGTCCGTTGTGCCAAGCCATGTATCCATAGGAAAGAATACTGTGGTTTCCGGCATCACTACGGAAGAGGATTATGAGAATGCTTACCTTCCAAGCGGAAGAACTTTAGTTAAGGCAGGTGAAGAGTCATGAGAGCAATTGGAATTATTTTAGCCGGCGGCAACAACCACAGAATGAAAGAATTGTCCCAGAAACGTGCCATTAGCGCAATGCCTATTGCAGGAAGCTATCGAAGCATTGACTTTGCACTTAGCAATATGACCAATTCCCACATTCAGAGAGTAGGAGTATTTACCCAATACAATGCCCGCAGCTTAAACGAGCATTTAAGCTCTTCAAAATGGTGGGATTTCGGCAGGAAGCAGGGTGGCCTGTTCGTATTTACGCCTACGGTCACCAGTGATAACAATTCCTGGTACAGAGGAACGGCAGATGCTATTTATCAAAACCTTTCGTTTTTAAAGAACAGCCATGAGCCATACGTAGTAATTGCTTCCGGTGATTGCGTCTATAAGATGGATTACAATAAGGTTCTGGAATATCACATAGAAAAGAAGGCGGATATTACTGTAGTATGTAAGGATATGCCTGCCGGAGAGAAGATTGAGCGTTACGGTGTGATTAAAATGAACGAGGAAAGTCGCATCAAGGAGTTTGAAGAGAAGCCCATCATGGCAAAGTCCAATACGGTTTCCTGCGGTATTTATGTAGTCCGCAGAAGGCAGCTGATTGAGATGATTGAAAAGTGTGCAGAGGAAAACCGCAACGATTTCGTACAGGATATTCTAATCCGTTATAAGGATTTAAAGAGGATGTACGGATACAAGATAACGGACTACTGGAGAAATATCGCAACGGTAGAAGATTATTTCAGTACGAATATGGATTTTTTGAAACCGGAGATTCGGGACTATTTCTTCAGGCAATATCCTGATATTTATTCCAAAGTGGATGATCTTCCGCCTGCAAAATACAATATAGGTGCCAAAATCAAGAACAGTCTGGTTTCAAGCGGATGTATCATCAACAGTACAGTGGAAAATTCCGTAATCTTTAAGAATACGTTTATAGGAAATAACTGTACGATTCGCAATTCCATTATTTTAAATAACGTATATATCGGTGATAACAGCTATATTGAAAATTGCATCGTAGAAAGCAGGGATACAATTCGTGCCAATTCCCACCATGTAGGGGAAGGGGAAATCAAAATCGTAATTGAAAAGAATGAGCGGTATATTATCTAATCAAAAGACTAAGTATTGGGGGATAAAGGATGAACATAACAGACGTGCGGGTACGCAAGATAACAAAAGAAGGTAAGATGAAAGCAGTGGTTTCCATTACCTTGGAGAATGAATTTGTAGTTCATGATATCAAAGTGATTGAAGGGGAAAAAGGATTATTTATCGCAATGCCCAGCAAAAAGGCAAATGACGGTGAGTACAGAGACATTGCTCATCCCATTAATTCCGAGACAAGAGAAAAGATGCAGTCTATGATTTTAGAGGCATATGAGAAAGCCATGGAAGATTCGGAAGAAGGGACTGTGGAGTAAGCAGGTTATTGTAAAGCTTGAAGTGGTTAAGAGGCTGTCTGATTTGGACAGTCTCTTTTGCTGTTGGAAAAAAGGAGAGAATGGATAGGATAGGGGACGCGGAAGAGGGATGTGGGTGGTTTGGCTGCTGTGTTTTTGATGGCGCTTTTCCTAAACAGCCTGGGGGAAGGGGATTGGTACCGGACGGGTCGTCATGCAGTGCCCTCCATGGCACAGCATGACTAAAATTGCCGTCCATGGCAATTTTCCCCTGGGCCGTGAACAGGCTGTTAAGGAAAAGTGCCATCAAAAACAATGCAGCCAAACCACCCACATCCCTCTCCCGCTGTTCTACCTCATGCTCTACCCTTAGAAGATGTGTGATGAAGTTTAGGCACCCCCTCTGGACAAAGCAAAGGCCGTTCGATACCCAGTAGGAGCTGCCGGCTGATGGAATCGCCTTAAGGGCCTTGATGAAGGCGCCGGTCCTTATGCACCGTCCTTTGGTGCATTAGTACCGCTGCGTCTTCATAGAGCGGGAGCGTGCCCATAAGACGATTCCATCAGCCGGCAGCTCCTACGTCCCCCCATCCAATCCCACCCATTTTTTTGTCCCACCCCACTCTTTACTTGAAACAAAAAATAAAGTAGAATGGAAAAATACAGGAGGCGCATATGTATATAATTGTAGGACTTGGAAATCCCACACGGGAATATAATAATACCAGACATAACATAGGCTTTGCTGCCATAGATAAGTTAGCGGAAGCTAATCAAATTTCGGTAGTGGAGAAAAAGCATAAGGCAATCATCGGAAAAGGGTATATTGAAGGACAGAAGGTAATACTTGCCAAACCCCAGACCTTTATGAATTTAAGCGGAGAAAGTGTCAGGGCGCTTATGGATTATTATAAGGCAGACGAAAAGACAGAGCTGATCGTGCTTTATGATGATATCAGCTTGGAGCCGGGAAAGCTTCGGATTCGGAAAAAGGGAAGTGCAGGGGGACATAATGGCATAAAAAATATCATTGCCCATCTGGGGCATAATGAATTCCAGAGAATTAAAATCGGAGTAGGAGAAAAGCCAAAGGGCTATGATCTGGTGGATTATGTGCTTGGGCACTTTAAGCAAGAGGAACAGCAGATTATGGAAGAAGCCCTTGAAAGGGTAGTTCAGGCGATAGGCTGTATCATTATAGAAGATGCGGATGCGGCTATGAACCGTTTTAATTAAGCTCATATAGGAATTGCTATCAGGAAAGAAAATAAAAGAGGAAAAAACTGTGAAAGTATTAACAGACTGCCTAGAGGAGCTTTCGGAATACGGAAGCATACAAAGAGAGCTGGCAAAAGGAAAAAATATTGCTATAAACGGGCTGGTGGATTCCCAAAAGCTTCATATGATGTATGGGCTTTCCAGGGAATATCCTGTGCGTATCATCATTACCCACAGCGATTTGAGGGCAAAGGAAATCAGCGAGGAATATAGCTTTTATGATAAGGAGACGATTTATTTTCCGGGAAAGGATTTGATATTCTTTCAGGCGGATATACATGGAAACAAGCTGACCAGGGAAAGAATCTGTGCTTACCGGAGAATACTGGAGGGCTTACCTGTTTCTATAGTAACTACATTTGACGCTATAATGACACCCTGTATTCCCTTGCATGTATTGGAGGAAAACAGGGTTTTTGTAGACAGTACTTCTCATATAGAAGAAAGTGCACTGGCAGCACAGCTTGTAAAAATGGGATACGAAAAATGCGGGCAGGTGGAGTCCGGCGGACAGTTCAGTATCCGGGGAGGCATTATCGACGTATTTGACTTTACAGAAGAAAATCCGTACCGAATCGAGCTTTGGGGCGATGAAGTGGAATCTTTAAGAAGCTTTGATGTGTTAAGCCAGCGCTCTATTGAAGAGCTGGAAAGTGTGGTGATTTATCCTGCTACGGAGTTCATCCTGTCAGAGCAGGAAAAGCAGCAGGGGCTTATGCTGATACAGAAGGAGGCGGAAAAAACCGCAGAGGTTTTAAGAAAGCAATTTAAAACCGAAGAGGCAGCAAGAGTCATGAAGATAGCCCAGAGCCTTAAGGAGCAGCTTTTGGAGCTTGGCTCCATGGCCAATCTGGAAAGCTATATCCGGTATTTTTATCAGGAGGTAGTGAGCTTTCTGGATTTATTTGCCACAAGGAAAACGGTGCTGTTTTTAGATGAGCCTGCACGCATTAGAGAGCATGGAGAGGCAGTGGAGCTGGAATTTCGGGAAAGCATGATGCATCGGATTGAAAAGGGTTATGCCCTTCCCAGGCAGGGAGAGCTGCTTTTTACCCGTGGAGAAGTACTTAGCAAAATGAACAAATTTCCCATTGGCTCCTTTGCGCTTTTGGAAAGCAGAGGAGGGCTGTTAGATGCAGATAACAGCTATCATATGCTTGGAAAATCCATCAATTCCTTCCAAAGCAGCTTTGAAGCATTGGTAAAGGAGCTGCAGGGCTTTCAGAAAAAGGGATACCGGGTCTTATTAGCTTCTGCTTCCCACACAAGGGCAAAGCGGCTGGCAGAGGATTTAATGGAAGAAGGACTGTGGGCCTTTTATAGTGAGGATATGGATAGAAAGCTGGAAGCCGGACAGGTGATGGTATTTTACGGTAATTTAAAAAGAGGCTTTGAATATCCGCTGATACAGTTTGCGGTTTTATCGGAAAGCGATATTTTTGGAGAAAAGAAAAAGAAGAAAAGAAAGAAAAAGAAGTACGAAGGGGAGAAAATCCACGACTTTACCGAGCTGAAGGTAGGGGATTATGTAGTTCACGAAAATCACGGCCTTGGTGTGTATAAGGGAATTGAAAAGGTGGAAGTGGATAAGGTAGTAAAGGATTATATGAAGATTGAATATCGGGATGGAGGCAATCTTTATGTACTTGCCACCGGTTTTCATGCAATCCAGAAATATGCTTCGGCAGATGCCAGAAAGCCCAAGCTGAATAAGCTGGGTACAAAGGAATGGGATAAGGCAAAGACCAAGGCAAAGACAGCTGCTATGGAAGTGGCAAAGGACCTGGTACAGCTTTATGCCGCAAGACAGGAAAAGGAAGGTTATGTATTTAGCAGGGATACTTTGTGGCAAAAGGAATTTGAAGAGCTGTTTCCTTATGAAGAGACAGAAGACCAGCTTATGGCGATTGAAGAAACGAAAAAGGATATGGAGAGCAAAAAAATCATGGACCGGCTCATTTGCGGGGATGTGGGCTACGGCAAAACGGAAATTGCTATCCGGGCAGCCTTTAAGGCGGTTCAGGAAGGGAAGCAGGTAGTGTATCTGGTGCCCACTACCATTTTGGCCCAGCAGCATTATGATACCTTTGTGCAGAGAATGAAAAATTATCCCATTACTATTGAACTGATGTCCAGATTCCGTACCAGCGCCCAGCAAAGGAAGACTATCGAAGGCTTGAAAAAAGGCATGGTGGATATTGTAATCGGCACTCACAGAGTGCTTTCCAAGGATGTAGGCTACAAGGATCTGGGACTTTTGATTATTGATGAGGAACAGAGGTTTGGAGTGACCCACAAGGAAAAAATCAAGCAGATGAAGGATAGCATTGATGTGCTTACCTTAACGGCAACCCCTATTCCAAGGACACTGCATATGAGCCTTGTGGGCATTCGGGATATGAGCGTGCTGGAGGAGCCCCCCAATGACCGGATGCCTATTCAGACCTATGTGATGGAATACAACGAAGAAATGGTAAGAGAAGCCATAGTCAGGGAGCTTGCAAGGCAGGGGCAGGTTTATTATGTATATAACCGGGTGAACCAGATAGATGAAGTAGCAATAAAGCTGCAGGCCCTTGTGCCGGAGGCAAATGTGGCATTTGCCCATGGACAGATGAAGGAACGTGAGCTGGAAGAAATCATGTATGATTTTATCAACGGAGAAATTGATGTGCTTGTTTCCACTACTATTATCGAGACGGGACTGGATATTCCCAATGTAAATACGATGATTATCCACGATTCGGATAATCTGGGACTTTCCCAGCTGTATCAATTACGGGGACGGGTAGGACGTTCTAACCGGAATGCGTATGCCTTTTTAATGTACAAGAGGGATAAGATGCTAAAGGAAGTGGCGGAAAAGCGCCTTCAGGCAATTAAGGAATTTACGGATTTAGGCAGTGGCTTTAAAATTGCTATGAAGGATTTGGAAATCAGGGGAGCGGGTAACCTGCTTGGTGCAAAGCAGCATGGGCACATGGAAGCGGTAGGCTATGATCTTTATTGCAAAATGCTGAATGAAGCGGTAAAATCATTAAAAGGGCAAAAGGAAGCAGTGGACTTTACCACTACGATAGATATGGATGTGGATGCGTATATTCCACAGGAATACATTGTAAATGAGTTTCAGAAGCTGGATATTTATAAGCGTATTGCGGCCATTGAAAATCAGGAAGAAAGCGATGAAATGAAGGAAGAGCTTTTGGATCGTTTCGGTGCGGTTCCGGATAGTGTGGAAAATCTTTTAAGGATTTCCCTGATACGGGTAAAGGCTCATGAGATTTATGGAACCGAGCTGAAAGGGAAAAAAGACAGACTCGTGTTGACGGTACATGAACATGCTCCTTTATTGGTGGAAAACATCCCCGGGATTTTGAAAAAGCATGAGGGCAGGCTGCTGTTTTCCCCTAAGGGCGTTCCGGTGTTTACCTATAAGCTGTACCCTACGGGATTTTTGAAAAAGGATGAAGAGGCGCTTTTACAGGCAGCAGAAGATTTGCTTGAGGATATGGAAAAGGAATTGCTTTTAGGAACCGGAGATAAAATGAGGTGATGAAATGTACACGTACAATCTTATACAATGGCTTATGTTTTTCTATATTTATTGTTTTTTTGGCTGGTGCTTTGAATCCACTTATGTATCATTGAAAAACAGAAAGCCGGTAAACAGGGGATTTCTAAATGGCCCCTATTTACCCCTCTATGGCTCCGGAGCGATTTCCGTACTATTTGCCGCCCTGCCTTTTCGTGAGAATCTTGTGTGGGTCTATATCGCAGGCGCAGTGACGGCAACCCTGCTGGAATATGTAACAGGTGTGGTGATGGAAGCCGTTTTTAAAGTACGTTACTGGGATTACAGCAATCAGAAATTTAACTTTCAGGGCCATATCTGCTTAAGCTCTACCATAGCCTGGGGCTTTTTGAGCCTGGCAATGGTATTTGGTTTTCACAAGCCGGTAGAGAGATTGATTTTATCTTTCAAACCTGATGCATTGAATTTGGTGGTCTTAATAGTTTCTGTAATTATGGCTTCAGACTGTGCAGTAAGCTTCAAGGCAGCTTTTGAGTTCAGGGAAGTGCTTGGAAAGCTTCAGGGCCTTAAGGAAGAACTACGGCTTATGCAAAAAAGGCTTGAAGTAATTGAGGCAGTGTTAAATGATGAAGGAAGACAGCGTTTGGAACAACTCGGACAAGCTCTGGAGGAACGAAGAGAGCAAAAGGAGCAGAAAAGAGAAGAACGCAGGGAGCAGCTGGAACAGTTGAAAGAGGAGCTGGCTCAATTAAAAGAAAAGCAGCTTATATATAAAGACAGGATAAAAGGGCATATGAACGTGCGGAAGCTGAAAACGTTGTATGGACGCAATCCATCTGCCGTTTCAAGAAAATATAACGAAATATTTGAAGAGCTGAGAGAACGTTTCAAGGAAAAATAGTCAGGGCATTGGGAAAAATATTTCGGAAAGGAGACATATGCGGGATAAAGTACTTATTGTGGATGGCATGGAAATAAACCGGGAAGTGCTGACAGAAATATTGAAGGATGAATATGCAATCATTACGGCTGAGGATGGAGAGAGTGCCTTAGAGATTTTGAAGGAGCAGCAGGATGAGATCATGGTTCTTCTGCTGGATTTGCTTTTGCCGGGAATAGATGGCTTTCAAGTGCTGGAAATCATGAGGGAGCAGGCATGGATAGATAAAATACCGGTTCTTGTAATTAGCTGTGAAAGCTCTGCCCAGGTGGAGAAGCGCTGTTTTGATTATGGTGTTTCCGATTATATCAGAAAGCCCTTTGACAATGCGCTGGTAAAGCTGCGGCTGAAAAATATCGTGGATTTACATTTGCTTCGAAATAAACTGGAAGAGAAGGTGGAAAAACAGACACGTCTTTTGCGGCAGCAGGCAGAACGCCTTCAAAAGAGCAATGAAAATATTATTGACATTTTAGGAAGTGTAATTGAAGGCAGAAACATGGAAAGCGGTGAGCATATTAAACGGATAAAAGGCTTTACAAGAATATTGGCAAAACAGCTTATGGAGGATTATCCGGAATATGAAATGACATTGGAGAAAGCGGATATGATTGCCAATGCCAGCGCTCTTCATGACATTGGAAAAATAGCCATACCCGATGGAATCCTTCTAAAGCCGGCAAAGCTTACAGAGGACGAATATGAATATATGAAATCCCATACAACCAGAGGATGTGAAATCCTGAACCAGATAAAAGGAGTATGGGATGAGGAATATCATGGCTTAAGCTATGAAATATGCAGATATCATCATGAACGATACGACGGAAAAGGATATCCAGACGGACTGACGGGAGAAGAAATTCCTGTTTCTGCCCAACTGGTATCCATAGCAGATGCTTATGATGCCCTTGTAAATGAAAGAGTTTATAAAAGCGCATATTCCAAGGAACAGGCATTTCATATGATTATGACAGGAGAATGCGGCAATTTCTCTCCGAAGCTTTTGAGCTGCTTCCAAAATGCAAGGGAAAAATTTGAGACTCTGGCGGACCGATATAAGGATGGATTAGGGGTACAATAAAAATAAATGAAAAAAATGTGGAAATAATTGGAGTGCTTTTCCGCAGAAGATTGAAAATTTCCAAGGTATAAAATGCCACCATTTACAGATACTAGTATCACGGTAAACATAGAAAACCTAAGATTTGCAAATGGAGGAAATTTATTTATGAAAGCTACAGGAATTGTAAGAAGAATAGACGATTTAGGACGCATTGTAATACCAAAGGAAATCAGAAGGACCCTGCGGATTCGGGAAAGTGACCCTTTAGAAATATTTACAGACAGAGAAGGGGAAATTATCCTGAAAAAGTATTCTCCCATCGGAGAAATGACTACTTTTGCAAGACAGTATGCAGAAAGCCTTTCACAGGTTTCGGGAAAGACAGCATTGATTGCCGACAGAGATCAATTTATTGCGGTAGCAGGCGGCAGCAAGGGACTGCTTGGCAAATCCATCAGCAAGGATCTGGAGGAAAAATTAACCAATCGGGAAACAAGTGTTTCATCCAAAGGGGAAAAGGGCTTTATCGAAATTGCCAAGGAGCAGGGAGAAGAGCCTTCCCAGCAGGTGATCAGCCCTATTATATGTGAAGGAGATGTGATAGGAGCGGTAGTGCTTTTGGATAATGAAGATAAAAACAAAATGGGAGATGTGGAGAAAAAGCTGGTGCTTTCGGCGGCTGCTTTTTTAGGGAGACAGATGGAGCAGTAAAATAGCATAATGTTAAAAAGTTAGCCATTAGTTCGCTTTGGGGTGAATTGATGGCTATTATTAGCAGTAGTGGTTTAGATTGCTTTTTTTAGGGGAGGGGATTTGGATAAAGGGACGTGGGAGCCGGCATAGCATATAGTAGTCTTATGGGCACGCTTTCGCTCTGCAAAGACGCAACAGTACTAACGCACCAAAATACGGTGCGTAAGTGCTGGCGACTTTGCCAAGGCCCATAAGACTACTATATGCTATGCCGGCTCCCGCTGGGTATTGAAAAAGCCGATGGTTGCTATGGAAAGGTCAGCATGTTTTTGATGTGTGCTGTCCTTTGCTGCTTTTAGACTTCACTCATACGATCCAATAATTCGATTTTTGTATCATATAGTTTCTTGGATAAATCTACGTATACTTTATGAGGATTTACAAGACGTCTTGTTTCCGGCCAGAGGGTTTCTAACTCCTGCTGGCAGTATTCCCGGATGTCCATTACTTTTGGAGACTGGTAAACACATTCTCCATTTTTGAATACAGGCACCATCATTTCACGAAGGGTATAAGTACCTGCTGCTAACTTGGTTTTCTTCCATGGCTCCAATGGGTCAAATAAAAGCAGCGGCTGGTTCTCATCAAAGGTTTCATCTACCAGACAAATCAAATCTGCTTTTACTTTGCCGGATTCTTTTTCGTAGACACGGTAAATGGTCTTGTTGCCGGGATTGGTAACTTTTTCTGAGTTTTCTGAAAGCTTGATTTTGGGAAGGAAGGTGCCGTCCGGTTTCATAACTGCAGCCAGCTTGTACACTCCGCCAAAGGAAGGGCAGTCCTTGGAAGTAATCAGGTGGGTGCCCACGCCCCAGGAGGTAATCTGTGCCCCCTGTACTTTTAAGCTGTCGATTAAATACTCGTCCAAATCATTGGAAGCGGAAATGATTGCATCGGGGAATCCGGCAGCATCCAGCATCTTTCTGGCTTTTTTGGATAAATAAGCAAGGTCGCCGCTGTCTAAGCGGATTCCGTAATTGGCAAGGGGGATTCCAGCCTCTTTCATTTCCGTAAATACCCGGATAGCATTGGGAATGCCGGATTTCAATGTATCGTAAGTGTCTACCAGCAAAAGGCAGGCATTGGGATATAAGTCTGCATAGGTTTTAAAAGCAGTATATTCATCGGGAAAGCTCATGATCCAGCTATGGGCGTGAGTGCCCTTTACAGGCACGTCAAAAAGCTGGCCTGCAAGCACATTGGAGGTGCCGATACAACCGCCGATCATAGCCGCTCTTGCCCCATAAGTGCCCGCATCCGGACCCTGGGCACGGCGCAGGCCGAATTCCATGATTCCGTCGCCTCTTGCGGCAAAGCATACACGGGAGGCCTTTGTGGCAATCAGGCTTTGGTGATTGATAATGTTTAAAATAGCGGTTTCCACAAGCTGGGCCTGCATAATCGGTGCGATGACCTTGATCATGGGCTCTCTTGGAAACATGATGCTTCCTTCCGGAATGGCATACACATCTCCGGTAAAGCGGAAATTATTTAAATATTCCAGAAAATCCTCCTCAAAAATACCAAGGCTTCCTAAATAATCAATGTCCTCTTTTTCAAAACGAAGATTTTTGATGTAATCGATTACCTGTTCCAGCCCGGCAGAAATGGCATAGCCTCCGCCCATGGGATTGTTGCGGAAAAAGGCATCGAAAATTACGGTTTCGTTGTGATCGTTGTTTTTAAAATAACCCTGCATCATCGTTAATTCGTATAAATCCGTCATAAGGGTTAAGTTTTGTCTGTCCATTGTTTTTCCTCCGTTTATTTGGTTTCTTATCTAATTTTAATATAGTACCGGCTACAAATGCTGTCAAGACAAATGACAAGTCAGTGGCAGAAATCAAGTTTCAGACAGCTGCTTTCCCAGCAGCATCGTGACAGGCTTTTCGCAGAGAATGTTTCTACGTCGCCACGCTCCCGCTCTGATAAAAACGCAGCAGTGCTAAGCTCGAAAATACCTCGCTAAGCGCTGGCGTTTTTATAAGGGCTCCTTTATAAATCATTCTCTGCGAAAAGCCTGGCACGGTGCTGCAGGGAAAGCAGCTGTCTGAAACTTGATTTCCATGCAGGACAGCCTAATATTTCTCCGATTTGCACAGGAAAAATAAACCAAGGATAAACAGTATAATCAGAGAAAGCACGCCATATTTTGAACTGCCCAATACAAGGGCGCAGAGTGATATGATCAGAGGACCGAAAAAGTCTGCAAATTTTCCGAAGATATCAAAAAATCCAAAATATTCGCTGGCCTCTTTTTTGGGAACCATCTTACCGAACTGGGAGCGGGAAAGTGCCTGGATGCCTCCCTGGCAGATACCAACCGCTACTGCAAGAATCCAGAATTCCAGCGCCGTATCAAGCCCATATCCAAAGCCGCAGATACAGCAGTAAAGCAGGATAAGCACTTTAATTACTTTCATGGAGCCGAATTTTTCCGCTATGGAGCTGCTTAAAATGGCAAAGGGGAATGCCACGAACTGGGTTAAGAGCAGCGCTAGGATCATTTGGGTATTATCAATGCCGACTTCACTTCCATAGGTAGTTGCCATGGAAATGATCGTATAAACACCGTCTATATAGAAAAAGTATCCGATAATGAAATACAGAATCTTCTTATCCCGTTTCAGCTTTGCAAAGGTAATGCCAAGACGGCGGAAGCTGTGCCTTATGACATTTTTCTTTGGCTTTAAGAAATGTGTCTGCTTTACATTTTTAAATAAGGGAATGGACAAAAGCAGCCACCAGACAATTGTAATCAGAAAAGAAATCCGGGTAGCCCAAATAGTGGACAGCCCAAATGGAGTGGTCAATATAAGCAGGATGCCGATAATAAAGGGAATACAGCTTCCGATATACCCAAAGGCATACCCAAAGGAAGAAACCCTGTCCATCCTTTCATTAGAGGAAACATCCACCAACATAGCATCATAAAAGATATTGCAGGCCGAATATCCCAGCCTTGACAGGATAAAAAAGAATAAGAAACTGCCCCATCCGGGAGCAAAAGTGAATGCAACAGCCCCCAGGATTCCCATTGTCAGAAAACCTCCGAAGATTTTCTTCTTCATGGCCTTATAATCCGCCAAAGCTCCTAAAACCGGAGAGAGGATGGCTAAAATCAAAAGAGCTATAGAAGTGGAGGTACCCCAGATGGAAGTAGAATGCTCCGCACTGATGCCGGCGCTTTCTGTAAGCCCTCTGAAATAAATGGGGATGGTAGCGGTTAGGATTAAAATAAATGCTGAATTGGCAACATCATATAAAATCCAGCTTTTTTCTGCCTTTGTAAGTTTCTTTGTGTCCATATGCAGTGATTCCTTTCGTTAAGCGGAGCTTCCGGGGTTATTTTGGTATGGTGCGTAATGGTATGGTACATAATGCATAAATTATAGAAAGTAAATACAGTATACTGCCATATATTCCGGGCTGGAATGCATTGAGGTCATATGATATTAGTATATGCAGATTTGAAAAGTGTTTGCATAGGTTGATTATAACATTTGGCGGGGGAATTAGCTATAGGATTTCGGTAGTTATGCTGGAACAAATTTTAAGAATTAAGAAATTGATATACTCTTGTATGAAAAGGAAATAATCACTTTAAATGCAGATATAAAAATGCTTCAAAAACCGAACAAAGATGATTGAAATTTCGAACTATTGATGATATGATTATAGACATGGCGAAAGCCATTAGGAGAGTACCCATGACAGGGTGGCTGCCTCCCGAGCCGGTAGCCCTAGCTTGCTAGGAGTACATAGGAAGGGAGGTGCGTGA
>JAAUZH010000021.1 GCA_014804675.1 Lachnospiraceae bacterium
CTTTCGCTCTGCAAAGACGCAACAGTACTAACGCACCCAAATACGGTGCGTAAGTGCTGGCGACTTTGCCAAGGCCTGACAGACTACTATATGCCCTGCCGGCTCCATGCCTTCCAAATGCACTCCCCTTTTCAGGCGGGCTGAACTGTTATGTTTTTATTCTGTAAAAAATGTATTCTTTGTCCTTTGGTTGTGGAATAAATAAAAGGGTGGCAACTCATGTTGGAAAAGTGGCATCTTGTGTTTGGGGCAGTTGATAGATAAGAGGCATGGAGTATAATAAATTTTAGGAAGGCGGTGGAATTTTGAGAATCGAGATTTTGGTTGATGAAGAGGCAGCGGATTTGAAGATTTCCGTTACTTGTAAGCAGTTAACGCCTGATGTGGAAAAGATTTTAGCCACATTGCGGATGATGAATCATCAGCTTACGGCAAAGAAAAATGCTGAAATTTATTTATTGGATATAGAACGGATTATTTATATAGAAAGTGTGGACCGGAAGTGTTTTATTTATACAGAGCGTGATATATATGAGTCAGACTTTCGGCTTTATGAACTGGAACAACGGCTTGAGGAATATGGCTTTTTCCGTGTAAGTAAATCATTCCTCATTCATCTGCAGAGTATTCAATCATTGAAGGCTGATATTAACCGAAGAATTCGGATTACAATGTCCAATGGAGAACAAATTATAGCTTCAAGGCAATATGCAGACGCATTGAAAAAAAGATTAGGAGTGATATAAACATGGAGGAAAGGAAAACAATTTTTGACTATTTGGCACAGGTAATGATTGTATTTGGATTTGCAATGCTGATAATGAATGTCTTTTGTATGATATTTGGAAATTCTGCAAAGGGGTTTTCCACTATGTTTGAGCTAGGAAATCAAGGGATTCCGGTAGAGATTTCTTTTCAGTTTTTATGTATTTCCGCTTTGAATGTAGGAGTTCGATTTCTATTTTTTACAGATACAATTATAAAGAAAATGCCAATATGGTTAAGAACGGTTTGTATGCTAGTTGCAGTAGTGGGAATTATTGCTGTTTTCATTCTTGTATTCCATTGGTTTCCTGTAAACATGTGGCAGCCATGGGCGATGTTTTTTATCTGCTTTGCAATATCATTTCTTGGAAGTTATTTAGTAATGCGAATAAAGGAAAATGTGGAAAACAGGCGAATGGAAGAAGCGCTGCAGCGTTTGAAGGAAAAGGAGGAAATTATAAAATGAGTTATACGATTATGGCAAAGAATCTTTCTCTTCAATTTAGAGATAATCAGATTTTAAAGGACATTACCTTTGAGGTGGAAAATGGAGAAATCTTTGGGCTGCTAGGTCCGTCTGGTGCAGGAAAAACTACTCTTATAAAGATTTTGACAGGACAGCTTCAACAAGATGATGGATATGCAGAACTCCTTGGAAAAGATACCAGAAAGTTGAGCACATTGGAACGTAAACAAATTGGTACAATGATGGATAATTTTGGATTGTATGACCGGCTGTCTGTATACGACAATTTGTCCTTTTATTCAGATATCTATCATATATCCCGCAGCGCCATAAATGAGCTGTTAAAAAGTATTGGTTTGTATGAAGGGCGCAATACTGCCGTTTCAAAACTTTCAAAGGGTATGAAAAACAGATTATCACTGGCAAGAGCTTTGATGAACAATAATAAGGTACTTTTTTTGGATGAGCCAACGGCTGGACTTGATCCTGTCACCACAAGAGAAATACATGAAACTCTGGAAAAGCAAAAAGAAAAAGGAATGACTATTTTTCTTACAACACACAATATGTTTGAGGCGGAAAGCCTTTGTGATCATATTGTGCTATTAAGTAAGGGAAGCATCATAGAAAATGGCAGACCAACAGATATTTGCAAAAAGTATAATCACTTGAATAAGCTTCGGGTGACCTTGGAAAACGGAGAAACGATTTTGCTGGAAAATAGCAGTGCTTCTGCCATGATGATGAAAGAATATTTAGAAAAAAACAGAATTGAAGCTGTTCACTCTACAGAACCGACACTGGAGACTGTTTTTATGGAACTTACAGGAAGGGGGCTGGATTCCTATGAATAATATGATTGCAATTTTCAGAAAACAGCTAAAGGATACACTGAAGAATAAGACCGTTTTCCTTCAGTTTGTCATGTTCCCTATTCTTACGCTCATTATGAATCATGCAATAAAAATAGATGGGATGCCAAAGAATTTCTTTGTAAATTTGTTTGCTGCAATGTACATAGGGATGGCGCCGTTAACAAGCATGGCAGCTATCATAGCAGAAGAAAAGGAAAAAAATACGCTCCGGGTACTACTGATGTCAAATGTAAAACCTCAAGAGTATTTATTGGGAATTGGAAGCTATGTCTGGTTTGCATGTATGCTTGGTGCAATGGTAATCTGTACTGCCGGTGGCTATAAGCTGCAAGGAAGTATTATTTTTATGAGCATTATGGCGATAGGTATTCTGGCTTCATCATTGATAGGGGCGGCAATAGGCACTTGGAGTCAAACGCAAATGATGGCTACTTCAGTAACAGTACCTGTGATGATGATTTTCTCTTTTATGCCTATGCTGTCATTATTTAATACCACCATTGCAAAGATAGGAAAATTCACTTATTTGGAACAAATCAGCCGTATGCTTAGCCAGGTAAATAGCTTTCAGCTTGATGTTGAAGGGATTTGTATCATTGTGGTGAATATGCTTCTTGCTGCAGTGTTATTTACTATTGCATATAGAAGATGCGGCTTGGCATGAATGGTGAAATATATGTTAGATATCATTGTTCTTTCCAAATGGAAGGAATGATATTTTGGATAATTTGTGCAATGGTTTTTTCGCTTTCTATGCAGTCCTGTTCCACCCAACGTTTTAAAATCATGGTAAATCCAGCCTGAAATCCAACAAAATAAAACATCATTTCACTTTCCGAGGTAATACCTGCTTGAAAGCATAGGGGTCTGATAATCTGCACCCATAAAGGTCCAATCCCCTGCTTAAGGGGAAATTCCCGTCTGGCTTTTAAAGCCACCCGATAAAAGTCTTTGTATTTCCGAATGAACTCCAGAAATATGATAAAGGATTCCAATGAAAGAGGGGTTACCTTTTCAGGAACAGGATAATTATCCATCAAGTTTTTTTGCAGGTTTCTTTCCATCTGTTCAATCATATCATAGATGTCTTTATAGTGTGCGTAAAAAGTGGAGCGGTTCACCTCCGCCCTTTCGCAAATCAGGCGTACTGTGATTTTATCAAAGGGTGTGGTGTTCATCAGCTCCAGCATGGCTTTTTTCATCCGGACATCAGAGTTTTGAAATTGTTTGTTATTTTTTTTGTTCATGGGCTGTCTCCAAACTTCCAACACAAAATGGAATATTGTTGATTGCAAGAAGTATCATATCACGATAAAATAAAAGCTGGCAAGTAAAATAGGAAGTTCCTGCAAAGCAACAAGCAGAAGGCAGGCATTGAATGGAGGAATCACATTGAAAAATAGTGATATTTCACAGGTAAAAAATCCCTTGGAGTCAGAGTCCATCGGTAAATTGATATTAAAATATTCTCTTCCCGCAATTGCAAGTAGTCTGGTCAGCTCTATTTATAATATTGTAGACCAGATTTTTGTTGGCAATAAAATAGGTGAATTGGGAAATGCAGCAACAAATGTCACATTCCCGTTAGTTATGATAATTACAACTTTAGCTATGACCTTTGGCGCAGGAAGTGCAGCTTCTTTCAGCCTGTGTCTTGGAGAAAAGAAAGAAGATAAGGCAAAATCCATTGTTGGAAACGGCATGACGTTGATGCTTTTATGCGGTATTTTGGTCTCTGTCATTTCACAGCTCTTTCTGCCTTCTATCCTTACTGCTTTTGGAGGACGAGCCCAAACCCTGGAATATGCAATTGAGTATACGCGCATCCTTGCCTTTGGCTTTCCTTGCGCTATTTTGGGAACTGGCGCAAGCCAATTGATTCGTGCGGATGGGAGTCCGAAGTATGCAATGTTTGCTACCTTATCCGGTGCTGTACTAAACTGTATTCTTGACCCGATTCTGATTTTCAAGTTGGATATGGGAATGTCCGGCGCTGCACTTGCTACTGTAATTGGACAGTTTATTTCCGGGATTTTGATTCTTTCTTATTTTACAAGATTTAAAACCTTCAAGCTGAGATGGAGAGATTTTGCCTTGCGGATGGAAAGCATTGCCCGGATTTTTCAGCTTGGTGTTGCGGCTGGCACCAATCAGCTGGCAGTTACCCTTGTGCAGATTGTAATGAACAATACCCTTGGGCATTATGGCGAGCTTTCACAATATGGCAGGGATATTCCCCTTGCCTGTGTGGGAATTATTTCAAAGGTCAGTTCTGTTTTCAATGGTATTATTTTTGGCGTTGCTCAAAGTACACAGCCGATTTTGGGATACAATTATGGTGCAGGAAACTACGGAAGGGTCAGGAGCACATTTCAGAGAGCTGCTTTGATTGTAACCGGTATCGCCTGCACTGCATTTCTCTGTTTCCAAATTTTCCCGCACCAGATTATCAGCGTTTTTGGCAGTGGGGATGAGGTGTATTATGAATTTGCTTTGAGGTATTTTCATATTTTTCTGTTTTGTACCTTTATCGTAGGCTACCAGATTTTAAGCGCCCAGTTTTTCCCTTCTATTGGAAAAGGCGGTATTGGAACTGTGGTATCCTTGAGCCGGCAGGTATTCTTCCTACTTCCGTTGGTAATTGTATTCCCACTGGTTTGGGGAATTGATGGTGTTCTGTGGGCAGGTCCCATTGCTGATGGGTTATCCGGTATCCTAGCGCTGCTGCTTGTCAGACGCGAAATGAAAAAATGGCAATAAATGTAATGAGGAAAATACTTCCAGGTGTTGATAAGATATAAAAGTTAGACTTAGATTGATAAGAATCAGGGTGATATGATGAACAACCAATTGCTTCAAAGGGTGTATATTAACTGGGATAAGATAGACAAATACAGCTACCTTAGAGAAATCGAAGCATTAAAAGGATTGGAATATCTGGAGTTTCAAAAGCCTGTAACATTTTTCGTAGGGGAAAACGGAAGCGGTAAATCTACTATGCTGGAAGCAATAGCCGTTGCAGCAGGCTTTAATCCGGAAGGAGGAACGAAGAATTATAGCTTTTCCACATACGATTCCCATTCAGAATTATGTGAAGCCATAAAGCTTGTTAAGGGGATCAGACAGGCAGGATGGGGATATTTTCTTCGTGCGGAAAGCTTTTATAATGTGGCGACGCAAGAGGAGGAATATACCAGATATGCACCTGTTCCCTCGGAGGAGCTGCATAAAAAGTCGCATGGGGAAAGCTTTTTGGCAATAGCGCAAAAGCATTTTAAGTCAAATGGCCTCTATTTTCTGGATGAGCCGGAAGCGGCTCTTTCTCCTCAAAGGCAGCTGACGCTTCTTATGGAAATCGACCGGTGCGTTAAGGAAGAATCCCAATTTATTATTGTAACCCACTCCCCTATTTTATTAGGAATGCCGGATGCAGAAATCGTTACCTTTGATCATGGAACGATTCATCACTGTGAATATGAAGATACAGACAGTTATCAGGTAATGGAAATGTTCATCAATAACAGGGAACAAATATTGAGAAGATTATTGCAGTAAATGAGGATATTTTTTAATTTTTTTTAAACCGTCTCATTGCATAACCATACAAATTCCAGTATGCTATGTGCAAGGAGGCGGTTTAAATGGCAAATGAAGAGAAAAAAGATTTTAATGCAATGCTTCATGACAGTAAGGATATGCCAAAGCTGCAGATTATTACGGATAAAAAGAGCATTGAAAAATACGGTGGAGACAGAATGTACTTTGCACCGCCCATTGCCTATGATAAGGTAATGAAATCAATACCGGAAGGCAAGGTGATTACAGTTGGTGAGATAAGGCAGTTTTTTGCAGAACAGAATGATGCCGATTTTACAGAGCCTATTACGGCGGGCATTTTCGTGTCCATTGCTGCCTGGGCAAGCTATCAGAGAGAAGGGCATGTTATTGTCCAAAGGGGAAGGACGAATATACGATATTATGTGAAAGACTATGAAAAGGTGTTGTTTGGGATTTCATAGAGGCCAGGTTTATGAAATGATTTATGGGACATGAGAAAAAGGGGAATAAAGTCTATGAACCATTAAACAATATTCCCTTCCAAATAGGCATTCAGAATATTCTGTGGGGCATCGTAATAAAAGCTGCTGTTGAAATCCTCAATTTTATCACTGACAAAAGAGTTATAAGCAGTAAACAGTGCATCTATGACAGATATATTCTTTTCTTTGGCAATGCCGAGAATAAGCCGTTTGTAGACCTTCCCGATGTCCCAGTGGCTTGGAACGGCGTATTTTGCAGCCCCCACATTATCAAAGCTGCCCTCAGAAATATGAGCAGCTGCAATAAAGTCATCGCTAACACGTTCCATGTTGTCGCTGTGGTAAACATCAGCCAAATCATATATTTTTTCAACAGAGGTCCTGCCGAGAGCATTTACAACAGCAGACCTTTTGTTTTTTGTCTTTCTTGCAATATAGTCAATCAGACTGCAGGTGAAAAATAAATCATTATCTTTTCGTTCTTCTCTTCCTGTCATGACTTTGAAACCTCCTGACTTGATACAAATTCCAAACATTCCAGAGCAGCAGGGGTACAGAAGTTAATCTGATGGGTAGGGTACTTAAATCGCGCCATGCTCCAGAACTGTTCTCTTGTAATGATACCGTCAATATAATCGGCGATAAAGTTGTAAATCTGATCGTTTATCATTGCGCCGATAACAATGTCATGATCATGGGGGGGTTCCGTGACGGCAGCTTATGATAAAATCAAGCCATTCTTCGGTCATATCCTTAAATTCCAATATTTTAAGATTGGTATTTAAACGCACTGTATAGGTGTTGACCATGCCGTTATCGTAACGTTTTGCCCAGCGTTCTGCCTGTTCACGGATAATCGTGCAGTAAAAGCCTGTTCCGAAATCCTTCGTATTCTTGTTCTTTATAATTTTTGGCATTTCCACGGTGGTATAGCTTCCATGGTATACAGTCATTTTTCCCATAAACACATCTCCTAGTGTGTTAATATTTCAAAAATCATTCCGATGTTCCTGTTTGCCATCCTCCAGATTTCATTGCTGGATGGTTTTGCTTGTGTTTGACATAAATATACCTCTCTTTTTCGTAGTATAGCATATTGCCGCTGCTTTGTCAGTTGCGGTTTGAAAATCGGATAAAAATGATTTGGATTAAATCTGAGAAAGCTTTTTCTTGTCCGTCTTAAGAAACTATTAAAGCAGCCATATATTATAAATCGGAAATCAAGCCTGTGGTTATGTACTGCAGTCTTGTTCTGTCTATTAGAAGTGACATTTTTGTGAGTGACTGGTGGTGGCTGATGGCAGGAAAATTGTTTATAATATTTTCAGGAGGTTGAAAATGGATTTAGGAGAAAGACTACAATTATTAAGAAAACAGAACGGATATTCCCAGGAAGAACTTGCGAATCGACTGGGAATCGCCAGACAGACCGTTAGCAAGTGGGAAAACGGACAGGCTGTTCCGGAGTTAAATGGGCTAATGCTGCTTAGTGAGCTTTATGGAGTAACAATAGATCGTATCGTAAAAGAGGATGATAGATGCAACATTTCATTAAGCCGGAAAGCGAATGTGGATAGTAATGAGATGGCGGCATTTTTAATACGTGCCAAAAGAAATACGTATGCAGGAAAAGGACAGGAAATAAAATCATCCAGAAGGGCTTCCCATGACTTTTCCTATGAAGAAAAAGATTATGCTTATTATGACACGTATTTGGGCCGAAACGGGTTTGCGGGAGAAGAAGCAGTATATTATTGTGGAGATCCCGTCTGGAGCATGAACTATGTTGGCCGCATACTTGAGGATTCATTCAATGCTGATTTTTTAAAAGAAGTATTATGCCTTGGAACAAAAGAATATCCTTATCGCGGACCGGAAATCTATACGAAGGGAGACTATCGCTATCATTGTAAAGTAGATGGCGGGTTTTCCTGGTATCAGGGTTACGAGGAAATATTTTATTTGGATAAAAAGATATATGAATGCTATTTTCATGGAGGAGCGCTTTCTTAATGGACATTATTGAAAAAAAGATTACAACAAAAGACTATCTGACAAAATCAAATCTTCCCGCCAGCGATTACGTGATCAATCCATATGTGGGCTGTCCCCACGCATGTAAATACTGTTATGCCAGTTTTATGAAACGATTTACGGGACATAGAGAAAAATGGGGAAGCTTCATCGACATAAAGGAATGTGATAAACCTGTCAATATAAAAAAATTGCAGGGAAAATCAATATTTTTATCCTCTGTGACAGACTGCTACAATCCTTTTGAAGAGAAGTATCGGGTTACCAGAAACATATTGGAGCAGCTTGTTGGTGCAAAATGCCAGATCACCATTTCTACAAAGTCGAATCTGATACTGAGAGATATAGACCTGTTGAAAAAGCTGCCGGATCTTAAGGTTGCTTTTTCTGTCAATACATTAGACGAGGAATTCAGAAAAGATATGGACATAGGAAGTACCATTGCAGAGAGAATAGTGGCAATGAAAAAATTGCATAGAGAAGGCATATATACGGTGCTGTTTATGTCGCCTATTTTCCCATATATTACGGATTGTAAAGGAATTATAGATGCGACAAAGGATATAGCCTGCGAGTATTGGTTTGAAAACCTGAATCTAAGAGGTGCCTATAAGCAGGTCATTTTGGATTATATTGATACCAAATATCCTTCGTTAAAGGAGGAATATAGGAAAATCTACATACAAAAGGATACTGCCTATTGGAAGGAGCTAGGGCAATTTTTGCAGGATTATGGAGAGAAATCAGAAATAAACAGTATCAATTATTTTTATCATGAGAAACTGATAAAAGAAAAAAAGGGAGGCGTTGCAAATAGATGACTACTCATCTATTTTGCAATGCCTTTTTTACGCCAGCAATATATCCATTCTTTACATATTAAAAAAGATATGCTATGCTTTTAATGAATAAATATTCATTCATAAAAAAGAAAGGAAAAATAAATGCCAAAATCACCAGAAAGATGTAAGGAAATCAAAGAAGAGATGCGCAATAAAATCCTCCATGCTTCCATGTTGTATTTTGCCAAAAACGGATTTTCAGGAACGAAAATAAGCGATCTGGCAAAATATATCGGAATAGGACAGGGTACGATTTATGTATATTTTGAGTCGAAAGAGGAATTGTTTAAAGAAATTTTTAAGATGACAACATATGAAAAGGATGTTAAGGATTTAAAAATACTTTCGGCGCTTCCCATTTCTGCCAGACAAAAAATACATAAGCTTTCAAAAGCAGTATTGGGCAGGCTGGAGCAGGATGAATATTTTGCAGGGAAGATTGCATTAAATACCCAACTGGTTTTAGAGAAAAGTGATTATATTACAGATGCTGCCACCTATCAGTTGGAGCTATATGAATATACCGCAAAAATCATGGAACAGGGACAAAGGGAAGGAAGGATAGTGGAAGGTTCTTCCATGAAGTTAGCGGATTATTACTGGGGAGTCGTATACCTTTATGCACTGAAAAAGCTATTTACTACAAAATATGAAATGATTACGATAGAAGATTTGGAACGCACGATTTTAAAAAAATAGAACAGTAATTGTTTAGAGGGAGGCGGGATATGGGAAAACGAATTGCCATAATAACAGGAGCAGGCGGAATCGGAAAAGAAGACGTGGATGAAGTCTGGGTAGTCGGCAGAAATCATGTGAAAAATCAGATTTTATCAGAACGGGTCAATCTGTTTGAGCCAAATGTGTATATTCAGTTTTTGGTACAAATAGAGGGAAATGTATCGCCGGAAGCTTTAAAGAATGCTGTGGAAAAGGCCTATACAGTGAATGAGGCAACTATGTCCAAAATTGTTTTGGAAGAAAATGGGGAAGCATATTATGAAAAAATGAGAAGGAGCGGCTGTAAGGCAATCATTAGGGAAGGGGATTTTCAAGAAATCATCAGGGAAAACGAAAAGCTTCCTTTTGGATGTTATGAATATTCTTATCGGAAAAGAAGTAAAGGAAAAGCCTATGAAACTGGTGACAAAAGAATCATTTCCCCAAAAGTCCCCATTGTATTTAACGTCAAAGTTATTGATAGATAAATTCAATAAAAGCTGGAGGAAAAACGGGCGGGTCTTCACATGGGAAGAGTATGCCCTGATTCATGAAAAATATTGGAAAACTCACAGTTCCCGGATCTTGTCTAAAACCTTTTCGAAAGAAGAATTCAGCAGGATAAAAGAAAATGCCAAAGAGGCAGGAGTGTCCATTAACAGCTATGTCATAACAGCATTTTTATAGGCGGATAAAGACAATCATGTGGTGGGAATTCCAGTGGATATAAGGGGACAGAATCAAGATTCCATGTCCAATCAGGTAGGAGGGATAAGACCAAAGATCTGGGAGTGACGAATTTAGGCATTCTTCCGATTCCAAGGATATATGGGGAATATAAAATTGAAAAGCTGCTTTTTATTCCGCCGGCAGTATCTTATGCGAGGCATATTATTGGGGTATCAAGTTTGGAGGGGGAATTGATGATTACGTATCGGTATATGAATGAACAGGATGAGGCGGTGGAAAGGGGATTTTTTGAGAGAGGAATTAGAGGTTTAGCGATGTAAGGTAATATAGTAAATATTTTAAAAGTTGACATACAGTTGTCAATTTTCATATGGTATAGTTCCTAAAAGAGAATGAAAATTTGAGCTTCAACGGAGTGTGAAACGAATGAAAGGTGAAAGACCGAATCTGGATAAAGAATTGGACGGGAAAACATTTCGCAGTTTTTATTATTTGAAAGAGGAATTATCAGACTTTTGCAGAAAAAACGGATTGCCTGCCACTGGTGGGAAAATAGAGCTTACGGATAGAGTTATCTTAATCTGTTGCCATTATTATGAATTGAATGTATACTTATTCTAATATACAAAAGAAAGGAATCAAAATAAATGCGAACGATAGTAATTATTATGGCGTCTATTATAGTGACTGGCTGGCTGCTTGTATTTTCATTCATGGCAACGAAAGTTTCTTGGTTTTGCCGTGGCAGGGGCGGGAGAGAGAGATGGGAAAGACAAACTCCTGTACAAAGATTCTTTGGTTTGTTTATTCCTGGTTTCATAGGACTTTTATTTGTATTAATTTTGTATGCGATTGGAGCTATATAGGCGCTATGTGAGTAAGCCTGACTCTTGTGGGATGCTTTCGGAAATTTTTCACTCCTATATTTCCATGGCATATGATATTATTAAAATTGTTTATTACAGGGTAAATGTATGAATAATTGTTCGGATCTCTATTTCCTCTCCACAATTGCCTGTAAGTTATCGGAATGTCTTTCCGAGGAAGATTTGGAAATTCTTTCGGCTGATTTAAAAGCGCTTGGTGAGATGTTAGAGGTGATATTGGCACGTCAGGCGAAATGTAGAATGTCTTGATTGGGAATTTATATGGAGCTGTGGATAAGAGGTTATGATGTATACATGGGAAAGCTGGATAGAAGAAAAATCAATTTTGTAGCAGTCTGGAAGGATGAATAATTTTATATTCAAGCCATAAAAAATTTTGATTATGGTAATAAAAAAAGAATATTAAATTGGAAAGCCCTGGGAATTTTTCTGGGGTTTTTATTTGTTTTGTGCAGAAATATTAAGATGTGATTGCTATTATGTCGATAATTTAATATAATAAAAAGTAATGAACAGCAATAATTTACTTGCAGAAAGAAGTGATGGGCAGATGGAGCTTATCGATAATGTGAATAAGACTTTAAAAAATGATTTAATGATAGAAATGAAAAAAGACAGCAAAGTGTCTATTGCAGCTGCGTGTTTTTCCATATATGCATTTGCAGAGCTTAAGAAACGTTGACTTAGGCTGTGAGAGGGGGAATGTTGTATAACTTCCAGAAGGATGTTGCACTGGTAATTATCAATAAGCTGGAAAAGTATAATGGATATTAAAATATATATGCGGATGGCGAATTAGAAGAGGATTCAACTTGTAAGCAATACTTACAAGTTCAAACTGAGGGAGCAAAAGGGATTACTTTGTGGGTAAGATGATACAGGTTAAGGTTTGAGTTGAGAAGATTACTGAGCAGCAAGCAACAATCATTTATCAGTACCTGATTAAGAAATCTATAAATGCCATAGACAATAAACTTTATGTATCTATGCTCTAGTACACAGCTTCTGCATCGGAACAAAAAGATACTATGTCAGTAGAAGCGATTAAATCTGGTAATTCATTTAAAGGAGCGAATTCTGATCCGACAAAAAAGGATTCTGACAGAGATGGTATCAATGACTATTTTACTAATTATGATTATGATGTGATAGTGATGAGGCTGCAGCTTAGAACGATTGAGAAGGCAAAGATATCATGCCAACAATAGAGAAGAAGATAATTTAGAGCGGGGATTGCGGAATCGCACGTAACCTCTACTAAGTGATTTTTTTGCCTCGCATTTTCAAAAAGGGTGATTCGTTTCTCGTTGCATTGCTTGCCTATATAGATAGGAATAACAAGCGAAAATAAATAAGCCTACCTTGTACTTGGCAGTCAGGTAGGCTTATAAGTCTCACATGTAGGTCGACCACTTTGTGGGTGGTTACTCCCTTCATGTCTTTAATATAGCATACCAGCAATTAGTTTCCAAGAGCCTTGTATCAGACCAAAAAGAAAAAATATATTCTGGCGAAGAAATTACCCGGAAAGAGGCAATAAAACTATTAGAGGAACCTTTAGAAGAATTAGCCAATGCAGCCGATGAAATACGCTCCAGATTTTGCGGCAATGCCTTTGACATGTGCACCATCATCAACGGTAAATGCGGAAAATGTTCCGAAGACTGTAAATACTGCGCCCACTATTATACAGTATGTGAGGAGTCTTACCCCTTATTGTCCACTGAGGAGCTATTAGGGCAGGCAAAGTAGAACGAGGAACAGTTATGAAATTATTGAAGGATTTAAATTTTGAAGTAAGACTTGAGAAAAGTGAAGCTAATTAAGGTGCGGGATGTCATATATATAATTGTAGTAAATGAAGAATATATATGATAAAATTATATCGAACTTTGAAAGTATTGATTTTCAGGCAGCAATTTTGTTAATTGAGGGAAAAAAGTAAAAGCAGGCAGGATTTAAGTATATGGGTAGAAGATATAAGGTAATAGATTTATTTAGCGGAATAGGAGGATTCTCGTTAGGTTTTTTGAAGAGCGGATTTGATGTAGTTTTTGCTGTTGAGAAAAATAAGAGAGCATGCTATCTATATAGTGAAAATATTCAGAATGTAGAAGTGATGTGTGAGGATATACAGCAGATTGATATTAGCGAATTGCCGGATTTTGATGTGCTTATTGGAACAATGCCTATACAAAACTTTAAGCGGCCAGGTAAAGATAAGGATATGAGAAATACCTTATTAGCCAAGGAGGAAGAAATTATTAAAAATAGAATGCCCAAAGCATTTGTTTTGGAAGCAGGTGGGCATTGGATGAGTAATGAGGCTATAAGGGAATTGACAAGAGAGTATATTGATTTTGGTTATTATATTCAATGGAAATATTTAGAAACTGAAAAAATAGCAGGAATGCCAATTAAGGAAAAACGATTGTATATAGTAGGCTTAGTGGATGGTGAATCTTTCTTCGAATTTGATGAAGAGACAAGAGTAACCAGATTTAGAGAAATTATGCAGAATGCAGATGAAATAGCTGATAGAAATGAAAAGATTGCAATAAATAGTAGGCTTGGTGATGCAAATAAAAGAATTATAGACCCGGATAAAGACTCTTTTGGTTTTAACTATTTTAATATTCCATACGTACAGGATGAGATTGGAATTAGACCTATTACCTGTAGAGAATGTGCCCGATTAAAGGGATTCCCGGATAATTATGAAGTTATGTACGATGGCACAAGGGAAGCGTATAGATTGCTTTCACTTGCAACAAATGTAAAAGTAGCTGAAAAGCTGGCAGGACAATTAAAAAGAATACTGGACAAAGAGAAAAAAGAAGTTTCCAAGGACTTAACAAACTCCAAGGTGGACAGGCAAAACATATTAAATAATGAGATGGCATTAAAGGAAATCCAAAGAAGTTCCAATATAAAAGGAATTCCGTTTGAAAATAAGTTATATTTTACCAAAAATATGACAGCAGACTTTTTTGATGTGGATATTCGTACGATAGAAAGATATGTGGCGGCGAATACGGAAGAGTTGACAAGGAATGGATATGAGATTTTAAAAGGAAAAAGATTAAAAGAATTTATTAAAATTGTAGAAGATTTTGCTGCTCCCGACATAAATGTCGGGAGCATAAGCCGTAAGACTACACAAATGGCTATTTTTGATTTTAAGGCATTTCTTAATGTAGCTATGTTGTTAGCAGAAAGTGAAAATGCCAAATTATTGCGTCAGATAATGTTAAATATTGTAATTGATCTTATTAACAAAAAGTCGGGGGGCTCTACAAAATATATTAATCAAAGAGATAAAGATTTTCTTGGCGCATATTTACAAGAGGAAGATTACCGAAAGGAATTTACAGATGTATTAAGAGATTGCGTAGATATGGAAGAAATGAAATATGCATTATTTACCAATATGATATATCAAAGCATTTTTAAGGAGAATGCAAAAGAGTACAGGACAATTTTGAAATTGAAAGAAAGAGATAGAACAAGAGATACGTTTTATTCGGAAATATTGGATCTCGTTGCTTCATACGAATGTGGACTTGCGGCAATGATTAAGCAGAAAAGTGAGGAAAGAGGAAAAAAATTATCGAATTGGGAAACAAAACAGATTTTTAAGGATTTTGAGAACTTGCCTCATTGGCAGCCATTAATTTTGAGGGCGAGGAGCAAAATGGCCAGTAGGGATTGGGCACTGAGGGATGCGTTCCATTATCAACTGCAAAATTATATAAAGCCTCTTGAGCAAGAGGAATATGAGAAGTTTTTAGGAACAGAAGCAGATGAAATCGCAAAGTTGATGGAAGAAAATCAAGATGTTTTAAAAAGATTAAAGGAGCGTGGATAAATGTCGAAAATCAGATATTTGTCCTTGAATGAAGCATTAGAGATTCATCGTTTAACTATCATAAATAGTGGTGGAGGAGATGAAGGAGAACTGGATACAGGGAAATTGGACAGTGTTTTATCACATATACAAAATGACATTTATTACCCAACATTTCTTGATAAGTTAGTGCATTTATTTTACTGTGCCTGTAAATTTCACTGTTTTGTTGATGGAAATAAAAGAATTGCCATTACACTGTCTTCCATGTTTCTTTTAAAAAATGGCTATATGTCCATTGCCAATGTGTTTTTTAGGGAAATGGAAAATGTTAGTTATCATGTTGCCGCAGGGCATATTGACGAGAGACTATTAAGAAAAATATTAGAAGCTATATTAAATTGTACATACGATAATGATGAGGCTTTAAAATTAGAAATATATCGAGCAATTTCGGTGGAAGATAAATTTTATTGAATGCAGGTTTAGTTATTGGATGATGTGTAGGGAAATTTTTACTTTTATGTTTTTATAGCATGGTTGACATCTCTTCTTTTAAAGAATAAAATAAATATGCGAATAGTTAACCGAAAAACAAAAAAGGTTAACAAATTGAGAGATAATAATATTTCAATAAATACAGCAATTACAAAGGAGAGAAAAACAATGAGCCTTGTATCAGACCTGAAAGAAAAAATATATTCCGGTGAAGAAATCACCCGGGAAGATGCAATAAAACTATTGAATGAACCTTTAGAAGAATTAGCCAATGCAGCCGACGAAATACGTTCCAGATTTTGCGGCAATGCCTTTGACATGTGCACCATCATCAACGGAAAATGCGGAAAGTGTTCCGAAGACTGTAAATACTGCGCCCAAAGCGCCCACTATCATACAGCATGTGAAGAGACTTACCCTTTATTGTCCACTGAGGAGTTATTGGAGCAGGCAAAGCAGAATGAGGAACGGGGAGTGCTGCGTTATTCTATCGTAACCTCGGGAAAACGTTTGTCGGACAAGGAAATCGATCAGGTATGTGAAAGCATTCGTGAAATCAAAAGAAAGACCAATATTCAGGTGTGTGTTTCCTTTGGGCTGTTAAATGAGGAACAGTTCAGAAAAATTAAAGAAGCAGGAGCCTCTCGTGTCCACTGTAATCTGGAAGCTTCCAAGAGCTTTTTCCCACAGGTGTGTACTACGCATACCTATGAAGAAAAGGTGGAAACCTTGAAGGCGGCACAACGTGCCGGCCTGTCCGTCTGTTCCGGAGGAATCATGGGCCTTGGGGAAACCATGGAAGACCGTATTGACATGGCCATTGACATAAGGGAATTGGGAGTAAAGTCCATTCCGGTCAATCTGCTGAATCCCATCCCCGGCACCCCTTACGAGAAGAACCGGGTCTTGACTAACGATGAGCTTTGCAGAATTGTAGCCATTTATCGATTCCTTATCCCAGATGGTTTTATCCGTCTTGCCGGAGGAAGGGGAATTGTGGGAGACCGGGGAGAAAAATGTTTTCAAAGCGGCGCCAATGCGGCTATTTCCGGAGACATGCTTACCACAGCGGGCATTACGGTGGAAACGGATATGAAATTATTAAAGGATTTAAATTTTGAAGTAAGACTTGGTGGGAAGTGAAAATGTATATAATTTTCAAATGTATATAGTTTTGGAAAATCATTGACAATATGATGAATTAGTAGTATGATTTGCAAAATATCAATAAAGGCAATGAAAAGAGGTAGTAAATATTTTGAATCTCACAGAGAAGAGTTGGTGGGTGGAAAACTCTAGAGGATAAATATTGAACCAGTCTTGGAGCTGTGTACCGATTGTGGAAACATGAGGCTACACTGGGAACGCCCATTACAGCGTCAGAGTATCGAAGTAATTCCGTACTTGCAGAGGTCTGTATTGTGAAATACAGATAAACTAAGGTGGTATCACGAAGCATACAGCTATCGTCCTTAAATAGAATTTAAGGAGGGTAGCTTTTTTGTTTCATAAAAATGGAAGTGCGGGGTATGTGAAGTACATGCAGGCACTTTGTTAAACTGATATTTTGGAGGAAAAGTATATGGATTGCTACATAAGAAAATGGAGAATCGAAGATAAGAACTCATTAGCAGAAATAGCAAATAATAAAAATGTTTTGGATAATCTGCGTGATGGAATACCATACCCATATACAATTAAGGATGCAGAAGAATTTATAACATCAATGCTGGAGGCAGATGAAAGCAAAACATTTGCTTTTGCTATTACGGTTGATAATGTGGTTATAGGCAGCATAGGGGCATTTCGATGTGATAATATTCATTTTCAATCTGCTGAAATGGGCTATTATTTAGGTGAGCCATATTGGGGAAAGGGATATGCAACAAATGCTGTAGTCCAGATCTGCAAGTACATATTTGGAAATACAGATATTATTCGAATCTTTGCCGAGCCTTTTGCTCATAATATAGCCTCATGCCGCGTGTTAGAAAAAGCAGGTTTTCAATTTGAAGGAACCTTGCATAGCAATGCAGTAAAGAATGGAAAAGTATTAGATATGAAAATGTATGCCCTGATAAAAAGCGAACAGTTCCGCAAATCAGAACTTAATACGAGGGAGAAATTTTAATGAAAAACTATGTGATAGAAAATTATGAAAATTACAAAGAAGAAGACAGGCTAACCACAAATAACGCAAGAAGAATTGAATTTGTAAATACGGTTAAAGTCCTGAAGGAACATATAAAAAAGAAAAGCAAGACACATTGATATTATCAATAAGAATCTATCGGATAAAGGATATGACATGAAAACTGCTGTTTTAGATGCTACGAATTTGTCTATATTTAAAAAATCTTTTTGGACAGATACCTATTATTCATCAAAAGAAGAGATGGAACAATTATATGCCAGCAGAAATCTTAAAATAATCGATCATTTTGCACAAGACGACATGGCCCCGCTGCTTTCAAATCAAGTGGATCAATGGAATGAATCAGAATTTGATGTCTGGTGTCAATATCATTATGGTGTATGCCGTGAACCGTCTATACTTGGTGCAAGCAACCACGTTATTATTATTGGGAAAAAGTCATCTGAGGAAACGAAAAAGAGGTGAAGGAAAAATTTTTAAAATAAACAGTATATAACAGTTGACAACAGTTCTATACTGTTATATACTGTTTGCAAGCAGAGGAGGAAAAGTATGAAAATAATAGTGAACAATTCATCCATGATTCCCATTTATGAGCAAATAATTGACCAGATGAAGGCAATGATAATAAATGGTGAATTACACGAAAATGACATACTTCCGTCTGTCCGTTCCTTATCTAAGGATTTGAAAATAAGCGCCTTGACCGTAAAGAAAGCATACGACAATCTGGAGAAAGAGGGATTTACCGTGACGGTTCACGGGAAGGGGACTTATGTAGCAGCTGCCAATAAAGAACTGATGATAGAGGAACAAAAAAAAGAAGTCGAAGCCGATTTTGAAATGGCCATTCAAAAAGGCAGAAGATACGGGTTGAGCGAGGAAGAAATAAGAGAATTATTTGAGCTTGTTTTGGAGGAATAGTTTATGTTAAAAATTGAGAACTTACAAAAGAACTATGACCGATTTCATCTGGACTGCTCGTTGGAAGTCATGCCGGGCTGTATCACAGGTTTGATTGGTCAGAATGGAGCCGGAAAGAGCACTACCTTTAAGGCTGCTCTGGGCTTGATTTCTGCAGATGGAGGAATCATTCGGATTTTTGGGAAGGATGTTAGGGATTTAAGCAAAAAGGACAAAGAAAAAATAGGAGTGGTCCTGTCGGATTCAGGATTCAGCGGTTATCTTTCCATTAAGGACATTGTTCCCATTATGGAAAATATGTATGATGAGTTTGAAAAAGCATATTTTTTAGAGCAATGTGAGCATTTCGGGCTGCCGGTAGATAAAAAGATAAAGGAATTTTCCACGGGAATGAAGGCAAAGCTGAAAACCCTTACAGCCATTACCCACGGTGCCACATTGTTGATACTGGATGAGCCTACTGCCGGCCTGGATGTGGTTGCAAGAGATGAACTTTTGCAGTTATTAAGGGAGTATATGGAAAAGGATGAACAAAATTCCATACTAATCAGCTCCCATATTTCCACCGATCTGGAAGGATTGTGTGATGATTTGTATATGATTCATGAGGGGCACATGATTTTGCATGAAGATACGGATGTCCTGCTCAGTGATTATGCAGTTTTAAAAGTAAGGGAAGACCAGCTTGCCAGGCTGGATAAGCAGTATATACTGAAAGCAAAAAAGGAAGCTTTTGGTTATAGCTGCCTAACCAATCAAAAGCAGTTTTACATGGATAACTATCCGGAACTAACAATTGAAAAAGGAAGTATTGACGAATTGATTATGATAATGATTAGAGGGATGGAATTATGAAAGGCTTATTTGTAAAGGATTTAAAACTGATGTCAGGACAAAAGAAATCTGTGTTTCTTGTATTTCTTATTGCATGTATGCTTATGGCAACAAATAGCGCGATGTTTGTAGGCAACTATTTAATGATTTTCTGCTCTATGCTTGTCATAAGTACTATAAGCTATGATGAGTTTGATAACGGAAATGCTTTTTTGTTTACATTGCCTATCAGCAGGAAGCAATATGTGAGAGAAAAATATATATTTGGACTTGGTGTCTGCATGGTCGTATGCTTTATTACGACTTTGGTGATTGTGGGCTATCAAAGTGTGGTTGTAGAACATTATAATTGGGTGGAAGGGATTATTTCATCTGTTTCAGGCATTTTTGTATCTGGTTTCCTGCTTTCCTTCATGATTCCCCTGCAATTAAAATTTGGTTCTGAAAAGGGAAGACAGGTTCTGATAGGGATTTCCGGTATCATAGGGGTAATTTGCTTTGTGGCAGTGGGAACTGCGAAGAAATTTGATATTGCTATAGACGAGCTTAGTAATTGGCTGGATGCTATCCATCCAGGAGCAGTGGCGGCAGGTTTTGTGGGGGTTGTCTTGGTGATGATAGTGATATCCTATTTAATTAGTGTGAGAGTTATGGAGAAGAAGGAATTTTAGGAGCTTATCTCATGGAAACGATATCACTATTTGGGACAATTCTATCTGCTATTTTGCGCTGCCTGCCCGATGGAATGATTACATGCAAATTTATTAACTTCAAATTGTATTCCCCATTTTCTTCATACATATGGTACAACGATATTCCATCAAATACCATCAAAGCCCCATATGGTATTTGATATCATTGGTTTTTGCTTTCTATCTGAAACCCATATGAAAGCACATTAAAATAAATATGTATAAGAAAACTGCTTGGAGCAACATAGTTGTATACAAATTTATGCGGATAGAAAAATCATTCCAGTACCAAAACTGCATAAGAGTGCCGCAACAAATAATGATTATGGCTGGTATTGAAAAAATAAGCCCATAAATGAGATTTATAGTTTCCCACCATCTAGGAAACATAATCAAAGATGTCAATAGGTTAATGTCCAGCAAAACAGAAAACAATAATAGTACCCCCGCAGAAAAGGAAGGTAATACTATCACTAAATTGCAGAGGTAGTGTAAATAAGTTTGTGTTTTTGGAAATAAATGGCTCCTTTTTGGTAAGAATTAGGATATGCAAATTCTTATCGAAAAGGAGTGTTTTTATGCCAGTAGCAAAGGAGCAGATTCGACAGATTATCTCCGAAAACAACTTAAACAGCGTTACCGATGTGTATGCCCTCCTCAGGGACAGTTTTAAGGACATCCTGCAGGAACTCATGGAGGCAGAGCTGGACGCCACCCTTGGCTATGAGAAAAACCGCAAGGGGAATGATGTAAAGACGGACAACAAACGCAATGGGCACTCCCCCAAAAATCTCAAGAGCCAGTATGGGGAATTCCAGATTGACGTGCCAAGAGACCGGAATGGGGAGTTTGAGCCAAAGCTGATACCTAAATACCAGCGGGATATCTCCGGGATTGAAGATAAGGTGATTTCCCTGTATGCCCGCGGGATGAGCACCCGGGACATCCACGACCAGTTGAATGACCTGTATGGGATTGAATTGTCAGCGGAAATGGTCAGCAAGATCACAGACAAGATTCTTCCACAGGTCAAAGAGTGGCAGTCCCGCCCCCTGAATCCGGTATACCCATTTGTATTCATGGACTGCATCCATTACAAAGTCCGGGAGGATGGACGGATACTAAGCCGTGCAGCCTATGTTGTGCTGGGCGTGACAGCAGAAGGCTACAAGGAAATCCTGAGCATTACCGTAGGGGCAAACGAAACCAGCAAGTTCTGGCTGGGGATGCTGAATGACCTGCACAACCGGGGCGTGAAGGACGTACTGTTCTTCTGCGTGGATGGTCTGCCGGGGTTTAAGGAAGCCATACAGGCAGTGTTCCCCAAAGCAGAGATACAGCGGTGTGTCATCCACATGCTGCGCAATTCATTCAAATATGTGAGTTACAAAGACCTGAAGAAGTTTGCCTCTGACTTTAAGGCAGTTTACAATGCCCCAAACGAGGCGGCAGCCCTTTCAGAACTGGAGAATATAAAAGAGGCATGGGGGAGAAAATACCCTTACGCTATCAGCAACTGGGAAAACAACTGGGAAGACGTCAGCTCCTTCTTCCAGTTCCCGGATGACATCCGCCGGATCATGTACACCACGAACATCATAGAAGGTCTGAACCGTCAATACCGGAAAGTGACCAAGACAAAGAGCGTGTTCCCGAGCGATACGTCCCTGGAAAAGATGCTGTACCTGGCAAGCCAGAATGTAACGAAGAAATGGACGCAGAGATACAGGAACTGGGACCAGGTGCTGAACCAGCTGATTGTCCTGTATGGGGAACGGCTGACGGAATACCTGTAAAAAAGATTGGGATGGCAGCAACCAAAAACCACTGCCATCCCAGCCTTATTCCATCGGCATTGATAGTATTGCCAGGAAATCCCAGTCTTATTCCAGAGGCCGGGTGTGGGCAGAGCCCACGGAAAGAGCAATAAGATACAATGCCTGTTTGCCATACAAAAAAATAGAAAAAAATGTATAAACTGTTTCCCATTGGTTATACTATAGATAGAAGAAGTAATTCGACAGCCCCAAAAACATAAAACCGACAAAAAAACTCTTACATATCTAACTCTTATCAAGAAAGTCTAAATTTCATAGACACAAGATTTTTTACAGCCTC
>JAAUZH010000022.1 GCA_014804675.1 Lachnospiraceae bacterium
GACAGCCCAAAAGGGTTTATTTGGCATACAAAAAAACAGGCAGAATATCACAAAGAAAAAAAGAGTGGTAAGTTGCCAACGATTACTTGACACAAACACTAACGTTTGTGATGCCAAAAACTAAAATCCACGCCCGATTAAGAACAATATTTATAATTATAAATACTATGCATAACATTCTTTTTTCTTAACTTAATGGCATTGCGTAAGTGCCGGCGACTTTGCCAAGGCCCCTAAGACTACCATAGGCTATGCCGGCTCACGCATCCGTCTATCCACCCTACGCCCCACTGCATTGTCTGAACTGTTACCCGGAATCTCACAGAATCTCACAGAAATTGGAAAACAACTTGATTTTTCCCGCCTATTTTAGTATATTTAAATGAGGGTCTTTTTACAAGAAAACAGGAGAATACGCTTATGTCAGAATTAGTAAATGTTGCAGTAGATGCAATGGGTGGGGATAATGCCCCGGGAGAAATTATAAAGGGGGCAGTGGAAGCCCTTCAGGAAAGCGAGAAAGTAAAAGTATTTTTGGTGGGGCAGGAAGAAGTATTAAAAAAGCATCTGGCTGAATTTACTTATGAGAAAGACAGGCTGGAAATCGTAAATGCCACCGAGATTATTGAAACCGCAGAGCCGCCCGTAAATGCCATCCGGAAGAAAAAAGATTCTTCTATTGTAAAGGCAATGGGAATGGTAAAGGCAGGTACTTGTGATGCTTATGTATCGGCAGGAAGCACTGGTGCAAATTTAGTAGGTGGACAGGTGCTGGTAGGCAGGATCAAGGGAATTGAAAGAGCGCCTTTAGCTCCGCTGATTCCTACGGAAAAAGGAGTGTCTTTGCTAATTGACTGCGGGGCTAATGTGGATGCAAGACCATCCCACCTTGTTCAGTTTGCAAAAATGGGCTCCGTTTATATGGAGCATGTCATGAACGTAAAGAATCCAAAGGTTGCCATTGTCAATATCGGTGCAGAGGAAGAAAAGGGAAATGCTCTTGTAAAGGAAACCTTCCCGTTGTTGAAAAATTGTCCGGAAATCAATTTTATCGGCAGTATAGAAGCAAGGGATATTCCGGCAGGACTGGCCGATGTGGTTGTTTGCGAGGCATTTGTGGGAAATGTGATTTTAAAATTATATGAGGGGGTAGGAAGTACTCTCATTAAAAAAGTAAAGGCAGGAATGATGACTTCCCTTAGAAGCAAGATTGGCGCCCTTTTGGTAAAGCCAGCCTTAAAGGAAACGCTGAAGGATTTTGACTTAGAGCAGTATGGGGGAGCGCCTTTGCTGGGATTAAACGGTCTGGTAGTAAAAACCCATGGAAGCTCTAAGTCCATAGAAATCAAAAATTCCATCTTACAGTGCATTACTTTTAAAGAACAGCAAATAAACGACAAAATTAAAGAGAAGATATTACTGAAGGATGAATAGGGGGAAAATCCCATGGGATTTGAAGTATTAAAAAGGGTTATAGTAGATGTATTGAATGTAGACGAAAGCGAGATCTCATTGGAAAATTCCTTTGCAGAGGATTTTGGAGCAGATTCCCTGGACCTTTTTCAAATCATGACAGGAGTGGAAGAAGCGCTTTCCATTGAAGTCTTACCGGAAGAGGTAGAAAAAATAAGAACAGTAGAAGAAGCAGTCAGGCTGATTGAGAAAAAATTAAATTAGAGGTGCCGCCATGCGGCACCCTATTATATGTTATATGTGGATTTTCAGTTATGGGAAAAAGCCCGAAAACAAAAAGGAGAAAAAGTGAAATGGAAGAATATTCATTAAGCCGATTGGAAGAAAAAATAGGATATACTTTTGAAAAGAAAGAGTTTTTAAAACAGGCAATGACTCACAGCTCCTTTACCAATGAACAAAAGATCAATCAGCAGGCACATTATGAGCGGATAGAATTTTTGGGTGATGCGGTACTGGAGTTAGTAAGCAGTGAATTTCTTTATTTTGCAGACCCGGAAATGACAGAGGGGAACCTGACCAAGACAAGAGCAAGCATTGTTTGTGAACAGGCCCTTGCCATTACGGGAAGAGAACTGGAGCTTGGGAAATATATGCTGTTTGGCAGGGGCGAAGAAGCAACCGGAGGACGGGAGAGAGAGTCCATTATTGCGGACTCGGTAGAAGCGGTGATTGGCGCTATTTATCTGGATGGGGGCATGGAATGTGCCAAAAAGTTTATTGAACGGTTTGTGCTAAATGACTTAGAGCATAAAAAATTATTTTATGATGCCAAATCCATGTTACAGGAGCTGGTGCAGGAAAAGAAGGCAGGGGAGCTTACCTATGTCCTTTTAAGGGAAGAAGGACCGGAGCATAACAAACAGTTTTATGTGGCGGCCATGCTTCAGGATAAGCAGATTGGCACCGGCGCCGGCCGGAGCAAGAAGCATGCGGAACAGCAGGCGGCCTATGAAGCCTTGATGAAAATGAAGAAATAAGCAGGTGTTGTATGTATTTAAAAAGTATAGAGGTACACGGATTCAAATCCTTTGCCAATAAAATCAATTTTCAATTTCATAACGGAATCACAGGTATTGTAGGGCCTAACGGAAGCGGTAAGAGCAATGTTGCCGATGCGGTCCGCTGGGTTTTGGGAGAGCAGCGGATCAAGCAGCTAAGAGGAGCCTCCATGCAGGATGTTATTTTTTCCGGTACGGAAAACAGAAAGCCTCTTGGCTATGCGTATGTGGCAATTACTTTGGATAACAGCGACCATTCCCTTGCCATTGATTATGAAGAGGTGACGGTGGCAAGAAGGATTTACCGTTCCGGTGAAAGCGAATATCTCATTAATGGCGCTGCCTGCAGGTTAAAGGATGTAAATGAGCTTTTTTATGATACGGGTATCGGAAAAGAAGGCTACTCCATTATCGGGCAGGGACAGATTGATAAAATCTTAAGTGGTAAGCCGGAAGAGCGCAGGGAGCTTTTTGATGAAGCGGCAGGAATCGTCAAGTTTAAAAGAAGAAAGACTACCGCCCAGAAGAAGCTGGAGGATGAGAAACAGAACTTAGTCCGTGTCAATGATATTTTATCGGAGCTGGAAAAGCAGACAGGTCCTTTGGAAAAGCAGTCGGAAACCGCAAAGGTCTATTTAAAGAAAAGGGAAGAGTTAAAGACACTGGATGTGAATGTATTCCTTTTGGAAAACAACCGGTTAAAAGAAGAGCTGAACCAGTTAGAGCAGAAATACCGGATTGCCAGGGAGGAGCTGGACACTACCTCTTCCAAATACGAAAATATCAAAAATGAATACGAAGCAGTGCAAAACGAAATGGAAGAGCTTGACAAGGCAATTGTTTCTGCAAGGGAAATGCTTTCCAATTCCAGTGTGTTAAGAGGAAAGCTGGAGGGAGAAATCAATGTCTTAAAGGAACAGATCAAGTCGGCAAAGGCAAATGAAGAACACTTCCTGACCAGACAGAAAAACATCAAAGGGGATATTGCCAAAAGGGAAGCGGACAAGCAGGAAATTTTAGAAGAAAAGAAGCAGTTTGATGAACAGCTTGCTAATCTGGAGCTTGTAAGAAAGGAAGCAAAGGATGAGCTTCTCTTACTGCAGAGCCATATGGAGGAGCTGAATGAGAGCATTGAGGCAGGAAAGAATACTATCATCAATGCCTTGAATGAAAGGGCTACCATTAAGTCTAAAATCGGCCGTTTCGATACGATGCTGGAGCAGATTTCCATTCGCCGGGCAGAGCTGAATTCCCGTATTTTGCGGGCGAAATCTGACGAAGCGGAGCAGCTTGAGGTAATCAAACAGCTAGAAGCGGAGTTTCAGGAGGTAACGGACTGTATCCAAAAGCTGAATGAACAGCAGAGCCTGTTGGAAGAAAAGAACCACGAAGCAACGGACAAGCTGGCGGCAACGGATAAAAAGCTTAGGGACACCCAGGTTTTGTACCATCAGGAAAAATCAAAGCTGGAATCCATTACCAATTTGACAGAACGGTATGAGGGCTATGGCAATAGCATCCGCAAAGTCATGGAGGAAAAAGAAAAAAATCCGGGAATCATTGGTGTTGTGGCAGATATCATCAAGGTAGATGCCAAATATGAAACGGCAATTGAAACAGCCTTAGGAGGCAATATTCAAAATATCGTTACCGACGATGAGGAAACTGCCAAAAAGATGATTGGATTCTTAAAGAAAAATAAATACGGAAGGGCTACGTTCCTTCCCCTTACCAGCATTTTGCATCCTCAGGAGTTTAAAACTCCTCAGGTATTAGAGGAACAGGGCGCTATCGGCATGGCAAATGAGCTGGTCAAAGTGGAGAAGAAATACGAAAATGTAGCAAAGGCCATGTTAGGAAGGATTGTAGTAATCGACAACGTGGATCATGCGGTAAAAATTGCCAGAAAGTTCGATTACGGAGTAAGGATGGTTACCTTGGAAGGGGAATTGTTAGTGCCCGGTGGTGCCATTTCCGGCGGTGCCTTTAAAAATTCCAGCAACCTGTTAGGGCGCAGAAGGGAAATGGAGCAGCTAAAGGAGCAGGTGGCAGGACATTTAAAGGAAATCGATGTGCTGCTTGATGAAATCGAACAGACAAAAGCAGAAAGAAACAAAATACGAAAGGAAATTGAAGAAGGAAAGGAACAGCTTCAAAAACGCTTTATCGAGCAGAATACCAAACGGTTAAATGTGATGAAGGCGGAGGAAAAGAAAAGCGAGGTTGGAAAAGGCTTTGAAGAGCTGAGAGAAGAGCAGAATGAGCTGGAATCCCAGACAAAGGAACTGACAGAAGAAAAACAGGCTATTTTGAACGAGCTAAAGGCTTCTGAGGAAATGGAAAAGAACGTAGAAAAGCAGATCAGCCAGTTCCAGGCTGTTTTGGAGGAAGAAAGAGAACGGGAAACCACCCAGTCTGCAAAGGTTTCCGAGCTGGATATGGAAGCGGAAAAGCTCATACAGAAGCAGGAATTCGAGCAGGAAAATATCGACCGTATTTTGGGAGAAATAGGAAGATATGAAGGTGAGTTAGCCGAGATTAACGAAAATCTGGAGAAGCTTTTAACAGAGGCAGAGCAGAAGGAAGCCAATATCGGGGAAATTGAAAAGACCATTGCGGCATCCCATACGATGAAAGGAGAATCGGAGGAAAAGCTGAATCAGGATATTGCCAGAAAAGAAGAGCTTTCCGGAAAGCAGAAGAACTTCTTTAAGGAAAGAGAGCAGATGGCAGAGCAGATGACCTCCTTAGATAAAGAAGTCTATCGTCTGGGCAGCCAGAAGGAACGGCTGGAGGAATCCGTGGAAGCCCAGATTAACTATATGTGGAATGAATACGAGATAACCTTAAGCGATGCGGCTTCCATGAGGGACGAAGAAATGACAGACCTGCCCGCTATGAAAAAAGAAATCTTTTCCTTAAAGGATGCTATTAAGAAGTTAGGGGATGTTAACGTAAATGCCATTGAGGATTATAAGAACCTGATGGAGCGGTATGAATTCCTAAAGAATCAGCATGACGATCTGGTGCAGGCAGAACAGACCCTCCTTGGCATTATCGACGAGCTGGACGCTGCCATGCGGAAGCAGTTTGCAGAAAAATTTGAAGAGATTTCAAAGGAGTTTGACAAGGTATTCAAGGAGCTGTTTGGAGGCGGAAAGGGTACCTTGGAGCTGATGGAGGATGAAGATATTCTGGAAGCAGGCATTAAGATCAATGCCCAGCCTCCAGGAAAGAAGCTGCAGAATATGATGCAGCTTTCCGGTGGAGAAAAGGCATTGGCTGCCATTTCCCTGCTGTTTGCCATCCAGAACTTAAAGCCCTCTCCCTTCTGTTTGTTAGACGAAATTGAAGCGGCGCTGGATGAGACCAATGTGAGCCGTTTTGCAAAGTATTTACATAAGCTCACAAAGCATACCCAGTTCATCGTCATTACCCACAGGCGTGGAACGATGGAAAAGGCAGACCGGCTATATGGTATTACCATGCAGGAGAAGGGTGTATCCGCATTGGTAAGCGTAAATTTAATTGATAAGGATTTGATGGATTGATGGAAGAAAAAAAAGGATTTTTCAGCCGCTTAAAGGCGGGGCTGACGAAAACAAGAGATAATTTCGTAAGTGGAATTGATGCGGTATTCCATGGATTTTCCTCGATTGATGAGGAATTCTATGAAGAGCTGGAGGAAATTCTGATTATGGGGGACCTGGGCGTCAATGCCACTATGTCCATTTTGGACAACCTAAGGGCTCAGGTAAAGGAAAAGCATATCAAGGAGCCGGCAGAATGCAAGGAGCTTCTCATTGAGAATATCAAGGAGCAGATGCAGGTAGGGGAAGCTGCCTACGAGTTTGAAACAAAGCAGTCCGTAGTGCTGGTTATCGGGGTAAACGGAGTAGGGAAGACCACGACTGTAGGAAAGCTTGCAGGAAAGCTAAAGGAACAGGGCAGAAAGGTATTGATGGTTGCGGCGGATACCTTCCGGGCTGCGGCAGTGGAGCAGTTAAATGAATGGTCCCACAGAGCCGGTGTGGAAATCGTTGCCGGTGTGGAAGGGGCTGACCCGGCAAGCGTGATCTTTGACGGGGTCAATGCGGCAAAGGCAAGAAAGACGGATGTGCTTTTATGCGATACGGCAGGCAGACTCCATAATAAGAAAAACCTGATGGAAGAGCTGAAAAAAATAAACCGTATCATCGACAGAGAGTTTCCGGGAGTCCACAGGGAAAACCTGATTGTGTTGGATGCCACTACCGGACAGAATGCTTTGGTTCAGGCAAAGGAATTCTGCGAGGCGGCGGAAATCACCGGAATTATTCTGACCAAGATGGACGGAACAGCTAAGGGCGGCATTGCGGTTGCTATCCAGTCAGAGCTGAAGGTGCCTGTGAAATATATTGGCATCGGTGAATCCATTGATGATTTGCAGAAGTTCGATTCCGATGAATTCGTAAATGCATTGTTTGATGTGAGCACGGGGGAAGAGTGAGGGCATACAGCAGAGCATATTGTAGAGTAAGAATGTTGCCGCACAGTGAATTGTGCTGTGATAGAAGGAAACATTGTAGTATAATGATGAAAATTATATTTTTTTGTAATTGGAAACTGGAAATAAAAATGTAGTCAAAAGTAAGATGATATGAGAAAGAAGGTATCGTATGGAACAGGAAATGCTTACATTAAAGCAATTTGAGGAGGCTTCGGAAAAGGTAAAAGAGGTTACCCAGCCTACGGAGCTAGTCTACAGTGAATTTCTTAGCGCACAGACTGGCAACAAGGTATACCTGAAACCGGAAAATATGCAGTATACGGGAGCTTACAAGGTAAGGGGAGCTTATTACAAAATGAGCACTCTTACGGAAGAGGAACGGTCAAAGGGGATTATTACCGCTTCGGCTGGCAACCATGCCCAGGGCGTTGCTTATGCGGCAAAAAGGTATGGAGCAAAGGCAGTTATCGTTATGCCAAACACAACGCCTCTTATGAAGGTGAACCGGACAAAAAGCTACGGAGCAGAGGTTGTCCTTCATGGGGATGTTTATGATGAGGCATGTGCAAAGGCTTATGAGCTGGCGGAGGAACATGGCTATACGTTCATTCATCCCTTTGACGATCCGGCAGTTGCTACCGGACAGGGTACCATTGCCATGGAAATCATTAAGGAGCTGCCTTTGGTGGATTATATATTAGTGCCCATTGGAGGGGGAGGACTTGCAACGGGAGTTTCTACCCTGGCAAAGCTGTTAAATCCCAAAATTCAGGTCATTGGCGTGGAGCCGGCAGGAGCAAACTGCATGGAAGCATCTTTGAAGGCGGGAGAAGTAGTAACCCTTCCTACAATAAATACCATAGCAGATGGTACTGCCGTAAAGACACCGGGAACGAATATCTTCCCCTACATAAAAGAAAATCTGGATGGAATTATTACGGTGGAGGATGCAGAGTTAGTAGTGGCTTTTCTGGACATGGTGGAAAATCACAAGATGGTCGTGGAAAATTCCGGACTTCTTACGGTAGCTGCATTGAAAAAGCTGGACGTGAAGGATAAGAAAGTGGTGGCTATTTTAAGTGGTGGCAATATGGATGTGATTACCATGTCCTCAGTCGTACAGCAGGGCTTGATTTTCAGAGATCGTATTTTTACCGTTTCCGTATTGCTTCCCGATAAACCGGGAGAGCTTTCCAAGGTGTCGGATGTGATTGCAAAAGAAAACGGCAATGTAATCAAGTTAGAGCACAATCAGTTTGTTTCCACCAACCGGAATGCGGCAGTGGAGCTTCGGATTACCATGGAGGCATTTGGAACCGATCATAAGAACCAGATTATCGAGGCATTATATACAACAGGCTATCAGCCCAAAATCGTGCGCACTAATATTTAGTGAATAAAAAATATGCTTTTTCATATGCTAACCATATGAGAAAGCATATTTTAAATTATACGGTGATATTTTTTGCGACAATTGCATATGCGGCGGGAATCGCCCTGTTTTTAGACCCTAACAATCTGGCGCCGGGAGGAGTTACCGGCATTTCCATCATTATCAGCCGATTCGTTCCCATAGAAACGGGTACCTTGATTTTCCTGCTGAATATCCCTATCTTGATTCTGGGTATCTGGAAATTCGGTTTCCGGTTTATTTTCTCCACCCTGTATTCCATCGTGCTTGTTTCCATTTTTACCAACTTATGGTCCCTTTATCCGGCGCCCACCCAGGACAAGCTGTTAGCAGCCATTACCGGGGCGGTTTTAGTGGGAGGCTCCGTTGGAATTATCTTCAAGCATAAAGCCACTACCGGAGGAATTGACATTATTATAAAGATACTCAGGCTGAAATATAAGCATTTAAAGACGGGGACTTTATTTCTGGTTATTGATGCAGCCGTAGTGGCTTTATCGGGAATTTTGTTTAAAAATCTGGAAACGGCACTATATGCAGGAATCAGCGTGGTAGTAACCGCTTCCGTGATGGATCTGGTCTTATACGGAAGAGATGAAGCCAAAATGTTCTTTATCATCAGCAGGGAACCGGAACGGCTAAGCGCTGCTCTGATTGAGGAACTGGAAGTGGGACTTACCTATCTGGAAGGAGCAGGAGCTTACAGCAAGAATAAAAAGAAGATTCTTTTATGCGTAGTAAAAAAGCATCAGGCGGCAAAGCTTGAAGAGGCTGTAAAGGAGATTGATAAAAATGCCTTTACCATTGTAGCCAACGCCAGCGAGATATTTGGGGAAGGATTTAAGAATATTGCGGGAGAGCGGTTGTAAGGGGCAAAAATTATAAATTCTCCCGATGAAATAAAGTAACAGGGCTTTTCGATAGCCAGTAGGAGATGGCTGCCATATGCCCTGCCATCTCCTACGTCCTCCCATCCAAATCCCCTACGCCCCTTTCTTCCCCTCTTTGAAAAGAAGAACAAGAGCAGCCGCTGCCGCAAAGACAAATCCAATCCCTCCAATGATTCCAGTGGAAAGCGGTCCTATAAAGGGATTTCCAAAGTCTGTTTTTGTAAAAAAAGAAGGAGCGCTGGCAAAGCCATTCACAGCGCCGTGAGCCAATACAGCAGGCCAGACGATTCCGATTTCATATAGATAGGTGTCTGCTTGTGAATTCATAAGAACTCCTCCTTTTACCTCTATTTTTTTGACTGTTTTGTATTTGGGTCAGTAACTTTTTTGTAAGCGTATAGGGAATAAAACACAGGCAGTACTACCAGAAAAAAAGTCAGAACAAAAAATAGCCATAGCTTTATCGGTATAGGCAGAAAAGAAGTAAGCATCATAAGAATGCCTCCGATAAACCAAAGCTTTCCTCCAAAGCGGTGGGTCATGTACCAGACTGTTTCATTAGCAAGAGTCTGTGGGGTACGTATGCCTATAAAATAATTGTGTTTAAATTTCGGCATGATATTTCCGATATAGGAAAATAAAATGCCTATAAGAGCTGGTATGAAGATAGAAGCATTGACAGTTCTATCAGGAAGATAACAATACCATAAAGTATAAAGCTCTATAAAAAACAAAACAAGTCCAACCATAAAGCAAAAAGAATAATAGTGTTTTTGAAACAGGGAATAATTATCCTTTTTGGGGTCTATGCTGCGGAATAATTCTACAAAAAAAATAATGAGTATCAAAAGGCCGGGAGCTAAAAAAATAAAACTTTTTGTGCCATAAGAATCTACATTGCCGTAGGCATCAAAATGAATGGGAATCTGATCCGGCAAAAAGGGAAGGGAAGCTCCGGCAATCAAGACTGAGATGGCAAACAGTATCCAAAGCTTTCGGTTATCTTTATGGAAAATCTTTTTTATGAAATGAAACATAATCTTCCTCCTTTAATAAAATCTACGATTTTTGGTTGCTAATCATTGCCCTTAAGACCGGAAAGCCAGGACATGATTTCTTCCACAACGGAAAGATTCAATTCGTAGTAAATATATTTTCCTTCCTTTTTGTCTGTGACCAGTCCTGCATGCTTTAGTATGGACAAATGATGGGAAATAGTAGCTCCCGTCATGGAAAAATGCTCTACGATATCTCCGGCAGACATGGCGCCGCCCTTTAATAAAGTAATGATATCCCGGCGGGTAGGATCGGATAAGGCTTTAAAGCTTTCTTGAAATCCCATTGGAATCCCTTCTTTTTTGGTTTTTTTGCAAAGGTGAATTTGTTATTTAGAAAAATATCTAAATGTTTTTGATAACCGGTAGGAGATGGCAAAGCATAGGACGGTCTTTGGAATCTTGGCAAAACTTTTACCTTCAAAAACTTCCCCCTAAAAATCCCATATTCCCCTAAAACATAATTTGTGGTAAACTAGAACAAATAAAAAGTAACAATAACAGCAAAAAATGCAATAATAAGAACAGCATGGAGGTCATATGGGCTTAACAGATGATTTTGACAGTGATGATAATAAAACAGGATTACCAGTCATTTATATGTCTGTAGGGGTAATCAGCTTTATCCTTTTTATTTTATGTCTGGTGCTTGTAATAAATCGGGAAGAGCGCTATAGCGAAAAGGCAAGGGCGGCAGCGGAAAAAAAACAGCAGGAGATACAAATTGAGGAAGAGAAGGCTTCGGAGCCGGAGTTAGGAGCATCAACCCTTACTTCGGATCAACTGGATTTCTGGGATATGTATAAGGAAGATTCCAGCGATTTAGGAGAGTCAAAAACTCTTTCGGAAAATAATTATGCCCAAAAGGCACAGGCTTTAAGGGAAGAGGAAGAAGAGGAGGATTTGTCGGAAGGAGGTACTAAAACAAAGGTGACTCTTCCCGATGGAAGTGAACAGTGGGTAATGGTAAATGCCTACATAGCGAAAAATAAGTATGATTATGTGGGAATGGTCAGTCAGGAACCACTGATGAAATATTACGAAAACGGACAGAAAATATCCTATATGGGAGTGGATGTAAGCAAGTCCACAGGAACGGTTAATTTTGAACAATTAAAAGGTGCGGGAATTGAATATGCAATGATCCGGCTAGGTTCAAGAGGCTATAGTACTGGACAGATTTCTATGGATGAAAATTATTTTACCAACATGGAAAATGCAAAAAGTGCAGGCTTAAGTCTTGGTGTTATTTTTTATTCCCAGGCAGTTTCGGTGGAAGAAGCGGCAGAAGAGGCAGAGTTAGTAATTGATAATTTGGCTGATTATAATATTACTTATCCGGTAGTGTTCCAGATGGATATGATTTCCAATGATAAGGCAAGAACGGATAATCTCAGTAAGATGCAGCTAACAGAAATAGCCACTGCTTTCTGCGACCGGATAGCGGAAGCAGGCTATACTCCCATGATATATGGAAATAAATATTGGCTCCTTCGGAAAATCGATTTAACAAAGCTTGGAAAATATGAAATATGGCTGTCCCAGTCAGAAGACATTCCGGATTATCCGTATACCTTTTCCATGTGGCAGTATACCCAGAATGGAAAGATTCCGGGTATTGCCGGGGAAGCGAATCTGAGTATTTCTTTCGTAAATTATGACATGCGATGATGGTCTGAATGCAGTTTTGAGAGAAAAGAGATTTTAGCTGCTGTCATTGGGTAAGCTGTAAAATCTTCTGGGAAATCTCTGCCTTGGAATAAATCTCCGCATATTGGGAGGGCAGTAGATTCTCAATGAAATTTACTGGAAAATTTTTTTGAAATCCTTTTTGTTTTACAATGTCAGCTGCCTTGTTATAAGCAATGGCAGCTGTTATCTCATCCGAATAAATTCCAACGATATAGTCGCCGTTTATATGGATTTTTACTTTATAAAATGTCTTTTCATTTTTCTTTATCTGAAAGACGCCGTGAAAAGGGTTGATGATTTGAATATTTTCGTAACGAAAATCAGTATCATCCCCATTTTTAAAGATGTAGTCCCGATTTTTCACCCCGAAATTCTTAATTCCATATCGATTCAGGATATTCACCTGCATCCCGTAATCAGCCACGAAAAAATGTCCTCCACGCTTCATGATTTTATGGCTGGAGTAATAAAATAAATCGTCAATATCAAAAGTAAGCACAAGCTCTTTTGAAAGATAATACTGAAAAAAGCGGTTCCGGATATAAATAGGAGTCCCGATATACATGTCATTATCCCGAAAATTGAATAAAACAACTGCCTTTTCAAGGGAAAGAGAGGAAGGCTGATAACGGTCTATGGAAAGCTGGGGATTTTTTAAAATCCTGTCGGCTTCCAAATAGGCCCTGTGAGCTTCTGATTCTGTGAAAAAGCTTCCAAGGCTGATATGCTTTTTGTGATATGTGATGGAGGAACGATAATAAAGCTCTCCATTCTTTTTTTTTGTCGAAAATACACCTGTTAACTGCTTCATAGCTCGAAATCACTCACAAACTTTTCTTTCTTGTCATATCTTAGTATTTCCTAGTATATCATTTTCAAAAAAAATACTCAAATTAAGTATATTTTACCATATGACTGTATAGAATAATCATTGAGATGTTACGAAAGTATTACGTCTTGTAACAAAATAAAGCAGAATTATTTCTGTTTCATTGCAGGAATCTTTCAAATCTTTTAGAACGTTCCTGCTTAAGGAGGCAAAATGAAAAAAACAATCGGGAAGATAGTAATCGGTGTGGAGTGTGTCCTGCTTGCATTGCTGATTTTCCAAAATCCATTACAAGAGAAAGAAGTAAAAGAGGACAGGTACAGATTGATAAGCAGAATATATGAAAAGGAATTAGCGGAAGCAGTGTCTAACCCAAGGATTATAGACGAAGAAATTTTAGAGAGAAAAAAGCGATATGATTTAAATGATACAGATTATAATAATCTGCTTCGAATCGTGGAAGCAGAAGCATCCGGAGAGGGAGAAGAAGGAAAGCTCCTTGTTGCCAATGTGGTTTTAAACCGGGTAAATAGTAAAAGGTTTCCCAATACGGTAACGGAAGTAGTATTCCAGAATAGCGGAGGAAAGACGCAGTTTGCACCTACCAAAGACGGCAGATTTTATTCTGTAAGGGTAACGGAAGAAACGGAACGGGCTGTGGAACGGGCCATTTACGGAGAAGATATTTCAGATGGAGCGCTGTTTTTTGTAGCAGTGAGCAAGGCGTCTCAGGACAATGTAAGCTGGTTTCAAAGAACGCTTAAGAAAGTATGCTCTTATGGGGGACATGATTTTTACAAATAAATATCCATAGTATTTTTTACTCTTTTTACGGGTATTTCTTGCAAGTGAAATGTTGATATGATAAAATAGGCACTGTGTAAAGAAAGATGTAAGCTTGTGGGTTGGTATATGATGGATAAATAGAAATGTAAGCTGGCCCGGAGCAGTGCACGAATCAGGAACGATATCAAGAAGATGTGAGGGATACATACTATGGAAATTTTATACAAAAGTACACGCAGCGACAGCGAACCGGTAAAAGCTTCTGAAGCAATCTTAAGAGGATTGGCAGGGGATGGCGGATTGTTTGTGCCAACCAGCCTTCCAAAGCTTTCCTTATCCATGGAGGCGCTTTCGCATATGAATTATCAGGAAGCAGCTTATGAAGTCATGAAGCTGTTCTTGACAGATTTTACGGAAGAAGAGTTAAAGCATTGTATCAACAGTGCCTATGATTCCAAATTTGATGTAGAGGAAATCGCACCGTTGGCAGAAGCAAAGGGTGTTTATTATCTGGAACTGTTTCATGGAGCTACTATTGCCTTTAAGGATATGGCATTGTCTATCCTGCCTCATTTGCTTACTACATCGGCAAAGAAAAATAATGTGAAAAATGAAATCGTTATTTTGACGGCAACCTCCGGGGATACTGGAAAAGCTGCTTTGGCAGGCTTTGCAGATGTGCCGGGAACGAAGATTATCGTGTTCTATCCAAAGAACGGAGTAAGCCCTATTCAGGAAAAGCAGATGGTTACCCAGAAGGGAGCCAATACCCATGTGGTAGGAATCCATGGGAATTTTGATGATGCCCAGACCGGAGTAAAGAAATTGTTTGCAGATGAAGCGCTTGCAAAGGAAATGGACGAAAAGGGCTTTCAGTTTTCCTCTGCTAACTCCATTAACATCGGACGGTTAGTGCCGCAGGTAGTTTACTATGTATATGCGTATACCCGGCTTTTGGCAAATGGAAAGCTTTCAGAGGGTGAAAAGATAAATGTAGTAGTGCCAACCGGCAATTTTGGTAATATTCTGGCAGCATACTATGCCAAAAATATGGGAGTGCCTATTGATAAGTTAGTTTGTGCTTCCAATGACAATAAAGTGTTATATGACTTTTTCCAGACTGGAACATATGACCGGAACAGGGAGTTTATTTTAACCTCATCCCCCTCTATGGATATTTTGATTTCCAGTAATCTGGAAAGGCTGATTTACAAAATTGCAGGGGAGGATTCCACGGCTAATGCAGAGAGGATGGATTCCTTAAGCAAGAACGGTTCCTATGAGATTACCGAAGAAATGAAAAAAGAGCTGGTTGATTTCCGTGGAGGTTATGCTACCGAGAAGGAAACCTTTGACTTTATCAAAGAGCTTTATGAGGACTGCGGTTATGTGGTAGATACGCATACGGCGGTAGCTGGGGTTGTTTGTGAAAAATATCGTAAGGAAAGTAAGGATACGACAAAAACAGTAGTAGCTTCTACTGCAAGCCCTTACAAGTTTACGAGAAGCGTTATGAATGCCATTGATTCCAAATATGATTCCATGACGGATTTTGAGCTGGTGGATGAGCTTTGCAGGCTTTCAGGGGTAGCAGTTCCAAAGGCAATAGAAGAAATCAGGACTGCGCCGGTTCTGCATGATACTATATGCGAAAAGGATGAGATGAAGGCGGTTGTTAAGAAGTTTTTAGGCATGGAATAGCAGAAATTGCAATGGATAATGAATGAAAATAAAAAAGCAATCCGGAAAAGAATATTTCCGGGTTGCTTTTTTGTGTGTAACTTGTGGTGCCATTAAGTGCGATGTTCAATATCCACATACTCTAAATCCGCATGAATCGGCTTATAGGCTGGACGGATGATTTTACCGTTATTGGCAAGCTCTTCTAAGCGGTGTGCGCTCCAGCCAACGATGCGGGCGATTGCAAAGATAGGAGTGTAAAGCTCGTGGGGAAGTCCAAGCATATGGTATACAAAGCCGGAATAAAAATCCACGTTAATGCTGACGCCTTTGTACATCTGCCGTTCCTCTTCAATGATTTTGGGAGCCAGTCTTTCCACCAGGGAATAAAGCATGAATTCATCATGGAGTCCCTTTTCTTCGGATAGACTTTCTACAAACTCTTTAAACAGAGTAGCACGGGGGTCTGACTTGGAGTATACCGCATGGCCTAAGCCGTAAATAAGTCCGGCATGGTCAAACGCTTCTTTATGTAACAGTTTTCTTAAATATTCACCGACCTCGTTTTCATCCTTCCAGTCGGCTACTTCTTGTTTCATGTCTTCAAACATCTGTACCACTTTGATATTGGCGCCGCCGTGGCGGGGACCTTTTAGGGAGCCGATTGCTGCCGCCATAACAGAATAGGTGTCCGTTAAAGAAGAGGTAACCACATGGGTTGTAAAGGAAGAATTGTTACCGCCACCGTGTTCCATATGGAGCACTAAAGCAATATCCAAAATCTTTGCCTCCAAAGGAGTATAGCTGCTGTCCGGTCTTAACAGGTGCAGAATGTTTTCTGCCGTGGATAATTTCGGATCAGGCTGATGGATGAACAGGCTGTTGCCGTCATGATAATGGCTGTATGCCTGATAGCCGTAAATGCTAAGGAGCGGAAACAGGCTGATGAGCTGAAGACATTGACGAAGCACATTGGGAAGAGAAGTATCATCTGCTCTGTCATCATAGGCATACAGCGTAAGGACGCTTCGTGCCAGCGTGTTCATCATATCTTTACTTGGTGCCTTCATAATAATATCTCTTACAAAGCTTGTAGGCAGCGTGCGGTAATGAGAAAGAAGCTTTTGGAAAGATTCCAGTTCTTCTTTGTTGGGCATTTTGTCAAACAGCAAGAGATAGGTAATCTCTTCAAAACCAAAGCGGCTGTTTTTTGTAAAGCCTTTTACAAGATCCTTTACATCATATCCCCGGTAAAAAAGCCTGCCATGTGCCGGAACAGAGACGCCGTCCACTATTTTATTGGCGCGGACATCGGAAATATTAGTGAGTCCTGCTAAAACTCCTTTTCCATTTAAATCCCGGAGTCCGCGTTTCACCTCGTATTTTGTAAAGAGTTCTGTATCAATGATGCCGGCATTCTGGCTAAGCTCGGCTAAATGAAGGATTTCAGGTGTGATTTCTGAAAAAGCATTGTGTTCCATTATGTTTCCACCTTTCTATAAATAAAATTAGTTGATTGCTATTACATATTTGAATTCCTGAATAGAGAAAATCGACGAATAATCTTTTGCTGATCAAATACTAAGGAATCAAGAAATATAAAACAAGAACCGTCAGATAAGCTACATTCGAATATGCAAATACATAAAAAAAGATGAAGTGATTGGTGTTCCAATCACATTGCCATTTCGTATACTATACCATGTGAGGGTCGTTAAGGGCAAGAAAATTTCTTCGGTTTCATAAAAATTAACACTTTTTTCACATAATTATTGGAAAATTTATATTTTTTTATAGTATTGTAATAAAAATTGTTTTATGATGAAACAGGCAGAATAGAAAGGAATTTCCCGATGCCAATGGGAAACAATAAAAGAAAAGGAGCACATATTCATGGAAATGACAGAGATTTTAAAACATGTGGATCATACATTGCTAAAGCCCTATGCACAGTGGGAGGATATAAAGAAACTATGTGAGGAGGCAATCAACTATCACACGGCTTCCGTATGCGTCCCGCCCTGTTATATCAGGCAGATTAAAGATACCTTTGGAGAACGGATAAACATTTGTACTGTGGCAGGCTTTCCTCTGGGATATTGCGTAACAGAAGCAAAGATTGCGGAAACAAAGCAGGCAATTGCAGATGGCGCCAGTGAGATTGATATGGTAATCAATGTATGTGACGTGAAAAATGGAAAGCTTGATCAGGTAAAAGAGGAAATTGCCGCATTGAAAAAAGAGTGCGGGGATTTGATACTTAAGGTGATCATAGAAACCTGTTACCTTAATAAAGAAGAAAAAATTGCTCTTTGTAAAGCGGTAACGGATGCCGGAGCTGATTATATAAAAACCTCCACCGGATTCGGAACAGCCGGAGCTTCCTTAGAGGATATCCGTCTTTTTCAAAAGCATCTCGGTAAGGGAATAAAAATAAAGGCAGCCGGAGGAATCCGGACCAAGGAGGACATGGAAGCTTATTTGCAGGCTGGCTGTGACAGGATAGGAACCAGCTCTGCCATATCCCTCTTATCAGAGAATAAAGAATAAAATGAAAACAGAAAAATCGGAAGGATAAGCAGGAAAAAAGAAATGCAGACGAAACAGACGGGAAAAGAAAAAATTAAGGAAAGAATCCAACAGCTTAGAGAAATCATGAAGCGGGAAAAAGTAGATGTCTATTTTGTTCCCACAGCGGATTTCCACCATTCGGAATATGTACATGATTATTTTAAAGTGAGAGAATTTTTGTCGGGATTTACCGGTTCTAACGGTGACTTGGTAGTAACGAAAGAAGAAGCGCTGTTATGGACAGATGGAAGATATTTTATACAGGCGGAAAAGGAGTTAGCAGGGACTAATATACAGCTTTGTAAAATGTTTGAGGAAGGAGTGCCGGGAGTAGAAGAATATTTGCAGCAGCATATGAAAAAGGGAGAGACACTGGCCTTTGACGGAAGATGTGTTACACTGGCATACGGCGACTGGCTGAACTCCATGCTGAAAGAAAAAGAAATTACTTTATCCTTTGAGAAGGATATGGTGGATGAAATCTGGAAAGAAAGACCCAGGTTCCCGTGCAATCCGGTCTTTGCGTTAGATTCTAAGACGGCGGGAGAGACCGTAGAGGAAAAGCTTAAGAAACTCAGGACGGAGTTAAAAAAGCATAAGGTTTGGTCTGTGGTATTAGGCAAGCTGGATGATATTATGTGGCTTTACAATATCCGGGGCAATGATATAGAGTGCAATCCGGTAGCGGTCAGCTACAGCATTGTAACGGACACGGAAGCAATGCTGTTTCTGCAGAAAGGGACCATCGGTCAGCAGGTAACAGAGCATTTGGAAAGAGCAGGGGTCAGGATAGAAGACTATCAATCCTTTTTTTCTTTTCTTTCAGAGTGGAGTATTGAACAACGGGGAGAAACAGAGAAAAAGGCGCTGGTTGAGCGGGGAGAAATCAGCCTTTATGTGGCAGGTATCTTAATGAAAAACGAAATGGTCCTGGAAGGCGGCAATCCGGTTTCCATGCTGAAGGCAGGAAAATCCCCAAAGGAAATAGCAAATCTAAAAGAGATTTTCAGAAAGGACAGCGCTGCGGTAATCCGGTTTATATACTGGCTGAAAAAAAACATTGGGAAAATTCCGATGAATGAGTTGTCGGCAGCTAACTATTTGGACGGATTAAGAAAGGAAATTCCGGAGTTTCTGGAATTATCTTTTCCTACTATCAGTGCCTATAAAGAAAATGCCGCCATGATGCATTATCAGGCAGTAGAAGCATCTGCAAAGCCCTTGAGGGCGGAGGGAATGCTGTTGGTGGATTCAGGAGGACAATATTTCGGCGGGACTACGGATGTGACCAGGACTATTTTTTTGGGAGATGTGAAGAAAGAAATAAAGAAACAGTTTACTATGGTAGCAGTCAGCATGTTGAATCTGGCAAATGCCAGGTTCCTGCATGGCTGTACGGGGCGTAACTTGGACATTCTTGCCAGAGAGCCCCTTTGGGAGATGGGACTTGACTACAAATGCGGAACCGGTCATGGAGTAGGTTATATGCTGAACGTACACGAAGGCCCCCAAAGGATTAGCTGGCAGTACAGGGAAGGAGTAAAAGAAACGGTTTTTGAAGAAGGAATGCTGATTACAGACGAACCGGGAGTCTATGTAGAAGGCAGCCACGGCATACGGACCGAAAATGTGCTTTTATGCAAAAAGGCAGAAAAGAACAGTGACGGACAGTTCATGGAATTTGAAGCATTGACCTTTGTCCCCATTGATTTAGAGGGGATTCTGCCGGAATTATTATCAGAAAAGGAGAAAGAACGGTTAAATCGCTACCACGAGCTTGTCTATGAAAAAACAAAGGAGTTTTTAACAGAGGAAGAGAAAGCATGGCTCTATCAGGCAACCAGACCTTTGTAAAAACAGGCAAAGCAGGGTGAGGCGAATAGTCTATGGATTAGCAGAGGATATTTTTTTCATATTTTTTTCATAGTTCCAATATTGACTTTTCCCCCAGCATTTGAGATAATATTTGAGGTGCAATCGGCACTGGTTTTTATGGTAAGAGCCGTTTTAAACGGTAAAAAATACACAATTAACAAGGAGGACAATTAGTATGTCAACAAAAGCTTATTACCCAATAGCAGAAATTGGTGCTGGAAAAGTTGGTTTTTCTAAGACCCGTTCCATCATTGAAGCTGCTTTCTACGGAAACAACGTAGTAAAAGTAAACACATTAAAAGAAGCTTACGAATTAGCGAAAAATTCACCGGGAACTGTTGTAACAGATATGCCTGTAAAAGATGGCGAAACATTTGGTCTTGAAAAAGATGCAAAGGTTTTATTATTCAACGATGGTGCAGTAACAGGACGTTATGCAGCAGCGCGCCGTATCAAAGGCGAGCCTGGTGTTGATGAAACAAAGCTTGATAAAGTTGTTATGGATGCAATCTATGAAACACGCTGGAAAACTATGTATCATGCAGAATGTTTCGTAGGTCTTGATCCGGAATTTATGGTAAAGGCTCACTTATTGATTCCAGAAGGAGAAGAAAACATTTTATACAACTGGATGATCAACTTCCAGTACATGTCTGATGAATATGTAAAAATGTACAAGAACTCCAAACCGGTTGGTGACGGAAATGAACCAGACATTTACATTTTCTCCGATCCACAGTGGGCGCCTCATGATGCACCAGACGTTGATTACAGCTGCTTAAGCGATCCTTTGACACTTTGCTATTTTGATACCAACCAAAACTGTGCAGCAATCCTTGGTATGAGATATTTCGGTGAGCACAAAAAAGGTACACTTACAATGGCTTGGGCTCTTGCTAACAGAAACGGTTATGCTTCCTGCCATGGTGGACAGAAAGAATACTTATTGCCGGACGGAACAAAATATGTTGCATCCGTATACGGTCTGTCAGGTTCTGGTAAGTCTACACTTACTCATGCAAAACATGGCGGCAAATATGAAATCAAAGTTCTTCATGACGATGCTTTCATTATCAATACAGATACCTGTGCATCTATCGCATTAGAGCCTACATATTTTGATAAGACAGCAGATTATCCTACAGGCTGTGCTGACAACGAATATTTATTATCCGCTCAGAACTGCTCCTGTACGTTAGATTCTGAAGGCAAGATTCAGTTAGTAACAGAGGATATCAGAAACGGCAACGGACGTGCTATCAAATCCAAATTATGGTCTCCAAACCGTGTGGATAAGATTGATGCTCCTGTAAATGCCATTTTCTGGATTATGAAAGACCCAACCATTCCACCAGTAGTAAAATTAAAAGGTTCTGCATTAGCTTCCGTTATGGGCGCTACTCTTGCAACAAAGACCTCTTCCGCAGAGCGTGTTGCAGCAGGCACTGACTTAAATGCACTTCGTATCGTACCATATGCTAACCCATTCAGAACTTACCCATTGGTAAACGACTATGAGAAGTTCAAAAAGTTAGTAGAAGAAAAAGATGTAGACTGCTACATCGTAAATACAGGCGATTTCATGGGTACAAAGGTAAAACCAGCTGATACATTGGGCATTCTGGAAACAATCGTAGAAGGAAAAGCAAAATTTGAAGCATGGGGACCATTTGAAGATATCGAAATCATGACTGACTGGTCTGGAAAGACCGGTGATTTCACACCAGACTTAAAAGATGCAAACTATGTTGCACAGCTGAAAGCTGGTATGGAAACACGTGTAAATGCTGTAAAAGACTTTGCTACAAAGAAAGACGGATATGATAAGCTTCCGGATGAAGCACTTGCAGCATTACAGAAGTTAGTTGACGAAGCAGCATCTCTGTAAGAAGCGGCACATGCGAAATATACCAATAGATAAAGACTGGTCTGTACAGACCGGATATAAGAAGGCTTGAAAGGGACTTGGTTCATATATATTCTAAGTCATGAAAGCGAAAAAGCATCTGAGATTGAATATTACCTGTCACAGACAGAAGAGTTATTCGTCTCAGGTGTTTTTTTAGTGTTTATTTTGCGTAAAATCCAGTCGGGAGGACATGCGGTCATATCCGTATGATGACTGTTGTAGGGGTAAATGCATAGTTTTTTAGGACATATTCATTTTGAGGATCAGTTGCCTGGGACGGTGTATTTGACTTTTATGGCATAGAGCAAATTTGCAAAGCAGAAAAGTAAGAAAATGAATACATGAACGGGAAAACTTCTGCATATACATATACCAGTATAAGCAGGAGGAATTTTTATGGAAAATTATAGTTCAAATACATATGACCTGTATAAAGATATACAGACCCGTACAGGCGGAGAACTTTATTTAGGTGTTGTGGGTCCGGTACGAACCGGAAAATCCACCTTTATCAAACGGTTTATGGATGTGTGCGTGCTTCCTTATATGACAAGGGAATATGAGAAAAAGCAGGCTATGGACGAACTTCCCCAAAGCTCCGGCGGAAAGACCATTACAACCACAGAGCCTAAGTTTATTCCAAAAGAGGCGGCAGAAATCGTATTGGATCATGATGTGAAGGTAGCAGTAAAGCTGATTGACTGTGTGGGCTTTATGGTGGAGGGAGCCAGCGGACACTTAGAAAATGAAAAGGAGCGGATGGTAAAGACTCCCTGGTTCGATTATGAAATCCCCTTTACCCAGGCGGCGGAAATCGGTACAAGGAAGGTCATTACGGACCATGCCAGCATTGGAATCGTAGTGACTACAGACGGAAGCTTTTCCGAATTGAGAAGAGAAGATTACATAGAACCGGAAGAACGCACCATCAATGAATTAAAGCAATTGAATAAGCCCTTTATCGTGCTTGTAAACTCCGAAAGGCCTTATTCAGAGGAAGCCAAGAAAACAGCAGAGGAAATTTCCGAAAAATTCGGCGTAACGGCAGTTCCCATGAATTTGGAACAGCTGAAAAAAGAAGATGTAACAGCCATTTTAGAAAAGGTACTATATGAATTCCCTATTTCAGGAATGGAGTTTTTCCTGCCAAAGTGGGTGGAAATGCTTGCGGATGATCATAAGGTAAAGGTGGATTTAGTAAATAAGCTGAAAGAAAAATTAGAACAGTATACTTATATGAGAGACCTGATTCAAAATCCCTTTACTTTGGACAGCGAGTTTGTTGAACGGATCAAGGTGGACAATATAGATATGTCCTCCGGAAGAATCAAGATTTATCTGGATGTGGATGAAGCTTATTATTATGAGATGCTTAGTGAATTGCTAGGAGATACGGTTACAAGCGAGTATCAGCTTATTGGAATGCTGCAGGAAATGGCCGCCATGAGGAAAGAATATACAAAAGTATTAAATGCCATGGAATCGGTGCGCTATAAGGGCTATGGAGTAGTCACGCCGGAACGGAGTGAAATCGTACTGGAGAAACCGGAAGTCATCCGGCATGGAAATAAATTCGGAGTAAAGATCAAAGCAGAAAGCCCTTCCGTTCATTTAATCCGTGCCAACATCGAAACGGAAATCGCCCCCATCGTAGGCACGCAGCAGCAGGCGGAGGATTTAATACGTTACATATCTGATGCGGATACGACCCAGGATGGAATCTGGGATACCAATATATTTGGAAAAACGGTAGAACAGCTTGTAAATGACGGAATTTCCAGTAAAATTGCCATGATTGGAGAGGAAAGTCAGGTAAAATTGCAGGAAACCATGCAGAAAATCGTGAATGATACCAATGGGGGGATTATTTGTATTATTATTTAAAGAATGGTTGTGAGGATGGGAGGATTAGGAGGAGAGGATGTAGGAACCGGCGGCTTTCGTAGAAGCCGTCGGCTGCGATTGAGTTCGAATAAGTTGAGAAGTCGAAGAAACCCAGTGCTTATGCGGGTTTGCGGACTTTTGAAAGGTCTTTTGATAACAAAATGATAACAGTTATACAAGTGCGATTATTCTAACTGTCTGATGGTTTACAGGTGTAAGAATGATTTTTAAGCGGCTTGTGTGACTGTGATAAATCCATATTAGAAACGCCCTTAGCTGTGGGTAGAATTCATGGCTAAGGGCGTTTTGCTGTGCTTGTCAATCGGTTTTAAGTTTGTCTTTGAATGCTTCAACTAAGGAATCGCTTAATTCCTTAGAGGGAATTTCCGCCCAATGTTGCGTAGTGTCCAATTTCGGATAATTGTACCGCCACTGGTCGTATTCTTCCTTGCTGATTTCTTCAACAGAGAGCTTTGCAGCCTGTTCCTGCCAAGATGTGAGCATTTGCAGCAGTTCTTCAGCGGCTTTGCCTTTGTCCTTGCTGACCTTTAAGCAGACTTCCCCGTCTGCTTTGCTGACGGTTAGACCGTAAATGTCCTCAAGGGCAAATAAGGTGTGCATGAGACCGATTTGACTGTCGATGTCGGGTATGTCAAGAGCCTGCGGCGCAACGTCAAGAGCCTGTGCCAGTGCAGCAGTAAGCTCTGCTTTGGGTTTGCGTGAGCCTGTTTCATACTGTGCCAGACGTACATCCGCACTCCGTTCTGGAAAACCGACAAGCATACCGAGATATTTCTGTGTCATTCCCCGCATGATACGGAAAAAATGTATTCTTTCGCCTATTGCCATTATGTTTCACTCCTTGTTCGTATGTTTACATGGAGTATAGCATATATGTTTAGAACAAGTCAATAGAAATAAAACAAAAAAGTTTAATATTTTCTTGCAAACCTATTGACAGTAGCAAAAATGTTTAGTACAATCAAAAACAGGAATTAAGCAATTATGCTTAGATAAGAAATGCCGCAAGGGCATACCTATATGCCCAGAGTAATGAGCGGCAATAAGGAAAGGAGAGATTGCATGGACAATAAATTTATCCGTGTAGACGAGGTGGCGCAGGAGCTTTCCATATCAAAGCCTTACGCTTACAAGCTTATCAAGAAATTAAATGACGAGCTGAAAGAAAAGGGGTTTATCACGATTGCAGGGCGTGTAAACCGCCAGTATTTTGAGGAAAGGCTCTACGGAGCGGGAGAAAAACAGGGAAAGGAGATGGAGTAAATGCCAGTATTTAAGAATGAGGGCAACGGCACTTGGTATGTAATGGCAAGGTATGTGAACTGGAAAGGGGAGCGGAAACAGAAGTGCAAGCGTGGGTTTGCTACAAAACGTGAAGCGCAGGAGTGGGAGCGCAAGTTCCAGTTACAAAATTCCGCTGACCTTGACATGAGTTTTGAAGCCTTTGTGGAACTTTATACGAATGATATAAAGAACCGTCTGAAAGAGAACACATGGCTGACAAAGGAGCATATCATCCGCACAAAGATTCTTCCGTACTTCGGAAAGATGAAGATTAGTGAGATTGGAACAAAGGAAATCATTGCATGGCAGAATGAGCTGCTTGCCTACCGTGATGAAAAGAGGAATCCGTATTCGCAGACGTATCTGAAAACAGTCCACAATCAGCTTTCGGCGATATTCAACCATGCAGTGCGTTATTATGACCTCCGTTCAAATCCTGCGGCAAAAGCAGGGAATATGGGAAGTGAGGAACACAAGGAAATGCTGTTCTGGACAAAAGAGGAATACAGGAGGTTTGCAAATGAAATGATGGACAAGCCAGTTTCTTTTTATGCCTTTGAAATGCTTTACTGGTGTGGAATCCGTGAGGGAGAATTACTGGCATTAACCGCCGCAGATTTTAACTTTGATAAGGAAACGGTTACGATTAACAAATCCTATCAGCGTCTGCATGGCGAAGATGTGATTACCTCTCCGAAAACGAAAAAGAGAAACCGCACAATCAAAATGCCGAAGTTCCTCAATGAGGAAATGCAGGAATATATCAGTATGCTTTATGGGTTAAAAAAGAAAGACCGTATTTTCACGGTGACAAAGAGTTATCTGCACCATGAGATGGACAGGGGCGCAAAGGCGGCGGGCGTGAAACGCATACGGATTCATGATTTGCGCCATAGCCACATCAGCTTATTGATTGACATGGGATTCTCGGCAGTGGCGATTGCTGACCGTGTGGGGCATGAGAGCATAGAAATCACTTACCGCTATGCACACCTGTTTCCGTCAAAACAGGCAGAAATGGCAGACAGGTTAGACGATTTAGGAAAGGGGGATTTTTGATATGTCGGCTAAGAATTTAGACAACTGTAACCGTTGGAGAAACAAGACTGTTGCGTTTCGGGTGTCACCCGAAGAAAATGAGCAGATTGATAAAGCGGTGCGGCTTTCGGGGCTTACCAAACAGGACTATATCACAAGGCGGCTCTTGTGCCAAGACGTAGTTGTACAGGGCAATCCGAGGGTATATAAGGCACTTCGCAATGAGCTTGCCGCTGTTCTTGAAGAATTGCAGAGGATTGAAGCGGGCGGCAGCGTTGACAATGAGTTGTTAGATATTATTGAACTGATTGCCGTTATCCTCGGCGGTCTGAAAGGAGAGGGTGAAGATGGCGAATAAAAAAGAAGTGACTGCCCGAAACGTACCTGTTGGCGCAGATACAAGGCAGCCACCTAATGTAAACAATAACAGTATATCCAATTACCCACCGAAAAACAATAGCAAAGTTCTTGAAACGGTATCTATGGCAGAGCTTTATGACACGGTATATCCAGGTAAGCCACCACTGATTGACGGCTTGCTTTACACTGGCACTTACCTTTTCGCAGGTGCGCCCAAACTCGGCAAGAGTTTCCTGATGGCGCAGATTGCCTACCATATCAGCAGGGGGATTCTTTTGTGGAATTACCCTGTCCGCAAAGCGACGGTGCTGTATCTTGCGCTAGAAGATGATTACCGCCGCCTGCAGGAAAGACTGTACCGTATGTTTGGCACAGATGGAGCAGATAATTTATTCTTTTCTGTTTCGGCGGGAAATCTCGGAAATGGACTGGATGAACAGTTGCAGGAATTTATGAAACAGCATACCGATACAAGGCTGATTATTATTGATACGCTGCAAAAAGTAAGGGAAGTCGGCGGCGATAATTACAGTTATGCAAATGATTATGAGATTATTACGAAGTTGAAGCAGTTTGCGGATAGTTATGGTATCTGTATCCTGCTCGTACACCATACCAGAAAACAGGGTTCTGATGATAAGTTTGATATGATTTCGGGAACAACTGGATTGCTTGGGGCGGCTGACGGAGCGTTCCTTTTGCAAAAGGAAAAACGGACAGGCAATGCCGCCACACTTGAAATATCGGGCAGAGACCAGCAAGACCAGAAACTGTACCTTGTCCGTAATACAGAAACACTGGTATGGGAATTAGAAAGAGCGGATACGGAGCTTTGGAAAGAGCCGCCAGAGCCATTGCTTGAAAAGATTGCGGGACTTTTTTCTTTGGGTGGTAAAACATGGGAAGGCACTCCAACAGAAAGTCTATTGATAATGTTACCGGGGTTAATGCACTTGCAACAGGAAAAAGTTTGGAGTTCGGAGAAACTGGAATAACGGTGGTATATGGAGAGAATGGAGCCGGCAAATCTGGATATATCAGAATCTTAAAGAAATTGGCAGATGCTAAATATAAGGAAGAATTGAAAGGGAATGTTTATACTGTTAAAAAAAATAAGCAATCTTGTGACGTATCTGTAATTCATGAAGGTGTAGAAAAAAAACTTAGCTGTAATCTTTCTAAGGATGGAGAATATTCTTTGCTCAAGGATATAGATATTTTTGACACAAGAATATCTAGAGCATATGTCGAAGCTGCAAAAGAAGCGTCATATGAGCCATGGATTTTTTCAATGTTATCTGCAATTGCAAAAGTTGCATCGGAAGTAAAGGCAGAAATAGAAGATAGGCAGAAAAGCTTGGATAAGGCAGAAATTGTTATTCCAGATGAATTGGCAGAAACGGATATATGTAAAACTATATCAAGTATAACGGAAAAAACCAAATTTGATGAAGCCTTTTTTGATTGGACCGAAGAACTTGATGAAGAACTTGTTAAGAAGGAGAAAGAATCAAATATAGAAGCAATAACAGTTTCAATTACAAATTTGAAAAAGGAAATTGAGCAATTAGAAGCACTTCATAAGTATATTGCTCAATTTGAAGAGTTTTTTTCAAAAGCAAATGTTGATGAAATAATGAGAGTTAGGAAACAATTTGAAATTGCTAAAGAAGAGCAGGCAGCAGCACAGCTACTTTTTGAAAAAGAAGCTGATGACTTAGATAAGCGGAGTGTGTCAAATCAAGCTTGGAAAAATCTTTGGAAGTCGGCTCAAAAATACTATGATACTTTTTTGCAGTCAGAGTGTGTTGTGAAATATACTGATGAAGCTGGAAAATGTCCGCTATGTGGACAAATTATTTCAGATGAAAAACATTTACATCGAATGCAGAGCATTAATGAGTATATTAATGGCAGTGCAAGTGAACAAGTGACTAACAAAAGAAAAACTTTAATTAGTTTATTGCAAAAATGTCCTAAAGCATGGGAAACTGAACAATGCGATTTGGTTATTGCATCCGCGGGCGTAGAAAATATAGCAACAAACATTAAAGAAGTAGCAGAGAAAATAAGTGCATTTAGTAAATTGATATATTCAGATGAAGTGGAAAAGGCTGAGATATCCGAAATAGATATTGAAACGCTGCTGAAATTAATAAATAGCAGTATAAAAGATAAAAATGAAAGAAGGAAAAATCTAACTGATTTGATAGGAGATGACGATCATAAGAAGTTAATAGAAGAAATAAAAGCATTAAAAGCTAAAAAGTTTATTTCGGGTATTCAAGATAAAGTTAATAGCAGAATAGATTATTTAAAGCAGATTTCTTTATTTAATAAAGCAAAAAAACTTACAGCAACGAATAAAATTTCGACAAAAAGCTCTGTATTAGCTAAAGAATTACTTACAGACGATTATGAGAAAAGATTTAACGATGAATTAAAGTTACTCACAAAAGGATCAGTAAGAGCTATTATAAGGCAACAAAGAGCAAGTAGGGGTAAAATACCGTTTAAGGTTGAACTGGAAGGAACAGAGGATAAATCTGTAGCTCCATCTGATGTATTAAGTGAAGTCCAGCTAATAAATGTCAATAACAAAAATGAAAAAAGTTAAATTTATTGTTGGTCTAAAAAAGGGCGCACTTATCCCTTGGGAAAAATATCGTTTTGAGTTTGTCAAGTAAAGTGTGTAAATTTTATTTTATTTTTTGGCGGTCATTTTTGACCGCCATTTTGCATCTGATAATCAGCTAATTAAATGGTAGTTCCTCTCCATTGCGATAAGCCTCATATAGAAGTAGCATATCATGCTCTTTGAGATAC
>JAAUZH010000023.1 GCA_014804675.1 Lachnospiraceae bacterium
ATGGATATTGTGTTTGTAATAGATTCATCCGGAAGCATGTCCACGAATGACCGGGGCGGAGTCCGCAAAAGGGTTACCAATGAGTTCATCCAAAAACTGACGGAAAAAGACAGGGCAGCAGTAATACAGTTTGCTACAAGCGCAGTGCTGCTTTCTCCTCTTACTGCTGACAAAGATGTATTAACAGCTGCTGTCAATCGCATCGAAAGCTACGGACTAACAAACTTGTCCAGTGGGATAACGATGGCTATTAATCAGTTCCAGACGTCATTAGATACGGAGACAGAAAGGAGGAAATGTATCATCATGCTGACGGACGGAGACGGGAGCTATAACAGTAGCCTGACCCAAACGGCAGCAGCCAGAGGCATCGTGATTTATACGGTGGGACTTGGAAGTTCTGTTTCCAGCAGTCTCCTGACTTCAATAGCAATCGGAACCGGCGGAAGCTATTATCATGCAAATAATGTGAATCAACTGTATGGAATATTTGACAGCATTGCTGACCAGTCCGACTTGGGAAAAGATACGGACGGGGACGGTCTGAATGATTACTATGAGAAAGAGATTTGTTCCGGCAATTTGAGATTAGGAACAGGGGTAAGGCTGACAGGATTGAATTATCAAAATCCGGATACGGACAATGACGGGTTGAAGGACGGAGCGGAAATAAAGGTAACGAAGAATGGCGATAAAATTACTGTCCTTATGCTTTCTAATCCAACCAAGGCAGACACGGACGATGACGGCTATCCTGATCCTATTGATCCATATCCATTATATCCCGATTCCTATAAATATCTGGGGGATGAAAAATACTTCAATCATTTGGATAAGACATTGATTTATGCAAAAAAAGAGAGTTGGAAATATGGTTCTTCTGCGTCTTCCTTTATTGCAGGTGAGGCAGTTAAGATTATGATGATCGATTACTATAAGTACAGGAACCCTGACGGCATTCCGGATTCCTACTGGGACAAATACTGCAATCAATTCAATTCCTATGTCAGGGGATATGGCAGTGTTTATATGGAACTGCATTATTTTAGAAATAATCTGAACAGGGCGCCTTCTTCGCTGCAGGAGATGATTAACACTATCACTTCCGCTTCCGGTGCCACATGGCGGCTGCTTCCTGTTGAAAAATCGCTGTACCATATGTATGGAGAGAATGGGGAATACAATTTGAAGTTCGTATCTGATGACGGGAAGTATGAGGGCGTGTATGATAAAAACGGGACGGAACTGACGGAGGTCAATGACCCGATTAATATGGGGACTTATAATTATGCAGACCCAAGTAATGTACTTGAGCATACTTATTTTGATGTGCTTCCATATGGAATTCCAGGACTTGCTTGGGGGAATACGAGGGATTCTGTAAGGGGTTGTAAACAAGCATGTGTTGCAGCAATATTTGGCTATACAAAAGATAAATTCAAGCAAAACAATGATGCTAAATCCTATCGAAGTCAAATAGAAGATAGAATTCAGTAAAATTTGCACATATCATAAAATATTATATGGTATGTCAGTAATTTTCGATTATCATATGAGGGATGTTAAAATGAAAAAGCATAAAGTGTTTTATATGTTATTGAGCTGCAATTTAGTGCTATTATTTCCTTCTGTTTTTCATGTGCTGCCAGTGTTCAATATTATCAATCCTAACGTATTGGAAGCTTTGGTTGCATTTCCTGTAACAGAATGGTGGCTTGCTATAAATATTGCTATAAATATTATATATGGATTCTTTTTTTCAATACCAGCTATAATCATTATTTGTTTCAGTACTCTTTTTATAATAATAAAAGACTATAAACAGAAACATTTAACAAAGAAAAATTTGGTTATGCTTTTGATTTCCTGCCTATTAAATGTTGTAGCACTTTTATGCAGTCTTGATTTGGCAATGATTTGGGCAAGCGGATAAACCTGCCTACAATTATGTTGCTCCAAGCAGTTTTCTTGTACATATTTATTTTTGATGTGATTTCATATGGGTTTCAGATAGAAAGCAAAAACCAATGATATTATATACCATATGGGGCTTTGATGGTATTTGATGGAATATCGTTGTACCATATGTATGGAGAAAATGGGGAAATACGAGAGATTCTGTAGAAGGATGTAAAAATGCATGTAATAGTACAATAATTACTGGCATTAAATATTTACAAAATTCTGATGCAAAAGCTTATCGATTACAAATAGAAGGCAGAATAAAATAATATTTGTATTTTTTCTGATGATATGAATGAATTTAAGAATTTATGCGATTTTAAGTCGAAGGCGACCAAATGAAAAAGAAAGCATTTCAAATACTATTATGCTGCAACCTATTGATATTATTTCCTACTGTTTGTACGGTGGTATGGTACAGTATTATAAATTTTAAGTATGACTGGCCTGCTATACCACCTAACTGGTTTTTTATAAATATTATATATGGACTACTTTTTTCCATAGCAGCTATGATAATTATAAGCATTAGTACTTTAATTATAATAGAAAAAGAATGTACAAAAGGAAATATGATTCTGTTTATATGGTTGATTTTTTGCCCATTTTGGTTTCTTATAATTACAGATATTGTATCATATGAAGTTTTTCTTTTAATGCCTGTCATAGTTATGGTAATTATATGCATCAACACTTTGATAATCATAAAAAAAGAAAATAAAAAAGAAAATATCATTAAGCAAAATTTATTTATATGGCTAGCTCTTTGGCTATTAAACGCATTTGCAATTTTATCTAGTTTTGGCATAGCAATGATTGTGGCAAGACAATAAACTTACATACAATTATGTTGCTCAAAGCAGCTTTCCTGTACATATTTATTTCTGATGCGCTTTCATATAGATTTTAAATAGAGAACAAAATCCAATGATACCATTCAATATATGGAGGTTTCAATGAAAAAGAAAGCATTTAAAATACTATTATGCGGTAATCTACTAATATTATTTCCTTCCATTTGGATTGAGTTAATTCGATACGACATTATACCTTTTGAGTGCCTTAAGTATGCCCTGCTAATTATGTCATTTAAATGGCTTAATATACTTATACTCTTTACATATGGAGTTCTTTTTTCAATGCCCGCTATGATAATTATAAGCATTAGTACTTTAATTATAATAGAAAAAGAACTTAAAAAGGAAAATTTGATTCTGTTTATATGGCTGATTTTTGAGCCACTTTGGCTTCTTATGGATTTTACAGATATGGATATTCCATATGAAGTATTTGCTTTAATGCCCATTATAGCGATGATAATTATATGCATTAGTGCTTTGATTATAATAAAAAAAGAACATAAAAAAGGAAATATTATTAAGCACAATCTATTTATATGGCTGATTCTTTGGGTGTTAAATGTTATAGCGATTTTGTGTAGTTTTGACTTGGGTATGTTCATTGCAAGGCAATAGATTTAATAGTTTGCATATTGTATTACATAGCATAAATGATTACAATTTTATACAGAGATAGCAAAATGAAAAAACATAAAGTGTGGAAAATATTATTATGTTGCAATTTATTAGTGTTATCACCTTCTATTTTTGCAGTAGCATTAGATGTTTATGCAGCAGTGTTATCATAGGAACAATGCAATAAATCTTAACAAAAAAAGGAAATCCCGCTAAATTTTACAACAAAAAGTAAGGGAATTTCTGTAAAATAAAATATTTCATTGAATTCTAATCAAATAATTCGTATAATGAAACTCAAATGAATAACTGCAAAACAGTTGAAGTATTTTGCAACAGGTTTTGCAGTTATTCTATTCCACTTAAAGACGGACGGGGAATGAAATGAAGGAAAAAGGTTTTCATCGGACACCAGAAGAGGTGGTGGAACTATATGGGGATACAGTCTATAAAATTGCCTTATCCCAGACAAAAAATAAAGAAGATGCGGAAGATATCTTTCAAGAGGTCTTCTTGAGCTACATGAATTGTAAAAAAGACTTTCTCTCTGAAGAACACGAAAAAGCCTATATTATCAGAATGACGGTAAATTATTGTAAAAAGCATTTTAGAAGTGCATGGTTCCGCCATCGGGCAGAATTTACGGAAGTTACCGGAATGGTCAGCAGGAATGAGGAAGAGGCGGACCTATATGAGTCTGTATTAGAGCTTCCTGCCAAGTATAAGCTTGTGATTCACCTGTTTTATTATGAGGAGTTGTCCGTGTCCCAGATCAGTCAGGTTCTCCACATAAAGGAAAGTACAGTAAAATCCCAGCTTATGAGGGGCAGGCAAATGTTAAAGAAAGCTATTTTGGAGGTGTAGAAATGCAGGACAATATATTGATTCAATATAAGAATGTGAATGAGAAGATTTTAGTTCCAGACCAGTTAAAGGAAGATACCATACAACTGATGAAAGAAAGAAAACCCGTAAGGAAGTATACGGCATTTGCCTATGGGGCAGCAGTGTTTGCGTGCATTGCGGTATTAGGCGTGGTTTCTTTGCAGATCATGCAGAGGGTGGAGAAGGATATTACCATCTGTGATGCATTGGATGAAAATTTGGTAAAGGAACAGGTTGCGCTTTCCAAAGGAAGCCTGGACTTTGAAAAGATTCCGGGGGAATTTGCAGCGCCCGGTCTGACTCTGGGAGTAATGGACGGGCAGAAGGTATCTGTAAATGAAAAAGAATATTTTGCTTATCTGGGAAAAAACCCCTTACCCTCTTATATTCCGGAAGGGATGACAAAGCAGGAGACAGAGGGACAGATGCTTACCCAAAAAGAAGACGGAAGTTATGAAGAAGATCTGTTTTTTGTAACATATGAAGGAAGCAATGAAAGCTTCCTGGAAATTCTGTTATCTGCTAATGGTATACCGGAAGCGGAAATGGCAAAAGAGCTGACCGGCAGTCCGGTTAATGGCATAGAGATCAAAACCGCATATTATGGCGCCAAACCAGAGGAAACGGTTTTTCTTGCCTACTTGCAGGCAGAGGGAGTAGGGTATCGGATCAAAAGCAGGGGTATCGGCCAGGAGGAATTTATCCGGATTTTATTATCCATCGTAAATAAATAAAAAAAATTTATTTCTTTTGCAACCTTTTGGAAGCTTGCGGGATATTATTGTTAGAATGCAGGATCCGGTATGAAAGATTTTGTGCCGGACATGTAGATAAAATGCAGATTGTCTGAACAGACAGAAGGAGGAAGACTATGAAAAAGATGAAAAGAATGATTAGTATGCTTGTTATCTTAACCGTTTTAGCAGGGAGCATTGCCGGATGTGGCAAAAAAGAGACTGCCGCAACTGACGACGGGGAAGTAACGGCACAGGAAGCCGGTGGGGAGGAAGGTCTTAGGGCGGATAATTCTGACAATGACCTGTCTAACAGCCTGAAACAGAAATATGCCGGAACCGAAAGCGACAAATATGAATATGCCAATCCGGTATATAATGTAGAAAGGGATCATGCCTTTGTATTTGAACAGGTAGGAACCCGTTATCAGGAGGATGACTCCTACTATGATGATATTGGTGTCTACATAGACAGCAACTTTATAAATCCGATTGTACCGGAAATGGAATATGACTCTGATAAGCAGACGCTAACCATCAGCCCGGGCACTGACGATCCGGCTCTCAGATATATGGATGATGAATATACGGAAGGTGTAAAAAACTGGGGAAATGCTCCAAAATACTGGATTGTACAAAAAAATGACTTTGCCACCGGGGAACCGCTGAAAAAACCTATCGTTACCTTGTTTACGGTAAAAGCAGATTTAGATGCCCCTACCGTTACTTTCGATGTGGACGAAAAGGGATATGCGAGACTGTCCTGGAAGCCTGTTTCCGGTGCAACAGGTTATAAAATATATGATATGACGGAAAGTGCTAAATATGGTATTAGTCTGGAATCTCCGTATTTGATAGGAGAAACTACCGATACATCCTTTACGAAATTTCCAAGGGTGGAAGAAGAAAATGCGGATTCTGATTTAGAAGAGGAAACCGGAATCGTATTAGGAAAAGCAAGCCAGAATATGGATTTCTATGATTCGGGAATTAAGGATGAAGAATTCGGATTAAGCCCTGTTTATTGTGTAGTAGCTGTAAATGGAAACAAGAAATCCAATGTGAGCAACCTTATTTACCAAAAGGATGTGAGAAGCCGTCTGGTGGTACATCTTGTTTACGATTATGATAAGACGGAAGAAAAGGAAGAGGACTATGACATAGTCAAAGAAAAGGTTTCACAGCTTCCATCCGTACAATTGGTGGAAATGGCTGATGCTTCCATTGTACCTATGCCTATTGATTATGCCAATGCAACTTGGAAGGAAAATAAGGTTGGTATGGCGACAGGAGAAGGAAATCTCAGCATTGTAATTACGGCAGGTATTCAGGGAACGGACTTTATAATCAACATGTATGCTACAGAAGCAACCCAAAGCACCATTGACAGCGACCTTGCAGCCCTTGCCCAGAAGCAAAAATCCGTTAGCGGTAAAAGTGCAGATATAAAGCCAAAAAATGATATTGATTATGTACCTTCTACAGACAACTCTTCTGATAAGGAAACCACTCAGGAACCAGAGGAGGAGTCCCGGGATACTTCGGATGCGGGCGATGCAGATGAAATTGACGAAGAAGAGTTTGCGGAAGATGATGGAATAGACGAAGCCGAAGAGGAGCTTGCGGAGGACGACGGAATAGACGAAGCCGAAGAAGAGCTTGCGGAAGGCGATGGAACTGACGAAATGGAAGAAGAGCTTGCAGAAGGGGAAGGAACTGAAGATACGGATGCAGAAGAACTGGCAACAACTGAATTAACCGGAGATGAATTAGACAATATTGAAGTAACCGCCACAAGCGCATTAAGTGAATATATTGCCACTTATATGCTTTCCCATGAGGAAGTCATTGACTTATCCATGTTCCCGGAGGCAGGTGACAGCGATTATCTGGTAAATGCCCTGATGGAAGCTTATAACCAGAATCCGTTAATCGGTTCTTTGAACAGATATGCTTATGATTACGATACTTCTCTTTTGCTTTTGGAGTATGAATATTCCAGAGAAGAGCAGCAGGATATGCAGGAAGCGGTGTTAGCAGAGGCTGACAAGGTAATCGGAGAGATTATTACCGATGACATGAATGATGTGGAAAAGGAATTTGCCATCAATAATTACCTGTGCGCCACTGCAGAATACGATTATGATGCATTGGATAATGCAGAGCAAAATAATTACCAGACGGTAGATCATGACTTTGCCCATTCCTTTACCCCTTATGGTGTATTGATCAACAAAGTGGGCGTATGTGCTTCTTATGCGGGAGCATTTAAGGTGCTGGCTGATAAAGCAGGCTTGGACTGCTATGTGGTAAGCGGCTATTTAAACGGAAACCTTCCTCACGCATGGAACAGAGTAGGCATTGACGGACAATGGATTACGGTGGATTCTACCAACAATGATAATGAGAAATATGCAAATGCATTATTGAACATACCGGATTATATGTCTTCCGGCTTTTTGGTAGAGGATAATACCTATTTATTATCCGATGCGCTGGCACAAATGGAAGCGGACCAGGAAGAAAGCGAATTTTACCGGGTAGAAAACAGATATTACAGCTATGACGAACTGGAATCCCAGCTAGAGATGCTTTTAGAAAAAGGGGAAACCTTTACCATCCGTACCGACTATACCATTACCGAAGAGGAAATGAGAGAGCTGTTACAGGAAGCCCTGACGAATGCTCAGGTGCCGGAGGTAAGCGTTTATATGTTCTTAGGAGTTTTAACAGTAGAAATGTAACACAATCCACGAAAAATATGATAAACTGCAATAGATAATGACCGGGGAAGTAATAAAGGACCTGGTAGGATGAAATGGTTGAATGAAGTTATAAAAGAGCAAAAATGTCCCCGTAAGGTTCAAATCCTTACGGGGATATTTCTCATATTCTATGAAAAAAATCGTCCATAAAATTTTTATTCCTCCATACCCATTAACCGGATATGTCCTGTTAAAAGCTCCTGCATCATGCCTTGTTTGATTTGCTGATATTTGGTAAGCTTCTTTTCTAATTGTTCAATCTCATTGTCCATATCAGCAAGAACTTCAGTAATAGCTGTCTGTTCTTTTATACCTGGCCGCAAAAAAGTAAATTTCTTTATACTTTCTGCAGAAAGATTCGGTTGGGAGCTTCCATTATTTTCCTCAATTATCATTTTCTTGAAGCTGGAAAATCCTAATATTTGAAAAAGGTAGCGATTTAATAAATACTTTTCATTACTGCGTAATAATGCTAACGAAGATGCAGGGGCACCGCCATCAAAATTACAAATGGCATATTTCCCCAGGGAACCTCTTAGACATATCAATATGTCCCCTTTGTTTATTTTTGCGCCCCCTATCATTTCATACTTTTTATCTGATATGTAATTCATATTAGAAAAATCTACTATTCCATTATGTAAATGGCCTGCATTGATAAATGGAATACCTGTTTTGACAAACTCACTATCGGTTGGATAATTAGCACCCCTGTCTCCATTTAATACAAGACAAACATCGCCTAAAATACATTCCTCCCATTTCTCATGAAATTCTGCTAAACGTTTCTTTCCCGTAAGCAATTCCTGCATAGCCCCCTGCTTTATGGCTTTCTTTTTATCAATCAGCTTCTGTAAAGAAATAATCAGATTATCAACACTTGTAAGAACTTCGGCAATCGCAGCCTGTTCCCTTGTGCTGGGAATCGGAATCTGCATTTTTGCTATCGTATCACGCCTGACAGAATCGACAGAGGACTTTGCTGTATATTTTTCTACTTCTCTTAAGAAATTCATTTTAAAATAATAGTATAGGAACCTGCCCATTATCCCATTGAATTCTGACAATACATACACTCTCTGGTGCACATCAAACTTTCCAATATAATAATGAAATACCTTTCCGGTACCAACTCCATCGCCGGCAGTTAATACTGCCTCACAATCATAATGGTATGTATCAATATGTTCCGCTTTTTGAGAGCGCACAAAAAACGGATACTTTCCATTATCCTTTTTATCTTCTGTATTTCTGCTTCCAGTTTCAATCCGGACACGGTGACCGAGAATATCCACTTCCCAATCTATGGGAAACATATTGTTATCTACCATGCAAATCCCATCCTCTCTAAATGAGATTTTACCTTCGCTTCATGTCCTGCCACCTCATCCGTGCATTCTTTCAAAGTATATTCATACCGCTCTACCAGTTCGGTCATGCGCTTGGAAAGTTGATGGGAAACTGCTGAATGAATTGCGTCTATTCCGCTGTAAATTGCAGCAAACCATTTTTCTTCCACTAGCAAATGCTTGATTTCCTCAGTGGTCAATTGTGGATACTTTTTCTCAAGCATTGCATCTAAATCTGCTTCTGCCTGTTTCAGTGTTTTTTTGGAATCTGCTTCTGCTTCCAACAATTTTACATATTCCTGTAGCAGCTGCAGTTCCTTTTTTGCCGACAAATCCTTTTTCAATTCGTTTATTCGTCTGGTGAGGGTTGCTTTTTTTAAATCCTCCAACTGAAAAAATATGCCATCCTCGCCACTATTCTTTTCTGTTATTTTCATTAACTTAGAAGTTATTTCCTCTAATTGTTCCTGCCGCATATCAATTGTTTTTAATTCTTTCTGAAAATATTGTGCTGCAAGCAATGCCTTAGGAATTACCCTTCCCTCAAAATCCTTGACTTTATTTGTTTGGACTTCAATAGTCTGCCCGTTTTCTTTTTTCTTTTTTTTCACATAATCATATGAAATCTCCCGCCCTATTTCATAACCGTCATAACAAACCGCATATACGTCATCTTGCATTGTTTCCGCCCAATATTCCATAAGCACCTGATAAACATCATATTTATCCAATAATGGAACGGCAGAAAAATCCTTCAACAATTTTTCGGATATTTGTTCAATCAGTACTTTCGGCTGCTGACTCCTTGTCAGATTCATCAAAACAGGCGCTACAGCATGTTTCCATTTCAAATATATCTCATCCACTAAATCCGCATGCCGAATAAATTCCTCGTGAGATATAATTGTATTGGTAACATCATTTTTATTTACCAGAGAACAATAATAATTTTCTCTTAAGGGCTGAAATAAGGCTGATTTTAAATTTGGATATACATTCCAGTAATGCTCCATACTATCCACATCAGCAGTTGGAATCCCTCCATTGAGATGTGCATTGATATCCTGCAAATCTTCCGCTTCACTGCTGTCTATATAACGTGGAAGATTCAGGTTGTAATCATTTGTAATTTTTATTTCTTCATTCGATACGAAGCGGGCATATTTTGCATTTGCTTCATCCATGCTGAGAAATGTGCTCACGATTTTATGGATATCCTGTTCTCTCAAACGATTTTTGTTTCCATCCTTTATAAAATCCTTGCTGGCATCTATCATAAAAACACCCTTACGATTTTTGGCATCTTCTTTATCGATCACAAGAATACATGCAGGTATACCTGTGCCGTAGAACAGGTTTGACGGCAGGCCGATGATGCCTTTAATGTAACCGTGGTCAATAATCTTCTTACGGATATCTGCTTCTGCATTCCCTCTGAACAATACCCCATGGGGAAGAATGATAGCCGCTTTTCCAGTTGGTTTTAAAGATTTCAGCACATGCAGCAGCCAGGCATAATCCCCGTTTTTTTCCGGCGGCACTCCAAAATCGCTTTCTGTATATCTTTCATAAATATCCGGAATTACAATGCCATCCATCCAGGATTTATCGGAAAACGGCGGATTCACCACAATGTAATCAAAGGTTTTTAGAAGTCTGGCATTTTTTTCATTTTTATATTTGGGTGAGGAGATTGTACTGCCCCTTGCAATTTCACCTGCCCCTTTATTATGCAAAACCAGATTCATACGTGCAAGGCCTGCCGTTACATTATCTTTTTCCTGTCCAAATATGGTAATATCACCAGGAGCCTCATCTGCTGCACGTATTAGCAAAGAGCCTGAACCGCAAGCAGGATCATATACAGTCATGCTGGAATCAGTTGCATTACTAATACCGATCACTTTTGCCATAATGCGGGAAACCTCGCCGGGAGTATAAAACTGTCCTTTGCTTTTACCGGAATCCTGAGCGAATTTTCTCATCAGGAATTCATAGGCATCGCCTAAAATGTCATCATCCACAGCACGATTATTAGTAAAATCCAGTTCTGGTTTTTGAAAAATCTCCACAAGTCCGGAAAGCTTATCTACCGCCTCTTTATCGCTTCCCAGCTCTTCACTATTAAAATCTGCAATATCAATAATGCCTTTCAGTTTATTTACCGCTGCCAGCTTGCTTATTACAGTATTGATGCCTTCTCCAATATTCCTTTTATATTTTAATTCCAGAATGTCATCAAAGCTGCCGCCTTCCGGCACTTCAATATCCCAATTATCACTGCTTTTATAACGGTCTGAAACATATTTTACAAATAACAAGGTTAAAATATAATCTTTATATCGGGCCGGTTCTACACCTCCGCGCAATTTATCGCATGCAGCCCATATCTGCCCATATATTTCGCATTTCTTAATTGCCATGAAACTATCCTCTTTTTTATAAATTTTTGACTTTATCATGCCTGTTTTACATATCACAGTATAGCATATGGCATATTTGTGAACAATTATTTTTTTAGAAGCTAAAGAAATGGATAGTACGGAATGGCCTGTGTTATTTCTCCCCCATATTATACTGGAAAAAAGCATTGAGGTATAGTATTATATCATAAAGTCAAATGAAAAAGAGTGATATTGCTATGGAAGATAAAAAAACACTATTCGACTTATCGTGGCCTATATTTTTAGAAAGTGTTCTGTTCTCCTTAATGGGAAGTGCAGATGTGCTTATGCTGTCCGGCTATTCGGATCATGCAGTAGGCGCAGTAGGCATAGTAAACCAGATTTTATTTTCTTTTCTGGTCATTGCAAGAGTGATTACGGCAGGAAGCGGTATTTTATGCGCCCAGTACATTGGGGCAAATAAAGAAAAAAAGGATATGAAGTCCCTTATCTTTACCGGAATTTTTGTAAATGGAATTCTGGGAGGCTGCTTCAGCATTTTTCTTGTATTCAGTTATCCGCTTTTGTTTCGGATGATGGGAATCGATCCGGTCATGTATGAATATGCAAAGGAATATATGCTGATTATTGGAGGTTCTCTTTTTATTCAGTTTATCAGCATGACCATTTCTTCTTTTTTAAGGTCTTATGGCAAGACAAAAGAAACGATGCTGATTTCGGTTTTTGCTAATTTATGTAACATCGTGCTGGATTACATATTTATTTACGGAAAGCTGGGGCTGCCGTCTCTTGGAGTATCCGGCGCTGCAATTGCAACCGCTTTTTGCAATTTATTAGGCTGTGTGATTTATATGATATTTTTGGAAAAAAAGATTATGCCCGGTTTTTATAAGGAAACGGTATGGGAAGAAAATAAGGCAGTATTAAAAGTAATCCTGCAATATGGAATGCCGGCAGCAGGAGAACAATTTTCCTATACGATGGCAAAGCTATGCATTATGGCAATTATAACCAGAATTGGAGTGGCGGCGGTTACCACCTACTCATATCTCAATACGATTGTCAGCTTTGTCTACTTGTTTGCTTTGGCAGTAGGACAGGGCAGCGGTATACTCATTGGATGGAAAATAGGCGGGAAAGAAAGGGAAAAGGCATATGAAATCGGTATATTTTCTACAAAGATTTCCTTTTCTATAAGTATGTTCATTACTTTAGGGCTTTTTTTCTTACGCCGGCAGATGTTGGGAATTTTTACAAAGGATCAGGAAATCATTGCGCTGGGCATAATGGTTCTTGCCAGCGAATTTCTATTGGAAGCAGGAAGGAGTGTCAATCTGGTTCTGGTCAATGGGCTAAGGGCAATGGGGGACGTGAACTTTCCTTTGTATATTGGATTGTTTTCCATGTGGTTTTTTGCGGTAGGGTTCAGCTTTCTTTTAGGAATTCCTCTTGGTTTGGGATTGCTAGGCGTCTGGATTGCTTTGGGGCTTGATGAAGTCTTTCGGGCAGCAGGGATGGCTGTCAGGTGGTGGAGGAATTTTAAGCTGACGGATGCAGAGGGTGCCCTATAGTTGATTTTTATTTTTTAATGGAAACAGGAGACTTATCATCGTCTCCCGTCCTGATGAATTTCACGGAAGAGCGCTTCCACGAAAAACAGATATTCAGTTGCTTACAACTGAAATTGAATATAGCTAGATATGATAAATAGAAAGAATCAACTCTTATAATTCAAATCCTTTCCTATTCTCTATGAACCAATTTTGATGCTAAATCTAACACAATCTCTTTATCAACATGATTCAGCTTACTGTAATAATAGAAAAGCTGGGAAAAAGCAGAGGCTTCCTTTTGGATGGAAATTTTTACGTTTACCGGGAGTCTTTCATTTGTCAGGCATAAAAAATAATCGGTTGATACGCCAAAATAGCAGGATAATGCTACAATCTGACTTCCATTTACATTTGCACTTTCCGTTTCCATCTTGCATAAAGAAGATTGGGAGATATGGGTGTATATGCTGAGTTGGGTTTGTGTTAAATTTTTTTCCATTCGTAATTCTTTTAATCGTGTCTTCATTTGTATAGTCCTTTCTTGTATTTTAGTTTAGTAAAGTGGAATAAATATTCCATTTAGAATATTTAGTAAGAAGTTTTGGAATAATTTTCAAATAAAGAGAAGAATTTTAACATACATAAAATGGGAACTGATTAAATGAAATAAATAAAAGAAATACTAAAGCGTTTTACAACATTTAGTGATAAAGGTATTTTATAGATGAAAATTGAAGTATTCTGTAGTATGATGAAAAAAAGAGGAAAAGGTTATGGAAAGAGAATATGAAATACTTTCTACATACAAGGGAGATAAGCTTCATGTAGCAGTTTGTGATGATAAGGAAATGATTGTCCGAGGGCTGTATAAACAACTGCATTATTTTATGGAAAAAAGAGGAATAAAATACAAAATACTTCCGTTTATCAGCCCCATAAGGCTTTTAGAATGTCAGAAGAGCATACATATTTTATTTCTTGATATTGATATGCCTCAGATGAATGGGCTGCTGACAGCAAAGAAGGCTTCGGAAAAATGGGATGATATAAAGATTATTTTTTTGACGGCCCATATGGAATATATGCAAAGCGCCTTTAAGGTAAAGACCTTTCGATACTTATTAAAGCCCTTTAAAAAGGAAGACATAAGGGAAGCCCTTTATGAGGCAATGGACGTGCTTTTGGAAAAAAGGTTTAAGCTTATTAAGGTTCATGACATGGTCATCCAGATCAATATTCCAGAAATATATTATATAGAGGCATTAGGTGACCAGTCGGCTGTTTTCATGGAAAATGACTATATGATAAGCAATGTGACCTTGAAGGAATGGTGTGGGGAAAATTATCCGGATTTATATCGGTGTAATAAAAGCTATATTGTGAATTTTTTGCATGTGGAGAAAATCAAAGACAAAGTTTTTTTAACTAACGGAAAGGAGCTTCCTGTTGCTGTTAGGAAAAGACGGCAGATTAAGGAGGCTTACTATTCTTATAGAAAGGAAAAGGCAAGAATTTTATGGGATTAGGTATGGATATTTTCTATTGGGTTAGTAATTACTTATTGGAATTTTTAAAATTAAATATTTTTGTGTTTGGTATTTTTAATTGTCCAGGCAGAGGAAAGAAAATGCAATGGGTGCCTTCGGTGGCTGCAATTATTTTTATTAGTGCACATGCAATTATATGGAAATATAATAAAAATATTGTTTTACTTATTACTATCTTGTTAATTGCCAATGTTTTTCTTGCATTAAAAAGAAAAAAGGATATTTTTTTAGTAATACTGGCATTTGTAATGGTGGCGGTTATAGAAGCTATTTTAGAAGGAATCATTCAGATTTTATGTGGACCGGAGCTATTAAAGGGAATTAGCGAGGAGGCAATCGGTTTTTTGCTAAATATATTTTCCGGAATATGTCTTTTGATTACGGGGGGAGTATTACATAGAAAGAAAAACCTATTTTACTTTTCAGCCAAAAATGTAACTCTGGTATTTATGGGATTGATAGGCATGATGGCTTACTTATATCCTATTCAATATAGTTATGGAGTATTGGAAACAAATGCAAGTATGCTGAAAAAGTCTTTGCTGGGTGTTTCTGTAAGCAGTATTCTTTTCTTTATTATTTGTTTTGTAAATTTAAAATCCATCAATGAAAGGGAAGCATATAAGGAAAAGGCAAAATCCTATGAAGAATATGTAATCAAGCAGGAATTATACTATAAGGAACTGTTACAAAAGGATAGGGAAACAAAACAATTCCGGCATGACATGCTCAACCACCTTGCTTGTCTGATTGGATATTTAGAGGATGGAGAAAATGAAAGGGCAATGGAATATGTACAGGAAATGACAGGGGTTGCAAGGAATTTTACGAAAAAGATTCTCACAGGAAATGATACGATTGATATTGTGGCTGCTGATGTATTTCGGCAGGAAGAGGAAGTGAAGCTGGATTGGCAGGGAAGATTTCCACAGGAATCAGCCATTTCAGATATGGATTTATGTATTCTGTTTTCTAATCTGTTAAAAAATGCCTTGGAGGCTGCAAGACTCTACAAAGGAGGTTCAAAAGAAGTTACGGTGTTGGTAAAAGGGCTGCCTCCCACTTACTTTATTTATGTGAAAAATCCTTGTAATCAGGAACTCAAAATAGACGGAAATAAATTTCTTACTGTAAAAAAGGATAAAGGGAATCATGGATTTGGCATGTTGAATATTGAGCAGGTAATAAAAAAATATGGAGGCTCCATTGTATATGATTACAAAGCCCCATTTTTTACGGTATCCATTTGTCTGGAGGAGTTGGTAAAAGAAAAGTGACAGTAAATTTAATCCACAATTATCGACGATAATCGACAAAACTTGATGTTAGCCGAGGATTTATAGAAAAAGAAACTATAGCAATTTAAATTAGCTATTGATTCTTTTTTGTGAATGCTTCTGCTTTCACGAAAAGGGAAATTATTTTGTGAAGGAGGCATACGCTATGAATTTATGTTTTTGGCTAGTTGTGAGATGGTTTCTAGCAACATAATTAAAATTTACAAAAATGCTGCCCTAAATATAAGAACTGAAAAAGAATTATTTCTCTTTTCCGGTTCTTATATTTATTTTATGCAAAAGCTTCTGCCAAAATGACAAGCATATTTAATATCCCGTCTATAAAAAATCGAAGCAAAGAAAAAATACCAGTAATATCAACAATACCGTTTTCCACTTTTCCTTCCAGCAAATAAGTAATTGCCTGCTCCCAACAAACATACAATAAAAAAACAAGAAGAAACACGAATTTTGTAGCATTTCATATACTAATAGGAAAGAAGCTGTCATATCAGAGGTATGCTATGAAATATGTATATGTAGGAATTGGTATTTTACTGGTAATTCTACTTATTTGCCTGATTTGCTATCTGAAAAAGCGCCATGCCATGAAATGTGTATGCAGAAGGTGCAAGGAAGAAAAAATCAGGGACTTGAACTGCGTGATGGAACCCTTTGGGTATGAATACTGTGAGAAGCAGGATATTTTTATATCCGGCTATTATATCTGGCAGAGGGAAATGGGATATTGCCGTTTCTATGATGAGTCTGCCGTTTCCATGAATATGGTGTTTGATTGTGAACCGGTTCCCTTTTATTATGATGGAAGGGAATGGCTGATTGAATTCTGGAAAGGACAGTATGGCATGTCAACCGGCGGTGAGGTTGGGCTTTATGTGGCAAAGGATGAGATTGACCTGCCTGGTATTTTTACAGGTACGATGTATGAAAGCGTTGCGGATGAAGAAATGCTCCCAATGGAATTTGTCTTAAAGAGAAATGGAAGGACATTATGCAAAAGATCGGCAGTGCACTGGTGGCTTGCAGGCTTTTTGCTGGGAGAATATTCTTCGCCCAAAGAGCTTTCCATGGAAATTAAAATTACCTTTCCAAATCGGGAAATGCGAAATGCATTTTTGGAAGGGCTTTATCGTCTGGGTTATGCGAAGCATGAAGTTTGTATATGTAACCTGACGGTAACTATTTACTTTACGATTCCCAAATGCAGACAGCCAAGGCGGAAATGGAGATGCCTTTCCTGGCTGGCACAATGGAAAAACAGAAGAAATTGCCGAATTTACAGAAAGCTTACAAAATATTTTTGTACCAGCCTTGATAGAATAGACTATTTGCGATGCTGTTATCCAAGAATTTACAAATTGCTTCTTTGCGTAGGAAGATTGGGCAAGAAGAATAAAAAATTGGAAAAATTCAAAAAGCACTGTCAAAAACCAAAATGCCCCTGCAGAAATGTTTGTGATAGGTTATGAGTATGAAAAGGCTGACGAAAGTGTTTCAAAATGCAAAGGTTCTCACCTATGACAGATACAGTAAAATTGTTTTTATGAGTGATTGCCATAGGGGCTGCGGTAATTGGGGAGATAACTTTCTCCCCAATCAGCATTTATTTTTTGGAGCGCTTACTTATTACTATCAAAACGGATTCACTTATATTGAACTGGGGGACGGCGACGAGCTTTGGGAAAACCGGAATTTAAAACAGATTATTTCCATACACAGCAACGCATTCTGGCTTATGTCAAAGTTTTATGAGCAGGGAAGGCTATATATGCTGTTTGGAAATCATGACAAAAAGAAAAAAGGTCAGAAATTCTGCAGCTGTAATTGCAACAGCTATTATTGTGAAAACTGCAGGGAAGATTGCAATCTGTTTCCCGATTTGCAAGTTTATGAAGGAATTGTATTGGAAAACCGGGATAACGGGAAAAGAATCTTTTTGACCCATGGACACCAGGGAGACCTTATTAACGATACCCTTTGGGGACTTGGCAGGTTTTTGGTCCGTTATATATGGAAGCCTTTGGAATTATTGGGCTTTCATGATCCTACCAGTGCAGCCCAAAATGAAAAAAAGAAAAAGAAAGTGGAAAAGAGGCTGATAAACTGGGTAGAAAAAGAAAATCAAATGCTCATTGCTGGCCACACCCACAGGCCCTATCTTCCGGAGGAGGGAGAGGTTCCTTATTATAATGACGGAAGTTGTGTCCATCCCCGCTGCATTACAGCCTTGGAGCTGGAAAATAATAGGATTACTTTAGTAAAGTGGACTATTCTTACAAAGAGGGATCGAAGCATGTATGTGGGAAGAGAGGTTTTGGCAGGGCCCAGACATATTTAACGTATGTTTGTAGGACAAAAGAGAGGGTTTGGAGAGGAGGACGTGGGAGCTGGAAGAGCAGATAGTAGTCTTATGGGCACGCTTTCGCTCTGCAAAGACGCAGCGGTACTAACGCACCAAAGTACGGTGCGTAAGTGCCGGCGACTTTGCCAAGGCCCATAAGACTACTATCTGCTCTTCCAGCTCCCACTGTGTATCGAAAGACCCTCTTGGTGATAGGTACAAGAAAATGAAAGCCCAATATCATCAGCGGAATCCTAAACGAAAAGCTATGTAAATGCACAGTAGGAGATGGGGGATAAAACTCTTCCGGGCCTTGATGAAGTCGCCGGTCCTTACGCACCGTATTTTGGTGCGTTAGTACCGCTGCGTCTTCATAGAGCGAGAGCGTGCCCAGAAGAGTTTTATCCCCCATCTCCTACGTCCTCCCTCCATACCTTCCCACCGCAATAAAAATTTGACAAAAGTAATAAAAAACGATATACTAATAAAACCGTGCAGCCGGGGCAGTAGCGGAGCCTTGTACCTACAATCCGCTCTAGTAGGGGTGATGTTTTACGGAGGGCTTTAGCTTGTATAGCTGCCCTTTATAAGTGGCGTTGAAGTTTGGGTCTTGCGCAATGGGAATCCATGAACCGTGTCAGGTTGGGAACAAAGCAGCACTAAGTGGAATCTCTCATGTGCCGTGAGGGTGCCTGGGCGGAGTTAACTGTAAAGGTAACGTGTATGGGCGTGGTTCGAAGTAAAATGCACGGTTTTTTTGTGTTTTCCAGAAAGTCTCCGATACAAGAATGGGAAAAAGAGACCAAAGAACAGGAAATATATCGAATTTTCTAAAAAAACGTTTTCAATCCATAGAAATTGTGATATGCTTTACAAGGTTGAGAATGAATTTTAGGAGGAACGTCATGGATAATTTAGAGCTTCAAAAAGTAGCTAATGAAGTTCGCAAGGGTATTGTGGCATCTGTGCATAGCGCTAAGGCCGGTCATCCGGGCGGCTCGCTTTCGGCAGCTGATATCTTTACTTATCTTTATTTTGAAGAAATGAATATTGATCCTAAGAATCCGGATATGGCGGACAGGGATCGTTTTGTATTATCGAAAGGACATACAGCGCCAGGGCTTTATGCGGCATTGGCACACAAAGGATTTTTTCCGGTAGAAGACCTGATAACACTTCGTAAGTTAGGCTCCTATCTTCAAGGACATCCATGTATGCAGCATACACCGGGAGTAGATATGTCAAGCGGTTCTCTGGGACAAGGTGTTTCGGCAGCAGTTGGCATGGCTCTTGCCGGTAAAATGGATAAAAAGGACTTTCGAGTATACACTTTGCTTGGAGACGGGGAAATCCAAGAGGGACAAGTATGGGAAGCCGCTATGTTTGCGGGACATAAAAAACTGGATAATTTAGTTGTAATCGTGGACAATAACGGTCTGCAAATTGACGGAGATATAGCAGAGGTATGTTCTCCATATCCCATCGATAAAAAATTTGAAGCCTTTAATTTCCATGTAATTAACATAGATGGACATGACTTTGACGCAATTCGGGCCGCTTTTTCAGAGGCGCGGAACACAAAAGGAATGCCCACTGCCATTATTGCAAAAACAATCAAAGGAAAAGGTGTATCCTTTATGGAAAATCAGGCTTCCTGGCATGGAGTCGCTCCTAATGATGAACAATTTACCCAGGCTATGTCTGAGTTAGAGAAAGCAGGTGAAGCATTATGTCAGAAGTAAAAAAAGCAGCTACGAGAGAAGGATATGGGAAGGCTCTTGTTGAACTTGGTGAAGAATATCCGAATCTGGTAGTGTTGGATGCAGACCTTGCAGCCGCTACGAAAACAAGTATGTTTCAAAAAGTATTTCCAGACAGACACATAGACTGTGGCATTGCAGAAAGCAATATGGTAAGCATTGCTGCAGGTATGGCAACAACAGGAAAGATTCCTTTTGTAAGCAGCTTTGCCATGTTTGCGGCAGGACGTGCCTTTGAACAGGTAAGAAATTCCGTGGGATATCCCCGCTTAAATGTAAAAATCGGTGCAAGCCATGCAGGAATTACTGTAGGAGAAGACGGCGCTTCCCATCAGTGCAATGAAGATATCGCATTGATGCGTGCCATTCCGGATATGGTTGTAATATGCCCTTCGGATGCTTTGGAAGCAGCAGAGGCTACAAAAGCAGCAGCCAGATATGATGGTCCTGTTTATTTGCGCTTTGGCCGTTCCCCTGTGCCCATTATCAATGACAGACCGGATTACAAATTTGAGCTTGGCAAGGGCGTTGTACTAAAGGAAGGGAAAGACCTTACAATCGTTGCAACCGGCATTTGCGTGGAAAGCGCACTGGCGGCAGCGGAAAAGCTTGCAGCAGACGGTGTAAACGCAAAGGTAATTAACATCCATACAATAAAGCCTCTGGATGAAGATTTAATCGTGGCAGCTGCAAAAGAAACCGGAAAAATCGTTACTGTAGAAGAACATTCCGTAATCGGCGGTCTTGGCAGCGCAGTATGTGACGTGCTTTCTGAAAAGGCTCCTACCCGGGTTTTGAAAATTGGTATCAATGATGTATTTGGCGAGTCCGGCTCTGCCCAGATATTAGTAGAAAAATACGGACTTGACGGCAAAGGCGTTTATACAAAGATAAAAGAATTTTTAAAATAAAGGGAAATCAATATACACAGACGATAAAGTGCCTCAAGACGATATTGGGATTGAGGCGCTTTTTAAAATGAAAATGTAAAGCGGAGGAACCAAAATGAATTTTAAAATGATTCACGAAAACTACAACGTACTGAACTTAGAAAAATCCATGGCCTTTTACGAAAAAGCATTAGGCTTGAAAGAAAAACACCGAATCACAGCCCCGGACGGCTCTTTCCAAATCGTTTACATGGCAAACGAACAATCCGATTTTGAACTGGAACTAACCTGGCTGAAAGACCGAACCGAACCATATAACCTGGGAGAATGCGAATTCCACCTTGCCTTCCATACCGATGACTTTAAAGCAGCACATGCCCTTCACGAAGAAATGGGCTGCATCTGCTTTGAAAACAAAGAAATGGGCATCTACTTCATCACCGACCCCGACGGCTACTGGCTGGAAATCGTACCATAAAAACATAATAAAATAATTAAAAAAAATTAAAAGGTTTACTTTCAAATAGCTTACCCAACTAAAATCCCAAACCAACTAAAAGCGTTTCAATACCCAGTAGGAGGCGGAAGGGGATAGAGCAGTCTTAGCGGCTGGGGACAGGGAATATTTTCTTAAGGAGCCCTTATAAAATCGCCAGTGCTTAGCGAGGTACTTTCGAGCTTAGCACTGCTGCGTTTTTATAGAGCGAAAGCGTGGCAACGCAAAAAATATTCCCTGTCCCCAGCCGCTAAGACTGCTCTATCCCCTTCCGCCTCCTACGTCCCCATCCAATCCCCCTGCAATCGTGACAAATTCACCAAATTCACAAACAATCCATTGCAACTTTCCCCCTCATATGTTATAGTCACCTTGAGTGGTATTCGGAAGAAACTGCATCAATGAGAATGTGCTGTTGCCCATCATTGGAGGTGATAGCATGAAAATAGGAATTATAGGCGCCGGTAAGGTAGGTGTTACCCTGGGAAAATATTTAAAGGAACACCAGCTTCCCATAACGGGATTTTACAGCAAAAGCAGGCAGAGCATTGAAGAAGCCTGCCGTTTTACCGGAACAAAAGAATTTTACACGTTGAAAGAATTGGTTTGTGCAAATGATACCCTTTTTATCACCACGCCTGATGGAGTCATTGGAGAAACATGGGATCAAATTGCAAAAAATCCGATAAAAAATAAAACAATATGTCATTTTAGCGGCTCATTGTCATGTGATGTTTTTTCTAATAGAAAGGAAGCGGGCGCTTTTGCCTGCTCTATTCATCCGATTTATCCGTTCAATCATAAATTTTCAGCTTATTTACAATTTCATAAGGCAGTGCTTACCATAGAAGGGGATAAAGAAGCAGTGGACAAAATGGCTCCTCTTTTTAAGGAACTGGGGCATAAAATATTCCAAATGGAGGGAACAAATAAAAGAAAATACCATGCTGCGGCAAGCATGGCAAGCAATCATATGCTGGCATTATTGGAAGCTGCTGTCAGGCTATTGAGACAATGTGGCTTTTCGGAAAAGAATGCTTATGAAATATTAGGGCCATTAGTCTCAAGCAACCTGGAAAATGCTCTTCAAAAGGGAGTAAAGGAAGCCTTGACAGGCCCCATAGAAAGAAATGATATTTCCACCGTTTCTGGCCACATAGAGGAATTGATGGAAGAGGAAAGGGCAATCTATAAAAGTCTGGGCAGACTTCTTATTGAAATTGCAGAAGAGAAGCATCCGGATAGAGACTATGGAAAATTAGAAAATATATTAAGATAGGAGCAGGATTATGAAAACAACAGTCAATACCTTTAAAAAAGCAAAAGAAAACAAAGAAAAGCTAACGATGCTTACCGCATATGACTATTCTACCGCAAAGCTTATGGAAGAAGCAGGGGTGGAATCCATACTGGTAGGAGACTCTCTTGGCATGGTATGTCTTGGATATGAAGATACTCTTTCCGTCACTATGGAAGACATGATACACCATACAAAAGCGGTAGCAAGAGGAGCAAAGGAAACACTGGTCATAGCAGATATGCCCTTTATGTCCTACCAGACCTCTGTGTATGATGCGGTAGTCAATGCCGGGCGTTTAATCAAAGAAGGACACGCAAATGCCGTAAAGCTGGAGGGCGGTATAGAGGTTTGTGAGCAGATCCGCGCCATCGTCAATGCCTCCATTCCGGTATGCGCCCATCTTGGACTGACACCTCAATCCATCAATGCCTTTGGAGGATTTTCTGTTCAGGGAAAACAGGAAGCGGCAGCAAAAAAACTGTTGGAAGAAGCCAGGGCAATTCAAGAGGCAGGAGCATTTGCAGTAGTTCTGGAGTGTATTCCGGAAAAACTGGCCACATTCATTACCGAGAATATACAGATACCTACAATTGGAATTGGCGCCGGAGCAGGCTGTGACGGGCAGGTGCTTGTATATCAGGATATGCTTGGCCTGTATTCCGACTTTGTACCAAAATTCGTAAAACAATTCCGCAATTTGGGAGAGGAAATGAAGGGCGGCTTCCGGGATTATATAAAGGAAGTAAAGGAAGGTACGTTCCCGGCAAAAGAGCACACGTTTAAAATAGAGGAATCGGTTATAGAAAAATTGTACTAAAATTTGAATGAAATAATATTTAAAACAGGCTGGAGGAAACAGTATGGAAATCGTAAAAACAATAGAAGAAGTAAGGAAACAAGTTAAGGAATGGAAAAAGGAAGGCTTAACAGTGGGACTGGTTCCTACCATGGGATTTTTGCATGAAGGACATAAAAGCCTGATTGTAAAAGCAGCAGAAGAAAATGAGAAAGTAGTCGTCAGTGATTTTGTAAATCCTACCCAGTTCGCACCTACGGAAGATTTAGAAAGCTATCCAAGGGACATAAACCGGGATGCAGCAGTTTGTGAGGAAGCTGGCGCTAACTTGATTTTTTATCCAGAGCCGGAAGAGATGTATGCTCCGGATTACTGTACTTATGTCAATATGGATGGGCTGACCAAGGGACTTTGCGGAAAAACAAGGCCTACCCATTTTCAAGGTGTCTGCTCCGTAGTTTCCAAGCTGTTTCATATCGTATCCCCCGATAAGGCTTATTTTGGACAGAAGGATGCCCAGCAGTTAGCAGTTATTAAGCGGATGGTACGGGACCTAAATTTTGATATTGAAATTGTTGCCTGCCCCATCGTAAGAGAAGAAGACGGACTTGCCAAAAGCTCCAGAAATACTTACTTAAGCCAGGAGGAAAGGAAGGCTGCCGTTATTTTAAGTAAATCCTTAAAAGCAGGAAAGAAGCTGATAGATGAAGGCGAAAAGGAGACTGCTGTCATAAAAGCCCAAATCAGAAAGGTGCTGGAAAGCGAGCCTCTGGCAAAAATTGATTATGTGGAAACCGTAAATTTTGAAAATATGGAGCCGATAGAAAAAGTACAGGGGCAGGTATTGGCTGCAATTGCTGTTTATATTGGAAAAACACGCTTAATTGATAATTTTATTACGGATGTTGTAAACTGACAAACAATAGGATAGGAAAGGAGTTCTATATGACAGTAACCATGTTAAAGGGAAAAATCCACCGGGCGGTGGTCAAGCAGGCTGAGCTTCATTATGTGGGAAGCATTACGGTAGACCCGGAACTGATGGAAGCAGCCGATATTTTGGAATACGAAAAAGTCCAGGTAGTAGATGTGGAAAACGGCAACCGGTTTGAAACCTATACCATAGCGGGAGAGCCCGGAAGCGGAATGATCTGCTTAAACGGTGCTGCGGCCAGACAGGTACAGACCGGCGACCATATTATCTTAATGGCATATTGTGAGCTTACAAGAGAAGAAGCAAAGGAGCACAAGCCCCATGTAGTGTTCGTGGACGAAGAAAATAAAATCGTAAAAAAATCCCGTTATGAAAAGTATGGAAGATTATTTGAAGACGAGGTAGAAACATGTTAAGAGGAAAAACCGTATTGCTTGGTGTTTCAGGCGGCATTGCTGCCTACAAAATTGCAGGTCTTGCCAGCAGGCTGGTAAAATGCAACGCAAATGTACATGTTCTCATGACTGAAAATGCCACTCATTTTATCAATCCCATCACTTTTGAAACGCTGACTGGAAACAAGTGCCTGATTGATACGTTTGACAGGAACTTTGAGTTTCAGGTGGAGCATGTTTCCATTGCAAAGCAGGCGGATGTACTATTGATTGCTCCTGCTACTGCAAACATCATAGGAAAACTGGCAAATGGCATTGCAGATGATATGCTTACCACCACAGCCCTGGCATGTAAATGCAAGAAAATCATTTCCCCTGCCATGAATACCAATATGTATGAAAATGAGATTGTTCAGGATAATTTGGATAAGCTTAGAAAATATGGAATGGAAGTCATCGAACCGGATAAGGGGCGGCTGGCATGTGGAGATACAGGCGCTGGAAAAATGCCCGGTGAAGAGGTCCTTTTAGATTATATATTAAAAGAAATCCGTTATGAAAAGGATATGACAGGGAAGAAGGTTCTGGTAACGGCAGGCGCCACGAAAGAAGCAATCGACCCGGTACGTTTCATTACCAATCATTCCACAGGAAAAATGGGCTGTGCCATTGCCCGCTGTGCCATGGAACGGGGAGCAAAGGTCACCTTAATTGCAGGTTCTTTATCCGTAGAAGTGCCCCCCTTTGTAAAAGTTATAAGAGTAGAAAGTGCTGAGGAAATGTTTGAAGCGGTAAGGGCAGAAAAAAGTGGTCAGGACATTATCATCAAGGTGGCAGCAGTAGCAGATTTTACCCCCAAAAACAGCAGTAGCGAAAAAATCAAAAAAAAGGAAAATGATATTACTTTAGAATTGAAAAAAACAACAGACATCTTAAAATATTTAGGAGAAACAAAAGAAGAAAATCAGTTTTTATGCGGATTTTCCATGGAAACGGAAAATATGCTGGAAAATTCCAAAGAGAAGCTCCGTAAAAAGAATCTGGATATGATTGTTGCCAATAACCTAAAGGATGAGGGAGCGGGATTCGGTACAGAAACAAATCGTGTTACGCTTATTACGAAAGAGGATGTCAGGGAGCTGGAATTGATGAGTAAAGAGAAAGCTGCGGAGGAAATTCTGACGGCTGTCATAACCTTTTCCGGTTCCGTTTAAAAGCTAGATAGATATTTTAACATCTCCCTATAGCAGTATAACTATAAATATGATATACTAAGCATATGTAAATGCTGATTGATTGAAGCACTTTAAACTGATAATGATTTAATATCATTATTGGATTGAATTAATCTTGAAATGTAACAGACAAAGAAAAGCAAGTATTTACTGGTGCAGGTATATTATAAAATTGGAAGAAATACCGGATTTCTGGCATAGTAAAACGGTGTTCTGGTTAGCTGGAAAAAGTGGGAGTGAAAAAAATATGCATATAAAGATTGCAATATGCGATGATGAAATAAGGATTCAATTTGCAGTGGAGAAATATCTCCAGAAGATATGTGACGAGAATGATTTGGAAGTAGAAATCCAATGCTTTGATTGTGGCGATGATTTATGCAGCCAGTATGAAAATGGAAAATATGATTTGATTTTTCTGGATATAGAATACAAAGGGAAGAATGGAGTAGAGGTAGGCAGATTTATCAGAGAAGTAATGCATGACGAGACAGTTCAGATTGCATATATATCGGGAAATACAGGATATGCCTTAGAATTGTTTGAGTACCATCCAATCAATTTTCTAGTCAAGCCTTTTGGTGAAAAGGATGTAAGAAGAGTACTTGATAAGTATCTTATCCTTAACAACCAAAAGATTGAAAAAATCCAGTACAAAATTGGAAGTAAAATATTTCAGGTGTCATTGTCGGAAGTCATTTATTTTTCAAGTAGTGCAAGGAAGGTCACCATACATAAAAGAAACGGTACAGCAGAATTTTATGCTTCTTTAGAAGCTATATATAGTCAGGTCAAGGGAAAACAATTTTTATATGTACATAAATCCTTTATCATAAATTATCATTGGATTCAGAAGATGGAATACGATAAGGCAACCCTGATAGATGGAACAGTTATTCCTATTAGCCAGTCAAGGCGCAGTGCAATCAGAAAACAGTTTTTGGATATCAAAAAAGGGGAGATAAAGTAGATGATAGAGGTATTGGAATTCTGTAATAAATTTGCTGCGAATGCCTTTGAAATATATATTATTGTGCGCTTGCTGAAACAGTTATTTGAAAATAAATTGTATGACAAGAGATTTTTGCTGCTGGCTGTAACGACAAATATGATTGGCATGCTCATGGTAGACTATCTGATATCATATGTCTGGATTAATTTAACTACTTGCATTCTATTGATTTTTGTACTTACCTGTTGCTACAGAACAAGTATGTGGAAAAAGATAGCAGTTACTTTGGGGATATGGGGGCTATTGGCGCTGGACGAGATGATTATAGCCGGGCTGATAGGTGTTGGTAATCTTGGGATTATGGAAAAGGCTGAAAACGAGCAGAGTATAGCACAATTTTTAAGTTGTATTTTATTTTGGATTATGGTCGTAATAATACAGCGTCTTATTATAAAAAGAGAAATGACCAAGTATTCTATTAAGGTGGCTGTATTAGAAATTATTGTATTTACTACCCTGATATGTGAATTATTGATCTTGTGCATTGGGAGTAAAAACAGCGTTGCAATAGAGTCGGCAATTTTGCTTAGTTCGGAACTTACGGTTTACCTTATCATATATTTGAAAGATTGTCTGGTTGAATTGTTTGACAGCAAGGAGCAGGCAAACCTTATAGAAAAAGAGAAAGAGTATTATATGAGAGAGGCTATGCTTATTCAGGAAAAGCAGGATTTGGAACGTCAATTCAGGCATGACTGGAAAAATCGAATTCAAGTACTGCAGGGAATTGCAGAACAGGAAAATGTCCAGCTTTTACACGAGTATGTATCTGAAATTGAGAATAAGGCAAATGAATATCAGGTATATAGCAATACAGGAAATCTTCTGATAGATAGCATCATTAATAGTAAACTGGATAATGCCAGGAAAAAGAAGATAGAAATCGAAGCAAGTGTTATGCTTCCAGCCAATCTTTCCATTAATACGGATGATATGATTGTAATTCTGGGAAATCTTTTAGATAATGCCATTGAGGCTTGTGAGAGACTAAAGGAGTTCAGAACTATCAGTTTTCTGATGAAGTATGAAGGAGGTTGTATATTAATCAATATAAAGAATTCTTTTGATCAGGTTATTAGGACATCGGAAAATGAATTTGTCACAAGAAAAGAAGACAAGGAGCTCCATGGAATAGGTCTTAAGAGTGTAAGAAATACAATAGAAAGGTATAATGGGATATTGGAAATTATTGCAGAAGAAAATTTGTTTGCTGTAAATGCTATGATGTATCTGTAAGAAAAAAGTATTTATTCCTGCGAGCAATGAATCAAGCGCTGCGAGGTCTTTAATTTTATGGGAAACCGCTTTCATTTAGGAGAAAAAATGGAAGCGGTTTCCTGCTTTTTACAAAAAATTTGTAAATTTTTACAAAAATCTATATGAATTTATACAACGAAAAAAAATCTGCAATTGTATTTGTTACAATATGTTTGTCTTAAGCAAGGGCATTTTGCAGATGGAGTTATGGAAGTAAAGTGCGCTAACTTCCGGTAGAAAATTGCATAAGACCCGGTCTGATGGCAGGCAGAATGAAAGAAAAGGAGGGAATGAGTTATGAAGAATATAGTAGCAACTGTAATTGCAAAAGGAGCAAAAAATACGGCTGTCAAAAATGCAAATTCTGCATGTGCATTATATTTTTATCAGCCCAAGGAGCCTAAAGAGCTGAAGAAACTTAGGAAGTTTTAGGTATGGAAAGAATTTCAAGAAATCTTACAAACTGGTTGATATTCCAAAAGGTAATTATCGAAGAGGAAAGAGAAGTTTATGAATACGGAATATTCCAGATGATTATGAATGCTCTGGATACAATTTCAATCTTAGTATTGGCTTTCTTATTACATGAGGCGGCAGCAGCATGCTGCTATATGGCAGCATTTGTTATGTTAAGAAAATATGCAGGAGGATTTCATGCAAAATCTGTATTGGGATGTTATACATTAACTGTAACGTCTTCCATAACAATGTTGCTTATAATTAAGTTCATTAGTATTCCGGAAACAATGTTGATTACATTGTGGGCCATAACAGGATTAATCATATTTCTTTTTGCACCGGTTCAAAACAGAAATAAAATACTGGACGAAGTAGAATGTATTGTATATAGAAAGAGGGCAATTCTTGTATGGACGGCCGAAAGCATTCTTATGTGGCTGTTGTATTTGACAAATTTTGTAAAAGGAGCCGAAGGAATTCTTGCAAGTCACATATTAACAAATATTTCAATGCTTGCTGAATTGATTCATTTGGCAGGTAAAAAACGAAAGGAAGAGAATTTATGATGAAGAAAAATTTAAAAAAGATTGCAGCTATGGCAATGGCAGCCTCCATTATGGCAGGGGCAATGTTCCCGACAACCGCATTGGCAGCTGATAAAGAAACTGTATCAGCCGGAAATTATGGGACGTTAACTGGAACATTATCCGGAACAAAAACGCAAGGTACTGCAACAACATCTGTTACAAAGAATCCGGATAATGCAAATTTAACTTTGGCTGTTGATTTTAAAAATTCTGCCGGGACAAATGTAATTGCTACTGAGTATAAAACCGGAAGAGGAGAGAAGGCTGTTCAGCTTGACTGGAATCTGAAACGTCCTAGTATTACTTGTGCATTTGGTGCACATGGTGTTCAGGGTGGAAGTAAATATAAAGCTTGCGTAGCATATACATATACAGGTTTAAAGTAGAAAGTGTAATGACGCGCTTGCAGATTTTTCTGCAAGCGTGCTCTAATTGGAGGAAAATGTTATGAAAACTGGTAGAATTTTAGTTGCCGGACTAGTGTGTGGAATACTTTTGCTGGTTGGCTGTGGAAAAGATGTATCAACAGATGAATTTATATTTCATGACTCTGAAAGTGTGGCAGAAACGGAAGCCAATGCAGGGGATGATGAATTATCGAATAAAACGAAATACATAGGAACCTTGCAGCATGGGGTTAATTGGGCAGCGGATGAAAAAGACTATTCTTTTGTATATGAAGGTGGGGCATTAGAAATACCTTATACCATAAACGGCAGCGGAATATGTACCAGTGTGGGGTTTTTGATATATATAAACGGAATACCACAGCCATATATGATTAAGGATACAGAAGAAGAGTATAAGTATATGCATATAATTGAAGGTGATGAAAATCAGGAGGTGGACTTTACCATTTCCTTTACACCAGTAACAGGAAAGACTGGAGACAAAGTGAGTCTTCGAATTGATAGCATTGCAAACCCTTCCTTTATCCCTGATATGACAAATACCTTTGATTATGGGATGTCACATCAAGCATTAGAAGCAAATTATGAGATTCTGTTTCAGAAAGATGCCGAGACAATGCCAAAGGTTGATGATGTCATATGTTTATTGAAAACGGTATGTACACAAAGTACAGAAATTGACAAAGATGAGATGGAATATATGACAGGTGAAGCAAAGCCGGATTTGGACACGCCTGTGTATGCGGATTTGAAAATTGATGGAGACTCTATGCTGTTAGACAGAAAATCAGATATTTCGGGCAAAGATAAGGTGCATATTGCTTATATTATGATGGGACATCCGGGCATGAAATACAGGATTTGCTTTTATCTAAATCATCAGCTGCTTACGGATGAGTCAGGAGATGTATGTGAACTGGAGCTTGCTACAGGGAAAATGAGTATACTGGAATTTGATATGGATGTATCTCAGGTGACGGATGCATCATTTTATGCAGTTGCAGTACCGGTTAACGCAGAGGATTATCCGGATGATCCTATAAGCACAATGAAGTTTCCATCCATTCATTTATATAGAGGTGAAAATTAAGATGAAAAGAAAATGTATAATCATGCTGACTGCAGCCCTTCTTTTGACCGGATGTTCCAGTGATAATGAGCAGAAGGTTGTCACTTCTGAGCATACAGAAGAAAGAAATATCACTTTTGAACAAGAAGAAAAGCAAGAAAAGAATCCCCAAATTGATTTCAGCAATTTGGAAAATACCTTAAGTCAATTTGAAGCTGTCGTAAATATAGAATATGTCGGAAAGGACAGGATATTAGTTATAACAGACCAGATGTATTTAATCGATATAGCCTCTGGGGAAATACTGGCACAATCACCGGACTGTAATTATGTAAAGGGTAAAATAAAAGTATATGATAATGACGAAAATATTATTATTGTGGGAAGTGAAGTGCCTGAGTCGGAAGATACCTTTGTATTTTATGATGAAAATGATGAAGAACAGCCAAGGGTGCTGGTGCTTTATTATGATAAGCAGTTAAACTTGTTGAATAAAATAAATATTTTTGAAATGTTTGCGTTAGATCCTTTTCTTGCCACAGATGTTGCAGTAAGTACAGAGGGGAAGCTTGCTGTATATGATGATAATTCAAACGGGTTATATTTGTGCAATCCTGATACAAAAGAGAAAGAAGAAATTCTTTGTGGAAAGGATGAAGAGCTGGTTTATGATAATAAGCTTCAATTCCGAATTGCAAATGAAATTGCATTTGGAAAAAATGACGAGAAAATTATTTTTGGGGCAGCTTGTCTGAATTATCCGGCGGAAGATGGTGAAGAAAGCATTCCCGGATACGGAAGCATTACGCTGGATGGAAAAGAGCTTTATGTAGAAAAAGCAGCAGATGAATATAATATCATGGACGCTTTCCCGGAATTTGCAATAATTAGTCAGGATTGTGGATTTACAAGTCCGACAGGGAAGGTCATGAAATATTCTTTTTCAGACAATAAGACGGAAGTAATACAACTAAAATCAAAAGAAGAAAGTAATAATCTATTTTCGTCCAGTGAAGGAAACATACTTGCCACATCAGAAGAAAACGGAGATAAGGGGTGGAATATTCGATTTTATAATACTGATTCAGGTGAACTTATGGGGGAACAGGCATATAATGCTTTGTCTTCCGAAAATTATGGACGTCCAAGGATATATGTATTTGAAAATCAGAATATAGCAGTGCTTTATTTTGGCTCATTAGAGGAAAATGGTAAAGATGTGCTGTCTACTATGCAATTCTAAACAGCTTTATAAAAGAGGGTGTACAGGATGAAAATACAACTGATTGATATTTGTAAAAAATATGGAAAGCAAGAAGTGCTGAAATCTGTTTCTATGGGATTTAGTGAAGGAGTATATGGTCTTCTTGGTAAAAATGGAGCAGGAAAAACCACTTTGATAGGAATACTTCTTGGAATTATAAAGGCTAATTCGGGGCAGATACTGATTGACGGAAAGCCAGTTCGTTCACAAAGCAGGGAGTTTCTAAATAAAATTGGTTATTTACCGCAATATCCCCAGTTTTACAAGGAAATGCAGGTATATGAATTTTTAGGTTATATGGCTGCGTTAAAAGGACTTCCCAAGAAGGAAAGCAAAAATAAGATAGACTGGCTGGTGGAGGAAGTAAACTTAACCGATGCTAAAAGGAAAAAAGTAGGGGCATTATCCGGAGGAATGAGACAAAGACTGGGGATTGCCCAGGCGATGCTGAACGAACCAGAGCTGCTGATCCTAGATGAGCCTACTGCCGGGCTGGATCCTCAGGAACGAATCCGTTTCCGAAACCTGATTTCAAAATTTGCAAAAAACAGAACTGTCATTCTCGTTACCCATATTGTGTCTGATGTGGAATATATAGCAAACCGGGTCATTATTATGGATGAGGGAAATATAGCCTGTCAGGGAAGCATTGAGGAGCTGGAAGATTCCATTACAGGAAAAGTATGGGAAGTTACCAGAAACAAGGAACAGGCTATGGATGATTTGGATTTTAGTAGCGTCAGTAATTTAAAAAGGGAAGGCGTCGCCACAAAAGTGCGGGTCGTCTCGGATAGACTGCCGGCAAAAGATGCTGTTGTGACAGGAGTGGGATTAGAAGATGTTTTCTTGTATTATTGCAAAGGAGACAAAGAATGAGACGGTTAGTATATTATGAAAGCAGAAAACATTTTCTTACAAAGCCGATGTTTTTTATGGTGTTGCTTTTATTAGTGGTCAATGCCATAAAGATATTTGATGTAACACAGGAACAGTCTCCATTCTCTACGTTAAGTGAACATTATTTCCGGGAAGCTTATGACAAGCTGTATGAAATATACAAGGGAGAATTAACCGATGAGAAGTTAGAGGACATCATGGCTCTTTATCAGCCATTAAGTGAAAAAGTTGCCGGAAATACCTATTCCACAGAGGCTGAGGAGGGCAGCATGACCTATAACACATTTAGTGATTGCCTTTTTATGGAATGGTGTTTTATGAAGGATATTAAATACGAGACTGGATATGAAGATTATGCCAATCATGTGGTAAAAAATGCTGTGGAAAATGTTTCTTTCTACAAAAGCAAAAACAACCTTTTTGAGGCAAAAGCGAACTATAATATTGCAAAAGCTTTTTATCAAAGAAAGCTTACTAGTTTTTACAATACCGATGGATTTCGGGCATTGTTCTATTATGATTTTTCCACAATTATTATCATATTATTGTGTCTGTATGGATGTTCCTCGGTTTTTATAAAAGAAGAAGAAACAGAAATGAATCTGCTGTTGAAAACCTCTTTGAAAGGAAGAGAAGCTTCATTTACAGCAAAAATTATGTCCTGTATGCTGTTTGTGCTTTTTATATGCATATTGTTTTCGGCAGAGGACTACTTACTTTTTTGGATTAACTTTGGAGATATGGCAGCTTTTTTGGAACCGATTTATATGCTGGAGGGGTTTCAGGATACGTTACTGAATATGAGTCTGATTTCTTTTTATGTTTTATGCGTGATAAGCAGGCTGATTGGAATTTATGCAATTGCATTCCTTTTTATGATGGTTTCACTGTTTGGAAAGAATACCTTATCTGTGTTCGTGGTTAATATAGCAAGTCTTGCGGTAATTATAGGGATATATACCGCCAATGTAAGGGGATTAAAGTATGTGAATCCTCTATCCCTGTTTTTTTGCCGTAAGCTTTTTATAAGGCAGGAGTTTATCAATTTGTTTGATTATCCAGTGTGCAACAGTCTGTTTCCATATATTTTTTCCGGGATGATTATGATTGCTGCCATTGCTTTGATGAGCCGTAGATGGAAGCGGGGGTGAAAATATGGATTTAAATAAATATGAATTTCGGAAGCTGTTGCTACATCATAAATTGTTATATTTAATGGTCGGGTTTCAAATAGTTGCTTTTATTTTGTTTGCCATAAATGATAAACCGGTTAACATGGATATCGAAAATTACCTGGAAGGATATACCTATTACATGAATCAGGCAGAGGGAGAAATAACAGAGAAGACCTCTCGTTTTTTTGACGACACATCCCAAAGCTATGCTGCCATGGAAAGTGAATTTCAGACAATTTACCAGAAGGTTTCAGATGGAGAAATTACGATTGCGGAATGCAGGGAAAGAATAGAGGAACTAAATTCCTGTCTTGAGAAAAAGAAGGGTTTTCTTGTGCTCTATGAGCAGTATGCAGATGCAAAGGAAAACAAAACAAACAGGTATCTTCTTAATACGAATGCATGGGATGCGTTGCTGTCCAATGAAAGTCTGGACATTCCTCTTGTTATTTTTATCATGATAATTGCTTGTGTGTGCTTTGGGGTAGAGATTTATAGTGAGATGGATATTTTGCTTCGCATGTCTCAAAGAGGTGAGCGAAAGTCAGGTTTCTTTAAGCTGCTTGTAGTGATTATGTTCAGTGTCATCAGCATGATTTTGGAATATGCTGTCAGAATTGGGTTTTTACAGGTAAAATACGGGTTTACCCATGGGGAATACCCTCTCCAGAGTCTGACATTTTTTAGAGAATATACAGGGAATGTTTCTTTGATTGAAGCAAGTCTTGGTATTTTTCTTTGGAAGATTCTTGGCTGTATTATGTGGGGCATAATCACAAGTGCACTTTTGCTTTTGTTTAGAAAATATGCACTTGCCATGATTGTTTCCATTGCGGGCATCATCTTACCATATGTGGGAATTTCAAATGCTTCTATAAAATACTACATTCCGGGACCGCTGGGAGCTTTGCTGGGAACTGGATTTTACAGGGGCAGCAGTTTTAACGTAAGAGAATATTCCGGAGAAAAAATTTATACATTTCTGCAATTATCAGGAAAAACGAAAGCAGTTATTTTAGGAATCGATATCTTTCTTATATTGCTTCTGTCCATATACGTAATCTATAAATATGCCAATTGCTGGACTCCCATGCTTTGCTTTAGGAAAAAAGCGGTTTCCTGCATTGTCATATTGGCGCTGGGGATAAGTACGCTGACAGGATGCGCTCCGAAAAATGCCATAAATCCACGTATATTTAATCTTGTAAACAGCACAAACTATGAGACGGCAAAATATCTGTTGTATGAAGAGTTTCAGGATGAGGGAGCCTGTGTTGTGGTAAGAGACAAAAATACAGGGGAAACAACAGAGCTGGTAAAAGATCCATATAGAGAGAATAAAGAAATAGTAAGTGCATTTTATGCAGACGAACAATATGCTTACTATTTGGAAATGACAAAGGATAGGGAAGATAAGTACATGGCAGATGACCGAGATGAAATTTCATTAGTACGGATTTGCTTAGAGGATTTCTCCACAAAGAAATTGTTTTCCTGTTCCGTTAAAACTACAAAGGGGGATATATTTGGAATTGATAAACGTGAAAATGAAAACTTTGATATTTATTCCGGCCTGACTTCATTTTTTGTATATGAAAATACTTTTTATTTTGTAACATGGGATGGCGAGGTATACGGTGTTGATCTTATGACAGGGGACAGGAAGCTGCTATTTACCTGTGACGGGATAAATTTGTCATTTTGTAATGGGGTTTTTTATTACACAGATACGGTTTCCCAATTGGTGGAATATCAGGCAGGGACAGGAAAATGTGTTGTACATGAGGATATAATTGCAGATGAATTTATTATCAATGTTAACCATATAGTTTATAAGGACAGGACAAATAACAACGCATTGACATGTACAGATTTTGAGGGACAAAAAAAAGTCATAATTTGCAAGGAACAGGTTTATTTTTGTGCAGCAGATCAATCACATATTTATTATATGGATGAAAATGAAGTTTTGCATAGGGTTGATTTTGCGGGGAAGGCCAGTAAAGATATAAAAGCTAGTTTATCATCCGGAATTTATGTGTTTGACAATTACGAAAAGATAATTTTTTGTAATTATGATGGTGGGTTGACAGAGGTGGATAAGTAACAAGCTGCTGTAGTTATCCTCATGGAATACTCTTTTGTGCGTTCTTGAAAAGACTGCAAATATTTTAAGACCAGTTATCTCAAAGTTTAAGTTGTGATAAAAAGAAAAATAATATATAATAAAATACAGTGGATATAGGAAAGACTATCTGTATCAATGTTTTCAATAGGACGATCAAAGGAGGACGAGTCATGAAGAGAATTGGCATGTTAACAAGCGGCGGTGACTGTCAGGCATTAAATGCAGCAATGAGAGGTGTTGTAAAAAGCATTATGAATGCGGAACAGGATGTGGAAATTTACGGCTTTTTAGATGGATATAAAGGGCTTATTTACGGAAATTTCCGTATGCTTACCAGTCATGATTTTTCAGGAATCTTAACAAAGGGCGGCACGATTCTCGGTAGCTCCAGAACTCCCTTTAAGCTTATGAGGGAGCCGGATGAAAATGGTCTGGACAAGGTAGAGGCAATGAAACAGAACTATTACAAGCTGAAGCTGGACTGCCTTGTTATTTTAGGAGGAAATGGAACCCATAAGACTGCAAATCTCTTAAGAGAAGAAGGGCTGAATGTGGTGACCCTTCCCAAGACGATTGACAATGACCTTTGGGGAACCGACATGACTTTTGGCTTCCAAAGCGCAGTGGACATTGCTACAGATGCTATTGACTGCATCCATACCACAGCAGCCTCCCATGGACGTGTATTCATAGTGGAAGTTATGGGACATAAGGTAGGCTTTTTGACATTAAATGCCGGAATCGCAGGAGGAGCAGATATTATTCTGATTCCGGAGATTCCATATGATATTGATAAGGTAGTGGAAGCCATTGATGAAAGGCATAAGAGAGGAAGTAAATTTACCATTCTGGCTGTAGCGGAAGGCGCTATTTCCAAAGAAAATGCAAAGCTTTCCAAAAAAGAACTGAAAGAAAAGATGAAAAACTATCCGTACCCGTCTGTTTCCTATGAGGTGGCAGATAAAATCAAAGAAAAAACAGGCTATGATGTACGTGTTACCGTACCGGGACATACACAGAGGGGAGGTACTCCCTGCCCTTATGACCGTGTCTTTGCATCAAGGCTTGGTTCTGAAGCAGGCAAGCTTATTTTAGAAGGACAATATGGATTTATGGTAGGAATTAAAAATAGAGAAATCATCAGAGTGCCCTTAGAAGAAGTAGCAGGCAAATTAAAAACAGTTGCTCCGGATGCTTCTATCGTGCAGGAAGCAAAAATGTTAGGCATCAGCTTCGGAGATTAGTATGTCATATCAAGCGCTTTACAGAAAGTTCCGTCCCAATCATTTTCGGGATGTAAAAGGGCAGGAGCATATTGTAACAACATTACAAAATCAAATAAATGCAGACAGGGTAGGTCATGCCTACCTGTTTTGCGGTACAAGGGGCACAGGCAAGACTACTATTGCAAAGCTCTTTGCAAAAACAGTAAATTGTCAGAATCCTATAGACGGAAGTCCCTGCGGAGAATGTGCATCCTGTAAGGCCATTGCTGCAGGCGCATCCATGAATGTAATTGAGATTGATGCAGCTTCCAATAACGGTGTGGATAATATCAGAGAGATTGTAGATGAAGTTTCTTACTCTCCTGCAGAAGGAAAATATAAAGTATACATTATAGACGAGGTTCATATGTTGTCCATTGGCGCCTTTAATGCGCTGCTAAAAACATTGGAAGAGCCTCCCTCCTATGTGATTTTTATACTTGCTACTACAGAAGCACATAAAATTCCCATTACCATATTATCCAGATGCCAGCGGTATGATTTTAAACGCATTACCATAGATACCATTACAGACAGATTGAAGGAGCTTATGGCAGAAGAGCAGGTGGAGGTAGAGGAAAAAGCGCTGCGCTATATTGGAAAAGCGGCAGACGGTTCCATGCGGGATGCCTTAAGTCTGTTAGACCAGTGCATTGCTTTTCATTTCGGAGAGAAATTAACCTATGACATGGTATTGGACGTATTAGGCGCAGTGGACAGTGGGGTATTTAGCAGAATGCTCCGGCATATGATAGAGAAAGATGTGTTGGGCTGTATTACACTGCTGGAGGAAATCGTCATGCAGGGCAGGGAGCTGACCCAGTTTGTATCGGATTTTATATGGTATTTAAGAAATCTCCTTTTGATAAAATCTTCCGACAATGCAGATGAAGTCATAGAAGCTTCCTCGGAAAATATGGCTCTCCTTAAGGAAGAGGCTGATATGCTGGAGCAAAATGCCATCATGCGGTATATTCGTATTTTTTCAGAGCTTTCCGGACAGATGCGATATGCCACAGCAAAGAGAATACTTTTGGAAATGACGTTAATCAAGGTGTGCAGACCCAGCATGGAAACAAAGCAGGACAGTCTATTGGAGCGTATCAGGGATTTGGAGGAAAAAGTGGAGAACGGCATTCCTATGGCACCTGCTAACTATGGTCAGCAGCAGCTTACGGGACAGGAGGAACAAAGAAAGGCTGAACGGCCGCCCCTTCCCAAGGCCATTCCAGAAGATATAAAAGCCATTGTGTCCAAATGGGATGCTGTCATAAGTCAAACCTCGTCTCCCATGAAGCAATATTTAAAAGGCGCAAAGCTAAGCCTTGGCGGAGATAACTGCCTGATGGTGGTTTTGGAAGATGGACTGCCCTTTGATTATTTTTCACAGCATCAGGAAAATAAAAAAAATCTGGAGGAGCTTCTTTCAGAACATGCAGCAAAAGAAATTCAGGTAACCATTCAGTCGATACCGAGAAATGAAAACTTTGATAACTCCTATGTGGATCTTAGTAAAATCATACAAATGGAAATCGAAGAAGAATAAAGGAAAAAACAAATTTTGATATCAGGAGGATATAATTATGGCAAAACGCGGAGGATTTCCAGGAGGAATGCCTGGAAATATGAATAATTTAATGAAGCAGGCTCAGAGAATGCAGCGACAGATGGAAGAGAGCCAGAAGGAGCTGGAGGAAAAAGAATTTACGGGAAAAGCTGGCGGTGGTGTAGTGGAAGTAACCGTAACGGGCAAAAAGGAGATTACAAAAGTAAGACTTGATAAGGAAGCCGTGGACCCTGACGATACAGAAATGCTGGAGGATCTGATTATGGCGGCTGCCAATGAAGCCTTGCGTCTGGCAGAGGAGGCAAGTGCGGAAGCTATGTCAAAAATGACAGGCGGTATGGGCCTTGGAGGAGGCTTTCCCTTTTAATGGATTTGTATAGCGGATATATTAACAAATTAATTGAAGAACTGGCAGGTTTGCCGGGGATTGGCGCTAAATCAGCCCAACGGCTTGCCTTTCACATTATCAATCTGCCTAAGGAACGGGTAGAGAGATTTGCCAATACGATGCTGGAGGCAAAGCGCAATGTACGGTATTGCAGCTGTTGTTTTACCTTAACGGACCAGGAAATCTGCCCTATTTGCGCCAATGCTAAAAGAGATCGGAAAACTATCATGGTTGTAGAGAATACAAGGGATTTGACAGCATATGAGAAAACGGGGAAGTTCGACGGCGTTTACCATGTGCTGCATGGCGCAATTTCTCCCATGCTGGGAATAGGGCCCAACGACATTAAATTAAAAGAGCTGATACAAAGACTTCAGGGGGATGTGGAAGAGGTGATTATTGCCACTAACTCCAGCCTGGAAGGAGAAACTACGGCAATGTACATCAGTAAGCTGATTAAGCCTACCGGAGTAAAGGTTACCAGAATTGCAAGCGGTGTTCCGGTTGGCGGCGATTTGGAGTACATAGATGAGGTGACGCTGCTTAGGGCATTGGAAGGCAGAGTGGAGTTATGAGAGACAGTGTTTTATATGCTGTCTTTTTTTATGCCGGAATCAGTCGAAAAGTTTTTTTATGGGAAAGACAAAAAACGATAAAAAGTATCAGCCTGCCTGTGTTATATATGTAAATATCATGAAAAACATAGAAAAACAAAGGCGGCGAAAATATGATTGAAATTATAAGAGAGGAAACTCTGAAGGAGCGGGAAGAAAGAAGAAAAAAAGAGTCAGGGGCTAAAAAAGGACAAGCGGATGACAAGCGGATGAAGGGACGGATAAAAGATCAGAAGGAAGATGCCACAGAAACCGGAAATGAGCACTATGAAGAAAGTCAGTGGGAAAACCATGGCCTTCCTAAAAACATCAGACAAATAGGCGATAACAATAGTATAGAAAAAATCTACATAGAAGATTATGTTATGACACATATGAAACAACTGGCAGCCTATGGGGATGAGAAACCAAAGGTGCTTATTTTGTATGGGAAACGAGAAATTATAGACGGTCAGCTGTTTTGGTTTATAAGCGGAGCCGTGCAGGCAGAAGCAATTGACTCCTTTATGGATAAAATTGCATTTGACGAAAAGCTTTGGGTGCAAATTAATGAAACGGCCAATCGTTTTTTTAAAGGATTAGCCATTCTAGGCTGGGCATTTTTGAAAAAAAATAACGACAGCTATTGGGATGAAATGATTTCAAGCACTCATAAGAAGTTTTTCCGTCCGGACCAAAAGATATTCTTTGAATATATTATGAATGAACGCATAGAAAATATGTATTTATTTGAAAATGGAAAAATGGACAAGCAGCCCGGTTTTTACATATACTATGAAAGAAACGAAGCTATGCAGAATTATATGCTTGCTTATAAAGAAGAAGAGACAGAGCGAGCAGAAGAATTTACCGGTGATCAGGCAACTAAGCAATTTCGGGCTATTGTGCAGGAAAAAAAGGAACAAATGCGCAGACGGCATACGATGGGACTCCTATATGGGACCAGTGCGATCTTGGTTATGGTCATTATGGTCATTGGCATTACTATGTTGAACAATTACGAAAAAATGCAGAATATGGAAAAGGTCCTTTATGAAATATCCGGACAAATGGAAGACGTGCAGATGGTAGAAGCGGAAGAGGATGTTGCCAATAGAGAGATGGCGGATGCTGTAGGGCAGCCGGAGGAAAATGATGTTGTAGAAACTACAGCCAAAATTATCACCAAAAGTCCGGATGATGCAGAGGCTGGAATTGTCGATAATGGAGAAACGGCGGATGATACAAATAGTGCTGTAAATGAAGAAACAGCAGCTAACCTGAGTGATGCTGCGAGCCAGGAAGCAGCAGCCCTCCCGAATGATGCCACAGGGGAAGAAGTAACTGATTCTGACAGCGTTCCGGAGGAAGAAAATACAACCTTGCCGGAAAATGGCAATCAGGATATGGAAACTCTCAATGAAGCTGCAGATAGTGGACAAGCAGCAGAAGAGGCAGCTGCCTCCATACCTAAGGAATACGTTATTCAAAAAGGAGATACGCTTGTTAAAATCAGCCGGAAATTCTACGGTACGGATAATATGATTCAAAAAATCTGTGAGCTTAACCACATTCAGGATATGGATAATATCCTATACGGAGAAAAAATACTTCTCCCTTAACAAAAAAGATGATATACTAGACAAAACATCGGCAAAACGAGAAGGGTCAAATGCAAATGAAAAGTATAACAGAATTTTTCCGGAAGTTTTTTTTCGGGAACTCTGAAATTACATATAAAGATAAAATATTAAGGCATCGTTTACACATACTATATAGATGTGCCTTGGTACTTATTCTGGTTCTTGTAATTGCTGCAGCCATAAGGATTCATGTCAGTAACCGGGTGTATTCGGAATATGAGGTAATTGCAGAAAGCAGCAGGGAAGGTTCAGAAAACAGCATTTATGAAAGCTATTATGGAAACCTGCTGATGCATAGTAAGGATGGCATTACAGCTTTTGATAAGAAAGGAGTAAAGCTTTGGAGTCAGCCTTATGAAATGCAGAATCCTATCGTAAGGATTGCGGGACAATATGTTGCAGTGGGGGATTATAGAGGCAGTATTATCTATATTATGGACATCAACGGACTAAAAAGTGAAGTAAACACGGATATGGTTATTCAGGATTTTACAATTTCAGAAAAAGGCGTAGTAACGGCCATCTTAGATAAGAATGCTTCCACCATGATCCGATTGATTTCAACAGAAGGAACTACGATTATAGATATGAGAACTTCCATGGCGGACAACGGTTATCCTATGGCAGTGAGCTTGTCTCAGGACAATCTGAAATTAGGAGTATCTTACCTGAAAGCAAAAAATGCCCAGATTAACACTAGTATTGCATTCTATAATTTTGGAGATGTGGGTCAGAATAAAAGCGAAAATTTAGTAAGCGGCTATAATGTGGAAGAGGAAGTCATTCCCTTTCTGAAATATGTCAACAGCACTACGGCAGTAGCATTGGGAAATGAAAAACTGCTATTTTTTAAAGGGAAGCAGATTCCGGAGCTTTCCAATGAGGTTACCATAGAGGAAGAAGTACAAAGCATTTATTACAGTGAAAGCTATGTGGTCCTGGTTTTTCACAACACCACATCGGATGAAAAGTATCGCATAGAGGTGTATAATTTAAACGGAAAACAGGAATGTTCTTTTCTGACGGATATGGAATATAAAGAAATTCTTATAAAGAACAATGATTTCATTGTATATAATGAAAGCGCTGTGGAAATGTATAACAAAAAAGGAGAAGAAAAATATAATGGTTCCTTTGGAGAGAATGTTAGTGTAATCATGCCATTGGCAAGCAGAGGGAAATTTTTAGTGGTAAAGGAAAATACAATAGAAACGATTAGATTACGATAAGAAAGCCTGGTAGTGGATGGGCGGAACAGGAAGAAAAATGAATGCGCTTTTTATTTTTACAGCGGTGCTGCTGTTAGGGTTTGCCATACATGGATTATATGCGGGATTTGTAAAAACAGTTTTTACGCTTGCTTTAAAAATAGCTACTTTGATTATTGGTACAATACTTACACCATATATTACCGGTTTTTTGTTTTTGGATATTACCAGTGGGAACGGAGAATTGATAAATCATATAGCTGTGTTTGTAGTTATATATGTATTGGTGATGATTGGAGCAAGGATTCTGATTACCTCCTTTCATATTTTGGCGAAGCTTCCTATTTTGAAGAGTATGAATAAAATATGCGGTTTTGTGGCAGGACTTATGGAAGGAATATTGGTATTATGGATTGTTTTTGCGGTAGCCTTTGCCATATCCTCCACACCCTTAGGCATTTGGATAAAAGAAAAAGCAATGGAAAATGCTTTTCTTGCATTTTTTTATGAAAACAATCTGATTACTCATATAATAAATGATTTGATTTGATGCTGCTTATCCCGTTTGGGTCAGGGTTGTTCCCATCAAAGTGATGAAAATAAGAAAAAAATACAAAATTTTCAAAAACTTTGAAAAAAGGTGTTGACAATCTGAAACCTAAATGATAGTATATACAAGCCGCTTGTGATGAACCAGCGGCAAAACAGCTGATTTTCATGTAAAAATCAGCAAAAGTACCTTGACAAATAAACAGCAATGCAACCCTGAAATTCTAAGAGAAAAGTACCTGATGAAGAATCGGGGAAAAAGAAATTCAGAGAGTTCGAACAAAGAAAACGAACCAAAACAGTAAAGAACGGTAAAATTAGCTAGAAGTTGATTTTGACCGGATCAAAGGACATGGAGAGGGAAAAGAGAGCGGGAGGAACAAGGAAACTCCTCTACACTAAGCTCGTGGGAGACCTCGCAAAGTGTAGCAGAGTGTGTTTTTACTAAGCTCGAAAAGACCTCGCTAAGTAAAAGACTACAACATGAGAGTTTGATCCTGGCTCAGGATGAACGCTGGCGGCGTGCTTAACACATGCAAG
>JAAUZH010000024.1 GCA_014804675.1 Lachnospiraceae bacterium
AATCTGCTCCTTTGCTACTGGCATAAAAACACTCCTTTTCGATAAGAATTTGCATATCCTAATTCTTACCAAAAAGGAGCCATTTATTTCCAAAAACACAAACTTATTTACACTACCTTGAAAGTTATCGCTCTGATAGATATTTTTGTATTTCATCGGAAGTCAGTTTCCGTGTTTGTGTATTTGCATATTCTTTATATTCTTCAACAGTAAAAATAGGATTCATGTTTTCACAGGTTTTTTTCTTGTTTTTTTTCAGGTATGATAGTAATTCCTCTTTATTGGAAAAAATTTTATATGAAATCCTGCCATTTTCACTTTTTATTTCATAAATACCACAAGACTTTTTCGTAGTATAATCAGCAGTTCTTAAGTATAATTTTGCAATTTCTAATGACTTAAAAGGAAAATTCCAGCGTTGTAATCCACGATTTGGGTCATGTTCTATGCAAATACATCTTCCACAGGTTCCGCAAATATATTGTGTGTGATTTTCTAAACATTCAAGAGGGTTTAGCAGTGGGGTTATTCTGCTTTCATTTGTATAACATTCTATACACATTTCATTATATTCCTTTATAAATTATTTTAGTTATATTGTTTTTTGTCCAGTAGGTTGGCTGGATATTATGGAACTTCATATCAATCATTTATTCAAGCTGATTTTGAACTAAAATGTAATTTTATTTTATTTTAAATTTATTAAGTATTTAGTTTTAAATTTAGGTAGATAAATTAGAGGATTGAATAACAATGAAAAAGTTATATCAAATCCTTTGTATTCATATTGATAAACCTTGCCTTATATTTTGAGTACATAATCTTTTGTTCGTGATAAAGCCCCGAATAACCGGAAAGCATATAGCTGATTGCAATTGCAAGAATGAAATACCGGGTGCCTGCAAAGCCGAAAAGTTCAAAAGAAATAAGCAATGTAGTAATAGGGCAGTTTGTCACTCCGCAAAATACGGAAGCCATACCAAGGGCTGCACAAAAAGAAGGGGATATGGAAAAAATATTACCAAAAAGACAGCCTAAAGTAGCTCCTACAAAAAAGGATGGCACGATTTCTCCTCCACGATATCCGGCGCCAAGGGTAAGGGCAGTAAATATCATTTTTAGTAAAAAGGCATAAGGTACTACATCTCCTAAAAAGGCCCGTTTAATCACGTCGATTCCAGCACCGTTATAATCCCTTGTACCCAGAAGAAAACTCAAAGCTGTTATGAAACAGCCTGCAACTACAACACGGATATAAGGATTTGGTAAATATTTTGCATAAAGATCTGCCGTAGTATGAAGAATCGTACAAAATATAGAGCTTACAAAAGCACATATTAGTGCAAGAAGAGCTATCTTCCAAATACTTTCAACTGATATTGCCGGAATTTTTAAAATATGAAAGGATTCCGGGCTGATTCCAAATTCATTGGCAAAAAAAGAAGCGACTAGGGAAGAAATAACACAGGGAAGCAGTGCCACATAATACATGACCCCTACTGTAATTACCTCTAAAGGAAAGATTGCTGCTGCCATGGATGTACCGAATAAAGCGGAAAATGCTGCACTCATGCCGCACATGACCATAACCTTCCGATCCATTTCATCCAGCTTTAAAACCCTTCCTATTTTGTCTCCAAAGCTTCCTCCAATCTGAAGAGCGGCCCCTTCTCGTCCTGCGGAACCTCCAAATAGATGAGTAATTACAGTAGAAATAAAAATCAAAGGAGCCATCCGAAAAGGAATGGTGTTTTTTGAATGCACTGTATCTAAAATCCGGTTTGTGCCGGAATCTTTATCAAAATGAAAATAATGATAAATCCATATAATAAAAAGTCCTCCAATAGGAAGAAAGAGCAACAAAAAATCATGTTTCGCCCTCATTTCATTTGCCCATTCCATACAAACACCGAAGGTAGAGCTGAAGAATCCTACGATTACTCCTATAAATAAAGAAAGCACCGTCCATTTCAAAAAAATCTTAAAATGTCTGATACCATCGCTTACTGTAGATTTTAATTGTTCTTTTTTAAAGTGATTTAGATTCATGTAATTTTTACCTTGTTTTCCAGTTGATTTTGTATTTTTTAAATCAATTTTATTATACATAAATATTTGGAAAATGCAATAAAAACAGCCGTTTTGACAAATAAACGACTGTTTTTATTGTGGTTTTAATCTTTATGCATCTACTAATTCTTCTATCATAGAATTGATATTTTCAACCTGCTCGGATACTGCAAGAACCTCTTCGCTGTTGCTTTGCACTATATTTGCAATATTTGTGAATTCTTTATTTCCTGTCCATTAGATGTAGAAATTTCAACTAATTCATTAGAAAGACAATCCAAATCTTCTGAGCTGGTTTCTAATAGGCTTTCACTAATAGCGGAAAGCTCTTGTATAGAAGCACTTTCAGTTTGTGAGGATTCTACCAATGCATTGCTTGCTTTTCCTAAATTATTTGATATGTATGTTACCTTATTTAATACATTTTGTACTCGCTCATTATTTTTTTCCAGTTCGTCTTTTTTTTGCATCCAAAAGGAAATGTTCAACCATGTAAGTAAAGATAAAAATAAAAGATAAAGACAATACTATTACAATAATTGTAGTCATTACTATTTTTGTATCAAGAAGAAATCCGGAAACTATGGTAAATAAAAACCGATTGCCATGTAAAGAATACAAAAAAGATTAAAAATGATCAGTGCAAGCCAGCTAATTTGTGGATAAAATCCCTGTAATTTATTTACAGTATATCCAATTTTCGCAAACATACAGGTTCCAGGTATAAGAATCAGAACCATTATATATACCTTATTGATAAAAATTTTCAAAAATACTATTGACTTTTTTTGCACCTAATCATATATTATAAGTGTAAATGAAAGTCATTATCATTTAAGAAATACATAAGTAGCAGCTAAACACATATCCACAAGCCTACAAAGAGAAAGAAGATGATCAAATGCCCTTAACGATGGCCAAACTAGGAGAAGTCAATTACATAAAGAGAGTTGGCGGAAAAGAAGAAACACGCAAGTTTTTAGAGAATCTTGGATTTGTAACAGGGAGTATGGTGGTAATTGTTTCCCAGATAGGAGGAAATATGATTGTAAATGTGAAGGATTCAAGAGTTGCTATCAATAAAGATATGGCAAGTAAGATCATAATTTAAGAAAGGAAAGAAAAATGGGAACTTTAAAGGAAGTAAAATGTGGAGAAACAGTTACTGTTTCAAAAATCAATGGTAGTGGTGCCATAAAAAAAAGAATTATGGATATGGGAATTACAAAAGGGGTAGATATTTTTGTAAGAAAAGTAGCGCCTTTAGGTGATCCTGTAGAAATAACAGTTAGAGGTTATGAGCTTTCTTTAAGAAAAGCCGATGCTGAAATGATAGAGGTTCAGTAATTTATTATTAAGGGAGTAATGAAAAAATATAGGAATTCATAGCTGCCATTGCAGCGGAAAAGAGAGGAGAAACATGTCAGTAAAAATTGCACTTGCAGGTAATCCAAACTGCGGTAAAACAACATTATTTAATGCTTTGACCGGATCAAATCAGTTTGTTGGAAACTGGCCCGGAGTTACAGTAGAAAAAAAAGAAGGAAAACTAAAGGGAAATAAAGATGTAATTATCATGGATTTGCCGGGAATTTATTCTTTATCCCCTTATACGTTAGAAGAAGTAGTGGCAAGAAATTATTTAATTGGTGAAAAGCCTGATGCTATCTTAAATATTGTAGACGGAACTAATATAGAAAGAAACTTGTATTTAAGCACACAGCTTATGGAATTGGGAATTCCGGTTGTTATGGCTGTAAATATGATAGATGTTGTCAATAAAAATGGCGATAAAATTCATATTAAAAAGCTTTCTGAAAAATTAGGCTGCCAGGTTGTGGAGATTTCTGCTTTAAAGGGTGAAGGAATCAAAGAAGCTGCAGAAATGGTAGTGAAGGTAGCAAAGGAAAAGAAGAGCGATTCTATCGTACATAAGTTTTCTGATAATGTGGAAGAAGTTCTTAATAATATTGAAGAAAAGCTTGATAATACAATACCGGAAGAACAGAAACGTTTCTTTGCCATTAAATTACTGGAACGTGATGATAAGATTAAATCTCAAATGAAGAAGGTTCCTGATGTAACAAGTGAAATTGAAAAGATTGAAAAAGAAATGGATGATGATGCAGAAAGCATTATTACTAATGAAAGATATGTATATATATCTTCCATTATAAAAGATTGCTATACAAGGAAAAGCAAAGAAAAGTTATCTGTTTCCGATAAAATTGATAGAATTGTAACAAATAGATTTTTAGCGCTTCCTATTTTTGCAATCGTAATGTTCATTGTTTATTATATATCTGTAACAACTGTTGGTGATATTGTTACAGTCTGGGCAAATGATGGAGTATTTGGAGACGGATGGCACTTATTTGGAATCGGTACTGCAGACTTTGAAGAAGCAGCTGAATTAGATGAAGAAGCAGATCCTGCTGATTATGGTATATGGGTACCGGGTATTCCCGTATTACTTGAAGATGTTCTGGATAATGTTGGATGTTCAGATTGGTTGAGCAGTCTTATTTTAGACGGTATTATAGCCGGTGTAGGAGCTGTACTCGGATTTGTTCCACAGATGCTTGTTTTGTTTCTTTTCCTTGCATTTTTGGAAAGCTGTGGATATATGGCAAGAATTGCCTTTATTATGGATAGGATTTTTAGAAAATTCGGACTTTCCGGAAAATCCTTTATTCCTATGTTAATTGGTAGTGGATGTGGTGTTCCTGGAATCATGGCATCCAGAACCATTGAAAATGACAGAGACCGGAAAATGACTATTATGACCACAACTTTTGTTCCATGTGGAGCAAAGCTTCCGATTATCGCATTGATTGCAGGAGCATTGTTCAACAATGCAGGCTGGGTAGCATTTAGTGCTTATATGGTAGGAATTGCTGCAATTATCTGTTCCGGTATTATTTTAAAGAAAACAAAAATGTTTGCAGGAGAACCGGCGCCCTTTGTTATGGAATTGCCTGCATACCATATGCCTACTGTAGGTAATGTGCTTAGAAGCATGTGGGAAAGAGGATGGTCCTTTATTAGAAAAGCCGGAAGCATCATTTTATTATCAACAATTGTACTTTGGTTTTTACAAGGATTTGGCTGGGTTGAAGGTTCCTTCAGACTGTTGGAAGCAGAAGAACTCAATAATAGTATTTTAGCATCTATCGGTAATGTAATTGCACCAATTTTTGTACCTCTTGGCTGGGGTGATTGGAAGATGGCAGTAGCAGCAGTAACCGGATTAATAGCAAAAGAAAATGTAGTAGGAACTTTTGGTGTCCTTTTTGGATTTGCAGAGGTTGCAGAAGATGGAGCAGAAATCTGGGGTACTCTTGCAAACAGCATGACTGCTATAGCAGCTTATTCCTTCCTGGTATTTAACTTATTATGCGCACCTTGCTTTGCAGCAATGGGAGCTATTAAACGTGAAATGAACAATGCAAAATGGTTCTGGTTTGCAATTGGTTATCAGACTGGATTAGCATATTTGGTTTCTTTATGTATCTATCAGATTGGTGCACTGATTACATCAGGAGCTTTTGGAATCTTTACAGTAATTGCATTTATTATAGTAATTGGTTTCCTTTATATGTTATTCAGACCATATAAGGAAAGCAATACACTGGAAGTAAAAGAATTAGCAAAGGTTAATTAAGTATAAGATTTCTACACATACTGTTTATTGTTGATTGACAAAAGGAAGGGAAGCATATATGGTAGAAGAAAAAAGCAGCATAAGCCATATGGAATATATCAAGTCACAAAAACAGGCAATGCTTACTATATTAAAAGAAAAAGGGTATCGCATTACCAGTCAGAGAAGACTTTTGATTGATATCATTTTTGATGAGGAATGTACCTGCTGTAAGGAAATTTACTATAAGGCTCATAAAAGAGATCAAACCATTGGAATTGCTACTGTATACCGGATGCTGAATACTTTGGAAGAAATTGGTGCAATTGACAGAAGAAATCTTTATAAATTGTCCTGTGGCGGTAAATGCAATGATTATGAAAGCTGTATTGTTTTACTTGAAAATAAGCAGGAAATAGTCTTATCTAATGATGAATGGAAAGATATCATATCAGAAGGATTAAAGGCAAAAGGTTATATTACAGATGAAGTGGTAGAAACAGTTACTTTGCTTGATAAGGTATGTATGTCAAAAGCATGTTGTTAGAAGAAGGTGAAAATATGGCAGATATCGTAATTTTAACCGTAATGGGTTTATGTGTTTTCTTCATTATTCGCAGCTTTGTAAAGAAAGCAAAAAGTAAAGAATTAGGTTGTGGATGTGACTGCAGTGGTTGCAGCGGTTGTATAAATAGCTGTAGTAGTTCAAAAAATTCTGTTGTAAAAGAGTAATGATAGAGTAAAAATATTCGGTAAATGTAAAAAAACATCTTTTTTACTACCGAATATTTTTCTTTTTCTAAAATCTGGCAAAAAGAGCAAAAAAAATAAGGTAAAAATTGTACATATTTTTTATATAAAAAATCATAATTTTTAGTAATTTTTAATAAAAATGCTAAAAATGAATAAATTTTTACCAAAAATGATAAATTTGGGCTTTCAAATCCAATGAATATAGTTTATAATAGGATAAGAAAGAAAAAAAAATAAAAAATATAAGGAGGTTCAGATGGCGGAATTTGGTTTAACAAAAAGCGAAGAAGTCGTTATGAAATGCATTTGGAATAGTGAGGTAGAATTAGCTTTATCCGATGTAACAGCAAATGTAAACAATGATTTTGGTAAGGATTGGAAGCCACAGACAGTTTCTACATTCCTTGCAAGATTGGTAAGAAAGGAATATTTAAGCTTTTACAGAAAAGGCAGATATTTCTTCTATCAGCCTCTTGTAAAAGAAAAAGATTATAAGAGAGATCTTATGAAGGAATTCATCAGATTCTGGGATGAAGGAAATGTAAGCACTTTCATTGATGACTTATGCAGCCAGAAGATTTTATCTAAAAAAGACATTAAAGAATTAAAAGAAAAAGTAGAAAAAATGTAATAACAAAATAGAATCGGAAAAGATATTCTTTTCCGATTCTATTTTTCTTTTATGATTCTACTTTTTGTCTACATACATTTTCTATAAGTCCGGTTATAGTCTGGATAGAATTAAGCTGATTGCTGCGGTTCATGGAATCGATGTAGGTCTGTCTCATAAAAAACAATTCATGTACTTTTTCCACCAAAAGAGTTTCAGTAATATCGTCTTCTTCCAATACGATACTAAAGCCTTGGGATTCAAAGGATTTGGCATTTAATATTTGATCTCCCCTGCTTCCTCCTCTTCCCAATGGAATCAAAAGATTTGGCTTTTTTAAAGCAAGTAATTCACAAATAGCATTAGCGCCTGCACGGCTGATTACTAAATCTGCCATGGCAAAAATATCTTTTAGCTCTCCTTTTAAATATTCAAATTGTTTATATCCCTTTGTATTTAACAAAAGATTATCCATTTTTTCTTTGCCACATATATGAACTACTTGAAAATCCTTTAGCAGTTCGGGAAGAGCATCCCTTACTACTTTATTTACATTTGCAGCTCCAAGACTTCCTCCTATGACCATAATAACCGGTTTATTGGCGGTAAAGCCGCATAAATCAAGGGCAGCAATCTTATTCCCTTTTCTTAGTTCTTCCCGGATAGGGGAACCCGTTAACATAGCTTTATCTTCTGGAAGTTCTTTTAAGGTTTCCGGAAAGTTACAGCATACGACCTCTGCTACCGGAATACAAAGTTTGTTGGCAAGACCGGGAGTCATATCTGATTCATGGATAATAGTTGGAATTTTCCGACTGGCAGCAGCCCTTACTACAGGTACAGATACGAAGCCGCCCTTTGAAAATACAATATCAGGCTTGATATTCTTTAATATTTTCCGGGCTTCCCCAAATCCTTTCATAACACGGAAAGGATCAGAAAAGTTTTTGGGATCAAAATAGCGGCGTAATTTTCCTGTGGAAATACCATAATATGGAATATCAAAATCCTCAATCAATCTTTTTTCAATTCCGTCATAAGAGCCGATATAATGTATGTCATATCCAAGCTCTCTTAATCTGGGAATCAAAGCAATATTTGGTGTTACATGACCGGCAGTGCCGCCGCCTGTTAATACGATTCTTTTCATAAAGCCTCCACTATTCATGAAAGTATCTAAGTATTTTTCTATTATTCATTTATTGTTGTTCATGAATTATTTTTTCTAAAGCAATTGCTAACTGATCCGGGCAGGAAGTATTTTTATATCCGCATTTAATGCCTTTTAATTTCATAATGGCGTCTTCCGGTTTCATTCCTTGTACAAGTGAAGAAATTCCTTGCAGATTACCGTTACAGCCGCCTATAAAAGAAACGGATTTTATTGTATCGTTTTCTACCTGAATATCAATGGAGCTGGAACATACGCCGATTGGCTTATATTTCATAGCATAAACCTCTTTCCTGTTCTTTAACTTATCATATGATGAAATGAAAAATTTTAATCTGTGAAAAGAAATTATAACAGAATTTTACAAAATTTCCAAGTATCCTTTCATATTTGCCAGATCGAATCCTTCCAATATGCCATCCGTTGGGTCATAATAAACTCCATCATAACAAACAAGATAATGGCTGAATCGTCCCATTTTTTCCATAATGATCGCACATTTTGGAAGAGTGACTTCTTTTCCCTGGGTGTAAATGATATTATTGGCATGAGGGATTCCAAGATAATCCAGTGTTAAAATCATTTTTCCCATGTTAGCCTGCCATTCCCTGCAGTGCATAATATTGTTAGCTTCTTCTAAGGTAATATCCGCAAGCATGGCAATACAGGTCTGGCCGCATAAACCGTCCCATGGCTGGGTAATGATTTTGATACCATCAATTTTACGAATAGGATTTTCCATGGTGTAAGGACTGTTTTCAGAAATTTTCTGGGGTTCTGTTAAAATAGTAAAGGAAACGGGATAGAGAACTTCCTCTTCAAGCTCTGTTTCTGCATTTTTCAAAGGAAGGTAATAGTAGCCGTCTTTTTTTGGAAGAAGGCTGCATTGAAAGGACACACCGTTTACTGTGGCCTCAATGGGATAATCCCCTATGTTCTCCTGTACTTCCCATACATTAAAGGGAATTTCCATTACTTTTTCTTCATTCAGGTTCAAAATTTTTTGTTCAAATACATAGTTCATCATATAAAGTCCTTCCTTTTCGTATATTTTAAATAATTAGGTTCATGATATATTTTATATAAAAATTTCATGCTCATTCAGACATTATTCCTACTGGAAGATATGATTGTATATGCAAATGCAGACAAATATCATACCTATCGATATGATATCATGAAAAGTAATAAACTGGAAGATTTAACTTGAAAAAAACAGCCGATTTTGCTACACTTAATTTGGTTTTGATAATATTGGAAAAAAAGAAAGAAAAGAGGAGTTTTATCATGAGCACAAAAGTAACCTTTGATTATTCAAAAGCAGCTCCATTCATCAGCGAAAAAGAAGTTGGTTTGATGGAAAAATTAACGATGGATGCCAAAGAATTATTAGTATCCAAAACAGGTGCGGGCAATGATTTCTTAGGCTGGATTGATTTGCCGGTAGATTACGACAAGGACGAATTTGCAAGAATTAAAAAAGCGGCAGCAAAGATTCAAGGGGATTCTGAAGTATTATTGGTTATCGGTATCGGCGGTTCCTATCTTGGAGCAAGAGCGGCAATTGAATTTTTAAGACACAGCTTTTACAATGTGGTTTCCAAAGAAACAAGAAAAACTCCTGAAATTTATTTTGTAGGAAATTCCATCAGCTCTACTTATATCAAGCATTTAATTGATGTAATCGGTGACAGGGACTTTTCCATTAACATGATTTCCAAGTCCGGCACTACCACAGAGCCTGCTATTGCTTTTCGTGTATTTAAAGAAATGATGGAAAAGAAATACGGAAAAGAAGAGGCTGCAAAGAGAATTTATGCTACAACCGATAAGGCAAAGGGTTCTTTAAAGAATTTAGCTACAGAAGAGGGATATGAGACATTTGTTGTTCCGGATGATATTGGAGGACGTTTCTCCGTATTGACAGCAGTGGGACTGCTTCCTATTGCCGTTTCCGGTGCAGATATTGATAAATTGATGGAAGGCGCTGCTTCCGGAAGAAAGAATGCCTTAGAGCTTCCATTTGCTGAAAATGATTCTTTAAAATATGCAGCGCTTCGTAACATCCTTTTAAGAAAAGGAAAAGCAATTGAAATCTTAGCAAACTATGAACCAAGCGTTCATTATGTTTCCGAGTGGTGGAAACAGCTTTACGGTGAAAGCGAAGGAAAGGACCAGAAGGGTATTTTCCCGGCAAGCGTTGATTTGACAACAGATTTACATTCCATGGGCCAGTTCATCCAGGATGGCGCAAGAAATATGTTTGAAACCGTAATCAACATTGAAACCTCCAGAGAAGAAATTATTATTGGAGAAGAGCCGGTTGATTTGGACGGACTGAATTATCTGGCAGGAAAGAGTGTGGACTTTGTAAATAAATCCGCTATGAATGGTACGATTTTAGCTCATACTGACGGACAGGTTCCAAATTTCATGGTAAACGTGCCGGAAGTAAATGAATTTTATTTAGGACAGTTGTTCTACTTCTTTGAGTTTGCATGTGGTGTCAGCGGCTATCTGCTTGGCGTGAATCCTTTTGACCAACCGGGTGTGGAAAGCTATAAGAAGAATATGTTTGCATTGCTTGGCAAGCCGGGATATGAGGCTCAGAGAGAAGAATTGATGAAGAGATTATAATGAAGCAGGATGCGGCAGAAGGATGAGGATTATTTCATCTTTCTGCCGTTATTATTTAATATTGGAGATATATCTATGAAAATCTTAGTAATCGGCGGCACCTATTTTTTAGGAAGAGTATTTACCATAGTAGCATCCAGAGAAAATCAGGAATTATTTTTAATCAACAGGGGCACTTATACTATGAATATGCCTTCTGTTACTGAATATCATTTAGACAGGCATGATATTGACTCATTAAAAAAGCTGACTCCGCAGGAATATGATGCAGTTGTGGATTTCTGTGCTTATTTGCCTGGAGATGTGAAAAATCTCCTTCAAAATATTTCTGGAAAGGTAAAACAGTATATTTATATAAGCACTTGTGATGTATACAAAAGAAATATAGATGGACTCAAAGAGGAATCTGCAGAGCTTTTGGATGTTTGTTATCCGGGGGAAGCAGGCGAGTATATGTATAATAAAATGCTTTTAGAAAAGGAAATGAGAAATACTTGCCAAGGTCTTGACATTGCATATACCAGCATCCGTCCCGGAATCATTTATGGTCCTTTTAATTACGCACCTAGGGAATCCATGTTTATTCAATGGATCGTAACAGGGCAGCCTCTGCCTTATCCTGTAGATGCAGACGGACAATTTCAATTTGCCTATGTGAAAGATGTGGCAAGAGCAATTTTGTCTGCAATCGGTCATAAAAAAGCATATAATCAGGCATTTAATGTTTGCGGAAATGAGATAATAGACTACAAATACTTTTTTGAAGTATTGAAAAGAGTGTCAGACAGACCTTTTGTATTGCAGGAAATAACTACTAAACAGGCAATAAAACAAAATATCCCGCTGCCTTTTCCTCTGACAAAAGAAGAAACAGAGCTTTATGACGGAGGTAAGATTAAAAAAGAGCTTGCTTTTGAATATACTTCCTTTGAGGAAGGGATGGAGAAAACCTTTCAGGCTTTTAAAAATGTTTTTTCATAGTTTTACAAGAAAAGTACTTCCTCCTCCTTTTGTGTCTAAAACCCGGATAGTCCCATGGTGCTCCTTTACGATTTCCAGGGCAATGCAAAGTCCCAGCCCAAAGTGGTCTTTTTTGCTTCTGGAGGCATCTACCCGGTAAAAGCGTTCAAAAATGTGTTGCTTTTCCTCATCAGGAATGCCGATACCGTTATCCTCAACATAAAAGTAATGATGATTATCTCTGTATTCGCTTTTAAGAGATACTTTTCCCTGTCTGGTGACGGATTTTTCTGATGTTTCTTTTTTTTCGTATTTTATTTCCGTATAGCATATTGCATTGTGGACTAAAATAGCAAGCACCTGGGCAATTCGCTGCGGGTCACATTTACATAGCGGCATTGGGGTATCTGGCAGCAGGATGGACAAGATAATCTGTTTTTCTTTTGCAATCAATTCAAAAGCTTCGTAACAGTTTAACAGCAAAGTATCTGCCTCTGTTTCCTTTAATTGAAGGGAATAGGTCCGATTATCCCCGTTTGCCAAAAGAAGCATGTCGCTAACCAGCCTGGACATGCGTTTTGCTTCTTCTTCAATAATCTGATAGAAATTCTTTTCATTCAGGAAATCCTCTTCAATGGAAAGGTTAGAGATTGTTTTCTGTTTTATATTTTCTTCGGCAAGCTTCTTTAAAGCGGAAACAGAAGATAATATGACAGTTAAAGGCGTCCGGAGTTCATGAGAGGCAGCAGCCACAAACTGAACCTGCTTTTTTTGATTTTCTTCAATGGGCTTTAAAAGTCTTTTGGTAAAATATAAGGAAAAGAAAAACAATGCTGCCATGGCGGCAAGATTGATAAAAGCAAATAAGACTCTCTGAATATAGATTTGTTTATATAAATTTGTCAGGGAACAAAGAATATATACTTTTATATAACCATGTTCCTTTGGAATTTTTCCGTAAGATACATAATATTCCTGTCTATTGATGGCAAAAAAATGATTTGCTTCCACGTAGGTAAATTCCTGATGAAAGGACAGCAAAGAAGAAATATCTACTATTTCCACTTCAAATAAAGACTCATATTCTTTTTTTATATTAGAAAGAAGCTCCGTTCTTGTTTCATTTTTCACAATATTTCCATAAAAAATAGGCTGATCGTTATCTTCTAAAAAAATAGTATATTTACCATCGGCTTCCAGCTTTGAAAGCCATTCATAAGAAATAACAGACTCTTTTTCCAGATTATAAATGATGTTTTGAACGTTATTTTCAAAGGAATGATAATAATTATTCTTTAAATTAGTCTCTGCTACTAATAAGTAAAAACATGTCATGCAAATTAAAATAATGCCTGTGATTCCGGTACAAAGCAGGGTTAGCCGAAGATGTACTTTTTTAAACATAATAATTCCTCAAAGATTATTAGATTTCAGGTTTGTTTCATTCTGTTAATTTATATCCTACTCCCCGCACGGTAGTCAGTGTAAGTAAGCTTCCTACAGACTTTAAACGGCGGCGCAGAAAATGGATATAATTATCCAGATTTCCTTCTTCCACTTCCGCATCCGGCCCCCATACTTTGGATAAGAGCACCATGCGGGGCATTGTCTGATTTTTATTTACTAAAAGTACTTCTAACAAGTTGCACTCTCTTTTTGAAAGTGTACAGGAATTTTCAGGACCTGTTAACACTTTTTCTTCCGGAGAAAGGGAAATGTCGCCTAAAGTAAGCACATGATTTTCTTCCCATTGTCTGGGCCTTCTCTTTATGCAGCGGATTCTTGCCAGAAGCTCTTCAAATGCAAAGGGCTTTACCAGATAATCATCAGCTCCTGTATCCAATCCGTCAATCTTATCCTGAAGCTGTCCTAATGCAGTAAGCATTATAACAGGAATGGTAATTCCGGATTCTCTTGTCTTTTTTAATATAGTAAGACCGTCCATTTCTGGAAGCATCCGGTCAAGCAGGATAATGTCATGGGCATTTTGAGAAATATAATACATGGCATCGCCTCCGTTATTACAGCAGTCTACCTGAAACCCTTCTTTTTTTAGTTGAAAAGAAAGAAGCTGTAATAATTTCTCATCGTCTTCTATTAATAGAATTCTCATAATCCAATTACTCTCCCAGTATCTATAATGTGAGCAATGCGCTATAGACTTTATTGTAACAGAGAATTCTTAAAATAATCTCTAAAAACCTGTTATTTTTCTAATAATTTCAGTATTTCTTTATTTTTAGGCTCTTCATTTGGGCTTTCATTTCGGAAAGCAAGAAAATAAGCTAATTGATAGTAATTTGTAGCATGGTCCTTGTCACATCCTTTATCAATTAAATATCTGAGCATTTCAAGACCCTCATCGTCATTATCCTTGTCAGCAATTATTGAAATTGCATTATATCCGCAGTAATCTTCTGCATTGATATCTGCACCGTTTTCTATTAAGAGTTCAACTGTCTTTTCATTTCCCATATATACGGCATATAAAAAAGGTGTATAGCCACATCTATCACTGGAATTATAATAATCGCTTTCTTCCTGATAAAAGTGTCTGGAATCATTTGCATCATGGGAATATGTCCTGCTTTCTATGTCTGCACCATAGTCAATTAAAAGCTGTATCATTTTTAACTCTTTTTCTGTTTCTTCATCATCAATAGAATCCTCTAATTCGTTTGTAAAACCCTTTTCACAGAGTAAGCTGAGAAGTGTCTGCTCTCCTGGATTTGCCGGTTTGTTGCTTTTCAAAGTACAATCAGGGTCAATTCCTTTTTTAAGAATTTCCTCAGCTTCGCTGTAATTTCCCTGCATCACATGATATCCTAAGCTATTATGCTGATATATAGATGTGCTAATGGAAACATACGCAATTAAGCCTATGGAAAATAGAAGAGGTATCATAAATATCCACCCTATGATTCTTGGAATTAAATAATATTTTTTAATTGGCGTTGCAGATTGTCCTTCTAACAATTTCTTTTTATAGTTTTTCTTCATAAAAAATGAAGCTAGAAAAAGAATAAATGCTGTAAACGTCGTCATGATGATAATAATAATGATGATGATTAGATACATTGCAAATAAACCTATAAAAGTCATTTATATCACTCCTTATGTATTGATATAAGTTTTATTCTATCATAAAATAATTTTAATGGCTACTTGTGTATTTCCAAACGGAAATTTTATAATTTGGCAGTTATGATCCAGCTAAAAAAGCCTAAGTGCCATTGATTTTATTATTAAATTATTTTAAAATAGCTTAGAAAGAGTTACTATATTTTATTATGGGGATTTTCATATTAAAATTATTATGATTGAAGTCAGAAAAAATAATAGATTGGAATAAGTTAGATTTAGATAAGGAGATTTCTATGGAAAATGAAAAAACAATATTGATTGTGGATGATATTGAAATTAATCGTGCTATTTTGGTGGAAATATTTAAAGATGATTATAAAACAATAGAAGCCTGCGACGGTGCTGAAGCTATAGAGATTATTAACAGCAATTCAGATATTTCAGCAGTTCTTCTTGATTTGATCATGCCGAAAGTAAACGGACTTGGTGTACTTAAAGAAATGAATAAAACCGGGAAAATCGAAAGCATACCTGTTTTCTTGATAACCGCAGAAAATAGCAGGGAAATGTTATTAGAAGGATATCATTTAGGTGCGGCAGATGTAATTACCAAGCCATTTATGGCGCATTTTCTAAAGTGTAGGATCGGTAATGTAATTGAGCTGTATGGACATAGAAATGAGCTGGAAAAGATTGTTGCGAAACAGGTAGAGCGGCTTAATAAATTTAATAAGTCAATGGTGGAAACACTTGCAACACTGATTGAGTTTAGAGATTGTGAATCAGGAGAACATGTAAAACGTATTTGCGGGCTTACCGGAATCCTTATGGCAGAGGTAAGCAAAATGTATCCGGAGTACTATCTGCCCAAAAGCGAAATAGATAAAATCGTCACTTCCTCTGTACTCCATGATGTAGGAAAGATTTCCATACCGGATAGAATTCTGAATAAGCCGGGCAGGCTTACTAAGGAAGAGTTTGAAATTATGAAGCAGCATACGATAAAGGGTTGTGAAATCCTTCAGAATATCCCCAATATTATGGATGAGGGAATTTATAATTACAGTTATGATATTTGCAGACATCATCATGAACGCTGGGATGGCCGTGGCTATCCAGATGGTTTGTGTGGTGATGAGATTTCCATTTGGGCACAAGTAGTATCTATTGTGGATGTGTATGATGCACTTACATCTGAAAGGGTATATAAACAGGCATATAGCCATGAAACGGCTGTCATGATGATTAAAAACAATGAATGCGGTGTATTTAATCCTAAAATACTTAATGCATTTGAAGCATCTATGGATAAAATAAAGAAAAGTCGGATTCCAGCCTTAAATTAAAAGATAGAATTGAACTGTGCACGGAAAAGAATTTGAATCGAAGCAGTGGGAGAGTCAGGAAATTTACATCAATGTATTTTTGCAAGGAGAGAAAATGAAAGATTATATATTGATTGTAGAGGATGATAACGATATCAATCATATGTTAAAGGATTTGCTTTGTCAGAACGGATATAAGGTAACTCAGGCATTTTCGGGAACGGAAGCGCTCCTATATATGGAAAGGGAGTGTCCCGCAGCAATGATTTTAGATTTGATGCTGCCCGGAATGAAAGGGGAAGACCTGCTTGAAAAAGTAAAGGAAGAATATCCGCAAATTGCAGTCATTGTTTCATCTGCAAAGGATGAAATACAGACAAGGGTATCCATGCTTCGGGCAGGGGCGGATGATTATATAACAAAGCCTTTTGATACGGAAGAATTACTGGCACGTCTGGAAGTTGTATTAAGACGTAATGGAAATCAAGTAAGAAGACAGAAAGCAGTAAAAGGACTGCAATATAAAGATATTCTTTTGGAACCGGAGGAATTCAAGGTTACTGTTGCAGGAACCGAAGTTCATATGACACGGCGGGAATATTTGATTTTAGAGCTGCTTATGAAAAATCCGGGCAAGGTATTTACAAAAAGCAATATTTATGAATCCGTATGGAACGAAGAGTTTTTGGGGGAGGATAATGCAGTAAATGTCCATATTAGTAATATAAGGCAAAAGTTAGGAAAGGCGAACGAAAAAGAAACCTACATTGAAACTGTGTGGGGAATTGGCTTTAAAATGAAATAAATGAGATTTGAAAACTTTATGATTTCTTTATACTTTTCCTAAAGTTTCTAAATTGCTGTCTGTTATTCTATATACATAACAGGACAGGGCAATTCCGAAAGCGGATGAAAGAAATGTCCGGATAACAGAAAGGAAACAGGTGATACAGTATGGATTATGTATTAAAGACAGAAAATATCACAAAGGTATATGGAACTCATAAAGTCGTGGATCATGTATCTATGCATGTAAAAAAAGGTGCAATATATGGCTTTATTGGCAAAAACGGCGCAGGAAAGACCACATTTATGAGAATGGTGACAGGATTAGCAGCTCCTGTGGAAGGGACGATGGAATTATTTGGTTCTAAAGAGCTGGAAAAACAGCGTCTTCGAATAGGAAGCCTGATTGAGAATCCCGGCGTGTATGGAAATATGACAGCAAAGGAAAACCTGGAGGTAATCAGAAGGAACTTTGGTATTGCTGATAGGAAGACAGTAGATGATATGCTGGAATTTGTAGGGTTGACAGGAACAGAAAAGAAAAAAGTAAAAAATTTTTCCATGGGCATGAAGCAAAGACTGGGAATTGCAATTTCTCTATTCCGTAATCCGGATTTCTTGATTTTAGATGAGCCAATCAACGGTCTTGATCCGGAAGGAATAAAAGAGATCAGGGAATTGCTTTTAAAGCTGAATCAGGAAAGAGAAATTACGATACTGATTTCAAGCCACATTTTAGGCGAGCTTTCCAAAATAGCTACCCATTATGGCATTATCAGAGACGGAGTGCTGATTGAAGAATTCGATACAGAAGAGTTGAATGACCGATGCAGACGGTGTCAGAAGATTCTTGTGGATAATGAAGGTCTGGCAGCAAATATTCTGGAAGAAAAGCTTCACATCCGTAATTTTGATATTCCACAACAGGGAATTTTACGTATTTTTGAGCAGCTTGACAAGTTAGAGCAGACTAACAGGGAGTTGATCGTAAACGGTGTGAACATATCAGAGAGCTATTTGGCAGGACAGGACCTGGAAGGTTATTTTATGGAATTATTGGGAGGCGAGGCAAATGATTAATTTATTAAGTGGAGAATTTTATAAATTACAAAAAAGTAAAAGTATATATGTATGTTCTATAGTAATGATAGCTTTTGTATTATTTTTCTATGGGCTTTTGATACTAATGGATAAAATCCAGCAGGGAGAAGTGGAAAACGGTTCTATGGAAGTGGTAGTATCAGGAGAAGCAATGGAAGAAACTGAGGAAAGTACTGCTTCTATATTTGAGCAGATTGGCATTTTAGATGCACTGCAACAGATGTTTGGAGCTTTTTCGGGTATATTTACCGCTATTTTTGCAGCAATTTTTGTATATGGAGAATATGGAAACGGGGCTATAAAAAATGTTACTGGAAAAGGTTATGGAAGATGGAAGATTTTTAGTTCCAAATATTTAATGACAATATTAGCCTCTATTTTGATGATGATTGTTATGATAATAACTACTCTGTTGTTTGGGGTTGTTTTTAAAGGTACAGAAGAATTAAATGGAGAATTTTGTAGAAATCTTTGCAGCTATACGGCAATAGAGCTTTTACTTGGGGCGGCATTTGTGGGATTGGTTATTACTATAAATGAATTTTGCAGAAGTTTAGGTGCTGGAATTGCAATTAGTATTTGCATTATTTGTTTTTCCGACCTGATTACCATGGGTTTTGACCTTGTTTTAAAATACTTCCATTTTAATTTTAAGGTATCCGATTATTGCCTTTTGTCGTTGATGGCCAACTGCCCTAAGACGAATATGGACGAAAGTTTTGCAGTCCGGACAATTGTTACGGCAGTCCTTTGGATAGTATTTACCTTTGGAATCGGAGCATTACACTTTAAGAAAGCAGATATAAAATAGGAGACTTTATGCAGGTACAATTGGCAGCAGCAATTATCATATTAATTCTGGTTGGGACTATTTTATCCTTTCGCTTGTGGTGCTATAGAAAACAAATCCACCATATGAAGGAAGAGCTTGCCCTTATGGAAAAAGAGGATACGAATTATCAGCTATCCTCTTTCTGCCCTATAGGGGAAACCGAAGAAGTCATTACAGCAGTTAACAGATTGATGTTGGGCTATAAAGAAGAAGAAAATAAGTTGAAACGGGAAAATAAAATTTACAGGGAAAGCATTACCAGTATTTCCCATGATATTCGAACCCCTCTTACTTCTGCTAAGGGCTATCTTCAAATGCTGCAAAAGGGAAGCATGGAAGAGGAAAAGAAGCTGGAATATGTAAAAATCGTGGAGCAGCGTCTGGATAATGTAACGGATATGCTGAATCAATTATTTGAATATGCACGAATCGAAGCAGGAGAAATGAAATTAGAGCCTGAAATATTTCAGGCTGGGAATTTGTTTGCGGAAACCATTTCCATGTTTTACGAAGATTTCTTGAAAAAAAACAGCCAGCCAGAAGTAACGATTACCAAAAAGTCCTGTAAAATCAGAGCAGATAAACATGCATTTGTAAGAATCATAGAAAACCTCATTAAAAATGCCCTGGTCCATGGCACAGACGGATACCAATTATCTCTGACACAAGAAGAAAATACGGTTAAAATCCGGGTTTCTAATCTTACCGACAGCATTGAAGACAAGGATATGGATAAAATATTTGAGCGTTTTTATACTACAGATCAATCCAGAAGCAGAAAAACAACGGGCTTAGGGCTGGCAATTGTAAAACGATTTACTATTCAGATGGGAGGAACTGTAAAGGCAGATTTGGAGAAAAGAAGGTTTACAATAGAAATTTGTATTCCTCTTGTTTTAGATGAAAATATTTAAAATTATTTTAAATAGCTGACAGAAACGTTTTCTGTCAGAATTTTTTTATATTTAGAGAAAACTTAGAGACTCTTATGTTATCCTGTGAAAGAATCGAGGGAGAAAAAATTTGACTTATCAGAGAAAAAGTCAGGCAAAAGGAGGAAGCATGAAAAAAATTAAGAACTTAGCAAAAAGAGGAACGGCTTTATTGCTGGCAGTTATGGTATTATTGCTTGCCGGGTGTGGAAGCAAGGATTCTGGCACAAATGAGAGTTCTGAAAACGAAAATAAGGAAAGTAAAGAGCAAACGGAAAGCAATGCCAAGGGAAGATATATGGAGTCGGATTTGACATTACCGGAAGGTGTCTTGTCTATTTTGGATATGAAAAAACTGGAAGATGGTTCCATAGGTCTTTTGGATAGTGAAAAAGGAACTTTCGTATCGAAAGACGGAGGAGAAACCTGGGAGCTTAAGGATACATATTTATTGGATAACATGGAAGAAGGCACCTATGTCTTTCAAGCTGTTATGGGAGAGGATGGAAGTTATTTTGTAAAATATTGGAAGGACACAGAAGAAGGCAATTATATTATTGATGAAAACGATGCTATGACTGATACAGATTCCATAATAATTGAAGGAGAAGAAGCCGCAGGTGCATTGGAAGATATCAATTCTTCATTTCGTCTTTTGTATATTGACAAGGATGGAAATGGAATGCCCATAAATACACCGGAGTATGTAGACAGCATTGGTATGTTATCCGATGGAACCCTTTTGGCTTCTGTGGAAAATAAAGTATATATTGTGGACAAAGATTCCGGGAATTTTACAGATTTCTGTGAAGTAGATGACGGAATCGAATATGTGCAGCAAATAGGAAACATTTTGTATTTTGTCAGTTCAAAAATCGAACAGTATGATTTAGAGACAAAAACCTTTATAGAAGATCCGGTGTTGGATGATTTTTCTGCAGGAAAATTTTCCAAAATAGATGGAGCCTATGATACGGGTGGACCAAAATCAATTCTGCTTTGTGAAGGAGATGAAGAAAATTCCATATTTATTGCATGTTCCGATGGTTTGTATCGCCATGTAGTAGGCGGAAATGTAATAGAAGAGATTATGAAAGGAAGCCTTTCTTCCTTAGGAGATCCCTCCTGCTCTCTTTTGAATATGATAAGAAAAGAAAACGGGGAATTTCTGATTGCCTATCTTAAGTTTTCTTCCACAAGTGAAATCCTGATAAAAAATTATGTTTATGACAGTCAGGCGGCAGCTATTCCGGAGAAGCTTTTGAAGATTTACAGCTTAGAAGAAAACAGTATGATTCAGCAGGCAGTTTCAGAATTTCAAAAGAATAATTCGGAAATTTATATTGAATATGAAATAGGGATGACGGAAGGAAGCGGCATGACCAAAGAGGATGCCATTCGAAACCTGAATACACAAATACTCAGTGGAGAAGGTCCCGACATCATCTTATTAGACGGCATGCCGGTTCAATCATACATGGAAAAAGGAATTTTAGCAGATTTAAGTGAAATGCTTACAAAAGATTTTGGACAGGATGACTTTTTTGAAAATATAGTAAATAGCTATAAAAAGGGAGATAGCATTTATGCAATTCCCAGCAGATTCCAGATTCCGGTTTTATATACAGAAAAAACCATTGCTGATAGAATTATAGATTTAACTACATTAGCAGATGAGGTAGAAAAGCTTCGGAATGAAAAAGAAACCGGAACGATTACCGGCTCCTTCAATGAAACTGAAACGTTAAATAAGCTTTTTGATGTAAATGCCCCTGCCTGGATGGCAGAGGATGGTACAATCAAGAAGGAAGAATTAACCATATTTTTAAATCAGGCAAAAAGAATTTATGAAGCTGAACAGAAGGGTATTACCAGCGAAGAAGGAAAGGAACATGAGGAGTCTGCAGCTTCTGCGGAAGAGTATTTAGGAAAGGATTATTACCTAAAGGCTGTAAATAACGCGTTGGAGTATTTGGAAAATAAACAAGGAATACGCTTTGGCAGAAGCAGCTGTGTTTCTTCCGCTTATATGGATTATTCCATGATTACTTCCGTTTTAGATAAAAAAGAAAACGAACAGGAAATCAAACTGCTGCCGGGTCAGAAGGGAAATGTATTTGTTCCTGTTTCTGTCATAGGAGTCTGTGAAAACAGCTCTTCTAAGGAACTGGCCACAAATTTTGTTTCTTATCTGTTGTCAGAGGAATTGCAGGCTATGTCAATTGACACAGGTTATCCTATAAACAAAAAAGCATTTTCTGATTCTCTCATAAGCCCATACGAAAGCCGGGAGGAAGAAAAAGAAATAGGATTTTCTATGGCATGGTCATATGTAGATGAAGAAACAGGTAAAGAAAACATTGGCGATTTACAGGTTTTATGGATTGATGAAGAAAGACAGCAGAGGCTGGAAGAGATAGTTGCATCTTTGGACACACCGACTCTTACAGATACCACTATAAAGGATGTGATACTTGAGTTAGGACCGGCTGCCTTAAATGGGGAAAAGTCCGTAGAAGATGTAGCAGGCGAAATCATCAACAAAGTACAGATTTATCTTTCTGAATAAATCAGAAATAAAATAAACGGTCGCCGGCTGATGCCGGCGGCCGTTCAATAAAAAGAAAGTCATTACTATGAAAGCTTATAAAAATATATCACATAAAAAAAGAAAAGAGGCTGTAACAGCATTGCTGTTCCTGCTTCCAAGTCTTTTAGGAGTAAGTATTTTTATATTGGCCCCCTTTTTAGACGTCGTACGTCGTTCTTTTTTAACAGCTGTAACAGGGGATTTTACGGGAATCGAAAATTATAAACTGATATTTCACAATCAGGCATTTTTGTTGGCAGCAAAAAATACGGTTTCTTTTGCGGCAGTCTGTCTCCCTCTTTTAATTATCCTCTCCCTGCTTATAGCAGTGCCTTTAAGCAGGATGAAACAAGTGCAGTTCTTAAAATCCACTTATTTATTTCCAATGGCGGTTCCGGCGGCTACGGTGGTGCTCATATGGAAAATGCTTTTTCACAAGCAGGGAATCCTGAATGCCCTTTTAGTAAAATGGGGAGGAACATCCATTGATTTTATGGGAAGCAATATGGCTTTCTGGGTGCTTGTCATCAGTTATATCTGGAAAAATTTGGGATATACGGTTATTTTATGGCTGGCAGGAATCCTCAGTATTTCAGAATCTATATTAGAAGCGGCAAGGGTGGATGGCGCCAGTGAGAGGGTCTGTTTTTGGAAAATAATCCTGCCCAACTTAAAGCCTACTTTATATACCATTACGGTATTATCTTTTTTAAATTCCTTTAAGGTATTTCGGGAGGCTTATCTGGTAGCAGGTTCTTACCCCCACGAAAGTATGTATTTGCTGCAGCATTTGTTTAACAATTGGTTTTTGAACCTGGAACTGGATAAAATGGCAGCAGCAGCAGTATTTCTTGCAATTGTCTTAACCGGTTTTATTTTATTACTACAATTTTTGTGGAATGAAAGAGATGAAAGGCCGAAAAAAATAAGAAAAAAGGTTAGATGTCATAATGTTTTCCATTCAATTTTCAAGAAAGAAATTCAATAACGCAGCAAGGGGTATCCTGCTTGGCAGCATAGGGCTTATTATCTGCCTTCCGGTATATTTGTTATTTATGGGTTCCTTTAAAGGGCTGGCAGAATTAAAAGAAAATCTGATGCCCATTCTGACGGAAGCAGGGGGAAAGGCAGAATTTGGCCTGTTTCCCCAATATCCTACTTTTCGGAATTATCTGGAATTGCTTTTTGATAAGCCGGATTTTTATGTGGTTTTTTTTAATTCCATGAAAATTGTTTTTATTACTCTGGCAGGGCAGCTTTTAGCAGGAGTGCCGGCGGCCTGGGCCTTTGCAAGATTCCGTTTTTTTGGAAAAAATGTATTGTTTACTTTTTATATTATTTTGATGATGATGCCCTTTCAGGTCACGATGCTTTCCAACTATTTAGTATTAAATAATTTGGGGCTTATCAATACAAATTGGTCTATTATTTTACCCGGCATTTTTTCCACGTTTCCGGTATTTTTGATTTATCGCTCCTTTTCCGATATTCCCAAAGGGCTGCTGGAAGCAGCCAGAATAGATGGGGCGGGAGAATGGCAGCTTTTCATAGGGATTGGACTTCCTCTTGGCTCTACCGGAATCCTATCGGCATTTGTACTGGGATTTTTGGAATATTTCAGCCTGATTGAACAGCCGCTAGCTTTTTTAAAGGATAAGAATTTATGGCCCCTATCCTTGTATCTGCCGGAAATCGGTTTGGAAGAAGCGGGATATGCGTTTGCTGCTTCTGTGGTGGCATTGATACCGGCAATATTTGTATTTTTGCTGGGACAGGATTATTTGGAGAAGGGGATTGTTGCTTCTGCCATGAAGGAGTGAGATTGTAAAATTATGAGTGAGAAAATAAGGAAATTTTTGTGTGACTGGAAGTCTGGCAATAGAGCACAGGGGAAGGTGCTGAAAGCAGCCATTTGGTTTTTTCTTGTTCTTTTTGTTTGCGGATTGATATCCAGAGGAATGTATGGAGCGATGCTGCCAAGAGTAGAGGTGGAAAGTCCTGGAAGAATATATTTGAACCACAAGGTGGAGGCAGAAGGAAAGGTGGTGGAAAATAAGAAAACGGCTGTGTTAGCAGAAACAGGCATACGGATAGAAGCCGTTTTGGTAAAGGAAGGGCAAAGTGTAAAAAAGGATGAGCCTTTGGTGCAGCTGGACCTTAGTGATTTAGAGGATTTAATAGAAGATAAAGAAATCGAGATTGAAAAGAACAGAATACAAATCGAGACTATGGAAAAAAATGAAGCATTGGCAGCAAATGAAAAGGCTGTGAACCAAAAAAGAGCCAATGAGGATTACGAAAGTGCCAGACAAAAAGGAGATATCAGTCTGGGGGAAATTCAGGATAAATTAAATGAGGCGAAGGCGGAGAGAGAAAAGCTTCCTTCACAAAAAGAATATGTAACGGCTGCAATGAAACAGGATGAAGAATATCAGGCTATGTTGGGAAGCCTGGAAGAAAAGAAAAAACAGCTTGAGGATTTAAAGTCTAAAGAAGCGGCGTCAGAGGAAGAAAAAGAGGAGAAAAAGAAGACAATGGAGGATTTACGGACAGATATAGCAGAATCCAGAGCCGCATTGTCAAGTTATAAGGAAAAACAGACAGCGGTTTTCCAGCAAGAATGGGAAACGAAGAAAGCCCAGTTAGACCAGAATATTAGTGACTATGAAAAAGAAAGCAGACAAGCTTCCATGCAAAAGGATGAGGATATACGTTCTGCAGGCAGAGTCGTGGAGGATGCAAATATGGAAACGGCAGCAGACAGTTCTCTGGAACTTGCAAGGCTGGAAAAAAGAGAACTGGAAAAACAATTGAATACCTATAAGAAAATCAAAGAAGAAGGCGGAAAAATTCTTGCTCCTGTAGAAGGAGATATTATAGAAATTCATGCTGTTGAGGGCGATAGAACCGGTGACAGTGCGCTTCTGCATATGACTGACAGAGAGGAAGGATACCGTTTTCAGGCGGAAATTTCAAAAGGAAATAAAAAATATGTACAATTAGGGGACTTGGCGGAAGTGGAGCTTGGTTCCGATCAGGGAACTTTATCGGATATTCCCGTAGAAACAATTGAGGAAAGCAAGGAGCAGAAAGATACTTACATCCTTTCTTTTCCCGTAACAAAAGAAATGGCAAATTTAGGAGATACCGGTATTATGAGGATAATAGTAAGCGGAGAAGAAAAAAAGCTTTGCGTGCCTTTGTCAGCGATTCATAGTGATGGACAGCAAAATTATGTATTTTCGGCATCTATCAAAAAAACCATTCTGGGGGAAGAATTAAAAGTAGTAAGACATAATGTGACCATATTGGATAAAAATGAAACCTATGCGGCAATTGATCAAGGAAGCATTTCGGAGGAGGATAAGATTATCGTAAGCTCAACCAAACAAATTGAAAAAGGCGATACTGTTCGCCTTTCAGAAGAATGAAAAAATTAGGCAGATGGGTCTTTATATTCCTTTCAGGAATGGGTATCATGGTTTATCTGCTGATAGGAAAACATGTGTTGGATGAAATTTCTCAAAAGAAAAAATATACGGAATGTTCCATTGAGAATATTCAGTCACGGGAAAAAGAAGAATGGGGCATTTATCCAAAGGATGCCCTTACTTATCTGGAAGAGGAGGAAAAGAAAGATGCTCCTTTATCCTTTGTATTTTGGAGAGAAAAGAAGGAGCAGATGATTGAAAACAAAGAACTTTTCCGAAGCAGCACCTTTCCGGTAGTGGAAATATGTGGAAATTCTTCCCTGCTCTTTCCCGATGAATTTCCCCTGAAGAAAGAGGATGTGGAAGGCTGTCTGATTGGTGAGGATGCTGCATGGCAGCTGTTTGGTGATAGTAATGTAATTGGAAAGAGCCTTATATATGGAGAAAAAACTTATTTTATACAGGGTGTATTGCCGAAAACAGATATTTTTGTATGTCAGGCTTCCAAGGACGGTGATTTCCTGCTCAATAGCATAACCTTTTATGGGGATAATTATCTGGAAAAAGAAAAGATTAAGGAACAGTTGGGAAATGAATACAGCCTGAGTCTGGAGGAGTCACCAAAGTACTGGTATTTTATTTTTGCCAGAGCTGCCCTGTTTCTTTTTCCTATGTGCTTCATGGTATTTTTCCTGTTTTTATCCAGAAAGAAAAAACGATTGTTTAAGGGTATGGTTTTTCTTACAATTCTTTTTTTAATTGGAGGCATTGTATTTATATTTGATATTACTCCTGATAAATTGCCCAACCGCTTATCCGATATTGATTTTTGGATAGAGGCCTTTCAAAAAGGCAAGAAGGATTTGTTTTCTTTATTAGGGATTGAATAAATCTATGAAAAAGACGCAGGCATGGAAGATAATGTTTCGTGTCTTTTTTCTTGCTAATTTTTACAAAGAACAGTATATTTATATCAGAATGAATGAAAGTAAATATAAATGTGGAGGCAGATAGATGAAAATCGTAGTATTAGAACGGAACAGCGTAGGAACGGATATTGATGTTACCTGCTATGAAGATTTTGGTGAGGTAATATATTTTGGCAATACGGTAGAAGCAGATGCAGAACAGCATATAGGGGATGCTGACATTGTCATAGCCAATAAAGCGCCTATGAATGAAAGCACTTTAAAAAATTGCCCTAATGTAAAGTTAATTTGTGAATTTGCCACAGGCTTTGACAATATAGATTTAGAATATTGCAGAAGTAGAAATATTAAGGTAACAAATGTGGTGGATTATTCTACGGCAGCAGTGGCACAGCATACCTTTGCCCTGGCTTTGTATGTATTGGAAAAGCTAAGCTTTTATGATCATTATGTAAAATCTGGCGCTTACGAAAATCAGGATCGTTTTTCAAACTTTGACGAAGCTTATACAGAGCTGGAAGGAAAGACCTGGGGCATTATAGGTATGGGAAATATTGGACGGAGGGTGGCAAAGATTGCAGAAGCCTTTGGCTGTAAGGTAATCTTTTACTCTGCTTCCGGTAATAGTGTCTGCAGAGATTACGAAAGGGTGGATTTTGACAGGTTATGCCGGGAAAGCGATTTTCTTTCCATTCATTGTCCTCTTTCTGAAAAGACAAGGAATCTGATTGACTTAAATGCTTTCAAAAATATGAAAGAAACTGCTATTTTAATTAATGTAGCAAGAGGACCCATTGTAAATGATAAGGACCTTTATACAGCCCTGACAGAACATATGATTGCAGGAGCAGGTCTGGATGTGCTTGGAAAAGAGCCTATTGCAAAAGATAATCCATTAGGAAGGATTCAGGACAGCAAAAAGCTGATCATCACTCCCCATATGGCATGGGCAAGCACGGAATCCAGAGAAAGAGTAGTAAATGAGGTGTATAAAAATATTCAGGCATTTCTAGCTGGAAAGGATAGAAATGTAATAAATGAAAAAGAAAAATAAAAAAAGAATGACCTATCGCCATTTTTTTGCTATAATTCATCTAGTGATATTTATATTGGGAATTATACAGGGAGGTTAGCATGTATCAAAATTCATATGTATATAAGTTTATCAATCAGTTAGTACAAGATTTACCCATCGAAGCAAACCATTATCTTTTTGTGAAGCATTATGATGCTGTAGTTTTTACAGAAGAGCTTTTATCTTCTTCGATTCCTATGGATTCTGGTATTTTGTTATTGTGCCATGAATTTACCAGCACTCAGATGCAGGGTGCTTTTGAGCCGTTTTTGGATTGGATTCGAAATTTATATTTTACTTATTATCAGGATATGACACCTGAGGATTTTATTGAAGCCTGCAATGTTTATCCATTACATAAGTCACTGTTTATTTCTTATTTGCAGACGGAATCCTGTCATCGTGATGAAGATATTATTATTTACGAAATGAACTATGAACGCATTCGGATGAATCAATCTATTCTTTCCATTTTATCTTATCTGGCTGCCAGCCGCCCTTTAGTGTTGGTTTTAAACAGCGCTCATTTTGCGCCAAAATCTACCATTGATTTGTTGCAGGCATTCATTGATTCTGCATCTATAAAGAATTTAGGAATTATTGTAAGCTATAATGAGGTAAGCCAGCCTATGCCTTATGCTGCAGAGGAATGGAAGGACTTAATAAAGCAGGCTGATGATAAGCACCGTTTGATTGATTTTGGAGTTACGAAACGGAAACAGGTTATTGAACCTACCATTCAATTCAGCCCCCATATTCTTTCCTTTCCAAGTTATATTCCCATGCTTCATAACATGGTGCATACTTTAGCCATTGAACAGGCTAATTATTATTTGGATATTTTATATCATAAGCTGGAAGTGGAGCATTCTATCGTGGCAAAGGAATTAAAAGAACAGATTCTTTATTTGTATTCTTTGACCGCTGTATATTTAGGGGACTATTCCAAGGCTTTGCTATTGCTTGATAAGTTAAATGAGACTATTAGCCCGGATACGGATCCGGTTATGTATTTTGAATGTATTTATTTTTCCGGTGTTGCTTATACCTACAATGGTTTATATGATTTGGGCGTAAAAAAATCAAAAGAATGTCTTGCCCATGTACCGGAAGAAAATAAGGATTACTACACATTTAAAGCTCATTTGCTGGAGTACATTGCTGTTTTCAGAGGATGGACTACTATTTTCCTTCAGGATTTTCATTTAGAATATATAGATTTATTTTTTGAAGAGGCTAAGAAATATCAATATCTTAACCATCTGGCTCATATTTATACTTTTGCTTATGGGAACAGTCTGGAATCCGAGCTGGGATTTTTACAGCAGGGAATTGATTTGGCTCTGCAGCTTAACAATCTTTATTTTGCAATTGAAATATATAAAAAGAATATACTGGTAGTATCTGCATATGGTAAGTTTGACTTAGCGGAAGAATATTATAAAAAATGTATTGATTTGTTAGCTTATTGTAACAATCCCATTGAGGAAGCCAATACTTATGCTGGTTTAGGATACAACAGCAGCGTGTCTGGTGATTATGAAAAAGCAAATGATTATTATAATAAGGCTATAGCTATTTATTACCGTTTTTCCTCTTTGGATTCTATTTCGGAAATGCTGTATAATAAGGCAATCAATGCTATATTGGCTCAGGATTATGAGAATGCTATTTTATATATAACAAAATGTATCGAAATTCTTGAGAAATTGAAGGAGTTTAAGCTGAAGGTTTGTAATACGTCTAAATTATACGGTTTGGCGGCTTTGTCCTATTTTTGGCTGGATTCAGAATATAATTGTTCTTTATGCCTTGCATCAGCAAAACGTTATTTAAGTCATTTGCTGGATTGCAATGATGAAGTAAAGTTTTATTTATGGGATGATGACTTATTCCTTTACTATTTTGTAACCGGACTGTTAAACAAAAAATCCAATGAACATTCTTATGCGCAAAGTGATTTTGACCATGCTTATTACTTTATGATGCGCTCCAAAGGCAACTTGTTTTTTACTTATCATCAATTTGCCGTGGAACAGGCTGATTTATATTTTACTCTTGGAAAAAAAGAAAAAGGAACCCGCATCTTAGAAGACTGCATGGAATACGCAGACCAGCATGTTCTCAAAAAGCAATACGATATTGCCCGCTGCGCTTTGGAAAAAGAAGAGCCAGCAAATCCCTCCTTTAATCTGAACATGGGAGAAATTACTATAGAAATGATAGATGAATTGACCAATCATCTTGCAACCCAGAAGGAATTGGAGCGGAAGGAAAAGCATATTGAATTTCTTTCTACATGCCAGGATATGATTAGTCAGGAGCAAAAAAAGGATGCATTGATTCAAACTACAATAGTACATATTCAAAATCACTTTTTATTAGACCAGATTATTTTGTTTACAAATGATGGTGAACAGCTTCAGCCTTTTTATTTTGCTGAAGAATTTCCACTTACGCAGGAGCATATCCAGCTGATTACTACAAAACTCTCTTATTATCCCAGAGGCTTTATTGTATCAAGAATGGAAAAACGATATGAAGAGTTTTATGATATTACAAACATATTCGGTACGGATGAAATTACTTATTTTATCTGCATCCCGATTATCATGGATAATAAAATACAAAATGTCCTGATTGGATATACCAGATTAAAAGATAATTTTGTTTCCAATTTTTCCCCTCTTACAGAAGGAGAATTAACTGTTTTGCGCTTCTCCTTTAAGCAATTGGTGGACTCTATTGACCGTATTGATTTTAATAAAAAGATACTGGAATACAATAATGAGCTGAAGGATGTGAATGATAAGCTGCAGCAAAGCGCAGTAACCGATATTCTGACTGATTTGTTGAATCGACAGGGATTTATGAAGCTTGTAGGCACTGCTGCTATTGATTGGAGCGAAAAGGAGAAGGCCGGTACTGATAATCTGACCATTCTATATATTGATTTGGATAGCTTTAAATATTATAATGACACATTTGGTCATGCTGTGGGAGACTATATTTTAGTAAGATTTGCAAATATTTTAAAGAAAATTGCCGGGAAGACCGGTTATGCCGTTCGGTATGGCGGTGACGAATTTTTGTTAGCGCTTCCCGATACTTCCATAGAGCAGGCAGAGACTACCGCCAAGTCTATTTATACAGAATTAGAACTCCAGAATTACTTTATAGACGGCATTCCCCATCCGGAGGATGTTATATTGGATATTCCCAAGGAACACTACATTTCCTGCTCCATCGGAATTGCCTGTACGGATTATGAGCATGGCTGTGATATCAATGAAACATTAAAACATGCAGATGAAGCCCTTTATGATGTGAAAAAGCATGGAAAGCGTACATATCGTATTTGGTAAAAAGAAATTACAGTAAGAATTTATGGAGAAGCGCTATGGGGAAAAAGGCTATGAAAATAATTTCCATTATTATCGTTGGACTAATTATATTGTTGCTAATCGTATGCATCAATCACCAGGTCCACTTAAAAAAGGAAGTTTCATTGCGTTTGCCATTGGGACAAATGGTTGAAGTTGGCGGACACAATATGAGTGTCTATATGGAGGGAACAGGTGATGCAACGCTTGTTTTCATGTCGGGCGGAGGCACTTGTTCTCCCATACTGGATTTCAAGTCTCTCTATTCTCTTTTAAGTGATGAATATCAGATTGCCGTTGTAGAAAAATTTGGATACGGTTTCAGCGATATTGTCGATAAAAGCAGAGATATAGATTCTATACTTGAAGATACAAGAGCTGCACTTACAGAAGCAGGATTAACTGCACCCTATGTTCTTTGTCCCCACTCCATGTCAGGACTTGAAGCATTATATTGGGCACAGAAATATCCTGATGAGGTATCCGCTATTATCGGACTTGATATGGCTGTGCCGGAATATTATGACGACATGGACATAAATATACCACTTATGCGTGTTGCCTCCTGGGCAGCAAATATAGGCATTACTCGTTTTATTCCAGGAATTTCGGATAGTGACGCTGTAAAGTACGGCACATTATCGGACAAGGAAAAAGAAATCTATAAAGCTGTTTTCTATAGTCGGACGGCAACTGTAACAATGATAAATGAAACAGACCGGGTAAAGGAAAATGCGGAAAAGGTAAATAGTATGGGTGTCCCGCAGCTTCCAATGCTTTTATTTATTTCGGACGGTTCTGGAGGAATAGGATTTGATAAAGAAACATGGCGAAAAATCCCTATGGAATATATAGCACAGGTTGATGGGGGACAATATATAGAATTAGATTGCCCTCATTATGTACAAGACCATGAATATAGTAAAATAAGCGAAAATATATATGAATTTTTATGGGATTTATTACAGACTGGTCATTGATAAATTTCTTTTGCACTATTTCTCCCCGATCTTGTATCGGGGGCTTTCCATTTATAGAATTAAGGCAGAAGGGAATATAAAAACTGAATATTATTTATCTTTGGTAGCTTTTTATCCTAACGGACAATTAGCTGCCTTTTTTATTTCCGGCAACTACCAGTTAATACGAATTTTCTATTTTTTTACCGTATGCAATATAACATTTATTTTTCCATAAAAATCATACATAAAATTCGTATCTATATTATAATAAAAGATGCAGACTGCATCAAATTAGAAAAAAGAGGTAAGATTATGAAAAAATATTATAAGTCAATATGTGTGATAATGGCAGTGATGATGATTTGTTTTACCGGTTGTGCAGGAAAAAAGCAGGCAGATACACCCACAATAACACCGTCAACAACCACATCACAGACGAAAGAAATAAAGGAAGTTACAGAGCTTTCAGAACAATTCAAAACAGGTATCAATAACTTCTCTTTTCAAATATTCGAGCAGTTGGAAGACAGCGAAAATATCTTTATTTCTCCATACAGCATGGCAATTGCTATTTCCATGTTGGACAATGGGGCAGAAGGTAGTTCAAAGGAAGAAATAGAGCAAATGCTCGGTATCGAAGATTTAGAAAACTGGAATGCCTGTGTAGCATATTATATGTCTCTTCATGAAGAAGATGCATCAAAGCTGCTTACGGCAAATTCATTATGGCTGTCAGAGGATATAGCAATTTCCGATAATGCGGAAAATGATTTTTTCAATCCGGTGAAACAGTATTATCATTCAGAAAAAAATCAAATGGATTTGACCAGTGAGGATACCATGAACCAGATAAACAGTTGGGTATCTGATAATACAAAAGGGATGATTGATTCTATCTTGGATGAACCATTGGATGTAAATATTAAAATGGCGCTGTTAAATGCAGTGTATTTTAAGGGAGAATGGAAGGAACCATTTGAAGAAGAAAATACAGAAAAAGGACAATTTTATGGAAAAGATGAAACATCCCAGGCGGATATGATGTATCAAGCAAATGCAAAGTATAAATATTTGGAAAAAGACAACCTGAAAGCCATTGAGCTTCCATATGAGAATGGAAAAATTGTCATGGATATTCTTATTCCTATATCTGCTGAAGAGGGAAATGAGAAATCAAAAAATATGAATGAGTTATTTTCCAGTCTGTCCATGGAGGAAAAAGTGGAATTGTTTGCGGCATTATCAGTAACTGATGAGCAGACAATCAGCATATTAGAACTGCCTAAGTTTGAGCTGGAATACGGTGTGAAGGATATTTCCACAGCATTGCAGGCAATAGGAATGAAAGCTCCGTTTGATGATTTCGGGTTTTCCAAAATTTCTCCTGACGTAAAAGTAGAAAAAGTGCTCCATAAAGCTAAAATCCAGATAGATGAAAAGGGGACTGAGGCATCGGCAGCAACTACGGTTACCATGGTAAATGATATAGCAGCATTTGTGGATGAGGAAATCAAGGAATTTATAGTGGATCAACCATTCATTTTTGTAATTAGAGATGTGGAAAATGATATGATTCTGTTTATGGGAAGCATACAAAATTTGTAATAAGCAAAAAAGAGTAAGATCATGATATTTATTAAAAGAAATACGAGGAAGAAAAAGTGCAGATGTGAATTTAAAGGATGCTTTTGTACGGTTTTTTCATGGCTATCCGGCTGGATGGAATACCTTGCAAATCCCATTTATTTTTAGTAAAATAATGCCAAGTGATGACAGGGCAGACGACCATCACTCTAATAAAAATTCGGCTGAATTGAATAATTTATAATAAGGAAAGTCCCCGATACAAGATCGGGGAGAAGTGGAAAGTCCCCGATACAGGATCGGGGAAAAGTGATGTTGCGATGGTAAATGTGAAAGGGCAATGAACATTGTGGCAAGAATTTAGGAGGAAAACATGAGCAGTGAAATCAGGGATTTGAATTTAGCCGAATCCGGCGAACTAAAAATTGAATGGGTGAAAAGAAATTGTGATCTTCTTCGTACTTTGGAAGAGGAATTTACGAAAACCAAACCCTTTGCAGGAAAGAAGATTGCCTTATCTGTACATTTGGAGGCAAAAACCGCATATCTTTGCAAGGTATTGGCAGCAGGAGGAGCAGATATGTATGTAACTGGCTCCAATCCACTTTCCACACAGGATGATGTGGCAGCAGCCCTGGTAAAAGCAGGGCTGGAGGTACATGCCTGGTATGATGCTACGGAAGAAGAATATAATAGTCATATCCGTAAGGTGCTTGAAGTGGGGCCCAATATCATCATTGACGATGGAGGAGATTTGGTCCACATGATGCATACAGAATTTGTGGATCTTATTTCCAATGTAATCGGTGGCTGTGAGGAAACCACTACCGGAATCTTGCGTTTAGAGGCCATGAATAAGGCAGGGGAATTGAAATTCCCCATGGTAAGGGTAAATAATGCAGACTGCAAGCATTTATTTGATAACCGTTACGGCACGGGACAATCCGTATGGGACGGAATTAACCGGACCACGAATCTGATCGTAGCAGGAAAAATTGTAGTGGTAGCAGGCTATGGCTGGTGCGGTAAGGGTGTTGCCATGCGGGCAAAGGGACTTGGCGCCAGAGTTATCGTAACGGAAGTGAATCCGGTTCGTGCTATTGAAGCAGTTATGGACGGCTTTGACGTGATGCCGATGAATGAAGCGGCTAAATATGGAGATTTCTTCGTAACGGTAACCGGCTGTGATAAAGTCATTACCGAAGAAGCCTTCCATGTTATGAAGGATGGAGCTATCCTTTGTAACGCAGGACATTTCGATTGTGAAATTGATATGGCAAGACTTCGTGAAATAGCTGTTTCTTCAAGGGAAATGCGTAAGAATATTATGGGCTATCAGTTAGCAAATGGTAATACACTTTGCGTACTGGGTGAAGGAAGACTGGTAAACCTGGCTTGTGGAGACGGGCATCCTGCAGAAATAATGGATATGTCCTTTGCCATTCAGGCGCTGTCCGCCAAATATCTGGTAGAGAACAAAAATCAGCTTGTGGAAAAACTGATTGATGTGCCCAAAGAGGTAGATGAGGATGTGGCAGCCAGAAAGCTTGCTTTTCTGGGAAAGAAAATTGATGTGCTTACTCCGGAGCAGGAAAAATATTTATTTGGCTAATGCATTGCAAGATTTCTAAAAATGTGCTATTCTTTGAAAAACAGTAAATAGTGAACAGTAGATTTTTAAGGAGGATGTGTATGGATAATTATAATCCCAATGATAATTACAACAATTATCAAAATAACTATGACAACAATTACTCAAGTAATTATGGCATGAATTATGGCAGCCAGGATTACATGAATCCGGGTTTTGAAAGCGGCAATCCGGTTACTACAGGTTTTTCTGAAGTGAAAGCCATTTTAGTAGAAGAAGTAGTTGCAAAATCTTTTCTGTTTATGGTTGCAGCACTTTTGATTACGGCCTGGGCAGCTCTCACGACATCACCTGTCATGGCAATCCGTATGCTTAGCGGTTACAATTTTTATATCCTTTTAGGTGCGGAGCTGTTAATCGTCTTGGTTTCCAATTGGGCAGTGAGTAAAAATAATGCAATTCTTGCAGGTGTGTTATTTGCGGTATATTCTTACTTGACGGGTGTTACTTGTTCCGTTATATTTATGGTATTTACCACTACGTCCATTGCAAGTATATTCGTGTTAACGGCAGTTTTATTTGGAATTATGGCAGTATATGGCCTGGTTACAAAAAAAGATTTGACAAGTGTCGGTAATATATGTTTTATGGGTCTGATTGGTATTATCTTAGCCGGTGTGGTAAATATATTTTTAGGAAACAGCATGTTTGATATGATTGTCTCCGCAATTGGTGTGTTGATTTTCGTAGGTCTTACTGCATATGATACCCAGAAAATCAAAAAGATGGTTGCTTATTCTAATGATGGAAATGTGCTGACATTGGCTTTGTTAGGCGCTTTTGAATTATATTTGGATTTCATAAATATGTTCCTGAAGCTTTTGAGACTGTTTGGTAAGAGAAGATAGAATATAAAAGAATGATTTAATAAGAGAGGATATCTCAAATTTGGCGAAGGCTGGGTTTGAGGTATCCTTTTTGTTGAGGCAGTATCCTTTTATGACAGTATTTTGCAGGAAATGAGCATATCATATAAAGATGGTATGGAAAAGGTTGGAAAAGGTAAAAAATTCCTTGACGAATCAAGTAAAGAATCTTATAATACATATTAAAACGATAGGAATTATATACTTTAAAGGGTACAAAAGAAATATAAGAATAGAGGATATTCTTCTAAGAAGGGGGAAGGCATATGTGTGAATTATTTGGAATTAATTCAAAAGAAGATTACCAAATCAATGGTTATCTGGAAGAATTCTTTTCCCATAGCAGCGCACATCCACATGGATGGGGACTGGCCCTTATGGAAGAAAATGAAGTTCAAATAGAAAAGGAGCCATTACAGGCAGAAAAAAGTAGTTATTTGAAGGAAAGACTTTCTGTACCTGTTGTAGTAAAGAATGCTTTTGCCCATATCCGTTATGCAACAATTGGAAATGTGGAATACAAGAATTGTCATCCATATACTATGAAGGACCAGACAGGAAGACATTGGACTTTGGTTCATAATGGCACTATTTTTAATTATCAGCCTCTGGACAGATATGTAAGTATACAAAACGGAGAAACAGACAGTGAAAGAATTTTACTATATATTGTAGAAATGGTGAATCAGCAGGAGAGCCGGGTACGAAGACCACTGGGGGAAGAAGAAAGGTTTTCTTTGTTAGATTCTATAATCGTGGAAATGTCAGCAGGAAATAAGCTGAACCTGATGTTATATGATGGAGAATTATTCTATGTACATACAAATTATAAAGACTCTCTTTACGAATTGAGCAAGGAAAATCAGATATTGTTTTCCACGGCTCCTTTGGATAAAGAAGGCTGGAATCCGGTTATATTCACAGCACTGTTAGCATATAAACACGGTCAAAAAGTATTTAGCGGCACGAAACATGGCAATGAATATTTGGACAGTGAAGAAAATATGAAATATTTATATAGCATTTTTTCAGATTTATAAGTTTATAAGGAATTTTTAGGAGGCATTATGAAAAATCCACTTCATTATCAAATATCGGAATATGACTGCGGACCTACAACTATGCTGAATGCCATCAGTTTTCTTTTCCAGCGGGAAGAAATTCCGCCGGCAGTTATCCGGAATATTATGCTATATTGCCTTGATTGTTATAATAACGAAGGGATTATGGGGAAAAACGGTACTTCCCGTGCAGCTATGATGTTTCTTTGCAACTGGCTGAATGAGTTTGGGAAAATCGGACAGCTGCCGGTTTCTGGCAGCTACCTTTCCGGAGAGAGTGTCTGGGTTGGGAAGGAAAGCCTGATTTATGATGCTTTGTGCCGTGGCGGTGTAGTAATTGTCCGTGTGTTTTTTGAGTGCGACCATTATGTGTTGCTAACCGGAATAAAAGAAGAAAAAATATTGATGTTTGATCCATATTATGTGGAAGAAAAATTTCCAGAGCAGGGGATTGTTCAGGTAAAGGACCAGCCCTTTTGGTATAACAGAATCATCAATGAAGAGTATTTTAACAGAGAATCTACAGAACTATATGCACTAGGGCCTACAAAAGACAGAGAAGCCATTTTAATTTTTAACGAAAAAACAAAAAAGACAGCGGAACAGACAATAGAATACTTTATATAATTTGTATAAAAAGAAGGGAATTATAGAATGAACGGAACCTGGCCCATTAACGAAATGCGGATGAAAAAAGAATTTTCAGAACTTGTAGCAATTGATTCTGTTTCATTTTCAGAACGGCAGATGGCAGACTGCCTGGCAGAAAAATGTAAAAATCTTGGCTTTAAGGTGACGGAAGACCAGGCAGGAGCCCATTACGGCGGAAATGCCGGAAATTTATATGGTTTTTTACAGGGAACCCTTCCCGGAGCCCCTGTTTTACTTTCTGCACATATGGACACCGTAAGTCCGGGAAAAGGAAAGAGAGCTGTATTTTTAGAAGATGGAAAAATTGTTTCAGAAAGTGATACAGTTTTGGGTGCAGATGATTTGGCAGGAGTAGTTGAAATTTTGGAAGGAATCCGATGTGTGCAAGAAACGGGAAGACCCCACCGGGATATTGAAATTCTGTTTCCCATTGGAGAAGAGGACTATGTAAAGGGAACAGATGTGTTTGACTTTGGAGCGGTCAGGTCCAAAGAAGCATATGTGCTGGATATGAGCGGGCCGGTTGGCAAGGCTGCCATACAGGCGCCATCTATTATTTCTTTTCAGGCCGTGATACATGGCAAGGCTGCACATGCAGGTTTTGAACCGGAAAGAGGAATAAATGCCATTCTGGCCATGAGCAGGGCAATTGCCGAAATCAGGCAGGGAAGACTGGATGAGGAAACAACATTTAATATTGGAAATGTCTTTGGCGGAGAAGCATTGAATATTGTTCCTGAAATATGTACCTGCACTGGCGAGATACGTAGTTATCATAATGAAAATGCCTTAAAATATATGGAACAGGTAAAAAATATATTTAGTCAAAAGGCAGAAGAAATGGGTGCTGTCTGTGAATTCCACCAAAAGGTAGAAATAATGGCATATAAAATAGAGGAAAAGCTCCCTGTTGTTAAGAAATTTCAGGAAGGCTGCAAAAGATTGGGAATAGAACCGGAACTGATTCGCACATTTGGAGGAAGCGATAACAATAATTTCGTAAAAAACGGCATTGACGGTATCGTCCTCTCCTGTGGAATGTATCAGGTGCATTCTACAAATGAGTATACTATTGTGGAAGAACTAAAAAAAGGTGCAGCTTTGGTAGCGGAGCTGCTGGTACAGGTATGATAATTTAAGGGAAAAGAGGTACGGAATGGAGCGAGAATTTGTAAGAGAACAATTATATCAAAAATATATTATGCCTACTAAAGAAAAAAAGGATAATTGTATAGGAATTGAAATTGAAATGCCAATTATCAATTTGGAGAAAAAGGCTGTTGATTTTTCTGTAGTGCATAAGATAACCAATAGTTTTATGGAACAATTTCAGTTTCAGGTGGTAGGCAGGGATGAAGAGGATAATATTTATTCTATTTTGGATAGTGTACATGGGGATATATTATCTTATGATTGTTCTTACAATAATCTGGAATTATCCTTAGGAAAAGAAAAGGAATTGATAACAATCCACCAACGCTTTTTATCCTATTATCATTTTTTACAAGAAGAATTTGGGAAATATCATTATACATTAACCGGAATGGGAGTAAATCCATACCGCATTTACAATCACAATGTGCCAATCCCAAATGGACGTTACCGGATGCTGTTTCATCATTTACATTCTTATAAAAAATATGATTTACCTATGTTTTTTCACCATTATCCGGAGTTTGGAACCTTTTCCAGCGCTTCACAGGTTCAGCTGGATGTGAATTACGAGGAGCTGCTTACAACAATACATGCCTTTACCAAAGTAGAACCTATAAAAGCAATATTGTTTTCTAATTCGGTTTTGTTGGAGGAACAGGAAGAATTGTTATGCTGCAGGGATATGTTATGGGAAAATAGTACACAAGGTGTCAATCCCCATAATGTAGGTATGTTTGATTGTACTTTTGAGAGTGAAGAAGATTTGCTTTCTTATATTGAATCCACCAGTATTTACTGTGTGGAAAGAGGGGACAAGTATATTAATTTTCCACCAATTAACATTGTGGAATATTTTAATCGCCCCTATGTAGAAGGTGAATACTATGAAAATGGAGCTTACAAGAGTATCCGGATAGTTCCCCAAATAGAGGACTTCCAATATTTACGCACCTTTAAGTTTGAGGACCTGACTTTTCGGGGAACCATTGAATTTCGGAGTGTGTGCTGCCAGCCAATCAAAGACTGCATGACGGTGGCTGCCTTCCATCTGGGATTAAAAAACAGACTGCAGGAATTAGATGAACTGTTGAAACAGGATCATGTGATTTATCATCATGGGTATACGGCAGAAGAGTTAAGAAAAATGTTTGTCCGCAGTGAATTGCCTTCTTTTATAGATAAGGAAAAATTGTATAAACTTGTCAGGGATATTCTTGAGCTTGCAAAAGAAGGGTTGATAAGCAGAGGATATGGAGAAGAAAGTATGCTAAAGCCATTGTTTGAAAGGATGGAAAACCAAACAAATCCTGCAAAACGAATGCTGGAATTAAGGAAACAGGGTACAGATTTACAGGAAATTATTTTGGAATATGCATAGTTAATGCCAGAAAAGATGTAAATTACGAAAAACCACAGCTGCTTAGAAATGTATGAGAAAATGAAAAAGGGGAACAAACCATTTCTGGTTCATTCCCCTGTTATACATTATTTAATTGTAGTTTTCAATGCAAGGCTGGAACATATCCTTAGTTACACCGCATAGAGGACAGCACCAATCATCGGGAAGATCCTCAAATTTGGTACCGGGAGCAATTCCGTGTTCCGGATCTCCTTTTTCAGGATCATATGTGTATCCACAGGGATTACAAAAGTATTTTTGCATAATTATGAACCTCCTTTTTACTTTTGTTTTTAAATAAAAATTTTCTTAGCCAAAGTATCTCTTTAACAGACCTTCAAATGCTCTTCCGTGTCTAGCTTCATCTCTTGCCATTTCATGCACAGGACATAGGGATTCGCACCACTTCAAAAGGCTACAAGGCAGTATTTACATGGTTTTGAAGGGATTGCAAAGAACAACATTTGGGACAATCTAAACAACAACTATAAACAACCTCTTTAGAAGTCAGGACAACAAAAGGACAATTTCTAAGGAGGTTTTATCATGGCAGAACAACAGGCAGCAGGAGTATATCAGTTAGACAATGGGTATTGGGGCTATCGGTTTGTGCTTACAGTAAATGGAAAAAAGAAAGCACAAAAGAGAGTGAAAGACGAATTAGGCAATCCATACAAGACGCAAAAACAGGCAGCAAAGGCAAGAAGCATAGCATTAGCACAAGAGCAAGCTAAAATCCAGTTGCCGCCACAAAAGCAGATTACAAAGCAGACAGTAACAGAAGTATATCAAGAATACTGTGAGAAAGGCAGGAGAGGAAAAGCCTATGCAACCATCAAGAAACAGGATTCTTTATGGAATAATCATCTTAAAGAGCGTTTCGGGAAAAGATACATTGATGAAATAACAGTTGCGGAAATACAAGATTATTTGGAAGAATTGTATTATACAGACAATAGAGCCTATTCCTATACAGAATCCTTTTTGAAAATGTTCTATCTGATATTCGGACAGGCATATTCCAGAAATTATATTGATGTGGATTCCTATAACAAATTATGCATAAACAAAGATACTAAAATACATATGCCGAAGCTAAAGATTGATGATGATTTAGACATTGTTTCTTTTGATGATAAGGAGATAAAGCAATTAGACAGTTATTTCAGTGGCACAAATGCAGAAACAGCTTATATGTTGGGAAAATATTGCGGATTGCGTATAAATGAATGTTATGGTCTGAAATGGTCTAATGTAGATTTGAAAAGCGGCATTATCACAATAGACAGGCAAATGCAGTATCAAGAAGGATTGATAAAGTTGGTTTCTCTGAAAACCAGAAACGCAAAGAGAAAAATCTATATGTGCAGCAAATTAAAGGACTATTTTAAAAGGCTAAAGTGGCAGCAGGAGAAAGACAAAAAGGAATTAGCTTTACAAAGGCAGCAGAACCAGACTTTTATACAAGATTTGAATGGGGAAATGATTTCTTCTCTTGAATTGGTTAATTCGTTGTCTAATGGCAAGATACAGACAGTTAATTCCATGAAATATCATTCCAGAACATTACAAGGCGAACACAATATAGCCTTTAAATACCATTATTTAAGGCATACTTATGGGACAAATTTAGCCGCCTTGAATACACCAGAATATTTGTTATGTAATCAAATGGGGCACGCTAATAGCAATGTTACACATAAATACTATGTTGCTATCTCTGAAAGGGGAGTTGATGAACTGTTAAAGAACCTTGAAAAGATGTAATTGTATACAGTTACATACACTAAATAGGGAGAAATTTTATTGAACTGTTATCTATAAAGTGATATTAAAAATTTTCTCCCTATTCTTCAAGAAGGGAGATTAAGAAAATGGAAGAACTGTATTCAATTATGAGAGACTTTTTAGAGGTGGAGTATAATCAAGAATCCCTATTATGCCTTTTAAAGGCAACAGAAGCCGCATATACAGAGGAAAAACAGGCAGAAGCTAAATTGATTGCCAACAGTACAAAATACTATTTACAAGCCCTACAAGAGGAAATAAAAGCGGCTGTCAATAGATTGGATTCTTACATAGCGGAAAATGCAAAGAAGCAATAAATAATAGGCAGCGGCATTATAGAAATAGAAATGCTGCTGCCTATGCTTTTGGATATTCTGATTTGATATTACTTGCCCCTGTTATGTAGTCCATAGACACATTGTAGAATTTAGCAAGAATCAATAGGTTATCAACAGGGATTCTTGTTTTGCCGCTTTCATAATCTGCATATGTCCTTTGCCCTATGTGCAACAGGTCAGCAACTTTTTGTTGTGTTAGAGAAGAATCTTCCCTAATTTCCCTTATCCGCTCATTATATTTCATAGTTTGCACCTCTCCAAACAAGTATAAGCGAAAGGCGGTAAACTCTTGACAAATAGAGTTATAAACTCTAAAATAGATAATAGCGAATATATTAAAAGGAGATGGGGTTATGTCTAAACAAGTTACTTTTGGAGAAAAGGATTTGGAATTGATAAAGAAAATAGAAACATACCAAAAAGAGCGAGGACTTCCATCATTTATTGAAGCTGTCAGAATCCTTTGCAAAAAAGGTTTACAAGTCAATGAACTTATTAGCCAAAGTAAGTAGCAAGTACAAAATAATTAAATATATAGGCACAAACAAAAATGAAAGGGAGAGTAAACGCATGAAAGAAAAAGAATTGATGAAAAGTGGTTCATATAATATCCGCAAAATAATAAATATTGTTATTATTGTTATAGTTTTTATTGCCTTTGCTGTTTTTAGTCTGGAAGTTTATAATCGGTATTCCAAAGGGTATTATAATCATTGGCGTCCTACTTATAATAATTATTTTAGCACATGGATAGGGTGTTTATTTGGACAAGATGGAACTTCTTTATCATTTTCTATTTTCGGTATTATGATTATTATTATTGTGATTTTAGTAATAGTAAAGATGTGGATTTCAAATATGGAAATAACAGTTACAGATAAAAGAGTTTATGGAAAAGCTTCATTTGGAAAAAGAGTGGATTTGCCTATTGATAGTATTTCTGCTGTTGCTTTAAGTCCATTTCATGGAATTTCTGTGTCTTCATCTTCTGGAAGAATTGGGTTTAAACTCATAGTAAAAAATAATGAAATTTATGAAACTATAATTAGCCTAATTATAGACAGACAGGGCAGATAACTACAGGAAGTGAAATATTTAAAATAACAGGCAGCAGGATTTTAATTTCCTGCTGCCTGTTTTAATTCGGCTTTATATTTGTAATATGAATTTCTGGAAATTCCTGCAATTTTGATAACTTCTGAATCTGTATTAGTTCCATTAAAATCCTTGCTATTTTTCAAAATGATTTCTTTAGCGGCGATTTCTTTTTTGGTGGTGTATTTATTGCCTTTAATTCTGCCTATCTGCTTTCCATTGAGTTTTGCGGTTTTGATTCCCTCTGAGGTTCTTTGGTGCAGGTCTAACACTTCTTTTTCCGCTTGTTCAAAAGCAATTCTGATTTGTTCTTTTGCAAGCGATAATAAGTATTTATTGATTCCTTCTAAGATAAAGTCTACATTAGTGCCAGTCATTTGTATATTACTTTCTAAGGCTTTTTTATAAGTATCTGTGTTTATATGCGGCTCTTTCAGAAATACAAGGTTGATTCCAAGATTGAATAATTCTTCATAGAGTGTAAAGCCTTCTTCTGCATTTCTTGACATTCTGGAAACAGAATCAAATATAATTGTGACTTCCTTTCCTGCTACTGATTCCTGTTTTACCAGTTTGTAAAGTTTGTTCCATTCTTTTCTGCCTGTTGTTTTTGTTTCTGTATACACTTCTTTGATAATGTGTGCAGCAGGATAAAGTTCTATAATGTTCCGCTCTTGTCTGCTTATATTCTGCTTAGGGGTTGAGATTCTACAATACCCATATTCTTCTTTCATAGTCTTTCTATCTCCTTCTGTACCAAATTAAACGAACTTCTTTTTTGATACTACCATCTTACCATGAAAAAGCGGATTTGTCAACAATTTTGGTACAATTATAAAAAGGTTTATTTTGATACTAAATATTTTGAGGGAATATCAAAAACTTTTATCCAAGTACAAAAATTTGCACACTTAAAAATATATAATAAGTACATAAGATAAAGGAAAGCAAAACAACAAACAACAACTTAGAAAAAGGAGATAATAACCATGAGCAAGAACACAAATTACACAATCAACTTTGAAACAGAGGAAATCATCATCACAAAGAAATTTGGTAAGGCTGCAAGTCAGATTGGTACACCAGAATTTAAAGTAATGCAGCAGCTTAGAAAAGAATTTGCAGGTTTTTCATTTGCTTACAAAACCATAGAGAAGAAAGAAAACAAGAAGTCCTACAAAGGATTGAGCATTGAGGAAATGACAAGATTTCTTTCTAATAGAGCAGAAGCAGAACAGGAGATGTTTAAAAAGGTCTTAGCAGTAGCCGCAAACAAACAAGGCAAATATGCAATAGTAAAGAAGTGGTTTTTAGACAACTACAAAGAAGCCTATTCAGAAGAAATTGCAATTATGGAAGTAGCCTAAAATAGACAGAGAATAAAGGAGATATTAACCATGAATAACAATATTACATTTGACGCAATCACAAACACTATCACAATCACAAAAGGCTTTTATGCTGCTTCAAAAGAGTTTGGTTCAGAGGAACAGAAAATGTTAGCTGATATTTAAAAGGAATATCCCAATATGAGGATTGCTGTTAAGTCCACAAGAACAGGCAGCAGAAAAAGCGAATATAAAGGTCTTACTTATGATTATATGAGAAGATTCATTAGAATCATGGATAGGGAAAACATTGTTACTTTTGATGATGTAATTGCACATTATGAGGATTTCGGGTATGAATCTGGTAAATTGTACCAGTGTGTAAAGGATTGGTTTTTGGAAACATACCCTAACCATAAAGATATGATTGTAAATGCCACTCCTAAAGCTGCTGCATAAACTGTATGCGGCAGCAGGAACAGGCAAAGGGGCGGTCTATTCTGGGATAATTGAAAAATGGTTTTGCCGCTTTCGTCTTTCCAGACTTAGAGCCTTTCCAAAAGCAGATTGAAAATTGAAAAGCGGCAGCAGGAAAAATAATCAAATTCATTCAAAATTATAGCAGTAAATAATTTTGAGAGATTTCGGAAAAATCGGTTATTTTCGGTTATTCTCGATAATTATTTATAATGTTTTCGGTCATGGTTTTAAAATCATTTACTACCGATTTCGGGGAAATGATTTTAATATCCTTTCCAAGCCCAAATATCCAAGCGAAAAATTTAGGACTGATATAAACAGTGATTCGGACAATAAAAGTATTGGGGTTATCAAAGTTTGGTCTGATAGTAGCGGATTCTCCAAACCTGTCAATAAAAACTCCTGCAAGGCTGTTTGCCGCTTCAAGGGTAACAGTTTCTTCCTTGCCGCTAAACATACCAAAAGTCTTTTTGGAATAGTCCGCAATATCAAAAGACTGAAAAAGGCTTTTTCCCTCTTTGGCATGTTCTGTTATTTTGACAGATTGCATTTTGTCTATGCGGTAGTGCCTTAATTCGCTTGTATTGCTGTCAAAAGCAATCAAATAATAGTTATCATCTGTTAAAGATACTGCATAAGGACTAACCATATATATCTTTCCTGCTTTTGAAATAAGTTTCCGCTGTGGATTCCAGTGGAGATATTGAAAGCTTATCTGCCTGTTAGCGACTATTGCAGCATAAATAGTATCAAGATTTTTAAATACCTTATCATTCATGCTTTTAATGCGCCTATCTAATAATACATTTCTGTTAAGAGATTGGCTGTCAAAGCTGCTGCCTAAAGATTTTACTTTACTGATTAACTCTTTTGATTTCCTTTCGGTCAGAAATTTTGATGTAGCAATAGAATCAATCAAAAATTTTAATTCATTTATGTTAAATAGCCTTTTGGGGTGGTGGTATTTATAGCCGCCTTTCTCCTGTATTCCCACAATCTCAAAATCTATGGAATTTAAAAGAGATATAGCCGCATAAATTGTCCTTCTGTCTGCAAATATCCCTTTAGATTCCAGAAATGAAAGTATTTCGGGCATTCTGATATAGTGGGTTTTGTCTGTTTTATCTAAGAATAGCTGTTGTAAATAAAGCGGAATTAGCTTTTTGCTTTCGGATTTTTCCATAGTGTTTCCCCTTTTGCTATATAATAAAGAATTATGTATCTGTTTCAAAAGCAGAAATTTCATATACAGGCACTTTTACAGGGTAATGCCCATATTTTGCTTTAAATTCATTTTGAGCGGCTATAAAGCATGATAAGCTATTAGAACTAAGTTTTTCTTGCATTTCTCCTTTTGTAATTAGTCCAGAATCATAGTCGGCACAAATGGATAAATCATCTTGTTTGTTTTCTTTTTTTAAGGCGGCAAAGGTATTATAAAGGAATTTTACTTGTGTATCATCTAAAGCTATGTAAACATTGCTATCTGTATCTGCTACACACCATACTTTATCTGTTATTATGCCTTTTGTTCCCCCTTCCCCAATTTCCTTTCCAAACATAGTGCGCATATTTACTCTTGTATACTCATATATTGTACCATCTTTGTGCTGTAAATCTATAATTTCTTTGCGGTTTTTGATAATTCTGCTGACATTTTTAGCTGTTTGCCAGTTATCAACTTCAATAACATTGATTATCTGTTTGGAATAAATATCATTTTGTTTTGCTTTTTTTCCTTTTGGCGGTTCATAGTCATTTATTTTTCTGATAATGTGATAATCAAGTTTGCGCCTGTCACTTTCATTATATTTAATTTCATACTCATAATACTGCTGCAAGTGGAGCAACAGATTATCTTTTTTCTTTTTCCAAGAGTCTTTTGACACTTCAAAAAAGTTACACATATCTATTGTTGAATAGGTATGATTTTCTAATAATTCTATGTCTGATACTTCCTTTCTCTAAGTGTTAGTGAGATAAAGGGAGAAATTTTAGAACTGTAAATTTTAGACAAAACTATTATTTTTCCCCTTATCCTTTTAACCAGTCCTATTGATTATTCAAGACTTTTTGTATCTCTTTTTTTAAAATGGCAGCAGTTTCACTATACAGATATTCTCCTGCTGCCTGTGCTTCAAGTTGCAAGCGCACTTTCTCTCTATGTTTTCTGTATCTATAATAAATATCATCTGGATTCTGTTGGCTTTCCAGATATTCAAAAATATTTCTATAAAACATTTCTTTTCCTTTTCACATATATATTTTATCAAAATTTTAACAAAAAATAAAATCTGCTGCATGATATACAGATTAGTTCACTATTCCATGAAAGAAAAGCGGCAATAACCGCAATTCTCATAAACATTTATTAACATTTCTATTCTTTCTTCTATTGTAAGTTCTGCAAGTATATTTTTAAGTATCTGATACATGATTGCTCCTTTTGCTGTTGATTAAATCCACGCTGTTATAAAATTTGTCTATGTTATGTTCTCTCTTGTACCGCTTATATAGTGCGCTCTCTGATAAGTGGGTTTTTTGTGACAAGTGCAGCTTTTCTTTTGTCTCTCTTGCACCTATCTTGTTTGCAAAGTAGGCTTGTAATGTGGGGATTGCTGATTCATAATCTATTGATGTGCGGCAGTTCGGCTTGTCTGGATTGTATTTTCTTCCATGTATTGTTGCATGGCAGCAGGCACATAAAAGAATTAAATTGTCATAGTCATCTGTGCCGCCTTTGCTTTTCTCTGTTAAATGATGATATTCTAAAAAATCTTTGTTGCCACATATAGCACACTTATGATTCCAAAATTCGGCTACTTTTCTTTTTGTTGCTTTTGATACCATTCTGAAATTCTCCTTTCAGAGATATTTCAAAATGGCAGCAGGAGAATTATAAAAAGTTGTCCTAACAGTAATAAAATTCTTAAAAGTTGCAGAGGATTCCAGATAAGTTATTATAGAGTTGTTGTATGATGTAAAAAAGGAAATACCGAAAAAGGCTTGAAAACAGGGGATTTATAGGTTAAAATGGGGATGTAACAAAGGACAACTTCTAAAAAGGACAATATATAGTTACTGTTAAATTATCCTAAATGTTAAAGGACAACAAAAGGACAATCAAAAAGGGAACAAACCATTTCTGATTCATTCCCTCATCATTCAAAATTCTTTTAAAATGGGCGTTTTTCTTAGCCAAAATATCTCTTTAACAGACCTTCAAATGCCTTACCATGTCTTGCCTCGTCACGAGCCATCTCATGAACGGTATCATGAATTGCATCTAAATTAGCAGCTTTAGCACGTTTTGCAAGATCAAACTTACCTGCTGTAGCGCCATTTTCAGCTTCTACTCTCATTTCCAGATTCTTCTTTGTGGAATCAGTTACTACTTCACCAAGTAATTCTGCAAATTTAGCAGCATGCTCTGCTTCTTCATAAGCAGCTTTTTCCCAGTATAAACCGATTTCAGGATATCCTTCTCTATGAGCGACTCTTGCCATTGCAAGATACATACCAACTTCTGTACATTCGCCATTGAAGTTTGCTCTAAGATCAGCCATGATATCTTCAGATGCACCCTGAGCTACACCTACTACGTGTTCAGCAGCCCATTCCATTTCACCGTTTTGTGCTGTAAATTTTTCTGCCGGTGCATTACATACTGGACATTTTTCAGGTGCTGCATCTCCTTCGTGAACATAACCGCATACTTGACATACAAATTTCATAATTTCTTCTCCTTTTCTTTTTGATAAGATTTTATTTCTATTTCAACAGCCATAAATCGGTCTGTTGTATCCATAATAAGGTACTGCGAAAATACTCTAAGAGCAGGAATCTTTTAAACAATCCGGACATTCTCCATAAAAATAGGTAACATGTCCTTTTATCTTTCCGTGAAAATGAGAATTCGTTGAATCAAAGAAGGAATCCAGGCCTTCAACCTCCATATCCATTATCCTGCCACATTTTTCACAGATAAAATGATAATGAGGCATTGTATTGCCATCAAAGTGATCTACGCCATCACCTAGCCGCAGCCGGTTGATTTCTCCAGTGTCGGATAATAAAGTAAGATTCCTGTAAACAGTACCAAGACTCAAATTGGGAAATTTATCCAAAAGCCCAAGATAAATCACGTCGGCAGTGGGATGGTCTTTTCTTTTCATTAAAAATTCTTTAATTGCTTCTCTCTGCCTGCTATATTTTAGTGCTGCCATTACAATCTCCAACAAATCAGAAATTAAAAATTAATTGCTGCTTTCATAAAATCAGATTACTGATGTTTTTATCAATAACAAATCAGTAATGATTACTGTTATTATACTAAATAATAATTTTTTGTCAATAAGCAATATAAAAATTATTTTATATTACAGCTTAGGCTATATAAAAAATAGATTTGCCTTTCACTTGACAAACAAAAGCATCTTCCTTAAAATATAAATAATTTCATTTACCAATCAACAGCAATGAAGAGAACAAATAGGATAAGCGGAACAAACAGAAAGCAGCCGGCAGATGAGAGGCGCATGGGAAGCTTATGCCGAATACCTCTCCGAGCTTTGCACCAAACGTATCGGACTAAGCTATTGGAAAGCATTGTCCCTGCAAGTAGGCTGCAACGGAAGCACCCGTTATCGTGCCGGAGTATTGGGAGATTACAGGTGGACGGCATATTGCCGTTATGCATGAATTTCTGCCGTACTTACTGAGGCAGTTTGCGTGAGCGGATTGTGAATTAAGGTGGTAACACGAGAATATAACCTCGTCCTTATGTAGTTAAGGGCGGGGATTTTTATTTAAAAATTATTTTATGGACAAAGGATGCAAAAATAACAAAAAAAGGAGAGATAATCATTATGACAGTATTTGACGAATTAAAGGAAAGAGGCCTGCTTGCCCAGTTAACAGATGAAGAAGAAATTAAGGAGCTTATCAATAACGGAAAGGCTACCTTTTATATCGGCTTTGACCCTACTGCTGACAGTCTACATGTAGGGCACTTTATGGCACTGTGTCTTATGAAGAGAATGCAGATGGCGGGGAACAAGCCTATCGCACTGATTGGTGGAGGAACAGCCATGGTTGGAGACCCCACCGGAAGAAGTGATATGCGTACTATGATGACAAAAGAACAGATTCAGCACAATTGTGACTGTTTTAAAGAACAGATGAGCAAGTTTATTGATTTTTCCGATGGAAAAGCAATGATGGTAAACAATGCGGACTGGCTTTTGGATTTAAATTATGTAGAGCTTCTAAGAGAAGTTGGCGCTCATTTTAGTGTAAACCGTATGCTTACGGCAGAATGCTACAAGCAGAGAATGGAAAAAGGACTTAGCTTTTTAGAATTCAATTATATGATTATGCAAAGTTACGATTTCTATGAATTATTCAGAAAATATGGATGCAATATGCAGTTTGGCGGTGATGATCAATGGAGCAACATGCTTGGAGGCACAGAGCTGATTCGCCGTAAGCTTGGAAAAGATGCCTATGCCATGACCATTACCCTTCTTTTGAATTCAGAAGGAAAGAAAATGGGAAAAACTCAGAAGGGGGCTGTATGGCTTGATCCAAAGAAAACTTCACCATTTGAATTTTTCCAGTATTGGAGAAACGTGGCAGATGCAGATGTATTAAAATGTATTCGTATGCTGACCTTCCTTCCTTTAGAAGAAATCAGGAAAATGGATAACTGGGAAGGCAGCCAGTTAAATGAAGCAAAAGAAATCCTTGCCTTTGAGCTTACCAAAATGGTTCATGGAGAAGAGGAAGCAATAAAGGCAAAAGAAAGTGCGAAAGCATTGTTCTCCAGCGGAAATGCAGCAGATATGCCTACTGCAGAGTTAGCTGAATCTGACTTAATGGATGGAACAATCGATATTTTGACTATGCTGGTAAAATCCGGACTGGTGCCTTCTAAATCAGAGGCAAGACGTGCAGTGGAGCAGGGCGGTGTTTCTGTAGATGGAGAAAAAATAACAGATATTAAGGCAGTCTTTGAAAAGGAAGCCCTTGCAGGAGAAGGCATCGTATTAAAGCGTGGAAAGAAGAATTTCCGGAAAGTATTAGTAAAATAGAGCTGGAAAAAGAAATAGAAAAAGGAAGTTATCAAACCCATGGCATTTACCCAGATACAAAAGCTTCAACTAAATAATCAGGTGGACAGGATTCTCCATATGCCGGGAAATTTTCGAGGAGGCAATCTGGAAATGACCATGGTTTTTGACTATGCTATGGATATAGGCCAATTGAAGGAAGATGCAGGGCAGATCATAGCTGCCTTAAAGGCTCATAGCCCTGTATTCCAGAATGTGCGGTTTAATGGGGTAAAGTGGAAGGGAGACAGCTCTATAATAAATCAGGTAACTCCCATGACATTTGTGCAAATAGGAAAATTTTTTGAAGAAGAGAATCCCCATGTTCCATCCCAAGCAGGTGCAAAAAATCTGGTAATATTATTAGAACAACTCAAGTTATTTCATGCAAGAAGTAAGTTGATTTTGATTCTTACGCAGGGACAATATCAGATTTCCGATAAAGAAGCTGCAAAAAGCGCTTTAACCCCGTTTTTGAAACAAAAAATACTATTTTTAGAATCAGACCGCATCAGAACAGGAATGCAAATATTTATGGAACTTATATAAAAGTACATTTTATAGGACAACCTCTTTGCTAGAATAAGTACAGTTCAAAGCTGACAGAAGCCAAAAAGCTGATGACTGCACTATACGGCAAGGAGGTAATTTTATGAAAGGATTTTTTGTAACAGAAGGATATATGGGATTTGTAAACGGAAGTTATTTTCTATTTGCAAGCGAAAGGGACTATATAGAGTACATGGAAGAGGCAGCTTAATCGGCTGCCTTTTAAAGTTATCCAATTAGTATATTTCAATTTTTTAGAATTCTAGGTTGACAAGTCGTTTCATAATAGGTATTATATAGATAGCCGATATATAGATTATCTATATATAAATATCAATGAGAAACAGGAGGAGAAGAAATGGCTGTGGATAAAAGCTTGATTTCGGGAAGTACTACCATGTTGCTTTTAAAGCTGTTGTCGGAAAAGGATATGTATGGTTATGAGATGATTGAAACCTTACAAAAAAAATCTAACAATGTATTTGCCTTAAAAGCAGGTACCTTGTACCCTTTATTGCATTCATTAGAGGAGAGAGGGTATTTAACCGCATATGAAGATATTGCTATGGGAAAGACTCGGAAATATTACAGTATTACAAATCAGGGGAAAAAATTTTTAAATGCCAAAAAGGAAGAATGGAAAGAATATTCCGGAGCAGTATTTAATGTGTTAGGAGGTGCTGTATATGGAATTGCATGAGTATTTGGATACCTTGTCAGAGCAGATTCGTTGTAAGAAAGCCCGTCCTGTGATTATAGAGGAAATGGAAAAGCATATTGAAGACCAGGCACAGGCCTACAGAAAAGAGGGCATGGGTGAAGAAAAGGCAATGGCAAAGGCGGTTCTGGAAATGGGAGACCCGGTGGAAGCCGGTATTGCTCTTGACAGAGTACATCGTCCGAAAATGCAGTGGACTTTAGTAGCCCTGGTAGTGCTGTTGAGCATGATTGGCATGATTATGCAGATTGTTATTTTTAAGACGGGATGCCTTAGCAACGAGGAGAATATTACTACTATCCGGGATGAATTTATTTATAAAAGCATATGGAATACAGTCATTAGTTTTGGCGTAATAGCGGCTGTCTGCATCATGGATTATACTTTTTTAGGCAAACATCCGGTTGCTCTTTGGTGGTTGTTCTGCTTTCTTCAGGTTTTGGGAGGCCTTTCTTATATGGGCGGCAGCTACATCCGGGGTTATCAATTCAGTTATTATGGATTTACGTTAATGGTGCCGGTTTTTGCAGCAGTTGTGTTTCGATATAAGAATAAAGGCATGATTGGGTTTTTAAAATGTATTGGACTTTATTTGGCATTAGTACTTATTAAAATGTTTACCCAGATAGCATTTGTAAGCGGCATCCTGGAACTGACGATTTGTGTATTGATTATACTGACAGTTGCAATTATGCGGGGATGGTTTGGAGAGAAAAAAGTTGCCAAACTTGCTTTCATTTGGGTTCCGGCAATAGGTTTTCCCACAATACTGGTAAGCATTGCATTGTTCTTTAATGATAAGATTCGTGTTTTCGCCAGTTATCAGGTGGCAAGAATACAAGCTATTTTTCATCTAAACAGTGAGATAAACTATCAGACTCTGACAGCAAGGGCTGAAATGGAAAAGGTTACTTTATTTGGTTCAAGAGAGTTGCCGCTGACTACCCTGCCTGCTATTCAAAATGATTATATTATTACAAGCATGTTTACTTATTTTGGCGCACTCTTTACATTACTTGTGCTGGGAATGATTCTATTTTTTGTATTCAAAGCATTCCATCTAAGCATCCGTCAAAAAAATCAACTAGGTTCTATGATAAGCATTGGATGTGTTGTTGTGCTTTTGGCAAAAATAGTTGTTTATGTAATCTCTAATGTGGGAGGCAATATTATATTCGGACAAATGAGTATGCCATTTTTATCCTATGGATTGGGAAATGCGGTAATAAACGGAGTTCTGGTGGGGCTGCTTCTAAGTGTCTACCGCAATACGAATATTGTATCTGAAAACAATATAAAAGCTAAATATATTTTTCGTTTTCCTGTTGAGAAAGCATAAAAAGTCCGGCCTTTTTAGGTAGACGGCGGATAAGCATATAAAAGAGGGATGAGGGTGGCTTCCATGCAGCGTTTTTGGATGGAAGCAGTCCTTATCTCTCTTTTTCTGTTTTATTTCAGCTGGTACGGATTTTCAGGAAATAATAATATAGCTTTTTTATCGTTGAAAATGCGGATAAATAATTATATAATATACTAGTGTCGATTTTTAAAAGAAAAAGAAAGAGGACCAATCAATGAGGACGATTCAAGTTTCAGAAATCACTGAGAATATTAAAGAAATGTGCATAGAAGCAAATCATTTTCTTACAGAAGATATGGATAAAGCATTAAAATCTGCCTGCGATACGGAAAAATCTCCTTTAGGAAAACAAGTGCTGGCTCAGCTTCAGGAAAATCTTACTATTGCAGGAGAAGATATGATTCCAATCTGTCAGGATACAGGCATGGCAGTGATATTTTTGGAAATCGGCCAGGAGGTCCATTTTGAAGGCGGACTGTTGGAAGATGCCATTCACGAAGGGGTGCGCCAAGGATATATAGAAGGATTTTTAAGAAAGTCAGTTGTAAAAGACCCTCTTATCCGGGAAAACACAAAGGACAATACACCTGCCATTATTCATTATCGGATGACAGCAGGAGACAAGGTAAAAATTACAGTAGCTCCAAAAGGCTTTGGCAGTGAAAATATGAGCCGGGTGTTTATGTTAAAGCCTGCAGATGGAATCGAAGGAGTAAAAAGCGCCATTTTAACCGCAGTAGAAGATGCAGGTCCGAATGCGTGTCCACCTATGGTAATTGGTGTGGGGATTGGCGGCACTTTTGAAAAATGTGCTTTAATGGCAAAAGAAGCTCTTACCAGAGAGCTTGGAATTCATTCTACGATTCCGTATGTAAAGGAAATGGAAGAGGAACTTCTTTCCACCATTAACCAAACGGGCATTGGTCCCGGAGGACTTGGAGGAACTACTACAGCATTGGCTGTTAACATTAACACATATCCAACTCATATTGCAGGACTTCCGGTAGCAGTCAATATTTGCTGTCATGTAAACCGCCATGCCACAAGAGAACTGTAAATAGTTTATATAGTATTGCCAAAAATAAATATAATATTATAGAAGAAACATAATTGTATGGCTCATAAGAAGATAGGGAAAGCTTCTATAGTATAGGAAAGGAAATTATGGATAAACATATTAGGGCTCCTTTTATTCAGGAGGAAATTGATACGTTAAAAGCAGGAGATTATGTATATATATCGGGTACGATTTATACGGCAAGGGATGCCGCCCACAAAAGAATGCATGAGGGATTGGAAAGGGGAGAAAATCTGCCTTTTGATATAAAAAATAATGTGATTTACTACATGGGACCTTCTCCCGCAAGGGAGGGCAGGCCCATTGGCTCGGCAGGACCTACTACGGCAAGCCGTATGGATAAATATGCGCCAAAACTCATGGATATGGGACTAAAGGGCATGATTGGAAAAGGAAAGCGCAGCGAGGAAGTAAAGAACAGCATTATACGCAACCAGGGGGTGTATCTTGCAGCTGTAGGCGGAGCGGGCGCCCTATTATCAAAATCCATTCAATCTTCAGAGGTAATTGCATATGATGATTTAGGAACAGAAGCCATCCGAAGACTGGAAGTGAAGGATTTCCCTGCTATTGTAGTCATAGATAAAGAAGGAAATAATCTTTATGAAATGGCGGCGAAGGAATACAGAGTGATATAATCGGAATAGAAGAAGTTTATACACTATATTTCTATATCACCGAGACATCCAAATTACAAGTAATCAAGAGAGAGTGAGAATATGCGTATTGCAATGATGGTAATCAGATTGCTGCCCATTGTTCCGTATTTAATGCTGAAGCTTTGGATTTGCAGTGTCTGTGACAAAATTTCTTATTTAACAGGATATAAAGTATCCAGACAAATAACGCTTTGTGCCAACTGGGCAGGACGAGTAACAATTGAAGCACATGGACAGGAAAATATCCCCAAGGAAAACGGTTTTATTTTCTTTCCAAATCACCAGGGGCTTTATGACGTACTGGCAATCCTTCATTCCTGTACCACGCCTTTTGCTTTTGTCATAAAAAAAGAAGCTAGTCAGGTTATTTTGCTAAAGCAGGTAATCGGTGCAGTTGGCTCTCTTGTTATTGACAGGGAAGACATCAAGCAATCCATGTTAATCATTAAGAAGGTGGCGGAAGAAGTAAAAAATGGAAGAAACTTTCTTATTTTCCCGGAGGGTACCAGAAGTAAAAATGGAAATAATCTTTTAGATTTTAAGGGAGGAAGCTTTAAAAGTGCAGTGAAGGCTCAGTGTCCTATTGTTCCGGTTGCTTTAGTCGATTCCTTTAAGCCCTTTGACGAAAATTCCATTAAGCCGGTTACAGTAAAAGTGATTTATCTGCCTCCCATTCCTTATGAGGAGTATAAAGGAATGAAGACCGTGGAAATTGCGGCGGAAGTAAGGGGAAGGATTGAAAGTGCCATAGAAAAGTATAGTAATGGAAAAAGTCATGAGGGAATTTGAAAAGGAAAAAATTATTTGAAAATTATTGGAAAAGTAATTGACAAACAAAATCCCTTTTAGTATAATAACATGTGCGTCAAGCGAGACGTGAAAACTTTATAAGATATGTCCTGCTTAGGAAATAAGAGATGAATGCAAAGGTTCTTATAAAGACGGCTGGACAATTGGTAGAGGATAAAGTTCAGAATCAAGGAGAAATACTCAAGAGGCTGAAGAGGCGCCCCTGCTAAGGGTGTAGGTCGTTCACGCGGCGCGAGGGTTCAAATCCCTCTTTCTCCGTTTCATTTCTACTAGAAAAAGCAATCTGCAATTTAGATTTCTTTTTTTTCGCCATAAAAATGGTTGACATGATATGGCAAGAAATGATATAATAAGGTTCCGCCGCAAAAGAAGGTGGGAAAATGATTTAAAAAAGTCTTGACAAAGAGCAGCAACCGTGATATGATATCAAAGTTGCGTGTTCAAAAAAGTGACGCAAATGTAAGTCCTTAATAAATAGGACAAAGTACCTTGACAAATAAACAGCAATGCAACCCTGAAATTCTAAAAGAGAAATTCAGAGAAACGAACCAAAAACAGTAAAGAACGGTAAAATTAGCTAGAAGTTGATTTTGACCGGATCAAAGGACATGGAGAGGGAAAAGAGAGTGGAGTGAGGAAACAAGGAAACTCCTCTACACTAAGCTCGTGGGAGACCTCGCTAAGTGTAGCAGAGTGTGTTTTTACTAAGCTCGAAAAGACCTCGCTAAGTAAAAGACTACAACATGAGAGTTTGATCCTGGCTCAGGATGAACGCTGGCGGCGTGCTTAACACATGCAAG
>JAAUZH010000025.1 GCA_014804675.1 Lachnospiraceae bacterium
CTTGAATGGCAGCTATCACTGTTCATATCCCAAACGGCTTCAAAAATCTGCTCCTGCGTGAACACCCTGCCCGGAGAGGACGCAAGATAAGCAAGCGTCCCATATTCAAGGCGGGTAAGGGGAACGTCCTCCCCGTCCCGGAGTACCCTGCGTTGGTACAGCTTGATTTCAAGACCGGAAAAGGAGAGGACGGGACTTGTAACAGCCTGCACAGGTTCAAGACCGATTTCATTTGACAGGACGGACAGTACCCTTTCTATTGCCTTTTCTTCATCATCATTGAAAGATAATATTAGTATTTTAGCTATGGTATCAGCCCTCCTTTGTCGCTTAGAACCGCCTTATGACCTCTTGTAATAATTCCGAACCTTATACCTATTTCTTGTTCATAAAATCCCAATATGCCTGCATACTGTATTGGTAATACGATACTGCCTTTTTCTGGCTCAACAACTTCATATCACTTATCTGCTTTTGGAACATATCCATGAAATTTGTCTTGTCGTGTAACCCCATCATTCCTGTTTCTGGCGGAAGTGATGTAAGCCCTCCATTCTTATCTACACCCATATAGGATTCCAGTGCCGTCATTTCCACCAGTGACGCATTCCGGGGATTTATCTTGTTGATATGTATAGCCTGCTCAAATTCATTTCCATTTTCATCAACACCCTTTGCAATTACCGTTGGATCATCTTCTGTTGAATTGTCCGCATACTTGATATAAAAAGACAATCCTGTACCATTACCGCCGGAATACAACATATCATCTGTTTTCATGTAAACAATAGATGTATGCGGTTTTACACTTGCTACATTGTTTACCTGCTCTGCAAAACTCTTTCCGGCTGTATTCTGCTGTGTTCTTTTTGCCCCGTACCCTGCTATCGGATAGCCTGTTGTTCCAATTCCGCTAACACTCATTTTTTTATTCCTCCATTGCTATCAATATTTTTACAGCGGTTCTTCTGTCATTCAGAACCGCCTATGCCCCCTTACAATAAATCCGGGCATATTTTTTTTACAAAATATCCGTTGCCCCCATAATGTTCTTCTCATAAGCCGCAACCACAGAACTCATAACCTCTGATGTAGCTGTATATGTAAACCTGCTTGATTCCATTGTACGGCTTGCAAGTGCTTCCGCTATACTCTGCTTTTTATAGGCTATCTCTATCTGCCGTTGCCGTTCCTCTGCCGCTTCTTGACTGCGTTTCAAATTCTCTTGACGTTGTGCCGCTTTCTTTTCCCGTTTTGCCTTTTGTTCAGCTTCCACCTTTGCTTTCTTTTCTGGTGATTCCTCACCACTAAGATAATAGGTTACCGTCCCGTCCTCATGTATTACTACTCCACAGGAAGTAATCTTGTGTCCGACCGCTGCAATAAAAGCCTCTGTCTGCGGCTTTCTGCTTGTCATTCACAATTTACTAAAAATTCCAAAACTTTAAAGCTAACTCTCTGTCAATGATAGACGTAAGGAAGCCCGGATTACTAATCTGAAATGCTTTTAGGCTTTCAAGAAAAGCAGATTTGCTTTCTGTCTTTATATCAGCAAATGTTTTATCCAATTTCTGGTTTTTCACATTTTGATCCACATATTCATCTGATTGTTTTTCATATTTATCAATCATAGACGGATTTTTTTTCACAGCATTTGCATACCAATTTGTCAAATACTTCAAAGAATCAATCTCGCCGCCCTCTTTGTTGATTTTCTGATATTCAGCATAAGCATTACTATCCATTTTCCTCATTACATCAACTGCGTCTGTTGTATAGACCAGATTGCTCCCATTCCCTAAATAATTGCCTTTCTTTACACCATAGTCTATATTTCCATTACTGTCGGCTTTTCCTGCGCTTGCTAATTTCGCAACAGATTCCATTGCGTCCAGAAACGATTTCCTGTTATCTTCCGATATAAAGTTTTCTGCCGCATATTCCGCTTTTTTCATTCCTAAAGAGATATTTGCCTGCCGTTCTTCTTCTGTCATGGAACTACCGTTCCCAACAAGGAAATTCTGACGGATTATGTCATATACAAATGCCTGTTCCTCTTTACTGCAATTTTCTACTGCGGTTGCAATCGCTTTGTCTGCGCCATACATTCCAGAATACGCCGGAAGATAATTTGCAGACTTATCAAAATGCTTAATTTCACTCTGAAAAGCAGCGTCCTTTGCTTCTTTCGCCGCCACTTCCTCCGCTGTTTTTTCCCTGCCGGACATAAATTTCTTACTGTCTGCAAGTGCCGCAAGACCGTCGCCGGAAAACTGTACTATGACGTTTTCCCCATATAGTGAAGAAATGTCATTTAATACTTTCATAGTTTCCTCTTTTGACATTTTATCCATGACCTTGTTGCCGTCCTTGTCCGTAGTGTTAAATTGATACTTCACTAAGGTATCTTTTTTCGCCGCAGAGTTAGAACCATAGCTTTTTAACTGCTCCGTACCTGCATAAAATTTACTGTAATCTTGATTAACATTTATTGCCATTGCATTATCCTCCATTGCTATCAATATTTTTATGGCGGTTCTTCTGTCATTCAGAACCGCATTTGCCCCCTTATGATAAGTCCGGGCAATCCGCAGAAACACCATTTTAAGTATCTCTATGGAATAAGTGGTAAACAATATTTATATTTTTGTCATTACAGTTTGCCGGAAACATATCAAACCTGCATATCTATCCCTTTGCCGCCTTTAGAATATAAAGCATTTACACTATCCCGATAAATGGTATCGCCCTCAAAGATTTCATCTAATATTTCATGGGAAATGGGGTTCCCTGCTGTCCATGTAGGGTCTTTTTCCTTTACAGCTTGTGTTACCCTCCCCGCAATTTCTAAATGGAGCTGATTTAATGTCCACGGAGCAGCACGCCGGGTACTTAAATCCAATGTTTTCACATAAGAATGAATCTTGTCATAATAAGCATCTGTTTCAGCGATATTGTTACCAGACATTCCACCATATTTGTAAAACTCTTTTTTTACATCATCATAGACGTGCTGTTTCATTTCATCTGAAACATTGACAATCCGTTTCCAGTCTGTTTTCCCCGTAATTTCCATGCCCTCTACACCATAAGAATTTTTGAAGTGTCCAGAACGCAGATCATCAATGGTATTGCCACAATAATATCCATTTGCTGTATTTGGCTTTCCTCCATTCACTTTTGAAAAAATCTGCATAATTCCTTGATAATTGTTTCCTATACGCATAACATAATCCTCCTTGATATGTAGCTTAGATACATATATTCCTGCCTATCATTCTCATAACGAATGGTAGACAGGCTTTTTCACAACGCTTATATCCTAAACATTCACATCAAATTTGGGATAATAAGCATCTTCCAGTCTTTCTTTCTGCATCATTGCCTTTGCTTCCAATTCAGATTCAGCTTCCACATACTTGACAGAGATTTCCTGCTCCGTTGCTTCCGGCACAGAAATTTTCTCTGTATCCCCATTCAGCTTTTCAGCCTGCTCTGCTTTTTCCTCTTTCTTCTCCTTTACTTTTTCTTCTTCCTCTCTCTTTTCTTTCTGTTTCTCCAACCGCTCATCCATGTTCTTCTTCATTCTCTCTGCATTGGTCATACCTGTTTCCGTTACGGAATATACGGTACTCTGTATGCTGCCGTCCTTGTTGACCATCCACGTTTGCTGATAATAGGTTACTGTTCCACCTAAAGCCTTATTTTGTGCTGAAAGCTGCTCATACCCCTGCTTTTCCAGTTCGGGAATTTTTTTCAAAAAATCTTCCAGTTCCTTTGCTTTTGCGGAATTGCCCGAACATTTCTTCAAATACTCACTGGATATTGTTACATTCCCACTGGACATACAATCATAATTCTTCTTTAAATAGGAATAATAGTCTGATACGCTGTCCGTTCCGGCTTTCTTCGTGTTCCCCGTCTGCGTAGATGTAGTATCTTTCGTCCCTGCTTCCTTTGCCACCTCATTTTTTTGTGTAGCATATGTACTCTCATACACATTATTGTAGTTGTTTCCAATACCTGTAATTGCCATAATTTCGCCCTCCTTGATATAATTTAATACTTTATTGTTATTTAATATTGCTAATGGCGGTTTATCCGTCATTCATTAGCTGCTTATAATTCCTTGTCATTTCTCCATGCTCCTTTCATTTTTCATCATTACGGAAAGGATAAATACTTTGCCGTCTATCTTGTAATCCATTGTGCCTTGATATTTCTCTGCTGTATTTTTGATGTTTGCAAGCCCTATTCCGTGTACTTTTTTGTCCGCTTTATTTGTTTCGGGAAGCCCCGCCTGCCGCTTCCGTTTCAGTGTTCCGTCAAAGCTGTTTTCTATCTTGAAGATTAACAGGTTATCTTTCCTAAAAGACGACAGCCGGATAAAGGTTATAGCTTCCGGCTCTTTTTCCTTTAGCTTCCGGCACGCTTCCATTGCATTGTCTAAAGCGTTGCCTAAAATAACGCCTATGTCATAACTCTGGATAACCAGATCAGAGGGGAGAAGCAGTTTCTTTATATCTATCTGCAAGTCCGGGACAATGCGTAATGCTTCATGGTATTTCATGTTGAGCAGCGTGTCAATCACGCTGTTTCCCGTCTTAAAGCGGAAGTCCAGACAGTCAAAAGTCTGGTTCAGTTCTGAAAGATAGGCTTGCATTTCTTCATTTTCACTTTCCCCTTTTTCAGTGGCAAGCCGCAGGACAACGGAAAGCGTATTCTTCATATCATGTTTCATGCTCCGTATGCCGGAATAGATACGCTCCATTTCCGTTATATGTTCCTGCATACTCCCTATCTGTTTTTCCAGTACAATCCTGTTGCTCCGTTCCCTGTTCAGATAAACCGTATCTTGAAACAGCTTTACCCCATACAGGATAGACAGCAGCGACAAAAGCAGGATTGCGGGGAGGATTACCAATAACAGCGGGTATTTATCATACACCATTTCCACACCATTTTCTTCCACCGTAAATAGGATAGTGCGGAGCAGCGCACATAACAGCAGGCTTATCACAGCCGGGGTAAGGATAGATAACAATTCTGTCCTCTGGATAGCATAGTCCTTTTCCCTATAATTGCACACAATTCTTTTTAGTGACAGGTACAGCAGCAGAACAACAGCGGCTTCCCGAAAAATCTGATTTCCAACTACACTGACATTTATTACTGTTTCAAAGGTTTTTTCAGAAGTGATAATCCCTTTCTCTATGCACAAGTTCCATACCATAAGCAGTTTATCCACTGGTTTATCAAGCAGGATAAGCACCACGAAAGCACTAATATCAGCGATTGCACGGAAAGCAGCCACAAGAAAGAGCGTAACCAAATGAAACGCTTTATAAAAACACATTGCTATGACAAGCAGAATACAAAGGGATAGTGCCGTTTTCCAAACTGTCTTTACACTTTCATATCCTGTTGGGGGAAGCCAATAGATACATAGCCGTGACAGCCCAAAAGCAGCCGTTACATAAAACCCATGTAAACGGCTTTTTGTTCTGCTCTCCAAAAAACTCCCTAAAAAAAATTGCAGGCAGTACCCTTGAAGCAGGACGAAAACCACCGTAAAAACCGTAAAAATAAAATCTATCAGACTATACACTGGAAGCCCCTCCATTCTGCAAATACCACATATACGCATTTACAAATTCGCCGTATTTTTTCTTTGTCAAATAAACGGAATTGCCGCCCGTAAGCGTTATGCAGTCGCTTTTGTATTCCTTGATATGAGCCATATTCACAAGATACCCCCGGTGGCAGCGGTAAAATGTCCCGCCAAGCTGCGTTTCTAATTCGCCAAGTGCGGCATAGGCTTCAATGACTTCCTGCATGGTATGAATTTCCACTTTCCTTGATACGCTTTCGATATACAGGATATTGTCTGCGTCTATGGTAATCCCCTTGTTCCTTGTATTGATAAAAAGCTGCTTTTTCCGGCGCATTTTTCGCAGCCCGGCTTCCCTTAACGCCTGTTCAAAAACTTCCGTGAATTTCTGTTCCGTGACAGGCTTTATCAGATAATGGAACGCATATATGTCAAGGGCTTCAAACACATATTCCTTTATGCCTGTAATGAATATCAAAACGGTGTCTGCATTCTTTTCCCTTACTTCCTTTGCAGCTTCAATGCCATTCATGCCGTCCATTTGTATGTCAAGCAAAATAATGTCAAACGACTTTGCTGCGGCAAGAAGTTCTTCCCCGGACGAAAAGCAAGCCACATCACAGTCCGGCTTCTGTTTTTCTATCATTTCACGGATATGCTCACGAATTACTTTTTCATCATCAACAACTGCTATATCCAAATTTCTCACTCCTAGTCTGCTATATCTCTACTTCATTTATCGGCAAAAATTTTGTACTTTTTTGCAAAATGTAGCGAAAGGCGGTTTGAAATGTAGCGAAAGGAATTTCTCTTTTTTGCCACTTTTCCCGCCGTCTGGATTGTCCGCATTATCTCTCCGCTTCTTTTCCCCGTTCCGACTGTTTTGCCTGCCGCAAGATACTGTCTACATTCTGCTTGATCGTGTCGTATTGCTTCACTTTCTTTTTCCGCTCCCCTTTCAATTTTCCAAGAGGGTTTGGGAAACTTCCCAACAAGCAAAATCCCCACAAGTCCCGCCGGGCGGGGAATGGGAATTTTACGGGATTGAGTACTCAATCCCTATGCTTGCTATTCCGCTATTCTAAACTTTTTATAAAATTTCCAAAAAAACTTGCCAGATTTTGCCTTGCGTGCGTAGTAAGGGTAAATGGGTAATTTACGCTATTCCCGTTATAGTGTACTTGCCGCTTCTCATAAAATTTAGGGAAACCGTCAAAGGAGAAAGTTTATGCTAAAAACGAATAACTCTCCTACACCCGATAACCAGATACGCAAGGACAAAATGAGGCTGACAGTTACCAATATCTACCCCGCCTTTCAGAAAAAATCAGAGCAGGAAATCCGACAGGAAATCGCAACCCGGCTCTATCAGATTTTCAAAAAATATGCGTAAGTCACTTGCAAAACAATCATACAAACGGTATGATCAGTTTGATGTAAAATCCTATAAGGATTTTACATTGGGTATTGCGTCTTACGTTTTGGGAGGTAGATACTAAATGTACGACGCATTATATGCAAGACAGTCAATCGAAAAAAAGGACAGCATATCCGTAGAAAGCCAGCTTGAATATTGCAGATACGAAACCCACGGGGAAGCCTGCATTGAATATACAGACAAAGGTTTTTCGGGCAAGGACACCAACAGACCGGGCTTTGAAAAAATGATGAATGATATCCGCACAGGCAAAATAAAGCGTGTCATTGTCTACAAACTTGACCGTATCAGCCGTTCTATTCTGGACTTTACAAACATGATGGAAATATTTCAGAAATATCATGTTGAATTTGTTTCTTCCACGGAAAAGTTTGACACCTCTACGCCAATCGGCAGGGCAATGTTAAATATCTGTATCGTGTTCGCCCAACTGGAACGGGAAACGATACAGAAACGTGTGACGGACGCTTATTATGCAAGGTGCAAGCGTGGTTTTTATATGGGTGGGCGTATTCCCTATGGCTATCGTCTGAAAAACACAGTCATTGATAACGTACGCACTTCCATGTATGAGGAAGTCCCGGAGGAAAGCGAACAGTTAAAACTGATTTATTCCATGTATGCGGACACGGACAATTCCCTCGGAGATATTGTGCGGTATTTGAATGAACACCAGATTAAAAATCTGCGTGGTGCAAACTGGAGTACCGCCCGTATCAGTGAAATGCTCCGCAATCCCGTGTATGTCGAAGCTGACATTGACGTGTACCAGTTCTTTCAAAGTCAAGGCGCAAACATCTATAACCCGGCAAGTGATTTTACAGGGTACAATGCCTGCTATCTCTACAAGGGTACAGTTTCCACCACAAGGAAACAATGCGACTTGTCCGACAAAGAAATTGTCCTTGCACCGCATAAGGGCTTTATTCCCTCTAAGACGTGGTTAGCCTGCCGTATACGGTGTCTGAACAACAGACAGTCCACAAAGACATGTAAACCGAAAAATTCATGGCTTGTGGGCAAGGTAAAATGCGGAAACTGCGGTTATGCTCTGACGATCCGCAAGGCAAAGACAAAATGGGGACGCTACTTTGTATGCAGCCAGTCGGGAAATCATGGGAACTGTAAAGGAGCAGGCTGCACCATTTATGCAGATGTGTTGGAAGAATATATGCTTGGTGCAATCAAAGAAAGACTGTCGGAGTTCCAAAAACTCTCCTGTATCGTTGACACAGGGGAAGAACAAAAGAATATGACTAAGAAAATCCGTCTGACACAGATTGAGGAAGAAATCGAAGAACTTCTTTCCAAAGTGTCCGGGGCAAGCGGCGTTCTGATGAAGTACATAGACGAAAAGGTATCAGAACTTGATACAGAACGTAAAGCCTTGCAGGAAGAAATTGTCACAGCAAACGTCACAGACACAGAGGGTAGACTGAAGCATATAACCAACCATGTAAAAACATGGGAAACGCTTTCTTTTGAGGACAGACAAGCGGTAGTTGAAACCTTAATCAAAGTCATTCGGATTGCAGACGGTAACATTGAGATCACATGGAACATTTAACATCACACACTATGAAAGCCTAAAACACGCAATTTATGAGGGAAATTTTTAAGAAGCTGTGCTTCTTTGAGAAGATTTTTACTTCAATCTTCCCGTTTCGGTGAAGCGCTCCGCATTGCCCAGGAAAAACTAGACTCCAAAAACTTCTACCAGTTTAATCCTGAATTTGATAGATGTAAAAAATAACAAAAAACAGAGGCTGTTGCACAAGGTGATTCGTGTAACAGCCCCTTATTTTCCAAAGTTGAAACTCCCCATATTTATTATGCCAGATTGCTGCTTTCAGTCCTACTCACCATTTACAACCATCACATATTCCATATCCACACATTCGCACATCTGCTCCGTTTCCTTGTTTCTGTGGGGACACTGATAAATCTGCTCCGGACTAAAGCTCATCCAATAAGCTGGAACTCTGTGTGTTGTACCGCAGACCGGACATTTATATTCATACATTTCCATTTTTTATTTCTCCTGTCATGATTACGAGATTTTTTATTGTCCTTAACGTGCATCCCCTAAAAAGAACAATGCAACCAGTCCGGGACCGGTATGGGCTCCAATGGTAGCGCCAAGAGGATTGATCATACAATCTTTTATGCCAAATCTTTTCGTAATGGCATTTGCTAGAAATTCTGCATCCTCCTGACAATCTCCATGAGTAATCATAAAAATACCGTTTTTCTCTTTATAAGAACCCATGGATTCTTCCATGATATCCACCAAGGCAGTAAGTGACTTCTTTCTTCCTCTTGCCTTTGTAAGGGAAATCAGGTGCCCCTGGTCATCCACATGCAGAATCGGCTTAATATTGGCAAGCGTACCAATTACCGCAGTCGCCTTGCTGACCCTTCCTCCTCTATGCAGATGATTTAAATCATCCACAGTGAATATATGAATTATATGAGGGATTGTATCTTTTACAAAAGAGACGATTTCCGCCATGGACTTTCCCTTTTTCATTTCTTCTACCGTCAGATAGACTAGCAGCCCTTCCCCTAAAGATGCACACAAAGTATCTACTACCTGGATGTTTACATTCTGATACTCTGACATAATTTCTTCTGCTGCAATCCGGACACTATTATAGGTTCCGCTTAAACCGGAAGAAAATGCCAGATACAAAATCTCCTGACAGCCCTCTTTCACATAGGCCTCCATACGGCTTTTTGCCTCTTGGGGATTCACCTGAGAGGTGGTAGGCATACTTCCATTTCTCATCTTATGAAAAAAGGTCTTGGAATCCAACATATTATTTTCATCATAAATAACACCATCAAGATTACACGGCAGAGTCAAAATCCCAATATTATTTTCCTCAATATACGATAACGGCAAATCTGCTGTGTTATCGGTCATCAATTTCATACTCATTTTCTCTCCCCCTAAACTAATTTTTATAACATTTATCATTAAAGTATTTTAATCAATGGCTGTCAGTTGTTTCCTTACTTTATTTTGCCTTTATCCGCTTATACTACCTCGCTCCTATTGTTTTTTATCATAACAATTATTTCCGAAAAAGTAAACAGCAAAAAAGGCCTGTTTTTGTCCTTTTTTGCTGTTCCAAATCATCCTAACTGCAAAGCTATTTTCCTGTTTTTCCTTCTACTTCCTTGCATCTGATAATCTCAACCGCAGCAGCCGTTTTCCAAGCTGCTTGAGATTCAGCGGAAACAGTGGATAAATATAGCTTTGTCCTGAAATCGTCTTATTATTTACAATTGCTAACAGAAAGAATCCCACGCCTGCAATATAGCCGTAAACTCCAAAAACCGCAGTCAGAATCAATGCAATGATACGCATGAATTTCATGGCATAAGCCAGCTCATAGCTTGCCTGGGTATAATTGGCAATGGTAACGAACACCATATAAAGCATGACCTCCGAACTGAACCAACCGCTTTGTACGGAAAATTCCCCAAAGACAAGGGCTGCCATAACACTGAAGGGAGTGCTCAGCATACTGGGAGTATTTACTGCCGCCAGCCTTAAACCGTCTATAGCCAGCTCCAGCATTAAAAACTGCCAGATAATAGGAATATTGGGCGACTCCTTGAGCATAATGAATTCAAATCCCTTTGGAATCCATTGTGGATACATCATAAGGAGCAAAAAGGTAGGAGTCAGGAAGAAGGTCATAATGGCAATGAGGAACCTTGCAAGCCTCAGATAAGAACCGGTAATGGGAGGGAAATAATAATCATCCGCTTCTTCCACAATATCAAAAATAGAGGTTGGCGCTATCATAGCCGAGGGAGAATTATCCACCAGTATGATAATATTTCCTTCCAATACCTGTGCAGAGGCCGTATCCGGCCTTTCCGTAAATTTAAACTTGGGAAACGGATTGATCCATGCTCTTTGATATAAACATTCTGCCAGGCTTTCCTGATTCATAGTAAGGGAATCCACTTTAATCTCACTGATCCTGGTGCGGATTTTCTGTAAAAATTCTTTGTCCACCCTTGTTTCCATATAGCAAAGGACAATATCTGTTTTAGAGCTTTTCCCTGCGCTGACGATTTCCATTCTGAGATCGTTGCTTCGGATTCTTCTTCGAATCAAGGCTGTATTGAATACCAGGGTTTCTACAAATCCATCCTTAGACCCTCTCATAGTCTTGTCTTTTTCCGGCTCGCTGACGCTTCGGCTGGGATAACTACGTGCATCAATCAGAATGCAGGTGTCAAATCCTTCCACGAACAGGGCAAATACACCGGAAAGAATAAATTTTTCAATTTCCTTCCATTCACTTTTTAAATCCACTTCTACCGTAGGCATGAATGCCTTGGACATTTCATGAGCGGTTTTTGGCATTTCCTCAGGCTTTATAGTAACAAAATACTGCAGCAGCTTCTGCATCATGTCATCCTTGCAGAAACCGTCAATAAAATACATACATGCTTTTTTTCCGCCGATTTCTATGACCCGGTAAACCAGGTCAAAATTTTCCTCCACTGCAAGCATTTCATTTAAATACTTCATATTGGATTCCAATGAACTGCTCATTTTGCTTTCAAAAAATTTTACTTTATCATTTTTCATCAAAACAAAAAACTCCTTTTGCCAACTCTACATTTCCATTTCTATTAGTAGTGTTCCAAAAGAAGTTTTTCTTTATACTTTATTTTTGTTTTTTATTTCTGATTCGTAGTGCTTCCGAAACCGCCATTTCTGATTTCCGTAACCTCATCATCTACCGTAATGCCATATTGCACGAAAATTCCCTGCATGAACCCGGTTCCTTCTTTTACCTCTAACACTTTATCCTCATTGGAGTCGTTGGTAATCTTTGCAAAAATGTGGCCTTCGTTGTCCGAATCAAAATAGTCGCTGTCAATGATGCCTACCGTGTTGTTCAGCTGAAGGCGGTATTTAAAGCCCAACCCGCTTCTTGGATACAGGCAAAGCACATAATCTTCCTTCATTTCTACCCGGATTCCGGTAGGAATCTTTATAGTTTCTCCCGGCTTCAGGCTGAAGGTAAAGGGGCTGAAAAAATCATAACCTGCACTTTTCGTCGTGGCCCTTTTCGGCAGCAGGATTTTATCATAAATCGTATAGATTTCTTCCTCCTTGTAAAAAGGAAACGTGTCCTTAAATCCCTTTAAAAATTCTCCGATGCTCACTTTATGAAATTTCGCAACTTTTAACATGTTTCTCTCCTACTCTATTTCTTTTCTGTTTCTTATTCGTAATCTCCACAATGCAGAACAGGTTTGCTGGGGTCCGTCTGCTTTAAAGATTTTTGTACGTCAATCACTCTTTGGTTCTTACTGCCCTTCCACAGCAAATTTGCATCTTTTTCTTCTATTTTAAATTCACCGTCCACCAATACATCCACGTATTGAAGCAGGGGATAATGTATTATTTTCTCCCAGCTGTCTCCTGTATACAGCCAGATTGTCTTATCCGGATATTTCTTTTTGATTTCCTCCATCAGATTTCTCACATCCAGCCTGTTTGCTGCATGCAGCGGATCGCCTCCGGAAAATGTGATTCCTGCAATATATGGTTTATCCAACTGTTCAAAGATTTCTGCCTTTACCTTATCATCTACGAACAGTCCGCCGTCCGGATCCCACGTAATCGGATTATGACATTCCTTACAGCAATGGGTGCAGCCTGCAACCCAAAGTACTACTCTCAGCCCATCACCGTTGAGCATATCATCCTTTGTAATGTTGTGATACCTCATGTTTACATGCTCTTCCTTTCTGCGATTTCCGCCATCTTAGCATCATTCAGCCTTGTATCACCATGGACTCTGGAATAAGATAAATAACCGTTCATGCGGTCAATTTTGGTCAAATTATGGCTTCCGCATTTTGGACATACGTCCATTTCCAGTTCCTCATGTCCGCAATCATCGCAATATGCCAGGGATAAATTAACTCCTTCGTAAAATCCCATATCCATTGCCCGGCGGATCAACGTTTTGATTGCCTCTTTATTATAGCCAATGGGATATTTTACATACTGGATTTTGCCCCCGTTGGATAAATCCCAGAAACGTGCTTCCAAATCCTGTTTCTGAATTGGTGTAATATCCTCGCATACATGACAATGAAAGCTGTTGGATACATATTCCCTGTCAGAAACCCCTTCTACAATGCCATATTTCTTACGGAACTGCTGGACCTGAAGCCCGCAGAGGTTTTCTGCCGGAGTGCCGTAAATGGCATATAAATTGCCATCCTCTTCTTTGTATTCATTTATTTTTTTATTGATATGCTCTAACACCTCAAGGGCAAACTGTCCGTCTTCTACTAAGCTCTTGCCGTTGTAAAGCATCTGCAGCTCATTAAATGCCGTAATGCCGAAGGAAGCGGTAGCTGATTTCAAAATCGGCTTGATTTTATCTCCAAGCGCCAGATGCCCGCCCAGAAATCCCCCTTCGCAATATGCCAGCGGATTAGTGGAAGCCCGCATTTCTCCTAAATAAGCATAGGTACGGATATGAAGCTGGCGGATCAGGTTCAAATAATAATCCAACACTTCATAAAAATCCCGGCTTTCCTGCCTTGCCTTTGCCAAAATCATAGGCAGATGCAGGGATACTGCCCCAATGTTAAATCTTCCTACAAACACAGGCTTATCATTTTCGTTGGAAGGATGCATGCCTCCTTCCCGGTACCAGGGAGATAAAAAGGCACGGCAGCCCATAGGAGAAATGATTTCCCCATACTGCTTGTACATACTTGCCACATACCCTTTTCCGGTCAGGCTTAACCAGTCCGGATACATCGTCTTTGACGAGCATTCCACTCCTGCCTCAAACACGTCTTCCAGCTCTTTACCAGGACCGTGCAGGTTTTCATCATATAAAAAGACAATTTTCGGGAATAAAACAGGCTTTTTATGCCCTTCCTTCCCCTGTCCCTTTCTTCTTACATTCAGCATGGAAATGGTGGCAAGCTTTGCAAATCTGCCGGTTTCCGTTCCCGCCGTCACGGTAATGAAGGGATAGTCTCCACGGCTGCTGGCAACCGTATTGAATTTGTATTCCCAGCCCTGAAAGCCCTGCTCAAATTCCTTGACCACATCTGCATAAGCTTCTGCCTCGGCGCTTTCCTGATCGATACCCAGACGGATATATTTCTCCACACATTTCCTGTAGGACTTTTCTGCATAAGGCTCCAAAATACGATCTACACTTGGTACCGTAAAACCGCCATACTGCTGGCTGGCAGCTGACAGCACGATATCGCCGATAACATCAAATGCCACATCCAGAGTCTTTGGTTCGTTGTACCAGATATTGCCCATTTCAAACCCGCCGGACAGCACGCTTTCCACATCAAACAGACAGCAGTTCATCGTATCCCGTCTTGCCGACATATCATGCACATAAATATAACCGTCCCGGCATGCCTGTATTTCTTCTGTAGTCATAAAAAACTTCTGGTATAACTCTTTATTTAACTGATTGAAGACAAGGCTTCTCTTTGTGGAAACCAGTGCGGAATCCGTATTGGCATTTTCCTTGTCTCCTACATACATGATGGACTGGCTCTTTTTGTATACATCATCCAGCATCCTGACAAAATCCTGCTTATAGTTCCGATAATCCCGGTAGCTTTTTGCTACGATAGGCTTTACTTCTTCCAGGGCGCTTTCTACGATATTGTGCATCACAGGAATAGGAATACGGTCTTTTCCAAGCTCATCTACCTTTTCTACTACATAATTACAAATATGTCTTTTTTCTTCTTCGGAAAATTCCGTTAAAGCACGATATGCAGATTTACCAACTGCATCCACTACCTTCTGTACATTAAAGGCTTCTTCGCTTCCGTCCTTTTTTATTACTTTTACAGACAGCTTCGTTGCATATTCTTTGCCGTAATCAACTGCTTCTTCCTTTTTTTTCCCTGCTGTTCTTGTCATGAAATCCCTCCAAATTCACGGCTAAATGCCGCATATATTCAAGCATCGAACACTATATTGTGTTCACCCTTACCTCAAAATCACTATATCTAGTGGTCGCTAAATTAGTATAGTGCATTTCCAATTTCATGTCAACCAAAGGAAATCGAAAAAATTGCACAAAAAAGGAATGGGGATTTTGGCAGATAGTTCCCATTCCTTTCTAACAGATTATCAACTATTTTTTTAATATTCCGCTTTCCTCTATTTTTGAAATAGCTTCCTGAATGGTTTCTACCGGAAGCACCAGCGCAAACCGTACATGATTTTTTCCAAGGCTTCCAAAGCTGCTTCCCGGTGTACAGATGACGCCGGTCTTTTCCATAAGCTCCATAACGAACCGGGTATCATCGGAAAATCCCTCCGGAATCCTTGCCCAAGCAAACATAGTGCCTTCGCTTCTTTCAAATTTCCAGCCAATTTTCGTCAGACCGTCACAAAGGGCATTTCTTCTTTCCTCATAAGCCCTGCACTGGGCAAGCACTTCATCATCCGACCCGGTCAGTGCAGCAATAGCGCCATATTGCACCGGAAGGAATGTACCATAATCAATTTGGGAACGTATCTTTTTAAAGCTTTGCACGATTTGTTCATTTCCCGCTAAAAATCCCATTCTGGCCCCTGTATAGTTAAAAGATTTTGACAGGGAATAAAACTCTGCCGCCACTTCCTTTGCTCCTTCATAGGACAGGATGGAACGCCCTTTCTTCCCATCATATACAATATCTGAATACGCATTGTCATGTATGATCCAGATGCCGTTTTCCTTTGCCCAGGCAATCAGCTCCTGATAAAAGGACTCCGGCGCCTGTTTGCATACAGGATTTAAGGGATAAGAAACGATAATGAACTTTGCCTTCTCTGTCAGTTCCTTTGGAATCTCCGAAAGCTTCGGCAGATATCCTTTTTCTTCAATTAAATCATAGGTTCTGACTTCTGCTCCCATCAGCTTTGGTCCCGCTTCAAAAATGGGATATCCGGGATTGGGGACAAGAACCACATCTCCCGGATCACATAAGGGAAGAGCGATATGGGCAATCCCTTCCTGGGAACCATATACGGAAGTAACCTCTGATTCCTTTAATTCCACGCCGTATCTTTTCCGGAATCTTTCAATGACTGTTTCAGTCAATTCCGGCAGGTCAGCCAATGCGTATTTATAATTTTCCGGTTTTCCCGCTGCTTCCATAACTGCCTTCATAATATGCTTTGCCGGCTTGAAATCAGGAGTGCCCACAGAAAAATTATACACAGTCCTTCCTTCCTTTTCCAGCTGAAGCTTCTTTTCGTTCAATGCCTGAAAAATTCCTTCCTCAAAATCATCCAGACGTTTTGCAAATGGTTTCATTTGTACTTTCTCCTCTAATATATTTCCTGTACTATCTTATCACAGCAGTTTGCTCCTTTCAAGAATCAGATAAGCTTTCTTTTGCCGGAACTTCTAAAAGCCTTCTTTACTGTTTTATGAATTTACAGAATAAAAACGGGATATGGCATTACGCTTCATATCCCTCCAGAATCTCTTTTAAATACTGCTCATATTCTTTTTTTACATTTTCCGGCCGCAAAATCCTTGCCCCTTTTCCAAGCCCTGTCAGCCAGCCATAAAATTGTCCGCTTACGGCAATATTCACCCGAATGGAAAAATGCTCCTCATCCCTTTGTCTGATTTCCACATCTTTTCCAAATCGGTCAATTACCACTCCTGCAAAATGATTTTCAAATTCCAGCGTAACCGCTTCATCCTTTCCGCCAAACATGGAAAAGGTCTTGCTGGAATACCTTGCGGGCTTTATCGTCTTAAACAGCTCAATTCCGCATCTTGGCTCCTTGGTAAGGGAAATGTCGTTCATCTTATCCACCCGGTAATGCTTCATCATTTCCGCCTCTTCATCATAGGCTATCATGTAATAATATTCGTCGTTCCAGATAAGCTGATGGGGGCTTACCACATATCTTTCCCCGGCCCTTTTAAACTGCATCTTCTTATTTATATTCCATTCAAAATAGCGGAAGGAAATCTTTAAATTTTCCTGAATGGCACGATGAATATAATCTACATTATAATAAATGCTTTCGTTTTCCGTTTTGATCCTGTCGGAAACATAAACCTGTCGCTTTAACTGTCTGGCATCCATCTGATTGGTCAGGGAACCGATTTTCCCAATCAACTCTCTGGACTTTTTTAAGGTGATAAATTTAGATGCCTGTACCGCATCAACCAAAAGCTTTAATTCTGCCAGCTCAAAGTTCCTGCTTAACAGTCGATAGCCTCCGTTTTCTTTTGCCTTTGAGGTTCCGATATCATAGCCAAAATTCTGAAGCGCTTCTATATCTGTATAAATGCTCTTTCGTTCTGCCCTGATTCCATACTTTTCCAGTTCTTCAATCAACTGTACCGTAGTAATACCATGGTCTTCATTTGTTCTTTCCTGCAAAAGCTTCACAATATACAGTAATTTCAATTTTTGATTTGATGATTTTGCCATAAGATTTTCTCCACTTCCCATAAATTCCTTATCTCATAATCAATCCGTACATCCTCTCTTCCCGGAAGATTATCTGGATTATACCAGCAGGTCGCAATTCCTGCCCGATTTCCTCCCAGCATATCACTGGACAGAGAATCTCCTATAATAATCGTCTTCTCTCTGTTAAAATTCGGCATCTGACAAAAGCAGGCATCAAAAAACCTTTTATCCGGCTTAGGCATGCCAATCATCTCTGAAATAAAAATATCTTCCATCCATTCCGTAAAACCTGCCAACTGTAATTTGTTCCGCTGGGTCCGCTCTACCCCATTTGTAACAACATACATGCTAAAATCCTTATGTAATTTTTTGCAAAGCTCCAGGGAATCATCCTGATAAAAATAAACACTGCCCAGATAAGTTTGATATGCCTGCTGAAATTCCTTTATGGGCATAGATTTTATTTTCCCCAAAATGCCATCGCTTTTACAAAACCATTTTGAAGGAAGCTCTTGTTCTGTTTTTATCTTTTCCAAAAGCGCCTGAAATAAGGATTCAAACCTTCCGTACAAAACCTCTTCCTTTGTAATTTCTCCAAGCTCCAGCTTCTTCCAGTAGGAATCGTTGATTCCGGAGTAAAGAGATACGGTTGCTTCGGTAATCGTCAACTGGTAATCTGCAAAGGCTTTTTTTAACGCAAAATCCTGTGATTTTAGGAAATTCAACAAGGTTCCATCCACATCCCATAAAATCGTCTCATATCGCTTCATAATCCACTCCCTCATATCAGAAAATGAAAAACGGGTGTCCCTTTGAACACCCTTCCTGCTTTCAGCTTTCTGCCGCTTCTTCCTCTTCCAACAATGCTTCCGCCTGTAGTTTGGCATCTCTGGACTTTCTCAGCTTCACTCCAATTATGCAGGCTGCCACAACAAGCGCTATCATAATGACAAATAATAGCAAATAAGATAAAAACGAATTAAAAAATAGAATCAGATTATTCATGCCGTATACCTCATTTCCTTTTTTCCTAATGATTATCATACCACTTCAAAGCCTGTATCGTCAAGTAAGTTTGTACCATCTGCGGCATGAGTTGCCAGCATATCGCACCTTTCATTTTCTTCATGGCCCGCATGGCCTTTGATCCATTGAAAAGCCACCTGATGGGGCTCCATTGCTTTTAACAGCCGTTTCCACAAATCCACATTCTTTACCGGCTTTTTCTGGCTGTTCTTCCAATTATTCTTAAGCCACCCCTTTACCCAGTTTTGGTTAAAGGCATCCGTAACATATTTGGAATCGGAAATCAGCGTGATTTCACAGGGCTTTGTCAAAGCCTCCAGTCCGGCAATGGCTCCTAATAACTCCATCCGGTTGTTAGTAGTATTTTTATAACCTGCAGAAAACTCTCTTTCATGAAGCGTTCCCTTTGTATCCACATACTGTACAATGGTTCCATATCCTCCCGGTCCCGGATTTCCTCTTGCCGCTCCGTCTGAATAAATCGTTACCTTCATATCTTCCTCCTGTCTTTCCAAAATCCATATGAGGGTTTGTTTCCTTTTTAAGAAACTCTCCTATACCCATTTTCCGGTTTCTATAAAATGCTCTGCTCTTTTTTCTGCCTTATCAATAATTTGTTTTTCATACTGCAAAATACCTAACAGCCTGATGGCATTTCTTGTCGTTGCCCGCCCTTCCTTTAATTTGTAATTGAACTTCACATCATCCTCTGAAATAGTTTCTTCAAAATGGTAGTTATGATATTTTCCTTCCAAAAGCCTTGTCAGCTCTATGTCATGAGTGGCGGCAAAGCACATGGATTTTTCTCCTAAAAGGCTTTCCAGTATTTCCGTAGAAGCCGCAATCCGCTCTACCGTGTTGGTCCCCCGCAGCACCTCATCCACAAAACACAACACCGGGGCCCCTTCCTTTTGTACGGCATCAATGACCCGTTTCAAGGCTTTAATCTCCACAATGAAATAGCTTTCCTTTGCAGCCAGATCATCCCGTAAGGACATGGAAGAATATACCCGGAACATGCTGCATGTAAAGCTTTTTGCCATACAGGTATGAATCGTCTGTGCCAGTATCACATTGATTGCCACCGTCTTTAAAAAGGTGGATTTGCCGGAAGCATTGGAACCGGTCAACAGCATTCCCTTCTCTTCCCGAAAGCTGTTGACTACCGGATTTTCAATGAGCGGATGATACACCTCTTCTCCCTGGACACACAAATGTTCATTAAATTCCGGCAGGCAGGCATAAGAAAGGCTTTCCCGAAAGGCTCCTATGGAAATCACCACTTCCATGCTCCCTATGATTTCAAACATGGCAAGAAAATCCGCCCTATGCTTCTTTGCTTCCTTTAGCATGCTGTAAAATTTTAAAATGTCGATATGAAAGCACATCTTTATATAATCCAGCAAAATCTCAAGAGGGTTGCTTTTTGCCACCCTGTCTCCAAATACGAGGAAAGACCCCTTTGCAAATGCGTTTGTTCTCTTCTTTAATTCCCTTAGCGCATCCATCTCTTCAGAAAATACCGAAATGCCGCATTTGTCCAGCTTCTCAATGCTGCCTATCATCCGAAGCAGATAGGCAAAGGTAGTAATATATGGCGCAATCAGCATTTGAGAGGGAAAATACATCATAATATTGCCCGCAAGCAACGCACAAAAGGCCACAAGGCCAAGGGCAGGACTGATAAGCATACCGGCCAAGGAAATTCCCATGGCAGCCAGCACCGCAATATGCTTTGTCAGCTTTTCTTCCTTCAGAACATTCAAATAATCGATATAATCCACGATGGAATACTTGCCCGTTCTTCCGATAGAAGCAAACAAAAGCTGCATATTGATTCGCTTTTCCTGATTTTTCCGGAAATATTCTATTTTTTCTTCTCTTTTCTTTAAGCTTTCCTCCTCCATGGAAGGACACCGCAGCGTTTTATACAGTACCTCTTCCCCTGCGGCGGAAAACGTATAGTCCATGGACTGATAAAGCCTGTCCATGTCCAAATCGTTCCATGTGATATCATCAATGGAAAAATCCGATTCCCCGATTGTTTTTCTATAATAGCCGGATATGGTAGAAAGCCTTCCCTCTGCATATTGCTTATTGGATGGCTTGCCGTAATCCTTCTTAAGCTTTTCCCTGAATCTCTTTTTTGTCCTTCTCTCCTCCAGCATACCCAGCATAAATATGAAAAACAGACATGCCAGAATAACGGCCGAAAACACGATATACTCCATGGTTGCTCCTTAAATCCTTATTTTTTATCACGGAAATCAATTTTCAATCAGAGCCCTTATAAAAACGCCAGCGCTTAGCGAGGTACTTTCGAGCTTAGCACTGTTGCGTTTTTATAGAGCGAAAGCGTGGCGACGTAGAAATATTTTCAGTCCAAAACCTGTCCCGGTGCCTGGTGCCCGCCGGAAGAGCCTCTGATTGAAAATTGATTTCCGTGATTTTTTACTGCTTTCTATTGCTTAGAAATTCAGATTTTCTGCACCAAAACTTTCCGGAAGCAGTTCCTTTAATGTATGCACCCGGTAATCCTCCCTGCTTTTTCCGATAATGATCAGAAAGCTGTCAGGATCACAAAACTCCGCCATCACCTGCCTGCATACTCCACAAGGATAGGCAAAATCACTTTCTCCATTTCTTTTTCCGCCTGCAATGGCAATCGCCCGGAATCCCCGTAAGCCTTTGCTTACCGCCGTGAAAAAAGCCGTTCGCTCCGCACAGTTGCTTGGTCCGTAAGCTGCATTTTCCACATTGCAGCCGATAATAATTTCTCCGTTTTCGGCCAAAAGTGCAGCACCCACCATATAGTCTGAATATGGGGAATAAGAAAATTCCCTTGCTTCTTTCGCCTTGTCAATCAATGCCTGAATCTCTTCCGGTTTCATTTGCATTTGCACATTCCTTTCTGCCAGCCTTTCCGTTTATTGTGCGCCGAATTTCTTCACACATTCCGTTACCAGCTTTTTAAAGAAAGGCGCTGCGTTGTTTGCTGCTTCCTGTACCTCCTCATGGGTCAGGGGATTTTCAGAAAGCCCTGCCGCTAAATTGCATACACAGGAAATGCCGCATACCTTCATGCCCATATGGTTTGCTGCAATAGCTTCCACTGCCGTGGACATTCCTACTGCATCAGCTCCTAATGCAGCCGCCATTTTTATTTCTGCCGGAGACTCAAAGGATGGACCCGTAAACTGAATATAAACACCCTCCTGTAAGGAAATCTCATTTTCTTTTGCAGTCTCTTTTATGATTTCCCTTAACTCTTTGTTATAAATCTCGCTCATATCCGGAAATCTGGTTCCTAATTCATCTATATTCTGCCCGATTAAAGGATTTGGCGCAAAGGTGGAAATCTGATCGGTAATCAGCATAAAATCCCCTGCCTTAAAGTTCTTGTTCACTCCTCCGGAAGCATTAGTCAAAAAAAGAATCTCTGCTCCCATCAGCTTCATAAGCCTTGTGGGAAGCACCACATCGGAAATGGGATATCCCTCATAATAGTGCACTCTTCCTTTCATACATACAACCGGAACATCTCCTACATAGCCGAAAATAAATTTTCCTGCGTGCCCCGGAACAGTAGATACCGGAAATCCTTCAATTTCACTGTAATCTACCTCTGTAACAACCTTTATATCCTGTGCATAATCTCCCAGCCCGGAACCGAGAACGATGGCTACCTTCGGCTCAAAGTCTGTTTTCTGGCGAATGCTTTTTAAGCAGTTTTGTAATTTTTCATAGATTGGATTCATAACGTAATACCTCCCGAATGATGTATTTCTTTTAGTTTAGCATAGATGGGGGGATTTTTCCAATTTTTTCACCTTGGAATTTTTTAAAATCCCAAAACTTTCTTAAACATCATCACTTGATGTTTTAAAGCTTATCTTAGAATTTCCCAATAGCCAAAACGTTTACCACCTTTACGCACAATTATTTTTTTATCTGACAACTTTTTTATTTTCCGCTGCACTGTGGCTATAGAAATGCCCAATTCTACTGCAATTTCTTTCTGTGTTGCCTGCCTATTATTTTCTAATACTGTAATTAACCTGACTTCCAAAACATCATTTAAAACATCATCCTGATGTTTTAGATGATGTTTTGGAAGTTTTGAAATGTTAAGTGCAGCCAATTTTATCATAATATCTTCTAAATGAAGAAAATATTCCGGCTTCGCAGCTTTCACATATCTTCTGAATTCCTCTTCCCCAGCTTTCCACATAACCCGCCCGGAAAAAGGCATTTGCAATATGAGGATTATAGGGTCTGGAACGATGCCTTTGCATTAGTGTTTCCGCTGTCCAGTCCGAAGGAAAAACACAATCATTACTAATGTACATTGCATCTTCCTCTATTCTGATTTGAATAGGCACACCGCTTGACCAACAGGAATGAATCAGTGCATTATAAAATGCCTCCCTCACTGCATCCTTTGGAAAAGGATAAGTTTCAATTCTTGTCATATTATCATAAGTAATAGGGGCTTTCAGATATTTAAGATAAATTAGTTCTACTACACGTTCTGCCTGTAGAAACAAGGAACCATGCACTTCATCCTGATATCGCAAGTCAGAACCAACACCAAACTTTCCGATTTTCGTATAGCAGCCTGTAACCCATTTTTCCGGATTTCTGTGAAACAATAAAATTGCTACCCGTTTTAACCCATTTTCTGTAATTAGTCCAAGGTTGTCCAGCAATTCTTCATTGCTCATTTTCAAATCGTTCTTTGTCATTCTCTTACTGCGAAGCGCCTCACGCCTAAATATATCAAAGCTGTCCTTATCCAAATCATCAATGGTTACTCCTATTATTGAAACATCTTCCCATCTGATCCCGGTCTTTGATGTAAGAAAATCTGTAAGTGCAATTCCGCGAAGCTGTTGTTTTGTGCTCCCTGACCTATAATGATATTCTCCCTTATAATTTACAGGAAGGTTACTTGGATTCACAAAAATTTCAATATAATTCCTGCCATTTTTTGAAAGCAAATTTACGTCCGCAACAATTCCCATTGTTGTCTGAATTTTATTAGGAATCTCTTCTAGCAGCTTCTTGCTGTCTTTTACTCCTACAACTGTACCGTCATCCTTCATTCCAATATATATTTTCCCGCCCTGTGCATTGGCAAAGCCACATATCCATTTGAGATACTCATCCCGCCAAGTTTCTTTCCATTCCACATTCTGACTTTCTGCCATATATATACCTCCACACACAATATCCAATACTCAAATAGATATTTCCTATTTTTTCTCATCAAATAATGGTATTAAATATGCATTCTTTACATTCTACCTGTTTTTCACAACGAGGAATTTTGTGTAAAAAATCTTGAAACCCTTTAATATCAACATGAATAAAAGTATCAAATGGATCATCATAATAATTAGAAGTAGAAAAATACAGTTTGTATTCTCTTAAAGCATTAAGCGTTCTCTCGTCTACCGTTCTGAACCGATAAATACATTTAGGATAGGTTATCGTCTATTTGTGCCAAAATTTGTAAATCTTTCTCACATCTTTATCAATGAGAACTTTTCATAGTCTCTAATAACTGACTTCCATTTTCATTATTCTTAATTCGCCTTTCATACATGAGTATTTCCTTAATTGCCGTAATTTTTGAGTTCTAAGTCAGCAACCACCAGTGCAACTGGTGGTTTGCTATTAGCCCTCTAAAGGGCTATATTACTGCTCGCCCCAAAGGGCGGTGTCGCAAGCATTGTTACTGGTCCGCTTATAAAGCGGTAC
>JAAUZH010000026.1 GCA_014804675.1 Lachnospiraceae bacterium
ACAGACAGACAGACAGACAGACAGACAGACAGACAGACAGACAGACAGACAGACAGACAGACAGACAGACAGACAGACAGACAGACAGTGATTAAGCTCTTGCAGTATGTATTTGGATATGCAGTTGTCCCTATAAAAGATGTTGCAACGATAAAAAGGGGAAAACGTGTAGTGAAGAGCCAGTTGACTGCAAAAGGAGATTATCCGGTTTATCAAAATAGTATGACTCCTTTAGGTTATCATAATGAAAGTAATTGCAAAGGTGATACAACATTTGTGATAGCTGCTGGAGCTGCCGGTGAAGTAGGTTATAGTCAATTTAAATTTTGGGCTGCTGATGATTGTTATTATCTTAATTGTACAGAATATTTGCTTGATCGGTATCTCTATTATCTATTGAAAAATAAACAAGGAGATATTTTATCAAAAGTAAGAAAAGTGAGTATTCCTCGACTTTCTCAAACAGTTCTTGAGAAAATGGTAATTGTTATACCACCAATACAAGAACAAAAACGCATTATTAGGCTGCTTGACCGCTTTGACAAGCTTTGCAACGACTTATCAGATGGTCTACCCGCAGAAATTGAAGCCCGTCAAAAGCAATACGAGTACTATAGGGATAAGCTTCTCGATTTTAAAGAAAGGATAGTTTGATGGCAAAGGGAAATAACCTAACAAAAAAACAACATTATATTCCACAGGTGTATTTGCGAGGTTTTTCACCAGAATACGAGCAAGTAGAAGTTAATAGCACTCGATGTACTATTTATTATTATGATTTAGTAAAAGATATTCAGCGCTCGCCTGCTGTTCCGATAAAGTCAATATGCTATGAAGATTTATTATATGAAGTTACAGATAATCAAGCGCAAATTATTCTTCCGAACTATCTAGAGAAATTTTTTTCAATCATGGAGAAAATGTTTGGTGAATACAGAACCAAGCTTGAACAAAAGGCTTTCATTATAGATAACTATTGTATAAAATGCTTTCTGACCAAAGAGGAAAAAACTTTTGGTTAACATATATGACAGTGCAGTTGCTTAGGCTTTCACAGATACTAAAGGAAGGCGAAGAACTCAGTCTAGAAACATGGAATGGACAAATTAGTGAGAGGCAAGCTAAAAATATAGCAAGATTGTGTTGCTTGCCTTTTTTCAAAGAATGGAAAGAAGGGGCAGATGACAGTAAGGTTATTGAGGCAATCGTAACTCCTATGTTGAATATGTCTTTTGCCATAGGCGTTGACGGAACAGGAAGTATTATTACTTCTGATAAACCAGTATATGTATACTCGCCTTCCTATCCTTGCGATGAATATGAAAGAATCATATTTCCAATTACTTCAAAAATATGTCTTTTTCTTTTTGGTGGGGAGAATAAGAAGAATTATCCTAAAAATATACTCTTTCCCATTGATAAGGAAAAATTAGAAGAAATTACTAAGTCGGTCACAGAGGCTGCATATGAAAAGATATACGCAAATCACAAACTAAGCAAAATGGAATTGCAATATATACATGAAGTTATGAAAGATAAAAGTAAGGAGAAGACAGATCGTGCCATATTTTAATATCGTAGCCGAAACATCAGAAAATACTGTAGTTACTGAATATGAGCCAGTCAAGAAACGTTCTGACAGTTATCAGAGCGAGGCTGAGTTAGAGAAAGAGTTCATACGACTGCTTTGTGAGCAGGGATATGAATATCTGGGTATCCATACGGAAAAAGACTTGATTGCGAATCTCAGGAATAAGTTAGAGGAATTGAATCATTATCACTTCTCTGATACAGAATGGGAACAGTTTTTCATAAATGAAGTCGCCAATCCCAATGAACATATGGAGGAGAAAACTCGTAATATACAGGAAGATTATAAAAAAGTATTAAAGCGTGATGATGGCACTTCTAAGAATATTTCATTGATTGATAAAAAGAATATTCATAACAATCGCCTGCAGGTCATCAATCAATATGTAATCGGAATAAATGACGGTGCAAGGCACAATAACCGTTATGATGTAACCATTCTGGTTAATGGTCTGCCTTTGGTACATATTGAATTGAAACGCAGGGGAGTAGCTATTAGAGAAGCTTTCAATCAGATTAATCGCTACCAGAGGGATTCCTTTTGGGCAGGCTGTGGTTTGTTTGAATATGTACAGATTTTTGTTGTTTCCAATGGAACAAACACGAAATACTATTCCAACAGTACCCGTTTCAATGCCATTAAAGATGCCAATTCCAATAAAGCGAAAAAAGGAAAAACAAGCAACAGCTTTGAATTTACCTGCTTTTGGGCAGATTCTAATAATCGTGTAATACCAGATTTGATTGACTTTACCAAGACATTTTTTGCAAGGCATACCATATTAAATATATTGGCAAGATACTGTATCTTTACATCGGAAAATATGCTGATGGTTATGCGGCCATATCAGATTACTGCAACAGAACGTATTTTGAACCGTATTGAAATTGCAAATAATTATAAAAAATATGGCAGTGTGGAAGGTGGTGGCTATATTTGGCATACTACAGGATCTGGGAAGACATTGACATCTTTTAAAACGGCAAGGCTGGCCTCAAAGCTGCCTTTCATTGACAAGGTATTATTCGTGGTTGATCGTAAGGATTTGGATTATCAGACGATGAAAGAATATGACCGCTTTGAGAAAGGGGCTGCTAACAGCAATACTTCTACTAAGATTTTGAAGCGGCAGTTAGAAAATCCGGATGCACATATTATCATCACTACGATTCAGAAACTGGCAACTTTTATCAAAAAGAATCCAGGACATGAGGTATATGAAAAGCACATTGTCATTATTTTTGACGAGTGTCACCGCAGCCAATTTGGAGATATGCATACCGCCATCATAAAGAACTTTAAGAAGTATCATTTGTTTGGATTTACAGGGACCCCGATATTTCCAGTCAATTCTGTCAGGGCAAAGAAAACGAAATTTTACACGACAGGTCAGACTTTTGGAGATCAGTTACATACTTATACAATTGTGGATGCCATAAATGATAAAAATGTGCTTCCTTTTCGCGTGGATTATATCAAGACGATGGACGTGGACGAAGAGATAACAGATGAGATGGTATGGGATATCAATCGGGAAAAGGCTATGATGGCTCCAAAGAGGATTTCACTTGTGACGAAGTATATTCTGGATCATTTTGACCAAAAAACTTATCGGGGCGATAAGACATATATCTTTCATGCATTGACGAATATCCAAGAGGTTGCTTCTGCGGAACGTGGGACTGTGGAGGAAATCAAGCAGAAACAGCGTCTTAGTGGATTTAATTCGATTTTTGCGGTGGCTTCTGTGCCGCTGGCAAAGTTATATTATCAGGAATTTCAGAAGCAGATGGCAGATGATCCCACAAAACATCTGCGTATAGCGACGATTTTTAGTTATGGCGCAAATGAGGAAGAAGCAGATGGTATTTTAGATGAAGAAAATCCAGAAGATACTTCTGCTCTCGACCAGACATCTCGTGATTTTCTGGATAGTGCTATTGATGATTATAACAGGATGTTCCATACCAATTATTCAACGGATGGGGATAAGTTTCAGAACTACTATAAGGATGTATCACTCCGTATGAAAAATAAGGAATTGGATTTGCTGATTGTAGTAAATATGTTCCTGACTGGTTTTGATGCTACGACGCTAAATACTTTATGGGTTGATAAGAATTTGAAAATGCATGGTTTATTACAGGCGTTCAGTCGGACAAATCGCATTTTAAATTCTGTCAAGACCTTTGGCAACATTGTATGCTTCCGAAATCTTCAAAAACGTGTGGACAGAGCCATTTCTCTCTTTGGCGATAAGAATGCCGGTGGTATCGTTTTGTTGCAGAGCTTCAAGGATTATTATTATGGTTATGAGTCTGTAGATGGAGAACAAATGCCGGGGTATGTGGATATGATAGAAGAACTGACGGAAAACTTTCCGCTGTCAGAGCCACAGATTATCGGGGAACAGAACCAAAAGGATTTTATTTCTCTATTTGGGGCTATCTTGCGTATGCGCAACCTCCTTATATCTTTTGATGAGTTTAAGGGAAAGGAATTGATTTCAGAACGTGATTTGCAGGATTATCTTGGAAGATATCAGGATTTGCGTGATGAATGGAAACGTAAACGTGAAGCTGGTGAAAGCACAGATATCACAGATGATATTGTATTTGAAGTAGAATTGATAAAACAGATTGAAATCAACATCGATTATATTTTGATGCTTGTGAAGAAGTATCATGATACTCATTGTGAGGACAAAGAAGTATTGATAACGATTAACAGAGCAATTGATGCCAGCCCGGAATTGCGCAGTAAGAAACAACTGATTGAGACCTTTATTGCTGGAATCAATGATATAGATGATGTGATGAATGAATGGAATAGCTATGTTGTGAGGCAAAGAGAGCATGATCTCGAAGCTATTATAGTTGAAGAAAAACTAAATCCAGATAATACACGTAAATTTCTTGATAATGCATTCCGTGATGGCGAGATAAAGACTGCCGGAACGGATATTGACAAACTTATGCCGCCGGTTTCGCGATTTGGAGGTAGTGGCAGAACAAAGAAAAAGCAAGGTGTTATTGATAAATTGAAAGCATTTTTTGATAAGTATTATGGCATTGGCGGTTCAGCTTCATTTACGGAATCAGAGCATAAAGCAGTAGTGTATGAACTGCATTCGCAGGATAGTGCGTCAAGGGTGGCAGAACCTAAAATATCATATGGAAATGGTGAAAATAAATGAAAAGTCTAATTCACCCAGCTGTGCTGGGGAGAATAGAGTAGGCGGAAAAGGTGAGAGAAAATGTGTGAGAGATTAAGGCTGCCCATATTGCGGATAATGCAGAATTGGCAGCCTTAACCATAGAATAATTATTGCCGTTCGGATTTTATGCTACCTTCAATATCCTGTCCACCGTATACAATACGGATTACAGTGACAGTACAAAGATTGGAATCCACTATATAGTAGACAACATAGTTATCAACGGGTACTTTATGCATCTGCATACTTTTCCAAGGTTCCCAATCGACAATGGAGTACCGCATTGGCATGAAATCAAGTGAACGGACTTCCTTTCGAATGCGATTTACCTGATCTAACGCAGTTTCCGGCACTTGTAATTCAAAAGCAATATAGGAATATATCTTTCGTATATCATCAAGTGCCTCCGGAGAATAAATAACCTGGTAGTTGTGGCTCATATGCCAAACTCCTTGGAGAGTTCTGCATCAACCTCATCGGCAGTATAGGCTTTGCCCGACTTTAGGGAATCCATTCCCTTCATAAGTTCGGCATCTATTTCAGCACGGCTCATGCCGTCGATAGCTGTTGGTTTTGCAGATGGTAAATGCAAATCAAGGGGAAGTCCTCTTGTTAACACGATTTGACTATAAAGCATCTGAATAGCGCTTGATGGGGAAATGCCAAGCTGACTTAAAATGTTTTCGGCATTTTCTTTTAATTTGGTATCTATTCTTGCATAGACAGCAGTTGTATTTGCCATAAATATCACGCTCCTTTTTCTTTATCATATCCACATTTGCTTGCAAATGCAAGCGAAAATATAAAAAAGAATGAGGAAAATAATACCATGAAAACTACAGTAAAAAAATAATTTCCAGCATCTGCCGCTAGCGGCACAGGGGATTTTGATAAATTCTGCCATAACAAGAATATGCGTGTGTCTGAGATACACGATGAAAAAGACGTTAAAGAGGATTGATGATGTGAATGAAGAACGGCAGATTAAAAATGACATTGTTGAATAAGCCCAAAAGCAAAAAAATTGCTATTGTAAGGTAAAAATAAAATGTATATAATATAGTTAGGAAGAATCCGAAAAATAAGGTGATGATTGCTATGACAATGACAAAGATAGAAATTGATGTGCCGGAGGGAATTGTACCATATACAGTGTTGGAGGATAAGGAAGCACAAATGACAAGAAATGCAATGCTGGTTTATCCTTATATCAAAAGTGGTGTTATGTCCCATGGAAAGGCGGCAGAAATGCTTGGACTTCATAAGATTGACTTGATTACTTTGTATGGCAAATTAGGTTTGCCATATTTTGATGAAACAGGGGAAGAATTTGAAGAGGATTTGGCAGTGTTGAAGAAATTAAGGAGTGCGACTGTATGATAGTTGTTTCAGATACCATGCCGATTATTTCGCTTATGAAAACAGGATAGTTGGAATTGTTGTAGAAACTGTTTGACGTAGTTTATATTCCCAAGGCAGTATATCAAGAGTTGACAGAAAATGAAGCATTTCTTGAAGAAGTAAGAATAGTACAAGAGTGTGAATTTCTTTATGTGGAAGAAGTAGGCAATGAAAAATCTGTTACTATACTGCGGAAATTTACCGGATTAGATGGGCAGAATAGAGTAGGCGGAAACGGTGAGAATATCAATAAAAATCCTTCTACTACAATGAAATTGGTGTCGCAAGAAAGTACCTTGATGATTTATGATAGACATCCGAAATTGCAAAGCAAATGGGATAAAGTATTAGGGGCAAGGAGATATTATGTAGAAACAATTCTTTGAAGAGTCAAAATCAATCCACCAGTTGAACTGGTGGTTGCTGCTTAGAAAGGTTGGTTAATCTATGACGATTGAAAAATTAGAGGAATTACTAGAAGCTGGAGAAGGCTTTACAATAGAATACAAGGAATGCATAAATGGATTGAATAACAGCATGTTTGAGACAGTATGCTCATTTTCTAATCGTTATGGTGGTCATATCCTGCTTGGAGTGAAAGAGGTAGATCATAAAGGTGTTGTGATTGGTGTCAATCCAAATTGCATAGTGGATATTAAGAAAAATTTTGTGAATATGCTGAACAATCCACAGAAAATACATCCTTCACTTTATCTTAATCTTGAAGAAATAGAATACAAGGGTATGAAGGTTCTGTGGGTTTATATTCCGGTAAGTTCTCAGATAGAATTCTGTAATGGTAAGATTTATGACCGTAATGAAGATGCTGATCAGGATGTGTCTACATCAGCGGATTTGGTGGCGAATATATCCAATAGAAAATCTGCTACTTACATTGAACGTAAGATTTTTCCGTATGCCACAGAAGATGATCTGTGTATGGAATTGATAGGAAGAGCAAGGCAGATGGCTGTTAATAAAAACAAGGATCATCCTTGGAAAAATATGACGGATATGGAACTTTTGAAAAGTGCAGGACTCTATGAAAAAGATAGGGAAACTGGAAAAGAGGGTTTCAATTTGGCTTGTGTCCTTCTTTTGGGGAAGCCGGATGTCATTCGGTCTTGCACACCGGGATATAAGACTGATGCGATATATCGTGTGGAAAATTTGGACCGCTATGATGACCGGCTGATAGTAGAGAAAAACTTGATTGAAAGCTATGATATGCTGATAGAATTTATTAAGAAACACACGAATGATAAATTCTTTCTAATAGATAATGTCAATATGAGTGTGAGAGATGCAATTGCCAGAGAGATTGTCAGCAATGTGCTTGTGCATAGGGAATTCCGCAGTGCATTTCCTGCTAAGCTGATTATTGAAAAGGACAGAATATATACAGAGAACTGGAGCAGGACACAATGGAAGGGAAGGATTGACTTAGAGAACTTTAACCCTTACCCAAAGAATCCGATTATAGCCAACTTTTTTGTGAATATTGGTAATGCAGATGCACTGGGGTCTGGAGTCCGTAACTTATATAAATACACGCAGATTTATTCCGGTGGAGAGCCTGATTTTGAAGAAAATGATGTATTTAAGCTGACGGTTCCGATTGCTAATGTGGAAACAAAAATTCAAGATAAAAAAGGATTGTCAGAAAGACAGAATGTTATTTTAGGCATGATTAGAGATGAAAATTCGATTCAAGTAGAAGATATTGCAGAGAGTTTTGGATTATCGAGGGCAACAATTTTAAGAGAAATACAAGAAATCAAGAAAAGCGTTGTTATGGTTTATGATAAGAAAGAAAAGAAGTGGATTGTATCATAGAAGAGGCGGTCTCATAGGAAGTGTCATTTCATGAGACCTCATATGAGACTTCTACAGAATTATCCAACTTCCCCCTCGCAAATGCCCATGCCTATTGTTTATCATCCAATCCCGCCACAGCCCCAACAAATCTCCTCACATCATCCGGAGCATTAGAACTATACAGCAAACCATAAGGAATGCTGTAATCCCAACGAACCGGAATGGAAACTAAACCGGGATGCACATCCCGCCAGCATTCAATGGTGAGAAGCACTTTCCCTGTTTCGGCACAGCGGTTGAACACCGTCATATCGTAAAAAGTAGGCGTATCTTCAATTTGAATGGAGGGGTGATTCATCTCTAAATCGTTTCGGATAAAATCATTTGTTCCGGAATCGCCTGACGGTACCATCATCAGCGTCTGCCCATATAAATCTTCTATTTCTATGAATTTTTTGGAGGCAAGGTGGTGGTCTCTTGACACAGCTATCATTTTTTTATAGGTGCCAAGAGGTAAAAACTCACATCGCATGAGCCATTTCCTAGAATCGCATACACCAATCAGAAAATCAAACTTTTCCCCCAGCTTTTCAATTTCAGACAGAATTCCCTCATGGTTATCCTCGAAGGGAACAAGGTGCAGCTTATAGTCCGGGAAATCTTTATTTGCACGATACCATAAATCCATAAAAGGCTTTGCGGGATTCAATAGCGATGTACCCACGCAAAATGTGGTGTCATGAGCTACAGCTGCAGCATTGGCACTTGCAATGGATTTTTTGGAGTAATCCATCATAAACTTTGCGTCTTTGTAGATGACCTTTCCGGCAGGTGTCAGATGAATGCCCGAGGGAGTGCGCTCTATCAGCTTTAAATTCAAATGATTTTCAAGGGAATTCATCTGTTTCATAATTGCGGTAGGTGAAATATACAGATGTTCTGCAGCTTTTGTAAAACTTCCGCAGTCCACAACCGTTATAAAAGTATCAAGAACAGGGTTATACATGGCAAACCTCCTAAAAGAGCATAAACTATAGGTTAATACTGTCATAACATATTGGAGATTCTTTGTCAAATCCGAAAATAGTATAATACCTATAAAATTAAAATATATGCAGAAAGAGGAATGGAGGTAGCCAAATGTCAAAGAAACTGATTGCTTTCTATTCGAGAGCAGATGAGAACTATGTAAACGGCCAGCTTAAGAAATTAGATATTGGCAATACAGAAGTGGCAGCAGGTATGATCAAAGAGTTGACAGATGCAGATATGTTTAAAATGGAACAGGTACAAGCTTATTCCAAAGACTATAATGAGTGTATTGCACAGGCGCAGGCCGACAAAAAGCGTGATGCCCGTCCGGAACTGAAAAATTATCCAGAGAGCATGGAAGAATATGATGAGATTTATCTGGGGTATCCAAACTACTGGAGTACCATGCCCATGGCTGTCTTTACATTTTTGGAGCATTTTGATTTTACCGGAAAAACAATACATCCGTTTTGCACCCATGAAGGCAGCGGAATGGGCAGCAGTGAAAGAGATATTAAAAGGCTGTGTCCTGGTGCAAAGGTGGAAAAAGGTCTTGCAATCCACGGCGGCAGCGTAGAACGTTCCAGAAACGAAATAGAGAAATGGATTTAGGAGGTTTTTATTATGGATAAGAAAGAATTTGACAAGATGAATGTATTTGGACAGGGTGAACCAAATGTGAATTTCGCTCAGTATTTTATAGGAGATTCTTTTTTGAATCCCCTTACAGTGCCGGGAGAGTGTCCGGTATTTCTGGCAAATGTCACTTTTGAACCCGGATGCCGGAATAACTGGCATATACACCATGCAAAGAGTGGAGGAGGACAACTGCTCATTTGTACAGCCGGAAAAGGATGGTATCAGGAAGAAGGAAAGGAAGCTGTCAGCCTGACTCCGGGAACTGTGATTACAATTCCGGCAAATGTAAAACATTGGCATGGTGCCAATAAGGATGAATGGTTTGCACATATTGCAGTGGAGGTTCCAGGTGAGGAAACTAGAACGGAGTGGTGCGAACCTGTAACGGATGAAGAATACGGAAAATTGGAAAGGGAGGTGTCATGATGGCAAAGGTAACAGCAGGAAGAGATGAACTTGGGGAATTTGCCCCTAAGTTTGCACAGTTAAATGATGATATATTATTTGGTGAGGTATGGGCGAGAGAAGATAAGCTTTCCGCAAGAGACAGAAGTATCGTAACGGTAACGGCTCTTATGGCAGGCGGAATTTTAGACAGCTCGCTGAAATTCCATATCCAAAATGCGAAGAATCATGGTGTGACGGCAGAAGAAATGGCGGAAATTCTTACCCATGCTGCATTTTACGCAGGCTGGCCCAAGGCATGGGCAGCATTCAGAATGGCAAAAGAAGTGTATGAGGAGGAAAAATAGCATTATGAAGAATGAGACTGCAAAAAATGTAATGCTATGGGCTGGTGCAGGTCAGATTGGCATGGCAATTGCCCGCCGTATGGGTTATGGCATGAAGATTATTGTTGGTGACAGAAATTTAGACAATGCAAAGTCTGTTGCCAAAATTATGAACGATGCAGGATTTGATGTGTTCCCCATGGAAATGGACTTGTCTTCCAGAGAATCCATACTTGCCATGATTGCAGAAGGGCAGAAATACGGTGCCATAAAAATGCTTGTAAATGCGGCAGGCGTATCACCGAGCCAGGCACCGGTTGAAACGATTCTAAAGGTGGATTTATACGGTACAGCGGTTCTACTTGAAGAAGCAGGCAAAGTAATTGCGGATGGCGGTGTGGGTGTAACGATTTCCAGTCAGTCGGGATTCCGTATGCCGGCACTTACAGCCGAGCAGGATGAACAGCTTGCCTGCACACCTACGGAAGAACTTTTGGCTCTTCCTATTTTGCAAAAGGAAAATATCAGGGATACACTTCACGCTTATCAGCTTGCAAAACGCTGCAATGAAAAAAGAGTTATGGCACAGTCTGTAGAATGGGGCAGGAAAGGGGCAAGGCTGAATGCAATCGCACCGGGGATCGTGGTCACACCGTTAGCCATTGACGAGTTCAATGGCCCGAGAGGAGATTTCTATAAAAATATGTTCGCAAAATGCCCTGCGGGACGTCCCGGAACTGCTGATGAAATTGCAAATGCAGCAGAATTATTGATGAGCGACAAGGGTGCATTTATAACCGGTTCCACATTACTGATAGACGGTGGTGCTACAGCATCCTATTATTACGGCGAACTAAAACCGGAAGAATAACGGGGATAAATAATTGTGGACTATGTTTTATAAGAAATATAATGAAACAGGGATACCTTGTGCAGTTCGATTGAGACGAACTGCACAGGGTATTTTTTAGTAAAATATAAATTAGTAAATCATAATTGACTAAAAAATAGCAGAGTGGTATATTATAGTTAATATAAAACGGAGGCAGGAGTATGTTTATTGGCAGAGAGCAAGAGTTGGCATCCCTGAATAAATTATATGCATCGGACAAATTTGAGTTTGTAGTCATCTATGGGCGACGGCGTGTGGGTAAAACTGCGCTCATTAACCAGTTTATCAAGGATAAAAAAGCAATCTACTTTATGGGCGTGAAGAGTAATGCTAAGCAGAATTTGGAAAATCTCAGCAAGAATATTATGGAGTACAGCACGGGGGTACAAGTGGAAACCTCCTTTCTGTCATTTCAGGCAGCATTGGAGTATGTGTTCCAATTAGCAGAGAAAGAGCGACTGATTTTGGCGATTGACGAGTATCCCTATGTGGCTCGTTCTTCCAAAAGCCTTGCTTCTACATTTCAGCTTTTAATTGATAAATGTAAGGACAACTCAAAACTGATGTTGATTCTTTGTGGTTCTTCCATGTCCTATATGGAAGATCATGTGCTGGCTTATAAAGCACCTCTGTATGGCAGACGGACAGCACAAATGAAAATCCTGTCCTTTGATTTTGCGGATACATGCAGATATTTCAAGAACTTTTCGGATGAGGACAAGGCATTAATCTACGGTATTGTAGGTGGAACGCCTCAATATCTGTTACAAATGGATGACCGGTTAAGTGTTGAGGACAATATCAAGAACACATTCTTAAACCAAATATCTTCCCTCTTTGAGGAGCCGGAAAATCTGTTGAAGCAGGAGGTACGGGAACCGGCAATTTATAATGCAATCATTACGGCAATTGCAACCGGCGCTTCTCGTATGGCAGAGATTTCTACCAAAGTGGGAGAGAGCACCAGCGTCTGTGCCACCTATCTGAAAAATTTAATGGCATTGGGGCTGATTCAAAAAGAAACGCCTTATGGAGAGAAGGCTTCCCGAAAGTCAATCTATGTCATTGATGATAATATGTTCCGGTTCTGGTATCGGTTTGTACCAGAGAATAACTCCATCATTGCTCGTGGAGCTGCCGATTTGGCTTATAGACGAATTGAACCGTATCTGTCGGATTATATGGGAAAAGTATTTGAAGAAATTTGCAAACAGTACCTTTGGAACTTGTTGCTGAGGGGCGAATCTCCTGTGGAGTTTAAGGAGCTTGGCTGCTGGTGGGGGACTGATCCATCCACCCGTAGTCAGACAGAGATTGACATTATGGGTGAGCAGGATAAGGATACCGCACTGTTTGGCGAGTGTAAGTGGACAAATGAGAAAGTGGATGTGGGAGTTTTAGAGAAGATGGTAAAGAGAAGTCAGATGTTCCATTATAAGAAGATGTACTTGTATCTGTTTGCTAAGAGTGGGTTTACCAAGGGCTGTGTAGAGCGGATGAATGAACTGCAGAATGTGACACTGGTAACGTATGCAGATATTTTAAAGTTATTATAAAAGATGAATGCTGTTGTGTGCAAATGCAAAGCGGATGAAGAAGAAAACTGGGAAATGTGGCACATGCATTTTTCAATAATTTTACGAGGTTGCAACTTATTCCGATATAAAGTAATATTACCTGACGGAAAAAAGCATACAGAGAATTCTTAGGAATATTATGCCTATTGCAATGAAGCCGTTGACGGCACAAATGACAAGGCTGATGGGCGGAGATGGCAGCATGGGGTAACATTCCTATAAATGATTTGCCTGCAGGCTCTGTTATAGATGTCTGCAGGCTTTTTATGTGCGTGAAGTTGAATGCAGGATGAGGGTGTGTTGATTTATATGGATATTTGCGAGGAATTGAGATATAATTTCAATGTTGGAAGTAACCGGCAAATTGATATTTGGAGGCGGATAAAATGATTACTATTAGTCAATTTGAGGATAAATATACGCAAAATGTTATAGATATTGTTTTACATTTTCAAAATGATGGAACAAGACCAATTGTTTCGGTAGATGACCAACCTGATTTATTGAATATTGTTGATGAATATATAAATAAGGGTGGCAATTTCTGGATTGCTAAGAATGGTGAAACATTGATAGGCACTATTGGAATTATGCCTTATAGTAAGGAAATTGCTGTACTAAAGAAATTTTTTGTGTATGAAGGTTATCAAGGCAAGCCGAACCACGTTGGGAAAAAACTTTATGATGTGCTTTTAGCTTTTGTAAAAGAAAATGGGTATAAAACTATTTTGCTAGATACCCCGCATAATACGGAAAGAGCTCATAAGTTTTATGAGAAAGCAGGATTTCGAGAAGTGAAGGAAGACGATTTACCGATAAAATTCAGTCATCCTTATAAAGATTGTGATTTCTTTTTACTTGAGTTGTAAATTCTGGTTGATTGAGATAGTTGAATTAAGTTTGATTCATTCAAATAGAAACATGAAGAAAAGCATATTACCCTTTTGTAGGTCACTGTGCTTTTACATTGTTCTCATCAATTCAAGGAGCAGGTATCTTAATTAAACATATTATTGGGAAAACTGGTCATCCTCTTCAACCTGGGGAAGACCTCCGCACCGCTGGACATCCACATCTACCCGAAATCCGATATGACGGCAGGGACGATGCGGCTCGCCCAGGGCGTGGGCGGCCAGAGGGTGTCTTTTCCCGATGCCGTGACAGCGGAGGATGATATCGCGCTGTTTGCCGAAAGCAGGGAGTGTACACGGAACGGCGCGGCTGCTGTTTTCCATGCAGGAGATGCAGGACGGGATGAACTGAGTGGGATGCATATTACTATATGACATGGAATATTTTAATGGTAATCAATTCATTAAAAATTCACAAAGGTGTGTTAAAGTTAACCATGTAGTTTTCAGCACACTTATAGAAGCTGCGAATGGCAGCCCGCATTATATGATAATCCAAATATGGAGGTTAGAGAGGTATTGTGAAATGAAAAAAGTAAGAAAACTGTCCTGCATGGTTATAAGCGTGTTTTTGGCAATGTCACTGGTGGCCTGTGGGAATGCCGAACAGGATAAAGCGGAGGATGTTTCCGAAATGGAAACGCCTCCGGAAAGCGCAGATGCCGGGCCAGGTAATTCTGAACCCCGTGAAAATGGGGAGCAGCAGGGCCGCGGAGGTTTTAATGGCGGCACGGAGGACAGGATGCAGGGAGGAAACGGCGGTGGCCGTGGAGGTAATGCCGGAGGGATGGCAATTGAAAATGATCCCGAAATCCAGGAGGTGCTGGATGCGAATGCTGGTAAATTTGAACAGTTTACATTTGAGGATGAGGAAACGGGCGTGGCCTTGGAATACAGCCTGTATATTCCGAAAGGCTATGACAGTTCCGGGCAATATCCGCTTATCATGTTTATACCGGATGCTACCGGTTCCGGGAAAAGCGCCAGGCAGCTTGTGGAACAGTACTATGGTGCGGCTGTCTGGGTAACGGAAGAAGAGCAGCAGAAACATCCGGCTTTTGTTATGGTTCCGGCTTTCACGGAAACGGTTGTGGATGATAACTGGAATGTTTCCGGGCAGGTTGAGACGGCAGTCCGCCTGATTTCCAGCCTCCAGTCCACATACAGCATTGATTCCGGCCGGATTTATACCACTGGCCAGTCTATGGGCTGCATGACGTCCCTTTACCTGAACAGTAAATATCCTGATCTGTTTGCGGCAAGCATGTATGTATCGGGGCAGTGGGACGTGTCTGTCTTGAAAGGGATGGAAGGGCAGAAATTTTTCTACATCACGGCAGGCGGTGACGCAAAAGCATCCGGCGGGCAGGATGAGGTTATGGCAATGTTTGACGCAGACGGCGTTCCGTACAGTTATGGGACATGGAGCGCGCAGGACAGTGAGGAAGAACAGTCGGCGGCAACAGGGCGGCTTCTAAGCCTTGGATTTGATGCAAACATGGTACGTTTTGAAACCGGGACTGTGCTTAAAGAAGGGAAAACCGGGATGGAGCATATGGCATCCTTTAATTACGGGTACAGGCTGGACGCTGTCAGAGACTGGCTCTTCGAGCAGACAAAATAATTTATAAATATTTTGTTTTACAGCATGCTTTTAGCTTTATGCATATCAGTAGTTATGGAGGAATATATCATGGATTCTGAAGTTATAATTCGAGAGTTCAAACCGGGTGATCCAAGCAGAGTATGTTTTTTTCAATCCGAATTGTATTTCAGGCAATATCACTTTAATGTTCTATATGAGAAGGAAATGCTGACAGGAATGTCAGAGATTTATGATAATCCTGAAGGGAATCAGATGTGGATTGCTGAAATAGATGGGGAAATTGTGGGGGATATTGCCATTATTTGTCGCGGTGAGCATGAAGCGCAACTGCGGTGGTTTGGTGTTTCTACGCAATTACAGGGTAAGGGACTTGGAACCAGGCTTATGAATGAAGCAATGAAATATTGCAGAGAGAAGAAATATACGCATATTACGCTTGGTACACTAAATATTTTGGAATCGGCACGGCATCTGTATGCAAAATTTGGCTTTCACAAAACGGAAAGTGAACCTTTTGATGAATGGGCTGATAATAGGTCTATGCAACATGAAACATGGATTTGTAATTTACCGGACAAATAACTGTCTTACATAACTTTCAGTTGAAAGGGATGCTGAAAAATCGTAATAATTCCTTGGGTGCAAAAATAACGATAGCACTCACTCAAAGATTGTATCAATCTGGACACCCAATATGGTGTGGGAGGCTGGTAAATAAAATAATTATCTACCGCATACCCGATTATGGCAGGAAGAGGGAAAAAATAGTAACGATTATAAGGAGAGCAGACGAAATGAAAATATATGTAGATGCGGACGCCTGCCCGGTAGTATCCATTGTGGAGCAGGTGGCGGCAGAACACAAAATTGCAGTGACGCTTTTATGCGATACGAATCATGTATTGAACTCTGCTTACAGTGAAGTGAAGATCATTGGAGCAGGGGCAGATGCGGTGGACTTTGCGCTGATAAACCTTTGCAGGAAGAATGACATTGTCGTAACACAGGATTATGGCGTGGCTGCAATGGCTCTTGGGAAAGGTGCATATGCCATACACCAGTCAGGGAAATGGTATACAGATGAAAATATAGATCAGATGCTTATGGAACGGCATCTGGGCAAAAAAGCAAGACGGATGTCGGGAAAGAATCATTTGAAAGGACCAAAGAAACGAACAGAGGAAGATAATGTACGGTTTCGAGAGTCCTTTGAAAAGTTGGTAATTCGTGCGTTAGGTAAAATATGAACACAAAGTGCTTACAAAACAAAGTGCTTTCATATTTCACTTGACTTACAAATCTTACGAGTGTAATATTTATAACAAGAGAAAATTTTTTACCCTTAAATCTTACATACGTAATATTTAAGGACGAAAATAGATGTCTCTTTAAACCAATTTTCATTTGCGGAGAGGGAAGTATGGCAGGAGTTATTAAGGGGAAAGGAGAAAACGATTATGCTGCGGAAAAAGATAAAACGGGTTGAAAAGACCGGTTTAGCAGAAAGGAATAAAATGTTGATTGTAAAAGTGCTCACATTAGCGGCGATTGGCATTATGGTGTTTGGGATGGCAGACTGTGGTGATGAACCAAGGATAGCAGAAGATACCGCAATAGCTGTAACGGATCATAAAGTCCATACCCAAAAAGAGAATGATGCTGTCGCCAATGCAGAGAGCATAGCCGTCATCTATCGGGATATTTATGATAAGGCAATAGAAACGGATACAATAGGCAGTCTGGAAGTGATTCGGAGTATTGTTGCCAGGCTTGGCGAAAATGGATATGTGGCTGTTGACAGTGAAAATCAGGTTGACATGACAAAAGCAGAAGGGGCAGTGGAATTTTGCAAAGCAGTAGAGGAAAAGGAACCGGCAGAGCTGACGATAATAGCGGTTACGTATTCGGGTGGATTTACAAAATATGATTTAAAAACAGAGGATGGTAACGTAAATATTGTGAGAGGACATTACCAATATGATCAACAGGGATACCTGAAAAACAGCAGTACAGTAAGCTATCAGGCTGACTTATGGCAATATACAAAAGAAGGATATTTATTGTTTGAAGGAAGTTATTTTTCGGATGAAAATTATGTACTCACGCTAAACGACACACCGGAACATGTTGCACTGAGGGTATTGCCGTTAGGCAGCAGATTAAGGGAATGGAATCGGCAGTATGTGCTGCCGGTGGGGTATGGGCAAAATAATATGTTTCTCTCCGATTGGAGCGAGGATGATTTTGGTGATTTAGATTTCTATGATATATTCGATACTTTTTATCCAATTCTGTATAAAGAGCCTGTTCCCTATATGGCAGATGAGAATTTAGGAGAAGGGAGTCAGACGGTTTATCAAATACCGGAAGATGTGTTTGAAAATGTCATTATGACTTATTTTCATATAGACAGAGAAGTGATTCGGGCAAATACAACGTATATTTCAGAAGCTGCAGCTTATGAATACAGACCAAGAGGTTTTTATGAAGCCCAGTATCCCGATATTCCATATCCTGAAGTAGTAAGCTATGAGGAAAATCAGGATGGAACGATCACGCTTATTGTCAATGCCGTATATCCAGAGGGGAATACATCTAAATTATATTCCCACGAAGCAGTGGTTCGTCCATTAGATGATGGAGCTTTCCAGTATGTATCCAACCAGATGCTTTCGGCTAAAGGGGATTATGATACATGGTGGTATTCAAAACGCCTGAGGGAGGAAGAATGGAAAGAGATTTACGGTGGGAAGACACAAAAGGAACAGTGCCTGCTAACGGAAGCGGAAAAAGAGGAATTAAAAAATGACGCATTGGCAGCAGCTTGGCGGGTAAAGGAAGTGTATGAAAATGTGGAGATTGTAGATGGACCATCCTATTGCTCTAATATCAAAGGATTTACAAGAGAGCAGTGTAAGGAAGTGGTTACCCTTCTTGGAAAGGCAGGCTTTATTAGTGTTACGGAAGATACCAATATGGAAAACTATGAGAAGATTCAGGATTTTTATGCTGCCTATCTGGAAAAACGCGATGCAACAATGACTATATTCAATATAAATCCGGATGGGTTTATAGGGGCTGTGACCTTTATATATAGAGGGGATAAGCTGCAAACCTACTATGTGGGAGTTGGCTGGCAGGAAGAAGGTATTCCAGAGCTAAGGGACACTTTAGTCAGTGACATAGCAGAAATAAAGCTGACAGAGAAAGGATACTTTATTTATGCCTATGAAAATGTAATTGCCCATTCAAGTCTGCGTCAGTATTGGCGGATAAAGCCGCTTTCTGATAAGTGCAGGGAATTGACGGCTAAATATATAGATGGATTAAGCTATGTGAATTACAATATGCTTGTAACCAATTGGGACAAAAGTAATGTGGAAGATATTTTAATGCCATGTATGTTTGAAGATATATATTATATGGCTACAGGAGAAGTCCTTCGGACGGAAAATGGAAAAATACCTGCCAAAGTGTATGAAAGGATCATGACTACTTATTTTCCACTATCAATAGAACAATTGCGGAAAAAGTGTAAGTATGATGAAGGAAGCAACAGCTATCAATATGAGATGATATTTGCAAGTCCGTATCCTCCTTTTGGAGAGGTTGTGGATTATAGAGAGAATTCAGACGGGACAATCACGTTATTTGTAGATGGGGTATGGCCGGATTATAATTCGGATCTGGCATTTACAAACGAAATAGTTGTAATGTCATTTCCAGATGGTACGTTTCGATATATTTCCAATGTCATAGAGCAGAAAGAATTGGAACTGCCGCCAATATCAGCAGCTACGGATAATCATTAGTGAAAGAGAAAGGACAGCAGACATGAAAAAAAGAATACTAATTATTATGCTGCTATGCAGTACCTTTTTGAGTGCCTGTAAGAAAAATGGGGAAAGAGAAACGAATGCTTTCGATGAAAAAACAAAAGAAATGAATTTTATGGATAATGATGAACGCATATCGGAACAATCTGAAGTAGAGAAGCAGATAGAAAAAGGGTACGATCTTCCTCTGGATAAAAAAGCGAGAGAGGAAGCTGAAAGTGATTGCATAGAAAAAATGGAGCTCATAAGTGAACTTTATTTGCCATTTTATAATGAGGACAGGTATCCGGATACACTTCCTGACAACATCATTTGGCAGGCGTCAGAGAAAATTGCGGAAAGTGGAAATTGTGTAACTTTCAGTGAACCATATGCCAACATGGAACATTATGAAAAGTTTGAAGAATTCTTAGATTCGTCCGGATTAGGGAAGCCCGGTTCCATGCTTGTTTATACGGTACATTTCAACGGGAGTATAAGCAGGGAGAAATATATTTATGATGGCAGCCACATGTATGTTGTGAAGGCAAATGCTTTATGGAATGATGATAATAAATCTATCATGACATATATTTCCAACACAAGGATAAAAGAATGGAGATATACGGAAAAAGGGTGGTTTTGTTATAAACTGTGTGTGCCGGAGTATCCGGAAGTGACGGAAGTGGTAGATGGAAGCTGTCTCATCAGAGTAAAACCAATGGCGGATGAAAATAGAAAAATGTCAAAACAGTGTGTATTTGGAGTGGCTTATCAGGGAAATAATCTGTTATGCTCTAATTGGGATACGGAGCATATGGCGGATTTAGACTATAATGGTATGTATGAATATTTCCATGAAATGAAATATGGGGAGAAGTTTCAACCGGAAGAGAATCAAGAGGGAATACCAAAGGAACAATTTGAAAATCTGATTATGGAATACCTTCCGGTCACAGAGAGGGAAATACAAAAGTATGCTGTATTTGATGAGGAGAATCAGAGCTATGTATGGGAAAGGATAGGCTGTTTTAATTATGCTCCTACCTTTTTTGGCACTTCCGTTCCGGAAGTCACACACATCAGGGAAAATGAAGATGGAACAGTTACTCTGACCGTAGATGCAGTGTGTCAAATGATTTTGTGTGATGATGCAGTCATAACTCATGAGCTTACAGTACAGTTTGCAGAAGATGGAAGTTTTCAGTATTTAGGAAACAAAATTCTGGATGATGGGATTTCAAATATACCGGAATATCAATATCGGATAGGGAAGAAAGAAACAGAACAAGGAATAAGAGAATGATTGATAAATAAATGCCGATGAAAAGAGGGTATGAATATGAACAGACATAAAAAGACAGTAATGTTGGTATATGTTCTTCTGACAGCTTTGAATATTGTTGCTTGTGGACAGGTAAAAGAAGATGAAATTATAAATACAGGTGAATCTGCTGCAAGTCAGCAAGAAAGCAATGAGCAGACAGTTGAAAATATAAATTTAGAAACAAAAGAAGAAACTACACAAGATAATGTTTCCTATGATGAATACAGTGGTTATTGGTCTTATGAGGGAAAAACTCATGAACAGATTTTGTCAGGGGGAGGAATTGAATTATCATGTACGATTACAGGAGATAATCAATTTTCGGGAACACTTTTTTCTCAGCAGGAAATAACACAGCGGTTTGCGTCAATTGAGGATATTAGTGGAAAAATAGAACAGGCAGAATTATATTTTGATTATTCTGATGATGAATGGGGAAGCAGTGGAACATTGCATATCCAATTTCTGAGTGACAGCATATATGTAGAGGTATTGAATTATAAAAAGGCAGATAATGGCAGTGATTATGGCATTAGTGGTTCTTTTGAGTTAATAAGACCGAAAGAAAATTTTACAGAGAATGACATTGCTGATAATTCAAGTTATAATTCGTCATGGACAGAGGAAGAAATGATAAGTGCAATCAATGAAAGAAGCCAATATTACAAAGCTAGTGCCTATTATTCTGAAATAATTGATTATTGGGAAAATGTCAGAGAGGTACAGGACATTTCAAATGTGATTGAACCGCTGTTTGAAACGGATAAGAAATACTACACAAAAGAGGAATTTGAAAATGAGCCAATGCTGGTAATTCATTTAGCAAAAAATGAAATATACGCAAGGCATGGTTATATATTTGCCAATGAGGATTTATATAATTATTTTATGGGGTGTATTTGGTATAATCCCACTTGTAAGAGTGCAGATTTTAATGATAGCGTATTTAATGAATATGAGAAGGCAAATCTTGAGATACTGTCCAATTTAGATATTTGGTAAAAATAGTATGGATTGTAAAAGAAATAATGCTCTTTTTAAGTAACTGCATTTTATATGGATTGCTTAAAAAGGAGCATTATTTAATTTGAAAATAAGATTTTTATTATTGCCATATCCCCATATTGGATAAGATGGATAGGGAAATTTCTGATGCCTTGCTGCCTGTGGCATTTTCTGTGGACTGGATATTGGTGGCAAAAAAGTATGTATTGTCAGCGGTTTCTATATAGCCGATAAACCAGCCGTTCACGTCCTGACCGTCTATGCGTCCGGTTCCGGTCTTTCCGTAAAAACTTTTGTTTTCTGATGAAAAAAGGCAGATGGATTCTTTTACTGCATCCACATTCTCCGGGGCAAAATGAAAACGGTTATTGTGGAGGTCTGTTAAAAGCCCTACCTGTTCTACCGGAGAGATTTTTAGTGTCCCTTGCATCCAGTAGGAAGAAAGGTTAGCATTTATGGTTTCATTTCCATATCCAATCTTATCGACATAGTTCCTGATTGCAGATGCACCGAGCCTGTTATCTATCTCCTGAAAGTACCAGTTGACGGAAGACTCCATTGCGGAATACAGGTTATGGTCGGTATTCCATGTTTCAAAAGGATATTCAGTCCCATTCCATGCCATGAAAGAATCCTCCGGCGTAATAACGCCTTCTTCCAATCCAAACAGCGCATCATATATTTTGTAGGTAGAGTTTGGCGCTGTCCTTAAAGTGGCACGATCCATATCATAAATCTGCCATTTATTGTCCCTCTGGCTATATAGGACAAAGCTGCCCTCATAGCCGCTAAAGTATGCAGATAAATCAACGACAGAAATATTTTCAGAGGTTGTATTCCATTGATACCGGCTTTGGTCTGCGGCATAAGTGGACAACATCGGGGTAAGACCCAAAAGAATGACTCCAATAATACCAAAAGCGGTAAGCCCTTTCAATTTTTCAAAAACTGAAGGTTTTTTATAAGAGGAAATATTGATAATCCTTTTTTGTATCTGCTTCATGCTTCCGCTAATCCCGGCAGCAAAAGGGAATGGAGTAAGTGAAATTTTTTCTGCAAAGTTGATCAATGTATTTCCATAATCTTCATAGTCGCTTTCCTGAAGAAGTTTCAGGACAGAAGTATCACAGGCAATTTCCCTGTCATCCAGCATTTCTTTCAGCGCATACCATACCAAAGGATTAAACCAATATAGTATACCGAAAAAGCTCATAAGATAGCTTGCAAGGGCATCTTTGTATTTGTAATGCTGTAATTCATGTAACAGCATATACCGCATATCCTTAGAATGGAAATCTGATATCAGGTGGATTGGCAGATAAATACAAGGTCTGAACAATCCTACGATGATGGGAGATTTCAAAAAGGCGGTGCTGTAAATGGGAATGTCTCTTTTTATCTTCATCTCGATTAAACAGTTATTGTATAATATGCGGGCATCCTTGTTTTGCAAAGGAAGTGCAGATTTTTTCAAAATGTTTAAGCGGGATATTGATTTTATCATGAATAAAAGCAGTGTGAAGATGCCAATCAGCCATATCCAAAACAGGATAAGTCCAACAATGGACGGCGTCCCGCTGCTGACGGAAAGTGCAAAGTCATTTATTGGCTTTGTGATGCCGGATGTGCTTGTGTTTCCGGCTTTTTTCGCAATAGTTTCTATGTTTTCAGAGGAAATGCTTTTCAATCTGTAAAGCCATAAGAAGAACTGTGAGAACCCAACCGGACGCAAGGGGATAAACGGAACAGCCAGAAGCCCAGACAGCAGATACCATAAATGGAACTGCATCCGGCTGGATAGGTAATTTCCAAATACCTGTTTGGTTATGAGGAGAATACTGATTATGGCACAAATGAAAATGTTACATAGGAAAAAACGTATTCCAAAATCTGCCATACTAATCCCTCCCGTTACTGGTTCCCTTGGTAAGAAGTGAGCGCAGGGTGTCTATTTCCGATTCGGATAGTTTATCATTTTCTATATAGGAAGAGAGCATTGCGGTAATCTTGCCGCCATAATAACGCTCAAGAAAAGAATGGCTTTCCCGTCCGATGTATTCCTTTTCTTCTATCAGGGGAGTGTAAACAAATACCCGGCTTTGCTTTTCATAAGAAAGCGCCCCTTTTGTCACAAGACGTTTTATCAAAGTCTGTATCGTCTTGGGGCTCCATGTGGTAGTTTTGGTTAATTTTTCTGTTATTTCGTTAGTGCTGATTGGTGCATACTTCCATATGACCTTCATTACTTCAAATTCTGCTTCTGAAATCTGTGGTAAAGCCTTCAATTTTGCATTCCTCCTTAAATCTTACAGTTGTAATATAAATTATAGTGTAAAAAATGGAATATGTCAATTTACAGCAAATGGGAAAATTCTTGACTTTCATATTCGGCAGATGTAGAATATAAACAAATATTCGGCAAAAGCCGAACATAAAAAGTATTTGTATAAGAATCAGCCAGACTTAGCACAGTGATTTGCAGTCTGTGCGGAAAGGAAGCGATTATGGAATATAAAACCTTACCTAATTCGGAGCTGGAGCTGATGATGATTCTCTGGCGGGCAGATGGGCCAATGACACGGACGGCAATCGAAGAGAAGCTGCCGAAAAAAAGAAAGCTCTCCAAAACTACCATACTGTCTTTTCTGTCCCGGCTGGAGGAAAAGGGATTTGTCCGGGTGGAAAAGGAAGGGCGGAATAACTGTTATTTTCCCATTGTGAAGGAAAAGGATTATTTGGAGCAGGAAAGCAGCTCTATATTAAAAAAACTTTACGGCAGCTCCGTTAAGAAGTTTGTAGCAGCGTTATATGACGGGAACAGGCTCTCGAAAGACCAGATAGAGGAGCTTAAGGAGTATCTGGACAGTCTGTAGGAAGGAACGGTTATGGGGCTTTTGAATTTTAACGGGATTTTACACCTGTTTTGTGATGTATTAAAAATATCTGTATTGTCCAGTGTAGGGATTTTGCTCATATTGGCAGTTTCCCCTGTGCTTGGGAAGAAGCATACGGTTTTCTGGCGATACATTCTCTGGGTCATCCTTGTCATACGGCTGGTTCTGCCTTTTGATATTTCTATTTCCGGGCAGGCAGTTACCATCCCTGTTCCGGTGCAGGTTAGGACAGAGGAACAGAAATCCGCTGTGCTCCATTGGGAGCAAATGGAGAATGTGTCAGATCAGTCCGCAGACAATCTAAAAAAAGAAGACAATTTTTTGAAAGGAAAAAAGAAAGAAGCGGCGGAAGAGGAAATCCCGGTGAAAGAAGGCACTGCAGCACAGGCGGCAGATTCCGGACTGAAAGCTTCCAGGGCAGAAGGTCTTGAGAATGAAGGGCAACAGGCAGAGGCTTTTCAGGAAGCAGGGAGTCCGGAATACAGGGGCTTTGCTTCATACCCCATTTTACAATGGGCAGCAGGCTTATGGGCAACGGGAGTGGTAGTGCTTCTGGTCTGGCAGTTTGTATGTTATGGCAGTTTTTGCCGTAATCTGGAAAAGACAAAATCTTTTCTTACCAAAAAAGAAGGACTTTTTGTATATACTTCTTCTATCGTTGATTTTCCTATGCTTATGGGAATCAGGAAGCCGCAGATCCTGCTTCCCTGCGTGGAATACCACAAAGAGCAGCTGGAGTTTATTTTGGACCATGAATTTGCTCATTACAAAAGAAAAGACCTTTGGATAAAGCTTCTGCTTGCTGCAGCCAGGACCATTCACTGGTTCAATCCACTTGTTGCGCTTATGGAACGGCAGGCTTCAAAGGATATGGAGCTTATGTGTGACAGCTATGTAGTAAGAAATCTTACAAAAGAAGAAAAAAAGCGATACAGCGAAACACTCTTAGCCTGTGCGGCATCAGAGGGCAGCAGGTCTCATATTTTGTGTACCAGCGAATTTTCTAAAGATAGAAACATCTTAAAGGAACGGTTTGCCAATATTTTTTCCGGAGGAAAGAAGAGAGGACTTCCGGCTGCAGTTTTGGGCATTGGAATCCTTTTAGCTGTAAGCCTTTTTGTGGCAGTTGGTTCCTCGAAGGAGGGCTTTGACAGAAATCCTGACAAAGAAGACGAGGCAGATGTGAATGCAGAAAATCCCAATGCAGAAAATCTGAATGCGCAAATCCAGATAGAGGCTGCGGCGCTTAAGGAGAAGTTCTCGAAGCTTTCCGGCGCTGTTGTGGAGGATGCGGAAAAAGCGCTTTCTGATTCTTCCAACTTAAGAAAGAGAGATTTAGGAAGCGTTGTGGGAAAAGAATATTTATATGAAGATAAAGAAGGATGGTGTTATTATCTGGAAGAGGATGTGAATCAGGAAAGTCCGCTTCAGGAAGTTGCCAGTGCATTAGAGCCTTTGCTTTTGACCCGGTATAGAGGAGAAGACAGACAGATTTTGGAGAGCCTTATGTACCAGTATACATGGAAAGAATGCCCGGTGCTTTTTTCAGAAGGCCGCATTATTTACGAGGCAGCTCCCACGGCAGACATAATCGGGGTAAAAGATCCAGTGCTGGTAAGTATTGCCATGGACGGAAGCGACCGGAAGACGGCGGATACGATTTTGTACCATACCTTTGATGGTCTTTGTGAAGATGACGGCTGGATTTACTATACCGGCTGGACCAATGACAACCAATTCCCCAAACCACTGTGCCGTATCTCCCCGGATTTCACCAGCGGGTCTCAATACGTGGAGGACATTCCGGGGCTTTTATGTGGTGTTATGGATGGGTATGTTTTTTATATGGCTGCAAAAGACAAAAAGCCCGGTATATGGAAGCGGGAGTTGTCTACGGGAAAAGAACAGATTCATGATAAATGGGGTGTGTCTGCAGAAGAGTTCTGCTACTTCAACGCAAGGGAGAGAAGGTTTCCGGCGGGAGAGCTTCGGGAGGAGGAAATTTCAGGCTGCCATATTTTGTTTCGATATGATTATGAGGATGAGATTCATGTCAGCAATGTGCCTTTTTATATACATTGACAGGTAAATAGGAAATCACTTTGTCCAACCATTGCTGAAAAACTTAAGAACTGCTATAATAAACGAAAAGCGGTCTGTGTTATAATAGAATTATGGATGAATTTGATATTGCGTTAAATAATTGGTACTTAAAGGATGAATTGAAACCATGAAAGGACTGCCTGGAAAATGTATCAGGACGTTGGAAAGTTAAAAATATGAAGAATTATCTTAAAATATTGCTTATTACACTGGGAATGCAAATTGGCTGGATAGCGCTTGGAATGTTATTAGCAAAGATACCGGGTATGCTGCCTGGTATCTTTTCGGAGATTATGATATATGGTTTTTTTCTTGTACTTCTCCTTTCCATTGTGGTGGATATTGTGTTATCCATAAAGTGGGGAAAGAGTATAAAAGAAAAACTGCTATGTATGTTCCTGATGCCGACTAATTATACATGGGCTTTGATTATATGGCTGGTAATATGGTATTTCACAAAGCTTATGGAGGGTATAGGGGATTTTTTCAAACATTGGCCTTCTGGGGCAGGAACATGAAAACGGAGTTAGGTTATGGATTATGCAGGATTTATTACAGAAATGAAAAAATATTGGGATTTGTGCAGCAGGGACTGAAAAAACAGTGAAGACTGCCAGGAAAATCCTATCAGAGAAAACAGTACCCCATCACTTGTAGAGGAGTTTAAATAGATTTTTTCATCCAAATATGAGGGCAGCCCTCATCATTTTCTATGTTTCCAAATTCTATAAATCCTAATTTTTCATAAAAACCGGCGGCTCGGCATTGTGCATGCAGTACGATGTCTTTTCCGCCTTTTTTCCGCACGTATCTTTCTGCTTCTTTCACCATAACAGAACCAATATTCTTACCACGGCATTTTTTTATAACAGCAAGTCTTCCAAGAGTATATGCATTCATCATTGCATTCCAGAATACACGGCAAGTTGCAACAGGTACTTCATCTTCATCAAACAATACAATATGTGCGGCTGCATGATCGATTTCGTCAAATTCATCTTGAAATCCCTGCTCATCCATAAATACCGCTTTTCTAATCTCTTTTGCACAGTCCGGAAAACTCTCATATACTGATATTTTCATTAAAAATTCAATCCTCCAGATTTCGTTTTGTCAGTATCAACGACACTGAAATTATAGCACACGCCCCGCTGGATTACAATGATATAGAAAGCCCGATAAAGAAATTTGAATATTGCTCAAAGACAATGACAACTGCTATAATGAGTGGAAAAGATTCAGGATATCATGTTCTCCATAAGGAGGAGAAAGAAAAAACAGAAATGAGAAAGAACTTTGTAATTGTTGATGATGAAAAACGTGGAAAAGGAGATATAGCATGGATATAAAAAAATTCAAGTGGACAAGAGAACCAAAAGAATACCATATTGATAGTAAAAAGATCGAAATTGTTTCAAATCCCCATACGGATTTATGGCAGAAAACTTACTACCATTTCCAAAATGACAACGCTCCGGTATTTCAAATGGAGACAGAAGAAAAATATTTCAGCTTTGTTGTAAAAACAGAGTTTACAGAAAGTCATCACCGCTTCGACCAATGCGGCATTGTCATGTACCTTGACAGCGAAAACTGGTTAAAGGCTTCCGTTGAATATGAAAATGAAAAATACCAGCATTTAGGCAGCGTTGTAACCAATCAGGGATATTCAGACTGGGCAACAACCGTGATAGATGCCTCTGTAAAATCCATGTGGTATCGCTTTAGCCGCAGAGAAGACGACTATTGTATAGAATGCTCAACAGACGGTATGGATTTTCATCAAATGCGGATTTGTCATATGCACAAAGGAGCCGGAAAAATCCAATTTGGCATTTACGCCTGCTCCCCGGAAGAATCTTCCTTTAAAGCAGTCTTTACCAATATGGTAATCACCCAATGCCAATGGCAATCCCACAACGGCCAACAACCAGATAAAAATCTTTGATTCAACTTCACAAGTCATATTGCCAAGCCCCTTCCAATTCCTTACGTGTACATTTTGCCGATACCCAGCAGGAGCAGCCATAGGAATGTCTTCCGGGCCTTGGCAAAGTCGCCGGCACTTACGCACCGTATTTTGGTGCGTTAGTACCGCTGCGTCTTTGCAGAGCGAAAGCGTGCCCGAAAGACATTCCTATGGCTGCTCCTGCGTCCCCATCCCCAAAAAACCCCCACCCCCAACGAATAATTCCCCCTCTTTTTGGTAAAATTGTAATAGAAACAGAACCCCACACTCAAAACTCTATCCAATATCACTTAAAATGAAATATTTTAGGAAATATTTTCAAAATACATCTTGAAATTTTTGGACAAATTAGGTAAAATAATCCTGCTGACAAAATTTTGTCAATCTGAAAACGGGATTGACAGAATCATATAAAAAAATTCATTATTTAGGAGGAACTAAAAAATGGCAGTAAAAGTAGCAATCAATGGTTTTGGACGTATTGGTCGTCTTGCATTCAGACAGATGTTCGGTGCAGAAGGATACGAAGTAGTAGCAATCAATGACTTGACAAGCCCTAAGATGCTGGCACATTTATTAAAATATGATTCAGCTCAGGGTAAATATGCATTAGCTGATAAAGTAACAGCTGGTGAAGATTCCATCACAGTTGACGGAAAAGAAATCAAAATCTACGCAAAGGCAAACGCTGAAGAGCTTCCTTGGGGAGATTTAGATGTAGACGTTGTATTAGAATGTACAGGCTTCTATACATCCAAAGAAAAAGCATCTGCCCACATCAAAGCAGGCGCTAAGAAAGTTGTTATTTCTGCTCCAGCAGGAAATGACCTTCCTACAATCGTTTACAATGTAAACCATACAACATTAACAAAGGAAGATACTGTTATTTCTGCAGCTTCCTGTACAACAAACTGCTTAGCACCTATGGCTAAGGCTCTTCATGAGTTAGCAGGCATCAAGTCCGGTATCATGAGCACAATCCATGCTTACACAGGCGATCAGATGATCCTTGACGGACCACAGAGAAAAGGCGATTTAAGAAGAAGCCGTGCAGGCGCTGTAAATATCGTTCCAAACTCAACAGGTGCTGCAAAAGCTATCGGTTTAGTTATTCCTGAATTAAACGGTAAATTAATCGGTTCCGCTCAACGTGTACCTACCCCGACAGGTTCTACAACTATCTTAGTTGCAACTGTTGAAAAATCTGTAACAAAAGAAGAAATCAATGCAGCTATGAAAGCAGCAGCTACAGAATCCTATGGTTACAATGAAGATGAAATCGTATCCAGCGATATCGTTGGTATGACATATGGTTCTTTATTCGATGCAACTCAGACAATGGTTGGCGAAGATAACTTAGTACAGGTTGTATCCTGGTATGACAATGAGAACTCTTATGTAAGCCAGATGGTTCGTACAATCAAATACTTTGCTGAATTAGCATAAGTGTCATGACAGTTGGTGACAACAGCCTTAAGGCTGTTGCATAAGAAGACCTATCAGGGTCCGGTCTTATGGACCGGGCCCTTTGTTTCTGACAGAATGGATTTTAGTCTGGTCAGCCGGTTTGTGACAAACTGTTTAAGACAAACAAGGAAAAATCAGAAAAGAATAAACCAAGAAAATTTCCAAAAAGGAAAATAAAAAGTAAATCAAAAATCTCCCTGTCGTGAAGTCAGGGAAAAGTCAGGAGGCAGACAATATGTCATTAAACAAAAAATCAGTTGATGATATCAACGTAAGCGGAAAACGCGTGCTTGTAAGATGTGATTTCAATGTACCTTTAAAGGATGGACAGATTACAGATGAAACACGTATCAAAGCAGCTCTTCCTACCATCGAAAAATTAATCAAGGACGGCGGCAAGGTAATCCTTTGCTCCCATCTTGGCAAAGTGAAAAACGGCCCTAACGAAGGAGAGTCTTTAGCGCCTGTTGCCAAGAGACTTTCCGAAAAATTAGGAAAGGAAGTAAACTTCGTAGCAGATGACAACGTAACCGGAGAAGCAGCAACTGCAGCTGTTGCTGCTATGAAAGAAGGAGATGTGGTACTGCTTCAGAATACACGTTTCCGCGGTGCAGAAGAAACAAAGAATGGAGAGGCGTTCTCCAAAGAATTAGCAGACCTTTGCGATGCTTATGTATGTGATGCTTTTGGTTCTTCCCATAGAGCACATGCATCTGTTGCCGGCGTAACCGAAGTGGTACGTGCAAAAGGCGGAGAATGTGCAGTTGGATATTTAATGCAGAAGGAAATCGATTTCCTTGGAAATGCAGTGGAAAATCCGGTAAGACCTTTCGTTGCAATCCTTGGCGGCGCTAAAGTTGCTGACAAATTAAATGTTATCAACAACTTACTGGAAAAATGTGATACCCTGATCATTGGCGGCGGTATGGCATTTACCTTCTTAAAGGCAAAAGGCTATGAAGTAGGAAACTCCTTAGTAGATAATGAAAAGCTTGACTATTGTAAAGAAATGATGGAAAAGGCTGAAAAGCTTGGCAAGAAGTTACTGCTTCCGGTAGATACCACCATTGCAGCTTCTTTCCCGAATCCTATCGATGCAAATATTGATGTTCAGGTTGTGGATGCAGACAAGATTCCAGCAGACATGGAAGGCCTTGATATTGGCACAAAGACAGCAGAATTGTATGCAGATGCAGTAAAATCTGCAAAGACAGTCGTATGGAACGGACCTATGGGCGTATTTGAAAATCCGGTTCTTGCAAAGGGTACCATTGCAGTTGCAAAGGCTCTGGCTGAAACAGATGCTACCACCATCATCGGCGGCGGTGATTCTGCAGCAGCAGTAAACCAGTTAGGCTTTGCTGACAAGATGTCCCATATTTCTACAGGCGGCGGCGCTTCCCTTGAGTTCTTAGAGGGTAAGGTGCTTCCAGGCGTAGCAGCAGCAGACGACAAATAGTTGAGCAGTCCCTGACCGTGGAATCCATATATGATAAATGATCAGATAAGTAACAGGATAAATAAAAGAAAGTATTTGTAAATTGAAATATAGGCTTTTATAAAAACAAATATTAAAAAACAAGTATTTATAAAAGCAGGCAATTGCAAAAGCAAAATAGAATGAAATAAAAGGAGATTTACCAAAATGGCCAGAAAAAAAATCATTGCCGGCAACTGGAAAATGAACATGACTCCCAGTGAAGCGGTAGAATTGATCAACACATTAAAACCATTAGTAGCTACTGAGGAAGCAGACGTTGTTTTCTGTGTACCTGCTATTGACATTATCCCTGCTATGGAAGCAGCAAAAGGCTCCAACATCCAGATTGGTGCAGAAAATATGTACTTTGAGGAAAAAGGTGCATACACAGGAGAAATCGCTCCTGCAATGCTTACCGATGTAGGAGTAAAATATGTCATCATCGGACATTCCGAAAGAAGAGAGTACTTTGCAGAAACAGACGAGACAGTAAATAAGAAAGTATTAAAGGCTTTCGAGCATGGTATTACCCCAATCGTATGCTGTGGAGAAACCCTTACCCAGAGAGAGCAGGGCGTTACCATTGATTTCATCCGTCAGCAGATTAAGATTGCGTTTTTAAATGTTACAGCAGACCAAGCAAAGACAGCAGTTATTGCTTATGAACCAATCTGGGCAATCGGAACAGGCAAGACAGCTACTTCCGACCAGGCACAGGAAGTCTGCTCCGCTATTCGCGCATGCATTGGAGAAATCTATGACGAAGCTACCGCAGAAGCAATCCGCATCCAGTACGGCGGTTCCGTAAATGCTTCCACAGCAGCGGAATTATTTGCAAAACCGGACATTGACGGCGGCCTTGTAGGCGGTGCAGCATTAAAGCCGGATTTTGGAAAGATCGTGAATTACAAATAAGAGTTTGTTTAGAATCTTATAAAAGGATAAAGACATCCCAAAAGCCATTGTCTGGCTTTTGAGATGTCTTTTTTGCTGGATGGGGGAATATCCTATAGCAGATGTATTCCATGCTCCGCTGCAAAATTAATGTAAATAAAGCTTGCAGGAAGAGTGGATTTCAGATATACTTAACTTAAAATAAACCGTAAAAGGGAAAGGAGAAGCGTGAAACAAATGAGAAAAAGTAAATCTAAATTGCTTGTATGCTTAGGATTGGTAATGGCACTTGTGCTTACCACAGTAGCACCAGCTACCAGTATGGAGGTTCAGGCAGCTAAAAAGGCTACGACAAACTATAACTACAGGAAGGCACCGGCTGTAAAAACAGGTACTACTACGATCACTGCAAGACCTTTTAAAGCGAGTAATTCTAAGAAAAAGAATTTGGCGATAGTAGGTTTTGTAAAGTTTACAGCTCCCAAAACAGCAACTTACCAGTTTACCGTTTCAAAGGTTGCCATAAAAGGGAAACCCGGCACTTATGCAAACGGATGCGTTACTTTTTATACTGGAATGGGAAGTAGTTCGTCTAGATATCCGAAAAGTTATTTGAAGGTGAAAACACAGGGAGGAAAAACGGACACTTTATATGTTTGCAGTTCATCAGAATATAAACCTGCCAAGATAACAGCCAACACTTTCATCACATCCCGTACAGCAACTGTGAAGCTGAAAAAGGGACAAGTCGTGTATTTGGATTTTAACAATGGCAAAACCAATACATACAGCTTAACCATCAAAAAGAAATAATTGACAATTTTATAATAAGGAGAGGACTGGAAATGGTTCTCTTCTTATTTTTTGTATTTTTTAAAGGATTTTTCTAAAAAATCGTTGCCAATCCCATTATCCTGTGCTAAAATAAACCTTGTTTGACATTAGGAGGTTAAAAATGGGTATAATAAGATTGATTTTAACAATAATTTTTATATTAGTATGTATTGCAATTACAGTGCTTGTATTGATGCAGGAAGGGAAATCGGCAGGACTTGGAGCTATCGGTGGCGCAGCAGAGTCCTACTGGGGCAAGAATAAAGGTCGTTCCATGGAAGGATTCTTGGTAAAGATTACAAAGATTCTTGCTGTTGCCTTTATACTCCTTGCAGTAGTATTGAACATTAACAAATTTTAGTGAAGGAAAGTTTCCGATAGGAAATCGGGAGAAGTTCATGTAAGCACTCTTTACAGAGTGCTTTTCTTTTTTGGAGCAAAGAATGAGTAAAAAAACATTAGAAGAAAGAAAAAAATTAATATGTGATTTTGTGGCGGAAGAGTTATATGTCCCTATGAAAGAAAAAGAATTGGCAATTATGTTTCAGGTAGAGCCAGAGGAGCGGCCGGAGTTTAAGAAAGTGTTAGAAAGCCTGTTAGCAGAGGGAAAGCTACAGATTACCAAAAGAGGAAAATACGTAAAGCCGGAAAAAACAGCTTTAATCGGTACCTTTATCAGCAATGCGAAGGGCTTTGGCTTTGTGGAGATAGAAGGACAGTCAGAGGACTTCTATGTGCCTGAAGCAAAGATAAACGGTGCGTTTCATCAGGATAAGGTAGAAATTGCCCTGCTTCCCGGAAAAAGAGGAATGCGTCAGGAAGTGGAAGTGGTTGCTATTCTGGAAAGAGGCATGAAGACAGTTGTGGGAACCTTTGAAAGAGGAAAAAGCTTTGGTTTTGTAGTGCCGGATAACAAAAAGCTGCCGGATGATATTTTTATCCCCTTAGAGCGTTCTAAGGGAGCTGTCAACGGGCATAAGGTAGTAGTGGAGATTACCGACTATGGAAAAGGTTATAAGGGAAAACGTCCGGAAGGAAAAGTAGTGGAGATTTTAGGCCATATCAATGATCCGGGTGTGGACATTTTATCAATTGTAAAAGGCTTTGACCTTCCTATGGAGTTTTCCGAAAAAGTTCTTAACCAGGCCGGGCGGGCACAAAAAGAAGTGTCAGCAGCGGATATGGAAGGCAGAAAAGATTTCAGGCAGATGGAAATGGTTACTATTGACGGTGAAGATGCAAAGGATCTGGATGATGCGGTAAGCCTTACGGTAAAAGACGGCAATTACTATTTAGGCGTCCATATTGCGGATGTGACCAATTATGTTCAGGAGAACTCCGCTTTGGACAGGGAAGCGCAAAAAAGAGGCACCAGCGTATACTTAGTGGACCGGGTAATTCCCATGCTGCCTCATGCTCTGTCCAATGGAATCTGTTCCTTAAATGAAGGAGTGGATAGGCTTGCCTTAAGCTGCCTGATGACTATTGACGAAAAGGGAGTGGTGAAGGATTATGAAATTGCGGAAACAGTTATCAATGTAAACCGGCGCATGTCCTATACCAGTGTGAAAAAGATTTTAGAGGACAAAGACGAAATGGAATGCGAAACCTATAAGGAGCTTGTTCCCATGCTTGAACGGATGGCGGAGCTTTCCGGAATCTTAAGAAAGAACAGACAAAAAAGAGGTTCTATTGATTTTGATTTTCAGGAAAGTAAGATTTTGCTTGATAAAGAGGGACATCCTATAGATATCACGCCCTATGAGAGAAACGTTGCAACAAAGCTGATTGAAGATTTCATGCTTCTGGCAAATGAAACGATTGCCCAGCATTTTTACTGGATGGAGCTGCCTTTTGTGTATCGTACCCATGAAGTTCCGGATACGGAAAAAATAAGAAAATTGATTACGTTTATCAGAAATTTTGGCTATGGAATCAAGCTGAAAAATGAGGAAGTCCATCCAAAGGAACTGCAGAAGCTGTTAGGGAACATACAGGGAACTGCAGAAGAAGCCCTGATAAGCCGTTTGGTGCTTCGCAGCATGAAGCAGGCAAGATATACAGAAAGCTGTACCGGGCATTTTGGACTGGCTTGTGAATATTATTGTCATTTTACTTCCCCCATCCGCAGATATCCGGATTTGCAGATTCACCGGATTATCAAAGAACAGCTCCGGGGAAAATTGAATTCGGAAAGAATCGCTCACTATAAAAGTATTTTAACGGAAGTGTGCAGGCATTCCTCGGAAACGGAGCGAAGAGCAGAGGAAGCGGAACGGGAAACTGATAAGCTGAAAAAAGCGGAATATATGGAAAGGCATATAGGAGAGCAGTTTGAGGGCATTATTTCGGGAATTACTTCCTGGGGGATTTATGTGGAACTTTCCAATACGGTAGAAGGCATGGTTCATGTGGCTTCCATACCGGGGGGCTATTATTACTATGATGAAAATTCCTATGAAATGGTAGGAAAGGATACCCAAAAGACATACAAGCTTGGAGAGAAGCTTACGATTCAGGTAAAAGATGTGGATAAGATAGCAAAGACAATTGATTTTGTAATCCCCTGTGAGGAAGTGTCCGATGGGACAATGGAAAAAAGTGGGAAAGATTAGTAAGGCAGGTGAGGAAAATGAGCAAAGAACAGGGAAAACTGGTAGCAAACAACAAAAAGGCATATTTTGATTTCTTTATTGATGAGAAATATGAAGCGGGACTGGTGCTGCATGGCACAGAAGTGAAATCCCTGCGCATGGGGAAATGCAGCATAAAAGAAGCCTTTATCCGGATTGAACAGGGAGAAGCCTTTATTTACGGAATGAATATCAGCCCATATGAAAAAGGAAATATTTTCAATAAGGACCCTTTGAGAATCCGAAAGCTTTTGTTTCATAAATCGGAAATCCATAAGTTTGCAGGGAAACTTGCAGAAAAGGGGTATACCTTAGTGCCGCTGCAAGTATATTTTAAGGATGGAAAGGCAAAAATGGAGGTAGGTCTTGCAAGAGGCAAGAAATTATACGATAAACGCCAGGACATCGCCAAAAAGGACCAAAGGAGAGAGGCGCAGAAGGAATTTAAAATTAAAAATTTATAAAATCCTGTTTTTCCCTATGGACGGAAAGCAAGAATACCGATATACTAAATAAGCAGCAAAGAAAACTGAATACGGGGTAGTAAAGGTTTCGACAGGGGTCTTGCAGCTGGAGAAGCTATCCGCAGGTGATGCGTCAAATCACGACAATAAATATAAACGCTGAAGATAATTTAGCATTCGCTGCCTAGTTGCAGCGTGTCCGCCTTAGTGCACCTACACATTAAGAACCGGGCATCGACTATGTAGGAAACGACATGGGCAAAGCTTTGAGCCTGTGGGCGTACAATGAAGCTACTAAAACCTACAGGGTGTTAGTTCCCAGCAGGCAGAGGGAATGAAAAAGAACTGACTATGATAGTAGAAGTACAGGGAATGGGCTTTTGGACACGGGTTCGACTCCCGTCTACTCCATGATGGCTATTTACAAAAAAGATTTAAGCAAGTATAGTATAAGTATTGCTTAAATTTTTTTGTTTTATAGAGTTTGATTGATGTAAGGAGATTGTGATGGCAGTAAAAGACGATTATATAGTTGGCGGTTTTGAATTTCCAACGGAAGGGGAAGCAAAAGCAGCTAAAAATGATGAAAATAAAATCCGTGCAATTGATAAAAAGCTGAATTACAATAATTTTGAAGCAGTTTCCATGGTTTATAATAAGGCAATAGAAAACCATGTATTTGAGACCGCTATCGGTGAGCATTATTTAAAAAAGCTTCAGGAGCATTTGATTGAGAAGAAAGAAGCGGATAGTGATTTTGTCTTAAAGCCCATTCCGCTCCGTTCCAAATTGCCTGTTGCCAAGCAATCTGAAGAAACAGCAAAAGTAAAGGTACGGATTGGTTCCAAGAAGGAAAGCAAACAGAAATTGAAATTTTCCATTATTTTGAATTTCTTCCTGGCATTGATCATTGTCATACTTTTTATTATTACATTAACAGGGGAAAATGCCAATATCATCAACTATAGGACGGTGATTACCAACCAATACGCCCGGTGGGAACAAGAATTACAGCAAAGAGAAGAAGCGGTAAGAGAAAAGGAAAAGGAGCTTTTTTCAGAATAAATTCATTGCAGATTTTCACAATTTTTACATACTTGTCTGTTAGCATAAATAATAGCTTCAAAATGGATGTAAGAGGTGCCGAAATGGAAAAAATGAAAATTCTGGTTGTAGACGATGAAAGCAGGATGCGAAAGCTGGTAAAGGACTTCCTGATCAAAAACAATTATGAGGTGTTAGAGGCAGAAGACGGTGCACAGGCGCTGGATATTTTTTTTCAGGTAAAAGACATTTCCCTGATTTTGCTTGATGTGATGATGCCTAAGATGGATGGCTATCAGGTTTGTAAGGAAATCAGAGAATATTCCAAGGTTCCTATTATCATGCTGACGGCAAAGGCAGATGAACAGGACGAATTAAAGGGATTCCAGTATGGTGTGGATGAATATATCACAAAGCCCTTCAGCCCAAAGATTTTAGTTGCAAGAGTAGAGGCGGTGCTTCGAAGGGCTGGAAGCGGCACATCTGAGGAATTATTGCAGGTAGGGCCCATTACTATTGATAAAACAGCCCATATTGTTACCATTGGTGAAAAGCAGATAGAGCTTAGCTACAAGGAATTTGAACTCCTTACTTACTTTTTGGAAAATAAAGGAATTGCATTATCCAGAGAAAAGATTTTAGACCATGTCTGGAACTATGACTATTTTGGAGATGCCAGAACCATTGATACCCATGTGAAAAAGCTTAGAAGCAAAATGGGAGAACAGGGCAACTGTATTAAAACTATCTGGGGCATGGGCTATAAATTTGAGGTAGAAGAATGAAATACAAGTATTCCATAAAAAGGCAGTTTGCAATTATTTTTATTGGACTTATGGCCGGCACAATTTTATTGTGCTGGTTTCTTAATAGCATTTTTTTGGAGAAATATTATGTGCAAAATAAAGAGACTGATTTAAAAAATGCTTATGCCAGCATTCGATATGCTGCTGAAAAGGGGACTCTTAGTTCCAAACAGTTCTATTATGAATTTCAAAAAATATGTGCTACCTACAACATGAGCATTATTGTCATGGATGCAGAATCAAAACTGATTTTGAGTTCGGTAAATGACTATAAAAGAATGATCAGCCAATTAGTGGAAAGCGCTATGGGAATGAATGTGCCGGATAAGGTTTTGGAAGAAAATGAATCCTATGTGATTCAGAAAAGCTTTGATAAGGAAACAAACAGTAACTATATTGAAATGTGGGGAGTGCTGGATAACGGCAATCTGTTTTTGCTCCGTTCTTCTGTGGAAAGTATCAGGGACAGCGTTAAGATATCCAATCAATTTCTGGCATATGTGGGAATCGGAGCGGTTATCATCAGTGCATTTATGACACTGACAATCACCGGAAGGGTCACGAAGCCTATCCTGCAGCTGGCTAAAATATCGGAAAGGATGAAGAATCTGGATTTTGATGCAAAATATACAGGAAAGGATAAAAATGAAATCGGCATTTTGGGGGAGCATATCAACCAGTTGTCAGATACGTTGGAAAAAACGATTTCAGAATTGAAAACGGCAAATAATGAATTGAAAAACGATATTCGTCAAAAAGAAGAAATTGATGAGATGAGAAAAGAATTCCTATCCAATGTATCCCATGAATTAAAGACGCCCATTGCTTTGATCATGGGATATGCGGAAGGGCTGAAAATGGGAATCAATGAGGATGATTCCAGCAGGGATTTCTATTGTGATGTTATTATGGATGAAGCCGGTAAAATGAATACCATGGTAAAGAAGCTTCTTACGCTGAATCAGTTGGAATTTGGAAATGAGGTAGTTACCATGGAGAGATTTGATTTGCACGAGCTGATTGAGAACTATATTCAGTCTGCGGACATTCTCATAAAACAGAATGAGGTGAAGGTGGATTTCCATTGCAATGAGCCTGTGTATGTGTGGGGAGATGAATTTAAAGTAGAAGAAGTGTTCATGAATTACTTTACCAATGCCATGAATTATGCAATGAAAGAAAAGAAAATTGATATAAAAATCCAAAGACATCCGGATAAGGTCAGGGTATCGGTTTTCAATACAGGAAATCCCATTCCGGAAGAATCCCTGCCTTTGATATGGGGAAAGTTTTATAAGGTGGATAAGGCACGGACAAGGGAATATGGAGGCAGCGGAGTGGGCCTTTCCATCGTAAAAGCAATCATGGAATCCATGAATCAGGGCTATGGAGTCGCCAACTATGAAAATGGTGTGGAATTTTGGTTTGAACTTGCGACAGAATAGTGGTAAAATAGTCTAAAAAGTGAAAATATCAAATGATGTGAGGGAAGAGCATGAAAAAGAAAACAAAAACACTGGCTGTCTGCTGTATGGCTGTCATGTTAATGGGAGTAAGCGGCTGTGGAAATGCCATACCGGATATGACAGAAGAACAAGGCGCTATCGTTGCAGAATATGCAGCGGGACTATTATTAAAATATGACAAAAATTATACCACCAGGCTTGTGGAGAAAGATGAGCAGGCAGAAGAGGCTGATTCGGAAGCAGAAGCAGAAGAACTTTCCGCACAGGATGCAGAAGAAACTGAGGAGCCTTCTGTTTCAGAAAACGAAATAGAGGATGAAAAGGATGGAGTGTCAGGTGTGGCTGCCACTGTGAACATAGGAAGCTTTTTAGGGCTGGGAGCTGTGCAGGTAGACTATCAAGGCTATGAAGTCGTTGATTCCTATGCAGAAGGAGATGATTTGGACATTGCCTTTGCCATGAATGCTTCTCCGGGTGCGAAGCTGGTAGTGACCAAATTTCTGCTTACAAATACCGGTAGTGAAGAAGCCGCCTGTGATATACTTTCTAAAGATGTGCGTTTTCGTATCAAATATGGCGCAGAAACTAAGAATGCATTGATTACCATGCTTTCTGATGATCTTTCTGTCTTAAATACGACTATTCCGGCAGGGGAAAGTATCACAGCAGTACTGATAATAGAAGCAAAAGCAGAAGAAGCAGAAAATTTACCGGAACTGTCATTGCTTATCAGATATCAGGATGATAGCGTGGAAACAAAGCTTCAGGCGAAAACGGCAGTGGATATGGAACCACAGCTACAGGAGGAAACAGCGGCTGAGCCGGAAATGGTGTCCGATTCCGATACAGAAACAATGACTGATACCGATGCGTTGGAAGAGTAATAGCTCTTATATTCATAAGGAGGGAGGAATTATATGAAGATACTTGATTTTAGTTTTTCAAAAAAATTATTCCGTTTTTTATGCAGCACTATGATAGGGCTTGCAATGTTTGGAAGTTTTACTTGCAGCGTGCATGCACAAGAGGCGGTATCTCTGAATTTGATTGAGATTAGCAGACCGAAGGATGCAGAAACCGATTTCAATGGGGGAGAGGCGGGAAAATGCCTTGAGATTCCAGAGGATTCAGCTGTAAGAGAAGAAACTCGTAAAATTGTCGCTTCGGAAAGAAGTTATATTATAATCATTGAGAGCCATAAAAGGACAAATACAACCTGGGGCTCAAAGATAGACTTGTATTCCAATGCTTCTCTCACGTCAGAGATTAGTGCTCTTTCCAGCCTGAGTGCGGATAAGCTTTCTGAGACTTCCTATATTAGTTATTGGTATGTTGAAGCAGGAACTTACTATCTTACAGCTACGAATGCCGGCTTGAACGTTAATAATGATAAAAACAGTGGTGGGTATTCCCTTACCCTGCATGGATATGTATTGCCGGTTTCAAAGGTGCTGTCAGTAAATGTAAGCAATGCAAATTGTGCTGCCGCTTCGGTTAAGACTGATATGAAAGTGGCAGGTGAGAGCTTCTCTACCATGTTGATGGCGGATGAAAGTGATACAAAGGATATTCGTAATACCAGCAGTGTATGGAATACAAATAAAAATGCAAAGGTCACAGCTGACCCAGGAAATCAGTATAGCATTACTGCTAATGGAAAATATGCGCTTCGGGTAGAATTTACATCGGATGAATGGAAAAAATATCCCTTTGATGTGAACTTTACAGTATCCAGTCTGAAGGCGCATGCTTATAGTACTATTACAATTCCGGCTACAACAACGGCAGATGGGAATTCTTATAGTAAGTGCAGCGTATGTGGTGCGACTGCACAGAATACAGCAATATACAAAATTGGCAAAGTGTCTCTTGCGAAAACAAGCTATACATATACAGGGAAAAGCATTAAGCCAACAGTCAGCGTCACGGATGCAGGCGGTTTGACGATTGGGAAGACGAATTATACGGTTTCTTATAAGAATAATAAGACTCCTGGTAAGGCTACCGTAACGATTAAATTCAAGGGCAATTATACGGGAACAGTTACGAAGACATTTACCATAAAACCAAAGGCGGCAAAGATTTCAAAGGCAACAGGAGCAAATCAGGCAATCACTGTTAAGTGGAGCCAGCAGAAGGGAGATGGCTATGAGGTTCAGTATTCTACATCCCGCTCCTTTGCAAAGAAGAAGACAACGACAGTAACTGTCAAATCAGCTTCCAGTAAAAGCAGAAAGCTGACAAAGCTCAAGACAAAGACGAAATATTATATACGTGTCCGTACATATAAGACTATAAGCGGCAAGAAAGTATATTCTGCATGGTCCAATGTAAAGACTGCTGCAACAAAATAAAGCGGATGAAGAAGGGCAGGATGCTTTAGAGAGTGGAATCATAAAGCATCCTGCTCTTTGTTGTACCCGGCGGGCGCATGCCCTCTCATTTATTTTCCTGCAAAAAATATGGGGAAAGGAGTTGTTGGCAAAAAATGAAAAAAATTGAAAAAAGGTGTTGACATTCTCAAATCTAAATGATAATATATACAAGTCGCTTGTGAGAGACAAGCAACAAGCACCTTGACAAATAAACAGCAATGCAACCCTGAAATTCTAAGAGAAAAGTACCTGATGAAGAATCGGGGAAAAAGAAATTCAGAGAGTTCGAACAAAGAAAACGAACCAAAACAGTA
>JAAUZH010000027.1 GCA_014804675.1 Lachnospiraceae bacterium
ATAAGTGCGTTACTCATAATCCTTTCATTTCCTTTCTTTAATATATCGCACTTTATAACAAAAATAAAGTGCGTAAGTTTTTGTTACCGGTAACTTACACACTTTATATTACACTCTCATCGTTTTTCAAAAGATATTGATTTGTTGAAATCACAGTATTTTATGCAGCTGTGTTGCATTTTGCAGCATTGTATTGCTGGATATGTTCCTCTGGAGTGATGATTTCAAACGGTTTGTTATCCCTGAGTATTGCAAATATCATGTTGCATACTTTGTGTGAGACAGCTCCCATTGCTACAAGCTTTGGTTTTGCTTCACATTTCCCCAGATAGTAATCCCGGAGAACTGGATTCTTGGCTTCTCCTGTACGGGATGTACTAATGCTTTGTAAAGCCAGCATATGAATTACCCGTCTGGCTACAGCAGAACCACGTTTGGACATTTGAACCTTTGTGCTTTCAAATTTGCCAGACTGCTTTACTGCCGGATCAAGACCAAAGTAAGCAAAGAGTTGTTTTGGTTTTGAAAATGCAGAAAAATCGCCAATCTCGCCCATAAGAGATACAGCAGACAGGAAGCCGGCACCTTTGAAGGTTTCAATCAAATGGATCTGCTTTACAAAATCAGAGTTTTCGTTGGAATCAACAAGCTCATGCATAGCATTAAGTAAACTATTGATTTCTTCATCATATTTGCGAATGAAGCTGATATATAAGCGGATACGCTTGATGTTACTGTCGATGATGTAACCGAATTCTTGTGCATCATTTGCAGCTTGAATGATGGCATTATACTTGTTCTGAGCATATGTAAGTCCAAAACGAGCCGTTGACCGGATGGTATCAATAATTTCCTGCTTACCAGCTTCGATAAAAGCGGTTGGAGATGTGTAGGTTTCCAACAAAGTAAGGGATGTATTGATTGTAACTTTGGAAAAAATACCAAGATACTGAGGAAAAGCCATACGTAGTTCGCCTTGAAGTTTATTCACATAAGCACTACGGTTATCCATTAAATCGTAGTACTCACGGCATAGATTACGGCAGTTTAAGGCAAGGTCAGACGGCATAAGGGAAACCTTTAAATCGGGCTTTAAGCCAACTAAAGCAGCCTTTTTGGAATCAAAACGATCATTATGTACTTTTCGTATGTTCATATTTGTGCTATTCTTAGTGATGATAGGATTAATAACGGAGCAGTTAAAACCCTTATCACGAAGATAGCAGAAGAGTGGGTAATGATATATTCCCGTGGATTCTAGGAAAATGCGACTTTCCAAAGAATATAACTCTTCTGCTTCTTTTATTTTAGAAACAGCGATTGTAAGGGAATCCATACTATTATGTAGGATTTTGAAAGGTTTTCCTACGAATTGTTGGTTAGGAAGTGCTATAGACATCCATGAGAAGTCAGCACCAACATCAATACCAACAGAGATGAATAGATCATCAAGATTAAAAATAACTTTGTTTGACATGAGCAACAGCTCCTTTCTGATAGGAATCCATTTCCAATCTGGCAGGTACACAACCTAGCATGTTATGCGGGTATAGCCTTCTGGCTCCCAACCAGCTAAAACATAAAACCCTGTCGAATGGACTAATTGACTTAACTGTAGGTATAGGCTGATAAGAATCAGCTTCCCAAGGAGAGACACATTCTTTATCCTATCCTAAGAGATAATACCTTATGTTTTATCTGGTGTCTAACAGGAGCCGTCAGACACGATAATTATTTATGGATAGCATCTGATGAAGGAAGAACACCTTCTTTTGTTATCCACTTATAGAAACTATTAACCAAGTAGTCGCTTTTGACTACACCATTATTATACTAGGAGAGAATAGAGTGGTTTCTTTATCTGCTTTTTTTGCAGAATCGTCAGGAAGAAATGCACAGTGTCCTTTAATAGTAGATGATCCCATTTCATCTCTAGATTATAAATTTGAGTCATCTGTTATACATAGATTGGTGGAGGCTGGAAAACACAGACAGGTTATTGTATTTACGCATCGGTTATCAATGGTGGTTGGCTTGTATGATAAGTGCGGCAAAGAGGTTCCTTTTAAAGAGGTAGAACTTTTAGGACGTGGTAAGAATAAAGGTGTTCCGGCAGGTTCTGCAGTTAATGGAGGACAATCGTTAGGGAAACTTAAAAACATAAAGAATGAGAAGCTTGCTAAACTTAAAAAGATGGATGAGAATTCATGTGAGTATATAGAAGGAATTCATTATGTTTGTCAGCAAATGAGAATTCATGTGGAGAAAAGTATTGAGGATACACTACTGAATGGTATTGTATTGCGTTATAGAAAATCAGTTCAAACGCAAGGAAGAATTATGTGGTTGTCTAAAATAACTCAAGATGACTGCAAGATTATAGATGACATGATGACCAAGTATTCATATTATGATCATTCAATGTCGGACGATGCACCACTTCAAGAATTTACTCTGGAAGAAATTGAACAAGACGTAGAACGTTTGATTGATTGGTTGACTGGTGTTAATAAAAGACGAAATAAAAAATAGATTATAATACAGTTTGCCGTTACTGTATTTGTTGTGCTTGAAAACATCTTTCTCACATGATAAAATGAAATCATAAATACAACTGAGAGGCAGGTGAACAGATTGGCAGATTCTGCAAAACAACAGAACATTTTTTTAGACATTTCGGCTAATATGACAGACGAAATAGCAAAGCACAAGATTAAGGATAGCGTATTTACCAATCTTTTCAAGGAAAAAAAGTATTTGTTTCAGTTGTATAAAGCACTTCATCCAGAGGATACTAATGTTACAGAGGAACAATTGACCTATGTGACCATAGAAAATATTCTAATAAATGGACTATACAATGATTTAGGATTCATGGTTGGAAATAGACTGGTAATCCTTACGGAAGCACAATCCACATGGAGTGTGAATATTATTATCAGAGTATTGTTGTATTTGGCGCAGACTTACCATGATTATTTAGCGCAGACAAAGCAGCCTCTGTATACCAGCAAGCAAGTACAGATTCCGGAACCGGAATTGTATGTTATATATACAGGCGAGCGGCAGGAGCGTCCGGCTGAAATCTCATTATCCAAGGAATTTTTTGGTGGTAAGGAATGTGCTGTTGATGTAAAGGTAAAAATGATTTATGATGGCGCTGTTTCCGAAGAAACAGGGGAAGGCGATATTATCAATCAATATGTTATTTTTACTAAGGTTTGTAATGAACAGGTGAAATTATATGGAAGAACAAAGAAAGCAATATTAGAAACCATTCGTATTTGTAAGGACAGAAATGTGTTGAAAGAGTATTTGGAAAGCAGAGAAAAGGAGGTCGTGGACATTATGATGGTATTATATGATGAAGAGGAAGCTATGCGAACTTATGTGGAAAGCGAACGCTATGATGCACAGAATGATTTGAGGATAGAGATGGCACTTGATATGTTGCGAGATGGCGAGCCTATTGAAAAGATAATTAGATACTGTAAGTTATCCAAAGAGAAAGTCTTGGAATTGCAGCATTCGTAATGTTTAGTGTTGTGGACTTCATCTTGTCTTGCAATTTTCTTGCAAAAAGCTGGATAAAGGATTATAATGTGAATAACATCTGGAATTTTTATACGGAATGATGTGTATTATAATTCTTTGGACACAAGATATAGTATAAACTATCGAGTTCGAGTAACGGACATTTGGACTGGAAAGTGCGTAAAATTGGTGCTTTCCAGTCCTTTTTTTACTTTGTGGGATTGTTATGAGATTCATTTTTGAACACTTTCCACATATTCCACGAAAGAGAGTCTGATTGAAATTCCTGTTGAACTGTGGTAGTATTCCAATATGGAACCCATGACAGGGGTGGTAGCCTCCCGAGCCAATGACCGGCTTGCCGGAATACATAGGAAGGGAGGTGGCGCCAATGACTGCTGCAGATATCATATTGATATTTATAGGGATAATCGGCTTGCTGATTGCCTTTGGTAGCTTTGTTATAGCGTTGCTTGCCTTTCTCGACAGAGATAAGGAACACAAGCGAAAAAAATAATGCCCACCCTGTTGCAACCAGGATGGGCGCCTCTCACTGAGAGGTAATAGACTCGCTTGGGATACTCCACCTTTGGAGTGGGGCTCATATGGGGCACCTGTTACCAGCAGGTGTCCTTCTTTATGTTCAATATACCACAATCTGTGTAGAGTTTCAAGGGCTTTCTTCAGGCGATGGTGTCCGGCGAAACTATCTGCAATGGGGTAAAGTCAAGCTCCGTGGATATGTTTTATCCGGTATTGGCAGACCAAGTGAAGTATTTTAAAGAAACAGAAAGAGGTCGAAAAATTATGTGTAAAGCATTTGAAATTTTAGCTGAAAAAAGGGCAGAAGAAAAGAAAATTGAAGTCCTGCTTGAGTCAATTAAGAGCCTAATGGAGAATTTAAAGTTTATAGCAGAGCAGGCAATGGTTGCGTTAAATGCATCTGATAAAGATAAAATGATTCTGCGAACCAGACTGCAAATTATTTGGGATAATAGAATGGGTGTTTCCGGGATTGCTTTATGGCATTTGGCTCTAAAATGTCCCTGGTTATTCACGACAATAGAAAGTTTGCGCAGCGTGCTTTTTATGATATGATGAATACTGGATTTGTGGCAGATATCATGATACTTGTTTTCAATACAGAGTGATTTCAACGCTATGCCCCGTATTTAATAGTGGCAAATGGAGTGTGAAAGTGATATATTCAAAGCCATAATTTGAATTGTGAAAAAGGTAATGGCATGGAAGTAATGCGCCTTTAACAGATAAGGCGAACGAAAGGAGGGCACATAATGAGCGATATAATGGAATTTGCCAACAGAGAAGAATTTAGGAAATGGCTATATGAACATTGCCTGTCAAATGCTGGCATTTGGCTTTTATTTGGCAAAGCCGGCGGCCCGAAAACAATAAAAGCAGGAGAAGCACTTGAAGAAGCTCTCTGTTTTGGATGGATTGACGGACAGATGCAAAAAATTGACGATAAAACTTATAAGAAATATTTTTCTATGCGCAGGGAGAAGAGCAAGTGGTCAGAGAAAAATAAGGCATTGGCCAAAAGCCTTGAAGAACGGGGACTTATGACCGATTTCGGCAGAAAGAAAATAGAGGAAGCCAAAAAAAACGGCCAGTGGTACGCTCAAAACTCCATGGCGGTTACAGAGGAGCAAGTAGCTTGCTTATCTGCACTGCTGGAAGGATATGAGCCTGCCTGCACAAATTTTCAAGCCATGCCATTATCAGTAAAGAAAACCTATACGCGAGCGTATTTTGACGCAAAGACAGATGCCGGACGGGAAAAGCGGATCGCCTGGATGGTGGATAGGCTCAATAAAAATTTAAAACCTATGTAACGGTAGTATGAAATGAACAGAAGGGAGAATTTGAAATGAATACCTATCAGGTGATAGATGAAAAGAAATGGGAGAGAGCCATGCATTGTATGGTCTTCAGGGAAAGTGTGGAGCCTGCATTCTGTGTGACATTTGAGGCTGACATTACAAATTTCCGGCGAAAAGTAAAGGAACAGAAGCTCTCCTTTACTCTTGCAATGGTATATGCAGTATGTAAATGTGCAAATGAGATTGAAGCGTTCCGGTATCGTTTTTTAGATGGCAAGGTTGTTCTTTTTGACCATATTGATACTGCGTTTACTTATCTGAATCAGGATACAGAGCTATTTAAAGTAGTAAATGTGCCGCTTCTGGGCAGCATACAGGAATATGTAGAGGAAGCGGAAAAGACTGCCAGGGAACAGAAAGAATATTTTACTGGCCCGCTTGGAAATGATGTATTTCAGTGTTCTCCTATGCCCTGGATTACCTATACGCATATCTCCCATACTAACTCCGGTAAAAAGGATAATGCAACGCCGTTGTTTGACTGGGGAAAATATTATGAAAAGGATGAGCGGCTTGTTATGCCTGTATCTGTTCAGGCTCATCATTCCTTTGTGGATGGGATACATATCGGACGGTTTGCAGATGAACTTCAAAAATATATGGATGAATATTAATGGGGTGATAGAGGTAATCATGGAACAGTATAATAAAAAAGAGAATCTGACAGATAAAAATATGGCTGGGCGGTGATAGAAAGGGCTGAAAATTGTTGTAGAAGCATTTTCAGCTCTTTTGCTATTTAGTGCTTAAAGGATTGGCAGCCAGGTTTTTTCTTGATTTGCATAAAACGATTGCTGGATATCTGATTGCGTTTCGGCTGCCGAATGGGTATAATGTATATAAGGAAAGGACGATTCATATGCAGAAAAAGACGCCTGATTATGATAATGTATTTAAAACGATGAAGATGAAACACAAGAGATTGTTTGTTTCTGTCATCAATGATGTTTTTGGCAGGAATTATCCAAAGGATGTAAAGTTGAGATTTTATCTTCGGAGGGTTATTTGACGGAAAATGAGACGGCAGACGGCAGCAAGGAAATAGAGGAACAGATTTCAGATTTTCTGATCAGAATAGGAAGTGAAATATATCTTTTGGAATGCCAAAACTATGATGATGGTTCTATGGCAATCAGAATAGCGGAATATGCTTTTATCGTTGCAAGGCAGTTTGCTTCATGGAATATTGGTCATGCGACTATCCCAATGCCGAGGTTTTCAATCATTTATGTTAAGAGGACTAATCGCACGCCAAAAACAACAACGATTACCTTTACCTTTCCGGATGGGCAGACAGTAGACTATAGATCGGACAATGTAATCTTGGAAGATTTTACAAAGGAAAAGATTGTTGAAAAAAGGTTATTCCCTTATATTCCGTTTTACATTGCAAGATACGAAAAAGAAATTGCATCGGAAGGCAATATCGAAAAAGTGATAAAGGAGCTGACGTATTTCAGGGATGAAATGGTGCGTCTGCATCAGGCAGATGAATTATCAGATGATGAACTGATAGACCTGAAAGGATTTGTAAACACTATTATTACGCATATTACAAATGGAAATAAGAATGAAGAAAGGCTGGTGAATATTATGGGTGGAACTGTTATTGAAACGGAATCTGATAAGATTAAAATACGGACGATTATTGAAATGGGACAGGAAGTTGGTCTTGATGATTCGGAAATTTTGAAAAAGCTGCAGGAGAAAATTATTGGACTGCCTTTAAAACGGGCAGAGGCGTATTTGGAACAGTATGGAAAACAGCTTGTGTAAAGCTATGAATTTGATGCAACTAACAATAAGGAAATTTTTGTAAAGGGAAGTATTTCCGTGAAAGATGGAGATACTTCCATTTTTGCGTGTAGAGGAAAATTTCAATGGTAAAAAAATCAATGACAACAGAAGAACTGTTTGATAAGATTAAAGGCATCCTGAAAGAAAAGAGTAAGCTGCCGGCGATTCTGGGTTACGGACTTGGAGCATATCGTCTTGTCCCGATAAGAACCTATGAATTTGATTTGAAAAAGCAATTTTGTCTATGGAGGAAACGAGGGGATTTTTGAAAAATGGAAAAGCTTATGCATTTATGGTGCAGGAAAAGCCGATTATGAAACGTCTAATTATGGAACGCAACAGAAAGCTGTGACGAAACAAACTGGGAGAATATAAAGGACAGATTTAACAGCCGGATTTTGAATTTGTCTTTGAAATAACAAGAGGAATCATGGAAATGTTGGAAAGGCGTGGATACCAGGTTGACAAGAGCAAAAGAAAGTGGTATAACACATATAGCCTATTAAATTACTAGGAAATATATGAAATAAATTTCGTTTAGCGCGAAAGGAAAGTGCTAGGCGATTATTTTTAAATCAATAACATAGTAAAAATATAGGAATAATATAATACATAATCAAGGAGACGAGGATATGAAACAAACCGAACATAAGAAAGGTCATAATCACAGGACAATCATCGGCTTTGATAAAAACGGGATTCCAAAAGTTTTGGTAGAAGCGGATAAACATACACATTCTCATACGGATGAGGATGGAAATGAGTACGAACACGAGCATGAATTTACAGAAGATTATATGAAAGCAGTTGCAGCATATCGGAAAACATTTCCCTCTAAGCAGGATGTACTGGAAAAGACGCCGGATCCTGCTGTAAAAGAAATGCTGCTGCATATGGAGCAGATTGGGCATGATACGGCATTTGACCGGTTTGACAGTCAGCAGCCGCAATGTAGTTTCGGTTTGTGCGGAACCTGTTGCCGTATCTGTAATATGGGACCGTGTAAGATTACACCGAAAAGCCCCAAGGGTGTCTGCGGAGCCGATGCCGATTTGATTGTGGCAAGGAATTTACTGCGTGGTGCAGCAGCCGGAGCCGCACAGCACGGCATGCATGCCAGAGAAGTGATTCTTATGCTGAAGTGGGCGGCAGAAGGAAAGCTGGATGTGCCGATTATCGGGGAATATAAAGTAAGAACAATGGCAGAAGCTTTCGGGATTCCGGTGAAACACAGACAGTTAAAGAATATAGCCATTGATCTGGCGGATGCGCTGCTTAAGGATTTATCCCGGACAGAACCCGATGCCTACAAAACCATTGAAGTCTGTGCTCCGCCGGAACGCCAGAAGGTATGGAAAGAAATGGATATCCTTCCAATCAGCGCTTATCACGAAATTGCAGAAGCGTATCATAAAACAGGGTGCGCTACGGACGGAGACTGGGAAAGTATTATGAAGCAGTTTCTACGATGCGGTCTTGCATTTACATACAGCGGAGTCGTAGGTACTTCCATTGCAACGGATTCCCTTCTGGGGGTAGGTGACCGTGTGACTTCTAAGATAAATATCGGCGCCCTGAAAAAGGGATATGTCAATATTGCCGTTCACGGACATTTACCAGTCCTGGTAAAAGAAATTGTAAAAACGGGATACAGTGAAAAATACCAGAAGCTTGCAAAGGAAAAAGGAGCAAAAGGAATCCAGTTTTATGGTATCTGCTGTTCAGGTCTGTCTGCAATGTACCGTTATGCAGGTGTGATTCCGCTGTCAAATGCAGTAAGCGCCGAACTGGTGCTTGGTACGGGAGCATTGGATTTATGGGTGGCTGACGTGCAGGAAGTATATCCGGCTATTATGGATGTGGCCAATTGTTATAAGACCACCGTAGTCACCACCAGTGATTCCGCAAGACTGCCGGGAGCAGAGCACATTGCATATGACCACCATCATTCCAATATTGAAGATACCCATAATATTGCAGAAAAAATAGTAGAACGTGGGATTGAAAGTTTTGAAGCAAGAAAAGGAATGCCTGTCTTTATCCCGCCTTATGAGGTGGAAGCAGAAGTAGGATTTTCCGTGGAATATATACATAAATATTACGGCAGCATGAAACCTTTAGCAGAAGCTTTAAAAAGCGGGGAGATTTTAGGAATTGTAAATATGGTAGGCTGTAACAATCCTAAGATTCTATATGAAAAGTGTATTTTGGATGTGGCAGATGTGCTGCTGGAAAATAATGTGCTGATTCTTACTAATGGCTGCGCCTCATTTCCGTTGATGAAAATGGGCTATTGCCAGACTTCGGAACTGGCTTACCGGAAAACCGGAGAAAAATTAAGAAACTTTTTAATGCCGGATATGCCACCGGTGTGGCATGTGGGAGAATGTATTGATAATACCAGATCCAGCGGGATTTTCGCAGGAATAGCAGGAGAGCTTGGAAAGCATATGTATGAACTTCCCTATGTATTTTCTTCACCGGAATGGTCCAATGAAAAAGGAATTGATGCCGCACTGGGATTCCGTCTGAATGGAATATCATCCTACCACTGTGTGGAAGCGCCCATTCATGGTTCTTCCAAGGTAATTGAATTTTTAAAGGAGAGCACAAAAGAGACGTTGAAATCTTTTATGTATGTGGATGTGGACCCCACAGCGTTGGGCAGGAAAATAGTAGAAGATATGAAAGCAAAGAGGGAAGCCCTTGGCTGGAACATATCCTAGGAGTAAATTCCTAAAACAATTGATTTTACTGAAATTAAGCTTATTTTGAGAATAGAAAGCTGACACAGCTTTAGTGTGTCAGAAGGAGGAAAAATGAAAACGAAAATCATATTTTTTTTAATAGCTGCTTTGCTTATCGTTTCACTGACAGCCTGCGGCAATGCCGATCAGGAAAGAAACCGTGTGGAAACAACAGCAGGCAGTTTGGACGGAAAGCAGACAATTACCATTGGTTACCTGCCAATTACCCATGCACTGGCAATATTTGAAGAAAAAGAATTATTAGACGCAGAAGATGCCGGAATACAGATTGAATTGATAAAATTCGGCTCCTGGACAGATTTGACGGATGCCTTGAATTCGGGACAAATTGACGGAGCCTCTGTTCTGATTGAACTTGCCATGAGTGCAGCAGGAAGCGGAATTGACTTAAAAGCGGCAGCGCTTGGTCACAAAGACGGAAATGTCATCATAGTTTCCAATGATATCAATTCGGTGGAAGAGTTAAAAGGGAAAACCTTTGCAATTCCGTCCAATCAGTCCTCTCATAATATTTTACTAAACGACATGCTAAAGGATTCGGGTCTTACTGCAGAGGATTTAACCGTAACACAGCTTGCTCCGGCAGAAATGCCCTCATCCCTTGCAAACGGTTCTATTGACGGATATTGTGTGGCAGAACCCTTTGGCGCACAGGCAGTTGTGCAGGGATATGGAAAAGTGCTGTATCAATCCGATGAGCTGTGGGAAAATTCCCAGTGCTGCGCATTTGTGTTAAATCATAAATTCATAAAAGAAAATGAGGAAGCAGCCGATTTGCTGGTCTCCTGGTATTTAGAAGCCGGAAAAGCGTTAGATGCCAACACTTCCCAGCAGATTGCAGAGAAATATTTAGGCCAGAATGAAGAGACACTGGAAGAATCGCTTAAGTGGATTCGATATGATGATTTGGAATTAACAGAGGAGGACTACGCAGTTCTCAGAGAAAAAGTGATTTCTTATGGTATCAATGACAATCCCCCTTCCTATGAAGACTTTGTATATAAGCCAAAGCAGAAGGATTCAGAAGAGTAGGACAGGATGCCGGTTTGATTTGCAGTGTGAAAGGAGTTAAATATGTTTAGAACACTAAAACATGTGGCAGTTTCATTTATTATATTGATTGCTGTATGGCAGACTGCTGTGACGGTAAGCCGGGTGAATCCGGCGTTATTTCCATCACCCCATAATGTTGTTTCGGCCTTTTTAGAATTATGCAGTACCGGATTAAGGGGAAGTACATCGAATAAGAACTTGTTCGGACATATTGGAGTGAGTATGGTCCGATTTTTCCTTGGATATCTGATAGCAGCAGTAAGTGGTGTGATTTTTGGATTGGTTCTGGGTATTTTTCCCAAAATCTTTGCTTACATCAATCCGATCCTGCAGATGATTCGTCCCATCGCGCCCATTGCATGGCTGCCGTTTATCGTATTATGGTTTGGAATCGGTGACCTGCCTGCCGTTATTATTATTTTTATTGCCGGCTTTTTCCCTGTGTTACTATCCACTGTGGCAGCGGTGAAGCATGTGGATGCCACATATTTAAAGGTGGCGCAGAATTTTGGGATTTCCAGAGGAAAAAGTCTGGTAAAAATTATATTTCCGGCAGTATTTCCACAGATTATGAACAGTCTGCATCTGGCCCTTGGCACGTCATGGATTTTTTTGGTTTCCGGTGAAATGGTTGGCGCCCAGTCCGGCCTTGGATTTTTGGTTATGGATGCGAAAAACTGTATTCGTTCCGATGCACTGTTAGCCGTGATGATTACGATAGGAGTGATTGGATTTTTGCTGGACACGGCAATGAACAGCCTGGAAAAATGGGTACGCAGCCGGTTCGGATTAGGCGTAACGGCAAATGCCGGCAAGGCATGAAAAGGAGGAAACTGGTTTGATTGAGATAAAAGATTTATCTGTTGCCTATGAGCACAAGAAGGAAAAGTTAACCGTACTGGATAACGTTTGCCTGAACATAGAAAAAGGAGAGTTTATCTGTCTGTTAGGCGCTTCCGGATGCGGAAAATCTACACTGCTTAGTGCAATGGCCGGTTTTGAGAAGCCAGACGGAGGAAGTATTGTCATTGACGGAAAGGTGGTAGAAAAACCGTCCATCCATTATCTGACCATTTTTCAGAATTACGGACTGCTTCCCTGGCGCACCGTATTAAAAAATGTAGAACTGGGCCTGGAGGCAAAGAAAGTTCCAAAGAAAATGCGCAGAGAAACGGCTCAAAAATATATTGATCTGGTGGGGCTGAATGGTACGGAACAAAAACATCCCTATCAGTTATCCGGCGGCATGCAGCAAAGGGTTGCAATTGCAAGAGCATTAGCAGTAAACCCGGAAATATTATTTATGGATGAACCCTTTGGCGCATTGGATGCCGTTACAAGAATGAAACTGCAGGATGATATTTTGAATATCTGTAAAAAAGAAGGAAAGACAATTATTTTTGTAACCCACGATATAGAAGAAGCCATATTTTTAGCAGACAGGATTGTAGTGCTGGATGGCGCTCAAAAAGGAATCAAAAGCATAGTAAATATAGAAATGCCGGGGAACAGAAACCGGACATCGGACGATTTTTTGTTAGCCCGTGATAAAGTGTTTGAAATTTTCCATATGGAACAGAGTGATATGGTGGAGTATTATATTTGATTGGATTTGAAAGGCGCAGAGGGTATGGTGCCAGTAAGAATCAGGATAAAGGTAATTCATGGCTAAAGATTCTTTTTTTCTGACAAAATTTCTATTTTCTTATAATGTGTGGTATGACTTGAAGAGAAGCAAGTTTTAACCGTACAGCTATTGCTAAAGCGGGGGACTTGTTTCTTTTTTATGTTTATAATTCTTTTAAAAATATCTGTCTCCTTTAATAATTGTATATCTTGTTTTTGATTATCTATATTTGTTGATCAAAAAGGAAATCTTGAAGTTGATACAAAAAAGAAAAAATTGAATAGTAATGAAATACAAACCGAATTGGTCGGGAAATAACAGATTTACTAATTTAAAAATTAAAATTATGATATTATGTTGCAGTTTTATTTACAATATTATTTTTGAGTTTTAAAATATTCAGTTTCTCGTAATTGTAAAGAAAATCTGTTTAAATAAAAGAAACAATATGCTATACTTGAATGAAAAGTCCAATCCCCCAGCTATGCTGGGGAGAATAGGGTAGTTGGAATCGATGAGGATATAAATGAAAATCCTCCTATGCTACAATGAAATTGGTGTCGCAAGCCAAATTTCA
>JAAUZH010000028.1 GCA_014804675.1 Lachnospiraceae bacterium
AATCTGCTCCTTTGCTACTGGCATAAAAACACTCCTTTTCGATAAGAATTTGCATATCCTAATTCTTACCAAAAAGGAGCCATTTATTTCCAAAAACACAAACTTATTTACACTACCTAAATCGGAGGCGTGCATTCCTGCTTTATGGGATAAACTGTATGAAATCATTGCTACATATGAGCCAATTAGCGAGGAAACATTTTAGGCGAATCAAACTGACGACGAGATACTTTTTACCCAAGCGGCACGGTCGGCGAATACAGCTACAAAATCAGCAGCACAGTTCATAGCGATGTACTTCTTTTCATTTCTTCGCAAATTTCTTCAGTCTTAGATTTCGCGCAGAAACTACCCTATCCGTTACAACATCAAACACCAACCTTCCATCATGGTAGTTCGCCTTATATTCAATAAAAAATATGTTTTATTGACAAGTCTCATTTTTCATCTGCCAGATAATGAATCAACTGGTCAACTGCCTCAAAATCCCCTTTAGGGTAATAAATCGCTTTTATTTCCCCTTTTTCCTTTTTTATCATAATATTTTTATATTGTTTCGTTGCAAGTATAAGAGCAGATATTTCTTCTCCCGACCCATGCAACTTTAGAAGCCGCCTCAAGTAGTGTATCGTAATTAGTTGTGACTATCATAGGAGAGCATGAAAATCATATGGCGGCAAGGACTTTAGCATCACTAAAAAGGTTCTTCCATAAGCTGACTTAATTCTTCTATACCACTATTTCTAATCATTACAGCAACACTCGGATGTTCTTCATCACCCAGAAACTGTCATTGAAGCAAAATTTTCTCTAAAAATCTCTAATTTCAAACGTACTCTTCAATGATTACCTTCGTTGCCACAAAATTGTCGCCCTCAAAATATCCCTCAAGTTCCACGAGCATGCCCTCTTCCAAATCTGAAAGAACAGCTTCCTTCATGTCAATGTCGCTGCCTCCGCCCTGAATAATCCAGTGTTCCGCCTTTGTTTCTTGCGTAAACTTCACTGGGATTTTCTTTGCATCCTTCTCATCCAGCATTGTGATTGCTCCGTCTTCATCCATGATCGTGGTCTTGGCCAGAATCATACCATCTGCCTGCGGGCTCTGTACCTTTCCACCAAGATACTCCGTCCCCTGTCCTGCAACATCTGCCTCTTCGTCATTATGTTCTCCCTTCCCTGCGTCTTCCACCTGGTTGTCCTCCTGCTCTTCATCCTCCATATTTTCCAACGGATTCGCAATCTTTCCATCCTCCATAGACATTTTCCCCACTTCTGTCTGCGAGTCATCCACCGTCGTCGCACATCCTGCCATCATCATTCCCATACACAATATGATACCTACCGCTGCTATTGCTTTCCTTTTTTTCATTCTTCCCTTATCCTTTCTGTTTTTATTTTTATCAAGGATAATTATAGCAGACGCACCTCTAAGTTTTCTCTAAAAAATGGCAATATTTATCCGGCCTAGAAAGAACATCTAAAGTAATTGGATTTGAATTGACACAATGTTGTGGCATTAGTTTGAAATAGATGATGTGAAGGTATACCATGATATTTTTCAATAAAAGTTTTTACTAAATTCATAATATTTTTAGTGTAAATACATTGCTGTTCATCTTATAGAAAACTACTATCATGTTCCTATAATTTATACCGCCACTGCGTCACGGGGCGGATGCCCAACAAGGCCACACATAGTCGATACGGGGAAATAGGAACCGCCACTCTAAAAGTGTGCATGTGCTATCCGTTAGTAGTCTTTTACTACTAAGAAATTATCCCAAAACATTTGCCTTTATCCCGATTTCTACAATATGCCTTAGTAGTCTAAACCGTAGTAATTCCAAGGCTTTCCGGCAATATTATGCCCCAGTCTGTGAAGGTCTGTATAAGACTGGAATGCTCTGGCCACTTCAAAAAGCACACAATGAATCTTTTCTCTCTCTGGTGGATTTCCATGAGCAATTCCATTCCTAAAATCTGCAAATATTTTCCCTGCCTCATTTTCACTTGGGAATGCCACACCATTAGCGGAACTCATCCTATCTATAACAGGTTTCACTAAATCCATGTGCATATTTAATGCGTTCTTGTATTTTTCTCCCAAGCTATAATCTATTTTTGACAAAGCATCAACTATTTTTACATAGTAGCTTTGGTATAATTTAGCTTTCGTTTTTGACATACTCTCAAAACTTTTTTCAATCTTGAATTTACATCACCATAAAAGCATTTTTCAAATTCATCATGCGATATTCTATCTTCCGCTGCTAAAGCAAACAACATATCCATCTTATCTGCGGATTCTTGAAACAATCCTTGTATATATGCAAATTTTTCATTTTCATCTTTTTTACTTGGATATAGTCTCGCATACTCACTTTCCAAACTTAATGCACATGATAAAAATTTTTCATAGGTAAGCTGTGAATTCTCTTTTCCATTTCTTGGTATATAAATTATCATAAATTTTTTGGGAACGCCTTTGAGCCACACGCTTAAATAAATTACCAAAGTTTTTACCGCAGTCATCAATAATAATCGAATTTCTTTCTGTATTATTGTAATCTCCAAAATCCTCTGAGTTAACTATTACTTTTGCAACTGTAGCATATTTCCCCTCAATTTTTCTTTGGATGTATATTTTATCAAAAACGATATTTCTCCTACTTGAAAAAAGCGCTGAGTATGTATCACAGGGCATCAAGTGTCACCTATGGCACGTTCTTCCTTTTAATCTTTATGTGCCCTGTGTGCTCCATATATATCCCTCTTTCATAGCTAATAGTACCTACACTTTAGTGTCTTGGGATTCATATCCGACTTTGCCATGTTGCTGCAGTAGATATGGCGCAAATGTGGGGAGTGATATTCGGTATCTGTATTCTGTAAATATCGTTGTATCGTTTGACCATGTGGTTGAAGCGGTGTTCCCAATGCATTGCTACTTCCGGGTAGCCGTTCTTATCAGAAAAAAGGAATCCGGTATATCAGTCTACTATTCTCTCGCATTTTGGCTCTTCCCTGTCCTCGATGATTATCCTGAAACACTGTGCCACGTCCTCCATCATGGGCAGCAATAGAAAGATTCCGGCTCCCCGTTGGGGCTAATGCGATGGAAACCTGGAAATCATGCCCGCCTGTGGCTTATCTGTACAATCTTTTTTGGCATTCCATAAAACCATTCTGCACTAGGCAACTATCTACCTTGCGCTTTCCGCCAAAAGCGCCTCCACGCTTTCTTTCCGCTCAAACAACACGCATCCACCAGAGCAGCGAGTGTCGCCCTGTCCGTTCCTTTCACAATCCTCTCAACGCCACCGGTCAGGTATTTACCGAGATAAAATTCCTTATTTTCTATAATACCGCCTTCCACAACACTGCCGTTTCATCGTTTATCGAATCATGATTTTGCGTACTGCATCAATGCCTATTTTATAGGGCAGGGGTCTGAGGTCGTGATCAGCCTCCTTTAGTTTCTCACGAATATTGATATGCTGCGGGCAATGTTTTTCACACTGACCACAGCCAACGCACTGCGATGCAAAACCGGGTTCCTTGCGCATTCCCATGTTCTGGGCAAACTCGAAGCGGGCTGAGGACTTTTTCTCCATATACATCAGATTGTAATAATAGAAATTGCCTGGAATATCCACGCCTTTGGGACAGGGCATACAATATCGGCAGCCCGTGCAGCCCACCTTTTCCCGTTCACGAATGATCTGCTTGATTCGCTCAACAATCTCCATATCCTCTTTTGTAAAATGTCCCGGCTCGGCCTCTGATGCGATACGGATATTCTCATTCACCATATTCTCAGAATTCATACCGGAAAGCACACAGGTGACTTCCTGCTGATTCCACAGCCAGCGCAGCCCCAGTTCAGCGGGCGTATAGCCCTTGCTGTCAGAGGCAAGCTCCTCCTTTGCTTTATCTGGAAGATTGACCAATTTACCACCGCGAAGGGGTTCCATAATAATAACCGGAATCCCTTTCTCCGCCGCTGCCTGAAGACCTCTCTTTCCTGCCTGGGTATGCTCATCCAGATAGTTATACTGTATCTGACAGAAGTCCCAGTCGTAAGCATTCAGAATTCTCAGGAACATTTCTGTATCACCGTGGTAAGAAAAACCGATGTTACGGATACGGCCTTCTGTTTTCTGCCGTTCAATCCAGTCCTCAATACCCAAAACCTTCAGATGCTCCCATTCCGCATAATCTGTAAACATATGCATCAGGTAGTAGTCAATATGGTCTGTGCGGAGACGGGAAAGCTCCTCGTTAAAGGTTTTATCAATTGCCCCAGAGGAACGCATGATATACTGCGGAAGCTTGGTAGCAATATAGACCCTGTCACGGCACTTATTTTCATCCAGAATCCGGCCGAGGCATTCCTCACTGCCGGGATATATATAAGCAGTATCAAAATAATTGACACCCTTTTCGATAGCAAGAAGGACTTCCTTCTCCGCTTTTTCGTAGTCAATGGCATTCCCTTTTCTGCTGAATCTCATGCAGCCATAACCCAGCTGAGAAATCTGATTACCGTATCGGTCAAGTCTGTATTTCATACCTGTCTCCCTCCTTCATAAGCTACGCGGACGGCTTCAGAAACCGTCCCACACAGCCGTGTCCCTTCTTTTACTACGGCTGACGCCCCCACAATCTCCTGCATCCGTTTTGCGGTTTCACCGATGCAAACCGTACCAATCCCAATAGATTGTGCATATAGCACGAACCTCTCAAAAGAATATCCAAAAGCCTCCTCCATATGCGGCATACCAGTTCTGTAATGTTTTCCATTATCTTCCCTCAGTCATAGTTATTTTTATTGTTCTTAATTATTTCTTTACAACGGATTTCTTATCTACTAAAATTATACGCAAGAAAAAAGCACACGTCAATTACAGAAAAAAAGATGAGTACAATCGGCGGAAAATGAAAATTTCTAATATTGTGTTCATTGAGTGTATAGTGGATAAGGAAGGTGGGATGCCATATCAATATGTACTAATGCAGCCCTATATATAGTGGTGGCTCTCAAGCTAATAATACAGTAGATTTTAGTGTTCCCAAATGCGCCGGTGCATGGCTGTCGGTGCCAATCGTAACAATGCTGCCACCCAAGTCTTTATATAGTCCTAATAACTCCGCAGACGGCATGGAATCCATCAAGCCATAGCGGTGTGAAGAAGTGTTCACCTCGATACCCTTACCATCCGCAATAACGATTTTTAATATCTCGGCAATCGTGGATTTGACCTTATCAAACGGATACAAAAAGTCAAAGGAATAGAGGCGGAATAATGCCTCGAATTGCGGGATTGTGTGAGTCTGCACACCGAACTCCATCCCCATTTTTATAGTGATTTTATCACCGTACAGACGCTGCATCTGTTCAATCTGCGCCACATAGCGTGGATAGTCTACATTAGCCAGAGGTTCGCCGTGTCGATAAAGAATTTCCTTCCCGCTGCCCCAATCAGCTTTTACGCCGTAATCCACATAATCTGTGATACAGATCTCATCCAAACCAAGACGGATTGCATCTTTGATTACATCTTCCATTGGGTAGACAGAATCATCGCTATATTCTGTATGTACGTGATAATCTACGAGCATAACAAAACCTCCTTGCATTTGTTTCAATATAATAATTCTGTGCTATTTGGAGTATTTCTATCAGAAATCTACCAAATTATAGAACAATCCTGCGAGGTCTTTGTATTTCTTGCCCCTGATATTCACTGGCAGCAGGTTATTTTAGAACAGATTTATTATATGGATCAAAGCAAAGGTCAAAAGGCAGCGCCGTTGAAAGTACAATCCTCATTTTCTGCTATATGGCCGGCTTTATCCAGAAAAACTACACACGCAGAATTTCACTAAAAGTCCGGCTGAATTTAAAAAAACAAATATTATTTCTTAGCAAGTTCATAACTTGTCCCGATTCTTTGGAAGAGTTCTTCATCCGGAATGCTTCCATCTAAAATAATCGTGTACCAGCGCTTTTTGTTCATATGCCATCCGGGATAGTAATGCTCCCTCAACACCAAATCCTCCATTAGTTCTGGTTGCAGACGCAAATCTATGATTTCTACAAACTCTGCAGAGGCAAAGCCCAGACGGTTTTTTTGAACGGACAGGATGGCACCATACCATTTTTTATTGTCTTTCCTACGCCAGACAGCATTATCCGGAAACTTTTCCCACAGAAATTCCAGTTCATCCCCATAAGTTTTTCTGACATATTCAATAATCTTCTGTGCCTGTTCTGTCTTGAAAACAGCCGTCTCAAAGCAGGCAACTATAATATCATTTAGCACACTTTCTATAGCCGTCCGGACTTCTCCTACAAATGTTCCAGAAGCGTTTGTCTTATAAAGCACATATTCTTCACCGTTTTCTTTTTCAATAACCGATGTATCAATTCTCCCGCTTTCCGTGATACTAACAATAAGAGAAAAATTCCCATTCATAATATCAGTTTCATAAAGCCAAATGCCATTTCCCATTCTAAAACCATACCCAGGCAGTTTATCGGGAATTAGTTTTTTCCTTTTGAACAAATCGTCAAACACATTCTTTCCTCACATTTCATACTCAAAATCTGACTTATTGGTTATCTCCGATCTTATCGTATCGAATGATACGTTTCTGAATACACCCCTCTGCAACACTCAGCGTAAGATGGATGTAGCCATCCTCGCTCCGATGGGTAATCAGCGCAGTACAACAGCTTGCTTCTTTTTGATTTCCTCAAATCGCACCGGCTCCTGAACACATAGTTCGTAGAGCACCTGGTTCTTCCATTTTCCTTGCAGCATAACGAGCAAGGGCGCTAGCGGACAGTTTTCCGAAGGTGTCATTCTTGTGTTAGGTATAAATACTATACCAAGTATCACGCCAGAATACAACCATCCTGCTAATTTGCCACAAGATTTTTCACAAACTCTGTTGCAGGATTTTGAAGCAGTTCCTCCGGTGCAGCAAACTGCTCGATTTTTCCCGCGTTCATTACCAGAACCTTTGTACCGAGCGAGAGTGCCTCATCAATATCATGGGTAATAAACAACACGGTGATCCCTGATTTTCGATAAATTTCTTTCAGTTCTTTCTGTAGCTGTTTGCGTGTAATTTCATCTACTGCGCCAAAAGGTTCGTCCATAAGGAGTATCTCAGGAGAAGCCGCAAGCGCCCTGGCAATGCCAACCCGCTGCTGCTGGCCACCGGACAACTCCGCCGGATAGCGTGACTTAATTTCTTCATCAAGACCTACAATTTTCATCCACTTATCAACCGCAGCTACCGTCCGCTTTTTATCTCTTTTATTCAGCAGGTTTGGGACATAGGAGATATTCTGCTCCACTGTCATATGGGGAAATAGGACGCTGCCCTGGATGGAGTATCCAATATTCCGGCGCAGCATGACCTTGTTTTCATGCCGGATGTTATTCCCCATAACGAATACCTCACCGGTGGTCGGTTCGACAAGGCCGTTTACCATTTTAAGGAGCGTTGTTTTTCCGCAGCCGGAGGAACCGATCATGGTAACAAATTCGCCTTTTTCAATCTGAAGGTTCAGGTCATTCATGATTTTCTTTTCTCCATAGGATTTGCAGATTTGCCTGAATTCGATTGCTATACTCATTTCAATACCCCCTTATTTTTGAGAAACTGCTCTGCCACGTCCGCAGGCTCCATTTCCTCAGTTTCCACCAAATAATTCATCTCCGCCATCTCTGCGTCCGTGATGAGATCCGTCAGCTTATCAAATACCGCAAGCAGCTCGGGATGCTCCGAGATCACTTCATTCCTTACCACATTGCCGCACACATAGGATGGATAAAATCCGAGATCATCAACGAGAACAACGGCATCCGCCTGACTGAGTTGCCCATCCGTGGTAAAGATAACCATGACATCGATTTTATTCTGATTCAGCGCCTGATATTTCAGACCAATATCCAAATCCATTGTTTTTCCAAAGGACATACCGTAAGCCGCACACAAAGCCTCATACCCATCCTCGCGCTCAAAGAAATCATATTCTGCCCCAAAGGTCAGTTGATCTGCAATCACACTCAAATCGGAATAAGTAGCAAGGCTGTATTGCTCTGCAATCTCACTTCTTACAACAAGGCCATATGTATCATTAAAGCCGTATATTCCTGTCCATGTCATATTTAAATTATCGTTGTAGACCGATTGTAACTCCCCGAAAAGCGCCTCGGAGTATAGGCCGTCATTTTTTAGAACCTGATTCCACCCCGTTCCGGTGTATTCGGGATACAGGTCAAATTCTCCCGCCTCCATTGCAGGTTCAATGTTAGAGGTTCCGCCGCCTACACCCTGTGTCAATTCCACAGCAAGCCCGGTGTCCTGTTCTATTACGAGCTTTAGCATTTCCCCAAGAATGTACTGCTCCGTCATTGGTTTTGTAGCTATGTGGATTGTATCCTTTTTGGAAGACTCCGCAAACATGCAGATAACAGCAATGATAGCTAATACAATCACTGTCGCTGCCACAAAAACCTTTCTTTTCTGTTTTTTATGGCTTGTACGTTTTGCCATTTTTCTTTCTACGAAACCGAGAACACCATCCGTAGCAAGGGCAAGCAGCGCAATCAGGAGGGAGCCGTCCATTGTCATAGCCGTATTATTTGTCGTAATACCCCGGTAGATCGCAACGCCAAGCCCGCCCGCTCCGATAAAAGAAGCAATACCTGCCAGAGCAATCGTCATCGTGACCATGCTGCGTATCCCTGACATAATTACCGGCATGGCAAGGGGAAGTTTGATCTTAAAAAGAAGCTGTAATCTTGTACTGCCCATTCCTTTGGCTGCTTCAATAATGTTTTCATCCACGTTCGATAACCCTGTATGGGTGTTCTTTACCATCGGAAGCAGAGCATAGATTGTCAGGGCAATGATTGCGGTCGCATTTCCAATACCAGAGAAGGGAATAAGAAATCCAAGCATCGAAATAGACGGAATCGTATATAAAAAATTGATAAGTCCCAAGGTCGGTTTGGCCGATCTCTGAAACTCATTGATTAAAATGCCTACAATGCCGCCCAACAGAATTGCAATCAATATCGCTGATAATGAAATTTGTATGTGTTCCAGCAGTAGACTTCCAAAAAAACTATATCGCATTGAAAATAGTTCCCACATATCTAAAAGCATTTACTTGTACTCGTCCTTTCACTAATAATGTTTTTTTGCTCCAGCATGAATTACCGAAATGTAGGTCAGAAATTCCGCCCCATTTCTTCTGCTTTGGCAAGAACGTCCGATTTTTCGATTCCTTCCTGCCCAAATCCACCAGCCACAAGAATGCCCTGATCCGTCCAATTTTCAAACTCTGCAATTTGGCGGTATGTTTCTTTTATCATTTCATACTCCCGATCTTCCGGCCCCATTTCACCGCAGACCATAAAGCAGCTTTCCTTGATGGTAAGCGGCCTTGTCCCACCAGCGCCACCATAAGCATACAGCTTGTCAATCGGCGCTTTCAGCTGTGCCGAAAATCCGAGCCAGTAAAGAGGAGTGATAATAGCTACCGCATCGCAACTCTCCAGAAGAGGTTCAAGCTCCCAGAAATCATCTTCCCGGCAACACGCATGGTTATTGCTCCAACATCCGTTACAGCCGTGACAGCCGCCTATGTCCTTTTTTCCTGCCTCAAAGCGGAACACTTCATGCCCCGCCGCTTTCGCACCTTTTTCAAAGGCATCCGCCATCTTGTCCGTATTCCCGTTCGTCCGCGGGCTGCCTGTTAATACTAGAATTTTTTTCATGTTCGTCCTCCTCTCAAATATCAAGATACTGTCTCATGTAATAGTTTTCTTTTGCCAAGGCCCAGTCAAAATATAATGAATCGCTTTTTCCGTAGGTTCAATTATTTTTTATTTATTCTGATTCAGAATTTGAGATGGTATCGCCTACATCGCCTGTAGTTTTATTATACACGATATAGAAAAACAATCAAGTACGCAGAAATTTTAAACATAGTATTAAAAAACTTACCAATCTTTGAATAAGCTGTTTGTAAAATCCAGGCTTTTATTGCTCAACTGCATAACAGGCAAGGCGACATAGGAACGATTATGAATCTCTTTAAAATATAATAGTATTGAAATCAGCATGTGAACGACCATACCCAGACCAAAAAGATGAATTATAAAATAAATATTTAAATAAAATGCGCCTGCTTTAAATAGAGCATACATGATTCCATAATATACAATATTGACTATAACCGAATTAAGAAACAGATATATGGTTTTTCCTATAGAAACAAACCATGCATCTATCATGGCAGCAATGCTATAGCATACATAATACAGCACTAAAATATAAAGTATATTTAAAATATTCCGATCATTATCGATTCCCATTATGTCATGTATAAAATACCTCCAGAAAGGTATTGTAATAACCCACACAAACATGATCATGCAGACATATTTCCAGACATACTGAAATGTAATTCTTTTCAGAGAATTCTTTTGTATGATTTGCGCCAGACAGACAATCGGTACTAATAGCCAACCCCATATAAAATTATTTGCTATCCAATAATCTCCTGATGCGGAAACCGCATTTACCATACGACATACAATAAGCGCATAGATAAAATTATCCAAAAAAATTTGTAATCCTGAAAAGAATCCTATTTTTATCCATTGAAGTATAAATTCTCTATCACAAACAGCAAATGAAATAAATTTTCTTTTTAAAACGAAAATCATTGATAAGATTGCAAGGAACGCATTAACAATAATTTCTGAATAAGATGCCCCTAAATCCTTGAATACCGGTATTAGTAAATAATCAAATAAAGAAAGCAAAAGTAATTTTATCACTGTAAGCAATACTATGATGTTATACCCATCATATATGATAAACAGCAAATTCATAAATGCCCCTATAAAGGCAATCAGCATGGATATTGATTGCATCAAAAGATATTCTTTTGCATATTCCGCATTCATAAATGCAGATATATTGCCAATATATAATGAAATAATCACTGTAAACAAAAAATAAACACCCAATGATATTATAAATGAAAAGCCATTCTTCCTGGAATCTTTCTCTTTCAGAAGATAATACAATGGCATAATAAATGAGGTCGTAATTATCTCATCCATTAAATCAAACCATTCCATTTGACCCAATATATTTATGTCTACATTATGAACAGAAATAATATTCATCCGAATCAACAAATAGACCGACGGCATTAACATCCATAAACACAGTGCAAAAAAAATCTTTATATCTTTTTTCTTTTGCATAATATCCCTCTTTCTATTCTTTGCAACAACTATAATTTCAGAAATCCAATTAATAGTCGGTTCTTATCCTGAAAGCTACCTTACGGAAATTCATTTTCCATTTCATCATTTTCATTCTACCACAAATCCCAAAATGCGGAAATAACGAATTTTCCAGCCAAATTTCCCGCCATATGGTCAGCAGACCCACAAAAAACGCCCTTTATGCCGAAACATAAAGAGCATTTTTTATTCATTAATATTACTGCAAAGTCATTTTCCCAGTGTATTACTGTTGGCTGATAGCCGCCTGCGCCGCCGCCAGCTTCGCAATCGGCACCCGATACGGTGAACAGGACACATAGCTCAGTCCTACCTTATGGCAGAATTCCACCGTACTCGGATCTCCACCATGCTCACCACAGATACCCAGCTTGATATCCGGCCTTGTCTTTCGTCCTTTCTCAGCAGCCAGCTGCACCAACTGCCCTACACCGCTTTGATCCAGCCTTGCAAAAGGATCAGACTCATAAATCTTATTCTTATAATAATCTCCCAAGAACTTTCCGGCATCGTCTCTGGAAAATCCAAAGGTCATCTGAGTAAGGTCATTGGTTCCAAAAGAGAAGAACTCCGCTTCTTCCGCAATCTCATCCGCAAGCAATGCTGCCCTGGGAATCTCGATCATAGTTCCGATATGATAAGCAATGTCCGAATTTTTCTCCTTCTTTACTGCCTCGGCAGTTTCCACTACTACATCCTTTACGAATTTCAGTTCCTTCTTCTCTCCAACCAGCGGAATCATGATTTCAGGTACGATGTCAAAGCCCTTTTCCGCCTTTACCTCAATTGCCGCTTCCATAACAGCTCTTGTCTGCATTCTGGCAATTTCCGGATAGGTCACTGCTAGACGGCAGCCTCTGTGTCCCATCATAGGATTGAACTCATGAAGGGAATCACATATTTCCTGTACCTCTTCAGAAGTCATCATCATTTCCACCGCAAGATCATCAATGTCATCCTGATTGCTGGGAACAAATTCATGAAGCGGCGGATCTAAGAAACGAATCGTAACCGGTCTTCCCTCCATAACCTCATACAATGCCTTAAAGTCCTTCTTCTGATAAGGTATCAAATCATTCAATGCTTTTTCCCTTGCATTGACCGTACGTGCCAGAATCATCTGACGAATCTTCGGAATCCTGTCAGGCTCAAAGAACATATGCTCTGTACGGCACAGGCCGATTCCTTCTGCACCATAACGGATTGCATTGGCAGCATCCTGAGGCGTATCCGCATTGGTCCTTACCTTCAGCTTGCGATATTTATCAGCCCATTCCATTACTCTGCCGAAATTGCCGCTTACACTGGCTTCTACTGTTTTAATGTCGCCTTCATAAATCTTTCCTGTTGAACCGTCTAAGGAAATAAAGTCTCCTTCGTGGAAAGTCACTCCGCCTAATTCAAATACCTTTTCCTCTTCATTGATGGCAATTTCACCACAGCCAGATACACAGCAGGTTCCCATTCCTCTTGCAACTACAGCAGCATGGCTTGTCATACCGCCCCGTACTGTCAGGATTCCTTCTGCGGCATGCATGCCCTCGATATCCTCAGGAGAAGTCTCCAGACGCACCAGAACAACCCTTTCACCCTTTTCATGGGCAGCCTTTGCTTCGTCTGCAGTAAAGTAAACCTTGCCCGCTGCCGCTCCCGGAGAAGCTGGAAGTGCCTGTCCGATTACTTTGCCGTTTTTCAGAGCTTCCGGATCGAATGTAGGGTGCAAAAGCTGGTCTAAGGATTTGGCATCGATGCGAAGCACTGCTTCTTCTGGTGTGATCATTCCTTCATCCACTAAATCACAGGCAATCTGGAATGCAGAAAGCGCCGTTCTCTTTCCGTTTCTTGTCTGTAAAAAGTACAGCTTTCCATTTTCAATGGTAAACTCCATATCCTGCATGTCCCGATAATGGTTCTCCAGCCTTCCGGCAATTTCCATGAACTGTTTATAGCATTCCGGCAGATCCTCTTCCAGTTTGCTGATAGGCTGTGGTGTACGGATACCTGCTACCACATCCTCGCCCTGGGCATTGATCAGATATTCGCCATAAATTTTCTTTTCACCGGTAGAGGGATTTCTTGTAAATGCCACGCCGGTTCCCGATGTATTTCCCATATTTCCAAATACCATGGCCTGTACATTTACAGCTGTACCCCAATCTCCTGGAATATCATTCATACGTCTGTATACAATGGCTCTCTCATTGTCCCAGGAACGGAATACTGCCTTTACTGCTTCCATCAGCTGCACCTTAGGCTCCTGCGGGAACTCCTCTTTCATCTTGTCCCGGTAAACCTCTTTAAATTTCCCAATGACTTCCTTTAAATCCTCGGCAGTGAGATCCGTATCGAATTTGGCTCCTTTTGCTTCCTTCACTTCATCCAGTATCCGTTCAAAAAAGGATTTTGGGATTTCCATAACCACATCCGAGAACATCTGGATGAACCGCCTATAGGAATCATATGCAAACCTTTCATTTCCCGTTTTCCTGGCAAAGCCTTCCACAGCTTCATCATTTAAGCCCAGGTTCAGAATGGTGTCCATCATGCCCGGCATGGAAGCTCTTGCACCGGAACGGACGGAAACCAAAAGCGGGTTTTCCGTATCGCCAAACTTCTTTCCCTGTTCTTCCTCTAAAATACTCAAGGCATCAAATATCTGTCCCTTAATCTCCTCGCTAATTGCCTTTCCCTGCCTGTAATAATCGGTACAGGCTTCCGTCGTCACGGTAAATCCCTGGGGAATAGGCAGACCCAGATTGGTCATCTCCGCCAGATTGGCGCCTTTTCCTCCCAAGAGATTTTTCATATCGGCCTTACCCTCTTTAAATAAGTAAACCCATTTTGCCATACGTTTTTGTCCTCCTTTGAACTCATTTTCGTACTTGGTCTTTTCCTGCCATGAGCCTGTTCCTTCACGGCTCATGGCTGTCTTATATAGTATACCATATTTTTCCTGTGATATCATTAGTTTTTTCTGATAACTTTTATATTTTTTTACATCTTTTCTGATAAATAATCAAAAATGCTCCGTTTGCAGACTTATTTTTCTCTTAAAGCCAGAATTTTACCAGTACTTTCCATATATAATCTTTAAATACCGCTTCCTTCACAGAGGCGCCATATAAAATATCCACAGAACCAATTTTCGCACCATCCAGCATATAAACGGCTTCCCCTGCCTTCTGTCCCGCTTCTATCGGTGCACTGCCTACTTCTGCCACCTTTATTTCCTTGGTGACCTGAGATAAATTCTTTCCGGATACGTCCAGATACTGGAAAGTTCCTCCATATACCAGGGGTACGCTTTCCTCTACGCCTCCCTCTATCTGCTGGTCATTTAAGCTGTCTTTATTTTCATCCTTATAAACATTGCTGACGGAAAATCCATAATTGAGCAGGCTGATCGCATCGGAAAACCGTCCCTTAGGATCCGGTGCCTTCATAATAACAGCAATCAGATCAATATCATTTTTTCTGGCCGTTGCAGACAGGCAATACTTTGCAGCACTTGTGGAACCGGTCTTTAATCCGGTGGTATACTCATACTGCTTCAAAAGCTTATTCGTACTGGATAAAGTAAAAGGCATGCTCCCTCTTGCGGTTTCATGGACGATATCCTCCATCCAGATTTTCGTATAATTGTATATATCGGGATGTTTTACAATCAGCTCCCGGGACATCAGCGCCACGTCCCTGGCAGTGGTCATATGCCCTTCCGAATCGGTAAGCCCGCAGCAATCCTCAAATGTTGTCTGTTCCATGCCAAGCTCTTTTGCCCGCTGATTCATTTTCTTTACAAATTCTTCTTCACTTCCCGCTATGTATTCCGCCATGGCAACTGCCGCATCATTTCCGCTGGCAACCACAATGCATTTAATCAACGTATCAACCGTCTGCACTTCTCCTTCTTCCAAAAATACCTGGGAGCCTCCCATGGATTTGGCATAAGCGCTTGTGGTCACCTGATCTGTCAGGCTTATCTTTCCTTCCTCTAAGGCCTCAAAAATCAAAAGCAATGTCATAATCTTGGTAATGCTTGCCGGATGAAGCCTTTCTTCCGCATTTCTCTCATAAATCACCTGTCCTGTGGAGGCTTCCATCAAAATAGCCGACGGTGCGGAAATATTTAAGGAAACCTCTTCTGCCGATACCACACTTCCGAAATGACAGAATATGATAATGGGTGCCAGTAATGCTGCTGCAATTTTCTTCATGCCGCTTCTCTTCCATTCTCTCCTGGATTACTACTATCATAATAAAAAAAGCAGGAAAATATTCCTGCTTTTTCTAAAATCCGGCTAAAACTCCGGAAAACGTATCTTCATATAACTTTTGATTTCTTTCACACAGCCCTCAAAGCCCAGCTTGGAGCTGTCCAGACACAGGTCATAGTTTCTGGCATCATTCCATTCGTGACCTGTATAGTACTTGTAATATTCGGCCCTCTGCTTATCTGTCTTTGCAATATACTTTTCTACTTCTTTATCCGTCAGGCCGATTCTCTCTTTTGCCTTTTCCATGCTGAATTCCTTATCCGCATGGACAAACACGGAAATCACATACTTATAGTCCTTTAGCACAAAATCCGCACACCTTCCGATAATCACACAGGACTCCGTATCTGCCAGTTCCCGGATGACCTTTGCCTGATAATTGAACAGATTATCGTTGGAAGAAAAATCATCGCTGTCCGGAGGAATCAACTGTCCCTCGTAGACATTTTTGATAATCCGCCTTAAAGGGCTGTTTTTCAATCTTTCATCCGCTTCTCCAAAAAGTCCTTCCGAAATCCCGCTTTCGTCCGAAGCCATCCGGATAATCTCCCGGTCATAAAAGTTAATCCCAAGCTCCCTTGCCAGCTGCTGTCCGATGGTCTTCCCACCGCTTCCGTAATGTCTCGCAATTGTAATCACATAATTTTCCATGGAAATCCCCCTGTCTATTCACCTAAATATGCCTTTTTCACAGCATCATCGTTTTTCAGCTCATCTGCGTTTCCGGAAAGCACGATTTTTCCCGTTTCCAATACATAGGCCCGATCTGCAATATCAAGAGCCTTTTTTGCATTTTGCTCAACCAATAAAACAGTAGTTCCCGCTGCACTGACTTCCTTAATGATATCAAATATTTCATTTACAAATATAGGAGAAAGTCCCATAGACGGCTCATCCATTAAAATAATGGATGGATGGCTCATAAGCGCCCGGCCCATGGCAAGCATCTGCTGTTCACCGCCGCTTAGGGTTCCTGCCAGCTGGGTCTTTCTTTCCTCCAACCGCGGGAAACGGGAATAAACCATATCCAGCGATTCCCGGATCTCCTGCTTATCCTTTCTTGTATATGCTCCCATAAGAAGGTTTTCATATACGCTAAGCTGGGCAAATACCCGTCGTCCTTCCGGCACATGAGCCATGCCCAGGGAAACGATTTTATGGCCGGGCATTTTTGCAATATCCTTTCCTTCAAAGGTGATGCTGCCGCCGCTGGCCTGCAAAAGTCCGGAAACGGTATGGAGTATCGTTGTCTTTCCTGCGCCATTTGCCCCAATGAGAGCCACCACCTCTCCTTTCTTTACTTCAAAATCAATGCCTTTAATCGCCTGTATCATTCCATAATGGACCTTTAGGTCCTTTACTTCCAACATTGCCATAGCCGCTGCCTCCTATTCACCCAAGTATGCAGTAATAACTGCCTTGTTATTCAACACTTCACTGGTTTTTCCTTCCGCCAGCACTTCTCCAAAGTTCAATACGGTAAGCTTCTCGCAGATTCCGGATACAAGCTTCATGTCATGTTCTATTAAAAGAATGGTCATATCAAAATGTTTTCTTACAAAGCTGATAGTGTCCATCAGCTCTTTTGTTTCATTTGGATTCATTCCGGCAGCCGGTTCATCCAGCAAAAGCAGCTTTGGATTAGTAGCCAGCGCCCTTGCGATTTCCAGCTTCCTTTGTTTTCCATATGGCAGGTTCGCCGCCAAAAAACCCGACTCATTTTCCAATGAAAAAACCTTCAAAAGCTCCATAGCCTTTTCATTCATTTCTTTTTCTACTTTAAAGTATCTGGGCAGCCTTAAAATTCCCTCTATGGTGGAATAATGATATTGATTGTGAAGCCCGGCTTTTACATTATCCAGAACGCTCAAATCTTTAAACAGACGTATGTTCTGGAAAGTCCTGGCAATTCCTTCCTTGTTGATTTCAATATTGTTCTTTCCGGTGATATTTTTCCCATCCAGAAAAACAGAGCCTTCATCCGGCTTATAAACACCGGTAAGCAGGTTGAATACGGTCGTCTTTCCCGCACCATTTGGGCCAATCAGACCATACAGCTGGCCTTTTTCTATTTCAACATTAAAATCATTGACTGCACGCAATCCTCCGAAGGAAATGCCTAAGTTCTTTACCTCTAAAAGTGCCATTTCTTAAACCTCCTCCTGAGACTTTTTCTGTTTGCGGAATTTTCCTGCTACCATCTCCCGGAGCTCTCTTGCTTTTGGGCTCCAGTTAAACAGCATCATGACAATCAGAACCACTGCATAAATCAGCATACGATAATCATTCAGCCCTCTTAACAGCTCTGGAAGCAGGGTTAAAATCACGGCTGCAATAACAGAACCTCTGATACTTCCAATCCCACCAAGCACTACAAATACCAGAATCATAATAGACATACTGTATCCAAAATTTTTAGGAAGCGCCGTCAGGGTGGAAAGATTATGGGCATACAGCACCCCTGCCACGCCCGCTAAGGAAGCAGAAACCGAAAAAGCCAAAAGCTTGTATTTAGTAATATTGATTCCTAAGGATTCCGCTGCAATACGATTATCGCGAATAGCCATAACCGCCCGTCCCGTTCTGGAGTTTACCAGGTTTGTAATAATAAAAATCGTAATAAGGACAAGCACGATTCCTATAATAAAACTGGAATCATTTGGGGTTCCCGTAATGCCCTGGGCGCCCTTTATAAGAATTTCTCCATCCGGCTCCATATTTAATGACATGGTATCCTTCATGGAAAAATGAAAACCGCTGCTGTCCCTTCCAAGATAAATAACATTTACCAGATTCTTTATGATTTCTCCAAATGCCAAGGTTACGATGGCAAGGTAATCTCCCTTTAACCGGAGCACCGGAATGCCAATCAAAATCCCAAACAAAGCAGCTGCAGCCGCACCAATGAGAATCGCCAGGAAAAAACGAAGCCCACTGTTTGGAATCGATGCCTGTGTACACTTGCTGAATAAGGCGCTTGCAAAGGCTCCTACACACATGAATCCAGCATGGCCTAAGCTCAGTTCTCCCAAAATGCCTACTGTCAGGTTCAGGGAAACAGCTAAAATCACATAAGTGCACAAAGGAACTAAAAGCCCCTCCATCAGACTTGAAACCTTTCCCATGCTCAATGCAATCTGCATAAAAAGAAATGCAGCAATTACAATGCCGTATGTGATAAAATTACTTTTTGTCTGTTTAGTTAATTTATTCTTCATTCCTACACCTTCTCTCTGATATTCTTACCGAGAATTCCTGTTGGCCTTACTAAAAGCACTATAATCAGAACAGCAAATACGATAGCATCTGCCATTTGGGATGAAATATATGCTTTGCTTAAATTTTCAATGACGCCAAGCAGGATACCGCCAAGGAAAGCGCCCGGAACGGAACCGATTCCCCCAAATACAGCCGCTACAAATGCTTTGATACCAGGCATGGAACCGGTATAAGGTGTCAAGGTTGGATAAGCGGAACAAAGCAGTACTCCTGCTATCGCCGCCAAAGCCGATCCAATCGCAAAGGTCAGCGCAATGGTGCCGTTTACATTGATTCCCATAAGCTGTGCCGCCCCTTTATCCTCCGATACTGCCAGCATGGCTCTTCCCGCCTTGGATTTCTTTATGAACAAGGTCAGGACAAGCATAATGACGATACAGGTAGCAATCGTAACGATTGTTTCTCCTGAAATGGTAAGGGCGCCGTCTGCCAATACAATTGCCGGAACATTTACCATGGAAGTAAATGCCTTTGGAGATGCTCCAAACAGCAAAAGCGCCACATTCTGAAGCAGATAGCTTACACCAATTGCAGTAATCAGCACTGCTAAAGGAGATGCCATACGAAGAGGCTTATAGGCAATTTTCTCAATTACTACGCCTAACACTGTGCATACCACCATGGAAATCAATACTGCCAGTATGGGAGGCAGTCCCATGCCGCTTACGGTAAAGAATGCCACATATCCTCCAATCATGATAACGTCTCCATGGGCAAAATTTAACATTTTTGCAATTCCATAGACCATTGTATAGCCAAGGGCAATGATGGCATAGACACTGCCGAGACTTATTCCATTTACTAAATATGATATGAAACTCATTTGGAAACACCTTTCTTTCTAAAGTCTGTTACTCGTGACAGTATAACACAATTTTTACACTTTTTCCATAAAATATTTGTTGGGAGCTTGTTCGGGAGGGGGATTGGGGGGCGGACGTAGGGGCTGGCAGTTGATAGAGTAGTCTTATGGGCACGCTCCCGCTCTATGAAAACGCAGCGGTACTAACGCACCAAAGGACGGTGCGTAAGGACCGGCGTTTTCATAAGGCCCAGAAGACTACTCTATCAACTGCCAGCCCCTACTGTGTATTGAAAGGCCCTTTTCGGAAAAGCTTGCCAGGGTGGTGCGCCTGTGTGGATAGCTACGGTTTCTTTGCATTTTAGAGAAGCTGTTTCCCACTGCTTTTCTCTTTCTAAGGGTATGGTATGAGACGAAACAGCGGAAGAGGGATGAGGGCGGATTGGCTGCATTGATTTTGATAGGGCTTTTACTTAACAGCCTGCTCAAAACCCAGGGGAAAATTGCCATGGACGGCAATTTTAGTCCCATCGCGCCATGGAGGGCGCTATGGGACGACCCGTCCGCTGCCAACACCCTTCCCAGGCTGTTTAGTAAAAGCCCTATCAAAATCACAGCAGCCAATCCGCCCTCATCCCTCTTCCGCGTCCGCCAGCCAACACCCCCTTACCAACGAAAACAGGGACCACCCATTGGCAATCCCCGTCTTCAGGTATCCTATATTCATTTTACCACTGTTTCTTACATAGCTGTGTATACACCATCTACAATTTTTACTGCTTTTGGCTCTTTGTTTGGTTCGCCGTCAGCTGTCCATGTCATTCCTGTACCGGTCAAGCCGTCAATGGTGATTTCAGTCATAGCTCCCTTAAGGGCATCACAAATATCGGATGCGCTCATATCAGCGGTAATGCCGGCTTTTTCTGCTGCTGCCTTGATTGCATAAACTGCATCATAAGCATCTGCTGCAAACTGATTTGGTGTTCCGCCATAAGTAGAATCATATGTGGAAACAAAATTCTTTGTTAAATCATCCTGTGCATCTGCTGCAAAAGGAGTTAATAACATAACGCCTTCTGCCAGGGAAGTATCAAAGTTTTCTACAGCTAAGATACCGTCAAGCCCGTCACATCCAAAGAATGTTGGAGCAAAACCGATTGTCTTTGCCTGTGCCAAAATCAAGGATGCTTCATTATAATAAATTGGCAGGAATAATAATTCAGCCTCAGAGTCCTTTGCCTTTTGAAGCTGTACAGTAAAGTCCTTATTGCTGTCTGCCGTAAACGCTTCTGCTGCAACGATTTCAATGTTCTGGTTTGCTGCCTCTGCTGCAAATGTTTCATAGATTCCAGATGAGTAAACGGAAGAGCTGTCATAGATAACCGCTACCTTGGAAGCAAGACCGTTCTCTCCGATATACTGTGCAGATGCTTTTCCCTGGTTTGGATCAGAAAAGCATACACGGAATACATTTTCATTTGCAATACATTCTACTGCCGAACCGGATGGGGTCAACTGGAAAATATTATCTGCTGCAGATTTTTCTGCAACTGCGATACATGGAGTACTTGTTACAGTTCCTATAAGCGCCTGCATATTCCAGTCCTTTAATGTATTGTAAGCATTTACTGCTTTTTCTGCATCGGATTCATCATCCTGGAAGTTCAATTCAAGCATCATGCCGTTTACGCCGCCTGCTGCATTGATTTCATCCACTGCAAGCTGTGCAGCATTTTTTACTGCAATTCCATATACTGCCGCATCACCCGTTGTAGGTCCGATACCGCCAATCTTTAAAGTTCCTTCGCTGCCTGCAGCCTCTGCTGCTCCATCATCAGACGCATCTTCTGTTTCTACATCGTCTGCAGTATCATCTGCAGCATCAGTATTTGCAGCGTCTTGGGTTGTTTCCGTATCAGTATTGCCACAGCCTGTAAAAAATGTCATGGACATGGCAAGCACTAACACTACACTCAGTAATTTTTTCATAACTACTCCTCCTTCTCCACTTACGTGGATTTTCATTTTATTATGCTGAACATAATAAAATACTTTTTCTCTTTTGTCAACTTATCCCTGCTTTTTTCTTTTCAGCCATGCTGTTAATTACTGCCATTTAGCACGAAAATGATGATAAGACTCTCTTACTTTCTTTTGGTATTCTTTTACATTAATGTCCAGTGCCTGCAGCAAATGGTACGCAAAGTCCAATCCATAGCAGACCATTATGATGCGGCATGCAACAATGCCGATCTGAGTCGGAATGGAATCCACGGTCCTCATAAGCGCCTTATGCAGGAAATTCACGATAATCACTGCGTAAAATCCCCATGCTACTGTGCTTTCCGCACAGATAATCCCCTTATAATTCAATGGCTTTTCGCTGTAATCCCACCATACATTTCCCAATACCTTGTACATGAGCTTCGCCACTAAAAATTCAAATGCGGTAGCAATCAATGCCCCTGCTATGTATAGCATGAACAGATTTCTGGAAAGAGGATGCAGGATCAGATATCCCAATACTCCTCCAAATCCATAAATAGGACAGATTGGACTGGAAGCAAATCCCCTGTTCGTTATTTTTCTATTACATAAGGACATATATGCCGATTCTATCAGCCATCCCAGCATACTATACAAAATAAAACATTGCGTTAAATGAAGCACATCCGTCCCTAAAATTTCTTTCGTCCACATTGTATCACTCCTCTTATTATACTTATGCAAATTAACTCGTTCTAAGAATGAAGATGCTTTACCTTCTGTATAAAATAATCTGCCTCATAAATTCCCGCCTGTCATTCCATAAAATACCATAGGAAAAGTAAGAAAGTCCTTGGACAATTGCCAAGGACTTACGGTTTCTAATTATATTTACGTTTTCTTGCTGCTTCAGATTTTTTCTTGCGTTTTACACTTGGCTTTTCGTAATGTTCTCTTTTACGAATCTCCTGTTGAATACCAGCCTTAGCACAGCTTCTTTTAAAACGGCGTAAAGCGCTATCTAAAGTCTCGTTATCTTTTACGATTACATTTGACATAAAATCACACCTAACCTCCCTTCAGTCCCTCCAAGTAACACGACTGATTGGGTATATTTTTGTACACACATATGCACAAATAAAATTATAGCATATTTTTCCTTTTCGTCAACCCTTTTTTATGAATTTTCCATAAGTATGTGGGAAAACTTCTAAAATCAGGAGTTTTTGTGACGATTCCGCCTTTTACAGCTGCTCTCCTAAAATATTGACTGCTTTAGTCAGTGCCTCGTCAATGCCTGCCGGATTCTTACCACCGGCCTGTGCCATATTAGGACGGCCACCGCCGCCGCCGCCAACACATGCAGCAACGTCTTTTATCAGGTTCCCTGCATGGGCGCCTTTTGCCATAGCCCCGTCAGTAACCATAGCCACCAGATTTACTCTTCCTTCCAGATCAGAAATCAGCAGCACCACTCCGTCACCTAATTTCTCCTTTAATTGGTCTCCCAGCTCCCGGAGTCCGTTCATATCCACATTGGATACTTTGGCAGCAAGAAGCTTTACACCTTTTACTTCCACTACCTGGTCCATAACGTCACCAAGCGCATCCTTTGCTGCTTTGCTCTTTAAGGATTCATTTTCACTTTGCAGGGCTTTCAATTCCTTCATCAGATGCTCTGCTTTTTCTTCCAGGGCAGAAGGGACTGTTTTTAAAGTTTTAGCCACCCTTTCCAGCACTTCCTCCAGACGGGCATAGTATGCAGATACACCATTCCCTGTTAAAGCTTCAATTCTACGGATTCCTGCTGCCACACCGCTTTCGGAAACGATCTTGAAAGCGGCAATGGTTCCCGTATTCATAACGTGGGTACCGCCACACAGCTCTGTGGAAAACTCTCCCATCCTTACTACCCGCACGGTATCTCCATACTTTTCTCCAAACAGTGCCATGGCACCGGATTTCTTTGCCTCTTCTATGGGCATGACCTGGATATTTACCGGAATGGATTCCGCAATTTTTTCATTTACGATTTTTTCTACCTGCTCCAGCTCTTCCTCAGTCATAGCGGAAAAATGACTAAAGTCAAAGCGAAGTCTTTCTCCGTCTACATAGGAGCCTTTCTGCTCCACGTGAGTGCCCAGCACTGTTCTAAGAGCCTTTTGAAGCAGATGGGTAGCGCTGTGATTTTTACAGGTAGCGCTCCGATTCTCTTTATCAACCTTTAATTGTACGCTTTCAGATACCCGGAGCATTCCCTTTGTCACTTTTCCTACATGCCCTACTTTGCCCCCTAACAATTTTATCGTATCTTGTACTTCAAATTCGCCTTCTTTTGTTGTGATGATGCCTTTATCCCCATTCTGACCACCCATCGTTGCATAGAAAGGAGTCTCCTTTACAATGACGGTGCCAGCCTGTCCTTCCGTCAAAGCTTCCACCAGCTCTGTTTCGGTGGTAAGCACTGTGATTTCAGAACTATGCTCCAATCGGTCATACCCTACAAACTCCGTCGTGATGCCTGGGTCAATGGATTCATATACAGTAACATCTGCGCCCATATAATTCGTAGTCTTACGGGCTTTTCTTGCCTTTACCTTCTGTTCCTCCATTGCTTCTTTAAATCCCTTTTCATCTACGGTAAATCCTTTTTCCTCCAGAATTTCCATGGTCAGATCCACAGGGAAGCCATAGGTATCATATAGCTTAAAAGCATCTTCACCGGAAAGCTCCTTCTTTCCTGCCTTTGCCATATCTTCTTCCATTTCCGCAAGAATGTTCAGTCCCTGATCGATTGTTTTATGGAACTTATTTTCCTCCTGTGTCAATACGTTAAAGATGAAATCTTTCTTTTCTTCCAGTTCCGGATAGCCATCCTTGCTTCCTTCAATGACCGTATTTCCTAATTTTGCCAGAAATTTTCCTTCTATCCCAAGAAGCCTTCCATGGCGTGCAGCCCTTCTTATAATACGGCGCAGCACATATCCTCTTCCTTCATTGGAAGGCATGATGCCATCGGAAATCATAAAGGTTGCGGAACGGATATGGTCCGTTACGATGCGGATGGAAACATCCCATTGATATTCCTTTCTATATTCCTTTCCTGCCAGCTCGCATACCTTTTGCCTGAGAGCCTGAATGGTATCCACATCAAAGATGGAATCCACATCCTGCACTACAGTTGCAAGTCTTTCCAGCCCCATGCCGGTATCAATGTTTTTCTGCTCTAATTCGGAATAATGTCCTTTTCCATCATTATCAAACTGCGTAAATACGTTGTTCCATACTTCAATATAACGGTCACACTCGCAGCCTACCGTACAGCCTGGTTTCCCACAGCCATACTTCTCTCCCCGGTCATAATAGATTTCCGAACAAGGACCGCATGGACCGGAACCATGTTCCCAAAAGTTATCCTCTTTTCCAAATCGAAAGATTCTTTCCGGTGCAATGCCGATTTCTTTATTCCAGATTTCATAAGCCTCGTCATCTTCTTCATAAACCGAAGGATATAATCTGTCAGGGTCGATTCCAACCACCTTTGTTAAAAATTCCCAGCTCCAGGAAATTGCTTCCTGCTTAAAATAATCTCCAAAGGAAAAGTTTCCCAGCATCTCAAAAAAAGTGCCATGCCTTGCTGTTTTTCCAATGTTTTCAATATCGCCTGTACGAATACACTTTTGACAGGTCGTCACTCTTTTCCTGGGAGGGATTTCCTGTCCGGTAAAATAAGGCTTTAAGGGAGCCATTCCCGAATTGATCAATAATAATGAATTGTCATTATGGGGTACCAATGAAAAGCTTTTCATTGCCAAATGTCCCTTGCTTTCAAAAAACTCCAGAAACATTTTTCTAAGTTCATTTACACCATATGCTTTCACACTTTTTTCCTCCAAATCAATTGCTATTACTGTTTTAACTGCTCTGCTTTTTCATTTAATGCGGCTACCAGAGAAGATACCGCTTGGACGATCTCGCTATTTTCTTCACTGCTTGTATAGGTTTCTGCAGCATGGGCAGATACCTCTTCCGTAATAGCGGATATATTTTGAACGCTGTCAACAATACTTGCATTAGCATTTGCTAATTCCTTGATGATTTCCACCAGGCTGTCTGCTTCCGTAAAGATATTGGCAGATGTACTTTGAATCTGCTCAAAGCTCTCTGCAGTTTCCACTGCATAGGAATTCTGTATCTGACTGTTTTGTATTACCTGATTGATTGCCTGTATTACCTGATTCAAGGCATCGGAAATATCTCCTATCAGTTCGGTAATGCTTACCGTTGCTGTGCTGGTCTGGTTTGCCAGATTGGAAATTTCCGAAGCTACCACCGCAAATCCTTTTCCGGCCTCTCCAGCTCTTGCAGCTTCAATGCTGGCATTTAAAGCAAGCAGGCTTGTCTGACTCGTAATATTTTCAATCAATTCAATGATGGACTGCATTTTCTCTGTATTTTCCCCTAATGCCGTAAGCTGTCCGGATACAGCATTGGTAGCCTGGTCGGATATGTTTACCTGCTCAATCAACTGATCGATTTTTTCTTTTCCTGCTGCAATGGTGTCTTCCGCTATGTGCAGGTCACCGGATATATTTCCCGATACCTTCTCCACTTTCTCAATATAGCTTTGGATTTCCTCTGTTTTTAACAGCTGTACCTGTATTGCTTCAGCAGTATCCGATGAACCGGCAGAAACCTCCTCCATGGAATTTCGGATCATTCCAACGGATTCGCCCAGTGCGCTCATCTTCTCTGTTACCAGAAGCACATTCTCATTCAAGCTTTTTGTAACATCCTGGATATTGAAAAGCATTCTTTCCATCTTTTTCTTTTCTGCATCCAGCTCGTCCATTTTTTTGTCGTTAATTTTCACAAGAACCCTTGTTATCACAATAGCATATAAAGCGGACATAATCACTACGGCCAGCTGGATTTCAAAATCTACTATGTCCTGTTTGGATACCTGTGCTGTAAGAACTGTAGCAATCACCTTTGCTATATTGGCAGCAACTGCCAGAACTCCTACTATAAGACTCAGCTTCAGGTTGGCATATATACATATTACGATAATCATTGGGACAATATAAGTAAATGCTGCACCTGATGTGGTGGTAAACAGTACGAACACATACAGCAGGCAGTAACATAATCCGGATATGTATTGTATTTTCTCATCCTCTTTGTTGTTTCGGTAAAGGCATAAACAGACGATCCAGGGAATCAGCAATATTGCGGAAAACAAAAGTATATACCCAGGTGTCCGGTTTCCCTTTATAAATTCTATAATATAGGCTAACAACAGCACTCCTTCTATTCCGGAATAGCAGTATAACAACGTCCGGTTTCTTGCAAGCTTCTCTGAATAATCCCTTATTTTTCTTTCCTTTTCGCTCATATTATTGTCCTCCATAAAAGCGTATTCTTAAAACACAAATTTATCCGAAAAATACCCATTCAGTTCTTCAATCTTTACTCGTTCCTGCTCCATGGAATCCCTGAAGCGGACGGTTACTGCATGATCCTCTTCTGAATCAAAATCATAGGTAACACAGAAAGGCGTTCCGATTTCGTCCTGTCTTCTATAACGTTTTCCGATATTTCCCCTGTCATCAAATTCGCAGTTATACTTTTTGGACAGCTCCTGAAAAACCTTTTCTGCCCCTTCGTTCAACTTTTTCGAAAGAGGAAGCACGCCAATCTTTACAGGTGCAAGAGCCGGATGGAAATGAAGCACAGTACGCACATCTCCTTCCCCAATTTCTTCCTCGTCATAAGCCGCACATAAAAATGCAAGCACCACCCTATCTGCGCCCAGGGATGGCTCTATTACATATGGAACATATTTAACCGCTTTTTGGTCATCAAAATAAGACATATCCTGCCCCGATGTATTTTGGTGCTGCATCAGGTCATAATCAGTCCTGTCCGCAATGCCCCAAAGCTCACCCCAGCCAAAAGGAAATAGGAATTCAATATCCGTAGTAGCTTTGGAATAAAAGGAAAGCTCTTCTGCATCATGGTCTCTCACACGCATTTCCTCTTCTTTCATGCCAAGGGATTTCAGCCAGTCGATACAGAATTGTTTCCAATAGGCAAACCATTCTAAATCCGTATCGGGCTCACAAAAGAATTCCAGCTCCATCTGTTCAAATTCTCTTGTGCGGAATGTAAAGTTTCCGGGCGTAATCTCATTTCTGAAGGATTTACCGATTTGGCCAATGCCAAAGGGAATCTTCTTTCTGGAAGTCCTTTGTACATTTTTAAAGTTTACAAAAATTCCCTGTGCCGTCTCCGGTCTTAAGTATACGGTATTTTTAGCATCCTCCGTTACCCCCTGGAAGGTTTTGAACATCAGGTTAAACTGACGGATATCGGTAAAGTTGTGCTTGCCGCAGGTAGGGCATGGCACCTGATTGCTTTCAATAAATTCTTTCATCTTTTCCTGAGACCAGCCATCAATGGAGGAATCCAGAGTTATTTCATGCTCTTTTGCAAAATCTTCAATGATTTGATCCGCACGGAAACGTTCATGACATTCCTTACAATCCATAAGCGGATCGGAAAAACCGCCTAAGTGTCCGGATGCCACCCAGGTCTGTGGATTCATTAAAATCGCACAATCCACACCTACATTATACGGATTCTCCATAATGAACTTCTGCCACCACGCACGTTTTACGTTATTTTTTAATTCCACGCCAAGATTTCCGTAGTCCCATGTATTAGCAAGTCCGCCGTAAATTTCCGAGCCGGGATAAACGAATCCTCTTGCCTTTGCCAACGCTACGATTTTTTCCATTGATTTTTCCATATTCTTTTCCTCTCTCTGTCCAGTCAATTATTCATACATCAGGTAAAACATACCCGTTATGCCTTCTTCATTGCTAACCGCTGCTTCCTTCTTTCCTTCTACCTGTATGCCGTTGCTTACATAGGTAATCTTTCCATTTACACGGACATGCACCGGTTCTTCAAAAATAACCATTTTCATGCTTCCCTTTTCCAGCACATCTGCTTTTTCAATGGCTGCGCCTTCTCCCGTTACACTTTCCATATCCACAAATTCATATCCTGCTTCGTATGCCTCGGATACGGTTCCTGCAAAGAAAAGCTCTTCGTTAAAGCCGGCATAATCTTCAAAGGAAGCATACTCCAGATAAATCTTTACTTTCTTATCTTCTGTCACCTCATAGTCCTTCAGAACCACCCTGTCCTGGCCTGCCTGCGCATTGTAGGCTGCGATTTCCTCCTCCAGCATTGCCTTCAATTCTTCACTTACATATTTGGAATCACTAAAATCCTCTACGATTGCTCCCAGTACGATACCGTCTTTTTGAATTACAATCGTATTTTGTTCAAAGTTTCCCGTATTGCTGCAGCCCCCAAAAAGCATTGCTGCAAAAATCAGGGAAACAAGCAATAATCTTTTGATTTTCCTTTTCATAATCTCCTCCTGCCGGTACTTTCTTTCCGTTTCCCGCTCCATATGGAATCGGGAAGTTTCCTCTTAAAAGCACACTTGCTTAAATATTATAACGAACTTATATCACTTTTTCAACCTGCAATTTTGTAAGATTTCAAGACTTTTAAAATTCCTTCCGATATAACGTTCCCGGTACTCTGCTGCTGCTCTTTCAAACTCTGCAAAAACCGGCTCGGACAAGGTAAACGTATATAATTTTTCAATGGTGCTGTTAGTCACATACTCAATGGCATAGACCGTATCGGACAGCAGCTCTTCCCTTCTAAGAGGTCCTGGAAATTCCCCATTTACTACAAGCGTTTTCATTTCAAATATGTACTGGACCAGTTCCATTTTCAAGGAAGGAATCAAAAGCGCTTTCAGGGACTGATATAACAATTTCAGCATCTGCTTCTCATCATTATTTTCCCTTGTATAATAATCTGCCACCTCCAAAAAATACATTCCAAAAAAGGCAGCTTCAAAATTTTCCCTTAGCTCCTTAAAATAGTTGGAGATATCCGCTTCCATTAAATTGTAGGCGCTCCGCCCCTCATAGAGCTTGAACTCACCAAATGAAAAAGGATTGGTAGCAGCTGCAAGACGGCTGTTAGGCCGTCTTGTTCCTTTCGCAAATGCACCAATCTTTCCTCGTTCTTTTGTTAGTATCGTAATCCTTCTGTCATAATCTCCTACCGGTACAGATTTGATTATCAGACCGGTTACCACCACAAATTCCTGCATGGCTTCACTCCCGACTCCTCCCGAAAAGAAGCATCCCTACCAATATTTCTCAATACTGTGTCGTTCTGCTTCCCTCATCATGGCCTCCGCTTTCAATGCTTCCTCATCTTTCATACTGTTCTTATAGGTGAGGTAGTCTTCTATTCTTCCGGTTTTAAAAAAATCTCTTTCTTCCTCTGTTTCTTTCATCTTCCTGCCTCCCTGGAATCCTTTTTCTTTTCCTTTACATGCCCCGATATGAACTCAAGGACTTTCTTCACTTCTAGGGTTTGCTTTTTCAAGGATTATATGCTGGGATTTTTCGGCAGTAAGATTCTGGAAACTGACGGAGCCAAAGCTATTTCAAACCGTTTCTTTCATTTTACTCTTCTATTCTCTCTTCTAAAATTCTTCTTCATTTTTATGATAGCCAAAATTTTTTAATAGAAAGTCACTGTCCCGCCAGTCCTTTTTCACTTTTACCCAAAGCTGCAGATTCACCTGGCTTTCTAACAGTTCTTCTATTTCATATCTGGCATTGGAACCAATCTTCTTAAGCATAGCCCCGGATTTTCCAATAATGATTCCTTTGTGGGATTCTTTTTCGCATATGATGGTTGCCTGAATTTCCACAATTTTTTTTCGGAACTTCATGGACTCAATGGAAACTGCAATTCCATGGGGAATTTCCTCATCCAGTGCATGAAGGGCTTTTTCCCGAATCAGTTCGGCTACGATCTGCCTCTGGGGCTGGTCGGTAATCGTATCTTCCTCATAAAACATGGGACCATACGGCAGATATTTAAAAATGCAGGAAATCAGTTCTTCGGTATTCTCTCCTTTTTTTGCAGAGACCGGAACGATTTCTGCAAAATCAAATTCTTTTCGATAAGTATCAATAAAGGAAAATACCTCCTCTTTTTTTACCGTATCAATCTTATTGATAACAAGAATAACCGGGGCTTTTATCCTTTGAAGCTGTGCAATAATATGTTTTTCTCCCGCTCCAATAAAATTGCTTGGCTCCACAAGCCATAAGACCACATCTACTTCCTTTAAGGTCTGAGAGGCCATGCTTACCATATAATCCCCCAGCTTATTCTTTGCCTTATGAATACCCGGTGTATCCAAAAAGACAATCTGTCCTTCCTCACAGGTATACACGGTCTGTATCCGGTTCCTCGTGGTTTGTGGCTTATTGGAGGTAATGGCAATCTTTTGTCCAATCAGCCGGTTCATTAAAGTAGATTTCCCCACATTGGGCCTGCCAATCAATGTGGCAAACCCTGTTTTCATCTGTTTTTCCATCATAATATCCTTACTTTTTATCAAAATCTTTCCGATCCTGTCTGCTGTTTTCCTGTGCATAAGAAGCCTTCAATGCCTCTTCTCTTTTTTCCGCCTTCTTCTGTCTGCTTTTTATGATACCCTTCACGATGCATATGAAAATCAGAATCAGAATGCCCCATATGAAAAGATAGGGAAATACAATAACAAAACCGATGACAAAGTTCTTAATGCCCCTTCCAATCCGGTAGACACTGTTTGCAAAGCCGTCCTTCATTTTCTCGAAAGCAGATTGGGGAGCAACGGGAGTAATCCGCTCCACTTCCTCTACATTTAAGTAAATAGTAGCATAGTCCACAAGATTGTCGTATGTACGAAGCTGGGATTCCATACTTTCCAGCTGGTAGCGGATTTCTGTCAGTCTGCTTTCCAGCGTCACGATAGTCTCAATGGAATCTGCCTGCTCCAACAGGGCAGTAATACGCTCCTGCTCAATCTTTAACGTATTTTTTTTACTTTCTAAATCCACATAGTTTAAAGTAATATCTTCTACACTTTCATTTTTATCCAGAACATTTGAAATACTGGAAACCTCTGTGATAAAATCCTTCAGCTTATCTGCCGGAATCCTTGCAGTATAGCTGGCGCTCCTGGTACTTTCATAGCTGGCATTGATGCTCGTTCCGCTGACATATGCCTTTTCCATATAGCCTCCAAGCGCTTCCACCTTATCCGCCAGCTTTTGCGTCAATACATCAAACTCTTCCGTTTCAACTGTCATGTCCACAGTTTTAATCAGCTTTCTATCCGATGCCACACTTTGTTCTGTCCTGTCCTCATCCAAAATGTTTCCTTCACCGCTTCCGCTGTCTTCACCATAGGCTTCCGCCATTTCCATATCATACACATCATCTGTTGCATAATCATTCTGATAGCCGCCTGCTTCTTCAGCCTCTATTGCTAATTTGCCTGTATTGCTCCCGCTTCCGCAAGCTGTCAGTAAACAACAGGCAATCAGCAACAGGCTTCCAATAAGAATTGATGTCTTCCTTTTCATACGTTTTTCCTCCCTGCAATGAATATTTTCAGCGCCGTTCCCCATAGGACATGGGGCACTTCCGCCTTTTATATTCTTTATACGGACAGAGCCGCCGGTATTTATGGCTTAATGGAATAAATTTTCCACTTCCATGAATAGTCCCGCATTCTGGTTAATCGCCTCTTCATTTCCTACTACACAAATGCAGTCATAATCCACAAATGCTTCTATATATGCGGCAAGACTGCGAATCACCTGTTCGTCTACAGCTAAAAGCTCATCTCTTTCCTTCTGCTCCTCTTCAAGGGTAACCTGACACAAATAAGCAGCCATGCTCCTGCTTCCCTTTGCTGCCGGATTCTTTGGTGCATCCAGCTCACTTAATGCACCGATAATGAATTTGGTAACGGTTCTTTCATCTCCTTTGAAATTCCGTATAAAGTCTGCCGCCTGCCTGTAAGTCTGCAGCGTCTTTTCCAGATTCGGGTCACGGTAGGAAACAAAGTAACAGTCCCCGCTCTTTCCAAAGCTGCTCATGCAGCCATATGCGCCGCCCTTTACTCTTACATTATTCCAAAGATACTCATATCCCATAATGACCTTTAATACCTTTAATGCACCGGTATAAGAAAGTCCCTTTTTCAAAAAGCTTCCTGCCAATGCCACATATTGTATGCCTGCCGAAGTTTTAAAGCCTTCGTTCTTCTTTACAGGCGTCAGGGCAAAACCTGTCTTTTCCATTTCTTCTTTATACAGCTTATTTTTAAAGCCAGCCACATATTTTTTTGCTTCTAAAAGCCCTTCCTCTGTTCCTGTATAATCCAGCATGAAGTTTTCCGGTCTGAAAATCAGCTTTCTTACTTTTTCCAGATTGGCTATGAGCTTTTCTTTTTCCTTTTCAAAATCACTATCCAGCTCTTCCAACAGACGATAGAATGGGATTCCGTTTATCTGCTCCGAAACTGCTGCCGTTTTGGAAAAATAAGACATGGAGCGGACGGAAGCCAGGGAATGCCCTGAACTTAACATGACAGCCTGCATTTTTGCCTTTAATTCCCGAATCAGCTCTAACAGACGCTTTTCATCAGAAAGCTTTGTAGTAAACAGGATTTCTTCTGTCAAAGCATAAGCCTTGTCTGTATTTTCATATAAAGTCTTTACCTTTATTTCAAAATTCAGCTTAAATTCCTCTAAATTTTTGCTGTTTACATACGTATTGACTACCGGAACGATTCCTCCGGTGGCAATATTCACTTCATTGAACAGCTCCCCGTAGCCATAATGCTCGGTATTCATCAGTCCCAATATATTTTTTAATAATCCCATATAAGGAAGAAGTTCATTGGACACATCTTTTGCATCAAAAACAAACCGCAGATAGGATACTCCGTTTGTAAAAATATTATGGGACAGTACTTTAACACCATCTGCCTCCTCCACCTTATTGATAAACGGCTCTGCCTCTTTTTTCATATCCTCTCTTTTTAATAGAGGAATTTTTTTCAAATCCTCTTCAGGGGATTCCGTCTCCTGATAGGAAATTAACGCATTTGTTTCAGACACCAGCTGCTCCACCTGCTCATGGGTCAGGGAATTTTTGTATGCATCCAGCTTCTTTTGCAGCACCTTTTCCATTTCCGTAGTAAGTCCGGCTACAGGCACTACGGTTATCGTCACCTTATGGGTGTTTTGAAGCAGATATGTTTCTACCAGCTCCTCAAAATAATCTGTGTTGATTTTTTCCTTTAAAATCCGGAAGGTTTCATTTGCTTCAATGTGGTAAAAAGGAGCCTTGTCATCATAGAGCCAGCTGTCCAGCGCCTGCAGGCCATACATAAGTCCCTTTGGATAAGAACCGAAATCCGCCTCTTTATATTTAAATTCATAGTAGTTCAGTCCTGCCTTCAGCGCCCGCTTGTCAATTCCGTTTTTTACTTGCTCCTTAAGAACCTCTTCGATTGTTTTTATAAATTCTGCTTTATCCTTTTCGTTGGCATTTTTTGCCACAATGGAAAAATATGGCTGATAAATGCCGTTTTCAAAAAGGCTGTAAACATCCTGTCCGATATTTTGATCAATCAATGCCTGTTTTACCGGAGCTCCGGGAGCCGAGCACAATACATAATCCAAAATGGAGAATGCTACATAAAGCTCTCTGTCAAGGCTTGTTCCCACTACAGTATTATAGGACAGATAGGTAGCATTTTCCAAAGATTCATTTTCCGTAACAGAATACTGCTCCGTAAAATCCATGGGCTTTTCAAATGACTCCTGCGTTCCTATGGTGGAATCGATTTCCAGATAGTCAAAATGGCTTAAATACTGTTCGTCTATCCAGGAAAGCTTTTCTGCCATATCCATATTTCCGTACAGGTAAATATAGCTGTTGGAAGGATGATAGTATTTTCTATGGAAGTCTAAAAACTGCTCATAGGTCAAATCCGGAATATGCTTGGGGTCCCCTCCCGATTCGTTTCCATAAGCAGTATCCGGAAACAGGGAATTAAATATCTCTCTGTCCAGTACATCATCCGGGGAAGAAAAAGCGCCTTTCATTTCGTTATAAACAACTCCATTGTATTTTAAGCTGTCCGTCTCCTCTTCCAGATGATAGTGCCAGCCCTCCTGCATGAATATCTTTGGCTCGGAATAGATGTTTGGATAAAAGACTGCGTCCAGATATACATGCATCAGATTCTGAAAGTCCTTATCGTTACAGCTTGCTACCGGATATACGGTTTTATCCGGATACGTCATAGCGTTTAGAAAGGTATTTAAGGAACCCTTTGCTAACTCCACAAAGGGGTCCTTTGAGGGAAAGCTTTTGGAGCCGCACAGAACAGAATGCTCCAGAATATGAGCCACTCCTGTACTGTCCGTAGGCGGGGTGCGGAAGCCAATGTAGAATACTTTGTTTTCATCATCGTTTTCCAGAAGGACGACTTTTGCTCCTGTTTTTTTATGTTTTAAAATTCTTCCGTAGGAATTCAGGTCTTTGATTTCTCTTGCTTCGATTGTTTCGTAGGTGTTTAGTTGTTCTATTTTCATATATGATTTTGATTCCTTTCCGTTCTGTTTCTATGATATGTTGTTTAGTATACCACTTTTTTCTAATTTTAGAAAGAGAGGATGAGAAAATGTGGGGATGGGAGGTTGGATAACGGGACGTGGGAGCCGGCATAGCATATGGCAGTCTTCCGGGCACGCTTTCGCTCTGCAAAGACGCAGCGGTACTAATGCCCCAAAGTACGGGGCATAAGTGCCGGCGACTTTGCCAAGGCCCGGAAGACTGCCATATGCTATGCCGGCTCCCACTGGGTATTGAACCGCCCTCCACCACCTATCTTTCCCCCTTATCCACTATATACCTTCCCATCCCTAACCCTCACAATCCGCTCCGCATATGCTGCAATTTTTTCATTATGTGTCACCATAACAATCGTCTTTTTTAATTGATGCATGGTCAGAAACAATTCCATCAGCTCTTCACTGCATTTTTGATCCAAAGCGCCGGTAGGCTCGTCTGCTAAGATCAATTCGCTTCCTTTTGCCAGCGCTCTTGCTATAGCAGTCCTTTGCTGCTGTCCGCCGGAAATATAAGGAGGATATTTGTCTTTTAATGGAGCAATGCCAAGCTTTTCCATGTTTGCCTCCACAATCTGTTTTCTCTCCCTCTTTTTGATTCCCAGGGCAAGAAGGGGCATTTCAATATTTTCAAATACGGTATACTTATCCATAAGGGCAAACTGCTGGAAAATGAAAGAAATTTTTTCCTTCCGAAACTGTTCCAGCTGTTTTTCGGAAAATTCATGGATTTTCAAATTATCATATTCATATTCTCCTTCTGTAAGAAAATCCATTCCTCCTAACAAATTCAACAGGGTGGTCTTTCCGGAACCGGAGCTTCCCATGACCGCCACAAATTCATTAGTTTTTATTTCCAAATCCACATGATCCAAAGCTTTTGTTTCAAAAGTCTCTCCCCGATAGATTTTGCTGACGTTTTTCAATCGTATCATATATAGTACTCCTTTTCTATCTGAAAGCAACCGGATACTTTTTACGGAAAAATAAAACCGGCAGCATTGCGGTAATCAGCATTAAAACGGCTGCTATTACTAGTAAAAACGGCAGTATTTTTACCACAAGCGCCATATTATTTGCCAGCCCTCTGCTGTGATAGAAGCACATCAGGGCATATGCCGGGCAAAATGCAGTCAAAAAACGCAGCAGATTTTCCACAAAAAGAATCCGGTAAATCTCCTTTTTGGTAATGCCACATGCAAGCATGATTCCAAGCTCCTTTTTTTGGGATAACAGGGAAATCAGTGTACTTAAAAAAATATTCATTATGGATAAAAACAGCAGAATCAGCACAAAAACCAGCATAGGCACCCGTTCACTCTGCTGGATTTTCCTGTATTCCTCCACCAATTGGGAAAAGCTTTTCACCTTTACCCATTGTCCGAAATCTCTGGCTGTTTTTTCTACCTGCTCTGCCAGATGTTTACATTCTTCCTTTTCCTCTGCTATATAATAGATATTATTCCGGTATACCTGATAAGCGGAGCTGTAACCTCCCTTTATCCAACGGTCGTTTGGAAGGGTCACTAGGGAATCGTCCAGAGAAAGCTCCGGTTCCATGGAAGAGAACAAATCCCCCGGAAGGAATGTGCTTCCTTTCTTTAATACCTGAGTCACCTTATATTTTCTTCCAGTAAACATATCGTATAATTTTGTTCCTACAGGCAGCTCCTTTTGTCTCTCATATCCCACCGCCATATCCGTATATTCCTCATCTTCCTTCAAATCAATTTTCATTTGATTTACGTCTGACAGCCTGCAGATATCTACCAGCTGGTTATCTAAAAAAAGCACGTCTGCCTCTTTACTGTCTTTATAAAATTCCGTTACAGAAACCGTTGTTTCTCCGTTGGCTGCCTGATGCTGATATTCCAACTCAGAAACAATGGAATCTTCCTCTGCTCTGGTGGTAAGAAGCTGATAATTGATAGGTTCCGCCTCATATTTTCCTGCCTGTATGCCTTCCATTTCCTTTAAAGCATTCATAAAACGAAAAAACTGCCCGGCATTTTTTTCATCCATGCTTTCCATGTACTGAAATTCCACCTTAAATAACCTGCTTTTATCACACTCAATTACCTTGTTTGCGCAAATCAGTGTATAGTTATATTGATAAAAGCCCAACAACACCCCAATCAGCATACAAAAAGATAAAAACAGCATAAAAACAGTCAGAAGGAAGTTTCTTTTGTGCATATAAATACGGTCCGCAGCCAGTCTGATGATTCCGCCTACTCTCATGTCATACCGCCTTCCTTCCGAAATAACTCTGCCATGCTGTGCTTTTTCAATGGATATACTGCAAGCAGGATGATGATGCCTGCCGAAAGTAAAAGAAACAGTAACGTAAACAGCCAATATTGCAGCACATCCATGGGGGAAACTGCCAGAATTTCTTTTAACAATGGATTAATCCCCAGACTAAGAAAGGCTGCCGCCAGAGAAGCCGGAATTAAAACTTCCGCCAGTTCCTTATATAATAAAAACACCAGCTTACGCCCGCTAAAGCCATGAACCTTCCGAATGGTAATTTCCCCCATTCTTTCCGTCAGGCTGAACTTTTCTGCCGCCATACAATTTAACATGCCAAATATATAAATCAGCACCAGATAATCCATGCGGAAACTGTTTGTTCCTATTCCGGTTGCCGTCATGCTATCTATGGAAGTGCCGCTGCATAAAAAACCTGCCTTTTGCAGCTTTTCAAACAATGAAATCTCATCAATGAAAGTCGTATCACTTGCTGCCAGAACTTCTATGCCATTTATATAATAGGATTTCAGTTCTTCTTTTAAGTTTTCCCCCAGATTGCCATAAAACAGCACTGCCTGATAATCATAAAGCACCGTATCCACATCGCTGATATATCCAGTTACCCGATACTCCTCTGAAAAAATCTCTATGTATTCTTTTCCTTCTTTCTCATATACGTTTTCCTTCAGCCCTCTTCCAAGCAGCACAATTTTTTCCCCGCTCTGTAAGATTTCCTCATCCGGATATTGCCCTTTTATGATTGGATATTTTTCTTCTCCATTGGTATTCATGACAATATTGGCAGGATAGCTTCCAGCTTCCTTGTTATAATAGATATAGAAATTCTGAATGGCAATATGATATTCTTTTTCCTCACATAACACTTCCAGCCTGCTTTTGGAATCCGCAGACTGCAGGAAAATCCCCTGTTCATTTTCAAAAGAATACCGCTCCTTATGTTCCCGTTCATTTTTCATGGTAACTAAAAGCTTTGTCCCGTAAAAGATGCAGAGATAACCAACAACAAAGCTGATAAATAAGCTCCATGCTGCTAAGGGGTACCGGAAAATTCGTTTATACAATTGTAATATGACTTTCAATGCTCTTCCCCTGTCATTTTATTTCAAAACAGCCCGCAACAATACCAGATCATTAAAATGGGCGATATACTTCTCCATCATTCAAAATCCGTTTCCACATCCGGGTCCATAAAATCTGCCATATGTACTGTCTGACTTCAACATATGTATCTACGCTTGCCTGACTTCCCTCCACGGCATATCCTGCCAGATAATAGGTTCCACTGTCCGTAATGGGCAAATCCATATAATAGGTTCCAGATTTCTCCATTTCCATTTTTGCTACAATTTGCTGCTCATCTGGTTTTTCAAATGCGTCTATGTCATAAGTGCTGTCGTAAAGCTCTTTGGTTACTTTTCCTGATTTCAAACTCACTTCACACCGAACCCGATATGTTATCCTCTTATCTAATTCAAACATATCGATCCCGCCATGCAGATAGGTTCCATCGCTGTAATATCCGCTGGAATGCTCATAGGCTTTCCAGTCGGTTTTTAGGTTTAGCACACAAATTAAAATACATACAAAGATACTGCCTGCCACATAGTACCTGTACCTTTTTATTACATTCTTCAAATCTCTTGTGTCCTTTCAAAGTCATTAAAATGGATTCCCTTTACCGTCTGCACTGTATTATTGATGATAGATTTCTCTAACTTAAAACGGACGGTATGCCGCTCCATCATTCAAAATCCGTTTCCACATCCGGGTCCATAAAATCTGCCATATGTACTGTCTGACTTCAACATATGTATCTACGCTTGCCTGACTTCCCTCCACGGCATATTCAGCCAGATAATAAGTTCCGCTGTCTGTAATGGGCAAATCCATATAATAAGTTCCGGATTCTTCCATTTCTATTTTTGCCACTATCTGTTTTTCATCTGGTTTTCCAAATGTGTCTATGTCGTAGGTGCTGTCGTAAAGCTCTTCGGTTACTTTTCCTGATTTTAAACTCACTTCGCATCGGACTCGATACGTTATCCTCTTATCCAATTCCAAAAAACCGATTCCACCATGCAGATAGGTCTTATCACTATAATATCCACTGGAATAATCATAGCTTTTCCAATCGGTTTTTAGATTTAGTATACAAATTAAAATACATATAAAGATACAACCTGCTACATAGTATCTGTACTTTTTTATTACATCTTTCAAATCTCTTTTGCCCTTTCCAAACCATTAACATTCATTCACTTTTTTCTGCAATATATGTTGATTATATATCCCTAACCCCATAAATCTTCCACTATTCTTTTAAAAAGCAAACAAACAGAAATTTTCCTATTTATTTGTTTACCATGTCAATTGCAAGGTTCTGCCATAGGGAGTACCATCGCTTCTTAATAAAACATGTGCACTTTTAGCACTCCTTGCACTTGAATCAGATACAGTGGCTGTGGCTAAATACATTAACTTTACATTATCCCATTTACCTCTTTGTAAATCAGAACGCAATGCCGTCCCATTGCTATCATATGCAAAAATCGAAACCTGTGGTATCGCAACGCACGTATTATAGCTTCTTGCCACTAAAAGGTTGCTTGAGTGCCTCAAATCATAATTTATTACAATTCCCGTCTCATAATTATAGCTTTCGGCACAAACACTCAACACCGGCAAAACAATACCTACTACACACAACATAATAAAAAATTGCATTTTTTTCTTTCCCATTTCTTTACCTCCTTTTACCTTTTAAATCCATAGTACCATTCATTATACATACTGTCAACTATGTTTTTATTTTTAATTTAATATACTTTTTGTTTTTCTATTTTTGTTTGTCTTACCTTTTTTAATAAATATATCAAGCATAAACAACTACTCTCCCAGCAGTGTCATATATCCCTACATTGAAATCCCCTAAAACATCCCTCAATAAAAAAGAAGCTGCCATATACTTTGACAACTTCTATCCACAAAAATCCTATTCCATTTTCCCCTTCACACGCTAAGCCCCGTCAGATGCAGCTTTTTGAAAAATATCTCCTGTACAATCACCTTATCCTTCTGCACCTGCTCCTTTAACTGTCCCTCCTCTACAAACTGCTCTATAGAATAGATTTTTTCACAGGCAGTTTCCTTTTCCACACCTTTTTTGTCAGTCACCGTCTCAATAAACAACACCTTAACCTGCAGCTTTAACTGAGAATAGAACAAATAGCCCATATCCTTTTTCTCAAGCCTTAACAAATGACTTGCAATGCTTTCTTCCCTTTTGATTTCTCCACCATAGACCATCCGATAAATAGCCGTTTTTAACCGGCTCGGCATATCCATATGCTCTGCTGCCTCTTCGTAAGTACATCTGGCGCCAATATATACATTGGAAAAATTCTGCATCACATATTTAAAATCCTGTTCTCTAAATTCCATGTTCATCCTCTGCCTTTTGAATAAAGTCTATTTGATTGCCAGTAAGCTCCATTGCCTCTGCAATTTCCTCCTGGGTAAAATCGGTCTCTTCTGCCAGCTCCTTTATCGTTATCTCCCTGCAAAGCTCTTCTGCCAGTTCTTTTGCAGCTGCTGCTATAGAGTTGATGCGTTTTATTACCTGCTCATCCTTTTCCATTACACTGGCTTCACCCATGATGGCTTCTTCCATAGCTTCCATAATGCTTTTCACCAAAGCTCCCTCCACTGCTTTCGGACCTTCCTCTATAGCAAGCATTTCCATTCCCATGGTAAGCGCCACATTCCCTTCGCCGATAAGGTCTTCTAAGAACATCCCCTGACCGGCATACAGCTTGCTGATTTCCACTACCTTCGGAAGCATATAAGTAAACAGCTTTTCCTTTGCTTCCTTTTCTCCCAGAAATGCCCCGCGGCATATTTCCTCTGCTTCTGCCTCCGTATAAACAGGAAGCCTTTCTATTTCGTTCAAGTACTGTTTTAGATAGTCCTTATCCTCCTTTGTCAGAAGGTTATCCAAATCCGCCTCTTCGCCTACGGTAATTTTGCTGTTTTTTAAATAGTCATAAATAAGAGCCAGCTTTCCTTCCCTAAGATCCATATCCGGAAAGGCTTCCTCCACCTGCTCCTTTGTGACCCACATGCCCTGCTTCTTTGCCTGTTTTACAAGATTAAGCAGCTGCATCCGAAATAACTCTTCGCTGTTTTGTCCCATTCTTATTTTTCCTTTTTATCTTTTATTCCTTTTCACAGCAGCATTCCCTGCACCTGCTAAAACCATTCAAAATACTGTGTTAAGACTGACGTGTTACATGCTTATGGGTATACAGATGCTCAGAACAGTATTCATAATTCCCCTGGCACTTGGAGCAGAAACGGAATTCCAAATCCGGGCTGTCCATCTCAGTCCTGCCACAAATAGCGCATTTATGCTTGGTAATGCTCATCATTTTTGCAGTCTGTTTTTTATAAGCCCTCTGCCTTTTGAACTGCTTTGGAGTACGAAAGCTTTTTCTGGTGACCACAAAAAAGATAATCGCATTTAAAAGGGTGGAAACAATGGCCACCTGGATAGGAATTCCAAAAATCCCCGCCTGCCCTGCCGTAATCACATAGTAAAGCATCATAATGGCATAAATCACACCGAGAACCTTAACCTTAACGGGAATAATCATCAAAAGCAGCACCTGCATTTCCGGAAAGGTAATGGCATAAGCCAGAAACATAGACATGCAAATATAGTAAGTACTGAAGCTATAAGAAGCATAGCTATAAAATGCCCCTTCGCCTGCTGCTCCCAAAGCTAATAATGCCTCACCTGCAAACAGCTCACAACCTGCATACATCAGAAATGCACCGACAATAGTAAACAACATGCCGGAAAACATATACACATTGTATCGGAAGGTTCCCCATGCATATTCCAAGCTTCTTCCTATGGAATAGTAAAAATAAAGCATGATCAGCGTAAAGACGTCAAATCCAGAAGGCGGCACGATAATCCAGGTAAACAGCCTCCATACCTGTCCATGCAGGATTGCATAGGGGTCTAAGGTCAGATAGTCTAAAAAGAAGGAACTCTTTGTCCATTGAAGAATATATCCAAAAGCATAACATATAATCAAATACATGGTAATATTGGGAATTGCATATTTGCCCCACTTTTTCTCCCATTTATCCAAAAAATACATATCTATGATCACTCTCCTGTTTTCTCTTGACGGCAACTACTACTGCTACCATTGTTTCTTATCATACCATGTGAATAGTATAAAGTAAATAAAGGACTGGAATTTTTTAGAATTGCCCAAAATTTGTTTGTTGCACATTCAAAAATACTGTCGTATAATGTGACTTGTTGCGGTATATTGTCGCATACATTATAAATAGGAAATAAAATTTACTTATAGAAAGGGCGAGCGTATGACTGAAAACAATTATACATTGGGCATTGATATTGGTTCAACCACTGTAAAAATCGCCATTTTAGATAATAAAAACAAAATGGCTTTTTCAGATTATGAAAGACATTTTGCTAACATTCAGGAAACCTTATCCGAACTGTTGAAAAAAGCATATGGCGCATTAGGGGATATTACACTGCATCCTATGATTACCGGTTCCGGCGGATTGACCCTTGCCAATCATCTTGGAGTTCCGTTTGTGCAGGAGGTCATTGCAGTTTCCACAGCACTGACTGACTATGCGCCGGAAACGGATGTTGCCATTGAACTTGGCGGCGAGGATGCCAAAATCATTTATTTTGACGGCGGCAACGTGGAACAGCGGATGAACGGCATCTGTGCCGGTGGAACCGGTTCTTTCATCGACCAGATGGCATCCCTGCTTCAGACAGATGCTTCCGGTTTGAATGAATATGCCAAGGGCTATCAGTCTCTTTATACTATTGCGGCACGCTGCGGTGTGTTTGCAAAATCCGATATCCAGCCTTTGATTAACGAAGGCGCCACCAAGGAAGATCTGGCAGCTTCTATTTTTCAGGCAGTGGTAAACCAGACTATCAGCGGACTTGCCTGTGGAAAGCCCATTCGGGGACATGTTGCCTTTTTAGGGGGGCCTCTCCACTTTTTAGACCAGTTGAAGGAAGCTTTTATCCGCACCTTGAAGCTGGATGAGGAGCACATTATCGCACCGGGACATTCCCACTTATTTGCAGCAATAGGCTCTGCCTTAAATGCCAAAGCTGAGGTGTCCTTCTCCATGAAGGACATGGTGGAGAAATTATCCTCTCCCATAAAAATGGAATTTGAAGTGGAACGTATGGAGCCTTTGTTTGCCACAAAGACTGAATACGAGCTTTTTAAATCCCGTCACAACAGCCATAAGGTAAAAACAAGGAAATTAGAAAATTATAAAGGAAACTGCTATTTAGGCATCGATGCTGGAAGCACCACTACCAAGGTGGCACTGGTAGCAGAGGATGGAACGCTGCTTTATTCTTTTTACAGCAATAATAACGGAAGCCCCCTGCAGACCTCCATCAATGCCATTAAGGATATTTATTCCTTTTTGCCAAAAGATGCCCATATTGTCCACTCCTGCTCTACCGGATATGGAGAGGCGCTTATTAAGGCTGCCTTTTTACTGGATGAGGGAGAGGTGGAAACCGTAGCCCATTACTATGCTGCTGCCTTTTTTGCACCGGATGTGGATTGTATTCTGGATATTGGCGGTCAGGATATGAAATGTATTAAAATCAAGAATCACACAGTTGACAGCGTGCAGCTCAATGAAGCCTGCTCTTCTGGATGCGGTTCCTTTATTGAGACCTTTGCCAAATCCTTAAATTACAGTGTCCAGGATTTTGCTGCAGCTGCTTTATTTGCAAAACATCCTATTGACCTTGGTACCCGCTGTACTGTATTTATGAATTCCAAGGTAAAGCAGGCACAGAAGGAAGGGGCTGATGTATCCGACATTTCTGCCGGCCTTGCTTATTCCGTTATTAAAAATGCTCTGTTTAAAGTAATCAAGGTTTCCGATGCTTCCGAGCTGGGAAAGAAAATCGTAGTACAGGGGGGCACATTTTATAATGATGCCGTCCTTAGAAGCTTTGAAAAAATTGCAGGCTGCGAAGCAGTCCGTCCCGATATTGCCGGCATTATGGGAGCCTTTGGCGCTGCACTGATTGCAAAGGAACGGTATCATGAAAAACTGGCTGATTATGAGAACAGCATTGATCCCGGTGAGTTTACGGATACTACCATGCTTTCCATTGAAAAGATCAATCAGCTGGAGTTTACTACCCGTATGGCAAAATGTAAGGGCTGTACCAATAACTGCCGTCTTACCATCAATCAGTTTACGGGAGGCCGTCAGTTCATTTCCGGCAACCGCTGTGAAAGAGGACTTGGAAAAGAAAAGACAAAAAAAGATGTGATCAACCTTTATGATTATAAGTTGAACCGTATTTTCGGCTATGAACCACTGCCGGTTGACGAGGCCCAAAGAGGACAGGTAGGCATTCCAAGAGTCTTGAATATGTATGAGAATTATCCTTTTTGGTTTACGTTTTTTACACAGTTACGTTATCAGGTGGTGCTCTCTCCTGTCTCTACCCATAAGATTTATGAGCTGGGTATTGAATCCATTCCAAGTGAATCGGAATGTTATCCTGCCAAGCTGGCCCATGGCCATGTAAGCTGGCTGATCAAACAGGGGATCAATTACATTTTCTATCCGGCTCTTTTCTATGAACGAAATGAGGTAGAAGGAGCTAACAATCACTACAACTGCCCCATTGTTACCTCCTATTCAGAAAATATCAAAAATAATGTGGAGGAAATCGGCCGGGGAGACATCCGTTTCGATAATCCTTTTTTATCCTTTGAAAGCGTGGATACCATCTATACCGGCTTAAAGGATTGTTTTCCGGATATTCCTAAGGATGAGCTTCTTTCTGCCATAAAAAAAGGCTGGGAGGAATTGGCTTTTGCCAGAGAGGATATGAAGAAAAAAGGGGAAGAAACCATTGCCTATCTGAAAAAGACCGGCAAACGGGGAATCGTCCTGGCAGGGCGTCCTTATCACATTGATCCTGAAATCAACCATGGCATACCGGAGCTGATCAACTCTTATGATATTGCTGTGCTGACGGAGGACTCTATTTCCCATTTGGCAAAACCGGAACGTCCTTTAATCGTATCGGATCAGTGGATGTATCATTCCCGCCTGTATGCAGCTGCAAGTTTTGTAAAAACTACTGACTATCTGGATTTGATTCAGTTAAATTCCTTTGGCTGTGGTCTGGATGCAGTAACTACCGATCAGGTCAATGACATTTTATCCGGTTCCGGCAAAATTTATACCTGCTTAAAGATTGACGAGGTAAATAATCTGGGAGCTGCCAGAATCCGAATCCGTTCTCTTCTTGCGGCTATCCGGGTAAAGGAGCAGACAAAGGAGGAGCGGGTAATTCATTCAAGCGCTATCCAAAAAGTCGCCTTTACGGAGGAGATGAAAAAGGATTATACGATTTTATGCCCACAGATGTCGCCTATTCATTTTGAACTGTTAAACAGCGCTTTCCATGCCTGCGGCTATCATTTCGAGGTGCTTCCTAATGATAATAAACGGGCTGTGGATGTGGGGCTGAAATATGTCAATAACGATGCCTGCTATCCTTCTCTTATTGTAGTTGGCCAGATCATGGATGCTCTATTGTCAGGCAAATATGATTTAAACAAGGTGGCTGTGGTCATGTCCCAGACCGGCGGCGGCTGTCGTGCTACCAATTATGTCGGTTTTATAAGAAGAGCTCTGGAAAAAGCGGATATGTCCCATGTGCCGGTTATTTCCCTTAATTTGGGAGGCATTGAAACAAATCCCGGCTTTAAGCTCAGTGCAAATCTTCTGCTTCGAGGCGTGTATGCCGCTGTATTTGGAGATGTGTTCATGCGCTGTCTGTATCGTATGCGTCCCTATGAAGCAGTTCCCGGCTCCGCCAATGAGCTCCATCGGAAATGGGTGAAAAGGTGTCAGGAGTTTGTAGGAAGAAAACACCCTTCATTCTTTACATTCAAAAAAATGTGCCGGGAAATCGTAGAAGAATTTGACGCACTTCCTATTACGGATGAAAAGAAGCCGAAGGTAGGCATTGTGGGAGAAATCCTTGTGAAATTTCTTCCTGCTGCCAACAACCATTTAGTAGAGTTGCTGGAAGCCGAGGGAGCTGAAGCAGTCTGTCCTGACTTACTGGATTTTATGTTCTACTGCTTCTACAACCAGATTTATAAAGCAGAGCATCTTGGAACTTCCAAAAAAACTGCCCGTATTTCCAAATTTGGAATCTGGGCAATGGAAGCAATCCGGGGAGCTGCTGCAAAAGCTATGAGAAACAGCAAGCATTTTATTCCCCCTGCCAATATTTATGATACGGTGGAACATGCAAAGACCATTGTGTCCATCGGGAACCAAACCGGAGAAGGCTGGTTTTTAACAGGGGAAATGCTGGAGCTCATCCACACAGGCACTAACAACATCGTATGTACCCAGCCCTTTGGCTGTCTTCCCAATCATGTGGTCGGAAAAGGTGTCATCAAGGAATTAAGACGTCAATATCCTTTGTCCAATATTGTAGCAATTGACTATGATCCAGGCGCCAGCGAAGTGAATCAGTTGAACCGTATTAAATTGATGCTGTCTACAGCACAGAAAAATTTGGAAAAAGAATGATAAAAAACAAGGTGTAAAGTCTTACTTGTGAAATAGACTTTACACCTTATTTCATTTGATACATTCATGTGATTATAACTACAGTTCCTTTAACTTATTATTAGATATGTTAATATAACTATCCATTAACACGAATTTCATTTTCAACTCCCAAGTCTGTTTTATTAGCTAAAGTCTATTTTATTCTTACAGCTCATAAGGAGTAGCCTGATACACATAATAATTGAGCCAGTTGGAATACAAATTATTGCTATGGGACCTCCACTGCAAACGAGGCCGCTTGGAAGGATCATCTTCGGGAAAATAGTTTTTAGGCATCTGAATGGCAAGCCCCTTCTTTAAATCCCTTTCATATTCATTCTGCAGGGTAACTCTGTCGTATTCCGGATGTCCCATAACAAAAATCTTCTTCCCCTCTTCTGCTATGGCAAGGAATACTCCCGCTTCCTCCGACTCCGCCAATACCTTCAGCTCCGGCCGGGCATGGATGGCCTTTGCGCTGACAGCCGTATAGCGGCTGTGGGGCGCCATAAAATAATCATCAAAGCCTCTTACCAGAGGAATTTTCCGATTGCTTACTTTATGCTCGTAAACACCAAACAATTTTTGGGGCAGGAGCTCTTTTTCCAGTCCATAATAATGATACAGGGCCGCCTGGGCTCCCCAGCAGATATGTAAGGTGGATGTAACGTTTTCCTGGCTCCAGTCCATAATCTTACACAATTCTTCCCAATAATCCACCTGCTCAAACTTAAGCTGCTCTACCGGCGCTCCTGTAATAATCAGTCCATCATAAGAATTATCCTTTAATTCCTCAAAAGAATTGTAAAATTTATTCAAATGGTTCATGGATGTATTCTGAGATATATGGGAGGACATATGCATAAAGCTTACATCAACCTGAAGCGGTGTATTGGATAAGGCTCTTAGAAGCTGCAGTTCCGTCTCTTCCTTTAAAGGCATCAAATTCAAAATGCAAATCTGGAGAGGACGGATATCCTGATGAATGGCGCGGAGCTCATCCATTACAAATATATTCTCATTTTCTAATATTTCCTTTACCGGTAAATCGCTTTGCGTCTTAATGGGCATGTAAAATCACTTCCTTAGTTCATCTGCTATATTTTCCATCTGCCTAAATAGCACTGCCTAGTATTATATCACATCTTTATAACATTTTCAAAAAATCCTCTTCCGATATAATGGGGATTTCAAGCTCCTTTGCTTTTTTATTCTTGCCGGAATTGGAAGAAATATCATTGTTGATCAAATAGGTGGTCTTGCCGGTAACGCTTCCCGTTACTTTACCGCCTCTTTCTTCAATCAGCTCCTTCATTTCATTCCGGTTGGCAAAATGCTCTAAAGAACCCGTAATTACAAATATCATTCCTGAAAGACTTTGCTCTGTTTCATTTACCGGCTGCTTTTCTATTCTTAATTCTTTTAACAGCTCTTTAAGCTGCTTTTGATTTTCATCCTTGGCAAAGTAAGAGGAAAAGGCTTCTCCAAGCACTTCCCCAATCCCATCAATTTCACTTAATTCTTCCTTATCCGCTTTTTTCATTGCCTCTATGTCATAATCATAATACCGGCAGATTACCTTGGCATTTGCCAAGCCGATTCCCGCAATGCCAAGTCCGTATATCACCCTTGGCAATGTAGTATTCCTTGCTTTTTCAATGCTCTCTGCCAGATTCTTGTATGACTTCTCTCCAAAGCCTTCCAGCTGAGTAATTTCCTCCTTATATCGTTCTAAATGGAAAATATCCGAGAAACTATGAATAAAGCCTTTTCCAATAAACTTTTCCAGGGTAGCTTCGGACAACCCATCGATGTTCAGCGCATCTCTGCTTACAAATAAGGTGAAGGACTTGATTTTCTTTGCCTGACACTCCCCATTGGTACAGGTGAGCACTTCCACCTCGTTCACTTTCTGAATATGCGTTTTTCCTCCGCAGGCAGGACATATATCGGGGATATCCTTTACGCCGCTTTTCGTAAGGTTTTCAGCTATCTGGGGGATGATCATGTTTGCCTTATAAACGGTAATCCTGTCCCCGATGCCAAGCTCAAGCACTTTCATGATGCTGATATTATGCACGCTGGCACGACTTACAGTAGTGCCCTCTAACTCCACCGGTTCAAAAATCGCTACCGGATTGATCAACCCTGTACGGCTGGGACTCCATTCAATTTCCTTTAAGGTTGTTTCTCTGATTTCATCGGCCCATTTAAATGCAATGGAATCCCTTGGAAATTTAGAGGTCCTTCCCAAAGATTTTCCATATTCCAGATCGCAGTAGGCAAGCACTAACCCATCTGAAGGTATGTCATAGGTTTCAATCTTCTTTGCAAAATACTCTATGGCTTCTAAAATAGTATCTCCATTTACTTTTTTTGACTCCACTACCTCAAAACCCTGCTTTTTCAAGAATTCAAGCTGTTTTTCCCTGGAATTTTCAAAATCCGGCTGGGATTCTCCTTCTGTTTTCCCCGGCTTACAGGTTACCAGGGAAAAGGCAATGAACCTTACCTTCCTCTTTGCTGTAATTTCGTTATTTAACTGTCTGACAGAACCGCTGCATAAATTTCTGGGATTTTTATACTTTGCTTCTGTCTCTGGAATCTCTTCATTTATTTTCTCAAAATCAGAATAGGTAATTACCGCTTCTCCTCTTAAAACCAGCTCTCCCTGAAAAGGTATCTGCAATGGCAGATTCGTAAAGGTCCTTGCATTGTTGGTAATCACTTCCCCAACCTCACCGTTTCCTCTTGTAACCGCTTTTACAAGTTTTCCTTCTGCATAAGTAAGAACAATGGTTAAACCGTCCAGTTTCCATGACAGAATTGCATCTTTTCCCTGCAGCCAGTCCTTTAATTCCTCTCTTTCCTTGGTTTTTGCCAAAGAAAGCATAGGGCTTTCATGAGCTTCCTTTGGAAGCTCCTCCACCGCTTCATATCCTACGGTTACTGTAGGGCTTCCGGCTAAAGTCATTCCTGTTTCCTGCTCTAAGGCTGTTAATTCATCATAAAGGGCATCATACTCGTAATTGCTCATGATTTCCCTGTCCTCTGCATAATAAGCCTTTGCTGCTTCCTGCAGCCTGCTTATCAATTCCTTCATTTTTACTATCTGATCCATTCCCATTCCCTCGATTTCGTTTTTGCTATTTGATCCATTTTCTTAATTTCATTTTTTTAGTTTATCGTTTAATCATCATTAGAACCAGCAGGCTGCAATCCCACTCCTTCATAGAGCTTCTCTAATTCGCTTCCACACACCAGTCTCCATTTTCCATAGGGGAGCTTCCCTAATTGGACGTTCATAATCCTTACCCGCTTTATGGAAACTGCTTCATTTCCCAATTCTCTGCACATCCTTCTGATCTGCCGGTTCAATCCCTGTGTCAATATAATACGAAACGTATATTTTCCCGTTTTTTCCATCTTGCAGGATCGGGTAGTCTGCTCTAGCTCTTTTAAGTAAACCCCTTTTTCCATTTCCTCTAAAAAGCGGTCTGTCAGTTCTTTTTTTACTTTTACCACATATTCCTTTTCATGCCCTGCAGAACCTTTCATAAGCTTTTGAATCAGCTCTCCGTCATTAGTTAAAAGAATCAGTCCTTCAGAATCCTTGTCAAGCCTTCCTGCATAGGTGATGCGAATGGGATATTTTACATACTCAAGAATGGTCTTATCCGCAAACTTATCTTTTTCCGTACAGGTAATCCCAACGGGCTTGTAAAAGGCAAGCACCACCTTCTCATTTTTATTCCCTATGGGCTTACCAGAAACAGTTACTTTATCCTTACTGCCTGCCCGGTCTCCCATGGATGCGGTTTTTCCGTTAATGGTCACTAAACCTTTGGCTATGAGCTTATCCGCTTCCCTTCTGGAGCATATGCCTGCTTCGGCTATATATTTGTTAATACGTATTTTATTTTCTTCCATTGTTTTATCCTGCATTTCTTTGATGATCCGCTTTTGAAAAAAAGCTGCCTGTGTTTTCTGGCATGTTGTAAAGTATAGCATATTTTATGGGAATTATCCATATTGCTTTTTGGAAGAAGGAATTTGGATAAGAGGACGTAGAAGCAGGCATAGCATATGGCAGTCTTTCGGGCACGCTCCCGCTCTGCAAAGACGCAGCAGTACTAATGCACCAAAATACGGTGCATAAGGACTGGCGCCTTTGCAAAGGCCCGGAAGACTGCCATATGCTATGCCTGCTTCTACTGGGTATCGAAATGCTATTTGTTAACATCAATAAGGAGCCGTAAAAACGGCTCCTTATTTGATTGTTTTCAAGCTGTTATATTGTTTATTGCAACAGGTCTGTATGGTCTGTTTCTGCTGATCCGTTAGCGGCTTCCTCGTTTTGGGCTGTATGGGCGCTCATTCTTCCGCCTACAAAGCCGGATAATACCGCATTTAAATCTACTCCTGTAGATTCCTTTAAGCCATCTGTTACCTGATTCAGGGTATTCATTACGTCTTTCATCAGCTTGGCAGAATTGCCATCACCGTACATGGTGATCTTATCTACCTTTGTTAGCGGTTCCGCTGCATTTTTCACAACCTCCGGCAGGGCTTTAAAGTACATTTCCAATACAGCTGCTTCGCCCATTTTCGTCATAGCTTCTGCTTTCTTTTCAATACCTTCTGCCTCGGCTACTGCTTTTGCACGGATGGCTTCTGCTTCTGCCAGACCTTTTGTGCGGATACCGGCTGCCTCCTGCTCCTTGGCATATTTATCCGCCTCTGCCTGTGCCTTTAATGCTTCTGCTTCCTGCTGTGCCTCGTATTTCTTGGCTTCTGCATCTCTCTGGCGTTCATAAAGCTCCGCATCTGCCAGCTGCTGTCTTGCAAATTTATCTGCTTCGGCTTTTTTCTTTACCTGGGCATCCAGCGCCTGTTCCATAACCTCGGCTTCCTTCTGCTTTAACATGATTTCCTTTTCCTGCTTGGCAATGTTGGCATTGGCTGTGGTAACCTCAATGGTCTTACGCTGCTCTTCCTGCTGAATCTGATAAGCTGCATCCGCTTCTGCTTTCTTGGCATCTGCTTCTTTTTTCAGTTCTGCCTGTTTTATGGCAAGGTCATTATTTCGAATGGCAATTTCTGTCTTGGCATTTACCTGTGCATCATTTGCCTGCTTCTGGGCAATTGCCTGTGCCATGGCGATATCTTTTTCACTTTCCGCTCTGGAAATTGCGGCATTTTTCTGAATCTTTACGATGTTGTCCACACCAAGGTTCTCTATAACTCCGTTGCCGTCTACGAAATTCTGTACGTTAAAACTGACAATGTCCAGTCCCATGGCAGCAAGGTCCGGTTCTGCACTCTCCTTTACAAGGGTGGCAAATTTCTGACGGTCGCTTACCATTTCTTCTAAATTCATCTTACCAACGATTTCACGCATGTTACCTTCCAGCACTTCTCTTGCCACCTGGGCAATATACTCCACCTTCTTATTCAGAAAGTTCTGTGCTGCTAACTGTAACCGCTCCTCTTTATCGCCAATCTTCACGTTTACCGCCGCATCTACACTGATATTGATGTAATCAGCCGTAGGAACCGCACTGGAAGTCTTTACATTGATGGGAATCAGCTGTAGATTCAGTTCATCCTTTTTTTCAAAAAACGGAATCTTAATCCCCGCCCGTCCAATCAATACTTTCGGTTTCTTGCGCATACCTGAAATAATATAGGCAGTATCCGGCGATGCCTTTACATAACCGGACAGCAAAATGGCTAAAACGACGATTACGATTATAGCAGGTACAATAAATTTTACTAATTCTGATAACTCCATCATAAAAATTCTCCTTCTCCTTGGTGTTTTAGTATATTACATACGTCTATAGTATAGCACACTTTTGAAAAATGCGGGGAATTATTTGGTGGGAGTTGTCGATATTTGTCGGGTTTTTATTTTGCAGACAGGTGGGGGGATTTGGATAAGGGGACGTAAGAGTCGGCATAGGCTATAATAGTCTTAGGGACACGCTCTCGCTCTGCAAAGACGCAGCGGTACTAACGCACCAAAATACGGTGCGTAAGTGCCGGCGACTTTGCCAAGGTCCCCAAGACTATTACAGCCTATGCCGACTCTTACTGGGTATCGAAAGGCCCCATACTGCTAAGAAAAGATTGTTCCGATGAAATGATTGGAAGGGAGCTTAAAAGTATTGGGATAAGTTGGAATATTTTCAATGTATTTAAAGCGTAGGCATATCTTGTAAAAAAGTATCGGCTGAAACGAAACAGCCAAAGAGGGATGAGGGCGGATTCCATGCATTGTTTTCGATGGTGCTTTTCCTTAACAGCCTGTCCAAAACCCAGGGGAAAATTGCCATGGACGGCAATTTTAGGAATATTGCGGCATGGATGCCGCTATATTCCGACCCGTTCGGTACCAGCAGCCTTCCTCAGGCTGTTTAGGAAAAGCACCATCAAAAACACCGCATGGAATCCGCCCTCATCCCTCTTTGGCGTCCGCTTCTCCACTCCCCTTTTATACCGGCATAAATACATCTCTACTCTCCAACCGCCTCACACAGCCTTTCATACAGCTCTTTCGTCTCTTCCACCTCCTTTGTATTAAAAAATATCACCCGCTCCTTAGTATCCACCTGAATGATTACCGGATATTCCCGATACACGTACATATAGCAGTTTCCCAGCTCTTCCATGCGGAATTTTCCAAGCAGGTACCCATCAGTTGCGCCCCCGTTCGTCTTAGTCAGACGCTTATCGGGAAGTTTGGAAAGTAAGGTGACTTTTTCAATGTTCTCCAGGGGAACCTCCAGATTATATCCTCCTGCTGTAAATTTCACGCTTTCTTCCCGGATGTCCATGGAAAAGGGAACAAAATCCATCCGCAGCAGTACTACGGAAAGCCAAAGCATGCTGACAGCCGTAAAGACTGTAATCCCATATACAATCAACTTACCTGCCGGATGTCCCATGTTAAATGTAAAATTGGACTCAAAAACCCGATCTGCCACCAATATTCTTTTATCTTCCGGATTGTTATAATACATTCCATTCCAATATTCATCCTCATCTATCAGGATAGGTGTCTTATCGGCCATTAATATTTCTCTTTTTCTATTTTCAAACTGAACAAAACTGTAAATCAAAAAGCTGATCTCTATTGTCTGCACCACACAAAACAGAATCATTCTTTCATTAAAATGTGCTCTGTACTGCTCCTTTCCCATCCCCCATTCCATGATGACAAAAGAAATGCTGTCCAGATAAGAAAGAATCACCATACAGTTTCCCATTATATTCCGTTTCAGCCTGCTGCATTTCTGATTGATTTTTGTATCATGGCTGTAAACCCTGCTTCCTCTCTTTACAAAAAGGGAGTAGCACATAAAAAATGCAAGCTTTGTAATCAGGGAAGTGCCAAATACTACTCCTGCCATTTCTTCCTGAAAAAATTTCCAGATGCTGTCGCTTACATAAAGCGGAATCAGACAGATCAATGCCCCAATCAGAAAATGAACAGAAGACAGTGGATATTTTTTTGCCAGGCTGCTTGCCTGGGTATCAACATAGATTGTCCGGATTTCTCCTACTGTCCAATGATTCTCGCATTTCATCCGATACATTCTGTCATGCTCCCTTTTCAGGATCCGGTATGGAAGCCAATAGAGCAAGACAGCCCATATCATATAGATAATCAAAAAAACAGATATATAACCTGCCATGGCCCCATGTACCGGAATACCAGCCAGAAGCAGTATACCCATGCATTGATTGATTTTCTTTTTATAATCTCCTGCCATCTTTTTGACCGCTTCCTGCTCCAATGCCTCTTTCGGAAGCGTAACTCCAAGCAAAATCTGCTTTTTCTCTTCTCCTGCCGTAATAAAGCAATAATAAAATGCGCCAATCAAGGAAGCGCTGCATATGAGCATTGTTACCAAAAAAAGCATTCAAATCCCTCCCATCCTAGAAAATTACCTCACCAAAGTTTCCTGTCTGTCCCTGTTCCTTTGAAGTAAAACCCGCCGCCTTCATCCGGTCGAACATTTCACTGCAAAGCTTTAAGAATTCTTCTTTTTCATATCCCTTTAAACAAGCCTGGGCACTTAGCAGCTCCAGCTCCCCCTCCAGCTTTTCCCGGAATTCTGCTGTGGCGGCCTTTATGGCACAGACCGTCGCCCCCTTTCTTCTGTCTATTTCAATATACCCTTCCAATTTTAAAATCTGGTAGGTCTTATTGACTGTCATCGTATTCACACCAATATCCTGGGCCAGCTGTCTGACTGTGGGAAGCGATTCTCCTGCTTTTAATTCTCCTCTTCCGATCCCCATGACAATCTGATTGCGCAACTGTACATAAATAGGTGTATCTGCTCCATTTTCCAGACGAAGTATCATTTTCTTTCCTCCTTCAGAACGCAAATAAGTATTATTTGTATTATATATAATAATACAAATAATACTTATTGTCAAATAAAAAAAATCGTGTTTTTAAATTCAAAAACACGATTTCCTTACAGCTTCCCATTCTTTATGCCATTCCTTCCATCTTCTCCTCCATGTCTTCTTTTGCAGTCTCTTCTTTCACCACGTCCGTCTCCTTATAATTCCGGAAAATAAATAAAAACATTCCAAACGCCATAAACAAAGAACCGATATCCGCTACGGGCTGAGCATAGATCAATCCGTTTAACCCTATAAAATGATTAGCAACAACTAACACCGGCAAAAATACCAGTCCCTGCCTGCTTAATGACAAAATCAAAGAGGGAATTGCTTTTCCCATTGCCTGGAAGCTGAAATTGAAAATAAACATCATTCCAATAAAAGGTCCTGAAATCATCAATGCCCTGAGCATCACGATACCGGATTCCACCACTGCCTTATCGTCAATGAACACATTGACAATCTGCTTTGAAAAGAATACATAAAAGAGTGTTAATAAACTTCCCATGATCACGTTGCAGACCATGGAAAACTTCATTGCTTTTTTCATCTTCTTTATGTTTCCTGCTCCATAGCAATATCCGATCAAAGGCTGTATGCCCATGCCAAGACCTAACTGCAGCATGACCACAAGCATATTTGCCTTCATGGCAACTCCCATTGCCGCAACCGGAATGTCTCCATAGGAGGCAAGAAAGTTATTTAATATAATATTTGCCGTACTCATAAGCACGTTATTGATAGAAGCCGGCAGTCCAATAGAAAATACATTCTGAAAAATCTTTTCCTCCATGGAAAAATTCCGGATGGAAATAGAAAGGATCGTCTTTTTTCCGGTAAGATAAATCACATAATAAACAGTGGAACATATATTTCCTATAATAGTTGCAATGGCAGCGCCTGCCACTCCCATATGCATCCCCAAAATCATAATAGGATCCAATATAATATTTACGATTGTTCCAAGCATCATGCCAAACATGGAAGCTTTTGCTGCTCCCTCGCCGCGGACCACATTTCCAAATGCATTGGAAAGCACCACAAAAACCGCTCCAAAGCCAATATACCTTAAATAATTTTCCGCAAACACCTCTGTATTTTCACTACAGCCGATAACGGACAAAATAAGAGGCATACCTGCAAGAAATAGAACCGTCATAAGCAGTCCCGCTACAATGCCACCGTAAAAACAAAAGCTGCTGACTTTTTTTACCTTTTCCGTCTTTCCTTCCCCTAATAATCTGGAAATCAATGTGCTGCCGCCGATACCAAAAATATTTCCCACAGCCATCAAAAGCAAGAACACCGGAGTCGCCAGGGAAACTGCCGCTACCTGATTGGCATCCTTTGTCCAGCCTACAAACAGAGTATCCGCCATATTATAAAATATGGTAACCAACATGCTTAACATCGTAGGAAGCGCCAAAGTGGCAACCGCCCTCTTGATCGAATACTTTTCAAATACGTCCTGATTCATATTTCACTCCTCCTTCATTCATGTAGTACGCTACATATCTAGTCAAAAAAAATAAAATGCCCGTTAAGCATTTCACTCTTCCTGTGGAAAGCTGTATAATACCTTGCTCAAAAGTATACGAAGCTCTTTTTCCTCTTCTTTGGTTAAGTTCGATACAAGCCTTTTCTCCATTTCTTCTCTATGCCGATACATTTCCTCCAGACTGTTCACCGCCTTCTTTGTCAACAGGACATTCCGGTATCTTTTGTTTTCTTGGTCCACAATACACTGCACCATTTCTTTTACTTCCAGACGCTTTAATATACCAATGACTGTAGAATGCTTTAGCTGCAATGCCTGGGAAATATCCTTCTGGGTGACCTTGCCTTCTCTGTTCTTCTCTAAATAATCCAAAACAACAAATTGAGAAAAAGTCAGATCCATACTCTCCAGACTGGCATTAAAGTATTTTTTAAATTTTTCTTGAATCAGCTTAAACTGATATCCGAGAGGATATTTCGTCTCCATCAATGGCTTCATTCCTTTTCCGGTAATTTTACAGACTGCTTTCCGGCTTTTCTTTCCTACGCTGGGCAGGTGTTTCATGTAGCACGCTACATGTTATTATAGGAACTTCTGCATGTTGTGTCAAGAGGTTAATTTGGATGGAGGACGTAGGAGCCGGCATATCATCTGGCAGTCTTCCGGGCACGCTCTCACGAGATGATGAAATGCAGGGCGAGAGCAACAGCATCAAAAACCAAAAGGAATACCTTGAGGACTTCGCAAGAAAGGTCGGTTTCCGAAATATACGACACTTTAATAAATAGCAAAAAGTTATATGTATGTGCAGAAAAGACGATAAAATAAGGGAACGAAACGCAAAGTTGACAAGATGAAACCACAGATTGGTTGTTATCCTCTATTGCTTAGAAGTAGAATGTGTGTAGGAGGTGGATAAGAAATGACATTGGGACAAAAATTAAAAGCACTGTTAAAAGACAACAGTATGACGCAGGAGGATTTAGCAGAAAGGTTGGAGATATCCCGACAGGCAGTAGGGAAATGGGTAAATGATAAAGGAGTACCCGAAGTAGGGAAATTAATACAAATCAGTAACCTATTCGGAGTGTCAATAGACTACCTACTGAAAGAGGATTACGAAGGAAAAAATGTATCAGAAGAAAAAGTCGTATCAAACAGTGGGTATTATGTCAGTCAGGAGATGTTGGACGGATATTTGTCATACAGCAGGCAGAATGTAAAGCAGATTACGGGAGGAATAAGTCTTTTTATATTATCGAATGTCTTTAGCTGTTTTGAACACAATAGTATGATAATGTCTTTTCTCTATTGGCTTACAATGATAGCAGGGATAAGTATTATTGTTTGGCATTTTTTTCAGACCAAACAGTATCAGGAAATCAAAAATGAACGCCTTGCATTTGATGAAAAGGTATTCGGGAAATTTAAGACACAGAGGGAAAACAGAAGAAAGAAATATACAGTTATGATTATTGTAGGAGTGGTTGTTCTTCTGGCAAGTTCTGAAATAGAACGTTTTTTAATGATTTATTTCGGACAGACAGCCTGCAATGTTTTTGGGTGGGTTGCTGATACAGTATGGTTAGCACTTATTATATGGGCGGGAATGTCCATGCACATTGACAGCATTATTATTAAAAATACAGAACATACTCCTAAAAGCGGTCATATGAAAAGGTATCGCTGGATATATATGGCATTGCCGTTTACAGTGATTGCAGTTCTGATTGGAATGATAACAAACGCATGGAGTCCATATGCACCTATCATAATTTTGTTTTGCTGTTTATTAGTTACAACGTGTAAATTGTTTATAGAAAGTAGAGGAAAAGATGAATAAGAAAAACTATATAAAAATTGGTATTCTGCTTGTGTTTGTACTATGTATTTGTGCAGGTTGTTCCTCACAGCCGGAAGAAAAATATACCCTGGAGGAATTAGATAACCTAGCTGAAATCAAAATATATTCAGCGGAGAATAATGAACTTATAGAAACAATAAGTGATAAAGAACAGTTATATCAATATAATGAATGTTCGCTTTTTTTTGATAATTCGGACATAGAAGAACGCCAAGATGAATTGAAAAAAGACTTACAGGGGACAAAGGAGCAATACTATTTGGTTGCATACAAATACCCTGTTGCACGTTTTGGCGGAAAGGAACTGGAAGAAAATAATACCATTACATTATATGAGAATACAAATATTATCAAAATGACGGTGGCAGAAGAAAGTATCAAAGCATTTTCTATTACAGAGGAATTTTTGACTTTCTATTATGAACTTTCCGAGGAGGAAATGAGTTTTTATCGTTCTTTAGTTGAATAATATGCCTATTTAAAAGGAAGAATTGTGAGCATGAAAATTTAAGGAATATTTGATAGTAATATCAGCGGTATTGTGATAGAATTGTATTCAGCATAATTGAATCCACTTGTAAGGAAGCTGAAAAGAGGAATCTAAAGAGAATTGGTTTATTGGGAACAATTTTTACTATGACAGAGGATTTTTTTAAACAACCTTTCTTCCGCAAAGAAATCAATATTGTTGTACCCTCTGATGTGGAAATGGAATATGTTAATCAAAAAATATCGTTAGAGTTAGAGCATGGTATTGTGAAAAGAGAAACTTTAGAATACTTCAAAAAAGTTATATTTCGTATGCAAACGGAAGAAAATATAGAAGCCATTATTCTTGGTTGCACGGAACTTCCACTTTTGCTAAACGATGAAGTCAGTCCCGTTCCTTGCTTAGATACAATGCAGATACATATTCAAGGAGGCTGTAAAAAATCTTGTGTCTATGAAATTTAGACTTTCTTGATAAGAGTTAGATATGTAAGAGTTTTTTTGTCGGTTTTATGTTTTTGGGGCTGTCGAATTACTTCTTCTATACT
>JAAUZH010000029.1 GCA_014804675.1 Lachnospiraceae bacterium
AGCGCTGCAAAAGCACCAAAAAAAGACGGAAAAGGGAATCCATATGCAGATACAGTAAGAGCGCATATGCCGATCATAGAGGCAATGCAGACGGCATCAAGGAAGGCATTTAAGAAAGCATTCTGTTAATATAAGAGGACAGCCCAAAAGGGTTTATTTGGCATACAAAAAAACAGGCAGAATATCACAAAGAAAAAAAGAGTGGTAAGTTGCCAACGATTACTTGACACAAACACAAGAGTAAGGTTACAGGTGGGTTGGCAAGAAGAGCATCCGATAGTGGTGACATGTGAAAAATGCGGGACGTCGCTTTGCGGAAAAGTGATGATTAATCAGAATTCACTTGGATTGAATTATCATTTTGATAATGCCGATTTTTCTGGAGGGAATGACAATGCAGAATTTTTAATAGAGTGTTCTGGTGAGTTTCCTGTATTTAAACAATGTAAGGAAGAAGATATATTTGATATTACACCTTTTATTAGGTTTATGAATAGGGTCAAAACAAAGGAATCTTACAAAGAGTTTTGCAGTGCAGCAAATGGACTAAAAGATACGGCAGATGGATGGACTGGCTATAAAAGAATTTTGGATTTGTTTCAGAACAACAGTCCATATTTATCACAAGAGATTAAGAAAATATTTACTGGAGAATTTTTTCAGTGTAGGGATGAATTTGAGATTTTGCGAGCAGTGCATATGATAGAAGTGCATGGATTTTTTATGTCTCTTCGACAAGATCTTATAGAGAATCAATCCTTCGCAAACGATGCTATGAAAATGGATGGAGGTCAGTTAAAAAAACTTATTGATTTTTTTGGTTCTCATGATGGATATCATTTAGATGAAATGCAATCGGTAATATACAAATTAATGGATGAATTTATTAATATATATCAAGCACTGATTCCAGCACTCTCTTTACAATACTGCAAAGATGACTCTGTGAATTTTGAATTTGAGGGATCGACTACCAGTACATTTGATACAATAAAGGAATTCTATTTGAATGTTTATGAAGCATTAGGAAATTTACTTGTAATCCCAGTTGCATTAAACAATATAAAATACAGGGGAAATTTTGATGAGCTGTCTTCAGTTGAAGGCAGTAAAGCTACATCGTTAATAGATTTTATAGGATTGACAAAGGCAAATAGATATCATTATTGTCTGAAAGATGAAATTTATACAGGTTTTTTGGAAGTTAGTGTAAATGCAAAATTACGAAATGCCATTGGACATAATGATATTGAGTACGATACAGTTTCTCAGTCTATAACATACGTTCCAAATCCTAGGGATAGAACTAAGAAAAAGACGGAATATCTACTTATGTTTGAAAATGAAGCAGTGCATATGTTTCAGGGAATGTTAGTAATATCTGAGTATTTATATAAACTGAGGCAGATTTCACTTATGTTAGAAGGGAAGATACCAATTAGACCAAATATGGGTTCTAGAAGAAATAAAAAGATTGGTAGAAATGATCCGTGTCCATGTGGAAGTGGGAAAAAGTACAAATATTGTCATGGAAAGAATAGATGAGTATTGATAAATTTTGATTGTTTTGAAATATTTCAGAAGTATCGCTTTTTGAATTAAAATTATATTGGAGTGTACTTGATATGAAAAGATGGACAAACAAAATAAGGACGAATATTAAAAAATATTGGGTATTATGTATTATTATATTTGTTGCCTTATTACCACTGTTGCTTAATATTGGTCTATACATTACTGATTTTATTTATGATAAATATGGGTTTACTTTGACTGCAAATGGATTAGGAAATCAAGACTGGCTTGATTTTTGGGGAACATATCTATCTGTTGTAATTGCATTTACAGGAATTTGCTTAGCATGGAAATCCTCTGCTGAAGATAGAAAAATGGATAAAAATGAAAAACTGGCACAAGAATATGATGAAAATTTGAAAGAAGAAAAAAATGTGCTAATTGAGGTATGTCAAAGTTTTAACACTAATATTGTATACAAAACAATTATAGAATTAAGTGATATGGATACAAAGAAATGTAAGAGAACCTTACAAAATGCTAGAGAGAGAATTCTTGATGTACAGGTGAAATTTGAATTATTGAGTGATATTGCAGATGGATTTCAAAAATGCGAAGGATGTGATTTTAATCCTTGTTATGATAGAAAAAACATGATTGCTGTTAGGAATTTGTATTATAAAATGGAGAATGTTTATTTGCAAATGATTCAAGACTGTAGTGCATATGTTACTGACATGGAGCAGCAACAAATTAATGAAAAAATGATGCAAAATGAAAACGATAAAATTCTTTTATTGCAGCAACGTATTTGTCTTGCCAAAGATATGGCAACATCAGGTTCTGTTGAGAATATTAAAAAAATGGAAGAAGAAATTGCTGGACTTAAATATAATATTGAAATGCTGAAGGGGAAAAGAATAGAGGATGAGGAAATGAAAAAATTGGTGGATTCTATTATTGAGGCGGCAAATCTGATTTCTCAAGAGATGAAACCGCAGATAATTAGTTATTGTAAGGCATATATAGAGTGGAAAAAGTTGCATAAGAGAGAGTTGCTGCAGGAAGGACGAATACGGTACATAAGATATCCGGAGTGTGGTAAAAAATGGATTCAGAAAACTAATTGTGCGTTTATGCTCAGTGATATACAAGCTGGTAAAAATCAGTCCTTGTCAACCACACAGGCACATATTATAATAGAGATAAAGAATAAGGAGTGTCATTATGGAGAAAGCTTTTGAGGAACTGCAAATAAAGGATGATTTCATGTTTAGCGTTATCATGAGAAATCCAAAGTTTTGCAAACCTTTTTTAGAACGGATACTTGGCATCAAGATATCTCGTATTGAATATCCGAAGTCGCAGGAGACAATAGATATTTCTGCAGATGCAAAAAGCGTACGCTTGGATATCTATGTGGAGGATGGAAAAGAAACTGTTTATAATATTGAAATGCAGACAACAGAGAATAGAAATCTTCCCAAAAGAACAAGATATTATCAAGGCATGATAGACTTGAATATTTTGGAAAAAGGGGATAATTACAAAGATTTGAAACGGAGTTTTGTTATTTTTGTATGTACCTTTGATCTGTTTGGTGAAGGGAGACACATCTATACCTTTGAAAATCGCTGTATTCAAAATCCAGAGTTAGGTCTTGGTGATGATACAACAAAGATTATTTTAAATACCAAGGGGACAATGGATGATGTTACACCGGAAATGAAAAGATTGCTTGATTTTATTGATGGTAAGGAACCGGAGGATGACTTTACCAGAGAATTAGATGAGGCAGTACAGTCTGTCAGAAAAAATGAGAAATGGAGGTTGGATTATATGACATTGCAGATGAATTATCAGGAGAAATATGAACAGGGATATGATGAGGGAGATAGAAAAAGAGCAATCTCTGTAGCGATGAGAATGATAGAAGCGAATAAATTGTCTTCAGAGGAAATTGCATCGTATTCTGGACTTTCTTTGGAACAGGTGCTTGAACTGGAAAAAGAATTGCAACCAGCATAATGTTTACTCCCTAAACTTCATCGAATTTCTAGTGCTTCTATTTTGCTTCTAAAATTTTTAGAAGTCTCAGGATAATAGAAATAATATACGAAATAGATGGATTAAAATGCACAAAATAGATACAAAAGTATCTTGGAGCCACATAGATGAGACGAGTTCGAGTAACAGACAGATATTCTTGCAAAATATTTTTTGTTTAATTGCAGACTATAATTTTTGCCAAGACATTAAAAGCAACCGGAAAAAAAGAGTTTGTCTAAGTACATTCATGCGTCTGTGTTAGTCTCTGCTTTCGTTCTCAATATGCGTTTGTAGTGGTTCTCGGATTTCCGTTTTTTCTCGTTCTGTTTTTTCTTTTCATTGGCTATACGCTGTTTTACCTGTTCTAATGCCTGCAATGCTTTTTCTAAGTCTTTGCTGATTTCCTGCTTGCTCTCAATCATTTCTAATACCTCGTTCCTTCTGTGATGGGTTGATAGTCACTGAAAACAAAAAAGGTAGTGATTTCTCGTTAAGATAAATCACTACCTATAATTAAAAATATTTATTTTTATATTCTTTAACACAACAAACGAAAATTGTCTCTTTTTCGATTGTCTTATATACAGGCGAAATTATACAAAATTATATATAATTACATGTTTGGCATGAAAATCATCTCCTTCATAATTGCCTGTTATATTAATATTTACATCTTGCTTCAAATCAGAAAATGCGCCCTGTCGTTTTTCAGTATCAGCATCTCCATTCGCTCCGCCATTTTTGACCGTCCATACCTCAAATTCCGTTTCCTCCGAAAAATATACGGTTACTAACACTTTATCGGAATCTTCATAAGAAACAGCTGTATCTGCTGATGGGTGAAAAGTTTTATTGATTACCACTCTGTTATCACCAATGCTTTCTATGCTACCGTCTAGTTCGGAAGCCGATTGCAATTGTTCACTTTCCGACTGCGACTGGCTACTGTCAGACTGATTATTATCAGTTTCTTTATTGCTTTGATGACTACTATTGTTTTCCTCTGCATTTGAATCAATTACATCATTAAAATTGATTGTGTCTACTGTTGATGAGTCTAAATCTGCATTAGATTTACTACAACCCACTGTAGCTAATAATAATCCCATATAAAGGTATACTGCTATTCTTTTGTTTCTCATTATTTTTTCCTTCTTTCTAATATTTTTACAAAAAGCATAACAGATTAATCTTTAAACAATCTCTAAAGAAGTTTTAATTCTTCTTTAAAATCCTTTTCTTGAAAGTGGAAGTCCACTATGCCATAAGAAAAGCTTAATGTCACCAAGGCGCTCTTAAATATCAGTAATAGCAATTTTCCCATGCTGACGCCTGTCTTTTAATGATTGTTCATCATAATCAAAGTTAGCTTATTTGTAATTTTGATAGGCATTATTTTTGAGAAGAAAACAAGGAGTTTATTATACAGTCCCGGAATGATTAAGCGTTTACCTTCTATCATTTTGGGATAAGCTATTTTAACGACCTTATCGGGTTTCATTACGGCAAACTTAAAAAGCAGAGTATGTTCTATATTTGCTTTTCGGGCAAATTCAGTTTCCGTTGCTCCGGGGCAAAGCAAGGTAATTTTTATTTCTGTATTTTCATATTCTCCATAAAGGGCATTTGAAAAAGACATAATATATGCTTTCGTTGCTGAATAAACTGCGGCGGATGGAGAGGGGATGAAAGAACCTGTTGAACCGATATTAAGTATGTGTCCATAATTGTTTTTTTCCATGATTGGCAGGATACGTTTTGTAAGCTGGGTAACAAAGCGTATATGCAAGTCAATCATCTGAACTTCTTTAACTATATCTGTTTCAGCGAAAAGGCCGCATTCATTGAAGCCTGCATTGTTGACAAGGAAATATTATATTATTTCCCTTGCTGGCAAATTTTTCAGCAAAGGCTTGTCCAATTCCACTTGTTGTTCCTGTAATTAAGACATTTTTCATTCTTGTTCCTCACATATGCTTTAAAGCAGCTTACATTTGCTCATTATGCGTCTGTATATATTCTGCTTTTACTTTATCAATGGTTTTACCGCCAATGCCCAAGTTTTTGTCAGGCATTTCCTGAATGGTAATCATAAAAAATTCCGATATATTTGCCTAAGTCCGGAGCAACATTTTCCAGAGAACGGATAACATTTTCACCGCCTATCCCGTCAATCATTTTTAGCTGTTCTGTGCCTGTTTCATATCGTGTCTGTCCCATTTGATTTTACCTCCTGTTTGATTTATAATGTGAGCATATTACTTGAACCATAGTTTAAGTCAAGACTTTTTTGGGGTGTAAAATGACAATCGGAGAAATAGCGGAAAAAACGAGTTTATCAGAAAGCACGTTGCGTTATTATGAAAAAAAAGGACTGATAAAAGTTGCACGGAATAGCAGCGGCAGGCGTGATTATGAAGAAAGTGACATTGAGTGGATAAAATTCATACAGAGGTTAAAAGAAACAGGTATGCTGTTAAAGGATATAAGACAATATTCTGAATTACGTTACCAGGGTAAGAGTACAATGCCGGAGCGTTTGGAGATATTGCAGGAGCACAGGGAGTATGTGTTGGAGCAACAAACGAAATGGAAGGAATATCTGCAAAATTTAGATGACAAGATAGTTTTCTATCAGCAGTCTATAGAAGTGGAGAAATTAGATGTTTAAGGCGATATGGATTGTGTGTATGAAAATTTCATTGCTATTTGAAAAATGGTATTGATAAACTGGAAAAATATCAATAAATTCAAGTTTGTAGGCTTTTTCCACAAGTTTCCCCTATTTTCAAGGCTTTGCACAATGCCAGCCTCAAAATATGTATCCTTTTCCCTTGTTTTTGCCCTCATGGGCAAGTCACAAGGGAAAGTTTTTCTTATTCAGTTTTAACTCATTCCTACAACCTTATCCAAGAGCTTTGCGGAATCCCGCTTAGCCTCCCTTGTAGCATGTGCATAGACATTCATGGTAGTGCTTACGTCCGAGTGTCCTAAAAGTTCCTGCACATCTTTTGGCTGCGCCCCGTTTGATAACAGGTTTGTCGTGTAGGTGTGCCTTAATGTGTGGAAGTGGAAACCCTCTAACTCCGGTACTTTCCTTGCCGCTGTCCGGCAGGCTGTTTCTACGGTGGCGGGAAGTTCAAGACAGCCATCTTCCCTCAGGCATACAAAGGAGATTTCCGTATAATTCTCCGGCACATCCTCTGTCATTCCCAAGTTGTAATACTCATAATGTACCCGATTTTTCTCGGTGACTTCCCTGTAGAAATTCCTGTGGTAGAGTTCGCCATACTGCATACGGTTTTTAAGCTGCTGTTTCCTTGCTTTCTTCAAGATGTCAGCGAGGGCATTGCCAAAATCAACAATCCGCACTTTCTTCCTTTTTGTTGAGCCGATTTCGTGCTTATGGGTAGCGCCGTTGTAGCGGACACTCCTGCGGACTGTCAGGCATTGTTCCTCAAAGTTGATATCCTGCCAAGTCAACCCTGCCACTTCCCCAAGCCTGAGACCTGTGAAATAGGATATCTGTACAGGCAGGATTGCGTCTTTGCTCCGCTTGCCAAGCTGTGCAATCAGCTTTTGGTACTGCTCAAATGACAGTGGCTTGACCTTGCCGTTGTCGGTGTCCGTTTCTTCCGCAAACAAGTCCATATCGTCCTTTTTATGCCTCATGACTACATACTGCATGGGATTGAATGTAATGTACTGTTTCGGGAACACTGCAAAGCGGAATGACTGCTGTAATACTGCGGAAAATGACTTTACATAGTCTTTGGAGTATCCTTTGGAAACAAAATCTTCAATCGTGCCTCCAAAAGACATGATATCCATGAACTGCTGTAAATGCCCCGAAGTGACCGTTTTGAGCTTCCGTCTGCTTACAGGGTGCTGTTTAATTCGGTTGACCGCCTGAAGATAAGTACCGACAGTGCCATTGCTTAATGTGCCTGTCTTAACAGCTTTTCCGTTTCGCTCTTGCTTTCTGTTCCTGCACATTCTTTCTGTACCAAGTTTCCGCTTGCATCTTCCACATAGAAGCGGTAGTACCATTTCTTTCCTTTTTTCCTTACAGAACCTTTTGCCATAATCCGTTCTCCTTTCACAAACGCAACTGCGTTGCGCTGGGGCAATCGGAACTGATGAAATGCTTTCTGCGTGTAAGTATATCATAACTCCGATTGTTCCACTATACCGATTCGGATTCTTCCCCCGATACCATAGAAAGAAGATTTGCAAGCCTTACGGTGGCTGTTTCGGGATTTTTGGAATAGAGCCTCACGATGTCGCCCATATCGTTAAGCATATTTACAGTGTGGGTGATTTCCCTAAGGAACATAATCTCGTTATATTCCTTATTTGATTCAAACCCCATTGTCCGGGCGAGTGCGGCATTTTCCGCATTGTCCTTGAAATTCCTGCAGGCAAACTGAAAAGAATCCACGAACAATTCATACTCCCTTAACATCAGCAGCAGTAAGTCTTTTGAAAAGTCCGATTCCGCCTGTTCCATATCAAAAGGCAGTTTTGAGAGAATGGAGGACATCACATCACGTATAAATAATTCCCTTTTATCCGTAATGTCCGTTTCGTATTCCTCCGTTTCCCCTCTCAGCCACTCCACAGACACATGGAGGGCTTCTGAAAGACCTTCCAAGACCAGCTTCTTTGTGTTGTCGATTGTTCCCGCCTCATAACGCACGATTGTGGAAGTGGCTACCCCCATCTTCTCTGCGACATAAGGCTGGTTTAATCCCAACTCAACCCTCCGCTGTTTTGCCCTGCTACCGATCAGCCTGCGTAACTCTTTATCTTTCATACTGATACGCCTCCTGTTTTTTCGGAGGTGTTGCCTCCTTTTTCGGTATGGACAAAGTATAGCACAGAAAAAACAATAATGCAATATGCAATTTAAAAATAATTTTTATATTATCATAATGCTTAACAGAAAGATATAAAAGCGTTATAGTAAGCATACTATTAAAATTGCATTATGCAATTAAAAAGGAGGTGAGCCAATGACCGAAATGAAAATCGCATTATCAATTGAAGAAGCTGCCGACTATACGGGTATCGGGAGGAATACCCTGCGGGACAAGAATGATGTAAAATCTGTTACAAGAAAATCAGCAGTATAAAAGGCGGCTCCCAAGGAAACCGCCCAATGGTATGTATCAGACCGAAGCCATGATATACCTACACGCAAATAGATTATATCATGTGCTTTGTCTGATATGCAACCCGTTTTTGAAATGCGGCGGCATTTTGTGACATTTTTTGCAGTCATGGTGGCATTTTTTGCGAGCTTTTTCGGGAGGGATTCTTCTTTCTTTTAAGCCCTCGGCGTTTGAGAGCGAAATACACCCATTGCACAAACTTCGTTTATGCAATGGGGATTTCGCCCTTGCAGGGAGCTAAGTGCCGGTGGCACTTGTTCAGCTCCGACCGAAGCGGAGCGTAGAGCATAAGTCACGCCAACGTGACTTGCAAATGCTTACGCATTTGAATGACCGCCAAGCGGCGGATATGTTCGTATGCGGACAGCCTATGCTGCCACTCACATTAAAAAAGCCATGCCAGCCTCTTTCAAAATCGGTTGCCGCCATTTGCAGGAAGGAGGACAAGGTACAATACAAAGACATTCATTTATCCGCATGAACAAGCTGCCCGATGTCAGGGGCAGGATCACCTATATCTCCAGCCATGCCAAGCAGGAGAACTTGTATGCGGTCTATGAAACAACAGACCGCCATTTTTGGACGGAACTTGCCAAATGCAACCAACGGGATTTTCAGAAAAGCGGCACAGAGGGGAAATGTATCGAGGCAAGGGAATTTATCATTGCCCTGCCCGAATCTTTCCCAGACCTTTATGAGCCGGACAAGCTGCTGCAGTTGTTCACAGACCGCTTTAAGGAAAAATACGGTGTGGAGTGCGTGGCGGCTCTGCACCATAACAAACGAAAGACAAACTACCATATCCACCTTATTTTTTTAGAGAGAACTGCTGCCCGAACCCATAGAAAAGACTGCTACAAGGAATATGTTCTATGACGAGCAGGGGAAACACACCCGCACCAAGAAAGAGATACTTGACGAAAACGGTCTGTACCTTGCCACCAAGAAGATAGGTAAGAACAACTCGAAAGCGGAAAAGATAAAGACGGATAACGAATACCGTATGCGCTGGAATCGTGAAGTTGACAGGGCAATCGTTAGCGGCGTGGCGGAAACAGAGATACGACAGATAAAAAAAGAATATATCTCCGACCGCATCAGGGAATCCGTTGATGTATTCGGCAACCAGCCGGAACGGTTAGGAACTATCCTTATGAGCGCTGTTGCGGTGCTGGCAATGTTAATTTCAAAGGTGCTGCAAAAGACAAGGGAACTGTCTGCAAAACTTTTTGATACAAGACAGATACAATCGGAAACACCAAAACAAAAGCCTGATCCAAAACCAGCGGAAAAAGAAATTCCAAGCAAACCGAAGATACCGCCAAAGCCCGTCATGTCAGCCGAGGCAGCCGCCTATCCGAAACTGTTCAAGATTTACAAGGAGCTGAAGCGGCAGAATGGGATAAGAGATATGCTGGGGATAATCAAATGCAGGATAAGGAAAGTGTGCATGAGAGATTAAAGAATCCACCCAAAATATCGACAGAGTACCAACATCAAAAGGTTAAAAGCAAAGACAGAGGGGCGAGATAATCGTTCCCCTGTCTTAAAAGCAAATTGGAAAAAACATTAGTTTGCTGTTATGTATCGTTTTATTTCAATATCCAAGTAATCCCTTTTGCCATGCGATAAGCCGCATCTTTATAATGATTTCCGGGATTCAACTCAAATACAGTGCTTATCGCTTGGCTCTGATAGATAGAACACAATTCTTTCATACAGTTTTCTGTCTGACTTAAAAACGGATTTTTTGCACGGCTTTCCAAATCTCCGAGTGAAAGATAGACTGCCTCCGACTTTTTCAGAAAATCATGTGTCTGCACATAAGATACAAAATCCGGATACCATACAGAACCGGATGCCGACACCGATTTTGAAAATAACTCCATCATATACGGCGCATACAAGGCAAAAAGCCCTCCCATTGAATAGCCTGCAATCACTCTGTATTGCGGTTGGATTTCACTCTCTATGAAAGGAATGATTTTTTCTTCCATAAAACGGGCAAATTGTTCTGCTTCTCCCGTAAAATGATTGCTTTTTGATACGACAGGTTCGTGCGCCCACGGCGATAATTCTTCATCCCACCGAAGTTTTGTGATAGTTACAAGATGAAAAGGTTTACACCCCAGCTTTTCACATTGCTCCAAAACCGCCTGACCTGCTTCTGAATACATATTGGCGTAAATGACAGGCACACCGTCATTTTCGTTTTTGTAAAAATGAATCTGTTTTCCGTCTATTACTGTTTTGACTGATTCTTTCATCCTGATTCCTCTCTATAACTTCATATAATCCCGCATATCCCGAAAACCGATACTTTCATACAATGCCCGTCCGCAATCAGAGGTTTCGAGATATATCTTTGTAATACTCTGTTCTTTGGCGTAATTCACCAGCCAGCGGACAATCGTATTTCCTGCACCATATCCACCTTACCGTTTGCGTTCAGCGGAAGATTCTTCATTTTGACAAAAAATTCAGGAATCATATAGTTCGGCAAAAACCTTGCCATTTCTTTTTTCAAGGTTGATAAGTTAGCTTCCGGCTGTTTCAAAACCACATAGGCTACCATGTAGGACAGATTTTGCTCATCCGTGTATGGTCTGACAACTGCCTTTTCAATTTCTGAGCATTTGCATAATACGCTTTCAACTTCAACAGGCTCAACCCGTTTGCCGAGAATCATTACTTGTGTGTCTTTTCTATGAAGAAATGCAATATTTCCATCAGGCAGGAAATATCCGAGATCGCCGCTGCGGTACAAAACAGAGCTGTCCTGCCTTGTAACGAAAGCTTCATTTTCTCTTTTTCTGTTGCCGATATATCCGGCAGACACCCCATCTCCGAGAATACAGATTTCTCCGATTTCTCCCTGTTTCATGGGAACCAAATGTTCGTCCAATATCTCGATTCGAGTACCAAGAACCAGCTTGCCGACAGGATAAGTGCCATCCGTAAGAGGCTTCACATCATTGCACCGATAATAGGATGCGCACACCGTTGTTTCTGACGGACCGTAGGTGTTGTATATCTCCACCTTGTCGGTTAAATTTGAAACATAGCTTGCACGAAGCACATCACCGCCGCTAATCAAAAGCCGTAAGCTTTTCGGAATCCGTGCCAAATGATTCATTTCAAGCAGTAAATATGGAAAACCGCTAATCTCTGTTATGTTGTTTTTATCGACAAACTCCATAAGGGAATGGATATTCTTCTTTGTTTCTGCGGAAGGGATTGCAAGCACAGCGCCGGACAAAAGAGTTGTAAATACTTCTTCCACAAAAATATCAAAGGAGCATACGGAATACTGAAGCATGGTATCTGACTCATCCGGATGAAATTCATTTTGAAAAGCCCTTACATAATGGCAGACATTGCGGTTGCGGACAGCAACCCCTTTCGGCATACCCGTAGAGCCTGATGTGTATAAGATATAGGCGAGGTCGTCAGACAAAGCAGAAGAAACCACCGCCGCATTTTCCGCTTCCATACCAGAATCAATTAGGATATACGGAAATTTTGCCGCCTTTTCTTTGTAGGCGCTATTCGTTATTATAATGTCCACATTGCAATCTCCCATCATAAACTCTATTCTTCCCTGCGGGAAAAACGGTTCTACGGGAACATAGGCTTTCCCTGTTTTCAGAACTGCAAAAACAGCAGCAATCATTTCTACAGTATGTTCCATCATAATCCCCACTCTATGCGCTTCCGGTGGAATTTTTACTGCAATCGTATTGATTAACTGTTCAAGTTCCATTCTTGTAAGGGTTCTCTTTTCATCAAACACTGCTATGCTGTCCGGTGCAGCTTCCATTTTATCGTACAGGACTTCATAAATTACATTTTGGTTCATTTGAATTCTCCTTTCATACTTGACTTTATATAGTATGCTTATTATGCTATGTCTTGGAAATGTTTCAAGTACGCAGAAATTTTGTATATAGTATTAAAAAACTGACTGTAAGGAGAATGAAGCTATGGAACAGATGATGAGCTATGATGAGTTTTTAGGACGGGTGAAAGAAGGGATTGTAACAGAAGCCGGAAATTGCCCTGTTACGCCGGGGCTGGCTTTGTTTCAGGGGAAATGGACGGATCAGGTGTTGTATGTGCTTTGTATCTATGATTCTATCCGTTTCGGGGAACTGAAAAAGAATCTTCCCGGCATTACCAACACAATGCTCACGACAACATTAAAGGATTTGGAGGCAAAAGGAATTGTTCACCGTGAGCAGTTTAATGAAATTCCTCCTCATGTTGAATACTCTTTTACAGAGAAAGGAAAAGACCTTTATCCTATATTTTATGCTATGATGAATTGGGGTTATAAGTATGAAAAGGATTTTTACGGTGAGGAAGTGAGGGATTAACAATGATAACCATTAAAATAATTGATCAGGAGCATAAAGATGACATTAACATCCCCAATCAGCCTTTTAACCTGTTTGGGCTAATGCAGCTATCTTATGACAAGGAAAAGTGGGATTATACAATCATTCGTTTTTGTAAAGAGAACGTCACTGAAATGTGCTTCCCGGATGAAAATTATAATTACGATAAAATGGCTCAAAACAGTATTTTTGTCGGCGCATATGACGGGGGTAAATGTATCGGGCTTGCTATTTTACAGCATCATTTTCTTAAATATATGTATCTCTACGATTTGAAGGTCAATGCCGATTATCGTGGAAAAAGCGTTGGTAAAATGCTGATTGAAAAGTCCAAGGAGATTGCAAAAGAACACGGTTATCGTGGAATTTACACACAGGGTCAGGATAATAACCTCGGCGCTTGCCTGTTCTACCTGAAAAATGGCTTTGTAATAGGCGGACTTGATACCCATGTGTATAAAGGAACGTCACAGGAAAACAAAAAAGATATTCTGTTTTACTGCGATATTACAGAAGAGACTATAAAATGATCCGGAAAATGACAATAAACGGCTAACAGCGATATATAATGACACGAATTGATTTTTGATAAAATTAGGAGCATACATTATGGATTTTAAAATAGTGAAAAAAAATCTGGAAGAGCGTGGTTATATGGTTTCCTGCTTTGAAACCGCAGAAAAAGCGGCAGCATATATGAACACGCAGATTGTTGACAAAACAGTGGGTTTTGGCGGCTCTATGACGTTGGAAGAAATGGGATTGTACGAAAAACTTTCTGTCCACAATGATGTTCGATGGCATCAGCGTATCACTGATGGAAAGACAGATAAAGAGGTACGCATTGCGGCAAATGTAGCAGAAATCTATGTTTCTTCTGTCAATGGTCTTGCTGAAACCGGCGAGGTCATCAATATTGATGGGAATTGCAACCGTGTTGCCGCTATCTTTTATGGACATGCAAAGGTATATCTTGTGGTTGGATCAAACAAAATTGCAAAAGATTACGACAGCGCTCTATGGCGTGCAAGAAATGTAGCCTCCCCACTAAATGCCAAACGCCTTGGTATGAAAACGCCCTGTGCCATAAAAGCGGATCGTTGTTATGACTGTAAAAGTCCCGATAGAATTTGCAGAGGATTATCCGTGCTTTGGTCCAAGCCTATGACAGGAGAATTTGAAGTAGTGTTAATTGACGAGAAGCTGGGATATTAATTGGAAATAAACAATAATAAAATAGATGCAGGAAAAGTCTTTGATTGGAGCAGCGTTATGACTGAGGTAAAATTTAAAAACCGAAAACTGAATATACAAAAACTTCTATCATTCGGGTTTGAGAATGCCAACAATGATTATACTTATCATACGGACTTAGTAGAAGGGCAACTAAACTTGACCGTAAAAATTGACCATGAAGAAAAAATATATACGGAAGTGGTTGATAACAGCAGTGGAGACGAATATGTGCTTCACCTTGTTGCCAGTGCCGCAGGTTCTTTTGTCGGGCAAGTGAAAAGTGAATACGAAGCCTTACTTGAGGAAATTTCCGCAAAATGTTTTGACATACAGATTTTCAAAAGTAAGCAGGCAAAAGAAGTAATAGCATATATCTGGAACACATACGGAGATGAACTTGAATATCTGTGGCAGAAGTTTCCCGATAATGCTGTCGTAAGGCGAAAAGACAATCGAAAATGGTATGCCGCTTTACTTACCGTATCACGCCGGAAACTTGGATTTGATTCTGATGAAACGGTTGAAATCTTAGATTTGCGAATGATAACCGAAGATATTAAAAAAGAGGTGGACGGCGTGAAAATTCTTCACGGTTATCACATGAATAAAAAGCATTGGATTACGATTTGCCTTGACGGTTCGATGTCTATGGACGAAATATTCCAACTGATAAATAAAAGCTATATTCTTGCAGGAAAATAGTATTTAAGGATTACCACTTTCTATATGTAATTAACCGTTTGCAGACGGATGGTTTTTATTTAAGAACTTTGAAATATACCTTACATTAAAACAGTTTGGCATGGATATTTTCAATTTTGAAATATCCATGCCTGCACATAAATGAGAGAATTTGAGATTTACCACAATTCTAAGGAATCTTCCACATCCACCCGCATTTGTAAATTGCAGTTGAGTGCTAATCGGGCATATTCAAGCGGTTCGTCTATTGCCAGTGCATCTAACGCATATTGGGAGCAGGGAGTAGTCCTCAGTCCATCTTCCGCCACATTACAGTCAATCCGCAGGATATATCCGTTAAAAGTGGTTACATCAACGCTGTTGTAGTACATATTGTATTCTGCATATATAAATCTCATATCTTTCTGTCCTTTCTTTTCTAATTGTATTTTCGGAGAAATTAAGAAAGCATTTCAATCAGTTCTTTTCGTCTGATTTATTTTGTGTTATTAATTTGTTACAGGTTTTTCTTTCCCTTATTTTTGCCCTTATGAGAGTTCGTAACATGAGGGAAAAGGATATAACACAAGGGAAAGTCTAAGGGCAAACTCACTTGCTATAAATTTAGCATTTTCAAGGGTTTGCGAACTTTTTGAAGATAAGATATAACAGTTAATAAATGCTATAAAAAGTGTCTTATCAGAATTCCAGTTTAACAGGAAATTTCTTAGAGCAAAAAATCGAGATTCTATGAGGTGCTCAATGGGTAAAAAATTATCAGAAATGAGTTTGGAAGAGTTGTGGCAGCTGTTTCCTGTCTTTTTAACAGAATATCAAGCTTGTTGGAAAGAATGGTATTCAGAGGAAGAAATATTTTTGAAAAAGGCAATGCCACAAGCCAAAAGAATAAGTCATATAGGAAGCACAGCCATTGGTTTTGTTTGGGCAAAACCAATTATTGATATTCTTGTGGAAGTTCCAAAGGAATTTAAGTTATCAAATTATAAGGATTCGCTTGTAAATAGTGGCTATATTTGTATGGCTCAAAATGCAGACAGGATTTCTTTTAACAAGGGATATACAGAAAACGGATTTGCTGAAAAAGTGTTTCATTTGCATTTAAGGTATGCTGGCGATAACAACGAATTGTATTTTAGAGATTATCTTATGGAACATCCTGAGGTAGCATACGAGTATGAGAAAATGAAATTAGAGTTATGGAAAAAATATGAGCATGACAGAGACGGATATACAAATGCCAAGGCGGAATTTGTTCAAAAGTATACGGAAAAAGCAAAGATGATATATGGGACTTTATTCTGAAAAATGACTATCCTGTCTGAATCACAGGATAGTCATTTTTCATAAAAACAAAGGCACTAATCGTTCTGTGAGCGGTGATTTTCTAAGTAATAGCGAAATGCTTTTACAATATAATCGCAGGAACCTGTACCGTGCTTTGTGTCAAATATGGCTTTCAGATAATCATTGGAATAGACGTTAATAATTGTGTTGCAATAATCATCTTGGTTGCCGAATAATTCGGAAGGGACATTGCCATGTGCAAATGCAATGATTTCCTGAACAATACTTTGAACCTCTTTGGAAGATGCTCGTTTTTCTTTATGGGAAGCCAATTGTAAAAATAAATTATTTTGTTTTAATTCTTCCGGAACCTGGGATAACTGTTTTTCCATAATTTCGGAAAAATGTTCCAGATTGTATTTCATAGCTTCCGTATAGTTCTCTATGCTCCCGAATTGCTGAATGGCAAGCTTGGCTACTTGGGATTCATCGTCTTTGATTTTCTGAATAAATAAATCAAAATTTTCAATGCTTCCCCAATGTTTGATAACATTATCCGTATTGCTGGTTTTGAAGTGTTCCAGTGCGTCAATATAATCAGACAGGTCAAATTCTTTAAAGCTCATACATTGTTCTCCTTTCTCTAAGCGGCTAAGAAGCTGTATTAGTCTGTCTGTCCGGTTGCGTTTTAATAAGAGAAGTTCCCTTTGCTTTTTGAAAGCGGCAATTCTGTCAAAATCCGGTTTTTCCAGTATTTCCTTAATGTGTTTTAATTTAAAACCTAATTCTTTAAAAAATAATATCTGTTGTAGTTTTTGCAAAGCATCTTCATCGTATAAACGATAGCCGGACTGTGTTAATTCACTTGGCTTCAACAATCCGATTTCGTCATAATATTGTAATGTACGTGTGCTTACTCCTGTTAATTCTGCAACTTGGCTTATGGTTCTCATTTTTATCAGCTCCTTAACATAGTAGGAAACAGGATAGATGTAGCCGGCTTATTTCTATGTAGCTTCCTTGAGAAAAGAATACAGTATCACGCTACGTGGAAGTCAATACTTTTTCAACAAAATATCTGCATTGACTTCCCTCATTGTGCTTGCTAGTATGTAAATGCAAGGAAAGTTAATTTCAAAAGAGAAGGAGAAATTCTGCAGTGAAAAGAAAAAAGAGGTGGATTTATCTGCTTGTATTTTTAATATGTCTGTTAGTTGTGGCGGCAGCTTTTTGTATACTGCGTTTCAGGGGTGGTGTCATAGTGCACTCAGAGGAAGACGTGATACCTGATAAGGATATGATATTTTACAGACAGGATGATGAAAGCTGGGCAAGGGAAACATTGGGGGATTCGGTATACACTATGGAAAAGTCCGGCTGTCTTGTGTGCTGCATTGCTTCGGCTGTGAGTATGGCGGGCGAAGAAAAGACACCGTATACCTTAAATGAGGAATTTTCCAGGCAGCAGGTATTTGATGGGGAAGGAAATCTTTTATGGGAGAAGCTTCGGGGTACAGGTGAATATGAGGCGGATGTTTTTAGGGAAGTGACAAGCGAACTGTTGATGGAATGTCTGAAAGAAGGGAAATACCCGATTGTCAGAGTGCGGATGTATGGTTTGGGTAATTTGCATTATGTATTGATAGTAAAGGCTGAAAATGGCAATTTTTATTGCATGGACCCACTGCAGGATGATCTGATTTCTTTATCCCGGTATGGAAACAGGATATATGCAGTGCGTTGTGTAACTCCCCACTGAATGAGATTGGTATCTTGGTGCTCTGCATGGCTGTAAAAATTCATATTATAATACCCTTAGCTGTGGATAGTAACATGGTTAAGGGTATTTTGTTGTTCTTATGTAACAGTTCAGCCCGCCTGAAAAGGGGAGTGCATTTGGAAGGCATGGAGCCGGCAGGGCATATAGTAGTCTGTCAGGCACGCTTTCGCTCTGCAAAGACGCAACAGTACTAACGCACCCAAATACGGTGCGTAAGTGCTGGCGACTTTGCC
>JAAUZH010000030.1 GCA_014804675.1 Lachnospiraceae bacterium
AGTATAGAAGAAGTAATTCGACAGCCCCAAAAACATAAAACCGACAAAAAAACTCTTACATATCTAACTCTTATCAAGAAAGTCTAAATTTCATAGACACAAGATTTTTTACAGCCTCCCGATTTATCCTCTGTTTCATCATCATAGCTTATTACAATAGTGTAATAAACAGCATCACATATACCAATTGGATAAGACTCCGATTTTCCTATATAGTCTGAGAAATCTATCTGTATCAGATCCAAAAAGTCCTTATCGGAAATGTCATAGGTCAGAGTGGTTTTCATATTGTTATTTGTTTGAATTACATAATTATGACCGTCTTTTGCTGAAATCAGCCAATCATTATTTCTGCCGTCCTCTCCGCCTGTTTCATTAATTTTGATTTCAGAAATAGTCTTTTCGTTGAAATCGTTTATCTGCACTTCTGCACCGGACTTTGTGGTTTCTGTTTCTTCACTGACTTGTCCACAGCCTGTCATAAGAACTGTAAGTATGGTTGCTAAAGCTATAAGTTTTTTCATAATACTCTTCCCTTCAAAATAGCATTTCATCCAATAAGTGTCAAAATCAAGCGTAATTGTTGCTATAAAGCCTGATTTTCCATATTTTTAACAGAAAACAGCTGCCTAAATTATGTATAGTAATCATCAATCTATTATATATACGATTTTGTACCTTGAACTTTATGGTGTTATATTGCACAAAAAACTAATTCCGATTTTGTGCAGGTTAACAATTGCCATTTTCTTTATTCTTATAGATGAAAAACAGCTTACTAATATTATCAAAAGTGGAATATAAGGAAATTATATCTTTAAATATTTCTGTAGATAAAGCACAGGAAATAGGAATGGAATACTGCAGTCTTTTCCAGGCGTTTCCATGAGCATTATGTCATAGCATTTGTGGCATTGCTTCTGGTCTGCCCACATCAGCTGAAAGCTGTGAGCCGCAGGCAGGAGGCGATTTTCGTACTGGCAGGGATGTAAGAACTATGATGAGTTTATTGAAAAGATGAAGGATGTTTCAGAAGCGGAACTAAATTATTTTGGGATTGCCATATGCGGCGGAAAATGGTGCTATCAGACGAAAGACAAAAAACTTTAGAGCTATTTTTGGTTTTTATTAAAGAAAAAGATTTCGTTACATTTGAATAAGGTTTCGTTACATTCCGGCGAAATACCAAAATTATATGCCGATATAAAAAGTAAAAGAACTGCCGTGGGGAAGCTATGCTCATGGGAAACGGTTTGATATTGTGTTCCTCCACATACAGATGGAGGGAACAAATGGCATTGAAACAGTGAAGAAGCTCCGGGAGAGGGACGAAGATACCATGCTGATCTTCATAACGGGCATCCGGGAATATGTTTTCAAGGCATTTGACGTGACGGCGTTTCACTATCTGCTATAGCCTATTGAGGAAGATAAATTCCATAAGGTGTTCCAGCGGGCAAAAAGGGAACTGGAAAAGAGGAGAAAACAGCGGCGGGCAACTATATTCATAAAGACGAGGAACCGCCATTTTAAGAATAATTGGAAGGAATGGAGGATATTAAAATGAGTATCGTTAATGTCAATAGTGGTACTGGTGCATATTACGGAATAAAACAAAATGTGAAACGCTTCAGCGGCTTGACAATAAATGCTGAAGGAGGATTTTCTTTTAAGGAAGAACCATTAGAAGGTGGTTTTGCAAATCTGGTAAATCCAGAGGAATTCCAAAGAAAGTGGATGGAGCAAAACAACAATCATAGAGTAGATTATTATTTTGGTCATTCGGTGGATGTAGAAAAAGAGGAGCAACGAATGGAAGCTTATCTGAAAATGAAATATGCTAATGCAACAACTGCAAGGCAAATCTATATAAGTTACCAGTCAGAAAATTATTTATTAAAAGCGGATAATCAAAAACAGAGCCTTACTATTTATAATACACAAGAAGAATGCTTAGGAGATTTTGAATACTCTGATATTAAGATTGTGCAGGACGGGGAAACAGGAAAGCAGTTCTTGATTTCAAGGTATGGAGTCATGAACTATGCTCCTTTAGAACTGGACGATGAACTAAAAGAAGCCTTGCAGAAGGTGATGGGTGTTGATACATTGGAAACAGAGGGTGGATTGAGGAATGCTTCTGACGAGAAAGAAACGGAAAACAAGACGGATATTATTGTGAAACCGGATGGTTCGAGGGTATTGGTGATTACTATGAATATTGGAGGGATGGAAACTACAATGAGTATAGAAATCTCTAAGCCTACAAATATGCAGAATGACAATCTGAAGCAGGATAATGACAATGGTGGAACTTCGGTTTCTGAGTCTGAAACAATATCAAACGATATTTCAGATGCAGTTAGCGAGGCATAATAAGTAATATAGCAAAAAAGTAATTGAAGATTTTGATAATGGAAGTTGGAAGAATTATAACAGGGAAATATTCTACAGGATGTGAAGCCACAAGGACAGATAAAAGGTGTGTGGTTGGTCAAATGCAACATTTAAGTAAGACATGGGAAAGCTGGTCCCATATCTAAATTAAAGCGTTCCTAACTTTACGAAGGCGTAAAGTTAGGAACGCTTTATGTCTGATAGGAAAATCACAGTCAAGTCAGGAAAAGATACGTTTGTTAATTCAATATCCTACGTTGTATCGACATATCAATACTTTGCTTAAAGAAGAAGTGTTGATTGTAAAGGAAGAGCGGAAAGTCAGAGGTAGTCTGGAAAGGCTGCTGATTATCAATAAAGATAAATTCACAGCGATGGAAAATGGCAGTGTTGCAGATGTGGCATACCAATTTTTAATGGAGATTTATGCCAGATTTCAAAAATATAGCATGAAACCAAATGCAGATCCCAGAAAAGACCGACTTAGCCTAAGAACTCGCATGCTCTGTCTGACGGATGAAGAATTTGATGCATTTATGCAGGATATTGGCGCTGTTATGGATAAATATGGGGAAAAATCAGATGGGAAGAAAAGGAGTATTTCTTTTATTTCCGCACCTGTGGAGGAGGAAAATCAATGATCTCTGCATTAAAAGAAGAACGCATAACCTTATCGGGAGCGGCATCTATCGGGGCAACCGTCACATATACAGATAAAAACACATTGTCCCCTGCTATTGTAGTGATTATGGGAACAGGAAAAACAGACCGTGACGGGAACGAGAAAGGATTTCGGACGGACTTATACAAAAAATTTGCTGAATTTTTTACGGGGCTTGGATTTGTATGTGTCCGATACGATAAGCGGGGAACATTTCAGTCAACAGGCGATTTCAATACCGCAGGACTGTCGCTTTTCGGTGGGGCGGCAACTTCCATGAAAGACGCACTTTTCTATCAGAATGCTTTGGCGGCAGAAGAATTTCAACATAAAAAGGGCCTGCTTGGAATGCTGCTGCGCAGCCAGACATCAAAGGAAAAAACCAACGCAAAGGTAGACGCAATGTTCCAAAAGTGCATAAACACGAAGAAAGACAGAGTATTTTTTAGCGGAGCAATGCTGAATGCAAAATGGGTCAGGGAACACGCTTCCTACTCTTCAGAAGATTACATCACGCGGCTGAAAAAATACGGTAAGCCTATTCTGGCAGTTACAGGGACGGCGGATATTTCAACGGATTACAGGAGGCTTTCTGCTTTAAGGGATATTCCGTCTGCGGAAATTTTCACACCGTCCAATGTAAACCATATCCTGCGTGAGATTGATGATGACAACAGTATGATGACCGTGAAGAAACAATACGGACGGCTTGCGGTGCAGCCCATGCACACGGCAACAGAAGAAAAAGTAAAGGAATGGTTGAGTCAGTTCCAAACGATGGGAAATGGGGTATGTCAGAATGAAACGAACAATTAAGAAGCCCTTACAGTTTGTAGCGGTACTTTTGCACCTCAGTACTATTTCCCCACTTCTAAAAATGAGACCTCTTTCCCGAAACATCAGATCCTGTTCTGGTCACCCCATTCACACATCCCGTCCAGAATAGGCATCAGGGATTTTCCACGCTCGGTAAGGCTGTATTCCACTTTGGGCGGGATTTGCGGATACTCTTCCCGATGGACCAGTCTGTCAGCTTCCAGTTCTTTTAGGGTGGAGCTTAAAGTTTTGTAAGAGATGTTGCCAATATATTTTTTCATTTCATTAAATCGGACTATCCCAAACTCCATTAAGGTGTAAAGGATAGTCATTTTATATTTTCCGTTGATCAGGGATAAGGTATAGCTGAAACCTGTGTCATTCAAGCATTCCTGTGATATACAGCGTTTTTCCATTTTACACTTTCCTTTAGGTAAGTATCGCACCTGAATGTGCGTACTTGCATTTTATTTAGCTCATGCTAATATCATAATATGGACTGAAAAACAAGTCAAGGCAGTAAGAGAGAAATGATAAAAGCGTAAAGGAGAGTGTATTTTATGAGTAAAAAAATTGTTGTGATCACAGGAAGCCCGAGAAAAAACGGGAATAGTTTTGCCATGACAGATGCCTTTATCAAAGCAGCCCAAGACAAAGGGCATACCATTACACGGTTTGATGCCGCTATGAAAAATGTGGGAGGATGCCATGCTTGTGAGAACTGCTTTAAGTCAGGAAAAGCCTGTTCCTTTGATGACGATTTCAACACCATTGCCCCGGCTATTCTGGAAGCGGATGCTGTCGTATTCACCATGCCTGTTTACTGGTATTCTATTCCTGCACAGATCAAAGGTGTGATCGATAAGATTTTTTCATTCTGTGTTGCAGGTAAGGATATTGCAGGCAAAGAGTGTGCAGTAATTGCCTGTTGTGAGGAAAATGATATGTCCGTTTTGGACGGTGTCCGTATTCCAGTAGAGCGTTCGGCAGCATTGTTAAAATGGAAAATGGTTGGAGAAGTACTTGTTCCCGGTGTTTTAAACATAGGGGATATTGAAAAGACCGATGGGTGCAAACAGGCGGCTGCGCTGGCAGATAAGTTTTGAGATAGTAGGGAGGAATGAATGATGGGTAAGAAAATTGTTATATTAAATGGAAGTCCCAGAAGGAATGGTAATACATCCGCTTTAGTCAAAGCTTTTACGGAAGGTGCGGAAAGTGCGGGAAATACGGTTACAGAGTTTTTCCTTGACAGTATGGACATTCACGGTTGTAAAGGCTGTTTTGGCGGGCACAGCAGCCGGGAATGCCCCTGTGTTCAGAAAGATGATATGGCACAGATTTATCCGGCAGTAAAAGGCGGTGATGTAATCGTACTTGCCACTCCCCTTTATTACTGGAATATGAGCGGTCAGATCAGAATGGCGATTGATCGTCTGTTTGCGCTGGAGGAGGGCGATGGAAATCTTCTTAGGGGACATGGCAGAGCATCTGCATTGTTGATGGCGGCAGAGGGAAACGGTTTTGAGGATGTTCTGTCCTATTACGATCATCTGATGGAGCATTTGAAATGGAAGAATCTCGGCCATGTCCTTGCTGGCGGTAATGGAGATGTGGGTGATATTAAGGGGAAAAAAGAACTGGAAGATGCGTATGAATTAGGAAAATCCATTAACTGAGAAATCTTGTAGCTGTAATCCATGCAGTTACTGTGTCTTAGGTTTGCATTGGAGCAGGGTCTAAAGGACTGGAAGGAAAAGATTTGGAAGAGATGAAAAAGAAACCAGTGGACATAATCTTATGTCTGACCGGTTTCTTTTTTATATCAATATAACCAGCAGGGAGAATGGCTGAGGCATTAGGGCTGTGTTCGATGGATTTGTATAGGATGGCGTAGGAGACTGCCATATGCTATGTCAGCTCCCACTGGTAACGAAAAGCCATATGCTGTTTTCAATAGTTAGTGTAAAATTATAGTTGGCAAAAAATAAAGGGAAGAAGCCGAAACCTCTTCCCAATCATACAGTTTTTCTTTATGATGTTAGTTGCGAATCAAACAGATAAAGGAGACTGTATGA
>JAAUZH010000031.1 GCA_014804675.1 Lachnospiraceae bacterium
GCTCTGCAAAGACGCAGCGGTACTAACGCACCAAAATACGGTGCGTAAGTGCCGGCGACTTTGCCAAGGCCTCTAAGACTACCATAGGCTATGCCGGCTCACGCATCCGTCTATCCACCCTCCGCCCCACTGCATTGTCTAAACTGTTACAGAAGGAAAGGTTATGGAGAATATTTTGCAGTTAGAACAGTTGACGAAGATATATGGAAAAGGAAAGACTGCCGCAATAGACAATTTTAATCTCACCATAAAGAAGGGGCACATTTATGGTCTGATCGGTCCCAATGGTGCGGGAAAGACCACCATCATGAAAATGATAGCAGGGCTGACGGCGCCTACAAGCGGCACGATCAAAATTTTCGATAGTTCCCAAAATCTGGAAGAAAGCAGAAGCCGTATGAGTTTTATGCTGGAAGCACCGTATTTAGATGGTAGTATGACGGCACTGGAAAATATGCAGTATATTCGTTATGTCCGGGGTGTGGCAAAAGAGGAGCGGATCAAAGAGGTATTGGAATTTGTCGGTCTTGCCCATGTGGGGAAAAAGCCGGTAGGACAGTTTTCGCTGGGGATGAAGCAGCGGCTTGGAATTGGAATGGCGCTTCTTCCAAGTCCGGAGATTATGATTTTGGATGAACCGGTGAACGGACTTGATCCGGAGGGAATTGTAGATGTCCGCAATATGTTAAGGAAACTCTGCATGGAGGATGGGATTACTATTTTAATCTCCAGTCATCTGCTGTCTGAATTATCGGAGCTGTGTACGGATTTTGTGATCATAAATCACGGAAAATTAGTGGAGTGTTTTTCCGATGAGGAATTGGCAGAGAGATGTAGAAGTTTCCTGACAATTAAAACAAATGATATAGACAAGACCGCTGCGGTGTTGGAACAAAAGCTTCCTGTGGCGGAATACAAGGTAGTGGAAAAAGAAGAAATCCGCCTGTTCACCCATCTGGATGAAGTGGAAATGGTGTCAAAAACCATTACGGACAGCGGGCTTGTCCTGACGAAACTGGTGTTAGAGGGTGAGAATCTGGAAGAATATTATCTGTCAAAGGTATCACAGGAATCATAGAGGGAGGGGAATAGATATATGAATCGATTGATGAAAGCAGAATGGTATAGGGTAAGACATTCCTCAAAGCTTATAAAATGGCTGCTTGTGTTATGCGTTTTTTGTGTGGTGCTTCCGCTTTTTGTGGATATTGAAGTTATCCAGGGAACTTTGGCGGAAAATCTGATGGCGGAGCAGTCAGCTCTGACAGTTTTCATGGCTGGTTTTTTGTCTGTATTTTCAGCGGTTATTGTGGGAATCGCTTACATGAACAAAACTGCGTATTACGAGGTGGTGGCGGGAAATAAAATTTATCAGATTGTATTTAGTAAAGTGCTTGTGGATGCTATACTGGTCAGTGTGTCGGTCTTTGTATGTTTGGGAATATACTGGATCGTGATAGGGGCATGTAACGGAATAGGGGAGATCGGACAGCTCCCGCTTCGTTTTGGGCTTTTATTTTTCGTATTTTTTCACATTTGTACCAGTGGAATACTTATTATCACTTCCGTCAGACAGATGATAGGTGCAGTATTGGTTTATTTACGGTTTGCGCTGGTGGAAACGGCGGTTATGTTTTTGGTGCAGATATTTGAAGAGAGCATTCCGGAAAAAATGACAGGTAAGATTGCAGACTGGTTCACGATCTTAAAACTGACTAAGATATTAAGCTTTGAATATGAGATTACAAATCATTTAATCTTTACTGTGATTGCAGGCTTTTTGATAGAGAGTGCAGTCTGGTTCGGAGTTTCCTATATAGGGATGAAAAAACAGCTTTATAAATAATCGTAAAAAAGTATGAGGCGGAAAGCATGGTTATGTATATGATCATCGGAATGCTGGCGCTGGCGGTTGTCATGCTGGCATTTCGTATTTATCAATATAAGAGGCAGATCAGAAGCTTTGCAAGGGCAACTGCGAAACGGAAAAGTACAGATTGGAATCAGTTAGTGACAGTAGATTATTTTGATAAAGATATTCTGGAACTTGCAGAAGTCTTAAATGCATATACGGATATGCATAAAGAACTGGAGAAACAGTATGAAAAGGACAGAAGACAGCTAAAAAATGTAATTGCCGGTATTTCCCATGATTTCCGCACACCCCTTACTGCTGCAAAGGGATATCTGCAGATGCTTGAAAAAAGTACAGATTTCGTGGGAAAAGAAAAAGAATATCTGGATATTGCAATTGATAAGGTGGCATATTTAAAACACTTATCGGATGATTTTTTTGAAATCTCCTCTTTGGAGGCAAAGGAGGAAAAGTTAGAGATTTCTACGTTGAATGTGGGGAATTTTTTGTCAGAATGTATCTTACAGCAGCATGGATGGATAGAAGAACAGGGAATACGGACAGATTTTCAATTACCAAAATCAGATGTGTTTTTAGAGACGAATGAACATGATTTGATGCGGATGATGGAAAATCTGTTTTCCAATGTCCGGAAGTATGTAAAAAGTTATGTGGGAGTGAAGGCGTTTTTGGAGGGAGATGTACTTGTAATTCTGGTGGAAAATGATCTAGAAGGGATGGAAGTGCCGGATACGGATCGGATATTTGAACCATTTTACCGGGACAGTGCCAGGACCAATGAGGGCAGCGGACTTGGACTTTATGTGGTGGACCGTCTGGCAAAGAGGCTTGGGATAGAAACAGAGGCGGAATGTATGGAAGGCGTGTTTCGGATGGCATTAAGGATAAAAACAGGCGTATGCAGGGAGGAATCTGAAAAAGGAAGGAGTGGATGGAAAGATGGTTGAGAAGGGAACACATAAGATTGCCGTTTTATCGGATACACATGGATTGCTTCGTCCTGAAATCAAAGAAATCCTGACAGGATGTGAAGTCATCTTACATGGTGGTGATATAAACAGCCAGAAGATATTAGATGAACTGAAAGAGATTGCGCCGGTTTATGTGGTAAGAGGAAATAATGATAAGGAGTGGGCTGAGAAGCTGCCGATAGAGGCGGAGCTCACTTTGTTTGGCCTGCATATCTATATGGTACACAATAAGAAGCACAGGAAACAAAATCTTGACGGAGTGGATTTATTTATATATGGACATTCCCATAAATATGAAGAGAAAAAAGAGGAGGGTATTTTTCTTTTAAATCCGGGAAGCTGTGGTCCGAGAAGATTCAGACAGCCTGTGACAATGGCGGTCCTTAAGGTAGAGGAAGATACGGGGAAATTTCAGGTAGAAAAGATCGATTTGACAAAGGATACAGAAAATAAGCCTGTTTTTGGAGTGGAAGAAGGCAGCTTGAAGCATGTGGTGGAAAGCATTATCCGGGAGATGAGAGCGGGACGAAAAGTAGAGCTGATTGCCAAGCGGCTGGGAGTCGAATGTGAATTTGTAGAGCAGGTCTGCCGGATTTATGTAACACATCCGGGAGTGGACGCACAGGGAATCATTGATAAGATGGAGGTCAGTGCGTTGTTTGACAGGTAAGGACTGTGGCTTTACAAGCTAAAAGCAAAGTATAAATGTGGGCTTATGATGGAGGGTAATGTTAAGCTATCTATAAAAAATGCAAAAACCTATAGAAAAGTAAATACAAAATGATTATAATGGGTATATTAAGATGTCAGGCAATAGAAAACAGTCAGCATTGGAGGCAGGAAGATGGATAAAGCATATGATGTTATTATTATAGGAGCAGGACCGGCAGGAATGTCGGCAGCCGTATACGGAATCCGGGCAGGACTTTCCATACTTGTATTGGAAAAATCGGGTATGGCAGGAGGACAGATTTTAAATACCTACGAGGTGGAAAATTATCTGGGATTCTCTTCTATCAGCGGCTTTGAGCTTGGAACGAAGTTTAAAGAGCATGGAGAGCATTTGGGAGTCACAGTCAAGTCCGGTACGGTAAAAAAGGTGATAGACCAGGGAAAATATAAGCTGGTCGAAACAGAAGAGGGCAATTATATAGGAAAGGCTCTTATTCTTGCAACTGGAGCCTCCCATGCAAAGCTCATGGTAAAGGGGGAAGAGGAGCTTTCTGGAATGGGGGTTTCCTATTGTGCCACCTGCGACGGGGCTTTTTTCAGAAATAGGACCGTAGCCGTAGTAGGAGGCTCGGATGTGGCGGTAGAGGATGCTATATTTCTGGCAAGAGGCTGTGAGAAAGTATATTTGATTCATAGAAGGGATAAGCTCAGGGCTGCAAAAAGGTTGCAGGAGACCTTATTAAAGCTTTCCAATGTGGAAATTCTATGGAATACTACGGTGGAACAGATTCAGGGGGAAGACATGGTAGAAGCCCTGGAGCTATATAATAAAGAAACAAAGGAGAAAACCGCCTTAAAAGTTTCCGGAGTCTTTATTGCAGTAGGCATGAATCCTAATACGGAGATTTTTAAAGGGCTTGTGGATATGGATGAAAGAGGATATATCAAAGCAGGAGAGACCTGTGAAACAAGCCATCCGGGCATATTTGCGGCGGGAGATCTCAGGACGAAGCGGCTTCGTCAAATCGTAACGGCAGTGGCAGATGGGGCCAGTTCCATTGCAAGCAGTGAAGAATATCTGATGACTTTATAATTTTCCACATTTTTCTTTAATTTATTATTACAACCGGGTTGACAAATATTACGTACGATGTTATATTTGTCTACAGATGTAACAATTTTGTAACAAATGTGAACTTGGATTAATAAATTGGAGGAAAAAATGAAAAACAAAAGTGTAAAAATTGCAGCATGTGTTTTGGTAATGACGGTAGCAATTTCAAATACGACTTTGAGCATACAGGCAGCCGGACTTCCGGCAGCGGGAGCAGCAGTGGTTTTAAATGAAGTCAGCTCCGTGGAAGAGGTTGAAAAGGAAGTAGCGCAAAAAGAAGCAGAACATGAACAGGCTTTAGAGCATGTAGAGTTATCCGTAGGTGCAACAGCCAGTGCAAAGGATGTTGTAGCTGGTGATGTAAGCGCTATCGTGGCAGCAGAGGCTGAAGAAGATTATTCCAATCTGGTAATTGCCCAGGTAAATGATTATGTAAATGTTAGAAGCGAAGCAAGTGAAGAAAGTGAGATAGTAGGAAAGCTTTATAACGAATCCGTAGGAAACTTTGTTTCCGAAGCAGAAGGCGGCTGGTATTTAATTGAATCCGGCAGTGTTAAGGGTTATGTAAAAGCAGAATATGTAGTTACAGGTGATGAAGCAGTAGAGCTTGCAGGAAAGGTAGGCAAGAGAATTGCCACGGTAAATACTACTACCTTATTTGTAAGAGAAGAGGCAACAACCGATTCCAGCGTAATCGGAATGGTTCCTATTGAAGATGAATTGATCGTAACAGAGGAAGGTGCAATAGAAGACTGGGTAAAAGTATCCGTAGAAGAAGGAGACGGATATGTTTCCGGTGAATTCGTAACACTTTCTACCGAGTTTGTAAAAGCAGAGTCAAGGGCAGAAGAGGAAGCCAGACTGGCAAAGGAAGCGGAAGCAAGAGAAAGAGCAAATGCAGCAGCAGCTAAAAAGGAAGGTTCCTCTTCCAAATCATCCAAGAAGAGTTCCGGCGGCGGTGCGACAGTAGGCGGAAGCGGAAGAGGTTCTGCAGTAGCAAACTTTGCCTGCCAGTTCGTAGGTAATCCATATGTATATGGTGGTTCCAGCTTAACAAACGGAACAGACTGTTCCGGCTTCGTTATGAGCGTATATGCAAACTTTGGTGTTGGCCTTCCCCATTCATCAGGTGCACTTAGAAGTGTGGGAGCAGACGTTGGCGGCCTTGCCAATGCACAGCCTGGAGATATCGTATGCTACTCCGGACACGTAGGTATCTACATCGGCGGCGGCAACATCGTACATGCCAGCACAGCAGCAACAGGCATTAAGATTTCCAATGCCTCTTATAAACCGGTATTATCCGTAAGACGTATTTTCTAATAACTTATATAGAACTTATACAGAAATAGTGAGGGACATCTTCCTTATAGAGGGGGATGTCCTTTTTAGATGGTTGAGGGGGAGATTATACCTAGAGGTGTTGGCGGAGCGGACGCAAAAGTGGGATGAGAGCGGACCTGCCATCAAAAACAATGCAGCAGGTCCGCTCTCATCCCACTTTTGCTGTTTCGTTTCAGCCTATCCCTTTTTGATATGTATTGCTTGTTCCTTTTCCATATTGAAAGCATATCAAAAACATATTGAATCTTTTCTGAAGAAACAAAATGGCTTTCCGATACACAGTGGGAGCTGGCAGGGCATATAGTAGTCTTCTGGGCCTTGGCAAAGTCGCCGGCACTTACGCACCGTATTTTGGTGCGTTAGTACCGCTGCGTCTTTGCAGAGCGAAAGCGTGCCCATAAGACTACTATATGCCCTGCCAGCTCCCACGTCCGGTACCATCCCCCCTGTTTCATCTCATCTAATTAAGCAATTCTCACCAAGAAAAATAAAAAGACACCGACAAAAATACCCCTTTTTCGTCAACATGCACAAAAAATGTCGAAATGTTAAGAGCAAGAGAGAAAAAAACTGTCGATACGTCGAAATGTTATCCACAATTGGAACCACCAGTTTTCGGGGTTTGCATACTTATACACGAAGTTATACACATTATCCACAAAAAAACAGGGTAAAAATAAGTAGATTTTATGGTAACTTTGTGAACGAATGTTTTGTACACAAATCATAAATTTTACTTTTAAAGAAAAAAAGTCGAAAATGCTATTGACTTTTTTAATGTGAAAAAATAACTGACAATTGTACAAAATTATTGGAAAACTTACCATTTTATGCTATAATGGACATACTTTATAACAGAAAGGGATGGGCAACATGAAATTTATAATTTTAGGTAAGAATATTGATGTTACCGAAGGACTGAGAAGTGCAGTAGAGGATAAGATTGGGAAACTGGAAAAGTATTTTACCCCCGAGACAGAAGTACATGTAACCCTAAGTGTGGAAAAGGACAGACAAAAAATTGAAGTAACCATACCTGTAAAGGGAAATATCATCCGTTCCGAGCAGGTAAGTAATGATATGTATGTATCCATTGACTTAGTAGAAGAGATTATCGAAAGACAGCTTAAGAAATATAAAAAGAAGCTGGTGGACCACAAACAGAGCAGCAGCTTCTTTAAGCAGGACTTTATTGAAAAGGATTATATGGATGAAGAAGAAATCAAGATCATCCGTACCAAACGGTTTGATATTAAGCCCATGTATCCGGAAGATGCCTGCATTCAAATGGAACTGTTAGGACACAGCTTCTTCGTATTTAACAATGCAGAAACCGATCAGGTAAACGTGGTCTATAAGAGAAAAGGAAATACTTACGGTCTGATTGAACCGGAATTTTAGAAAAAAGCAGGACAAGGCCTGGGAGCGAATCGTTTCCCAGGTCTTTTTTTCATGAGGGCATTCATATATATAGGAGAGAGAAAATGAGGTTGCCATGGATATATGAAAAAGTTAAAGAAAGGAATTTGCGTAGAAATCATACTTTTTTTAACAGCGCTTCTCGTTATAAAGGGAGTAGAAGGAATAAAAAGCAGAATTGTGTCTGTTTCCAGTACTGGAAGTGAAGCAGAGGGGGAAAAGCAGGAAAAAGATTTTGTGAAGTGGGTGGATTTTAATGTAACCAATGAAGCTTTGCGGGTTGCATATGAATGGGATGTTTCCACCTATGGGGAAAAGGTGCATGTGAACTGGATTGATTTGCTGGCATATACAGCAGCTAAAACGGGCGGAGACTGGAAAAAAGGAGCCACAAAGGAAATGAATCAGTTTGCAGAAAAACTGGTGGAAAAGGAAGTGACATTGGAAGAAGCCGTAAAGGACATGAAATACTTTTCTTATTACAAAGAAGTGTATGAGGCTGTTCTTGGAGGAATGGTGGGAACTTATAAAATTCAGGTTTCGGATGAGGAGCAGACAAAAGGGAATAATAATATAGTATCAGGAAATAATGCAGAACAGTCCCAGACAAAATGGGAGGAAAAGTATGGATTGAAAGCATTTCTGCCCATTGCAAAAAATTTTCCTTATTCTGATTACGATGATTTTGGAGCTTCCAGAAGTTATGGATATAATAGGCCCCATTTGGGGCATGATATGATGGGGCAGATTGGAACACCCATTATTGCAGTGGAATCCGGATATGTGGAAGCTCTTGGATGGAATCAGTACGGGGGATGGCGTATCGGCATAAGGAGCTTTGATAAAAAACGTTATTATTATTATGCACATTTAAGACAAAACTTCCCTTACTGCAAAAGCCTGAAAGAAGGAAGTGTGGTGACGGCAGGAGACGTAATCGGCTATATGGGACACACAGGCTACAGCAAAACAGAAAATGTAAACAATATTGAAACAGTGCATTTGCATTTCGGCATGGAAATTATTTTTGATGAATCCCAAAAGGATGGTGATAATGAAATATGGATCAGCTGTTATGAATTGACCAAATTCCTTTATCAGAACCGATCGGAGACAGTGAAGGATCAGGAGACGAAAGAGTGGTATCGGGTGAATGAAATGGTGGATCCGGTTGTGGAGGAGTATAAGAAGAAGTGAGGGAGGTGGAGCGGGGGACGCGGCAGAGGGATGGGGGATGGTTGGCGGCATTGTTTTTGAGGGGGATTTTACTAAACAGGCTGGGAAGGTTATCTCTGCCGGCCGGGTCGTCATATAGCGCCGTCCGTGGTGCGATATGACTAAAATTGCCGTCCGTTGCAATTTTCCCATAGGTTGTGGAGCAGCCTGTTAAGTAAAATCCCCCTCAAAAACAATGCCGCCAACCATCCCCCATCCCTCTGCCGCTGTCTACGGCTGCCACCACAGCTCAGAGTGGGTGTGGCTGGCGGTGGCTTATTAGCAATCAGTCATATTGCTACCAAAGTTATAGCTTGTGACAGTCAATGCTTTGCTTAAGCTTTGGCAAAAGCTAAATAATGAAAAACAGAAAAGCAAATAATAAAAACAACATCACAACATCAAAACCTAAAAATCAAGCAACAAAAAGCCCCAAAGCGCAGAAAAATTTCCCTCTTCCCTTACTTCCATAAGCACCTGGGGCTTGTCGATACACAGTGGGAGCTGGCAGAGCAGATAGTAGTCTTCTGGGCCTTGGCAAAGTCGCCGGCACTTACGCACCGTATTTTGGTGCGTTAGTACCGCTGCGTCTTTGCAGAGCGAAAGCGTGCCCATAAGACTACTATCTGCTCTGCCAGCTCCCACGTCCTCCATCCACACACCCCGCCACCACCCTATGCCAAAAGTAAATTTTTCCCACATCACCCATTGCAAAAAACCCCCCCCTATGTTAAAATAAAAACAGCGGGCAATGATAAAAAAATAACAATCATTGCAAAGCCCTAAAATACGGGTTTTTGTAACTGAAATCGTTGCAGATCGAAACAAAAATGGAGGAAAGAAAAATGGCAAAAAAAGTAGTTTTAGCAGGCGCTTGCCGTACCGCAATCGGAACTATGGGCGGAACTTTAAGCACCACACCAGCAGCGGACCTTGGAGCAATCGTCATTAAGGAAGCTTTGAACAGAGCAGGCGTTGCACCGGAAGCAGTTGACCAGGTATATATGGGATGCGTTATCCAGGCGGGACTTGGACAGAACGTAGCACGTCAGGCAAGCATTAAGGCAGGGCTTCCTATTGAAGTGCCGGCAGTTACCATTAACGTGGTATGTGGTTCCGGTTTGAACTGCGTGAACATGGCTGCTCAGATGATTGCAGCAGGAGAAGCTGATATCGTAGTGGCAGGCGGTATGGAAAATATGTCAATGGCTCCATACGCATTGAAGCAGGCTCGTTTTGGTTACAGAATGAACAACAATACGTTAGTGGATACTATGGTAAATGATGCTCTTTGGGATGCATTCAATGATTACCATATGATTCAGACTGCTGACAATATTTGTGAAGATGAAAGATGGAAGCTTACTCGTGAAGAATTGGACGAGTTTGCAGTAAAGAGCCAGGCAAAGGCAGTAGCAGCACAGGAATCCGGTGCATTTGACAAAGAAATCGTGCCGGTACAGGTAAAGAAGAAAAAAGAAGTAATCGAATTTAAGAAGGATGAAGGACCACGTCCTGGCACATCCATGGAAGGACTTGCAAAGTTACGTCCAATCAATCCAAACGGAAAAGTAACGGCAGGTAATGCTTCCGGTATCAATGACGGTGCAGCAGCTATCGTTGTTATGAGCGAAGAAAAAGCAAAAGAATTAGGCGTGAAGCCAATGGCTACATGGGTTGCAGGCGCTCTTGGCGGTGTTGAGCCATCTATCATGGGTATCGGCCCGGTTGCTTCTACCAAGAAAGTATTGGCAAAGACCGGCATGAAGATTGAAGACTTTGACATTATCGAAGCAAATGAAGCTTTTGCCGCTCAGTCCATTGCAGTAGGAAGAGACTTAGGCATTGATGTGGACAAACAATTAAATCCAAACGGCGGAGCTATCGCATTAGGACATCCGGTAGGCGCTTCAGGCTGCCGTATCTTAGTTACCCTGCTTCATGAAATGGAAGCAAAGGATGCAAAGAAGGGTCTTGCAACTCTTTGTATCGGCGGCGGTATGGGCTGCTCTACTATCGTAGAAAGAGACTAATCATAAAAATTCACAATGACTGCCAGGCAAATGTCTGGCAGCCCTTGTGCGTCTATGAGGAAAATCAAATGCCCACAGCAGTCGGATGAAGCATAAACTTACAGTGAAGCAGGCAGCTTTCCGGTTACTGCTTATGAAAAAGAAAGATAGGAGAAAAATCATGGAATTCATTTTATATGAACAAAAAGGCGCATATGCCATCATAACAATCAATCGTGAAAAAGCATTGAACGCATTAAATTCTACCGTACTGGAAGAACTGGATAAGACTTTGGATGAGGTTAATTTAGATGAAGTAAGATGTCTGATTTTAACAGGTGCAGGTGCAAAATCCTTTGTAGCAGGCGCTGACATCGGAGAAATGAGCTCCCTTACAAAAGCAGAGGGAGAAGCTTTTGGTAAGAAAGGAAATGATGTATTCCGCAAATTAGAAACATTCCCGATTCCTGTCATTGCAGCAGTAAACGGATTTGCATTAGGCGGCGGCTGTGAGATTTCCATGAGCTGCGATATCCGTATCTGCTCCGAAAACGCAGTATTCGGACAGCCGGAAGTAGGTCTTGGCATTACTCCAGGCTTTGGCGGTACACAGAGACTTGCGCGCTTAGTTGGTGCAGGCATGGCAAAGCAGATGATCTACACTGCAAGAAACATCAAAGCGGATGAAGCTTACAGAATCGGTCTTGTAAATGCAGTTTATCCACAGGAAGAACTCATGGCGGCAGCAGAAAAGATGGCAGCAGGCATTGCCAAGAATGCTCCTATTGCTGTTCGTAACTGCAAGAAAGCAATTAACGAAGGTCTGGATGTGGATATGGATCAGGCAATCGTAATTGAAGAGAAGCTGTTTGGTGACTGCTTTGAATCTTATGACCAGAAAGAAGGAATGGCAGCTTTCCTTGAAAAGAGAAAAGTGGAAGCTTTCTTAAACAAATAAAATATATTTTAGGAGGAACAAACATGAAAGTAGGTATTATTGGTGCCGGTACAATGGGTTCCGGTATCGCACAGGCTTTTGCCCAGACAGAAGGTTATGAAGTATACCTTTGCGACATCAACGAAGAATTTGCTGCAAACGGTAAGAACAAAATCGCAAAAGGTTTTGAAAAACGTATTGCAAAAGGAAAAATGGATCAGGCAGCAGCAGATGCAATTCTTGCTAAGATTACAACAGGCGTAAAGACTATCTGTACAGATTGTGATTTAGTAGTGGAAGCAGCATTAGAGGTTATGGATATTAAGAAACAGACATTTAAAGAGTTACAGGATATCTGTAAGCCGGAATGTATTTTTGCTACCAATACATCTTCTCTTTCCATTACAGAAATCGGTGCAGGACTTGACAGACCGGTAATCGGTATGCACTTCTTTAACCCGGCTCCTGTTATGAAGCTTGTAGAAGTAATCGCAGGTTTGAATACACCAGCAGATGTTGTAGAAAAGATTAAGACAATTTCCGAAGAAATCGGAAAGACTCCTGTACAGGTAGAAGAAGCAGCAGGCTTTGTAGTAAACAGAATCTTAATTCCGATGATTAACGAAGCAATCGGCATTTATGCAGACGGCGTTGCAAGCGTAGAAGGCATTGATGCAGCTATGAAGCTCGGAGCAAACCATCCAATGGGACCTTTGGCATTAGGCGATTTAGTAGGTCTTGATATCGTACTTGCTATTATGGAAGTATTGCAGGCAGAAACAGGCGATACAAAATACCGTCCACATCCGCTCCTTAAGAAAATGGTTCGCGGTGGACAGCTTGGTATGAAGACAGGCAAAGGCTTCTACGACTACAGCAAATAAAAATAAGCAGTGATAAAAATAATGGAGGAAACAAAAATGGATTTTACATTAAGTAAGAAACATGAAATGGCAAGAACTCTTTTCAGAGATTTTGCACAAAACGAAGTAAAACCACTTGCCCAGGAAGTTGACGAGACAGAAACATTCCCAAGAGAAACTGTTGACAAAATGGCAAAATTAGGATTTTTAGGAATTCCTATTCCAAAGGAATACGGCGGACAGGGTTGTGACCCGTTAACATACGCAATGTGCGTGGAAGAGCTTTCCAAGGTATGCGGTACTACAGGCGTTATCGTATCCGCACATACTTCTCTTTGCTGCGATCCGATCCAGACCTATGGTACGGAAGAGCAGAAGCAGAAATATTTAGTGCCTCTTGCAAAGGGCGAGAAATTAGGCGCTTTCGGTCTGACAGAGCCAGGTGCTGGTACGGATGCACAGGGACAGCAGACAAAGGCTGTTTTAGACGGCGACGAATGGGTGTTGAACGGTTCCAAGTGCTTTATTACAAACGGTAAAGAAGCAGATATCTATATTGTAATCGCCATTACCGGCATGATTGAAAAACGCGGCAGAATGACAAAAGAAATTTCCGCATTCATCGTAGAAAAAGGAACACCGGGCTTTACCTTTGGTACAAAGGAAAAGAAAATGGGTATCCGCGGTTCATCCACATACGAATTGATTTTTACGGATTGCCGTATTCCAAAAGAAAACCTGCTTGGCGCAAAGGGCAAGGGCTTTAGTATCGCAATGCACACCTTAGACGGCGGACGTATTGGTATCGCTGCACAGGCATTAGGTTTGGCAGAGGGTGCTTTGGAAACCACGATTGAATATGTAAAGGAAAGAAAACAGTTCGGAAGACCAATCGGCGCTTTCCAGAATACACAGTTTCAGCTTGCTGACATGGCTACCAAGGTAGAAGCAGCAAAGCTCCTTGTATACAAGGCAGCTATGGCAAAGGCTACTCAGAAGGAGTATAACATAGAAGCTGCCCAGGCAAAATTATATGCAGCAGAGGTTGCTATGGAAGTAACGACGAAGGCTGTTCAGTTACATGGTGGTTACGGTTATATCAGAGAATATGACGTAGAACGTATGATGCGTGATGCTAAGATTACAGAAATCTACGAAGGAACTTCTGAAGTTCAGCGTATAGTTATTTCTGGAAGCTTATTAAAATAAGGAGGTACGAAAAACGTGAAGATCGTAGTATGTGTAAAACAGGTACCTGATACAAAGGGTGGAGTAAAATTCAATCCAGACGGTACGTTAGACAGAGGTGCAATGCTTACTATTATGAATCCTGATGATAAAGCAGGTTTGGAAGCAGCACTTAGATTAAAAGATCAATATGGCGCAGAGGTAACCGTTCTGACAATGGGACTTCCAAAGGCAGAAGATGTGCTTCGTGAAGCTATGGCTATGGGCGCTGACAATGGAATTTTAGTAACAGACAGAGTATTGGGAGGAGCTGATACATGGGCAACCTCTACAACACTTGCCGGCGCTATCCGGAATCTGGAGTACGACTTGATCATTACAGGACGTCAGGCTATCGACGGCGATACTGCACAGGTAGGACCACAGATTTCCGAGCATTTAGGAATCCCTGTGATTTCTTATGCACAGGATATCAAGGTAGAAGGCGACAGCGTTATTGTAGAACGCCAGTATGAAGACAGATACCATGTGGTAAAAGCAAAAATGCCATGTCTTGTAACCGCTCTTGCAGAATTAAACGAGCCCCGTTACATGACTCCAGGCGGAATTTTTGATTCTTTAGAAAAAGAAATTACAGTTTGGGGAAGAGCAAACCTTGTGGATGTAGAGGATTCCAACTTAGGTCTTGCAGGATCACCGACCAAGATTGCAAAGGCTTCCGATAAAGTGAGAAAGGGAACTGGCGAAAAGGTAACCCTTGATCCGGAGGAAGCAGTATCTTACCTGATGAATAAATTAACAGAGAAACATGTTATCTAATAAATAAAGGAAAAGTGGTGAAAAAAATGAATTTAGAAGAATATAAAGGCGTATATGTCTTTGCGCAGCAGGTTGACAATCAATTAAGCGGCATTGCTTTTGAGTTGATCGGAAAAGGCAAAGACTTAGCAGCAGATTTAGGAACAGAGGTTACCGCAATCCTTGTAGGTTCAGGGGTAAAAGACCTTGCAGACGAGCTTGCAGCATACGGTGCCGACAAAGTAATCGTTGTAGATGATCCTGAATTAAAGGATTACAGAACAGAACCTTACACACATGCAGTTGCATCCGTTATTGAAAAATACAAACCGGAAATCGTACTGGTAGGCGCTACCGCAATCGGCCGTGACTTGGGACCAAGAGTTTCCGCAAGAGTAAAAACAGGTCTTACTGCTGACTGTACCGTACTGGAAATCGGTGATTTCCCGTTAAATCCAATTCCGGGCAAAGAGCAGAAGCACAATCAGTTGTTAATGACCCGTCCTGCATTTGGTGGAAATACCATTGCTACAATCGCATGTCCTGATCATCGTCCTCAGATGGCTACTGTACGTCCGGGCGTTATGCAGAAGCGCGAAAAAGTAGAAGGTGCAAAGGCTGTTGTAGAAGAATTCAACCCGGGCTTTACACCAGACAACAAATATGTTGAAATTCTGGATGTGGTAAAATCCGTAGTGGATACAGTAGATATTATGGATGCTAAAATTCTCGTATCCGGCGGTCGTGGCGTAGGCAGCCCTGAAAACTTCAAATTATTAGAGGATTTAGCAGATGCTATCGGCGGAACCGTAAGCTGCTCCCGTGCAGTTGTGGATTCCGGCTGGAAGCCACGTGACCTTCAGGTTGGACAGACTGGTAAGACCGTACGTCCTAACGTGTATTTTGCAATCGGTATTTCCGGAGCAATCCAGCACGTTGCCGGTATGGAAGAATCCGATATCATCATTGCCATCAACAAAGATGAAACAGCTCCTATTTTTGATGTAGCTGATTACGGTATTGTTGGTGACTTGAATAAAATCCTTCCTATGCTGACAGAGCAGATTAAGGCTGTTGTGAAGAAATAGGACGGCAGTTCTTTGGTCTGTTCTATAGGAATGAACGGACTGAATAGAGTGAATAAAATAGGAAAACCCTTTCTTCGGAAAAGCCGGGGAGAGGGTTTTTTGTGTACTCAAACAACAAGGAAGTATACAGCACTTTAGCCTATTAATCCAAATTGGTTTCTTATTGAGAAATAGGGGTAGCTATGTTAATATAATTAGTAGGAAAGTGAATAATATAATGAATGATTTTTATGAAGAAATAGATTTATAGGAAGGAGAGATTTTATGGCATTAATAGATGTTAATATTAAGGTACCGATGGAGATGGCGGTTTACTTAGAACCATCCAATCAGGTTATTGAACTTGAAAGAAATGCTTTGCTGCTATACCCTTATATATTAAAACAGACGATATCCCATGGTCGTGCAGCTGAAATATTGGGAATACGCAAAAATGAGCTGATAGATATTTATGACAAATTGGGATTTTCTTATCTGGATTTAACAATGAACGATCTTGATATGGAGCTGGAAGCATATAGAAAGGTGAAAGTAAAAGGGGAATTGGTATGATAATTGTGTCTGATACTACACCAATTATTTCTCTTTTGAAAATTAACAGGCTTGATTTATTAGAGAAATTATTTGGAGAGGTTTTGATTCCGAATGCCGTATATGAGGAACTTACAGCCGATAAACGATTTATAGATGAGGCAAAAATGCTGTTCAATGTATCTTATATAAAATCTGTTTCTGTATCGAATCCCGAAGCAGTCAGAATTTTAAGGATGGCGACAGGGCTTGATCAAGGCGAGAGTGAAGCGATTGTTCTTACGGATGAGTTAAAGGCTGATATTTTGCTTATGGATGAAGCAAAGGGAAGAAAGATTTCAGGACAGATGGGAATAACAATTATGGGGACAATCGGACTTCTGATTAGTGCCTATGAGGATAGAATAATCACTTCTGAGGAAGTGCGAAGGTGTATTGATGATCTTCAAAGGTCTGGTAGACATATAGGAGAGAGACATTATCAGATGTTATTAGATAGATTGCAGTAGCAATAATGTGAAAGGGGATTATTAAAATCCCCTTTACTGCACATAGGGCTTCAGTGCCTCAATCCAAATCCCATAACCTTCTCCAGTCATATGCACCCCATCTACAGAATAAGCTTTTGGCAGGTCATTATCCTCGTCTGCTAACAGGGAATAGATATCAATATAAGTAACATCATACTCTATGGCAAGCTCTTTAATGGAAGCATTCAGCGCCTGTACATCTGCATTTGGAATGCCTGTGGAAGAATGAACCGGAAGGACGCTTTGCACATAAACCTCACAGTCCGGCATAGCAGCGGTCAGACTGTCTAAAATCTGTCCATAATGCTCTAAAGTAGTTTCCAAAGGAATCCCCTGCCTTAAATCATTTATCCCAATCATAAGAAAGACTTTTTCGGGCTGTGCTTCTATGATGACTGAAAGGCGGTTTCGGACCCCTTCTGTTACATCGCTGTCAATGCCCCGGTTTAAGACCACCTGATCCGGAAAAAACTCCTGCCATTCGCCTCTGGCGGTAATAGAATCGCCCACAAATACAATGTCCGCTTTTCTCATCGGGCACATTTCAAACATGGATTCCCGCTGTATATATTGGGCGTTATCCTCATAGGAATAGGATACGGCATTCATAGTATTATAAAGGGATTTAAAATACCCCTCCCGATACAAAAGCAATAAGAGCCCGCCACCAAGGAACAGGCAGCAGAGAATAAGCAAAACCATGATTGCTTTATAATGTTTTTCCAGATATTTCATCTTTAATACCCCATTTCTTTCAGTTCTTCCACAATCTTAATATACTCTTCAATCACATCAAAACCGTTATAATCCTCCCGCTTTAAGGCGATCATATCTCCATGGGAGATTCCACGTCTTTTCTTGTTTTGAAAAACTCCTTTAAAAGTCCCCCATTTTGCAGAACTGACGGAAACAAGCCCGTCATTGTCCGGAGTGTCCAGAAACCGCATGAGAAGGTACGGGATGGATAATAAACTGTCACTGAACATATTTTTCATGACAGAGGTGTAGCTTTGATAATAAACTTCTTCACAGTCGGGAACCTGTCTGTTGAATTCAGCGCAGTAAGCAGATGCTAATTGTTTGCTGGAATGATAGCAGTCAGGATTTTCATCTTCAACCATTTGAAAGGACTTGTCCAGCATATGTGCGATAAACCGGTAAACACCATCAGGAAGCCTGTTTAAGAAGTCAATGAGTCTGGAACCACGGTGTGGTGTGGAAACAGTGGTAAGGCTTGCCACCCTGTCTCCCATGCCGAGCTTGGTAATCAGATAACGGGAATCCAGCCCGCCTTTGGAGTGGGCGATGATATTTACCTTTTTTGCACCAGTTCCCCTTAAGACATGTAGAATGTTTTCTTTCATATGGGCTGCATTTTCCTCAATGGTTCCCCATGCCTTCTGGTGGCCGTAGTATACGGAAGCCCCATTACAGGAAAGCACCTTTGGCATCCGTCCCCAATAGTTAAAATACTTTAAATCCCGAAAGCCAATGCCATGTACCATAATGATTGGGTACTTGGTAGCGCATGTATAAGATTCCTTTCTGCATTCATTGGAAAAGGCACGAAAAGTTTCCAGAGCATATTCGTCCTTTGCCACACGGCACATATAGTAAGTAAAATATATATTTACAGGAGGAATGCAAAGAGTCAGACAGATAATCAGTCTTTTTATGATTCCCAAGGCGCCTGCATGTACAAAGAATCCGTATGGAGCCATTTATTAAAAACAGCCATACGAAAATAAGGCTGTAAACAATATCAAAAATAAAGTAATGTGTCCCTAACCCGTATAAAAATCCAGGAAAAAAAGCAAGACATATTCCATAGTATACAATAAGGAAAAGCATGCCCCAGATACCTGCTTTTACAAGCAGCTGTCCCCCGTATAAAATACCGATGCGGATAATGCCGCTTTCATTTTTCCGAAATGGAAAGATATGTAAGCGCAGAGTGGAATAAAGCTGCCAGATGACTGCAGCTGTCATAGCAAGCAAGAGACCAGTCCTGCTAAAAGGAATGGGACAATGAAAGGGAGTTAACCAAAGGTATATAAGGAAAAAGGGCAGATGGGGCATAAATGCCAGATAAAGGGCAAGAAAGCCTCCCCGGAAAATATCCAGCTTTTTTACAAAATCCATAGTACAAAGAAGCAGGATTAGGAGAAGTAATAGCATACCTGACATAAGAAGCTCCTATAACTGCAGAACACGTTCTGCAATCTCTACTGCATCCATAATGCAGTCAGGACAGGAACGAAGCACTTTTCCGGTATCTATGCCCTTTAGTTCGCCGCAAATAGTGGAACCATTCTTAGCCTCAAAGCTTTTTAGGATTTCCTTGGAAAGCTTGTAGGTATCTGCCTTTGTGGCAGGAGCCTCTAAATTTCCATCACTGTTTTTAAAACCTGCAAGCATTACCGCACCGGCTACTGCACCGCATGTACCATTCATGCAGCCCATGCCAAGACCAAAGGCTTCCCCGGCTTTAAACAGGGTTTCCTTATCCACTCCGATTTCATCGGCAAAGGTGCAGGCAACCGCCTGACAGCAATTATATTTTTTATCGTGAAGTGATATAGCTAATTCTTTTTTAGTCATTAGTGCTTCCTTCCCTCTTTTAATTTCTATTTTTTTCTGTTTTCTTTCTTATTGTAATACGAAGCTTCGGATAATTCAAATATATCATTAAAATCGCATTCTAAAATGTGCGTCAGCGCCCTTAAGAAGCTGACGGTTACGTTCTGGGTCCCATTTTCGATTTTGCTGAAAGAATAGGCGGTAATTTCAATACCGCTTTCCTGCTGGAGTTTTGAAATGACGTCGACAGCTTTCAGCTTTTTCTGTTTTCTAAGACGTCTGATGTTGTGACCGATTTCATCCCCGTTTGTTTGGATAATCTTTTTTTCCATGAAACCACCTCGTTTTAAGTATATGGATATATAGAAACAAAAAGTTGCTATAAATAACAACTTTTTGTTGTGCTTTATAGCAATTTATGATAATCTTTTTTTAGAATGTGTATGAGAATTGGTTTGAAAAGATTATAGGCAGGCACAAGGAGGAGAATAAAAGTGAATGCAAAAGATTCAACCAAAAAAATGATTTGCGTGTTATCCCTGCTGTTAGCAGCATCCCTTTTCTTAGGGAGTCAGGATTTTACCATATTTACAGAAACCATCAGTGAAAACGGGGCGGCAGCTGCAGGAAGCAGAGAGCAGGAAAATGTGGAAGCCGACCAAACCTATCCGGAAGATTCCGGCAATGCCAATCCAACCTATCCGGAGAATTCCCATAGCGCCAATCCACAACAGGAAGTATTTCCGGACAGCAATGTCAGCGAAAACAATGCCTGTGTGGGAGCAGGAACCCCTGCCAATCCCATCCATTACTGTACAAAGAAGGATGATGGCACAGACTATACGGACTTCAGCTATGTATACTTTGGAAGCTATCCCCAATGCGAAGTGACGGACAGTTCAACCATAGCAGCCATTGACAATGCCATTGCCACAGCCGGAACTACAGCGGATGCAGGCATGGATGTCTGGGTAAACGGTACAAGGTATCGGAGAATTAGTAAAAATGATACGAATTATAACGGGCATTTTGATGATATGCCAGCAAGTAACGGTTATCGTTATTTCAAATGGGAACGGATTAAGTGGAAAGTACTGAACAATGACGGAAGCACCTTATTTGTAGTGGCAGATAAGGCAATTGACTGTAAAGATTATAATGATGAATATGTAAGCGCCACATGGGAAACCAGCACCATAAGGGACTGGCTGAATGATAGCTTTTATGGTACAGCCTTTAGCAGCAGTGAGCAGAATGCTATCATAATACAAAATGTAGTAAACGAGGATAATCCGTACTATGGTGGTACAGAAGGCGGAAACAATACAAGCGATAAGATTTATCTGCTTTCTATCGGTGAAGTGGCGAATGAGACATACGGATTCTGTAGTGATTACAGTACTTATTCCATGAGCCGGAGAATGAAAGCAAGTGATTATGCCAATGCAAGAGGTATATGGAGAAGCAGCAGTAGTGCTTATGAAGGGAACTGCTGGTGGTGGCTGCGCTCGCCCGGCGGGTATAGTAACGATGCCGCGGCTGTCTACAGCAGTGGGTGCGTCAGTCGGGATGGCACGCTTGTTATCAATGACATTGGCGGCGTTTGCCCAGCTTTGCATATAAATCTTTCATCTGGTATCTGGTCTATGGTGGATGACGGAACCAGCGGCGAAGGAGGAAATGGAAGCAAAGTTGTGGTCTGCGCCTTGTCAGAGGGCAAAATTGTAAAGATGGAAGAGGCAGAAAACATCATTGAACCCAAAATGTAAATTGTGAATAGTGGAAATGATTAATTTTACAGGAAAGCTGCCGATTATTAACCTTGACTATAAAGATTAAATGATATGAAAAATAGAACTATCATAAAGTAAAGTTTATTAAAAAAACAGGGCTGATAACGTGTTCCATAAACTCTTTGAAATCCTTTTGCAATGGAGTGGAAAAGCAGCCGGAGCGGCGGATTATGAAGCTGTCAGATTCCTATGAACGACAGGAAGAAGTAAATCTGGAGCTGACAATGGTACAATTAAATATTAATTCAGGATATAACGAAGAATTAAAACAGGACTGTCCAACCTTGTATCAATATATGCAATACGTAGAGAAAGTAAGAGCATATAAGGAGCTTATGCCCATAGAAAAGGCAGTAAGGAAATCAGTAGATGAGTGTATAGCAGAAGGAATCTTAAAAGACTTTCTTATAAAACATAAAGCGGAGGCGGTACAGATGAGCATATTTGAGTATGATGAAGAACTGCATGAAAGAACCCTGCGGAAAGAGGGATTAGAGGCTGCTGATATGGCAAAACTGCTGGATGAATCGGAAGAAGACATAGGACGTATGCTGGAATTTTCGGAAGAAAATAGTTAATATGAAAAATAAAACTTGTTAAGAACATATTAAAACGTCCTGCAAGTATACCTTTTTGCAGGACGTTTTCCTTTTTATCATTTATAGCTGAAATCTTTAGTAAGTCATTGCTTCCTCTTCGCCCTTTAACACGCGAAGGGCACCCTGTGCCAGTGCAAGAAGCTCATCCTCTCCCGGATATACAGTAAATTCTGCAATCCATCCGGCTTTTTCTTTCAGACCTTCCACAACACCTTTATCATAAGCAATACCACCGGTTACGATGATCTGATCCACTTTTCCGTTCAATACACATGCCATGGAACCGATATCCTTGGCAACCTGCTGGATAAATGCCTTCCGGAGCTCTACTGCTTTTTCATTGCCTTCTGAAGCCATCTTTTCCACGTCACGCATATCATTTGTGCCAAGATAAGCATTAAAGCCGCCGTTTCCTACGATTTTTTTGTACACTTCTTTTTCGGTAAAATCACCGGAGAAACACATTTTAATTAAAGCGCCGCTTGGAACCGCACCGGCTCTTTCCGGAGAAAAAGCGCCGTCCCCGTCCAAAGCATTGAATACATCCACTACCTTGCCACTTCTATGAGCCCCTACGGAAACTCCGCCGCCCATATGGACAACAACCAGATTCAGGGAATCATATGCCTTTCCGGTTTCCTTTGCATATCGTTTGGCAACTGCCTTTTGGTTCAGGGCATGGAACACACTTGTCCTTGGAAGTTCTGGAACGCCGGAATATCTGGCAATGGGCTCTAACTCATCCACTACCACCGGATCAACGATAAAGGAAGGAGCGCCAATCTCATCCCCGATTTCCCGAGCCAGAATGCCGCCTAAGTTGGAAGCGTGCTGCCCCTGTTTTCCAATCTTCAAGTCTTCCAGTAAGTCATCGGTAACCGCATAAGTACCGCCTGGAATGGGCTTTAACATACCGCCTCTGCCTACTACGACATCCAAAGACTTCATATCAAAATCTTTTTCCTTTAATAAATCTAAAATAATATTTTTGCGAAAATCCTTCTGGTCTACGATAGAAGCATACTGTGCGATTTCTTCCGTGGAATGTCTTAAGGTTTCTTCAAATAATAATGTTTCATCCTCAAATGCCCCGATTTTCGTGGAAGTAGAACCGGGATTGATAATTAAGCTTTTCATAATCTAATATCCTTTCTGAACCAATCTATCAGCCTGATGGCTGTGCTGAATTTATTTTATGGCCTTGGCAGCAGCTGACCGAATTTGCTCCATGGCTGCTGAGACAGTCTTACTGAATTTATTTCATGGCTTCTGCCACAACTGCGCCAAGAGCAAGGGAGTTTACCTTTGTCTCAAAGTCATCGGAACGGGAGGTTAAGATAACAGGAGCTTTTGTTCCGGTTAAAATATTTCCGTTCTTTTCTTTTGCGGTGTGAACCAATGCCTTGTATACCAGATTGCCGGCATGGATGTCAGGGAATAAAAGAATGTCCGCATCGCCAATGATCTTTCTGCCTTCTGCTCCTTTATGCTTTGCAGCTTCCGGATCGATGGCAAGGTCTAAGGAAAGAGGACCGTCTACGATACAGCCTGTAATCTTTCCTTCTTCACACATTTTTGTAAGCTCTGCAGCTTCTACAGTAGCGGGCATTTTGGGATTTACCACCTCAACAGCAGCTAACGGAGCAACCTTTGGCATATTGATACCGCAGGCATTGCAGATTTCCACTGTATTTTCAATAATATGAACCTTATCTTCCAAAGTAGGATAAGTCATAAAGGCAACGTCTGTTAAGAAAAGTAATTTTTCCACTCCCTCGATTTCAAATACACAGACATGGGATAAAGGTCTTCCGGTGCGAAGCCCTACTTCCTTGTCCAGAACGCTCTTTAAGAAGGATTTAGTATCAATCAGTCCCTTCATGTACATATCTGCTGTGCCGTTATGCACCAGCTCCACTGCTTTCAGGGCAGCAGTGTAAGTGTCCTTTTCATCAATGATTTCATAACCGGATAAATCCATATTTATGGAAGCAGCAATTTCTTTAATCTTGTCCGCATCCCCAACTAAAATGGCATCCGCAATGTTTCGTTCCTTAGCTGCCTTTACTGCCTCTAAAACCGGAGCATCCTGTGCTACGGCTACGGCAACCTTCTTTAAGGAACAGTCGTTTACCTTTGCAATTAAATCGTCAAATCCTTTGCTCATTTGTTTACACCTCTTATTTATTTTATTTTCATTTGGATTCTGTCAGAATACTGTAATATACTGGCTAAAATCCCAATTTTTAAGCTCGTAAAAATAATATCACTTCTATTTATAAAGGTCAATGAGGAAAATGGATTTTGCCGGTTCCTGCTGGGTGTCAAAATGCCGCTGGGTGCCTGGGTAAGATAGCTGTTTCTTTCTATAGGGGTTCTTGCCATGTAACGGTATATGGCTTATAATAATATCCACTTAGAAACGGTTTCGTATTTAATAGAAAGAACAACATGAAACATACTTAAGAAATGAAGGGAAGAGCAATGAGAGAAATAGACCCAAAGCAGACAAAACGAGCAGCGGCATTTGAACTGTGGATGAAGGCTCCTATGCCGATGATAACGATTTTCAAGACATTGGATGTTGCAAATCTTGTAAAAATAAGCCGTAAACATGGCTATAAGTTCAATATGCTGATGTGCTGGTGTATCGGTAAAGCAGCTTCGCAAATAGAGGAATTTTATTTACTGCCGATAGATGGGAAACTGATGCAATATGATAGCATTGCCATAAATACAGTGGGTGCAACAAAGAATGGGGATATTAACACTTGCGATATCCCTTATTCCAAAGACTTGGCGCAATTTAATCAGGACTACCTGAAGCTGACCCGTAAGGTACACGATACTTGTGAACCCCACGATCTGAGTGGTGAATACATGGTAATAGGCACATCTGCCCTTGTTCAATGTGAGATTGACGGTGCGGTAAACATTTATGCCGGCGTCTATAACAACCCTTTTATCATCTGGGGAAAATACAAGAGAAAACTGCTAAAGACACCTCTGTCCATATCCTTTCAATTTCATCATACACAGATGGATGGCGGCCACGCCGCACAATTTCTTGAATGCCTGCAGAAAGAAATAACAAACCTGAAAATATAAACAAAATCCAGTCTGCCAGACCAGAAAACCAAATCTCAGATAGGAGGAAAAAATATGTCAGAATTAACATCTATGATAAACATCGGCAAAGAAATGGCAAAAAAGCTGACAACCGTTGGGATCGACTCATCCGAAAAACTAATTGAAACAGGCTCCAAGCAAGCATTCCTAAAACTAAAACAAACATACCCCCAAGTCTGCCTGGTACATTTATATGCACTGGAAGGCGCCGTACAAAATACCGAATTCAACAGCCTTTCAGAAGACAAGAAAAAAGAATTAAAAGAATTCAGTGACTTCCTAAATCAATAGTAACAAACTGGAACAAACCTCAAGCCCGTCATCCCCGGCAAAATCCCAGTAACCAACCCCAGCACCCAAAGCATCGCCTTTTCGATACCCAGTAGCAGCAGGCAGATGATATAGAAGTCTTTTGGGCCTTAATGAAATCGCCGGTCCTTACGCACCGTTCTTTGGTGCGTTAGTACCGCTGCGTTTTCATAGAGCGAAAGCGTGCCCACAAGACTTCTATATCATCTGCCTGCTGCTACGTCCCCTATACCAAATCCCCGCCCTTTCTGCCCTTCACAATTTTGCCCCCAAGAGTTTATAAAACTTTAACAGAACCTTAACATCTTTCCCAAAACACTGATAAAATCCAGAAAAAACGGGCATCCTATTCTGAATTTCCATTCCGGAAAACGGTAGGTAAAGATTGCAATTTTATGAATTTAGTATATAATGATTAAGGAAAGTCTCCGTTTTTGGGGATAGGGGACAAATTACGGTTGAAAAGGTTAAGGAGTTTGCAATGAATATTGTACAAAAAGTTTTTGGGACTCATAGCGAAAGGGAATTAAAAAGAATTGAGCCAATCGTGCAGAAGATAGAATCTTTCAGGGATTCCATGATGACTCTTTCCGATGAAGAGCTGAAAGGAAAGACAAAGGAATTTAAGAACCGGCTTGCAGAAGGTGAGACCCTGGATGATATTCTTCCAGAGGCTTACGCCGTTGTGCGGGAAGCGGGAAGAAGAGTATTGAATATGGAGCATTACAGAGTACAGCTGATTGGTGGCATCATTCTGCACCAGGGCCGTATTTCTGAAATGAAGACTGGTGAAGGTAAGACATTGGTATCCACACTGCCGGCTTACTTAAATGCGCTGGAGGGAAAAGGGGTACATATCGTTACCGTCAATGATTATCTGGCAAAGCGTGATGCGGAATGGATGGGACAGGTTCATGAGTTCCTGGGACTTACCGTAGGCGTAGTCTTAAATGAAATGAAATCAGAGGAGAGACGGGAAGCCTATAATTGTGACATTACCTATGTTACCAATAATGAGCTTGGCTTTGATTATCTGCGTGATAATATGGTTATTTACAAGGAACAGCTTGTTCTGCGCCAGCTGCATTATGCCATTATCGATGAGGTTGACTCCGTATTGATTGACGAGGCAAGGACACCTCTTATTATTTCCGGTCAGAGCGGCAAGTCCACCAAGCTTTACGAAGCCTGTGATATTCTGGCAAGGCAGTTAAAGCGGGGCGAGGACCAGGAGGACATGTCCAAGATCGATATTATGATGGGAATCGAGCAGGAGGAAACCGGGGACTTTATTGTAAATGAAAAGGACAAGGTAGTAAACCTGACTGCAGAAGGTGTTACCAAGGTGGAACGTTTCTTCCAGATTGAAAATCTGGCAGATCCGGAAAATCTGGAAATCCAGCACAATATTATTTTAGCCCTGCGTGCCCATAACTTAATGTTTAAGGATCAGGACTATGTGGTAAAGGATGAAAAGGTTCTCATTGTTGACGAGTTTACCGGACGTATCATGCCGGGAAGACGTTACTCCGATGGACTGCATCAGGCAATCGAAGCAAAGGAGCACGTTAAGGTAAAACGGGAGAGCAAAACTCTGGCAACGATTACCTTCCAGAACTTCTTTAATAAATTTAAGAAGAAAGCCGGCATGACAGGTACTGCATTGACGGAAGAAAAGGAATTCAGGGACATATATGGCATGGACGTTATTGAAATTCCAACAAACCGTCCCATTGCCAGAGAGGATATGCAGGACTGCGTATATAAGACAAAGAAAGAAAAGCTTCATGCGGTAGTGGAAGAGGTACAGAAGGCACATGCGAAAGGTCAGCCGGTACTGGTTGGTACCATTACCATTGAAGCATCAGAAGAAATAAGCAGGCTTTTAAACAAAAAAGGCATTCCCCATAAGGTGCTGAATGCAAAATTCCATGAGCTGGAAGCGGAAATCGTAGCGGATGCAGGTATCCATGGCAATGTAACCATTGCAACCAACATGGCAGGGCGTGGTACGGATATTAAGCTGGATGAAGAATCAAAAGCAGCAGGCGGACTAAAGATCATCGGTACGGAAAGACATGAATCCAGACGTATTGATAATCAGTTAAGAGGACGTTCCGGCCGTCAGGGAGATCCGGGTGAATCCAGATTCTTTATTTCCTTAGAGGACGATTTGATGCGCCTCTTTGGTTCTGATAAGATGCTGAACATGTTCAATGCCCTGGGCATTCCAGAGAATCAGGAAATTGAGCACGGTATGCTGACCAAGGCTATTGAAAATGCCCAGAAGAAGATTGAAAGCAATAACTTTGGCATTCGTAAGAACCTGTTGGAATACGATCAGGTTATGAATGAACAGAGAGAGATTATTTATGCAGAAAGACTTCGTGTATTAAACGGAGAAAGCATGAGGGATGTTATCTACAAGATGATTACTGACGTGGTGGAAAGCTCTGTAGATATGGTGATTGGTGATGAGGGAAGCAGTGAGGACTGGGATTTAAAGGAATTAAATCAGGTGCTTCTGCCGATTATTCCCATTGAACCGGTAAAAACGCCGGATGTGGCAAAATGCAAGAAAAACGAACTAAGACACAAATTGAAGGAAGAAGCCGTTAAGCTGTATGAAAGCAAAGAAGCGGAATTCCCGGAACCGGAAGCCCTTCGTGAAATAGAGCGTGTTATTCTATTGAAAGTAATTGACCGGAAATGGATGGATCATATTGACGATATGGATCAGCTCCGTCAGGGTGTGGGCTTGCAGGCATACGGACAGAGAGACCCTCTGGTAGAATATAAGCTGAGCGGATATGAAATGTTTGATGGCATGACAGACAGCATCCGGGAAGATACGCTCCGCCTTCTCTTCCATGTAAAGGTAGAGCAGAAGGTAGAAAGAGAGCAGGTTGCAAAAGTGACCAGTACCAATAAGGATGATTCCGCACCAAAGGGACCAGTCAAACGTGAAGAAGCAAAGATATATCCCAACGATCCATGTCCATGTGGCAGCGGCAAAAAGTATAAGCAATGTTGCGGCAGGAAATAAGGAAAGTATTTATATAGGATTTCGTGTGGCACTCTGATATAAGGGTGCCATATTATAAATGATTAAGAAGGTGGTGAACGCAGTGGTAGAATTAGACCAGTTAAAACAGGAATTATTATCCTATGAAACTCCATTAGCGGAAGTGAGGGATTCACTTTGACTTAGCAAATAAGTCAAAGCGGGTGGAGGAGCTGGAAATGGAAATGGAGGCTCCCGACTTCTGGGACAATCCGGAACGGGCTCAGGCATTTTCCAAGGAATTAAAAAGCTTAAAGGATACCATTTCTATTTATAATGGATTGAAAAGCCAGTATGAGGACATAGAAACCTTAATTGAAATGGGATATGAAGAAAATGATGTGGAATTGGCAGCAGAAGCAAAAGCCGAAATGGAAGAATTTGTCCAGACCTATGAAAATATCCGCATTCAGACACTTTTGTCAGGGGAATATGACAATTGCAATGCCATCTTAAAGCTCAATGCGGGAGCGGGCGGTACCGAAAGCTGTGACTGGGCAGGAATGCTATACCGCATGTATACCAGATGGGCGGAAAGAAAAGGCTTTTCCATAGAAGTGCTGGATATGCTGGATGGAGACGAAGCGGGCATCAAGTCCGTCACTTTCCAGATCAACGGGGAAAATGCCTATGGATATTTAAAGGCGGAAAAAGGAGTGCACCGCCTTGTGCGCATTTCTCCTTTCAATGCCCAGGGAAAACGGCAGACCTCTTTTGTTTCCCTGGACGTTATGCCGGATATCGAAGAAGATGTGGATGTGGAGATTAACGAAGATGACCTTCGCATTGATACTTACCGAAGCTCCGGTGCAGGAGGACAGCATATCAATAAAACTTCCTCGGCTATCCGTATTACCCATATTCCTACCGGAACTGTGGTACAGTGCCAGAATGAAAGAAGTCAGCATATGAATAAGGATAAGGCAATGCAGATGCTACGGGCAAAGCTTTATTTATTGAAGCAGGAAGCCAATGCGGAAAAGCTTTCTGATATTCGTGGAGAGGTTACGGAAATCGGATGGGGCAATCAAATCCGCTCCTATGTAATGCAGCCCTATACCATGGTAAAGGATCACAGGACCAATGCGGAGACGGGAAATGTGGATGCGGTGTTAGACGGGGCGATTGATCTGTTTGTGAATGCTTATTTGAAGTGGAAGGCTAGTGAGGCTTCTTAGAGATTGGTGGCAGATAGGGGCATATATCATTGAAAACTAAATAGGCAGATGTTTGCATATAGGAAAAAGAGAAGAACCTGGATGATGGATATTTAGGGAACTTCTCTTTTTTTATGTAAATAGATAAAAAGTTGTTTGATTTGTCTGATATTCTGCCTGTTATTTCATAAATGTTTTGCAAATTCTAAAAATGACTATTGATTTAATATATAATAAACTGTATTATTATAAAAGAAATTAAAAACAACATGCAAAAGAATGAGGTGGGAATAAGTCTATGAAAATACGGGGAAGAAAACTATTTTGGATATTAACATGGGTTATGGCAGTGGGATGCGTTTTTGCAGGAAATGGAATGGCAGTCTGTGCGGAAGGAACGGAAGAGGAAGAAGAAATCGTGCCGATAGAAATCAATGCTTCTGCATTTCCTGATGAGAATTTTCGAGAATATGTGTCCCGCCAATTGGATAGAGATCAGGATGGGCTATTGTCTGTTAAAGAAATAAAAGGTACAACAAGTATCAATCTGAATCAATATAATTCTCAGAATGTGTCAGACTTGTCTGGAATAGAGTATTTTCAATGGTTAAATACTTTTACTTATGACGGTGATACAATAGAAAAGCTGAATTTAGACAAAAATCAGAAATTGTACACTATTTCCTGCCGTGGAGGTTCTATAAAACAGCTGGATGTAAGCAATAATAGAGAATTGCGGTATATTTCATGTGAATCCTGCTCAATAGATAATCTGGATATAAGTCAGAATGAGAATTTAAAGGAACTGACTTGTAAAAATTGCAGCTTGAAACAATTGGATGTAAGTAAAAATGAAGCTCTCGAAAAGCTGATTTGTAATGGTAATGAATTGCAAAGCTTAAATTTAACTAACAATAAGGCTTTGCGGGAGTTATCATGCGGCAATAATCAGTTGAAAAAGCTGGATTTGAGCAATAATGAGGTCTTACAAACGGTAAGTTGTGATAGCAATCTGATTGAAAGTATTTCATTTGCAGATAAAAATTGTATTCATAAGTTGAATTGCTATAATAATAAATTAAAGAATATTGATACAAAAAAGCTTTCTGTGGTTGCTCATTTGCAATGTGATTATAATGAAATAAAGCAGATAGATACATCAGGCAATATACATTTAGAAACATTGGGTATTTCGAGCAATAAAGATATTAAATTCGATGTAAGTAAAAACACGGAATTAGTTACTTTGATGTGTGAAGCGTGTGGCATTGATAAATTGGATTTATCCAACAATAAGAAATTAGTAAGCCTGCGTTGTGCTAAAAATGATATGGAAGAATTGTATTTATCTTCCATAGCAGAATTGCACTATTTATATTGCAGTGATAATCAGCTAGAAAGTCTTTCAATTTCTCAGGATACACTCTATATCTTAGAATGTCAGAATAATAAATTGAAAAAATTAAGTGTAGCGGGCTGCTCTACCTTGGACTGTTCTAACAACGAGCTGACTGATTTTAAGATTCCAATAGGGGCTATTAAGGTAGATTGTTCCCATAATAAAATAGGATTTTTGAATTTATATAACAGGACAAAATTGGTGGAGTTAAACTGTTCATATAATAAGCTAAAAGAATTGGCTATTGATTCGGCATACCAATTGAAAATATTAGACTGTTCAAACAATTCATTGGCATATTTAGATACAAGAAATGCTTCTGGTGTAAATGCTACTGGTTTATCAAGATTAATCTGTTCCAATAATATGATAAGTCAATTATATGCAAATCCAAATTTGTGGGATATAAATTGTAATAATAATAAAATTGAAAATTTTAAGGCACCTGAAAAAATTGGCTATTTGTATTGTAGCAACAATGCATTGGTAAATCTGGATGTGAAAAATTGTACTTCATTGATATCTGTGGAGTGTTCCAATAATAATTTAAGCAATATTGAGTTTGAAAATAATAAAGCCCTGGAAACTTTGCAGTGTAATAATAATAAATTGACATCCTTAAATTTAGAAGATGCTCCGGCCTTGAGTAGTTTGAATTGTTCCAATAATTATCTTACAAGTTTGAACGTGGAAAAGAATATGAAACTTCAATACTTAAAATGTGAGAATAATACATATGCTGTCTCACAGGAAAGCCAGTTAGACCTATCAACCCTTCCGGGGTTTCAGATTGAAAAGGCATCCTTATGGAAAAATGCTACGGTTGTAAAGCCTATCCTTTTCGTGCTGGACAGTGAGTTTCCGGTTACTTATACATACAATGTAGGGCAGAACCTGAAGGCAAACTTTAAAATTAGCTTTGACAAGGTTCCCAGACCAATATATGATTTTGCATATTCGCCCAATGTTTACAGCCAAAAGCTGGCAAAGGATTCGGCGTTATATTCTATGCTTGCTTATGACGAGTACAGGGTAACTTCAGACGGACAGTATTATACTCAGGAGAAAGGAAGGCAAAATTGCCCGATTCTTCTGCTTGGACAGCTAAAGAGGGATGGTTTCTATAATTGGAGTTGTTTTAATTACAGAGATGCTGATCCTCATAATTGCAGCTATACCTTTGCCACAAGAAACATAAAGTACAATGGAGTAACAAAAACACAGATAATTGTTTGCATTCGAGGTACGGACAGTGTGGAGTGGGAAGGAAATATGGAGCTGACGGGTACAGATTATAATGCAAATTATGCAAGTACCCATTATAGCTTTGAGAAAGCCAGCAATGACATAGAGGCATCCTTGTATAATTATATAGCAACAATTAAGAAAAAAGGAGTGGACACTAACCAGTGCGTTATTTGGGTAACGGGGCATAGCCGTGGAGGAGCGGTGGCAAATTTATTGTCAGCAAAGCTAACGGATTCAGGCAGCAATAGTATAGGAGATGTTTTTGGTTATACTTATGCAACCGCAAATGCTACTACGAAATATAAGGATAAAAGCTATAATAACATATTTAATCATTGCTTTGTGGATGATTTTGTTCCAAGCGTGCCTTTTGAAAAGTGGGGATATGGAAATTATGGGATAACTTATGTTGCAAATGCGGATTATGCTTATCAGGCAGGGAAGAAATCGGCAGGGGAAGCGTATAGGCAGTTTAAGAATGGGATGGATAGATATATTGGTTTAGGGAGTAGTAGGAAAGAAAGTAGTGGGGCTGATTTTAATTATAAGGAAACATCTAAAATGCTTGTACATGTTACAAGTCATTGGAAAAACGTAACTGAGTATTATGAAAAAAGACCAGAAAAAAATCCTGAAGTAAGTTTATATGATTATTTTCATAATGATGTTGCAAAGCTAGCACAGGGCGATTATAGTATTGTAGGCAAATATGGAAAAGATAGCTTTTCATATATACCGCTTTTAAGGGTTTCAATGTTTTTTGTGAATGGACAAGTGTTTAATAAGAATATCAACGACACCCACCAATCCTACACCTACTATCTGGCAACAAGATTAGGATTATTTAACAGTTCCAATTCCGCTTTCTTAGCGGCAAGTAATACCGATTGGGAGTTATCCAAATCAGGACAGCCTCAAGATGTAACGGAACAGGAACAGAGAGCTATAGAAAATTCCGATTCCTTATCAGGAAATTCAATGGATGACTATCCAGTTTCTGCAAACAGTGTTTCTCAAAACACCGTTTCCAAAAACTATGTACCTGCAAATGAAAACATTTATGGAGAAAGTATTCCTAACGGAAGAGCAGGAACAAGTGAAGATGGTGAAAAGACAATACTTACCGGTGAGGAAGAAAAAGAAAGACTTATTCAGTTTGCAATGCTGAATGAAAACAAATCTAAACTGGGGTGGAATCTGTCAGATAACAGCACATGGAGCGGAATTGAATTTGATGAAGAGGGCTATGTAATATCTATAGCCATTCCCTATAAGGAACTGACAGGAATATTAGACGTAAGCGGATTTAGTAAGTTAAGGCTAATCAATTGTGAGGGAAATGGGCTTACATCCCTTATATTAGATAATTGTATTTCTCTTGTTCAGGCAGAATGCTATTATAATGTATTACAAACATTGCAGGTAAAAAACTGCGAGAATCTTCAATATTTAGATTGCGACGGAAATGAATTAGAAGAGCTTGATTTGAGTACATGTATGAAACTGATAGAGCTAACTTGCAGCAACAATCAGTTGACATATTTGGATTTATTCTTACAGTCACAATTAGATGTGCTATTTTGTCAGGAAAACAGACTTACAAACATTGTGCTACCGGAAACGAATAGTCTGTCAAGAATCAATTGTGAATATAATTATTTAAAGGATTTAACTCAATTTGAAGCTCTTGCACAGAATGATGCTGTCTGGGTGCTTTATAGAGAACAAAAAGTGCCGGAAGATGCGGTATATGCTGCTTCTGATCTGGAGAATTTAAAAAGGCTTGCAAATACAGATGAAAATTTAAAGAAGCTTGGCTGGAATCTGGAAGCTCCTGACACGTGGGATGGCATAACATGGCGTTATGTGGGCGGTACGTATTATGTAGAGGATATTCAATTAGCAAATAGGAACCTGACTGGCAACCTGCAGCTTTCTAATATGGAGCAGGTACAGTCAATTACCCTTGCAGAAAATTCCATAAATGGTTTGGAAATCAATCAGTGTGCAAGGCTGGAATGTGTAAACTGCATGGAAAATGAAATTGAGGAATTGTCCCTGACTAACTGTAACAGTCTTTGGCAAATATATGGATATTATAATTACTTAAAGAATGAAAACGTGGAAAAAATATTTGAGGACTTTGGAACAAAAGAAAATTCCATTATTGAGCTGCATTCACAGTACATAAAAGGAACAAAGGAAGAATTCGCTTCAAGGGAAATGAAAATCATATTGAATCTTTTGAATGAAAAGGATAATAAAGGACAATTTCAGCTTTCCGAGGAAGAGCCGGGAAGATGGGATTATGTAAAATGGGAAAAGCAGGCGGACAATCTGTATCATATTACAGAAATTGATTTTTCGGGCTTATGGATTGGCGGAACATTAGATTTAACCGGCTTTACAGCATTAAAGTATATTGATTGTGATAATACCAATTTGGAAGAAGTGATTCTGCCGGATTCTCTGGAAACAATTACAGAACAGGCATTTCTGGACTGTAAATTATTAAAAAAGGTTACCATACCCGCCAGCGTAAAAACAATAGAAGAATATGCATTTGCAAGGTGCAGCAATTTGGCAGAGGTGTTGTTTTACAGCAAAAATGCAGTAATGGATAGCAACAGCTTTTATAAGAGTACCTCTATTAGAAGTATATCCTGTTATCAGAATACTACAGAAGCAGATTTTGCTTATGCGAGCCAGCCGACTTTTTCCTATTGGGATGAAAATGTAGAAAATAATAAGGGAAATGATAAAGAAAATCACGATGAATCTAGTAAACAGCCAGTAACGGATAAGCCATTGCCAGGCAATAAAACAAATGTTTCACTATTGAAAAAAGGAGATATTAGAATAAAGGGAAGCGGAAAATATAAAATCACGAAGGTTGGAAAAGGTTATGGAACGGTAATCTATCTGAAATGCACTAACAAAAAGATAAAAAATGTTACCATTCCAAGTACTATTACCATTGATAAACAAAAGTTTAAGGTAACGGAAATTGGAGAAAAAGCATTTTACGGCTGTAAAAAGTTAAAGAAAGTGACCATAGGCAAATACATAGTAAGAATACGGAAATCAGCTTTTGCAAAGTGCCCAAAACTAAAAACGATAAAGATACAATGCCTTTCTTTAAAATCCGTTGGTAAAAATGCGTTTAAAGGAATTTCTAAAAATGCGACCTTATCAGTTCCAAAATCAAAGCAGAAAAAATATACTGCAATAATGAGAAAAAAGGCAGTGGGATTAAATAAAAATGCGAAGATTAAGACAATAGGAAAGAAGAAATAGGGCAGAAACATTATTTTTGGAGGAAGTTGTGGAAAAAGAGAAAAAATTAAAAAAATTTTTACTGGCTATGCTTTTGGGCATCTTTTGGTATTTAATTCATTGTGCACTAGATACTATATTGGGTATATCAATGGTGCTTTGTTGTATTCATCCATATGAGACAACCATTATTATAGGATACATGATGATTGTGCTTCTTATTTACTTTCATAAGCTGACAAATGGAGCATGGATGGGATATTTGGAATGTGGGTTTTTACTGACTTTCTGTATAGTGGGAGGTTGGTGTGGATATATAATATTTACGGACACAGAAAACCATGAATTTTTAAATATTATAGTTTGGGAATGCAAACTTATGCCAGTTTGTTTGTTGGCAATGTTTTTATCCTCTGTTTTTTATAAAAACAAACAGAAACAAGAAAAAAGGAAAAAGATTGAAATAATAAATAAGAGCATAGTTATATCAATGCTTGGCGTCTTTTCCTATTTAAGTTTTACTGTGATGGGAAGTTTCATGTTTAGTTTTGAGTTAATGATGGTAATAGCACCAATAATTATAATTCCCTATATTATTATTGTACAAATGATATTAAAAAAGGAATATAGATGGAGATTGCTTTTTGCAAATATAATTATATTTATTCTTATATTTTTAAATGCCTGTCTGATTGATGCTGTGGGAAGCTTCGGGCTGGATGCTTATGATTTAATGAACCTTGCAATGGCATCTATACCATACGGCATTTCTGTTGCAATCGGTGAATTGATAGTGTGGCTATCTGATAAAAGAAAGGATTCCAGATTAGCAAAACAGGTGGCAGGGAATTCAGAATCTAAAGGGGATGTGTGAGCAAAGAGGATGGAAAAAGAGAAAAAGGTGGAGAAGTTAATATTAGGCATGTTCTTAGGGAGCCTTTGGTGTGTGGCAGGATATATATTATACCTTGTATTTAACATGGGAATGCTGCTTTGCTACGTTCATCCATATGAGATTATGGTTATTCAGGCATATTTTATGTTTATGTTTCTTTACAGTTTTCATAAGCGAACTAATGGAATATGGGTGTTTTATTTGGAATGTGGTTTTTTACCTGTTTTTATTTTAATAGAAGGATATTTAGTGTACATGCTTTTAATGGATATAGGTGATAATCGTCTCAAAAATCTAGTTTATTTTGTACATAGATACATGCCCCTTTACCTAATAATGGTGCTTTTGGCTTCTTTTATTTATAAGAGGAGAAAGAAACTGAAAATAGATATTAGGATTATAAAAATTAACAAAAGTATATTTGTGTCCATGCTTGGCTTTTTTTGCTACTTTAGTACTGCTATTATAGGAAGCCTTATATTTAGTTTTGAATTAATGATGGTCATATTGCTTCCATTAGTGATGGTTTATATTGTCATTGCCGAAGGAGTATTAAAGAGAGAGTATAGATGGATGCTATTTTTTTCTAATATTGTCATATCCTTTGCAGTTCTTTTGAATGCCAGTTTTTTTAATGTTATAGGAAGCTATGGTGCGGATATAGATGATTTAAAAAAACTTATAATTCCTGTTTTGCCATATAGTATTGCTGTTGCAATCGGTGAATTGATAGTATGGCTATCTGATAAAAGAAAGGATTCCAGATTAGCAAAGCAAGAAGCAGAAGATATAGAATCAGATTGGTACTTATGATTTTGAGTATGAATTATTGAGAGGATAAAAGGTGCAATAAGCTTTTGGAGAAGGAATTATGGAAAAAAGAAAAAAGATATTAAAATTTTTAATAGCTATACCTTTTGGAATTTTTTGGCTTGCAATCTGTTTGGTATTAAACACCTTGTTTGAAACTGCAATGTTGTTTTGTTGCTTTCATCCATACGAAATGATGTTTATAACAGGGTATTTTATGGTCATGGTGATATATGGTTTCCATAAAGTGACAAAGGGTATATGGGTGGGCTATTTAGAATGTGGATTCCTGCCAGTTATTTGCTGGTGCATATATATGATATTTATAGATATAAGTATTTACGAGGTCGCAAATCAGTTAACTTGGGAATGCCGGCTTGCACCGATTTGTTGGATGGCAATGCTGTTATCGGCTTTTCTTTATAAAAGGAAACGTAAATCAGCTGTAATGAATATAAGCATTTTTGTGACTCTGCTTGGATTTTTTTGTTACTATAGTGCTGTAATTATAGGGGGATTATAGCGGGACTTAAAGTTACGATTATGACAGGAAGTGTATTTGTAGTCTTATATACTTTTGTTGCTCAAATGATATTAAAGAAACAATATAGATGGAAATTATTTTTTGCTTATATTATAGTTTTTCTCATAATTTTTTTAAGAATTTGCTTAGTTAATGTGATGGAAGTCAGCGTTTTTAGTGGATATGATTTGGAGATTTTTGCAATACCAGCTATACCATACGGAATTGCCGTTGCAATTGGCGAATTGATAGTATGGCTTTGGGATAAAAGAAAGGATTCCAGATTAGCGAAACAAGAAGCAGAAGATATGGAATCGGATTGGTACTTGTGAGTGGGAATGGTGGAAAAGGTGAAAAAGACAGTAAAATTTTTAGTAGCTATGTTTATGATAAGCATTTGGTATATAATTTGGGACATTTTACCGCTAATATTTTGTGGAGGATTATTCTTTTATCTCGGACATCCATATGAAGTTCCAATTATTACGATATATTTCATGGTTATGCTTCTGTATTGCTTCCATGAGATTACATCTGGAACTTGGATTGGATATTTAGAGTATGGATTTCTGCTTATTATTTGCTTGGTTGCAGGTTGGATTTTCTATACAGAAAATAGCTGGACTGACAGTCTGATATTTTGGGATTACAGTTTTTTGCCTATTTTCTTCCTAGTAGTATTATTATCTACGTTTTTTTATAAAAGAAAGCAAAAGTATGAGAATAAAAGTAAAATTGCAAAAATCAACAATTGTGTATTCATAGTCTTATTTGGAATGTATTTTTATTTGGGCATTGGAGCTTATGGAGCTATTATTTATGATTTTGAAATAATGATGAAAGTATTGCCTGTATTCGTAGTCATCTATACAATAATTATGCAAAAAATTTTAAAAAGGGAATATAGATGGAAATTGTTTTTTACTTATATTGTAATATTTCCTATTCATTTGTTAAAAAGTTGTTTATTGTATATGGGAGAAATTAGTTTAAAGGGGCTTTTAGTGCCTACTATATTATACGGTATTGCTGTTGCAATTGGTGAACTGATAACATGGTTTTGGGATAAAAGAAAGGATTCCAGATTAGCGAAACAAGAAGCGGAAGATATGGAATCGGATTGGTACTTGTGAGAGAAGGAATAACAAAGAATGAAAAAGTGCTGTACTTATTTTTTAAAATTCATATAATGAATCTATTTTGCTGAAAAGGAGAAACTTGTGCATGAATAAAGAAAAGAAGGGATTATATGCTCTGCTTTCAATTCCTTTTGTTTTAGTTGGATTTGGGCTTTATATGTTTATTTATTATATGTTTTTTTGGGGGCAAGTAATGAGTATTACCATGCAAATGGATATTTTTATTAGTATCCCTTGGCAGCTGGCAATTGCTACAAGTCTGTTTATGATTGTTCCAATTTTTTATTTTCATAAATGGGAAAAAGGAGTGCTGATTGGTTGCGGAGATATATGCTTTCTTATAATAATGCTTATATACGTAATTTATATTAACAAGCAAGGGAGAGGATATGTAGATTTAGAAAAGCAAACGTGTATGGTGTTTTTTGAGATAACATTGATAATTACATCTATTCTTTATAAAAAAGAAAAAGAATGGAAATTTATCTTCCGATTCTTACAAGTCATGAAAATATTTTTTTGTTTTATGATTGGTTTAGCGGTTTACTTCAGTGTATGTTTTATTGGAGCTTTTACTCCTTGATTTTCAATAATAAGGAATGGAACAGTTATTATTTTATCGATTTATATTTTTATTTTTCTTTGGATTTCAAAAGGAAAATGGAATGGTAAAATGATTGCTTTTTATGGGGTATATTTACTTTTGTGGACTGGATGTTTGGGTGGAATTCGTATTATAAAAGGAGAATTTATAGACATTCATGATATGGAGTGGCTTGTGGAGATGTTTTCAGGATATGCTATATCCATTTTGATAGGGGAAGTACTATTTTGGATTTTTCATAAGCGAAACAGAGAAAAGGCTGATGTTGATATGGATTAGGGGTTTCAAAAGTTAGACAGTGATAATATATTGTCGCAAAAGTAATAGACATTACATATTTGTAATATTGTGCCTGTTTTCGGAGAATAGCAAACAGTGCCGTTGGCTTTAAGGAGAAAATTGTGGAAGAAGAGAAAAAAGTAAAAAAATTTTTATTGTCTATACCGTTTGGATTCTTTTGGTTTATAATCTGCTATGCGTTAGACAGTTTATTTGGGATAGCAATGCTATTTTGCTATATTCATCCTTATGAGATGCTAGCTGTTATTGGGTATTTTATGATTATGATACTTTATTATTTTCATAAGGCTACTAATGGTGCGTGGATTGGATATTTAGAATGTGGATTTTTATTGATTTGCTGCATTGTAGGAAGTTGGTGCGGATATGTGATTTTAACAGGCAGCGATAATCGACGCATAAATCTGTTAATTTGGGGCTGTAGACTTATGCCGCTCTGTCTAGTGTCAATGTTATTATCCTCTTTCGTCTATAAACGAAAGAGGAAGGAGCATATACTTGCGAAAGTTCAAAAAAGTATATTGTTATCCCTGCTGGGATTCTTTTGCTACATGAGTGTTGTTGTAATGGGCAGTTATATATTTGGGTTTGAGTGGATGGTTGCAATAATACCAGTATTTGTTATCCCCTATATTATTATTGTTCAAATGATATTGGGAAAAGAGTTTAGATGGAAATTATTTTTTACGTATATTGCAATAGTTTTTATTATTATTTTAAAAGGCTGCATAATAAGTGCTATGGGAAATTATGGCCTTGATGATTATGATATAGAAAATCTTATTATTGCATCTATACCATACGGCATTTCTGTTGCAATTGGTGAATTGATAGTATGGCTATCTGATAAAAGAAAGGATTCCAGATTAGCGAAGCAAGAAGCAGAAGATAAGGAATCGGATAAGGACTGATCAGTAAAGAGAATGGAGAGGGAATTGTGGAAAAAAGGAAAAAGATTTTTAAATTTTTAATAGCTATGCTTTTGGGAATTTTTTGGTGCATAGTTGGAAGTATATTTAATCTTTTATTTTATGGTGCAACAATATATCCTTATATTTTTCCATATGAGACATTCTTATTAGAAGTGTATTTCATGGTTATGATTATTTATTACTTTCACAAAGTTACAAATAAAATGTGGGTAAATTATTTGGAATCTGGGTTTTTGACAGTTTTCTGTATTGTGGAAGGTTGGCTTTTATATAAGGATATTCAGGAGTTTGGGCATATGGTGTTTTTTGAATATAGATTTATGCCAATTGGTATAGTAGCAGTGTTCATATCCTTTTTTCTCTATAAATGGAAAAAGGGGCAGGTAATTCTATATAAAATAGAAAAAATGAATAATAGTATATTTATAATTTTACTTGGTTTTTTTTGTTATTTAGGTTTTAATGTTGTTGTTTGGTTTTTTATATTTGATTATCAACTGGGACTAAAAATATTATCAGTTTTTGTGGCTCTTTATATTATAATTGCACAGAAAATACTAAAAGGGGAGTATAGATGGAAATTATTACGTGCTTGTATTCTTGTGTTTGCCATTCTTTTTCTAAAAGTTTGTTTGATGCAAATATCAGATATTGTTTTTTATGGATATTGGGATTTTGAGGATTTTCTAATGCCAGTTATACCATACGGAATTGCCGTTGCAATTGGCGAATTGATAGCATGGCTTTGGGATAAAAGAAAGGATTCCAGATTAGCGAAACAAGAAGCAGAAGATATGGAATCGGATTGGTACTTACGATTTTGAGTATAAATTATTGCGAGGATAAAAGGTGCAATAAGCTTTTGGAGAGGGAATTGTGGAAAAAGAGAAAAAAGTAAAAAAATTTGTATTAGCTATATTTTTGGGAAGCCTTTGGTGCGTAGTTGGCTGCATATTCAGTATTTTATTTTGTATGGCAACAAGATATTCTTATATTTTTCCATATGAGACTTTTATAATAGAAGGATATTTCATGACTATGGTTGTCTATTATTTTCATAAGGCTACAAATGGAATATGGAAAAATTATTTGGAACTTGGATTTTTGCCTGTCTTTTGTATTTTGGTAGGTTGGTTCTTCTATATGGATAGACAGGGATTTGATGATATAGTGGTTTTTGGATATAAATTTATGCCAATATGTTTGGTGTCAATGTTACTATCTTTTTTTCTATACAAATGCAAACAAAAGCAGCAATACATACTCACAAAAATAAACAAGGCTGTATTCATAGTTTTAATTGGTTTTTGGAGCTATTTGGGTATTACGATTATGGGAGATAGTGCTTTTAGTCATTTCCTAATGCTGGTAATATCACCAATATTTATAGTTCTATATATTGTAATTGCTCAAAAAGTGCTAAAAAGGGAGTACAGATGGAAATTATTCTGTACCTATATCTTTGTATTTGCCGTTTTCTTTCTAAAGGTTTGCTTAATGAGCATATTGAAAATTGATATATATGGATATTGTGAGCTGGAGGATTTTTTAATACCGGCAATACTATATGGTATTGCCGTTGCAATTGGCGAGCTGATAGTAGGGCTATCTGATAAAAGAAATGACTCTAAACTGGCGAAACTAGCGGAAGAAAATATAGAAATAGATAAGGGCTTGCAAGTGGAAAGGATGGAGAAGAAAAGTAAGCTATTACCTATTTTAATATCAATTCCAATCAGTATTTTAGGATATTTCATTTACTATATCGTTTGTAAAACGGCAGTGCCTGCGTTTTTTGTACTGATGCTTTTGAATGAAAATTATGACTATGATTATACGTATATAGGTGTATATGCAATGATTTTCGTATGGATTGTTCTAATAGCTGAAAGTTATTGTATGATTATGGCACTAATTCGATTTCACAAGGTGACAAAGGGTATGACTGTTGGATATATGGAAGGATGCCTTCTTTTATGGATATGTGGAATATTGGGGCATACGATTGCTACTGGACAGAAATTGAAGCTATCTACAGTACTTTTCCTGGAATCAGATATTGGCATTGCAAAAGATATAAGGATGCTGTTGTTATGCTTGATTGTATTTGGGCTATCATCGTTGTTGTATAAGATAGGAAAAAAGAAAAAAATAAAAGAGTTTAAATGGAAAATAGGTAAAAGAATTTTGATTTTTTTGCTAATATGTTTGAGCTGCATTGTGCTGATATGGGTGGTTTTTTATATTTGGCTAGCTTTAACCTTGCAGCCCATAAGTGGGTAGGGGGCAGTGTTAAACAGTTTTAATTATGAAAAAAGTACAATAAACTTTTAAGGAGAAAAAAATTTTTATTGTCTATATCGCTTGGAGTCTTTTGGTTTATATGCTATGGGAAATTATGGCCTTGATGATTATGATATAGAAAATCTTATCATTGCATCTATACCATACGGCATTTCGGTTGCAATTGGCGAATTGATAGTGTGGCTTTCTGATAAAGGAAATGGCGCCAGACTAACAAAACAGACAACAAAAAAGTAGAATCTGGTGAGAGTGTGTGAGTAAAGAAAATGGAAAAGAAAAATAGGCTATTGTATGTTTTCATATCAATTTTAGTAAGCTTTTTCGGATATTTGATTTATTATACCGTTTATCAAATATCAATAGTTGTGTTAGGAACGTTTCTTACAACAATAAATAATGGGCTTATGGCTGAAATTACTTTAAAATGGTGTATTTTGATTGTGGAAGGTCTTTGTATGCTTATACTTATATATCATTTTCACAGGGAAACAAAGGGCTTAACCATCGGTTATGTGGAAGTGTGTTTGCTTCTGTGGCTATGTGCAATTCTGGAATTTGGCATAAGCAGTAAACAAAAGACGGAAATGTCTACAGTGCTTATATTGGATATATTCCTTGGCATCATAAAGGATATCAAATTAGTTACTGGCTTTCTGATTGTATTTGCACTGGCTTCTGTCTGTTACAAAGCTAAGTGCCCAATTGTGAGAAAGGTTGAAAATAAAACAAAATGTCTTCGTTCTAATAAAAAACAAAAATTGATATGTATTTTTTCTGCCATTCCTGCAAGTCTGTCAGCATATGTGATATACCGTTTGGTGAATGTGGTGCTTTTGGAAATTATTGTCCAGCTTTTTATTGCACCAAATCTTTGGGAAATGGATAATATATGTTTTGATATTTTGATGGAGATATTAGGCGGATTTTGTTTTGCAATCCTTTTACAGAACTTTCATCAAAAAACAAAAGGAATGCTGATTGGTTATATGGAAGCAGTTTTTTTACTTTGGATTCCGGTTCTGTGGATAGGTTTAAATGGAAATAGTAAATGGATAAATACATTTCACAATGCAGCAAGCGAAAAATGGTTATTGCCGGTTTTTTTATTCATTCTGATAGCAGTAAGCCTATACTATAAGAAAAATAAATCTCCAAGAAAGACAAAAACAGGATTGCTGCTTTTGGGAATAATGTTTAGCTATGGCATATATTATGTCTTAATTTTATGTATAAGTATAGCTAATTTTTCTAATTTTGAGCTTGCATTAATCATTTCAAGTATCATATTTAGTATTTTCTTTTTTGTGATTCAGCAATTGTCAAAAGGAAAAATCATAAAGCAGCTTCTTATGGCATATGCGGTGTTTTTAAGTGGATTATTACTTCTTTGTGGAATATATATTGCACAGGAGTGGAATATTGGTTCTCCTGTGCTTAATCAAAAGGATTATCTGGAAGAGCTTATAAAAGATATGGTTCCCAATTTAGAAATGTATTTTGCTTATGGCTTTTCCATAGCAGCAGGGGGAATATTAGCGCAAGGCTGGCAATGGCTGCATGGAGAAGCCAGCTCAAAAGAAAAATAACCTACTGTTCACAAACATTCTCATAAAACCCGGCAAGAGTCATATTCATATAAGGCATGATCCATAAAAATCCAATGGAAAGGCTCATGCTTCCCAATAGAAAAAGCCCTAAAAAGCTTACTCGCAAATAAAACAGGCGAAGCCGGTTCCCTTTCATAATCTTTGCGCTATGTGCCAATAATTCTCTGGCAGATTCTTCAGGGAAGTCCAGCATCAAATAAAATACCTGGGAATAGGTAAGCTGGATATAAGCAGTTAAAATCAAGAAAATACAGCAGGTAAGCCCGGCTAAAGGAGCCAGGTAGTAGCTTCTTGTGGCAGTCACAATACATAAGGAAATAATAAAAGGAATTCCGGCAGCCAGTGTTTTTAAAGAAACAATCAGGCTTGCAAGAATTGCCTTATCTGCATGACCTTGAAACCCATACCACATATCGGAAAGCTGAAAATTCTGTTGGCGGGCGATGCTTAAGTAAATCCGGTTCTGCCCCAATATAAATACTGCAGATAAAAGTGAAATAATCACATAAGCTGCTAAAAAGATGGCGGACCCGCCTGATGAATTCAGATTCAGCAGGCGTTTGAGCAGCTGCAAAGGAATCATAATAATTAGCTGCATAGTAAGATAAGCAAGCACTACTGTTTTATAATTGCCGGTAAGCTGCTGTCTGGCCATAGCCTTTAAAAGAATAGAAGTTAATTTTTGTCTGGTTTCCATATGTCATCCTGCCATATCAACATTCATGCCAAGATATTTTATCTTATCGGTGCCCTTTAAGTCCTGTTGATATGGATTTTCCTCATTATAATATTTAATCTGTGTTCTTGTTTCGCCGCCTGCCACATAGCTGCGGCCGCATTCGGGACATACAGCTATTTGGATGCTTACAGATGCCTGCAGCACCTTTCCGTTATTCTGTGCGGCATCTTTATAGGCATTGGAAACATGCTCCTGCTCATGGGCCCGGACAGCGCTGGCGGAAGCGGCAGGTGAAATATGGGCAGCTGATTTAAAAGAAACCATTTCGTCAGAGCCGTCCTGATATTTTCTGTTTTTACATGTCTGACATTCTTCCGGGGAAGATTTCCTTCCGGAAGCTTTCCGGTCAGAATCTCCATAAGAATCCTGTATTCCGTAACCGTTGGAAACACTATAGCTGTTTGTTCCGATTGTCATAAAAATCCCACCTTTCTATTTGGGTTGAAGATTGTTTGGATCAAAAGTTCCATTTTGCACATCTTCCAGCATTTCATCAAAACTTTCACCATACATTTGTTCATATTGCTGATTCATCATTTCTCTATACTCCGGAACATTGAATATAAGATAATAGACCATGCTTACCATGAATACGGCAGCCAGCATACTGACAACAGAGGCTGAAATGCCGGCAATAGCAGAGCCGGACATTTTTTCATTCCCGTTTCTTGACAGGATGGCAAAAAGAATGCTTAATGCTCCGAATATAAAAGGGGTTATGAGGAACATGGATGTAATAAATGCTAAAAGTCCAAATATCAACGAAGCTGTTACAAATTTATTTTGTGGTTTCGGTTGATAGTTCATGTATTGATTGTCCATATGTAACTCCTTAAAAAGAATAGGTATATTTTAGCATATATAAGGCAAAAAAACAACCTGCCATCATAGGCAGGTTGTAAAAATATTTCATCTTTTAAGCTTATGGCTGCTCTACTAATAAGGAAACAATAGCTGTATAATCAGAATCGGAAATTCCCCAAAGGCCGTCAGAATTCTGAGATACGGTAACCGTTATTGTTTGTGGTTCACCATAGGTAGCGGAAGCAATTCTTGCAGACATAATGTCATATGCAAGCTGGTAGGAACGTTCAAGAAGCTCATCTTCAGAAGGTATTTCGCCGCTTTCAGCCACTTCTGCCTCTAGTTCTTCCCGGAAGGCATTGGAAGCCTCTTCTATCTCTTCATCAAAACCATCATAAATAATCAAAGGTTCAATAGTCAACGGTACTATGAAAGTTTTTCCATCTTTTTCAGCTTCGCCAACGGAATATTTTGTCTTTGCAAGCAATTCAATAAATAATTGTTTGTATTTTTCCAATAATTCATCTGAAATGGAAAGTTCTTCATATTCAGTCAGAAAGCTTTCCAATACTTCGTCATACTCAGCCTGTGCATCCTCTGTGGTAGAGCCAGTTAACTCAATATACTTGTCAAATTCTGCTTTTGTTGCTGCATCCAATACGGCCTGAGTATAACTTGCTGCATCAAACTGTGCAAACAGACTGCATCCGGATAAGGACAAGGTAGTTACAAGCGCTAACGTAAGAGCCAGCAGTTTTTTACTAATGTGCTTCATAAAATTTCTCCTTTTAATTAATATATTAAATTTAAGATAACGAGCAAATTTTAACATATTTTATATTAGAAATCAATCAAAATATTGGTAAATTCCGTAAATTTCCATAAATGAACTGTTAAAAACGCATTGTCAGCTGAATCCGTTTCTTTGCAAGATCCACGCTCATGACCTTTACTTCCACGATATCTCCAACGCTGACTGCTTCCAAAGGATGTTTAATAAATTTATCGGTAATCTGGGAAATATGAACCAGTCCGTCCTGATGGACGCCGATATCCACAAAGACGCCAAAGTCAATGACATTTCGCACAGTGCCTTTTAAAACCAGTCCGGGAGTCAGATCCTTCATGTCAAGCACATCGCTTCTAAGAATTGGTGCAGGCATGTCATCTCGGGGATCTCTTGCCGGTTTTTCCAGTTCCTTTAAAATATCGGTAAGGGTCAGTTCCCCAATGCCAAGCTCTTCTGCCAGCTTCTTTTTGTCCCTGATCTTTTTCTCAAGGCCTGAAATGCTGTCGGTAGCGCTATCTCTGTCCGTTACGGTTCCACCGGATTTTTTTGGAGAACTATCAGCCTCAGATGATAACTGAATGCCGCCCATGGCTTCTGCAAGTGCTTTTCCCATAGCGGTATTGGTATTGCGGATTACTACCTTAGGCTGCTTTTTCTTTTGTGGCTCTTTGGCAGGAGCTTTTTTGGCGGCTGCTTTTTTTTCTGCCGCTTTTTTCTGGGCCTCTTTTACATCCTCCATAGTAAGTCCCATCTTGTCCAAAAGCTTTAAGGCAGCTTCGTAGGATTCCGGATGGACGCTGGTTGCATCCAAAGGGTTATCCCCATCTAAAATACGCATAAAGCCGGCGCATTGCTCATATGCTTTTGGTCCTAATTTGGCTACCTTTAAAAGCTGCCTGCGGTTTGTAAAACGTCCGTTTGTTTCCCGATAATCCACAATGTTTCTGGCAATGGCCTTGCTGATGCCGGAAATATATTCCAACAAGGAAGCGCTGGCAGTATTTAAATCCACGCCTACCTTATTAACGCTGTCTTCTACCACACCGCTTAAGGCTTCGCTTAATTTTTTCTGATTCATATCATGCTGGTATTGCCCTACACCAATGGATTTGGGATCGATTTTTACAAGCTCGGCAAGGGGGTCCTGCAGCCGCCTTGCAATGGATACAGCGCTTCTTTGTCCAACGTCAAAGTTTGGAAATTCTTCCGTTGCCAGCTTGGATGCGGAATAAACAGAAGCGCCGGCTTCGCTCACGATAATGTATTCTACTTTGGAGTCTAACTCCTTTAATAAATCCACGATAATCTGTTCTGACTCTCTGGAAGCTGTTCCGTTTCCTACGGAAATTAAGGAAACATTGTATTTTTTGATTAATCTTTTTAATTCCGCTTTGGCTTCCTCTACCTTGTTTTGGGGAGCGGTAGGAAAAATAACTTTTGTATCCAGCACCTTTCCGGTGGCATCCACTACTGCCAGCTTACAGCCTGTACGGAAAGCCGGGTCCCAGCCAAGAACAGTGCGGCCGGCAATAGGGGGCTGCAGTAAAAGCTGCTCTAAGTTTTTGCCAAATACGGTAATGGCGCCATCTTCTGCCTTTTCCGTCAGTTCGTTACGGATTTCACGTTCAATAGCAGGGGCAATCAGGCGGTCATAGCTGTCTGCAATAACGTCTTTTAAGACTGGAGAGGTAATAGGATTTTCCTTTGTAATGACTTTCTTCTCCAGATACATAATAATGCGTTCTACCGGAGCTGCTATTTTTACCGTTAGTATTTTTTCTTTTTCTCCCCGGTTCAATGCAAGAATCCTGTGACCGGCTGCCTTCTTTACAGGTTCCTCGTAGTCATAATACATTTCGTAGACGCTTTGGGTTTCCTTTTCTTTGGCACAGCTTGTAATCCTGCCCTCTTCAAAGGTGGCATTCCGGATATAAATGCGGTAATCCGCCTCATCGGAAATGGACTCTGCGATAATGTCCTTTGCTCCGGCAATTGCATCCTCCACAGTTTTTACTTCCTTTTCCTCATTGATAAATGACAATGCTGATTCTTCCAGCGGGGTGGTAAGCTCCTGTGCCAGAATGATTTGTGACAGCGGCTCTAACCCCTTTTCTTTTGCAACAGAAGCTCTTGTCTTTCTCTTGGGACGGTAAGGACGGTACAGGTCCTCCACCACTACTAAGGTTTCGGCAGCTGCAATTTTGGCTTTTAGTTCTTCTGTTAATTTTCCCTGTTCCTCTATGCTGGCAAGAACGGTTTCTTTCTTTTCTTCCAGATTCCGAAGATAGTTGAGTCGTTCAAATAAATTCCGGAGCACTTCATCGTTTAATGCACCGGTTACTTCTTTTCTGTAACGGGAAATAAAAGGAATGGTGTTCCCTTCATCTATTAGTTTTACGGCAGCTTCTACCTGCCATTTTTCTACATTTAATTCTTCTTTTAGTTTTTGAATGATATCCATGGTATTCTCCTTGTTTTTTATATAGTGACGAATCCTATTATAGCGAAATCTGGAAATAAGTTCAATGGAAATTTCATATGAAGGGCTGCTGGGAAAATGCGGTTTACAATCCTTTTTTACCGTATTATAATTTAGGGACGGAAGTGACCCGGGGAGTGAAAAGATAACCAGAAACCGGGAAATAATAAACAGCAGCAAGGAAAAAGAAAATGAAAAAATTATTGATATATTTAAAAGGGTATAAAAAAGAAACCATTCTGGCGCCTCTTTTTAAAATGCTGGAGGCTGCCTTTGAACTGTTGATTCCTCTGGTAGTTGCTTCGATTATAGATGTGGGAATTGAAAACGGCGACCGGGCTTATATTATAAAGATGTGCCTGCTTATGGTGGCATTGGGAGTGATTGGACTGATATGTTCTATTACCGCTCAGTTTTATGCGGCAAAAGCAGCGGTAGGATTTGCTACCGGGCTCAGGCATGGGCTGTTTGCCCATATTCAGAGCCTTTCCTTTGCAGAAATTGACAGGATCGGCACCTCTACTATGATTACGAGAATGACAAGCGATATCAATCAGGTGCAGTCAGGCGTCAATCTGGTCCTGCGCCTGTTCTTAAGGTCGCCCTTTATTGTTTTTGGAGCTATGATCATGGCATTTACGGTAGATGTAAAAGCAGCCTTTGTTTTTGTGGCAGCGATTCCGCTTTTATCCATTGTAGTATTCGGCATCATGCTGATAAGCATTCCGCTGTATAAAAAGGTGCAGGAAGCATTGGATAAGGTCCTTCTGCTTACAAGGGAAAATCTCACGGGGGTAAGGGTAATCAGGGCATTTGGCATGGAGGAAGAGGAAAAGGAACGATTTGCCGAAAGCAACCTGCTTTTGTTAAAGCTGCAAAAATACGTAGGGAAAATATCGGCCCTTATGAATCCGGTTACTTATATTATCATAAATAGCGCCGTGATTGCCTTGATCTGGATTGGCGGAGAGCAGGTATATGAAGGGATGATTACTCAGGGACAGGTGGTGGCGCTGGTCAGCTATATGTCACAGATTCTTGTGGAGTTGATCAAGCTGGCAAATCTGATTATTACCGTGACCAAGGCAATTGCTTGTGGTAACCGTATTCAGGCCGTATTTGAAATAGAATGTTCCTTGGAAGAGGCGCAGGAAAAAATGAGAGAGGTTGAGAATACCGATGCCAAAATTTTATTTGAAAAGGTCGGGCTGACCTATCCGGGGAATGCAGAGGAATCTTTGAAGGACATTGATTTCGCAGTCCGCAAAGGGGAAACGGTTGGAGTGATAGGAGGAACCGGTTCGGGAAAAACCTCCCTTGTGCATCTGATTCCAAGATTTTATGATGCTACCAGAGGAAGGGTGCTGATAGATGGCAGGGATGTGAAGGAATATCCTCTTTGTGAGCTTCGGAAGAAGATTGCCATCGTGCTGCAGAAAAGCGTGTTGTTTTCCGGAACCATCAGGGAAAACTTACTTTGGGGCAGAGAGGATGCAACTGAAGAGGAACTATGGGAAGCTTTGGAAATATCCCAGTCTAAGGAGTTCGTGGAGCAGAAAGAGAAAGGACTGGAAACCAATATCAGTCAAGGTGGAAAAAACCTTTCGGGAGGGCAGAAGCAGCGGCTTACTATTGCAAGGGCTTTGGTGAAACAGCCGGAAATCCTGATTATGGACGACAGCGCTTCGGCATTGGACTTTGCAACGGATGCGGCTTTAAGAAAGGCGATTCGGGAAATGAAAAATCCGCCAGTTGTGTTTATTGTATCCCAGAGGGCGGCTTCCGTATTGCAGGCAGATAAAATCCTGGTGTTGGAGGACGGCGGGATTGCCGGCATGGGAACTCATGAAGAGCTGCTGCAAAGCTGTGAAGTCTATCAGGAAATTTACTATTCCCAGGCAGCAAGGGGGAATGGAAAGGAGGGCAGATAAATGGAAAAAAAGAAGCAATTATCGATTCTAAAGGATGTATTGCGGTATATAAAGAAATACCGCATTTATACAGTATTGTCCATCCTGCTGGCTGCTTCCAGCGCTCTTTTGACCTTATATGTGCCCATTCTTACCGGAGAGGCAATTGATTTGATTCTGGATAAGGGTTATGTGGATTTTACAGGCATGAAGCGGATATTAACGGAAGTTGCTGTTATCGTACTAATAACCGCATTTTTCCAATGGCTGATGAATGTGTGCAACAATAAAATTACCTATAATGTAGTTCATGACATTAGAAAGGAAGCTTTTGAGAAAATTGAAATTCTGCCCCTGAAATACATTGACGGCAAGTCCTATGGGGAAATTGTAAGCCGGGTCATAGCAGATGTGGACCAGTTCTCAGAGGGGCTTTTAATGGGATTTACTCAGTTTTTTACCGGTGTTACCACTATTTTAGGAACTTTGTTTTTTATGCTGCGGTTAAATGTAGGAATCACTCTTGTGGTTGTTTGCCTGACACCGGTGTCGCTTTTTGTGGCGGGCTTTATTGCAAAAAGAACCTTTTCCATGTTTAAGCTTCAATCAGAAACGAGAGGGGAACAGACCGGGCTCATTGAAGAAATGATAGGAAACCAAAAGGTTGTGCAGGCTTTTGGACAGGAGGAAAACGTGCTGGAAAAATTTGATGAAATCAACGGCCGTTTGGAGACCTGCTCTTTAAGGGCTATCTTTTTCTCATCCCTGACGAATCCCTCCACCCGTTTCGTCAATGGTCTGGTATATGCAGGCGTTGGTTTTTTTGGCGCTTTTGCTGCTATCAGGGGAAAGATTACGGTAGGGCAGCTGTCCTGTTTTTTAAGCTATGCCAACCAATATACAAAGCCCTTTAATGAGATTTCGGGAGTGGTAACGGAACTGCAGAATGCTCTTGCCTGTGCAGGACGGATTTTTGAACTGATTGGGGAAAAGCCACAGGTGCCGGAAGCTGAAAATGCTCATGTGCTAAAGGCTGTGGATGGGACTGTAGATTTAGAGGATGTTTCCTTTTCCTATGAAAAAAGCAGAAAACTAATTGAACATCTGAATCTTTCTGTAAAACCGGGACAGAGGATTGCAATTGTAGGACCCACAGGATGTGGGAAAACAACCATTATTAATTTGTTGATGCGCTTTTATGATGTGAACCGGGGAAGGATTCAGGTAAGCGGCATAGATATCCGGAATGTTACAAGGAAGAGCCTTAGAGCTTCTTATGGTATGGTGTTGCAGGAGACCTGGTTAAAATGCGGAACCATTGAGGAAAATTTGAAAATGGGTAAGCCGGATGCAACCAGAGAGGAAGTCATTGAGGCTGCTAGGGCAGCACATGCCCATAGCTTTATCAAGCGTCTTCCAAAGGGCTATGACACTTATATTACAGAGGAGGGCGGAGGGCTATCCATAGGACAAAAGCAGCTTTTGTGTATTGCAAGAGTTATGCTTTGCTTACCCCCTATGCTGATTTTGGACGAAGCCACCTCCTCCATAGATACCCGTACCGAATTAAAGATTCAAAAGGCATTTGCAAGCATGATGGAAGGCAGAACCAGCTTTATCGTGGCTCACAGGCTTTCCACCATTCAGGAAGCGGATGTAATATTGGTTATGAAAGACGGCGCTATCATTGAGCAGGGAACTCATGAAGAGCTGCTTGGGAAAGAAGGATTTTATTATACATTGTATAACAGTCAATTTGCCCTTTAGAATATTGGAAAGGAGAAAGAATCGCTTTTGATTCTTTCTTTTTGGGTAAATTCAGTTTACATGACAAGATTATAGCAAGGTAAAAAATTTTAATAATATTGAAGTTTTTTCTGTCCGCTATTCGTTTAATTATTATGCAGGATGTTTATGGAGAAAAATAGGATACACATAATCAGAAATCAAACTGGTGAGAAAAAGGGAAAGCAAAAGTAAAATAAGAAAAAAATAAGAAAAAAAGCTATATGTATTGACAAGATGTGAAAAATGTATTATTGTACCAATTAAATAATACAACAATACATAATAGGAAAAAGAAGTGGTTTCTTTCATGTATATCAATTTGAATAAAAGAGTAAAAAGGAAAGGGTAGAAAGCATGGATTCACTAATTGAAATTAAGGATATATGCAAAATATATAATCCGGGTGAAAATGAAGTAAAGGCTCTTGATCATGTATCCCTGAATATCCAAAAGGGAGAATTTGTAGCAATTATAGGTCAGTCAGGATCGGGAAAGTCTACATTGATGAACATGCTGGGATGCCTGGATGTTCCCACAAGTGGCATTTACATATTAAATGGAAGCGATGTGTCGGATATGACAGATGATGAGCTCTCAGATATCCGGAATCAGGAAATCGGATTTATTTTTCAGGGATTTAACTTAATTGCAGGTCTGAATGCCATGGAAAATGTAGAGCTGCCCCTTATTTACAGGGGAGTGGGAAAGAAAGAACGGCACCGGCTGGCAGTGAGTGCCTTAACAAAGGTTGGGCTGGAACATCGGCTGGATCATAAGCCTTCGGAGATGTCGGGAGGGCAGCAGCAGAGGGTTGCCATCGCAAGGGCAATTGCCCAGGCGCCTCCGGTTATTCTGGCAGATGAGCCTACCGGAAATCTGGATTCCGCTTCCAGCAAGGAAATCATACAAATCTTAAAAGAGCTTCATAAGGAAGGAAGAACCGTCATCATCATCACCCATGACAACGAGATAGCCGCCCAGGCAAAAAGAGTCATACGAATCAGGGACGGAAGAATAGAAAGGGATTATGAAAATGAAATTTAAGAAAAAAGAGGAAAAACAGATGGAAAATCAAGGAAGGGACATACAGGTTTCTGAACAGAAGTCTAAAAAGAAAAAAGGAAAAATGAAATGGTTTATCATCGGAGGAATTGCGGTGGTTGTAATTGGTTATGTGGCTCTTGCCCGCATGAGCGCAGGGAATATTACCATGCCTGTAAATGTAGCGCAGGTACGGAAGGGAGAGATTACGCAAACGGTGGAAAGCTCCGGTACGGTGGAAAGTGAAGAGCAAAAAGTTTACTTTGCCCAGGTAAACGGAAAAGTGAACACTCTGAATGTGACAGCCGGTGCAAATGTAAAGGCTGGGGATAACGTGGTTTCCTATGATATGGATGCATTAGAAACAGAATTGAAACGAGTGGAACTGGAAGAAAAAGCAAACAATTATGGAATTGATGCTGCTGTGGCTGGATTGAACGAATCCCAGAGAAGATCCAGTGAAGCTGCTGCTAATTATGAAGAAGCGGTAAAATACGTGGCGCATTACAGTGAATGTGTGGGGCAAATTAATGAACAGTTGTCAAAAGCAAATGAGCTTTCCGGACAGGCAACGACTTTACAGGCAGAAATTGCAGAATTAGAAGCAAAACTTGCGGCAAAGCCGGAAAGCGAAAAGATTGCGAAACAATTAGCAGCAAAAGAAAAAGAATTGAAAAGTACGAATAAAGAACTGGGGAAATATAATATATCCGAGCTGCAGTCTGCTTTGGAGGTATGTTCCGGAGATCTGGCAGAATATAAAGCACAAAAGGCTCAATATGAAGCAGCAAAGGAAGCGGATCCAAGTATAGGAAGCCAGAAGGCACAGCAGTCTGCTCTAAAGGAGGTTTCCAAGTTGACAGCGCAAACTGCACAGGAGAATTTCAGAAAGGCGCAGGATGGGGTTGTTATAGATTTTAATGGAATCGTTTCCCAGGTAGATGTGGTAGAAGGACAGACTGTAGCAGAGGGTACACCTTTATTTACATTGAAAAGCATGGAAAAGGTAAAGGCTGTTATTTCTGTTTCCAAGTATGATTTGGAGAAAATAGCAATTGGACAGAAGGGCAGGGTTACCATAAACGGGAAGGAGTATGAGGGCACGTTATCTGCAATCAATAAAATCGCACAGCCGAATCAGTCCGGTACACCAATGGTAAATGTGGATATTCATATTGAAAATCCTGATGAGGATATTTTCCTGGGAGTAGAGGCAAAAGTCAGCCTGGAAACAGCCAAAAGGGAACAGGCGATGTTGATTCCGGTGGAATGTGTCAATTCGGATATGAACGGTGACTTTTGCTGGACAGTGGTAAATGGCATGATAACACGGAAAGATATTGAAACAGGCATTACAACGGACACCTATATAGAAGTGTTAAGCGGTCTGGAGGAGGGAGACCGTGTAGTAACGGATATGACGATTACTTTGGAAGAAGGCATGGAAGTTATTCCGATTGAAGAGGCTGCGGGAGAAAATGAAGAAGAAGCTGATACCGCTGCGGCTTCTGAATAATGGAGGCAGCTATATGGCACAGTTATTTGAAAACATAAAAATGGCTCTTATGAACATTAGGAGCAACAAAGGGCGCTCCATTCTTACTATGCTGGGCATCATTATCGGGATTTCCTCCGTTATTATGATTATTTCAATTGGCAATGGAGTCAAAAGCCAGGTAAACGATGAGCTGAACAGCTTTGCCGGCGGACAGCTTTTCATTATGGGAAATGAGTTAGAGGATGGCTCCCAGGTATATTTTTCAATGGATGATTTTGAGGCTGTGGTAGAAAAGATTCCTCATGTGAAAGGAGCTACACCCAATTACGGGGCATCCGGAACAGCCTTTGGTAAAAAAGGGGAATTTAATGCCCAGATTTCAGCAGGTACAGTGGGACTGGAATATATTTCCACTGATCCTTTGGTAAAAGGGAGATATTTTACGGAAGCGGACTGCGAAAATTCCAATACGGTCTGTATCATCCGGGAGAGTGGCGCCAGGAGCATGTTCGGTACAACGGATGTGATTGGAAAAAGCTTTGAGCTGTCCTGCTACGGGGCCAGTATGGAAATGACCATTATTGGGATTCGTGCGGATAATGCTTCCGCATTGCTTGGCGGCATGATGAGTTACGGAAATGATATTGTGGAGCTGGAAATGCCCATTACCACATTTTGCAATAAGTTAAATTATTATATGGATGATTTTTATGGCTTTTACATTATATCGGATGGTCCGGAATATGCCAATGATGTAGCTTCAGCAGCTATCCGCCTTATGGAGAACAGGCATAATGTAAGAGGTCAGAATGCTATTTATATGGAAAATTTTAACGATTATTTATCCCAGATCAATTCCGTTTTAAGCTATATAACCGTTTTTGTTGTATTCGTGGCAGCAATCTCCCTGTTAGTAGGCGGAATCGGTGTTATGAACATTATGCTCGTGTCGGTAACGGAGCGGACAAGGGAAATCGGCATCAGAAAAGCTCTTGGCGCCAGAACCGGCTCCATCCTGCTTCAGTTTTTATCGGAGTCTGCCATTATCACTTTGATTGGCGGTATCATTGGCATTACCCTGGGAGTTGTGGGAGCAGCACTGGTATGTGGTGCCATTGGCTTTTCTGCCCAGGTGCTCCCAAGTACCGTTATTATCGCCTCCCTGTTCTCTTCAGCGGTAGGAATCTTTTTTGGAATTTATCCTGCAAAGCGGGCTGCCAAGCTAAGCCCTATTGAGGCGCTTCGCCATGAATAAGACATAGCAGTTCAGCCCGTCTGGAAAAGGGAGTGACTTTGAAGGGCACAAAGGCGGCAGCCCATATCGTAGTCTTTCAGGCACGCTTTCGCTCTGCAAAGACGCAACAGTACTAACGCATCAAAATACGATGCGTAAGTGCTGGCGACTTTGCCAAGGCCTGAAAAACTACGATATGGGCTGCCGTCTTTGTGCCCTTCAAAGTCACTTCCTTTTCCAGACGGGCTGAACTGCTGCAATGAGATATGAATAAGTGAAAACTTCCCTTGCGCTTTTTCTATAAACAAGTATATAATAGGTTGAAACCGTTTTTAGAGAAAGGAGCTGCTTTATTTTATGGCAGACGAAAGGGAAGTTTTATTTGAGTTTGACGTGCAGATGACTACCGGGACTTTGTATGACTATCTGCTGAAACATACGTATTCGGGATTGCAGGGGATTTTAGCAACCATAATCGGATGTCTTTTGATCATGAATTATGTTGCCGGAGGTAAGGTGCTGTACCTGATTGCCGGAATCGTGGTAATCATATATATTCCAGGAAGCCTTTATTTAAGTGCAAAGCGCCAGATGCTTTTGACGGAAGCATTTAAGAAGCCTCTCCATTATTGTTTTTATGAAGAAGGAATTGAGGTCTCTCAAGACGATATCGTGGAGCTGCAAAAGTGGGAAGCTATGGAAAAGGCGGTTTCTACAGGAAAGAGCATTATCGTTTATACTTCTAAAGTAAAAGCAGCGATTTTTCCAAGAAAGGATATGGAAGAGCAGGCCGCCAGAGTCATTGAGATCATTTCTACCCATATGTCTCCGGATAAGGTAAAGATCAAGCAATGACACCCATGAAAAAAACAGGCGGATGGCAGCGGAGAAAGAGATGAAATCGGAAGAAATAATAGAGAGCTTTAGTGAAGAGGAAACCTACCTGCTTGGAAAGCGGATTGGTGCAGAGGCAAAAGAAAAGGATGTATTTGCGCTTGTAGGGGATTTAGGAGTGGGAAAGACTGTTTTTACTAAAGGAGTGGCGGCAGGGCTGGGAATCAAAGACCCTGTAAGCAGTCCTACCTTTACCATTGTTCAGGAGTATGAAGGTGGAAGGCTTCCTTTTTACCATTTTGATGTGTATCGCATTGGCGATGTGGAAGAAATGGATGAGATAGGATACGAAGATTATTTTTACGGACAGGGCGTTTCCTTTGTGGAATGGGCAGATCTGATTGAAGAAATCATGCCTGAGCATACCACGTGGATTACGATTGAAAAGGCTTTGGAAAAAGGCTTTGATTATCGGAAAATCATGATTCAAAAGGAACGGGAGAGCATCAAATCATGAAAATATTAGCATTGGATAGTTCGGGATTAGTAGCAGGCGTGGCAGTTGTTCAGGATGATATCCTGCAGGCTTCCTATACGATCCATCATAAAAAGACACATTCCCAGACGCTGCTTCCTATGCTGGAGGAAGTCTGCAAGATGATAGAGCTGGATATGGAAACGATAGATGCTATTGCAGTGGCAGCAGGACCGGGTTCTTTTACCGGACTGCGAATTGGTTCTGCAACAGCAAAAGGGTTGGGACTTGCCCTAAACAAGCCTATTGTGGAAATTGGAACTGTGGAAGCTATTGCTTATCAGTTATATGGTGTAGAGAAGGTTATCTGCCCTATGCTGGATGCAAGAAGAAATCAGGTCTATACCGGACTTTATACCTTTGAAACTGTAGAGGGAAAGTCCGTGTTTAAGACTTTGGCAGGACAGTGTGCCGTTTCTGTAGAAGAGATTATAGAAAAAGTTAATAAAATGAAAAAAGAAGTTGTATTTCTGGGGGATGGTGTTCCGGTATATGAAGAGATTATCAGCGAGCGGACAGAAGTACCATATGAGTTTGCGCCGGCTTTTTGCAATCGGCAAAATGCAGGGGCATTAGGAAGCTTAGCATGTACTTATTTTAAGGAAAGACGATTTGTGGACCCCAGAGAACATAAGCCGGAATATCTGCGCATGTCCCAGGCGGAAAGAGAACGGCTGGAAAAGGAAGAAAAAAAGCAGTGATTACCATAGAAGAATTAGAGGAAAAAGATGTAGCAGCTGTCAGCCAGATAGAAGAAAGAGCTTTTTCCATGCCATGGTCAGCTGGTGATTTTTTACAAATGGTGCATAATGAAAATGCCTTATATCTGGTGGCAAAAAGCGAGGGCATTCCAATAGCCTGCTGCGGCGTCCGCAATATTCTGGGAGAAGGAGAAATCACGAATGTAGTGGTTGATAAACCGTATCGGGGAAAAGGAATCGGCGGCCGTATGCTTTCGGAGCTTTTGGAAAAAGGGAAGCAGATGGGAATTGAAGCTTTTACGTTGGAAGTGCGAAAGAGCAATGAAGCAGCCATTTGTTTATATAAAAAGGCAGGCTTTGTTACGGAGGGCATTCGGAAGAATTTTTATGAAAAGCCTGTGGAAGACGGTTTGATTATGTGGAAGAGATAGGAATTTTCCCTAATAATTACCGCTTGGATTTTTTTCATAGAATCCTTATACTACATGTAGGAGAGTAAACATTGTCAGAAAGAGCAATGGAAATTTTTGTTTCAAAAATTTAAAAGACTACATTAGGAGGAAAAGGATGCGGCAATATAATGAGGAAAACCAATTAGAAAAAGTAATTTGTAATCAGTGCAAAAAAGTATTAAAGGTAGAAGACGGCATTTTAAAAGAAGGACATTTTGAAGGAAAGCAGACGTTTGGTTATTTTTCGGACAAGGATGGAATGACCCATAAGTTTGATTTGTGTGAAGAATGTTATAATAAGCTGATTCAAAATTTTAAACTGCCAGTGGAAGAAATAGAAGAAAAGGAAATTTTTTAAATGCTTGATATTTGTTTACTTGGAACCGGAGGCATGATGCCTCTGCCATATAGGTGGCTGACTTCGCTGATGGCCAGATATAATGGAAGCAGTATTTTGATTGACTGTGGGGAGGGAACCCAGATTGCCATGAAGGAAAAGGGCTGGAGCCCGAAGCCCATTGATGTCATCTGTTTTACCCACTATCATGCCGATCATATAAGCGGTCTGCCGGGAATGCTTCTGACTATGGGCAATGCGGAAAGGACGGAGCCGCTTATACTGATAGGGCCGAAAGGGCTGGAAAAAGTGGTGACAGCTTTAAGAGTCATTGCACCGGAGCTTCCTTTTGAAATCCGTTATATGGAAATTACGGAAAAGGAACAGAGTTTTCAGTTTGGAGATTATCGTATCGAGGCTTTTCGAGTGAACCATAATGTGATATGCTATGGATATAGTATTGTCATTGACAGAGCAGGCAGGTTTAATGTGGAAAAGGCAAAGAGCCTTGGAATTGATATGCGTTACTGGAATCTTTTGCAGAAGGGACAGACTATAGAAGCGGATGGAAAGAGATTCACGCCGGATATGGTGCTGGGCGCAAAGAGAAAGGGATTAAAGGTAACCTATTGTACGGATACGCGCCCTACCCAGTCCATTGAGGAGCATGCCAAGGGTGCGGACCTTTTTATATGCGAAGGCATGTACGGGGAACCGGATAAACAACAAAAAGCAAAGGAATATAAGCATATGACCTTTTATGAGGCGGCGTCGCTTGCCAAGGCTGCCGGAGTGCCGGAGCTTTGGCTGACGCACTTCAGCCCGTCTCTTACAAGGCCGGAGGAATATATGGCCCAGGTGCGGAAAATTTTTCCAAATGCCTATGCTGCAAAGGACGGGAAAACAGTAGAACTTGATTTTGAAAAGGAATAATATATCATAAAATAGAAAATAGGAAAAGGAGGATGCATATGAAAAGATTTTCAGGAAAAAAAGGATTTGTCATATTGTTGTTTCTGGCTTGCCTGATTGTAGGATATTATGCATATCTGTCCAATCGTAATACTGGAAAAGAAGACAGTGAGGCTGTGGCTCTTACGGAAGCGGATAAGGTGCTGTCCAGAAATCTGGAAACCAATTATCCTCCTACTCCAAGGGAACTGATAAAATATTTCAGTGAAATAACGAAATGCTTTTATAATGAAGATAATTCGGAAGAGAAGCTGATTGAGCTGGCAGACAAAATCAGAATGCTTTATGATGAGGAGCTGGTGGCTAACCAGACAGAGGAAGATTACATAAAACAACTAAAAGAGGACATTGAGGAATTTAAAGAAAAGAAACGTACTATTTACAGTTATGAACCCTCCTCTTCCATTGATGTAGAACCTTTTACAGAGGACGGCTCTGAATGGGCAAGGCTATATTGTATCTATAGTGTGAAAGAAGGAACGGGGATTAAAAAGTCAAATACCCAGTTTTTATTAAGAAAGGACTCGGAAGGTCATTACAAAATTTATGGCTGGAAGCTGGCAGACTCGGAATGATGGAAAAGGATGTATATATTTTAGCAATTGAAAGCTCTTGTGATGAAACTGCGGCTGCGGTAGTAAGGAACGGAAGAGAAGTATTGTCCAATGTGATTTCTTCACAAATTGAATTACATAAGCTTTATGGAGGAGTAGTGCCTGAAATCGCTTCCAGAAAGCACATTGAAAAAATCAATCAGGTGATTGAAGAGGCGCTTGCAAAAGCAGGAATGACATTGGATGAAATAACTGCAATAGCGGTCACCTATGGACCAGGCCTGGTAGGTGCGCTTTTGGTAGGAGTGGCGGAAGCAAAAGCCATTGCCTTTGCCAAGAAGAAGCCTCTTTTGGGGATACATCATATTGAAGGGCATATTAGCGCCAATTACATAGAAAATAAGCAATTAGAACCGCCTTTCGCATGTCTGGTAGTGTCGGGCGGACATACTCATCTGGTAATTGTAAAAGGCTATGGACAGTATGAAATTGTGGGGCGGACAAGAGACGATGCAGCTGGCGAAGCTTTTGACAAGGTAGCAAGGGCAATTGGACTGGGCTATCCGGGAGGACCTAAAATCGATGAGCTGTCAAAGAAAGGAAATCCGGATGCCATTGCATTTCCCAGAGCAAGAGTGGAACATGCGGAGTATGATTTCAGCTTCAGCGGCTTAAAATCGGCAGTGCTCAATTATCTGAATTCCTGTGAGATGAAAGGGGAAGAGGTGAACCGGGCGGATGTAGCCGCTTCTTTCCAAAAGGCAGTGATTGATGTGCTGGTGGAACATGCACTTCGTGCGGTAGAGGAATATGGTTTTACCAAGCTGGCAATTGCAGGAGGCGTTGCTTCCAACTCTTCCTTAAGAGAGAGGATGAAAAGAGAATGTGCCAAAAGAAAAATTGAATTTTACCATCCTTCCCCTATTTTATGCACAGATAATGCAGCTATGATAGGTGCTGCTGCTTATTATGAGTATAGAAAAGGAGAACGGAGCGGCTTTGATTTAAACGCAGTACCAAATTTGAAGCTGGGGGAACGGTAACTGCTTGTTTCCGGTGCAATGGAGAAAGATCATGCCGCATAATTTATCAGATTAGAAGAAGTAACTGTATATTTGGAAAAAGAAGGTATACAAAATGAAGACAACGGCAATCGTACTGGCAGCAGGACAAGGAAAGCGCATGGAGAGCAAGGTGGCAAAGCAGTATCTGCTTTTGAAGGGAAAACCGGTGCTTTACTATACATTAAAGGCTTTTGAAGACAGCCTGATTGATTCGATTATTCTTGTGACAAAGGAAGGCGAAGAGGAATATTGCAGAAAAGAAATCATAGAAGCCTATGGATTTCAAAAGGTGGCAGCTATTGTTCCAGGAGGAAGGGAAAGATATCATTCAGTGTTTCAAGGATTAAAAGCTGTTTCGCAGTACATGCCGGAATGTGATTATGTGTTTATTCATGATGGCGCCAGGCCCTTTGTGACAAATGAGATGATAGTACGGGTATATGAAGAGGTTAAGCGCTTCAAAGCTTGTGTGGCAGGAATGCCGGTAAAAGATACAATAAAGATTGCAGATGCGGACGGATATGCCGATACCACTCCTGAACGGAGCCGGGTATGGGCGGTACAGACGCCTCAGGCATTTTCTTTTTCGTTTATCATGAAAGCTTATGAGCAGCTTATCGAAAAGGAAGATGACCTAAGGAAAAAGGGGATTGTCATTACAGACGATGCCATGGTGGCAGAAACTTTTACCAGAGAGAAAGTAAAACTGGTGGAGGGTTCCTATCGGAACATTAAGATCACTACGCCTGAGGACTTAAGAATAGCGGAAGCTTTTTTGTAAAAAAAGGGGTTTGCTGGAAGATGTCTTTCTCCTTCCTTTGCAGTTTCTTATCCCCTGTTTTTCAAAACAGTCCGGTCCCTATGGCAAAAGTTGAAAAATTCCTGAAAATTCCTGAAAAAATATGTTGACACCGGGTAGTATATTTGCTAAAATAATCCTTGCGCTGACAAAAAGAGAGTAACTCACAGCGGCATGGAGAGGTATCGAAGTGGTCATAACGAGGCGGTCTTGAAAACCGTTTGTCCGAGAGGGCGCGTGGGTTCGAATCCCACCCTCTCCGTTAGAAGTTCATACTTTCCATTTGGAATTTGTTCCCGGCATAGGGAAAGAAAAATAATATGATACTTATTATGTTTAGCCTAAAACTGGAGAAGTACCCAAGAGGCTGAAGGGGCTCCCCTGGAAAGGGAGTAGGTCGTTAATAGCGGCGCGAGGGTTCAAATCCCTCCTTCTCCGTTGGCACGAATGTGCCGTAATAGCACCTTGACAAATAAACAGCAATGCAACCCTGAAATTCTAAGAGAAAAGTACCTGATGAAGAATCGGGGAAAAAGAAATTCAGAGAGTTCGAACAAAGAAAACGAACCAAAACAGTA
>JAAUZH010000032.1 GCA_014804675.1 Lachnospiraceae bacterium
CTTTCGCTCTGCAAAGACGCAACAGTACTAACGCACCCAAATACGGTGCGTAAGTGCTGGCGACTTTGCCAAGGCCTGACAGACTACTATATGCCCTGCCGGCTCCATGCCTTCCAAATACACACTCGCCTAAGAGAGCTGAACTGTTACTATTTCTCCTGTAGCAGCTGCCTCTCTACAATCTGGGCCGCACTTCTTACCAGCTTCACGCAGGGGCGCACTTTATAATATTCCTCTGTGCGCTCAGCAGGCATTGCGCTTTCTTCACGGCTTAGGATACCAAGAAGCTCCCTGCACAAAATGCTTCCGTTTTCCTTTTCAAATTCATCACTCATGTTTCTTACGATTTCGTAGGTCCTTGCCTTGGCCTCCCGGTCCTTTGGATCCATATTGCCATCCTTTAAGCCCGATAAAAGCGCCATCCCGGAAACGGTTCCGCACACCTGACGCATACGGCCAATTCCGGCACCCATAGGACTTATAAGCTTTAAGGCTGTTTCCTTATCCATGCCAAATACATCCGCATAAGCTCCAAACACTGACTGGGCACAATTATACCCTTCCTGAAACAAAGCAACCGCTTCCTCTACCCGGCTCTCCATGCTGTAGCTCCAAAAAACTAATTGTTCCTGCCGCAGCACTTTTTATATTTCTTGCCGCTGCCGCATGGACATGGATCATTGGGATATACTCTTTCTTCCTTTACGATTGTGGTAGACTTTTTCTGTTCTTTATAAAGCTCTTTCTGTCTGTCCTTATCAAAAATAGCATCCCACTGGCTAAGCTCATAAAGCCAGTCCGCACCTGCTGCCACCATATTTTTGTACAGGCGCTCTTTATCAAACTTCAGGCTGACCTGGGTATCCTCTTCCATTTCCTCGATTGGGTTTGGCTCTACTAAAGATTCATCGATTCCATCCAAAAAGCCTACCATGGTCATAAGCTCTACATTATATTTTTCAGCCAGCTCTTTTACGGTACCCTTCACTTCCTCATCCGGATTCGTCAAAAGCTGTTCATAGATTTCTTTCTCTTTCTGGAAATATGCGGCCCAAAGCCTTTGAAGATCCCCTTTGTTTGCTGTTTCTGAATAGGCAACATCTCGCCATTGTTTTAATAATGCCATTTTAATTACTCCTTTGTCTTCCTTCCATATTCCCCGCATGCATCGGGTCACTAATCTGTTAAAACTTTGTATAGTATATACTATTTTTTGGCTTTTTGAAAGTTTTTTCTTTGAATTCCTGCAAAAATTCAAAAAAAACTCTTCCTATGCCCTAGGGCAGCACTTGTAACGTTTCCGCTTCCACCACCTGCCCGTCTTTCAGAACTGTCTTTTCTACATTAAAATACTCATCCGTCTTTAGAAGATCAATATCCCATACGGTAACGCCCTCCGGCTCATAATAGGTTAAAACAGCGCTTTTTTCCTGTCGGAAGTCAATGCTGATGTAGCGGTAAAATTTCTGTGTAGTATCCATTTCATCCTTTACAACAATTTCCTTTTTATTGCAGTCATAATATTTTATGACATTATCCTCGCCCTCTTCTAAAATGCTATAGTCATTTCCAAGGACTTTTCGCTCTTTCTTACCAGCTCCTCTTAGCATCATACACTTTTCAAAATCAGAGGAGGCCTGCAGCTCTTCATAAAAGCTGTTCACCCGATATTCTTTCAATCTCCGGATGCCTGTGGGAGCAAGGCCAATCAGAACGATAAGCACAACTGCCGCCAGAATCCCTCCCACCTTCAAGCCTTTTTTCCGCCTTATGAATACAAAGGGCTCCTTATATAAAACAAGCTGCTTCGGAGGCTCTTTCGCTTTCTCTTCCTCCACCCAAAAGCCCTCTAAAAATTCCTCAACGGTCTGGACCCGCTCAAAATCATGGGAGGCAAGCCCTGCCATAAGTGCGCTGCTTTGTTTCTTGTTTATGGGGACATCCAATTCCTCCGGTGTTTTCATCACCTCTGTATTTTGAATCCTGTTATAAAAATGGGGCGGCAGCACCCCGGTAATGCAATGATAAATAGTTGCTGCCAGTCCATAGATATCAGTTGCAGTCCCCGGCTTCCCTTCCTCCATGAAAAGCTCCACCGGTGCGTAGCGGCTGTTCCGGACAGGAAGGATTTCCTCTACGAATAAAGGATCTATTGCCATCTTCATAGGGTCACAAAAGCCTATGAGCTTGGCGCCGTTTTTCTTCGTGACCATAATCTGATCCGGCCTTATCTTGCCATGAATGCAGCCTGCCTTATGGATTTTCTTCAGGCTTTCCATAAGAGGTTCAAAGAAATTCAGCAAAGAGTTTAAGGGCAGTTTGCTGTTTTTCTTTCCTTCCAGATAAACATCCAAAGTGATTCCCTCTAAATATTCAAATACAGTATATACGGTCTGATTTTCTTCAAAAAAAGTAATCACATTGGCAATTCCCTCTAAAGGAAACAGCTTGATCAATGTTTTTGCTTCCCAAATCACCCGTTCCTTCATGACTTCAAACACTGCCTCATCAGAAAGACGGATGCATTCCACCTTATAATGCGCTGTCTGATCCCTTTGCACGATTTTTCCGGGAAATAATTCTTTTATGATGACTTTCTTATTCCGGAAGGTATCATATCCTTTGTATAGAATGCTGAATCCGTTTTCTCCCAGTATCTCTTTAATCTGATATCTTTCCAGCAGCTTTTCTTTGACTGGAATGGCTCTCCCTTTTATTTGTCCCATAACCATATAAGATGACCTCTACTTTTCTATCGGAAATTCCTGATATTATTTCTTTGACAATTTCATGCAATGAATTTTTGTTGCATAGGATTAGAATAGCATATTAGTGGTTTGGTTGCAAGGAAATGTGCTGTCAGGTTTGTTTTCAAAAAAATTCATCCAGTCACCCTCTAGTCATCTTTCTTCAAATATGATAGGATAATTCCATCACGGGAAAAAAGGAGTCATCATGTATTCAAAAAATCAGCGGCGTGCAGCGCTTATTGGGGTTATATTACTGGCAATGTTGTTTGTTGCCACCTTAATTACGGCTATATTTAATTTTGACGGAGAAGGGAAGCTGTTTAAAGCATTTCTGTTTGCTACCATTGCAGTCCCGATTCTTATCTGGGTCTATATCTGGCTTTACGGAGTCATTACCAAAAAAAGAACCATGGCTTCCGTTTTTCCGGAAATAGAAGGCTTGGAGGAGGCAAGAAAGCAACAGCATCAGGACATGCTTTCTGCAAAAGAAGCGGATACTAAAAAAGAGGCTCCTTAGCCTCTTTTTTTGGTGCTTATTTCACGCCAAGCTTCAAAAGCTCCTTTTCCGCCTCTTCCCTGGTGGTAAATACAATAGTATGCATCCCTGCCTTTCTGGCTCCTTCACAGTTTTCCGGTTTATCATCCATGAATACACACTGTTCCGGAATCAACTGGTAGCGTTCGATTAAAATCCGATAAATCTCCGGCTCCGGCTTGATGACCTTTTCCTGATAGGATAAGATGCCGCCATCCATAAAAGGAAGGAAATCCAAGGTATGAGCACATTCCACTTCCGCCTTCCTGGAGAAATTGGAAAGATAATAGACTCCATAGCCTTTCTTTTTCAAATCCTGAATCCATGGAATGGCATAATCCCTTCTTCCCAGCATATCATGGACATTTTCGCAAAGCATACGGATTTCCTTTTCTAAAGAGGGATCATTTTCCATAAATTTCTGGATGATGTCCTCTACCTGAAGAACTCCTCTGTCGAATTCGTCCCATTCCCTGCTGAGCATGGTAGCTCTTGCTACCTTCTCCTGCACTTCCTTTGCAAATCCAAAGGAAGCAATATATTCCTTCCAGTTAAAATCAACCAGCACATTTCCTATATCAAAAATAATCGTGGTAATCATATTGTCCTCACTGTTTTTTCAAAGGGCTTTCCCTGTAAATAATATCCTTACGTCCCGGTCCGTTGGAAACCATAGTAATCGGGTAACCAATCTGCTCTTCAATGAAGTTTACATAATTCTTGCAGTTTTCCGGAAGCTCCTCAAAGTTCTGAATGCCCCTGATATCCTCTCTTTCCTCTTTCCAGCCCGGCAGCATTTTCAGTACCGGCTTTGCTTTTTCCAGCTTAGAGGTAACCGGGAACTCCGTAGTCACTTCCCCGTCGATTTCATAGCCAATGCAAACCGGAATTTCATCCAGATAACCAAGCACATCCAAAACGGTAAATGCCACATCCGTAGTACCCTGTAAGCGGCAGCCGTATTTGGAAGCCACACAGTCAAACCAGCCCATGCGCCTTGGACGTCCGGTAGTAACTCCAAACTCTCCGCCATCTCCGCCTCTGCGCCTTAATTCATCAGCTTCTTCTCCGAAAATTTCCGATACAAAGGCTCCTGCTCCCACTGCCGATGAGTATGCCTTACATACGGTAATGACCTGCCCTATTTCATAAGGAGGAATGCCCGCTCCGATAGCGCCGTAGGCTGCCAGAGTGGAAGAAGAAGTTACCATAGGGTAAATGCCGTGGTCCGGGTCCTTTAAGGTTCCAAGCTGCCCCTCCAGCAAAATGGTCTTTCCCTCTTTCAGCGCCTTATCCAGAAATAAGGAAACATCACAAACATAAGGCTCTACCATATCCTTATATTCCTGTAATGTTGCAAGCAGCTCATCCGGATTTAAAAGCGGTTTATGATACAAATGCTCTAACGTGACATTTTTCATCTCACAAATGCGCACTACCTTTTCCTTTAACAGCTCTTCATCAAACAGCTCGCTTACCTGAAAGCCGACTTTGGCATATTTATCAGAATAGAAAGGCGCAATTCCCGACTTGGTTGAACCAAAGGATTTTCCTCCCAGCCTTTCTTCTTCGTACTGGTCAAACAAAATATGATATGGCATTACCATCTGTGCCCTGTCCGATACTAAAATCCTGGGCATCGGTACATTTCTCTCGGTAATGGATTTGATTTCTTCAAATAGAACCGGAATATTCAGCGCAACACCATTTCCGATAACGCTTGTGGTATGATCATAAAACACACCGGAAGGAAGCGTATGAAGGGCAAATTTCCCATAATCATTTACGATTGTGTGTCCTGCATTGGCTCCACCCTGAAAACGAACGATAATATCCGCCTTTTGTGCAAGCATATCCGTAATCTTGCCTTTTCCTTCATCTCCCCAGTTTGCTCCAACAACTGCTTTTACCATAGTCATATCCTCCTGTGACTTTTCAAGTTTCCATAAAAAAAGGATGCGTAAAACACATCCTCGTCTTTTACTTTCTGATTATACAACATTTTTCCTCATAAGTAAAATCAATATTTATTATATATTTCATAAGCCACACTTATGTTTTGGCATTATGTAAATAATTTTTTCAAGCATTCTGCCTCTTTTTGCCTATTCCATCAGCTTCAGGAGAGCTCTTGCCCCAGGGCTGGCGGGTTTCAATAACACCTGTTCTCCCAGCTCGAACTGTTCATAGCCGGCCTTTACATAAGAAAACACTTTGTAGTATTCTAAATTTGCATTCATCTTCTTTTATAACTGCTTTCCGCAATTCGGACAGAATTTACCGCTTACTTCCACACCGCAGTCAGGACATACCCTTTGGACTGGAGCCTCTTCCAGGGAGGCGCCACAATTCTGGCAAAACTTTCCGTTCACTTCGCTTCCGCATTTGGGGCAGAACTTCTTTTGCAGCATCGGAGCACCGCAATTGCCGCAGAATCTGCCGCTTACCGAAGCGCCGCATTTAGGGCATATCATGCTCTGGGACTGTCCTGCTCCACCATTTACCGGATTCTGTCCGCTTACCGCCTGCCCAGAATTCATCATGACCGCCTGGCCTCCTGCCTCCATGGCTGCAGTATGATTGGCAGCTCCCTGGAGCATTCCTCCGGAAGCCATATTCATAAATCCAAGGCCCATAAAACCATTTGCGGCTCCGTTGGCATTTTCAGCCGCTTTTACCATGGCTTCCCCATATGCGCCTGTAAGCATACCCTGCTGGCTGTAAACATCTCCGCCAAGCTCCCACTTATTGATCTTTTCCTGGGAAGCTTCATCCAAAGTAACCGCCTCCACCACAAAGGAAACCAGCTTCAGCCCCCTGTTCCGGATTGCCCTGTCAAAGTCATTTTCGTCCATAAGAGTTTTGATCAATTCGGTCTGGGAGGGCAGATCCAAAGCTCCAATCCGGTATTTATCAGAGCCCAGGCTGTTCAGCACCATCTGAAAGGCTCCAATTACTTCGCTCCGCATCTGTTCGATAACCTCTTCCTTTTCATAAATATCGGCAGTACCTGTCAGCTGGCGCATGAATTCAGGAACCTTTTCCCAATCAATCCGGAAGGTATATTTGCCCCGGCACTTGATATTCACGCTCATTGCCATGTATCCGCCCGGCATCCTGGCATTTATCACTGCATGCTCCCAGTCCTTATAGGGAACAGGTGACACTGTTCCAAAACCATTGTCCGTAATTTCCTTCATGTTGAAGTAATAAACGCTTTGGCGTTTCGGACTGTTTCCGCCAAAGGTAAACCGCTCCCACATATCCCGAAAGGATTCGCTCCAGTCCCCCGCAAAAAAAGCAGGGGTGCTGGATTCATCAAATATGTAAACTCCTTCTTCCATGGTGGCATCCACTACCCGGCCGCTGTCCATGATTACTGCCATCTGGGAAGGCTGTACGATAATTGCACTTGTTCTGGAAATTCTTCCTGTAGAAGTGGATTTCCTCATCATCAGAATATCATTGCCCATGTTCTGACATTCAATAACATCCTTGTAAGAGTCCTTTAACACTCCTTTTATGGAATTCCCCGCAGCTTTAAAAATATGATTGCTTTCCGTCTCTCTTCTGATTAATCCCAATCTTCTTTCCTCCTATTTTTGCTTTTCATCCGGCATTCATCCTTCTTGATTTATATTTTGTATACTTTTCTCCAAAATAATCGCCTTCATTATACTACATTTCAGAAAAGTTGACAATTGATGTAAGAAGAAATTATGCAGCGTTCCATTTTTTTTGGCATTCCATTTTTTTACATTATTGACTTGCACAAACCATAAAAAAAGTGGTATCATAAAAGACAATAGAAATATGCTTGGAGGTGTTAAAATGGATATTCCTTCTTTATCAATGGCTATGGCCACAAGCCAGCTTCAGACAGATATCGGTATTGCCATGCTCAGTAAGACAATCGACTTTTCCAAGGAACTTGGAAACAATTTGACTGACATCATAGATGCTGCTGCCATGGAACGCTCCGTTTATCCTTCCATTGGCGGAAATATAGATTTGTCTGTTTAGCTCACACTCTTTTATTCTTTATACCAAAAAAATCAGATGCGGGGCATTACTTATGTTGGGACATACTAAAAAAGAAAAAGAACGAATTGCAGCTGACAGCCGGAAGATTGATGATGAATTGAAGTATTCTTTTTTCATCCTCTTACTGGCTGTCATACATTTGTTCTTTTCTGTGTTTTATTATTTTTTTAATTTACTACCTCTGATTATCTATAATATTGCCAGCTGTATTTTTTATCTGGCTTTATACAAGCTTTTATTGAAGCAGAAAAAATATTTTCAAATTATGAATATCATACTGGTGGAGGTTGCCTTTTTTGCTTCTTCCTCCACCTTGCTTTTAGGTTGGGACTTTGGTTATATGATTTACTTTCTGTCCCTGGTTCCTATTGTATTTTATTTACTGTTTACTAATCCCAGGTTTTATGGAAATTTAAAGCTGCCTTTATTATATTCTGTTTTTATATGTATTATCTTTATTCTTGTAAAAACAGTCTCCTTTCATACCGTACCGCCCTATAAGGATTTTTTCCCAGACGGTGTTATTTCGTTTATGTACTTATTTAACTCCTTACTTGTATTTTTATTTGAGGCGTTTTTTTCACTGCTGTTTGTTTTTGAAATTCTTCATATGCAAAGCGCCTTAAAAGCTCAGAATATCCGGTTGGATACTCTTGCAAGTCTGGACCCGCTGACGAAGCTGTTTAACCGCCGTTCCATGGAACAGCATTTAAATCATACAATGGAAGCTGCCAGAACAGCGGGAACTGTTTTCAGTGTCATTATTGCCGATATTGACGATTTCAAAAAAATAAACGATACATATGGCCATGATTTTGGAGATAAGGTACTTTCAAATGTTTCCAATATTTTAAAAAGCCAGATGCGGGATGAGGATTATGTCTGCCGCTGGGGCGGCGAAGAATTCCTGCTTTTAATCCATGCCAACAAGGAAATCGCCAAAACAGTAGGGGAAAGAATCCGTTCCGAAATCGAAAAATCCATAGTAACAGATTCTGACAACTCCGTGTCCGTTACTATGACTTTTGGTGTCATGGGCTACATTCCGGGCTATAGCATAGACAAGCTGATTTCCCTGGCTGACGAAAACCTATACAAAGGAAAGCAGAACGGGAAAAATCAGGTAGTGGCTTGATCCGGTCAGAAACCTATACATCCATCCATCTTTCAAACAACTCCAAAATGCCATCTTCATTATTGGTGTGTTCTGTTACATAATCAGCCGCCTGCTTTGTATCCGAAGTGGCATTTTTCATTGCCACTCCCACTCCTGCTGCCTTCAGCATGGAAATATCGTTTGCCGCATCTCCCACAGCCACAGTTCTTTCTATTGGAATCTGCAGATAATCACACAAAAAGGCAACTGCCTTTCCCTTGGAAGCATCCTTATGGACAATTTCCAAATAGCTTTTAGAAGAATAAAAGGCATGAAGCTTTCCCTGCAGCCTGTAAAGAAGCTCCTGCCTTAATTTCTCCAGCCTTTCCGGGTCAAATCCGATTGCTATCATCTTATAAGGCTCAATATCAATGGATTTCAGATATTCTGCTATATTTCCCACCACCTGACAGGGCAGATGTATATGCTGCCGGTATACCTGCAGCTCTTCTCTGTCCCGCTCCGCTATAATATGAGTATCGGAATACGTCTGGCAATGGATTCCAAGCTCTCTGGCAATGTCCATAGTCTGATTTACATAATCTATTAGCAGCTTCTTCTCAAACACCGGACTGTCTGCCTGACAATCATATATGAGGGCGCCGTTATAGGCAATCACATACATTCCCGGATATTGAAGCCCCAGCCTGTTCTTTGTTTCCAAAATGCTTTTTAATGGCCGGCCGCTTGAGAGGACCACATTTCCCCCAGCCCTGGTAAACTGTTCTATTGCATCATACACTTTGGGGGAAATTTCTTTCTCATCATTCAATAAAGTGCCATCCATATCCGTAAAAAGTATTTTATATTCCATGTATTTCTTCTTTCGCCTCCTTGATTCGCTCCAAAATGTCATAAGGGATTACTAACTTCCCATATCCCGTTGCCAGGTCCAGTCCGGGCTTTGCCGCACCATGGAAATCCGAACCGCCTGAAATGAGCAGCTCATATTTCTTTGCAAGCTTCTTCATCTGTCTTTCTTCCCCGCTGTTATAGGTGCTGTAGACAGCCTCGATTCCCATAAGCCCTGCATTCTTTAATTCCGCCACCAGCTTTTCCAGCCGTTCATCACTCATACGGTACAATACGGGATGAGCCAGAATGGGCACTCCTTTTGCCCTTAGGATCAGCTCTACCGCCTGAGCGGGCGTCACCTTCTCCCTTGGCAGGAAGCAGGGCGCATGGTCGCCGATATACCGCTCAAATGCCTCCTTCATACTGGAAACATAGCCTTCCTCCCATAAAAATCTGGCATAATGAGCCCTTGTAAGCACCGCTCCCGGAAACCGCTCCTTAAGCCCCTCATAGCTGATATGGATTCCATGTTCCTCCAGCTTCCTGCACATTTTCTCGTTTCTGATATTTCTGGATTCCTGAAAATCCCTCAAATACTTCCGGAATTCCTCTCCCTCATAGTCAATATAAAGACCAAGGACATGAATATCCTTCCCCTGATACTCCGTTGAAAATTCAATTCCCGGTATGATTTCGATATCCTTTCCCTTTGCTGCTAAAAAAGCTTCTTCTAATCCTTCTGTCGTATCATGATCCGTCAGGGCCAAAGCAGACAATCCCTTTTTTATTCCATATTCTACTAATTCACTGGGGGTAAAACTTCCATCGGATTTCGTAGAATGTACATGCAAATCCACAATCTTCATTTCAAACTTCTCCCTTCTAATTCCTTTTCCAAAATCTTACCTCTCCTCTATCAGAAAAAAAGCTGCCGAAACACCCATTTTTTCGGATATCCCGGCAGTATATATTCTTATCTTAGTTTTCATCCTCTTCCTTATTGGCTGTATAAACTGTCCTCTTTCTGGCCATTTCATCGCTTTCCAGATACTCGTCATAAGAGGTAATCTTATCAATCAGGGAGCCATCCGGCAAAATCTCCATAATCCGGTTTGCGGTAGTCTGTACAAACTGATGGTCATGGCAGGCAAATAAAGCCACTCCCTTAAATTTAATAAGACCGTTATTCAAAGCCGTAATGGACTCCATATCCAAATGGTTGGTAGGCTCGTCCAATACAAGGCAGTTAGCGCCGGATATCATCATTTTGGACAGAAGGCAGCGAACCTTTTCCCCACCGGACAATACCTTCACCTTTTTCACTCCGTCCTCTCCTGCAAACAGCATACGTCCCAAAAAGCCCCGTACATAAGTAACATCCTTTACCGGAGAATAACCGGTAAGCCAGTCAACAATCGTCAGCTCATTGTCAAATTCTTCTGTGCTGTCCTTTGGAAAATAAGCCTGTGAAGTAGTAATGCCCCATTTAAAGCTTCCTTCATCCGGCTCCAATTCTCCCATAAGAATCTTAAACAAAGTAGTTTTTGCTAATTCATTGCCTCCCACAAAGGCAATCTTATCGTCATGGCCCACAATAAAGGAAATATGGTCAAGAACCTTTTCTCCGTTGATGGTTTTTGTCAGATTTTCCACAGAAAGAACTTCGTTTCCAATTTCTCTTTCCGGCCTGAAATCAATATAGGGATATTTTCTGCTGGAAGGCTTGATTTCATCCAGTTCAATTTTTTCCAGCGCTTTTTTTCTGGAAGTAGCCTGCTTGGATTTGGAGGCATTTGCGGAAAAACGGGAAATGAATTCCTGTAATTCCTTGATTTTCTCCTCTTTCTTCTTATTGGCTTCCTTCATCTGCTTAATCAAAAGCTGGCTGGACTCATACCAGAAGTCATAGTTACCCGTATATAACTGAATCTTCCCATAGTCGATATCCGCCGTATGGGTGCATACCTTGTTTAAAAAGTAACGGTCATGGGAAACCACGATGACAGTGTTCTCAAAGTTGATTAAAAATTCTTCCAGCCAGGCAATGGCATTTAAATCCAGATGGTTAGTGGGCTCATCAAGCAAAAGGATATCCGGATTGCCAAATAAAGCCTTTGCCAAAAGAACCTTTACCTTTTCATTACCATTTAAGTCCTTCATCAGGGAATAATGGAGTTCCGTATCAATCCCAAGACCGTTTAACAGCATGGCAGCATTGGATTCCGCTTCCCATCCATCCATTTCTGCAAATTCACCCTCTAACTCACTGGCACGGATACCATCTTCGTCCGAAAAATCCTCCTTTGCATAAATGGCATCTTTTTCCTTCATAATGGCATATAGCCTTTCATTGCCCATGATAACTACATCCATAACCGGATGTTCGTCATATTTAAAATGATCCTGTTCCAAAAAGGAAAGGCGCTGTCCCGGTGTAATGGTAATATCGCCTTTAGTAGTATCTAACTGTCCGGAAAGAATTTTTAGAAAAGTGGATTTTCCGGCGCCGTTTGCACCGATTAAACCATAACAGTTTCCTTCCGTGAATTTAATATTAACGTCCTCAAAAAGGGCTTTTTTCCCGATTCGTAAAGTTACATTGTTTGCACTAATCATAATAGACTCCTGTTTTATTTTTTTGCCGCTTTCTCTATTGTACAGAAAATTTTGAAAAATGCAAGAGGGGGATTGCTGAAATAAAAGAAGTGGCTGGAGGACGCAGGAGCCGGGAGAGCATATGGAAGTCTTATGGGCACGCTTTCGCTCTGCAAAGACGCAGCGGTACTAACGCACCAAAGTACGGTGCGTAAGTGCCGGCGACTTTGCAAAGGCCCGTAAGACTTCCATATGCTCTCCCGGCTCCTGCTGGTTTTCGGCATGTTGCTGGGGGGTGCATGGTGCTGGGGTGGCATGGTGCCGGGGTGGGCATGGTGCTGGGGTGGCATGGTGCTTGTTGCTTTAGGAATGACTGGAAGTGTGGTATATCACTTTGAAATATTGGGCATGTATCAATTGGGCGATGGAAAAATAGCATAAAAATCTGTAGAACACCTGATAGTTAGTTGTAATGTCATCCTTTAATGATAATTTGGTTACAGATATTAAATGGAAAAGCGTGACAAAAAATATCAGAAGGATAACAAGGCAATAGGAAACACCAATTATCCACTTGATTTTTTTATCATTTTCATAGGATTTTATCATTTTCACCAATCCTATTGTAATGGCATACATGGTCAAACCAGTAGAAGCAAAAAGCAAAATCAAAAAAATAGCTTTCGATTTTCCCGCCATTTCCATGTCTTTGGTTTGCCAGACCATGATTATCAATGTAGAAATTGTAGCGCTCACAAATATAAATATTGTATATAAAGATACCCAGATACTCTTCATATGATGCATTTTCCTTTTTAAGCTGTTCACTGCTTTTCGACTTTTTAAACAATTCCATTTGTTTCGTTTATAGCCAGGAAGCTAACTCTTCCATTATAATGATCATCATAATTATTGCGCTGTAAATTATTAGTATTTTATGTAAAGAACGACGAAAACCTTTCATGTTTTTTCTCCCTCTTTCCTTGTTAAAATAACGGCGCTTCTTCACCCTTCCACAATCAAAAACCTTCCATCCCCCACATCAAACACTTCTTCCGCTTCTAAAATATCCTTTTCCCCCATGCCGTCCAAGTCCACGCCTTCTTCATCAAAGTATGCCCAGACCTCCTTTACGGAGTCTGCCACCACTGCCATGCACTCCTCTAAAAATTCCTCTGCCTCTTCCTTCGTTTCGGCAACTCTTTCCGGGAAAAGCTGTTCCTGTTTCTCCAAAAAGCACTGTAATACTTTATCATCATATTCTTTCATGTTCCTTTTCCTTTCCCCCTGCTTCCCACAAGGCTCTCAAAACCTGGTAAACTCCTTTTTCCTGGTAGCTTTTGCAGATATGCTTTGCCTTTTCTTTCAATTCTTTTACCCCATTTTCCACTGCATAGCTTTCTCCAGCCGCCAGAATCATGCCGATATCGTTGTGATTGTCTCCAAAGACCATGGTTTCTTCTTTGGATATGCCAAGCTTTTTTTGTACTGTCTTTAAGGCGTTTCCCTTATCCACGGAAAAATCCATGAAATCCACCCATTCTTCTCCTGCCATACAGGTTTTGACCCGCTCTTTCCATTTTGGGACCAATACCGCTTCCCCTATAGAACGGATACCGCCTTTTCGATAAATGGCAAGCTTAATGATATCTTCCTTTTCTTTTAAAATGTCCCGGGTAAGCCTTACATCGTTCCGGTATTCCTCTGAAATCAGGCGAATAAAGTCTTTATCCTCAGATTCTATCAGGCAGCCTACTGGCGTGGAGGCTACCACATGGCACCGTTCTTGATAATAGCCTCTCAAATCCGTCATGATTTCCTCTACATAGGCACGGTCCATTTTTGTCATGGAGACGGTCTCTCCATTCATAATAATATGGGCGCCGTTTTCCGCAATATAAAGCAGCTCTTTTTCCACCTGCTGAAACATCCTGCGTATGCTGCCATACTGCCTGCCGCTTGCCACCATAAAATAAATCCCCTGATCCGTCAGCTTTTTTATGATGTCAATATATTCCCCGTATACTTCTCTGGTGGAATCCTTTACCAATGTTCCGTCCACATCTGTTGCAATCAGTTTTATCATCGTTCCCTCTACTCCAAGTACTCCATCAGCTCCATGGGCTTTTCAATAATCACATCCGCTTTGTTTTCCTCCAGCTCCTGCCGGTCCCGAAAGCCCCAAAGCACTCCAACAGTAAATACACCTGCATTTTTTCCAGTCTTCATATCCGTACAGGTATCCCCCACGTAAATAATTTCTTCCATTGCTACGCCTAATGTGTCTGCAATATGGAAAATGCCTGCCGGACTGGGTTTTCTTTCCCGTCCGGGTATCTGCCCTACAAGCATCTGAAAACAATCCGCTCCAAAAACCTGCTGTATCACATCTACCGTGCCTTCCTGGGGCTTATTGGAATTTACCGCCAGAAGCATCCCTCTTTCTTTTAAAGCATGTAACAGCTCTAAAATTCCTTCATAAGGCTTCACCTCATACATACAATTCTCTTGGAAAATATGTCTGTAACGTTCCATAGCCTTTTCATAGTGGGCCAGCTCCTGATCCCCTGATGCTTTCAGGGCTCTTTTCACCAATTCATTTGCCCCGTCTCCTACAAAATACCGGAAAGGCTCTAAGGGAAGGGGAGCATACCCAAATTCCCTCATGGTTAAGTTGGTACAATATTGAATGGATTTTAAGGAATCCGTCAACGTGCCGTCCAAATCAAAAATAACCAGCTTTTTCATACAATATCTCCTGTTATTCATGATGGATTTCCGGGATGAACACCCGTTCCATCTGGCTTTTATTCCGGTTCTTTCCTTCTAAAACCGCCTCCTCACAAAATGCCTCCTGTGAGTTATAAAGGGCTTTTCCGCGCTTATCCACTTTGTCATAGGAGCCGTCCGGCTCTAGGATGCGAGCCTTTACAGTATCATTCAACTGACATTCCAAAATATGGATCACTTTCTTCTTCAGCGCTTCCTTTTCTACCGGAAACAGGATTTCCACCCGGCGCTCTAAATTTCTGGGCATCCAGTCAGCGCTTCCCAAATAGATTTCATTACACCCGTTATTCTCAAAATAAAAAATACGGCTGTGTTCCAGGAAGTTTCCCACTATGGAGCGGACGGTAATATGATCGCTGATTCCGGGAATCCCGGTTTTCAAGCAGCAGATTCCACGGATAATCAGATGTATTTCCACCCCTTCTGCATTTGCCTTATACAAAGCGCTGATAATGTCCTTATCACAAAGGGAGTTCATCTTGGCAATAATTTTAGCCGGCTTTCCTTCCTTTGCATGTTCTCTTTCCCGATTGATTAAAAACAAAAACTTATCCTTCAGCCATAGAGGAGCCAGCGCCAGTTTATTCCAGTTCAAGGGCTCCGAATAGCCGGAAAGCATGTTGAATACTGCCGTAGCATCTTCCCCTATAGGTTCGCTGCAGGTAAACAGCCCCAAATCCGTATAAAGCTTGGCTGTGGCATCATTATAGTTGCCGGTTCCCAAATGGACATACCGGCGGATGCCGTCATCCTCTCTCCTGACTACCAGAGTAATCTTGCTATGGGTCTTTAAGCCAACCAGACCATAAATAACATGGCAGCCTGCCTTTTCCAGCATTTTTGCCCATACGATATTATTTTCTTCATCAAATCTGGCTTTTAACTCCACCAATACAGAAACCTGCTTTCCATTCTCCGCCGCCTGGGCTAAAGCCGCAATAATAGGGGAGTTCCCGCTGACGCGGTACAAGGTCTGCTTAATGGCAAGCACCTTAGGGTCTCTGGCTGCCTGCTTAATAAAATCCACTACCGGCTGAAAGGACTGATAGGGATGATGAAGCAAAATGTCTTCCTTTCGGATTTCTTCAAAAATATCACATTCCGCAGGAAGCTCCTTTACCGGCTGCGGCGTATATGCTTTTACTTTTAAATCGTCAAATCCTTCAATCCCATAAAGCTTCATGCAGAATGTCAGGTCCAAAGGTCCCCTGATGGCATAAATGTCCTCTTGGGCAATGTTAAGTTCTGATTTAATTATGTTTAAAAGTGCCTTGTCTATCCCCTCTTCCACTTCCAATCGAATGGCCTCGCCCCACTGCCTTTTCTTCAATTGCTTTTCAATTTCCTTAAGGAGATCTTCCGCTTCGTCCTCTTCTATGGATAAATCCGCATTTCTCATAATGCGGAAAGGATGGGCACAAATAATATCATAATTTAAGAACAGCTTATGCATGTTCCGTTCAATGATTTCCTCTAATAATATAACAACTGTTTTTTCTTCATTGGAAGGAATGGTCACGATTCTGGAAAGCACTGAAGGAACCTGTACCGTTGCAAATTCCACTTCTGCTTCTCCATCTTTTTTCCCGCCCTTTTCCTTTTTGGCTCCGGCATTTTTTTTCTGCAGTAAGGCGCCGATATTCAGGGATTTATTCCGGATCAGTGGAAACGGACGGGAAGAATCCACTGCCATAGGTGTTAAAACCGGATAGACATTATCTTCAAAATAACGGTCAATATATTTTGCCTGTTCCCTGCTTAAGTCCTCGTGATGCTCAATCAGAGAAAGCCCCTTTTGACGAAGCAGCGGCAAAAGGCTTCTGTTATAGGTGGAATATTGCTGGCTTACCAGCTGGTGTGTCTCTTTATTCACCTTTTTCAGCTGCTCCTCCGGAGTCATTCCTGCAATATCCTTTTTGTGATATCCTGCATTTACCATATCTTTTAAGGATGCCACCCGCACCATGAAAAATTCATCCAGATTGGATGCGGTAATGCTTAAGAATTTTACCCGTTCAAATAAAGGAATGGTTTTGTCCCTTGCCTCGCTTAATACCCGATAATTGAATTGAAGCCAGCTTAATTCCCGGTTGGCATAATATTCCGGGTTCTTAAAATCTATTTTTTCTGATGATTTCTTTTCCGGCATTTTCCTTACCCCCTCTACAATCTTCTTCTCTGCCTGATAGATACCTTTACGCTAAATACTTCCTGAAAAAATCTGGTTTTTGCCGTTAAGAGCCCTTTTTCCAAGGTAATATCCTCCAAAGTATCCGTAGACAAAATCAACTCTCTTTCATGGAGCCTTGCCTGAACGTCTTTAAACTTCTGCTTGTGGCTTCTATCCATTCCCGTAGCCACCCGCAAAATCGCAGTGAGCTTTGCTATGGTCAGGTAATTCTTTTTATCCAGGGCATTTTCCTTTGTCAATTCTTCATAATAAGAAAATTCCATCCGGTTGAACCTTACGATATTTGCCACCATTTCCTGTTCCGCATGGGAAAGCCCCATGATTTCGGTCGCCATAATGATGCTATAGGAGCATTCTCCTACGTTTACCAAACTAATATACCTGCCGCAATCATTTAACTGGGCGGCAATTTGCAATAACAGGCGTTCTCTTTTTCCAAGACCGTGTATTTTCTTCATAGCGTCAAAAATAACAAGGCTGATATGCTCAACCGTCTCGCTTCGCCGTTTGCTGACCATATACCGCTTGCTTATATTCAGGGCACATGCCAGAATATCCTTTTCAAAATCATGCTCTAAGGTAATGAGCCTGTTGTTTTCTGCATACTCGTAAGCAATGCCGTCGCAAAGGCTCACTCCAGGCGCCCACAAAAGCTCTGCTTCCAACACCTCCACAATGCTCTTGATTAAAAAAATGCTGTGGAACATAAGGGAAGCGTTTTCCTCTGTCAGCCCAAACTTCTGAGCAATTTCATTTAGTCCCTTCCTTTTGACTCCTTCCACAAATCTCATAAATTCTTCCGTAGTAAGATATCCGGTAGCTTCTTTAAAAATATCCTTCCGCTGCATGATATTGGACACATGGTCGTCTACAATAATGATATTCTTAATTTCCCGATCCTTTAAGTACATTTTTTTGAACATCTGCAATTGGGCGGAAACCATATCGCCAATCAGCTCTTCATAATGGTTGGTTCTGGCAGCAAGCTTTTGCAGCCGTTCCCTCATACGAAGAACACCCAGCCGGATATTCTGGGTGGCAATCAGGGTATCCTTATCGAACAGGGAAAGCTGAATGCTCCCTCCCCCTATATCAATAATAATCGTGCCCTTTTCAATAATCTGCAAAAATCCCTCGCCCTTGGAAGCAATGGATTTATAGTCCAAAAACCTCTGTTCTGAATTGCTTAATACCTCAATCCGGATACCGGTACGGTTTTGAATCTGATCCAGAATAATAATGGTATTTTCCGTTTCCCTGATAGCGCTTGTGCCGTATGCCTTATAAGCATCCACTCCATAGGAATCCATAATCGCTGCAAATTCCTTTAACACCGCACAAAGCTCATCCACTCTTTCATAACGAATTTTTCCGTTATTGTAAGTATCGGTTCCCAATTCAATGCTATGACGGATCAGATCGATTTCCCTAATTCCGTTTCTTTTGGAAATTTCAAATATTTTCATTGCCAGTTCATAGGAACCTACGTCAATTGCCGCAAAAGTTTTTACTGCCATACTCCTGCACCTGCCTTAAGTTAAATTTACTTTTAATAATTCCCAAGCAGCTTGAAATCAATTGATTCTGCTGCCAGCCCCTTTAGGGCATTTTGTACGCTGCTGTCCAAAAGATTTCCTTCAAAATCCAGAAAAAAGCGGTATTCCCAATTACGTCCTTCAATGGGACGACTCTCAATCTTTGTTAGATTAAGACGATTGTATATAAAATGGGAAAGCATCCGGTACAAGGAACCGCTTTCGTGTGGAATTTCAAAGCAGACGCTGACCTTTTTTGCATTTTTTGTAAAAATATTTTTATTGGTTACAATGATGAATCGGGTGGAATTGGTGCTGCAATGGTTCACACCCTGTTTCAAAATGGTAAGGCCGTTCACTTCACCTGCATAGGCGCCTGCAATGGCTGCCTTTGTCTTATCCTGTTCCTTTGCCACCTTCCTGGCCGCAAAAGCATTGTTTTCCAGACTGATCTGCTGCCACCGCTTATGTTCGTTTAAAAACCGGGAGCTCTGCATCAAAGACTGGGGATGGGAATATACCGTTTGAATATCCTCTATCCGGCTTCCGGGTATTCCCAAAAGGCAGTGCTCAATCTTTATAATCTGTTCCCCTACGATATAATTTTTAAACTCCACCAGCAGATCATAAATTTCATTGACGATGCCTGCCGTGGAATTCTCAATGGGAAGCACTGCATAATCTGCTTTTTCCTGGGAAATAGCAACCATTGCCTCCCGAAAAGTATCTACATGAAAATTGTTTGTGCCGTTTCCAAAATACTCTGCCATAGCTGCCTGGGAATATGCCCCTTCCGCTCCCTGGAATACAACAACCGCATCCTTTGTTTCCAGCGCATCCACCGGCTCAAAAGAAAGCTTTCCGCCCATGCCATGGCTATTGAGAAGCTGATACTGCCGCTTTCTGCTGGTAGACATAATCTGCTCAAAAAGCTCCCCTATCCCCTGTTTGTTGAACTGATTAGAAGCAAGAGAGGTTACCTGCTTCAGCTTGGCTTCCTCTCTTTCCTTATCAAATACCGGTTTTCCTGTTTGTATTTTGTATTCCGCAACCCTCTCACAGGCTTTCATTCTCTCTTCATACAGCGCTACGATTTTTTCATCAATTGCGTCCAGCTCTTTTCTGATTTCTCCTAAATCCATCTCTTTTCGCCTCTATTTACTTTCATGATATTCCTTTTCTGTATTTACATTCCAGACATTGGTCTTATCTCTGGTGCCATTTAAAATATTTTTTACCGCCTCCATGGAGGTTACCATGGAATGGTCCATGTTATTGTAGCGGTGCTGTCCGTTTCTGCCTACACAATACAAATTCTCAAAGGTGTCCAGATAATCAATCACTGTCTGAATGTGCTCATAAGTATCAAAATAAGCAGGATATGCTTTTTTCACATGCTCCCTGTGGGCATCTATCACCTGCTCTTCACTGGAAATGACACCCATTCTGACCAGCTCTTTGATAGCAAACTTTACACACTTATGTTCACTGGCATTCCAAAAGCTGTCCCCTTCCATGCAGAAATATTCCAATCCGATCCAGACGGTTTCTTCCGGCTTGCTTACCAGATAAGGAGACCAGTTATTAAAAATCTGAATCCTGCCAAGACGGATTCCAGGGTCCTGTACATATATCCAGCAATCCGGCACTATGTTGTTCAAGGTCTTTAATTTCGTCTTGTTTTCCAAAGATAACTCTTTCACCAAAAGCCCGATGGTAACAAAATCACGATAAGGAAGTCCTCCGGCAATCTCCGCCACCGCCTTTGGCACCTGATTCATGCCCGCTACCAAATCCTTAAGGGGCATGGAGGAAATCACATAATCCGCTTCTTCCACAACTGGAATGCCATGTTCTTCATAAATCACGCTTTTGACCCTTCCGCCCTCCGTCCGGACTCCGGTTACCTTACAGCCCTTTTTGATCCTGCCCCCCATGGCTTCAAAGTCAGCCCCGGCAGCCTCCCAAAGCTGTCCCGGCCCGTATTTGGGATACCAGAACTCCTCAATCAAAGAGGTTTCTACCTTTTTTTCATCCCGCTTATTCGGAATTATTTTTGAAATCGTGTCTTTGATAATCGCTAATATGGATAAGCCCTTGACCCTCTGGGCGCCCCAGTCCGCAGAAATTTCTCTGGGATGCCTTCCCCACAGCTTTTCCGTATACCCTTCAAAAAACATGGAATACAGCTTTTTCCCAAAACGGTTTCTATAAAAATTCTCCAAAGAACTTTCCGGCAGCTTTACAATCAAAGAATACAAATAGCTGAATCCCGCCTGAAGCGTAGTGAGAACCCCCATGCTTTTTATGGTGGAAAAGCTCATGCTGATGGGATAATCAAAAAATTTCCTTTTATAGTAAATCCGGGACACCCGGTTTCTGGATAACAGCACCCGGTCTTCCTGTTCCGGATCCGGACCGTTTTTGCTAAGACGTACAGGGCGCTTCAGTTTTTTGTCGTCATAGGATGGACTGCCCTGTTTGGGCATAATCTGTTCCCACCAGTCCATGACCCTGTCGTCCTTGGAAAAGAATCTGTGTCCCCCAAGGTCCATACGGTTCCCATGATGCCTTACTGTACGGGAAATTCCGCCAAGCTCAGAGGTCTCTTCTAAAATGACTACTTCATATTCTTTTGATTGTTTCAAAAGTTCATATCCGGCGGTAATCCCTGCCGGTCCTGCACCGATAATTATGATTTTCTTCATAGCAAATTCCTTTCCTTATAGCCATTTTATTTTAACATAAATTCCCATGCAGGACAAGAAAATTGAAAATCCTCCAACACCGCATCCGCAATATTCATGCAATGAATCGAGATTCTCTCCATGCTATAAAGGATTTCCGTAAAACTAAAGGTAAACTCCGGACTACAGTTTCCTTTTTTCAGCCGTTTTACATGATTCTTCAGTTGTCTGCGAACCAGTCTGGTCACTTCTTCTTTCTGCCCCATGACCTGCTTCGCCAATTCCTTATCCCCCTTTTGAAGGGAACATACCACATTGGTAACCATGGCTCGAATTTGCTCAAATCCCTCCTTGATTTCCTTCATGGCTTCCTTGGAAAACTGATATCCCTTTTCCACTTTGACCTGGGCTGCCTCTGCCATTTCCATAGAGCGAAGCCCCATTCTTTCCACGTCACTGATTACACTCATAAGCCCTGCTGCCTGAACGGACTGCTCTTCCGTCAACACGCCATTGGAAAACAGGTGTGACATATAGTCCACCATTTCCTTCTGAATCTCCTTTATGCTCTCTCCTGCCTTTCTTGCATTTCCCAGGGCGCTGATGTCATGATTCACGATAGCTTTTTCCAGATAATCCAGAATTTGCTTTACGTCCTCGGAAACATTTATGATTTCCCTTCCTATCAGCTGCATAGCCGCAATGGGCTGATTCAGCATATTCATATCCAGAAACTGTCTTATATTCGCATTTTCCTTTTCATCCTCCCCCGGCACGAAAAACATGACGATCCGGACCATAAGCCATATAAAGGGAAGCCAGAGCAATGTATTGCATACATTAAAAATCGTATGGGCATTGGCAATCTGCCTGCTGATTACCTCCACTTCACTGCCTCCCGGCGATAAAAACCGCACTATCTTTGCAAACCATGGAACAATCCAGATAAACAGAAAAGAACCGGAAATATTAAACACACTATGGGCGGCTGCAGTTCTCCTGGCATTTTTGGATTGTCCGATACATGCAAAAAGTGCGGTAATCGTAGTTCCTATATTGTCCCCCAATAAAATCGGAATGGCATTTTCCAGTCCCAATATGCTGCTTATGCCATCGGCTGCAGGCTGCATGGCAAAATTCTGCAGCACCGCTATGGTGGCGCTGCTACTTTGTACTATTATTGTCATTACAGTTCCCATAAGGATTCCCAATACAGGTATATGGGAAACCCGCTCCATCAATTGGATAAAAACAGCGCTTCCTGCCAGCGGCTTCATCACATTGCCCATGGTAGTGATTCCTACAAACAGGATTCCAAATCCAAAAAGAGACTGCCCCACATTTTTCATCTGCTCTCCCTTTGAAAAAAAATAAAATAAAAATCCAATCAATACAATCAGCCATATATATTCATCGATTTTAAATGCTATGATCTGTGCCGTTAAGGTAGTGCCGATATTGGCTCCCAAAATAACGGAAATTGCCTGGGGCAGTGACATAAGTCCTGCACTTGCAAAGCCAAGGGTCATAACCGTCGTTGCGCTGCTGCTTTGCAGCACTGCGGTAATCAAGGCTCCTGCCAGGACGCCTACTATAGGATTTTTGGTCAATATTCCAAGAATATACCGCATCTTTTCCCCGGCAGCCTTTTGCAGTCCTTCACTCATAAGATTCATTCCATAAATAAATACAGCCAGTCCGCCCAGCATAGTAGTTATAATTCTTAATGTATCATTCACGCTGCTTTCCTCTCGTTTCTGCTTTTATAGAAAACCTTGCGCCTATTATACCCATATGGGAATTTTTTATAATTTCCTCTTCCCAGCTGCCCTGCAGATTGCAGGCTATATGATAGCAATAAAAAAGAGCCATATACAGAATTCCTTTTCTGTATATGGCTCAAATTCTATCTCCATGCTAAAAAAAAGTTCTATCCACCCTCCTGCATAACAATTCCACTTCGCTACGGGCATCCGGCATTTCTTCTATCAGCGCTTCCGCCTTATCCTTCTGCATGGAATTGATGCAAATAATACAAGTCTGCTTTTCGCCATCTCCAAACAACCTTCTGAACAGTGAAACATCCTCCCACCTCTCATAATAAGATATCCGGTTGCTTAAAAAAGCCCTCTCTATTTTCTGCTTTATCTCCATGTTGGATACTTTACAGAATTCAATCTCGTTATGCACTTTTACGTTAGCAAATGTTAATGCTGCCATTTCTGTCACCCTCCTGCTGGCAATGTCAAATACTCCAGCCATTTCTGCTATGCCGTCCTTTTCTCCAACTCACTATATATTCTCATTATATCAAACTTTTCGTCTTTTTCAAGCCATCTTTCAATTATATTTGTATCAAGTAAAACGGTAGGCCAAGCGGCCTACCGTACTGTTACTTTCTTATTTCCTTTTGTCTTAAAGAATTTCTTATAAGCAGCCACTTTCTTCTTTGGCGCCTTGATTACCAGTTTGCTGTTAGTTCCTTTAAAAGCATTTTTACCAACCGTTTTCGTTGTCAGCTTCGATGACTTAATGGTAACCGTCTTCAGGTTTTTATCCCCTGAAAAAGCAGTAGCCCCGATTGATTTCAGAACGGTTGAATTGATGGTGACTGTCTTTAACTTCGTACAATTCTTAAAGGCATTCTTGCCAATCGTAGTAACGTTCTTACCAATGGTTATTTTCGTAATCTTCTTATTGTTTGCAAATGCGCTTGCTGCTATGCTGGTTACTTTATAGGTCACATTATTGATTTTAATCGTAGCCGGTATGGAAATCGTAGTTGCTTTACTGTTGGTAGACTTTACATAAGCTACAGTCGGATTCGTTAAGGAGGACGAGGTTACCTTAACCGTGCACTTCTGGGAAGCTGCTGTCAGAACGGTATTCTTGGCTGCCGGCTTCGCTGCAACGGCTCCTGCACTGCCTGTTCCAGAAGTACCTGTACCGGAAGTGCCTGTTCCGGAAGTGCCTGTTCCAGAAGTACCTGTTCCAGAAGTACCTGCTCCCTCACTGCCTGTTCCCTCGCTGCCTGTTCCAGAACTTTCCAGCTTGGGAATGCTTTCTGTACGAATTACATAACCACATACAGAACATTTATAAGTCATAGTACCATTGCTGATTGTGGTAGGCTTGGCAGTAATCGTTCCCTCGTCTTCCGTATGGGCACCATATCCGTCTTTTCCGTTGTCTGCCTGAACAGTACAGTTTGGATTCGTACATTCATGCCAATGCCCCTGACTGTCATGGGTCCATGCAGTGCTCCAGTCATGTGCATGGGGAAGGGTAATTACATATTTAAAAGTCTTTACCATACTATTTCCAGCGTCTGAAACGGCAATTGCCATAATGGTATGGGTAACCGTTCCCCCCGGCTGACCTGTTATAGGTATTGGATTTCCATCATACTCAACGGTACCTGCTCCTCCCGGGTTCGGAACCTCTCCGTTTGTCGTGTAGTAAATGGTTGCATCCTCCGTTGTGCTCAGTGTTACCTCCTGGTTACTTGTGTATGATCCTGGTTGAACATCTGCTTTTGGAGAAACTATATTTTCTGCCATTTTCGCATAAGTTAAATTGTCTTTTGTAGTTTCAATCCATATTTTAGCATTGTCTTTGTCTATTGGGTTTTCATCATAGTACATTCCATAGTTTAGTTCCTCGTAGGTCAACTCGGTGTCTTTTGTAATTTTTGTGGAATAGATGTAGTCACAATAATTCTTCTCTTTTTCCCAAGCTTCTTGACTATATCCCACTGCACACAAATACAAATCTGATGCATCACTCCCTTTGGTCACCTTTACCCCATCTTCCGTATATTCAATTGTACTGCCTATCTTATTATAAATACTGTCATCCAGTCTAAAGTTCATTACTGCATCTGAAGGATAGTAAGTACTAGTATAATTCTCCCTTGGTGCAGAAGATGCAAAAAGCACAGATGACAAATCCAAAGCAAATGCAGGTACAACGTTAAATCTATAATATGAAGAAGAAGAACAAGCATCGGTATAACCAACAGTTCCTGAACTTCGCTTATAATTCACATCTCCATTACCACCATTTGTAAATGGCGTACGCAACCAAAAGGCATTCTCATAGAAAGGCCTCATGGCTACGGCTGATGTTGATCCAGAGGAGGAGGTTGGTAGTGGAATATACAACCCCCTATCTGGAAACCTTTCCGCATTCGCCCCCACTACCAAATATTCCTGTCTCGAATATCCATTAGAAGCAAGTTTACTGTAGTAGTGCGGCAAATAGAGTTTATCGGTTGTAGAATACCACACCGAATTACATCTATCATATGTGTAAATCGTTGTATCTTCCATTAATTTCTGCTCAGCAGACGTAAAAACGAAAGTATCCTCTTCTAATTCCTTTAATTCCGCTCTTACTTTACTAATACCATAATGGTTCTGACCCACCTCTGTCGGTACATTGCCTTTATAAGTACAAGTTTCGATACCCAAACCTTGGCTGTTACTAACTGGAACCCTAAGGTCAGGATATTTATATGAAAATGTCGTTGCCTGTATAGCAACCGGATTCGCCGGATCACATATCAGGACAAGATTGCCAGCTAACTTATCGTATCCTGCAATATACCAGGTCTGAGGTGTTTCCCCGGTGTTGCCTCCCATGCCAAATTCTACCTTTTTCATCCATCCGGTATTATCCAAAGAATAGTTACCCGCCATTAAATACTCTGGTGGTGCAAAAGAATATACAGATGGTCCATCATCATACATTCCTGCCTTCACTTCCAGTGGTTTTCCTATGACTGGACTCAGTCCTGCCACCATTACAAGAGACAACACCACTGACATTGTCTTCTTCCATATTGACTTTTTCTTTTGCATTTCGTTTGTCTCCTTTCTCTACTGTATTAATATACATATTCTCTCTAAGCTTTCATGTATATCCTTGAGTTCCATCCTATCGCACTGATATTCTGCGCTTTTATCACCTCCAAAAACTATTTAAGACATTTTTGTCTTCCTAATATCAGCCCAACATTATGGATTTTATTTTTATTAGTATAACATAAATTCCTCTGTTTGTCACCGACTTTACTTCCGTTCCAACATTTTCCAGTCCTAACTTCTAATTTATCACAATGCCTGTTTGAATAATAAAACACTTTATTATAAAAATTCCATATTCGTTCAAGAGTTTTCCCCAACGCATTTCCCAAATGAAAGATTTGTGATAGAATATAAAAAAATCAACTTACAAGGAGGGCATCCTATGTCCGGCAAAATAAAAGGAATTTTCATTACTATCATAATCCTGGTTCTCTTAATCGGTGGCTCCATGCTTTCCAGTTATTTAAAGAGAATACCGGAAAATCCAGAAGGCACCGTAGGCAACAGTGCAGGAAATTTAAACAACAAAGGCCTGTTCTGTGAAACAGAGGATAAAATCTATTTTGCAAATGCCTATGACAATGACAGGTTATATTCTATGAATAAGGATGAAACAGATATCAAGAAGCTTGCCAGTGTTTCAGCAGAATATCTCTGCGTTGGCGGCAATTATCTCTATTATCATCAAAGCTCCAGCAAAGGCGGTTCCGGTCTGGGTTATGTCAGGAACACTTCCGGCCTGTACCGGATGGATTTAAAAAGAAAGGCGGTAAAAGCCCTTGCCAGAGAAGGAAGCGGCATGATGCAGCTTGTGAATAACGAAGTGTATTACCAGTATTACAAAAAGTCCCAGGAGGATTCCCTATATGCCTATTCTCTGGATGGGACATCCAATATTTCCGTAATCTCCGGCATCATCAATCCTTCCTGCGTGTGGAACAATCAAATTTACTATACGGATACTGCGGATGGGCGGGGGCTTTATGTATTTGATCCGGTTACAAAAACTTCCAGCCTGCATACCGCTGGAAACATCTGGTTTCCGCAAATTCAGGATTCCTATGTTTACTATATGGATGCTTCAAATGACTACTGCCTATGCCGTTTTCTTTTGTCCGATGCAGAATCTACTGTGGAAATACTCACCACGGACCGGGTGGACACCTTTCTTGTATACGGCAACTTGATTTATTATCAAAAAAATGACCGGGAATCCCCTGCCTTAATGCGCATGGGACTGGACGGAAGCAATAATGAAGTGGTTGCAGAAGGCAATTACGAAAATCTAAATGGCGCCGCCAATTATATATACTTTAATCAGTTCGGAGAAGCAACACCCGTTTATCATACCCCTGCTTCCGGTCCCGTCCAGGTAAGCGAATTTGAGGGAGCAAAAACAGCAGCTTTAGAAAACCTCAAGGACGGAAACTGATCTTTGGGAAAAACAATCTATTTTTTACATTTCATTTTATGAAAAAGCACGATTGTATAGTTAAAGAGCTAAAATCCCGACAGAACAATAGTACTGCCGGGATTTTTTATTTCTTTTTACATATGCATTCTTCAGGCCATGATTATTTTATTTTAATCTTTACCTTAGCCTTCTTATTGCTGCCGTCTGTAGACACTGCAGTAATGGTAACAGTCTTTCCTTTTCCTGCTTTCTTTGTCTTTACCACACCTTTGCTGCTGACTGTAGCATACTTAGTGTTGGAGCTGGTCCACTTCAACGTCTTATTGACACTGGTACCGGTAGTCTTAATAGTAGCTTTTATTTTTACTGACTTTCCGGCCTTTACAGAGCTGGAGGCTGCTTTCAGCTTCACACTCTTCACTGCATGTTTCATAATCTTAATCTTGTAAGTAGCCTTCTTTTTGCTGCCGTCCTTTGCAGTTGCCGTAATTGTAACTGTCTTTCCAATTCCTGCCTTTTTCAGGGATACCTTGCCCTTTGCATCTACTGTAGCATATTTCTTATTGCTGGTGCTCCAGGTAACTGCCTTATTGGAGGCGTTTTTCGGTGTCACATTTACTACCAGTGTTACTTTCTTGCCTGCTGCCAGCTTTTTGGATGGTCCGCTTATGGAAAGCTTCGTCACTTTTACAACGGACGGTTGTTCCGGCTGTGGACCAGGCGTCGGATTAGTTGGAGTCGGGGTTGGCGTCGGTGTGGGATTTACTGGTGCAGGGTCCGTGTTTCCGGATGCCTTCACAGTTATATTGAATTCTACCTTCTTGCCGCTGTTATCATCCAATGCAGCGGTAATCTTTGCATTTCCCGCTCCCATTCCTTTTACTGTGCCTGTTTTGGATACCACTGCTACTTTTTCATCTGATGAAGTCCAAAGAACCTTTGCGGTAGTATTTGCCGGTGTAACCGTAACGTTTAATTTTGCAGTATCGCCCTTGTTGATTGTAACGGTAGTGTTGGCTGCGGTAATATTCTCTGCTGCAACCTGTTTTGCTAAAATAACAGTTCCTCCGTCCTGTGCTTTTGGAAGGGTTACCGTCACCTTGCCCTGTGCATCCACTGTATAGTCCACATTGTTGTATAAATCTCTGTAGACCGTTCCTGCTTCGCCATCTACTGCAAAAGCTACCTGCTGGGTCTGGTCCTTAATATTCAGTCCCATGTAAATTGTCTCGCCGCCATAGCTTCTGCTTGTAATATCATATCCATTTTCATCGGAAACCTCCACCGTGATGCGGCTTCCCTTTGCAAACAGAGCTGTATATTTGTTACGAATGGAAAGCAATGTCTTATAATGATTCAATATGCTGTCTGCTTCAAATTCCTGTTTTGCAGCTTCCGTCCAATCAAAATCCTGACGATTTTCCTGGAAAGGATAATTGTTGGCACCGGCAAGTCCGATTTCCTCATTGTAATAGATAACCGGTATGCCTTTTGCTGTCAATTGCAAGGAAATAGCTACCTTGTACAGCTTGAGAGCCTCCTCTTCGCTTAAGCCGGCACCAGTCTCATCATCATCTGAGCACAGACGATAAAGAAATCCATCTTCATCATGGCTTCCAAGGAAAGCGCCCATGGTTGCTGTATTATTGATCTTTTTGTTTCTGTCTACTAAAGTTTCTTCTACATTTTCAATACTGCCTGTTACAAAATTCTGTGCAAAGTCATTGAAATCAAAGTCTAACAGGGCATCCATAGAACCTGTTCCCAGCTCTCCTCCTGTGCTTGCATAGCCTGCACCGGAATATTCACCAATCATCTTAAACTCCGGATTTGCTTTGGTCAGTTCATTTTTAAAGGCTGCCCATGTGGTAGATTCTACATGCTTTACAGTATCCACGCGATAATAATCGATGTCGTATTTTTCCATCCAGTCTACCTGCCACTGTACAAGCTGATTTCTTACCATCGGATTCTCTGTTACAAAGTCCGGAAGGCCTGACAAACCGTCTCTTACCGTATCTCCGTCCACTGTATTGGAATCGTCACGCAGCATGTTGACAGGATTTCCTTCTTCATCCTTTATAATACTATTGAAATAGTCTTCTGTATCATAGCCTGCATGATTGATTACCACGTCTACCATCAGCTTCATTCCTCTGGCATGCGCTTCCTCTATCAGCTTTTTAAACTGCTCCTCTGTTCCAAGGTGCTTATTTAATTTGGTAAAATCACTGGTCCAGTATCCATGGTATCCATATGCGGAAAGCCCCTCTGTACTGCTTAAATCCTGTGTGATATTTTCCACGATTGGCGTAATCCAGATAGTATTCACGCCTAAATCCTTTAAATAATCCAGTTTCTCAGTAAGACCTGCAAAGTCACCGCCATGATAGCTGGAACCGCCGCCATCTTCTTCCTTTGAAGTGCTTGTATTATAATCTCCTACTCCATAGGCATCGTTATTGGAAGCATCCCCGTCATAAAAACGGTCTGTTACCGCAAAGTAGACAATTGCTTCGTCCCAGTCAAAATCGCCCTCTGCCTTGGTGCGTTCCACTACCCGAACCGTTTTGTTTGTTGTAAACTTATTTCCATATATATCATATAAAACAATCGGTATGGTATAATCACCCGGATCAATGCTGTCAGTAACGGAAATGGTTCCTTCCATCAGCTCCGGATTGATTGAAAATACATCAGAACCGCCAAGTTGGCTTAAATCACACTGAATACTTTTTATTTCAAAATTTTCTTCACTTACACTGCTGTCCACATCAGGCACTACTTTTAAAACATTGTTTTGGTTGTAGTCCATGGAATCCAATGTGAAAGTTGTGCTGAGACTTACTTTGTCTTTGTAATTGTAATAGGTTACGGAATTGTATTGTCCATCCTCATCTGTTCCGGTAACCTCATTAAATTTATCCAGCACTCTTTCTCCGTCCACCAGATAATAATACTGATAATCCGCACTTGAACCGCTTTCCACATCCGAAATGTCAAGGTCATAACAGAAACGTTCTTCCTGGCTGTTATAATCCATAGCATATTCCGCAAACGTTCCATCGTCTTTTTTGATCATGACACTTACCTTGTCCTCCAGGGAAGCCATGTCATAATTCAAGTATTTGTCATCATCCCTATAATAAAAATGAATCTTTTCCTTTTCACCGTCCATAATATAGCCGATATTGTCAGGAGTGGAAGACACTACACCTTTTCCCTGCTGGAACTGAACCTTGAAAACAGTCTGGTCAGCCGGCATATTTATGTAATTGTCTCCGCCGTCCTTTTCCGCCCATTCCGTTCCTACATCCGTTCTACGCATAATAAAGCCCAGCGTCATATCAGCAACAGAATCCATGACTCTGATTTTAGCTACTTTCTTTCCACCAAGGTTGCTTAACGGAATCTTTGTATCATATCCGCTGTTCCAGATATAAACCTCCCAGTTTGTATAATCTCCCTGTTGTCTTTCATATTCCACCAGCATGTAGCGCTCTCTTGGTCTTAAAGAATCCAGGTTTGGAGCCTCCGTATAAATGGTCTTTGAACTGGACACGATATACAAATCCACTTCGTCTCTACCGCCTTCATTCTGATATACCATTCCTTTAGAGGAGTTCTGCCAGGTCCAGGCGCCATAAGATCTTGCTATAATAGCCAGGTCCTTGTAGGGTAATTCCACGCTTGCCCTTAACCATTTATTTCCATTTATCTCCACTGATGACGTAAAGTCATAAGAAACTCCGCCAGAAACCTTATACTCCCACAGCCAAAGCTGTGCTGCTTCTTTGGTCATACGGGATTCTTCAAAATCATAGTAATAAATGTTGTAGGTATAAATTTCTTTTACTACGGAAACCTTTACTTTAGCAGTCTCAGTTTTACCGTCCTTTTCATAGCTTGCAGTTACCTCTACGGTAGTTCCCTCTTCTTCATTTACCGTAACGCTGTCTCCGTTTAACTGTATATTGGATTGTCCGTCTTCTATGCTGTAAGAAACAGGAACTTCATTAAAATTCCCTTTATCATCATAATATTTTAAAGTAGAAGGAAGTGCCTTTGACACGCCCTTCATAACGGAAATGCTTCCGGCCGGGGAGGCAAGTCCTGGCATGTATACAACGGAATTTGCTCCGTCTGCTGTTGACACCTTTTTTGAATTATGAGGGTCTGTTATCCATTTTCCATCAACCACATATTTGTATGTATAGACACCAGGATTTACGTTTTCTACCGTAACCGTATAGACATCACCCTGTTTTACCATTTCGATTCCGGTGTCCCAGTCATCAATTACATCACCCATGAGAAGTACCTTCTTTGCACCTGCCGCCTCGCCCGTGGCGCCATTTAAATTAAAGGTAATGGAATGATTCTCGCTATCCACTACAGGGCTATTCACAATCGTGATTCCCGCAGAGGCTTCTTCATTCTCCGCACCCTCTATCACCTCATCGTTTCCTTCTGTTTCTTCTGAAAGATCAGCGCTGCTGTCCTCCTGATTATCCAGGGAATCCTCCTTCTGCTCCTCCCTGGATTCTCCTTCTCCATCTTTCTCCTCTATATCCGTCTCCTTGTTTTCATCAGCGGACTCCTGACTGCCTTCCAGCTCATCCTGTTCCTTTTCTACCTGTCCCTGAATTCCTTCTGCTGCAGATTCCTGGCTTTCATCCGCTTCCCCTATGGACTGTATTCCGTCACCGGCTGCATGAACCGGAAACACAAAACCCGATGCCGAACCGGTCACAAGCATTGCCGTTACAAGAAGCCAGCTGATTCCTTTTGCTATTATACTTTTTCTTTTCATATGACATCCTTTCTCAGAAAGCCTCGTATTCCTTTTTGGTAAAAACAGGACAGATATTGTACTGCCAACATCTGCCCTGCTTTATCCTGACGACTACTTCATAAGACTTACTACTTTTTAATCTTTATTTTCTTTGTAGCGCTGTATTTAGCACTATATACTTTATTTCCTGCTGAATCCAGCTTATATGCCCTTGCCTGAACATAATAAGTGGTTCCTTTTTTCAGCTTCTTAATCGTAACGCTCGTAGTCTTAGTAGTTGTTTTCTTTGCGCTCTTCATGGTTTTCTTTGTGGAATATCTTACTTCATATCCATCTGCGCCTTTTACTTTCTTCAAAGTAACCTTTATTGCTTTCTTGGAAGAATTTTTAACACTCTTAATGGTTGCTTTTGCAGGCTTTGTTACCTTTGTCCACTGTGCGTAAATCGTTGCATTTCCAGTTGTCTTTGTGTTTGCAGTTACCTTTGTGCCTTTTGTTTTGGCAGTATACCATCCTTTAAAGGTATAGCCTTTTCTGACAGGGCTTGCAAGCGTACCATAAGCGCTGTCATAAGTAACGGTCTTTGTGGAAACCTTTAATTTGGTTCCGCCATTTACATTATAGGTCAAGGTATATGTATTTGCTGTCCATTTCACATTAACTGTGGTGTCTGCTGTTACACTTGCAAAAGTTTTATCCCAGCTTGCAGTATATCCGGTTTTGGCTGGTAAAGCAGGCGCTGTAGCTGCCTTGCCGGATTCTACGGTTTCTGTCTTTAAAACCTTGTCGCCATCCTTGAAGGTTACTGTAAATTTCTTTACTTCTTCCTCTCTATTTCCTTCTTCCTCTCTATTTCCTTCTTCTTCTTCATTTTCCCCATCTGTCTTAACTTCTGCTGTCACTTCTGCTTCTCCCATAGAAGGATCTGGATTCTTTACTGTAAATACTACATCGCTGTCTTTTTCCAATGTAATCTTATAATTCAACCAATGACCTTCAGGATCCACATCTTCAGGATTCTTATATTGGTGCTCCCATGCAAACTGCACAGGGTCCTGTACTGGTGTAAATTCATAGGTGCCTGCTGGCAGGGCAATGGTAACTTCGTATTGCTTTTCTCCAGTCTTCTTCATTTTTATAGCATTTTCAAGTTCCCATTCTCCTAAAACACTGCCACTACCTATAATATAGAATTCATCCTCCTGAAGTACCAATGATTCGATTTCTTTCTCACATGCCGAATCCTCAAACCATCCGTAGCCATTCACATAATATGCCTCTTCTAATCCCATATCCTTAATGGCAGCATTCCAATTATTCTCTCCGCCATCTACTGTAAGGAACTGTAATCCCTGAATGCTGTTGCTGTCAATACCTACATAGCCCCATTTACCGTCCAACCCTTCAACAGTGTTTGCTGATCCTGCATCCAAAAGGGTTCTGTATTTCTCTCCTGCCCATGCAGTAATATTCAGATATGGACCTGCCTCTGTCAAAACAGCACCACCCCATAGATTTACCGCATAATCACCAAAATCTTTATCCTCGTCCGTAATGTAATAATATACTTTCAGTTTCGTGCGGTCCGGATCACTGATTCCTACATCTTCACCGCCCAGCTTTTCGCTAAAAGAACTGTCCAAATACCAGCTTGCATCTGCAGGATTGAAATAAGCTTCTTTAATATCGCCGCTTGCAAGATCGTCTTCCCAGCACGCATACTCTTTTGGCCTAGTTGTTGACGCCTCGCCTAACATCTGTACAAACTGTATTCCTTGACTTTCAGCAATTTCAGCGGGAATTGTAACGGTAACATATCCAAATCCATCTTCGCCATCTAGAAGGGTCGGTATTCTTTCATCGCCCCAGGTACCTCCTACTACTGCTACTTCACCTGCCTCCTTGACTTCGATCTTTCCCCAGCTATTAAATCCCCAGTCAGTCAGGCTGGTACCTTCCGGCAGCTTAAAATATAAGCATACATCATTCCCGCTGACGGATGTCTCACCTTCCTCTGCATTGGCTACAAGCGGTGTAATCGTCATAGATGTCAGCACCATCGCCAGAGCCATGAAAAAGGATAAGAATCTGTTTACACGTTTCTTAATTTGATTTTCCATTTTCTTCTCTACCTCCCATATTTTTTATTTTGTCTCCATGCACCATTCAATCATGAAGGACAACCTAAGTATATAAAATTTTAGAGGCATTATACAATAGCTTTTGGAAAATTAAAGGATTTTTGTTAGTTTTATATAAAATTGTTCTGATATTTTTGGCTAATATTAAGAAAGGAAAAAACGAATCCCTGCCTTTAACATCAAAAAGGGAATCTTAAAGCCCCGGAAGAACATATCCATTTTTTTCCGGTAAGTATAGCAGGTATATTTTCTTTCCTCATTCCAATAATACTGATACATTCCGCCCTTATAACCATTTCTCCAGGGCTTTTCGGGGCCCATATAATGAATGATGGCAGGGCATTCCATAAGAAAGGGGGCAAAATTATAACCCAGATATTCCCACCAGCGCAATATATTGGGATTTAAATTGTACCGGTCTTCTGCCACTGCAATCTTTCCCTCATAGAGCACATTGATCAAATCCTGATCCGGGAATTTCAACTGTTCTCCCCGCTCATTCAGCATGTCAAACACATCCTGCACCTTCTGTTCTTTCCTGAGAAGGGCCAGATTGCATAAAAGCACGCCGGAATTGATATATCTGTTTTTTCCCGTAAATCCTAATTCCTTCCAGTAAGGGCTGTCTTCCTTATCCTGGAGCCTGTCCCGTATGCCTGCAAAGAAACAGCCTTCCATGGGCATATGATAAAATTCCTCCAGATTATCCGTCACAATCAGATCCGGATCCAGATAAAGCACCCGGTCCACCGTTTCCGGCAAAAGCTTTGCCGCTAAAATCCGATAATACATTTCTTTTGTAAAATAGGAAAAGCTGGGGGCATCGGAAAATTCCTCTTTTGATACGAATATTTCCGTAAACTTGCCTGCATACCGCCTGCACAGCCTTTCCAGCCGGTTCCTGTTTTTTTCGCTTACTCTGGAATGAATCAGATACACGTGAATCTGAGTTCCTTCATGTCTGGAAAACAACGTATTTAACATAATGTAAAGCGGATAAAAATAAGTATCGTTAATGGTTACCGCTATGTTCATCTTTCCTGCTCCTTCTTTTTTTGACCATGTTTCCTGCCAGAACAAAAGCTCCTGCCAGGACTACTATTATGATTACCCCATAGAGGATTTCTGTTTTTACATAAGTGCGTACCAGCACAAGGGGCTCAATCCCCGGCACTTTGATTTCCGTTCCGCCTGAAAGAACAGAAAGCTCTTCCAGCCCTGCCTGCTCTCCATTTATGTAAACCTTCCATTTCCCTTTGGGCAGGGTGACAGAAGTTTCCTGTGTATTGGGATTGTAAATCATACAGATTTCGTTTTCCAAAACCAGATTTTCTTCCTCCCGGACCCTATAGGCAATCACATTTTCCTCCGTTCCCTTAAAAAACCGCATATACTTTTGGATTTCCTCTGCGGTTTCATAGGAAAGTCCCTTGTGGTTTTTGCGAAATTCCATAAGTCCCTTGTAATAGGATACCAGTTCCCTGCATTCGGAAAGAGCATTCCATTTGATGCTGTTTACAAAATCATTGGCGCTGTAGGAATTGCCATAAATCCTTGTAGGATCATCTTCTGCCACCTTGCTCCTTTGCATTTCTTCCCCGGACTGTATAAAGGGCACTCCCTGGACCGTCATGACAATGGCGGCAGACAGCTTATTCCGTTTCAGCCACATATCTTCCGTTTCGCTGCTGCAGTTCTGCCGGATCAAATCCCACAGGGTGTAGCCGTCATGGCAGGAAGCGTAATTGATGCATTGGACCGGGTCTTTTGTCCAGCTTCCCATGGATTCTTTCGTGATTTCCTGTTTTGTTGCTGCCACCACTCCGAACAATACGGAATTTTGGGAATACCCTTCTTCAAAAATTCCGCTTACATATTTTTGGATTCCCCTGCGAAACACATTGGAAAATACTGCGATTCCCGGCATTTCCCCGGCATTTTCCGATTCCGCCATAGTGGAAGCGCTTATGGTGTCACCGCCCGTCCAGCCTTCTCCATAAATAAAAATACTTTCATCCACCTGATCCAGCTCTTTCCGGATAAGCTGCATGGTCTCTATATCAATCAGACCCATCAGGTCAAAACGGAATCCGTCCACATGGTATTCCTTTGCCCAGTAAACAACCGAATCCACAATAAATTTTCTTGCCATTGCCCGTTCCGTTGCCACCTCGTTCCCGCAGGCTGAACCGTCAGAATAGGTCCCATCTTCCCGAATCCGGTAATAGTAGCCCGGCACGATTTTATTGAAATTGGATTCCCCGGATTCGGAAGTATGATTGTACACCACGTCCATAACCACCCGGATTCCTTTTTTATGCAGGCTTTGTACCATTTGCTTGTATTCATTTATCCGCACTTCCCCGTGATAAGGGTCTGTAGAATAGGAGCCTTCCGGCACATTGAAATTCTGTGTCATGTATCCCCAATTATAGGAATCCTCCGGATGCTCCTCATCCACCTCTCCGGAATCCTGGCTTGGCAGAAGATGCACGTGGGTCACTCCCAAAGCCCCCAGATAATCAAGAGCCGTTGCTTCTCCCTTTTCATTTACCGTTCCTTCTTCCGTAAGCCCCAGATATTTTCCTTTTTCCTTTACACCGGAGCTTTCATCTATGGTATAATCCCGGATGCTCATTTCATATAGGATAATATCACTAAAGGAGGCAAGGGGCGGTCTGGTTTCTTCCAAAAAGCCCTGTGGATTCGTTTGTTCCAGATCTATGACCATCCCCCGCTTTCCATTGATGCCGCATGCCCTGGCATAAGGGTCTACCGCTTCCCGCTCTTCCCCCAGAACTGTTACCGAATAGGTATAATACACGCCGGACAAATCGCCGGAGAGCTGAATGTACCAGGTTCCTTTTTCATCGGGCTCCATGGGATAAGACTCAATCCAATCGTCTCCATCACCGGTTTCATACAGATTCAATTCCACCTTTCCTGCAGTGGGCGCCCATACTCTGAAAGCCGTAGCTTCCTTTGTATAAACTGCCCCCAAATCATCCCCCTCATATACATATGCCTCTTCAAAGGCGCTGCTGGAAAAGACGCCTCCGGCTTCGATTGCTCTTTTTTCCATGCCTTCTACCAATAAGTAATTGCATGCTGACAGCTCCACGGCTTTTTCCAGAGTTCCCCTTCCTTTTACCAGATTTCCTTCCTTCTCAATTTCCAGCTCCTGAAAGGAACAGATGGCTCCTCCTTCCATTTCCACGTTAACAACAAGCTTTTCTGCCTGCTTTTCGGACAAATCCGGACAATATAATATAAAAGAAACCACATCCATATCCTCATATCCTGCCCGCATGATGCGCCTGCCCATATTCAGCTCCTTATCTGAATAGAAAATCTGTTTCTCTTCTTGAAGGAAATAGACGGAAAGCACTCCGTTTTCCGCTTTGGACAAATCCAGATATCGGTCCGCTTCCACATCTTTTCTTTCCCAGTCCTTGTATTTGAGCAAAGTGCCGATTCTGGTATCTTCCTCTATATTTTCCAGGGTTATCCGTGTGCTTGCCCATCCTTCTTTGGAAGTATCCGAAAAAACATATTCTTTTCCATCCGCTCCCTCATTCCAGAGCCAAAGGCTCCAATCCTCATAATCCCCTTCATAGCGGATATAATGTATATCCAGAGTCAGGCTTTCCAAAGGCTCTGCCTGTACGGTAACACTTCCTGAAACAAACAGCCCCCATATAACAAACAAGCCCAGGACTTTCCTTATGATTTTATTCTTTCTTTCTCCCATGCCCATCCCCGTATCCTTATGCTTCCACAAACTTATAAATCCGTTCCAGCGCCTTGTATGGCTCAAAATCGCTCATATCCGCCTGTTCCACCAGTTCTTTCCTAAGCCCCTCATCCGCTGCGGCTTTGATGATTCCTTCCGCAATTCCTTCCGGAGTCAGCTTTACCAGAATCCCTGTTTCATAGCGGTTTAGCTGTTCCTTATTTCCGTCACAGTCGGAAGCAATTACCGGTTTTTGCAAAATAACGGCTTCCGAAATGGAAGTACAGCAGCCTTCATATCTGGTAGCCTGTACATAAATGTCACAGGCTGCCATATAGGGATAGGGATTATCCGTTACGCCCAATAAAAAGAAGCTGTCCTCCAGCCCCGCTTCCTGAATGAGCCTTTCCACATTCTCCTTTTCCGGTCCCTCTCCAAGCACATACCATTTCACGTCATAGCCTTTCTTTCTTACAATGGAAAGAGCAGGAACCGCCAGGTCATATGCCTTTACAGGAGCAAGCCTTGCTGCCGTCAACAACAGAACCTGCTTTTTTTCCTTCCGTTCTTTCAGCCCCTGTAAAAACAAAGGCAGCATATCCTGTGTCTTAGATGCCTTTTCCTTGATTTCTTCCGTATCCAACAGATTGTAAAATACGTCCATCTTTTCTGCCATGCCCGGATAGACCTTGGCAAAATGCTCGCATATGCTTCTGGAAACGCAGTAAATTTTATCTGCCTTTTCATAATATGGCTCATCCAATGAGGGACAATATCCGCTGTCTATAAATTCATTGTGCAAAAAGGCAATCTTCTTTTTCGCCTGGACATGGTCCATGACATAATAGGTGGCAGCCCCCTGAATATATGCCACTGCCAGATCAAAATCTTCCTCCTGCTTTGGCGCATGGTCCGCTAACAGCTTCCAGAAAAGCTTTTTGAAATCAAGGCCTGCATGTTTTCTCTGGTAGAATGCCATTTTCCACAAATAACCGATTTCCTTAAAAAAATAACCTTTTTTAAGTCCATTCCGGACGATGGTTTTCGCCAGCTCTCTTTTTGCCTTCTTATCCAACACCGATTCCACACAGGGGTTTTCATTTAATATCTTTACCCCCTTTGGCACATGCCGGAACATTTCCCCTCTGTTTATTACGGAAAAAAGGGAAATCTCATAGCGTTCCATATCCATGTATTTCAGCATGGAAAGCAGGCACTTTTCAGCGCCTGCTCTTCCCATGGTATTGATTACAAAAAGAATTTTTTTCTTCATTGCATCACTTCTCACTCTCTATATGGTTCTTTTCCTGCTCCATAAGCTCTTTTAGGATCGCATCTATTTCAGACACATCTTCTTTCCGTCCCACCTTAATGCCCCGCAGCTTTTTATAATAATTTAAATCGGAGATTTCATTATATCCGTAATCAATGGCAAAGTTATTCATCATATATGGATTTTGCTCAAACTTGTAAACGACACACTCCTCATCTTCCATATAAGCTTCCATCTGATCCGGAAATGCCTTTTGATACTCTTCAATCCAATATGCCAGCTTTGCCTCCAGCATCCGCCTGTTTTCCTGTGAATTATAATATTTCATCACACCGGTTTCGGATATTCCAAGGATTTCCCTGTCCGCTATCCTTTCAGCGTCTTCTTCATGGATAGGCTCATTTTCATATTCCAGATTGCTGTAGCGGACTTCATTGTATATAATGGGCTGTTTTTCCAAAACGAAAAATACATATTTCGTAGGTATTTCCAGATACATATCCTCTTTATATCTTTCCATGTTGGAGATAAATTCCCAAAGCTCATAATGATATCCCCTGTTCCGCACAAGAGCCAGCCCTTCTACGGGAGATACAATGGTCCAATTTCCTTTTGGCAATTCTTCATCTGCCTTTACACATACTTTTGCAGCTAAAGAAGGCTCTAAATAGAAATGGGTCTGGACAGGCATATACCCCAGCTCATAGGTGATGAAGAACAATGCTGCAGCAGCTATGTAGCTTCCAAGGGTGCCGATGCTTTTTACTTTCTTCGGTATGAGCCTGCAGAACAGTTCCACCGGAAAAGCCAGCATAAGAGGCGCAATATATCCAATGAACATCGTCATTCTCTCTTCCTTCATCAGCTTCGGGATGCCCAATATCCAATAGCTGTACATTACAATCATAAGCAATAGGAACACCCATATGCCTCCATACATTTTATCCTTCCAGGTTACCTTTCTGGTCAACAGGAGCACTGCATAGTATAGCAGGAAAAGCCCCATGCATATCCAGAACACATAGCCCCAATAGGAGTTCATATCTTCTACCTGAAGCTGGTAAACTGCAAGAAACTTGCCCAGAATTTTTTCCGCTATGGTGGCTTGCCCTGTCTTTGCTGTTGTTTTTCCTTCCGCCGGCTCATCAGACTCTTCCTTACTTTCGCTTTCCTCCTCCGGCTGTGCTTCGGCTTCTGTGCCCTGGCTCTGGCTATTGATGACACCCATTGCCCAATTCATAGAGCCCTGCCAGTATTTTCCCGACGCAAGCCCGATGACAAAAGGTGTGATGCTGATCAGGGCAATCAAGCCTACACCGGCAAGCAGCTTCTTTATCATGGAGAAACGGAATACCCTTTTGATGAAAGGGACGCAGAGGCTTGCGCACAGCAAAACTGCAAATATGACCGTGTAAAAGTGCATGGATAACACAATGGCAGCGCTCAAGGCAAAGAAAATGCCATCCTTCCATTTTTCTCTTTTGAGAAACCTTCCCAGATAATAAACACAGGGTAATAAAAACAGCATACCGGTTTCCTGGGGAAGGGTATAAATATTACGGTATCCATAGTAAATACTTGTAAAATCCGTCACACAGTAAATAAGGAAAGGAAGCATTGCTGCCGCTCTGGAATGAAAGATGCGTCTGGCAAAAAAGTAAAGCATTATTGCCATGAGCACACAATTATATGCCCCCCAATAACGAAAAACAATATTCAGATTCAATCCGGACAGCTTATGGAAAGCGGAAATCATATTGTGCATCCCAAAGGGGTAAACACCGTCATAAAAAATATCCCCCTGCTCCATATAGTTGATCCATTCATTGTGAACATACATATCAGAAGTCAGATATGCATAATTATCAAAGACCAATATCCATTTTCTGGCAATCAGGGCTCCAAGGGATGCCAACAGGATGAGATGGTCCAATATGTGCTTTGAAAAGAATCCTTTTCCATAGCTGGCAAAAAAATGCTTCAGCTGTCGGGATGCCTTTGCTGCTGTTCTTTTTGCATAAATGCCAAACTTATACTGGCCTCCGCTGACTAATGTGGTCCACCGAAAAGCCTCCCGGAATTTCTCCCTATAGCAGACTCCCTTTATCTTCCAATAAACCAATATGACAGCCACTATCGTTATTACCAGGGTCGCCGTATGATATATGTGCAAAAGGCCCAGCAAATACACGCTGCTGATGATGGTTACATGACTTGCAATCACAGCCTTTATGGCATTTTCTCCCGCTTCTCTGCCGCTTAGCTTCAATTTCATCACTTTTGCAGGTATGAAAATAATGTATAAGAAATAGAAACATGTAAATTGTACAAAATAGAGTATACTGTCTGCCACTTTCCTGCCTCCTCTTTATTTTGCAAGCCAGAATCTTACAATATCCAGTCCCTTTTGGGATAAAGAGATGCTGGATTTGGTCAGCTTCTGTAAAATTTCATTAAACTCCGCTTCTTTTCCGAGAATATATTTAATATACATAACATTTAGATAAGACTGCTCGGAATCAGGCTGTCTCTTTAAGGACAATTCCGCCCAATCTTCCGCTTCCTTTGATTTTCCTATCCTTTCCAGCGCCCTTACCATCATGGCATAATGACTTTCCGTAATAGCATCCGGATGAAACTTTTCCAGATTCTCCATTAAATTAATGTACATATAATCATACTTGGTTTCTTCCACCCCGATCAATCCTCCGCTGTTTAAAATCCGCAGGACTGCATCCAGAAATTCTACATTGGTCTGCTGGTTGGACCGGTCATCATCATATTTTACCTGAAACTCATTTAACTGTTGCGTAAATTTATTAAATACATCTGTCAAAGCAGCCGCCGCATAATGGGAAGTTTCGGAATCCTCATTTTCCACTGCCTTCCTGACTAAGCTCAGCTTCTCGCTGATATCCATTTTCAGCATATTCAGCATGGCTCTTCTTCTGTCCTTTGCAACTGCCACGGTCAATACTTCTTCCAAAGGCAGCACTTCCATTTCCCGTTCTTTGTCTACTGTCTCCAAAAACTCCTTCCGGCTCTTATCCATGCTTAAGTTATCATAATCTACATCCTTGTTCCGAAAGAACAGTCCAATCAGATAGCTGAAAAAATAGCAGAATAATCCGGTAACCGGGCAGAGCAGCATAACAAAGCCTCTCTGAAACACATAGGGAAGCTTTGTCTTTATCCCCATAACAGCCATATACAAAATTGCAATGACCGCATTTATGACTACGATCCAAAAAACAATTACGTCACTGTTAAATTCCATTTATAATAACCGCCTTACTTTCTATTCCGTTTTTGTTCAACTTGTTGACTACAAATGCTGAATCCGAATAACTTGCATGGGCAAGGATGTATACAAATTCGTCCTCATCCTCCATTTTGCCGATTTTATCCTCATCACGTACCAGACTCTTTAACCTGTCGCTGAGTTCTTCTAAGCTTCTTTCTTTCATATTTATCTGGATAACGCTGTATTCTGCCTGTTCGTAAGATACATCCTTCAGCTTTTCCACAATCTGCTGCCTGAAGATTTCCGGGAACATCACATTGGTATTTTCGTAATACTTCTGCTGTCTTCCTATTTCCTCATATTGATATCCTTTTTCCAGACTGCTCGTAATAATCTTTGCCAATACAAGGAATAAGTTTTTCTGATAGGTGTTCAGCTGTTCAAACTCCATGTTCCAAAGCATAATGATATAAATCAGCTTATTTTCGGAGTAAATGGGAGCCGCCATTCTGGGAAGCTCTGTCCCCACCTGATGATTTACAAAAATATCCCTGGTATTTAAGGCCTGCTTCATCATTGGATAATCCAACAGCTTGATTGCCTTGTTCATATTTCTCGCATCAGGGGTAGTCGCTTCAATAAAATGGAAATACTCCCCCTGCCCTGCCTGGTATATGCAGACATCTTCCACGTTCATGATCTTCTGTACTACGCCTAAAGAAGCAACCGCAATTTTTTCCGGGTCCAGCACGTCTAATTCCGATACGATGTTGTAAATCTTTCCAATACTGTCTCCATAATTGATTAATCTGTCTTCAAATACCTTTTTAATCTCCACATTTGTTTTGTTCACATCATAAATCAATTCATATTCTTCCTGCAAATCCTTCATCTGCTCATCCTGTTCCTTCATAGACAGCTTATACCTTAAAATGCTATAGGAAATCATAATAGCCACAATAAAGTAGAAGAGAAACCGGAAGATAAAGGAATACTGGGAAACGGCTGCCGAAATTCCCTGACCTGTTTCCAGCATACGCAGATAAAGGTTTCCTCCAGTAGCCAGTACCACCGCCAGCACGCTGTGGCCAATTCCCAAAGCTGCAGCAGCGGCCAGCACATAAAGAAGCATAAAGTCCACTCCGGAAAACATATCCATAGAGCCAAATTGATAAGTCACAAAAAGCGCCAATGCAAATAAGGCAATATTTTCTATGATTTTTCTCCCCTTGCGCAATATAGTGAACAAATCTTCCCGAAACTGTTCGCTTTCTCTCTTCTGCTCTCTCTCCTCGGCAGTCAGCTCCTTTTCATTCAATTCCTCATAATGATTTACCACAAACTTACCGGTGCGCTTTAACCCTTCTTCCAGGTCAATCAGGGGAGAATAGCGAAATTCTTCTATAAATTTCGTTCCATTCAGAGACAGTTTTTTGCTTTTTTTCTCTCCTGGGGATGCGGAAACCGATATACCAGCTTCATTCGTCAGAAAATCGACAAGCTCCTCATTAGAAGTCACTCTTTTTCCCTCTACATGGTATAGGTTCTGTGTACAATTTTTCTTCATAATCGTCTTGTATACGGCATCCACTGCGTCAGACACATAAATCGTCATAAAGGAACCATAACCGGCAGACTTGATACTCCCTCGTTTTTTTGCGTCAAAAAACATCTCTTCAATAGGATTTAATTTTTCGTAGACAAAATGGGTGGGACCATATACAAGCGGAAATCTTAAAATGGTCACCTTCATCCCACCGCCTTCGTAAAGTTTACAAAGACATTCTCCGTTATATAGGATCATATCCTTTATTCTATCTGTTTCCGGCTCAGTCTCCTCTGTCATCGCTTCCCCACAGTTCTTTCCAAATACACTCATGGTAGAAAGAAAAATAAAATGGCCTACCTGATTGGTTTTGCAGCAGAACAGCGCATTGATAAGCTGAGAGCCGAAAGCAGAGGCCGTCATATCATCCTTCCAGTCGAACGCATCATCCTGAGCTCCCATGAAAATTACCGTATCCGGCTGGACACATTGGATGATATATTTTACATCCTGCCCATCAGTTGCAAATTCAAAAATACTGTGATGGGGCAGCTTCGCCGCCTTTTCCTTTGACCGCCTTCCCGCAATTGTATAAATATCGCATTTTTCCCTATACAGACGCTCGATGAGATGATTCATCATAAAGCCGTATTGGCCAATAATCAATACTTTAATTGGAATCGCCTCCTTCTTTCATAGATTGAATCGAATAAATCGACACACGTTCCTGTTTTTTCATTGTTTTTACCTGTTTTACTATTTTTCCCCTTCCGTAAATGTGCCGGTCAAGATGCATTAACTTGTACCGGATTCGGAAAAAAGCTGCTGTAAAGCCGCAGGCTGCTCCAAATACCACCCCTAAGCCTGCCAGCACCGGCGGAAACTGTACAGTTACCATACTTCCTAAAAAAGTACCTGCAAAAAATGCAAGGCCTACCATAGGCGCCCCTTTCTGATCATCCAGATAGAACAAGAAGATCATCAGGCACTGCACCAGATACAAAATCATATATCCTATGGACAAAGCCGGATAGATGGACAATATCACCCCTTCAATTCCGATTTTCGGAAAAATCACAAGCGTAGCAACGTATACGATCAGGTTCACGATGACCTGAATCTGGATAATGTAAATCGTTTCCCTTCTAAGGGCTTCTATCATCTTCTGCTTTGCCCTGCGGATATCCTTACCCGCCGCACCGATTATGGATTCGCAATATGCCTTATAAAATGTGTGGAATTTTGTCTCCACGTTCACCACGAAAATAACCAGTACGGAAATATTGCTAAGCATGGCCAGATAAGTAGCCATATCATAAGCGGGAGCTGACTGGAACACATTGGCTACCAGAATCTTATAATCGGAGCGAAACCAGAACACGAAATTATGCACATAAAGCCCCCAGATATACAGCGCATTTGCCAGAATCAGCCACCAGCCTTTCTTAATATAGGAAAACAACTCTCCCGAATTCCCATTGTGCCGTACAAAGCTGTTTTTTATAAAAGTCAGCAAAATCATGGCAATCAGCAAAAAGCTTATCATCAATCCGAAAAGAATAGCATCCACGATTGATATATCAAACCAATAGACACTGACCACCACAAACAAAAACCCTGCCGCCAGACTTCCTAAGAAGCTGAAGGTAATCTTTCGGTATTCCTTTAGCACCGTAATGAAAGTCATGTAGTAAAAGGTAAAGGACAGTCCTGCAAAAAACAAATAAGAAGCAAAAATGTAATAAAGGGGAAGATGCCCTATAAAATACATAGCACAGCCAAAAGGAATTCCCAGAATCCCTACACAGACAGCAATCAAAACACTGCCAGTCTCCACGGAAGAATAGATGCTGTCAAAATCCTCCTCATATATTTTATCCGCCACATATCTGGAAAGGATAATATTAATAGGAGAAGCCAGAATCAGTGCAAATATGAATACATATAAAATCGTGGATGAGAGCACCTCTCTGTCACTGTATGCAATTTCAATATAGGGAGGCAGCATATACATGATGTTCAGGGCAATGATTACGATAATGGTAGGCCCAATCGTTACTGCCGTTGCATAAACACCTGCAAATATGGTACTGAACACTCCTTCTTTTTTAAATAACCGCTTTAGCTCAAAGCCTATTCCTGCCATATATTCCTCTACTTCCAATCTTTATATTGTTCGTACAATTCTCCATAAGTCCTGGTTACCTGTTCATTCCGGTAAAATGCCTTTACCCGAAGCCTGCCGTTGTATCCCATATCTTCCCGCAATGCTTCATCCGTTGCCATGGTTACGATAGCATCCGCAATCTTATCCACATTCATAACGGGAACGATAAGGCCGCTCTTTCCAAGTCCATCCGTTTCCCCGCCATATAACAATTCCTTACAGCCCCCTACATCCGTTGCGATACAGGGCTTGGAAGCTGCCATGGACTCCAGGATGGACAAGGGCTGCCCTTCCGAAATGCTGGTAAGGATGGTCATATCCATTTTCCCAAGATAATCTTTTACATCGACCCTTCCGGTAAACTCAATATCCTCCGCCTGAAATCCTTTGATAAATTCCAGACATTCCTGATAATATTCCGGATTTTCATCGGTGGGTCCCATAATGTACAGCTTTAATTCAGGCACTTTTACTTTTGCCAGCGCAAAAGCATTTATCATAGTCTTTACATCCTTAATGGGCACTACCCGGAGCACTGCCCCCACATTGATATGCCCATCCTCCGGGTCTTTTCCCGGAATATCCGCAAACTGCTCTATATATACCCCGTTGGAAATGACTCTGGCCTTATCCTTTGGACAGCCTAGCTCCAGCTGGATCTTCTGGGCCTGCTGGAACAGGGAAATCACCTGGGAAGCGCAATCGTAAATACAGCCGGATAATGTGTAAAAGTAACGAATCCATAAATCCTTGTAGATTCCCTGAGTCCATTCCACCTTAATGATTTCTTCTTCCCTCTCTCTTGTATAAATGCCATGCTCTGTCAAAAGAATAGGCTTATTATACAAATAATGTCCCTTGCAGGCTAAAATCCCTGCATATCCGGTAGAGATGGCATGATAACAGTCCGCTTCCGCCACCGGCACTTTTAAAATAGTAAACAGGGGCAGGTATAAGGACCTGACGCTCCATAAGAAATCCGTGAACACACACTGGGGATATCGTTCAATATACAAATCCTGAACGATTTCAAAAAATTCTTCTCCCATCAATATATCATTTACGGAAATATCCTCCTTTTCAAAAAAACGGAAGACTCCCAGCCAGTCAATATCGTCTCCGAACAAAAGCTTCTTGAAACATTTTTTTTCTTCCTCATTCAGCCTTGTTCTCTTTCGGAAAGGTCTTACCACATCGTTATCATTTAAATAAGCTTCCCTGATTTCCAGAACATTTTCCGGCATTTCATATTTAAACTGTCCACTCTGTTCCCTGTCAGGCAGCAGAGTATGAATGATAAAGTCTGTTTCTTTCCTGGCTTCCAAAAGCATCTGTACCCAACTGGACACACCTCCCACCACATAGGGATAGCATCCTTCCACAAACATTGCTATCTTCACGATTACACCTCTTTTTTCAGCTTATTCCGGCTTTTCCTTCAGTCCAATTACAATTTTCTCCTGAAGCGCCTTCACCAGATAAGCATTTTCCCCTACTTTCTGCACTTCATAGCCTTCCCCGGCAAGCACTGTCTTTTCTGTACGTATCATATAAAAGCACATGTCATAAAAGTTTCCGGTTTCAACAGTAAGCTGCCCTTCTCCACTGGTAATGACCGGCTCTAACAACAAATAACGCTTATACCGTTCCAATGCCTGGGATACTGTCATAGCATCCATCCAGTCCGTTTCTTTATACAAATCATGCATCATCTTGGACAGCTCCAAAGAGTAGCTGGCCCACTCGTACTCCGAATCTCCTGCATTCCTGCCCATGACCTGGGAAATATCCAGATAGTGGGTGGCAAGTCCCCAGCCGGAAATACCGCTTTGCATCTGGAAGATTTCCTCTTCCTTTCTTTGGTGACCGGAGCTGACATAAGGAATCTCAAGCTCCTTCTCTGTCAGACTGTCGTCGATTTCATAGCCCCGCTTTTCCAAAAGGCCAGCCAGATAATTATAATTTTCCTGATCCTCTTTTTTGACCGGCTTATTCAGCCTTGTACTAAAAATCAATGTATCCGATTCCCCAAGCTTTACTATGGAGGGCCATACAATATCCCGAAGGAACATATATGTGTCCCTGCTGTACATGTTCTTCATTTGATTGTCATAAGGATTATCAAGCTCCGGAAAGGAATCCAGCAGTTCTGCCTTTGCATTGACTACCGGATAGATAAAGTCCTCTTGTGTCCGGCTGAGGATGCCTGTCAATATCCCCATTCCCTTTTCCATCGTAAAAAAATCGCCATTGACCACGTAGAAACAGCCTTCTCCATATCGCTTTTCCCAGATAAGGGGAATCAGATTCCTTTGTTCCACAGGATTCTTTGTCTTTTCCACCATAAGCTTTTTACACCTGGCATCTACGGCAATCTGCCGCACATCCATTTCCAGCTCATCAAAATAGACCATATCATCCTGGATGAACATTCCCTCAAAAAGCATAATTCCTTTAATCTGAACAATATCATCCTTTTTTATTATCCCGATAAGCTTGTCATATTCCTCTGCTTCTGTTCCTTCCAGCAGGCCAGTGAATATCAGGTTTTTTCCGGATTCCTCCACATATTGAAACAGCAGCTCCTTGTTTCCTATTTCATCCCATCCCTCAGCAGTTACCAGAATGGTCTCTAAAGTTTCGGCCTGCTTACTGCTAATCTCATCCACTGTGGAAAATACCGCATATTCTTTTTTCAAATTAGAAAGCATCTGAATCATATTTTTTGTTCTTTCGCTTTCTCCCTGTCCGCCGCATAGCACAGCATATACAGGCTCTTCCACATTGCTTTCCCTTATGACGGAAAAATCCTCCGGCAGCTCCACCGGGTCTAAGGAATTGGAAATCCCCAGATTTACCGAAAGGCTTCCGGCAAATATTAAGTAGAATATGAGCATGGCAATAAAGGATAGCATCATGGCAATATAATCAGATATCTTCAGCATACTCTCACCTTTACTTCTCCGTTAACTGTTCCTTATACCAGTCGATAGTCAAATGAAGTCCCTTTCTAAAATCATATTCCGGATGGTAGGAAAGAAGCTTTCCGGCCTTGTCAATATTGGCATTGGAATGCCTGATATCCCCTTTTCTCGGCTCTGTGAATACCGGCTCTATAGAAACGCCCAGCTCCCTGCAGATTACCTGGTACATGGACAATATAGTCTCCTGTCCGCCAAAGGCAATATTGAAAGCTTCTCCTGCCACCGCTTCTTTGGAAGCACACGCTTTTAAATTCGCTTCTATCACATTTTCTATATAGGTAAAGTCCCTTGACTGGAGCCCGTCCCCATGAATCACAGGCGCTTCCCCTTTCAGCAGGAGGCGGATGAACTTAGGAATTACCGCTGCGTAAGCGCCATCCGGGTCCTGTCTTCTTCCAAACACATTAAAATAACGCAGTCCTACCGTTTCCAAGCCATAAAGACTTGCATACAGTTTTCCGTATTCTTCATCCGTCCGCTTGGTAAGCGCATAAGGTGACAGCAAATTCCCTTCCCTTCCCTCTACCTTTGGAAGCTCCCTGGAATCCCCATAAACAGAAGATGAGGACGCATAGACGAACCGTTTTACCCCTGCCTGCCTTGCCGCTTCCATCATATTCAGGGTTCCCCTGATATTTACCTCTTCATAGTACAAAGGCATTTCAATGCTTCTGGGCACGCTGCCCCAGGCAGCCTGATGAAGCACATAATCCGTACCCTTACAAATTTCTTTACAGGTATCCAAATCACATATATCTCCTTTTGTAAAGGTGAACTTCTGATATTGGAATAAGGGCTTTATATTCTCTTCCCTGCCCGTGGACAGGTTATCCAGACACCGAACCGTATAACCTTTTTTTAATAAAGCCTCGCACAGATTGGAGCCAATAAAACCTGCACCGCCTGTTACGGTAAATATGCTCCCTTCCGGAAAGGTTACTTCCTGATAACTCATAATATCCCTCCGCTATATGTCAATCCTACATTGCCGTTTTCTTTTACTGCTGCCTTGTCATTTCCTGCATATTCATCATGGCATAAATACCGGGATCTTCAAACTTCTCCTTGCGCACACGGCTGATCTGGTGGGATAACAGGCCAAAGCAGAAAAGCTGGAACCCGAAAATAATCAACACCGCCGCAAATACCGGAAATCCCCCGCCATACTGCAATGCACAGATGCCTCCATAGATCAGCCCCGCCAGTATCATCACTGCCCCGCTGGTTCCAAGTACCCTCATGGGATGGAACAGCAGGATTACATTCATGATAAGCATAATCGTCCGAAATCCGTCCCTTATCTGCTTTACCGAGCTCCTTCCTATCCGTTTTCTTACCGTGATGGGCACCTCGCTGCCATTATAATCCTCTTCCTGCATAAGCAGGGTGGTAACGGTAGAAGCTCCAAACCGTTTCGGCAGAAGGGATAAGTACCTTAACAGCACTTCTCTTTTAAATGCCCGGAGGCCTGAATTAAAATCCGTGACCTTTTGAAATGTGACAATTCTCAAAAACAGCCGCAAAATGAATTTTCCAAAGACTCTTGTTTTGTCCACATAGGAGTCCTTTCCTCTGACCCCAATGCAATAGTCCAGATTCTTTTCTGTTATTTCATCCACTACTTTTTTTAAATCCTCCGGCCGGTGCTGTCCATCGGAATCGTACCATGCCACAATTTCACCTGTTGCTGCTCTTGCTCCTGTTTTTATGGCGGTTCCATAGCCTTTATTCTCCGTATGGCAGATCAGCCGCACCTGGGAAAAGCCTTTTACAATTTCTGCCGTATCGTCTGTAGAGCCATCATCCACCACGATAATTTCCGTATCCTGCATATCCATACATGCAAGCAGTTCTTCTAATGTATTTCCGATACCTGCGCTTTCATTATACGCCGGGATCACCACACTCAGCTTCTTTGTCTGTTTCATCTTTTATCTCCCCTTTCCCCATTCACCAGAAAAGCTCCCCATTTCCGTACAAGCGCTTTTCCAAGCTTTACAGCAACATAACATGGTTTAAAGAAAAATAAAATTTTACCCTTAAAGCTTAAATGTTTTTTCAGATAATGATAATATTCAAAATAGTACTTTCCATAATAATCCACCTGCCAGGGCTTTGACTTTCCCATATAGTGAATAATGACCGGTTCCTCTTTTTCTCGTTTTAATCCAAATGCCCATGCAAGCATTCCTTTTATGCTCCCATAGCCTGTATTATAATTGTATATCCTCTCTCCCACCAGTTTATCTTCTCTAAAGTAAAGATTGATCAAATCCTGATCCGGATAGGATATCTGGTCCTTACGGGCTTCTAACAGATTTATAAAATCTTCCAGCACAAAGGCTTTTCGCATCTTCGTCAGATTAAAGAGAAGCACTCCCGAATTAATATAGCATTCTTCTTTTTTAAATGCAATGGCATCCTTTTTTTCAGTCAGCATATGGTTGATTGCATAATCTTCCATGCCTATAAGCTGTTTTCCCTGAAAATCCATTTCGTAAAATGGAAGAAGCGCTCCTCTAATCAAAATATCCGGGTCCAGATACAGCACTCTTTCTTCCGTTTCCGGCAGCAGCCTGCTGCATAAAAGACGATAATACATTTCTTTCGTAAAATACCTAAAGACCGGTGCGTCCTGAAACACATCATCTTCTACATAAATTGGTATAAACCGGCTTCCCCGTTTTTTGATATATGTATGAAGCCGTTTCCGGTTATCCTCTGAAACATCAGAATAGAACAAATAAATATCCATTTTGCTTTTCTCATGACGAAACAAGGATTCCAGCATAATAAACAGAGGTCTTATGTAATTGTCATCTAAGGTTACTAATATATTCATATTCATCCGCCTTTGCACTTGTGATCCTATGTCCATTTACATATTTCCATGATATTTACTATAAAATTATTCTTTTCCCCATTTATTTTAAGGTCCCAAGCAGTTCTTCCCATTGATCCAGAATTTTTTCCACCTGAAATCTTTTTGTAGACTCCTTTGCTTTTCTTCCCATTCTTTCCCGCAGCTCCCCGTTCTCCATCAGACGCCCCATTCTGGCAGCAAAGCTTTTATAATCTCCTGTTTTAACCAAAAAACCGTCTTTTCCATCTGTTACGATATCCTTAGGACCTGCCTTACAGGAAAAGCTCACCACAGGATTTTCATATGCCATGGCTTCAATCAGTACCATGCCAAAGCCCTCATTTCTGGAAGGCAATACAAAAAATGCTGCTTTTTCATAATATGCTTCTATCTGCTCTACATTGCCTATGAATTCAACCCCTTTCAAATCCAGCTGTTCCTTTAAGGAAAGAAGGGCGGCTTCCTCTTCTCCCTGTCCGGCAATACACAGCTTCCACTCCGGGAAATCCTTTTCCAAAAGCTTCCAGCTCTTTAACAGATAATCAAAGCCTTTTGCTCTTGTAAGCCTTCCAGCTGCAAACACAAGCTTTTCCTTTGGCCTTTGCACCACTACTTCTTCATAGGTATTCGGATTATAAATCTGGCAGAGTCTGCCGCAAATCTTCAGGTTATCCTGATAATATTTCTGGTCTTCTTTGGACAGCACTAACACTACATCCGAAAAAGCTGCTGCCAGCCTCATGGCAGCTCTGCGAATCCGATTATTTTTCCGAAATTGATAGTAGTAATTAAAATGTTCCCAGGAAATCCTTTTCAGCCCCGGCATCGCTATCTTTAGCGGAAGACTGTAAAAGGTAAGAATCAAATCCACATCAATCAGCAGCGTAATCCCTTCTTTTTTCACGATCTGATATAAAGAGATTACATTTTTCAGGTTTCCTTTTATTCCCTTGGGATACTCTTTCGAAAGCCGGTATCGTTTTATGGCATCCGCACAGGGAAACACCGTTTCTTTTTCTCCCCACATACTGATGATGACCACCCGGTGCCCTCTTTTGGCCAATCCATTTGCAAGAATGGAAAGCACCCGCTCCGTTCCTCCGGAATGGCTCATATTTCCGATTACAAATCCCAATTTTTCCTGCTGCATTGGGGATTTTGCCTGCTTCATGATCAAATCACCTACAGTCTCCAATAGGAGTATCCTTTTTCTTCATACTCTCTTTTGTTGTAAATTCCTTTGATATCTGCAATCAGCTTGCATGATATTTCTTCTTTGTAATAGAAATCCCAGTCCTCAGGAGTCCAGCTATAAAATTCCTGATGGGACACTGCAAGAACAATGGCATCCAGGCTATGTGCCCTGACCTGTTCTGTTTTTATGACTTCCACACCATAAAGAAGCTTTGCCATATGGCAATCCGCTTTTGAATCCACCAGCACAGTCTGAACCTGGTATTCTTCCAATTCTTTCACAATGTCAATGACTCTTGTATTTCGCACATCCGGGCAGTTTTCCTTGAAGGTAAAGCCAAAAATCCCTACTACGGCACCTTTTACGCAGGCATCCGCTTCAATCAGCTTTTTCACGATACACCTTGCAATGTATTGCCCCATATTATCATTAATCCTTCTTCCTGAAAGGATCACCTCGGAATGATATCCCAGCTTTTGCGCCTGATAGGTCAGGTAATAGGGATCAATGCCAATACAATGTCCCCCCACCAGTCCGGGCTTAAAATCCAGAAAATTCCATTTTGTTTTGGCTGCTTCCAAAACAGCCTTTGTATCTATGCCCATCTTATGAAAGATAATGGACAATTCATTCATAAAAGCTATATTAATATCTCTTTGAGAGTTTTCGATAACCTTTGCAGCCTCGGCAACCCGAATGCTTTCTGCCCGGAATATGCCTGCTTCTACCACAAGCTCATATACAGAGGCTATCAGCTCTTTTGTTTCTTCATCACAGCCGCTTACGATTTTTACAATAGTTTCTAGTCTGTGCACTTTATCTCCCGGATTGATTCTTTCCGGTGAATAGCCAACCTTGAACTCTTTCTTATAGACAAGACCCGACTGCTCCTCCAGAATAGGGACACAGACCTCTTCTGTCAGTCCCGGATAAACCGTGGACTCATATACAACCACATCTCCCTGCTTCAAATGCCTTCCCAGCATGGCGCTGGCACTTGTAAGGGGTGTCAGATCGGGATTCTTATCCTCATCTACCGGGGTCGGAACAGCAATAATAAAGAAGTCCGCTTCTGACAATTTTTCTTCATCTGCCGTAAAGCAGACTCTGCACTCCTTTAATGACCCTTCTTCCACTTCTCCGGTTACATCCTGACCGGCCTTTAGGTTCCTGACTTTCTCCGAATTGATATCAAACCCTATCACATCCACATGTCTGGAAAAACTGACGGCTATCGGAAGCCCTACATAACCCATGCCAATCACGCATAGCTTCTTCTCCCGATTTAAAAGCTGGTCACATAAATTATTCACTTTTTAACACTCCTCAATTGTTATGTTTTCTTTACATCATTGTAAATAATATCACATTTGGTGACATGTTTTCAATTCCTATGCGCATATTTTTACAAAAAAATTTGGTTTTTTTGTGCCTTTAGTACTAATATGAAATATTTGGAATCATTCTCCTTGTTGATTTCGGCTTATGGAAGTATAATACTTCTATCAAAACTTATGGAATTGGAGGCATCTTCTTGAGAGCCAAAATTTTTTTAAAAAACGGAATTACCATTCTTGCAGCCCAAATGTTTACTTATCTCATGGATTTTTTATGCCGGACAGTTTTTATTTATACGCTTTCCATGGAATTCGTGGGCATCAAGGGGCTTTTTTCCAATATTTTATCCATCCTTTCCCTGACAGAATTAGGAGTAGGGACTGTGCTGATCTACAGCATGTATAAGCCCATTGCCCAGGAGGATACGGAAAAGCTGCTGGCCCTTTTAGGCTTTTATAAAAAGGCCTATACCCTCATTGCCTGTCTGGTAGGGGGAATCGGTCTGTTCCTTACGCCCTTCCTGCCCTATCTGATCAAGGATTGTCCTGACATTCAGGGGCTGCATATTATTTATCTGCTTTATTTGTGCAATTCTGTATTTTCTTATTTATTTGCTTATAAGTTTTCTATCCTGCAGGCAGATCAGAAGCTGTATATCATTACTCTCTCCAGCTGTCTGATTTCTGCCCTGAAAAATATTGTACAGATTGCAGCCCTGTATCTGACCGGGAATTTTTTCATTTATTTGCTCATCCAGCTTCCTTTTACCTTGTTCAACAACCTTTTTATATCCAGGCAGGCGGATAAGAGGTATCCATTTATCAAGACAGGAAAAAAGCCGGAGCTGTCCGGCGAAGAAAAAAAAGAGATTCTGAAAAATACATTTGCCATGTTCAATCACAGAGTAGGGGCTACCATATTAAATTCCACAGACAACTTGATCATCAGCCGTTTTGTGGGACTTGCCGCCGTTGCCATCAACGATAACTATGTCTTAATCGTAAACATGATCAATATGGTGGTGGGGCAGATATTTTCTGCCCTGACGGCAGGAGTTGGCAATTTGAATGCTACCGAATCCAAAGAAACCTCTTATAAAGTATTTAAGCTTTTACATTTTGCCTGCTTCTGGTTTTATTCCTTCTGCACTGTCTGCCTGTTCGTACTGCTGAATCCCTTTATCCAGCTTATTTATGGCAGTCATTATCTGTTCCCGCTTCCTGTGGTTGCCATTATCTGTATCAACTTTTACATTATAGGCATCCGCAAGATTCCTCTTGTTTTCAAGGAGTCCATGGGACTTCTCTGGCAGGACCGCTTTAAACCTCTGGTGGAAGCCAGCCTCAATCTGGTTGTTTCCATTATAGCGGTTTCCTATTTTGGCACTGCCGGGGTATTTGCCGGAACCTTTATCAGCATGGTCACTACCTCCCTCTGGGTAGAGCCTTATGTGCTTTTCAAGCATGGGCTGAAGATGTCCTGGAAAGAATTCTGGCTTACCAATGCCAGGTATTTTCCCTTATCGCTGCTTCTTGTAGTGATTACCTATTTCGCCGGCACTCTCTATCAGGGAACCCCTCTTCTCTCCTTCCTGTACAAAACAGGAATTTGTATCTTCCTGCCCAATATACTGCTTCTTCTACTGTTTTACAGAACAGCGGAATTTAAAGGACTATTAGCTTCTGTCCTCCCTTCCAGAAAGTGACTTCAGCATTTCCTTCATACTCAGCTGATAAACCGGATGGATGAAATAGGGGGCAATTTCTGCCATAGGCTCCAATACAAAGTCCCGGTTCTTCATGTCCGGATGGGGCACGGTCAGATTGTCCTCACTGATTTTTTCGTCCCCGTAAAAGAGGATATCCAAGTCCAGCGTTCTGGGTCCCCAGTGTATTTTCCTTTCTCTGCCCGCCTCTTTTTCCAGTTCCTGCAAAAATGCAAGCAGCTCCTTTGGGAACAACAGGGTATCCATTTCCACCGCCCCGTTTAAGAAATCCTCCTGTTCTACGCCGCCATAAGGCTTTGTTTCATAGAAAGAGGATATCTTCCTCATTCTGATGTCTTTATGGGCTTCCATTTTTTTCAATGCATTTTCAATATAGGCTTTCCGTTCTCCCAAATTAGAGCCAAATGCCACATAAGCTCTCTGCCAGCCCCGTTCTATCGTCACCGATACATTTTCAAAGGGCAGGGCAATGGGCGCATGGGGCTTACAAATTTCAAGCCGCAGCCTTTCCACCAGCGGAAAGCTTTCCAAAATCTCTGCCGCCACCTGCTCCGCTGCTGTTTCCAACAGCTTATATGTATGTTCCCTCATATGTCTGTGAATCAATTCGCAGACCTCTCCGTAATGAACAGATTCTAAAAGCTCATCCGTCAGCCCGGCATTTCGGGTGGATAAATATAACACGGCATTCACATAAAAATTTTGTCCCTTTTCGTTTTCCTCCGGAAATACACCATGATGCGCAAATACTTCCAGATTCGTGATTGTAATATAATCCATAACTCTTACTCCGTATTTTTTCCAATAATAGCTCTAGTCATTCTGACTGCACGAACATTTTCCTTCACGTCATGGACTCTTATGATAGAGCAGCCTTTCTGCACTCCAAATACAGTAGTTACCAGCGTGCCTTCCACCCTTTTATCTGCCGGCAGCTCCAAAGTAAGCCCAATTACTGATTTTCTTGAGGCACCAAGAAGGATGGGATATCCAAAGGCATGCAGCTCTTCCAGACAGCGGATGATTTCCAGATTATTCTCATAAGTCTTGCCAAATCCCACTCCCGGGTCCAATATGATTTTTCCGTCTTCAATTCCTGCTGCCTCTGCCATTGCCACAGTTTCCGATAAATCCATCAGCACATCTTCCATAAAATTCTGATAGTCCGGTTCCTTCCGGTTATGCATCAGGCAGCAGGGAAGGCCGCTTTTGGCAATGACGCCTGCCAGCTCTTTATCATATTTCAGTCCCCATATATCATTGATAAGGTCCGCTCCTGCCTGAATTCCCGCCAGGGCAACCCGGCTTTTATAAGTATCCAGGGATACGGGTATGTCAAATCTGGACTTGATTCCTTCCAAAACGGGCACTACCCGCTCTATTTCTTCTTCATCCGGCAAAATCGTATAACCGGGTCTGGTGGATTCTCCACCCACATCGATAATCGCTGCCCCTTCCTTTATCATTTCCTCTGTATGGAACAATGCCTTGTCCATTTCCCGAAAGCTTCCTCCGTCCGAAAAGGAATCCGGGGTTACATTTAAAATGCCCATAACATAAGTCTCATTTGCCAGATCAAATTCTCTGTTGCCGATTTTCACAGGTTTTCATCCTTTCTACTTCCTTCTTTTCCTCATTGTATCTCAAAGATAGTTAGAATACCAATTCCTTATTTTTCTTTTTATTCTTCCAGTGGCAAAGGGGCTCTGCTTCACAAAAATAGCATTCCCGGCTCAGCTTATCCGCCCTGTAAAGAATGCCTTTTAAATTCTTCTCCTCTTTTACTTTTTCATTTCTGTGATTTCGGACAGCTTCCACAATCAAATCCGTTTCCTCTTGATTATATCCGCTCTCCTTTAGTATCTTTGGCGCCAGCTCGCTGCTGACAATGGCATGATCCTTTCCTGTTTCATACTGGACATGCCTGCCAATATCATGAAGCAGGGCGGCTCCATATATAAGCTCTTCCGATAAGTCTATCTGTTCTTTCAGCTTTATGATCATTGCCAGTCTTGCCACATTCAAAAAGTGGACATAATCATGCTTACAAAAGGGTCTGTCCTTTTCCCATTCCCTGATGCTCTTTGTGTATTCCAGATAAAGAGGGTGCCGGATAAGCTTCTGAATCCGCTCCATGCTTCTTCCTTCTATAGACTGCATTCCTGTTTCTCCCTTCCTACAGCTTCAACATCTGATAAAAGCTGTTCTGCAGCTTTTCATTCTCTTTAAATTCACCCTTTGTGACAACCGTAGTCGTTTTGCTTCCGGGCTTTTTTACTCCCCGCATGGTCATACACGTATGCTCGGCTTCTATCACTACCATGGCGCCCTTTGCCCCCAGATCTTCCATCAATGCCCGGGCAATCTGCTCTGTCATCTGTTCCTGAAGCTGGGGCCGCTTTGCAAATACCTCCACCGTTCTTGCCAGCTTGCTTAAGCCCACTACTTTTCCATCCGGGATATATGCCACATGAGCCTTTCCATAAAAGGGCATAAAATGATGCTCGCACATGGAATAAAATACAATATCTTTTTCTAACACGATTTCATTGTTTTTAGCATGAAAGGTCTTGGACAGATGAGCTTTTGGCGTTTCTTCCATTCCTGCAAAAATCTCTTCATACATTCTGGCAATGCGGCTGGGAGTTTCTTTCAGCCCTTCCCTGTTTATATCTTCTCCAATGCCCTCTAACAATAGGCGTACTCCCTGCTCGATCTTATTTTTATCTATCATGAAAATCACTCCCGTTTCATCTCTTCTTTTTGCTGCAGGCTTTCCAATCCTCTTCTAAAAATTTTCCATGGAAATCTCTCCGAAGCTCTTTTTTATGCTCCAGAATCCTCATCAATTCTCCCAAAAAAGAAAGGGAGCCAAAAGCTGCAATAACTGTATCCCTGTCCTTTTCTGCCATTAAAAGGCTTAACTCCACAGCTTCTTCCAGACTGTCCAGGGAAGTCACGTTTTTATGATACTTTGCTGCTTCCTTTGCCAGCTCATAAGCCTCCAGCGCCCGTTCATTATGAGGGGGCTTTATCGTTAAAATACTTTCAGCCAGAAAATAAGTGTTTTCGATTATCTTTCCATAGTCTTTATCCCTAAGCACTCCCATTATATAGATAATTTTCTTATTTGTAAAATAAAAGGACAAAGAATCTGCCAGTTTTTTTGCTCCATCCTCATTATGGGCTCCATCCACAACAAAGAAAGGCTTCCTGCTGATAACGGAAAACCTTCCCATCCAGACGGCTTCTGCCATGCCCTGATACACCGCCTGGTCCTCTATGGCATATCCTGCCTGCTTTAAGGCTCTTATCACTTCGATAGCCGTCACTGCATTTTCAATCTGGTAAGTGCCTGCCATGGATATTTCTATTTTTTTATATTCTTTATAAGAAAAGCTTTGTCTTTTTATGCTATGCTTTACGGACTTTGCCAAAGAAGCATCTGCAAGGGAAAGGACCGCCTCCCTGCTTTGGCATACTTGTTTCAAAACCTTCATCACAGAAGGCTCCTGACAGGAAGTGACTGTCAGACAGCCTCTTTTTATGATTCCTGCCTTCTTTTGCGCAATTTCCTCCAGAGAGTTTCCAAGAAATCCCATATGGTCCCTGCTGATAGAGGTAAGCACTGCCACAATTGTATTTTCTATGACATTGGTTGCATCGGTAATGCCTCCCAGTCCGGTTTCCAGCACTACCAGATCACAGCCTTTTTCCTTAAAATATAAAAAACCCATGGCAGTTTCCACTTCAAAAATGGTTGGATGGGCAAGCCCCTCCTCCACCATGGCATCACAAGCCTCTTTTATCCTTTCCAGACAGGCGCCAAGCGCCTGCTTGGAAATCATGTTCCCGTTTATCTGAATGCGTTCTCTATAATCAAAAATCGTAGGAGAAATATATCTGCCCACTTTGTACCCTGCTTTTTGCAGCACCGTAGATACAAATGCCAGCACAGATCCCTTCCCGTTGGTGCCTGCAATATGAATGAATTTTAAATCCTTTTGAGGATTGCCAAGCCTTTCACAAAGCTCTGCAATATTTTCAAGCCCCAGCACACTGCCGTAGGCCTGTACTTCTTCTATGTAAGCAACTGCCTCTTTATAATTCATGAAAGCAAGTCTTCCTTTCCCAAAAACTTTCTGTTTTGATAACAGTTCAGCCCGCCTTGGGAGAGCGAGTGGATTTGGATGGGAGCCGGCAGGGCATATCGTAGTCTTCCGTGCCTTGGCAAAGACGCCGGTCCTTATGCACCGTTCTTTGGTGCATTAGTACCGCTGCGTCTTTGTAGAGCGAAAGCGTGCACGGAAGACTACGATATGCCCTGCCGGCTCCCATCCAAATCCACTCGCTCTCCCAAGGCGGGCTGAACTGTTACCTATTTTATCCTTTCCTATCATATACTATTTTTTCCGGCCTTGCCATAGCAATTTGGGAAATTTGAAATTTTATGCTAAAACCTGTTTTACAATCTACATGATTGTATACACTTATGATAACTGCTAAATTCTGGTGTCACATAATCTCCTCCATGATTCTCCAACAAATCCCTTTTCTACATTTTTAATATTTTTACCTCTCTCTGACTTAAGGAAATCTTATAAATGCTATTAATGATAAACCTCGGTTCGTCATTTTATCAAGCTCTAAATAAATTGGTTATTTATCAATGCAAACGACGACAGAATTGCATTAGTCACCTGCAATCCTGCCGTCATTTTTCTGATAATCAGAAACATTCTTGGATAATTACACTAAAACGGATAAATTAACCCCAGCAGATACATCCCCAAAGAAGGCATACCCAGCCTGCTCTTAATGTTTCCTTTTCTCTTACTGTCATCTTCTGCATGTAATTCACCTCCCTTCCCATCAGATAGTTAATAAACTATTTCAATAGATATTATTATCTAATTGATGGCAATTGTATCTCATACTACGTACTTTAGAATCCAACTTTTTACATCTTCAATGCTAATTCCCTCTTCTGGTGTCCATTCCACTTTATCTATCAATTTTCCCTGCTTAAATTTTGCTATCGTCGGCGTATACTGAACATTATATTTTTCTTTAAACGTTTCCCACTCTTTATCATCCTGGCGAATGCTATGTACATTAAAATATACTATCTGCTGATTTTTTTCATATTGCTGAATAATCTGTATTAGTTCTGGCTCAAACTCTTGACAATCCCCGCAAGAAGGTCTTCCTATGTATACATAAACCTCTCTATTTTCTTGAATTAATTCATTAAACTTTTCATAAGTAACAGAATTTAGAACATCATATATTGCAGGATATGATTTTTCCAACTCTGCTATTTTCTGATCCTTTTCTAAATTCTTTTCTTTAGCTACAATTGCCATACACCATCCCGCAAATGCAAATGCTAAAGTAATACACCATATTATAGACTTAATAATCACCTTTAACAAATTTCCTTGTAATTTTATTTTCATTCAACCCGTTCCTTCCTTATCTTTCTTCTTTTGATAATATTTTAATTGTTTCTTCCAACTCAAACATACCCTCATATCTTAGAATTTCTCCATCACTAATAAGCAAAAGTGTGGGGGTATTTTGAATATTATAATCTTTACTAAAACTTTTTGTTTCCATATTATCACCATCCAGAAAATATATCTTTTTTCCCACAATTTCAGCCGCTTCTTCTAAAATAGGTGTAAATACACGGCACGCACTACAACTTTCCTTTCCGTAATAAACTACTAAATTCTCTCTACTATTAATGGCTGAATAAATGTCCCCTACATTAATTTCCTCAAAACTATGTTTACTAAAATTAAAATTCAATTTTTGAAAACAAATTATTCCCGAAACAGCCATTACCATCAATATTCCTACTATAAAAATTCTTCTCTTATTCATATTATTTCAATATACCTTTTATCTTTCTCCTAAATGATATAATCTTGTACATTTTTGTAATATCTCTGAGTCGTGACTTACAAGAATAACAATTTTTCCTTTTTTTGCTAATTCTTTTATTACACCATTAAATACCTTTATAGTATTTAAATCCAAATTACTTGTTGGCTCATCAAAGATATAAATACTTTTTTGTTGGTTCAAGCATCTAAGCAGTAGAAGTTTTTGAATCTGTCCTTGTGACAGATTACTTCCCCTGGAATAGACAACATAATGCTCAGGAAACGGTATAGAAAATTCTTTTTTTAGTTTCTCTAAATCCGTATTTTTTTCAGTTTTCTCCTCATTCAGCCTAAATAAAATATTATTTTCTATCGTGTTTTGAAACAAACTCATTTCAGTGCTATATACGCTTATACAATTTTCCATCTTCCAATCTGTAAGGGTATAATATAATTGATTATTTATAAATATTTCTCCTTCACTAGGTTCTAATAGACCAGAAATAATCTTTAGCAACGTACTCTTACCAGATCCATTTTCGCCAGTAATTCCAATAATTTCACCTTTACAAAACTTTCCATTGAATTCATGTAACACATTTTTACTATTTTTATATGCAAAAGATATATTTTTCAAACAAACCTCCCAAACTTCTTCATCGAAACATGTCTGACTTTTTTTAATCTTGTTATTTGTTTCCATTTCTCTACTTTGATTTTGAATATACTCTACAGCAATGGCACTTTTCTGATATTTTACCCATGTCTGAGCAACTGGCTTTAGCCGAGCAAGAATAACAGATATTATAAATATACTTAAAAATAGCATTGTCATAGATTCATTTTTTTCAAATACATAAGAATAAACAAACATTCCAAATGCTGTCAGCAAAACACATGCACTAATGAATTCAAAAATAGAATCAATAAATGCAGTCATATCATTTGCTTTTATTTTAGCTTCAAAATATTCCTCCATACTTCCAAGCAACTTGTTCTCAGCATCATCTTCTTTTGAAAACAATTTTATATCATAGGACAAGCGTACCGCCTCTTCAATTGTTGAAGATAATCCATTTGATGTATGCACTAAGTTTCTTTCATAATTTCTAATTTTATTAGCTTGAAAATGAATAATACCTACAAAAATGAGAGCCCATATAACGACCCATATGCCAAGCTTCAAATTAACCGTTGTAAGAAGACCGCATAAAAGACCAATAAACAAAAGATCAATTTTTAAATAGAACTTATGCAATACTCCTGTTACAGATAGCAAAAGATTCCAAAAATGTCCCATAACGCAATCAATATTCTTCTTTTCTAAAACATCAGATAAATTCATTTTATAATAATCATATAATGTTGCTTTCTGAAATTGATTTTCAATTTTCGTTCTAATTTTAGTATCCGCTTGATTTATATAAAAATAACCCGCCATAATCGAAAGAAAAAATATGCATATTACACTATAATAAGAGATGTCCATATTTTCCATTTGATAAATCGTACTATATTGTATAAAAAATACTAAACTCAGTGGACATATATATTTTAAAATTGCAATACCGATTATCAACAATTTCTTTTTTGCACTTAATTCACTAATGACGTCTGCATACAATTTTTTGGTAGAAAAAGATTTCATGCGTAAATGCTCAATATGTTCAATGCAAATGGCATATCCCATAAAATTCTTTTCCATTTCTTCTTTCGTTTTTTTCTCTATCTGTGGTTTAGCTGGATCCGACACAATATACTCTCTTCCATCTGTTTGATGTAACACAACATAATGTGGAATTCCTTTATTTTTACACATAAGTATCATAGGAAATTGCTGTTCCGCTAGTTTTTCTATATCTGACACTTTGTATGCTTCACTAAAAACACCATATTCTTCTAAAATACACTGTATATTGCTTATAGATAACCCTTGTTCTACAGAATCATCTAAAATTTTTCCTAAATTAATTCCATTGAATTTAATTTTCAACTGCTTGAAAACTGTCTGTATCGAAGCGACACCACAATCATTTGAGCTTGATTGCATTGAATGTGCATACATCTTTCATCTCTCCCTATTTATCCGATATTGTAATGTTTCCAGAACCAAGTTCTATTGATACTTCTCTATCTGTATCCACATATTCTTCCAGTGCATTTATATCCCCATAATTTGTTGACAACTGGTATTTGCTGCGAAATCCACTTGGTACTGTTAGATTTACGTCTCCTTTATTGGACTTCACAGTCAATTTTCTGAGTAGTTCGTCATTTTCCAAGCAAATCGTAATTTGCAACGTATCTTTTGCAATTTTGGCTATACTGACTCCACTTGAACCCACAAAATTTATTGACATGCTATCTTTCTGGGGTTCCAACTCCTCTATTTTTTTTGCAAAAGATTCCGGAATATTTCCTTCGATTGTCACACGATTTCCCAAACCATCAGATTCTTTAATTATAATATCTAAATCCTGTCCCAATCCTATAATCTCTACTTTTGAAATTTCTTCACCTGAAAGCAGCCATTCCTTATGAACTTGAATTGTGTCTTCATTCATATAGCAAAGCAGAAATATTGCCACAATCAGCATACATACTATTGAAATTATAATCGTTTTTCTTCTTTTCACCATTTAATTCACCTATTTATATTCTCTTTCTTTCAACAGAAAAACACTGATACCAACAGATATAATCCACAAAACAATTCCACTTATTAGCATTGGATATATTTCATTTTTCTGTAAATTCACAACAGATACTGCTTTTGTCAAATTCTGCATAATCATATAAGAACTGATTTTTTCTATATTTATGTGCATCTGCTTCAGCAAAGCACTTACTAAGTTTTCAAATAAAAGTATAAAGAGCAAATATACTGCTGTTGACAATGCCGCCACATCCACAACTATATAAATCATAAGACCGACAGCCATGACTACCAAGTACAGAAGGTTCTGTACTGCTATTGCCTTAAGATACTCTCCGATTAAAAATTCACCTTTCAAGCAATAAGAAAATATCAATACACTAAAACCATATATAAGCGCCAATACCTCTCCAAATAGATACATCATTAACAATTTTCCAAAGTAATAATGCACTCGAGACATTCCTGATACTAATATATTATTGATGAAGCGGCTAGCGAAATCTGCCTGCCAAATTTGCAGGTAAATAGGAACAAACAATATCGGAATTACAGCTGTCCCATAAGTCAATGATGCTTTAACTACCATTCCTGCGTCATCAGCCTCTATTGTTTTACAAAAAAACAATGCTAAACATACCAAACCCAAAAAAGCAATATAAAAAACCTTTTTTCTGCTGAATCGGAACAATTCTGCTTTGATAAAATTCATTTATTTTCCTCCACCAAATTTAAAAAGTATTCTTCCAGATCTATTTTTTTTAGTTGAAATTGATAAACCGCAATTTCTTCTTGCAATAATTTTCTACTAATCTGCCTGCAACATTCGTCTGTTGCATTAAAAACTAGATACTCCCCATCCAATGTAACGTCATTTGCATGATATTCCTTAATAATCCCCCATGCTTTTTGATTATCGGATGTTTGCAACAAGGCAAATTTTCCAGTCTCCTTCATCAATTCTTCTTTTGTAAATTCACGAACCATTTTGCCGTGATGGATTATCCCATATCTTGTAGCAACCATTTCCAATTCAGAAAGTATGTGACTAGATATGAGAATAGTTGTCCCAATCTCTTTATTAATTTTTCTAATTATATTTCTTATTTCTACAATCCCCACCGGATCCAATCCGTTAATCGGTTCATCTAAAATCAAAAAATCAGGCCTTGTAATAATTGCCAATCCTATACCCAGACGTTGCCTCATACCCAGTGAAAAATCTCTCACTAATTTTTTCCCTGTGTTTTCAAGCCCAACAAATGCAAGCACTTCCTCAATCCATTCTTTTTTACCACAATTTTTTAATTTACACATATAGGTTAAATTTTGCATCGCCGTCATATCCATATACAGTGCCGGCTGTTCAATCACAGCACTAATTTTTATATCTGGATTCAAAAATACAAATTCCCCTGAGGTTTTGGAAATCATTTTTGTAATCGTTCGTATAAACGTGGTCTTTCCTGCCCCATTTTTTCCTATAAATCCATAAACATCCCCTTTATAGATTGTTATATTAATTTGATCTAATACTTGATTGCTACCATACATTTTCGAAAGCAGCTTTGTATGAAGAAGCTTCTCTTTCATAAAATTCCCTCTTTCTATTTACTGATAACATCAGTATACACGCAAAAAATCCTTAAAATGCAAACACATCCCAAACAGTCATTTTTATCTCCTTTTTGACATTTTTACAAAAAAAGTCTGTAACAGACCATTGCCTGATACAGACTCCTCTTTTTCAATCTCTAATTTTAAGACTCTTTCAGTTGTTCCTCAATTCTTTTCCTTCCGCTTCTTGACAAACCACATCTTTTACCATCTTTCATTAGCACATAAGACTCCTTTGCATAAATTGCGTCAATATAATTTCTATTAATCAAATAAGAACGATGACTGCGAATAAATCCTTCTCCTGTTTTTTCCTCTATTGATTTCAAATCGCCAAAAAATTCAATGTATTCTTTCTCTGTTACTAGATTCACCTTATGCTTTTGAGCAGATGTCTCAAAATAAATGATATCTTCCATACGAATATAACGCACCTCATCCATCTGCCTTAGAATAAAATAATCCGCATATTTTGTATGATCCGATTCCATTCTCTGATGTATATTCAAAAAACAGGTCTGTAGACGTTCTGCAATTTTATCAGGCTCATCTTTTAAAATATAATCCATAGCCTCAATCTGATACTTAAAAGTATTTAATGCTAATTCCCCATGAGTTGTTACAAACACAACAAATCCACGCGCATCTCTTTCTCGAATTACTTTTGCTAAATCAAATCCGCTCATTATATGAGACAAATCTATATCCAATAGATAGATTCCCCTTTCTTTTGTCTTCACTACCTCTTCTATAATTTTCTCTGGATTGCCTGTTGATAATTTAATATACATATCCAGATTCTCAATCATAATAATGTTTTTTACCTGCTTTTCAAGATATTCCCTTGTCATCTCTTGATCCTCACAAATATAAACTGGTATCATTCAAAACCTCCTTTTTCACAGGGATAACTTTTCAATATCTGTATAAAATAAGACTCCTCTACCTGTGTTTCCCTTGTAACACACGGATACCTACTTAGTATTTCATTATAATTATTTAATCCAATTCCTCTCTGTTCTCCTTTAGTTGAATATCCTTCTTTCCATATATCTTTTATTTGGACTACTCCCTTATAAGTATTTTTCACAATCAAAACAAATTTTGTCTCTTCCCAAATCATAACTACATGGACTTCCTTTTTATCTCCCTTCTTTGCTGCTTCGATTCCATTGTCAATCAAAATTCCAAGACATCGGTTAAAATCAACAATATTCATATATACAGATTCTATATCTTTTATTACCTCTAGAAAAAACAACACACCATTCTCTCTAGCCCGTATCATTTTTGTTAAAACCACCCCTTTTACTTCTTCCAATTTGATATGGCTTAAGCTAGCCGTTTCCATAATACTAGCAGAAAGCTTCTCATCAAATCGTAATATATTTTCTTCCAAAAACTTCAAAGTATCATTATTTTTTTCAACCGTATATAATCCAGCTACAATATTTTTATAATCATGCTGAAATTTTTTTATTTCTATTTGTAGCCTCTCTAAAGTGGTAATGTACATGTTTTGTTGGATAATCATGAATTCCTGCATTTTTATCTTTTCATTTTTGCTTTCATTTAGGTAATAAACAGCTAATATAAACAACAGCAACAACAATCCAATTATAAATGCAATAAATATTAAAAAATATATTTTTTCATGGGCAGCATCACTTTTTCTTACCAAGATCACCTTACTAACAATAATCCATATTGCAACATAGAAACAAATAGCACTACTAATAAACTTATTTCTATTTCTATAAAGATTAGAAATCCATATAGAAATATCTTTTTTGTGAAACAGAAAAACACACAGCAACAGTACCCCATCTGCGAACACTGAAAACACAATATTTGTCCAATTCCACGAATTCTGAATCACCAATTGATTAAACAAAGATTTGCTACTGGTAATAAAAAAACTTTTTATAAACATATAAACAAAGACAAAGCCTCCGGCTGAAATCCCAATACTCTCTTCAAAGGATTTTTTATAGTATAAAACAATATACCCTGCCAAACCAATTATTTGAAGGATATATGAAATTAAACCGGCATCTTTTATCCCTATCAAATATGGAATACAAAAAAGAATATACAGTATTCCAAAACCATATATAAACTTTACAAAATCCCACTTGCCACCACATGCTTTTATAGCCAAATAAAGATGACACCCCATTGAAATGCCATAATTTAATAGTATGAATATTAGTATTTTTATATACTCTATCATTTTATATATAACACCCTCATCCAATTATGCAAATTGTACTTATTTGGTTTTCATCTTACATTTGTTAATGAAACACTATATTCTCGTTATAGAATCAGTATATCACATTCTAAATTTCTCTGCTACTATATTATTTCTATTTTTGTACATAGAATTAGAATGCTTTGCATAGTTGATTCACATCTATTTCGCAATGTCCCATTATTTTTATAAAATATGTATATTTTTAAAAAAACAGCCCCATACTATCCATATGATAAAAAAATTCATTGAATGCGGCACGGTGGGCTGGTGCCTGGAAATCATATTTACAGCCACATCAAATATGAAAGGTACTGACAAACGTTTAAAAGGCAACACTTCCCTTTGGATGTTCCCAATATATGGGATGGCAGTGTTTCTGACCCCCATCTCCAGACTTCTGAAGGGAAAGCCCTTCTTACTGCGGGGCAGTATTTATACCTTTTGTATTTTTATAACTGAATTCATCACGGGCAAATTCCTGAAAAAGAATAATTTGTGCCCTTGGAATTACGAACACTCTCCTTTTAACATTGATGGTGTCATTCGTTTAGACTATGCCCCCTATTGGTTTGGAACCGGTCTTTTATACGAATACATCCTGAATCGTAATTCCTAATATCCTCCCTAAAAAGAGCGGCTGTCATAAAACAGCCGCTCTTTTGCGCTATAATCATCTTTTAATCCAGATCATCCGGAACGACACTTCCGATATCCAATGTGTTCAAGGTCCTCCGCTTCATCCTTGCGGTCTCAGATGCCTCCAGGATAAAATCCTTAACAGCCTTTGCATTTTTAATATGTACCAGGGTTAATTTCTGGTGGGTCGTATCTCCAGTAAAGCACACTACCGTTCCAAGTCCAAATATTCTTTCAAACAGGGTAGCTTCCAACTTCACATCCTGAACCTTGTACATATAACAGTCATCTTCCACTGTTTTTAAGAAGCCCGCTTTTATGTTAATAATATCCTCTTTGACTGTATATTTGGTAAATGTCCAAGGCAGTCCAAAAAATAAAATCCTTTTTCTCTCATTAAATTCCATGGATATCTCTCCTTTTTCCTCCGCATGTTGATAAATGTCCCTAATAGGAGTCTTCTCGTTTTATTATTGCTTAGTATAGCATTTTTTCTTTTAAATTACTATATCTAAATATTAAGCCAAAACACTTTATAAATATTGTCCTTTCCGTTATAATGGATTTATAGTCATTGCATTTTATGGGATTTACTTTTTGAAAAAATTTAATGGAAAGGATTACTAAATATGAAGAGAAAAACCACCAGAATGGCTGTAAAATTTATTTTTATATTACTTATCATAATCCTTTATTTCATGATTAAAACGAAAATCGGCAATGATGTGGAGCGTACAGAAGTATCATTAACAAATAATTGGAACATAACAATAAATGGCGTGTCTCAAGAAGAGCATAGCTTAGACAAATTATTTTTTCCCGTTACCAATGCCGGTAATCATGTTGAGTTGGTTACCTCATTGCCTGACACCTGGATACAACGCCCAATGCTCCAGCTTAAAATATATCATTCCATAGTAACAGTACATATAGATGGCCTTGAACTATACAGCTATGGTACGAAACTATATCAGGCTGGAAACATGGTAGGAAGCGGTTATCATTGGATATCCCTGCCGGAAGATTTTTCCGGAAAAGAGTTAAAAATATGTTTTGATGTAACAGAGGACAATGCTTTTTCCTCCATTGAAACGATTTATCTCATGGAAGAAAAGTATGCTACGAAGAATCTTGTATTAAAAAATATTACTGAAGTAATTGTCGGTATATTTTTACTTTCCTTTGGCCTTTTACTCACAGGTGTTGTTCTGTTTTTGGGAAAAGCAGGCAAGGAGTACCGTATTTTGTTGTGGATAGCTATTTTCTCCGTTACGGTTGCCCTATGGATGATGGGCAGTACCGGTATTTTACAGTTAGTTTGCAGTAATTTGAACACCCTTGCCTATTTTGAATACCTGTCCCTGTATCTGGCTCCAATTCCTATACTTTTGTTCGTCCTGGATGCCTTTGACAATAATCGCACGAAAAAGGTGTTTCCCGTTTTTATCGGTATCGTGGCTGTATTTAATATTACGGTAATTCTTTTAAACCAGTTTGGTATATGCCACTTTTCTAGAGTGTTGACCCTTTTCCATGGATTGGGCTTTTGCACGATAGCCCTTACAACAGGCTCTATCCTAACCACATGGAAGCGTCAAAACAAGAAATCGGATCACATGATTCTGCAAGGGCTTGGCATTATGGTTATCTTCTTATTTGCCGATACTTTAAGGTTCAATATCGATAAATATATCCATCCCCAAAATATCAATTTATCCAGCAGCATTCTGCCAATTGGAGTTCTGATTTTTGTTATAGCTATGATAGCCAGCTACATTTACAGATTGGTACAGCTGTTTTATGAAAGTGCGGAAAAACAGACTCTGCTTCAAATCGCCTATACAGACCAGCTGACTAAAGTAGGCAATCGTGCTATGTGCGAAAAGATTTTTCAGGAATGGGATGTGAAAAAGCCGGCTGCCACTATTATCAACTTTGATTTAAATCATTTCAAAGAAGTGAATGACCGATTTGGTCATGGCACCGGAGATACCCTTTTGGCAGAATTCGCAAAAATACTACAGGACAATTATAAAAAAGACGGATTTATCGGCCGAATGGGCGGGGATGAATTTATTGTAATATTAAAAACTAATGACAGCTCCTATGTAGAAAAAACGCTTGCACATCTTATGAAGAAAATTGACAAACTAAATCAGAAGGAAGGCAGGCTCTATCAGATATCCACCGCCTACGGGTATTGCACAAATGCAGGAAATTCGGGTTGTTCCTTGTGGGATATGTATGAAGCTTCTGATAAAAAGATGTATCAGAATAAAGAAGCATGCCGGTAATCTGCCCCTCTTCCAACCACTTCCTATTTTCCGTACTGGTTCCCCATGCATCTAATGCAAGCTGATAAGTAAGAGCAACCTTAATGTCCACTTCTTTGATTTCCTTTCTTAATTCTATCTGTCCGGCTCTTAAGGCTGATACTTGAGATTCTACTTTTTCCAGTCGGTTGTTCATTTGATTCAGATGGGTGTCCATGCCGTCCGGTCGGCTATCCATGCCGTCCAGTCGGTTATCCATACCATCCAGCCGGCTATCCATGCCGTCCAATCGGTTATCCATGACACCCAACCGACTGTTAATAGGTTCTAATAATGTGGCGATTGCCTGTAAATCCTCATTTGTTAATGCATCATATCACGCTCCTCTTTTGCTTACCTGATTCCCTGTTTTCTATATACCATCAACAATTCAATAAATTGTCAATACTTTTATATTATTCCGTCATATTTTCAAATTTGCCAGATTGCTTCTTGAGTACAAATGAAAAAATAAACATTATTTTCTCAAAATATTCCATTGTCTTCATTGAAAGCTTTCTTTTTCTATGCTATGATTACTTAGCAGATAGATTTTGTATATACTAGAAAAAGGAGGATTATTTCATGATTGCATCAGATTGTATCAAAGGCCGCCGAAGCATCCGGAAATTCAAACCGGATTTCGTAAGCCACGACCTGCTTGCTTCTGTAATCGAAGCTGCTTCTTATGCACCAAGCTGGAAGCATTCCCAGACTATCCGCTATATAGCAGTAGAAGGCGCCCTAAAGGACAAAATTGCAGATGACTGCACTTCCCTTTATCCAAACAACGGAACGATTATTAAAAATGCTCCCATGGTCATAGCGGTAACTGTTATCAAAAACAGATGCGGTTATGAAAGGGATGGTTCCTTTACCACCCATAGGAAAGACACCTGGCAGATGTTCGATGCGGGTGTTGCTTCCCAGACTTTTTGTTTAGCCGCTTATGAAAAAGGGCTTGGTACTGTCATTATGGGTATTTTTGATGAAGACAAGATTGTTGATTTGCTTCATATTCCAGAGGATCGTGAATTGATAGCGCTTATCCCTATCGGCTTTCCTGACGAAGCTCCTATTGCTCCCAAAAGGAAACCGGTAGATGACCTGCTGTCTTTCCAATGATATGAAAATCGAAGAGATTCATTTCTCTTCGATTTTTTACGGAATATTTGCAGTCCTGAATCTTTTTCAGGTATTTCATGCAATCAATCCATAGAACAAACTACGCAAGGGAGATAACATTATGAGACATTTAATGAGCCCACTGGATTTTACGGTGGATGAGCTGGATAAGCTCTTTGATCTGGCGGGAGATATTGAAAAGAATCCGGACAACTATGCAAGGAAGTGTGAAGGGAAAAAACTTGCCACCTGTTTTTACGAACCCAGCACCAGGACCCGTCTTAGTTTTGAAGCCGCCATGTATAATTTAGGAGGACATGTAATCGGTTTTTCCGATGCCAGCTCCTCTTCCGCCACAAAAGGAGAAAGCGTGTCCGATACTATCCGCATGATATCCTGTTATGCAGACATCTGTGCCATGAGACATCCAAAGGAGGGAGCGCCTATGGTAGCCTCCACCAAATCCAAAATTCCGGTGATCAATGCAGGAGACGGAGGACATCAGCATCCTACCCAGACACTGACGGATCTGCTTACGATCCGCTCCTTAAAGGGACGGTTAGATAACTTTACCATTGGACTATGCGGAGACCTGAAATTTGGCAGGACAGTCCATTCCCTGATTCATGCTCTGGTCCGCTACGAAAATATCCGGTTTGTATTTATTTCTCCTGATGAATTAAGGATTCCCGATTATGTAACGGAAATGCTTCATGAGAAGGGCATTTCCTATCAAGAAGTGATTCGTCTTGAGGATGTAATGGGAGATTTAGATCTGCTCTATATGACAAGGGTGCAGAGGGAACGTTTTTTTAACGAAGAGGATTATGTAAGGTTAAAAGACTTCTATATATTGAATAAAGAGAAAATGGAGCTCGCAAAACCGGATATGCTGGTACTCCATCCTCTTCCAAGAGTAAACGAAATATCTGTTGAGGTGGATGACGATGAACGGGCAGTTTATTTTAAGCAGGTGCAATACGGAGTATATGTGCGCATGGCGCTGATCTTAACGTTGCTGGAACTTGTATAAATCTTATGTCAACCACAATCTATTATAAAAAATGAGGTGAAAACAGTATGCTGAACGTAGGGAAAATTGAAGAAGGCTTTGTATTGGACCACATCAAGGCTGGAAAAAGCCTTTCCATCTATCATCATTTGCAGCTGGACAAGCTGGACTGTACTGTGGCTATCATAAAAAATGCCAAAAGTAAAAAGATGGGAGCAAAGGATATCTTAAAAGTGGAATGCGATATTGATAAGCTGAACCTGGATATATTGGGATTTATCGATCACAATATTACCGTCAATGTAATCAAGGATGGGGAAATCGTGGCAAAGAAGGATTTAGTGCTTCCCAGAGAAATCAAAAACGTAATTCGTTGCAAGAACCCCCGGTGCATTACTTCCATTGAACAGGAGCTGCCCCATATTTTTATCCTGACCGATGAGCAGAAAGAAATCTATCGTTGTAAGTATTGCGAGGAGAAATATGGCGAATGGGAATGACCCATCCGCCTTTTTCCGTTTTGTAATATTATCTCTCAAGAGCAGGCATAGTAAACCAGAATTCCACCCCATGTTCCTTATTCTCTGCCCCGTACTTCCCTCCGTGCAAATGGACGACACTTTGAACAATGTAAAGTCCGATTCCGGCATGACCTAATGTTGCTTCTTCATTTTCTTTTCTAAAAAAGCTTTTCCATATTTTTTCCAGATTCTTTTCCGGAATCCTGCTCCCGTCATTATAAACCGTAAAACGAATTCCTTCGTCCACTTTTTTTAAGGAAATTACCATGTTCCCCTGCTGCCCGGTATGCTCAAAGGCATTCATAAGAAGATTGCTGATTGCCTGTTCCATATATTCCCTGTCCCCAAGTATATAGCAATTCTCCTCCAGCTCTGTCTGAATCGTTAATTTTTTCTTTTTCATCAATGCATCATACTTCATCAGCATATAACTAATTAAATCATTCATGAGCAGCGGCTCTTTTTTTATTTCCTCCATATAATGCTCCATGACAGAAATGTCCAAAAGATTCCCTACCATTTCCGACATCTTTGTCACTTCTTCCATGATGGATAAACAATAATATTCTCTCTCCTTCTCTCCTACATATTGCAGCATTTCAGCCTGACTGGAGATGACAGCCAAAGGAGTCTTCAGCTCGTGGGAAACGTTTGCAATAAAATCTTTTCTTGCCTTTTCCATCCGCTCTTTCTGGATATTCTGATTCAAAAGCTGCTTCTGACTTTCTTCAATCTGCTCCACATAATCCTGAAGCTGTCCTGACATGCAGTTTATACACTTTGCCAGATGATTGACCTCTTCATAACCGCCATTTTCATCTGCCTTCTCCTCAAAGTCTCTTTCTGCCAACCTCTGAGCCACTCTTGCTACATTCCTAATAGGACGTGCAAGATTCCGTGAGAAAAGATACATGAGCAGGCTTCCTATGGCAAGAGCAATGACAAACATGACCATCATAAACTTTTCTGTAATCTGGAAGCTGCTGTATACATTTTCTACCTTATCTCTGATACATACATAATAGGGAACCCCATCCTGCCTGACAATGCCTAACAGCTTCAATGTCTTGCTTCTTTTGCTGTTTTTGTTAATGATTTGGGGATTTTCCGAATACTGCTCCAGCTTTAACTCAATATTTCTGTAAATGACATGCTCTTCATTGGACTTGGTAGTATAAATAGAATTCATGTTTCCATCTGCTATCGTAAAGCTTAAATTCTCTTTTTCGTATTCCAGAAACATGGCAATATCTTCTTCTGATAAATTTTTGAAATCCGTCTCTTTTATGTCTTCAAATGCCTGCTGTATGATTCCTCCTTTATAGCTGCTATAATAGGCAGGTGCAAAGACTCCATAAAGCACAATGCTTCCGCCTATTACAATTACCAGAAACACCCATTCCAATAATATAAACCTTACACTAATCTTTTTTAACATAGCCGGTTCCTCCAAATACGTATCCCACACCATACACGGAACGGATATAGCTTCCATTTTTCATCTTCTTCCGAAGCTGCTTTACCAATGTGTCCACTGTCCTGATGTCTCCCACATACTGATATCCCCATACTGCATCCAAAATGTGATCCCTGGTCAGCACCATTCCCTCATTTTCCATGAAAAACAGAAGAAGATCGAATTCCTTCGGGGTAGTTTCCATATATTCCTCTTTCAAATATACCTTCTGCGCCTTTACATCAATGCGCACATCTCCGGAGACAATAAAGTCCCTCTGCTTTCCTGCCCGTTTCAGAACCGCTTCTATATGAGCCTTGATAAGGGATAAACTATAGGGCTTTGTAATATAATCGTCAGCTCCGCATTCAAATCCCTCAATCTGATCCTCAATTGCTGACTTGGACGTGAGCATGATAACCGGTACATTAGAACGCATTCTGATTTCCTTCAACAGCTCGTATCCATTTAAAAAAGGAATCATAATATCCAAAAGCACAATATCAATTTCCTGGATATGTTCCATAAACTGCTTCATGGCTTCCATTCCGTTTTCTGCAGCATACACCTGATAATCATTTAGCTTTAAAAAATCAGACAATGTTTCCAGAAGCTTTTTTTCATCTTCTACAATCAACACATTATATTTTTTCATGCTTTGCCATTCCTCATATCCATAGTAAGCAAAACTCCTTCTCCTCGTCAATAAGAATTTTCATAATAGGGACAAATATCCGAGAAATACCCTTCTATTGCCTCACCCTTTTGATACTTTTGATAAACTTCCGCAAATAACCGGCTAAAATACATTCCGCCCGCTTCATTCAAATGCTTTTTGTCCTTAAACATGCTATTGGAAAACTCCTCTTTTACTCTTACATAATAATTGAAATCCCAAAATACGGCTTCATACTCATCTGCCAGCGCTTGTACATAGTCATGAATCGCACCAACATCCTTATAGCTGTTAATCTGGGCTCCGGTAACCGGAATAAACGTTAAAATCAGTTCAATATCATTTGCCCGGCAATATTCCATAATCTCAATCAGCGCTTTTTCATTATCCTCATCGGCTTTCCATGTACTTTCCCCTTTTGTAATGGTCTCATAGGTTTTTCCCTGATAGATTGTATCCTCCGCAAGAAACCCTCTTCCCCCATAGGTTTCCATGGGTGCCTTATTTTCCTTATAGGCATCTGACAGCTTATAGGCCAGATTTTTCTTAACCTGTCCTGCATCCAGATATTTTTCTATTCTTGTGGAATAAAAAATCAGGTTCAGCCATTCCTCACTGGTACAGCCATCTATTAGATAGGAGACTTTTTCTTTGAAGGACAACAGCCTGTCATATACCTCCTCTTTCCGCTCAATATATGCCTCTTCCTTAACAAGGGAACGCTGTGAAACTCCGAGAATCACTCTTTCTATTGGATTTCTTGCTGCCTGATCCTTTAATAATGCCAGTGTACCGTCAATTGGCTGGGAAGCAGTAGCAGCATTATAACTGAAGGTTCCAAGCTCCTTATCAAAAATATCCGGTGAAAATCCCCGATAAGCTGTAGAGGTTCCAAGAAAAAGCGTATCAATTTCTCCCTGACATTCCTTCAACTCCCTGATGGCATACAGACTGTAACGATTATAAGGTCTGTAGACAAACTCCACCATGATTTCAAATAGAACCAGAACCACTGATATAAGAAGCAGCCGGCCCGCTATTTTCTTAATATTGCGCATATTCAAATCCTCCCGAAAGCTCTGTTCCGAACATACCAAAGCTTAAAATGGCGCATAAAAGAACAAGGTACAGGCACCATCTATATACAAAAGACTTCCTTTCCATATGTACCCGAAAATGCTCCTTTTCCTGCCTGATGCTTACCATCAAAAACAGAACCAGACCAAACAGGATATATGCCAGATAGTTCTTTATCAACCCTGGAAACCATGCCTGATAAGAAAACTCTATCCGAAAATCCGTAACAATCCTCTTTAGGATTCTTAAAGAATTTCCTGTAGAAGATGCTGCCGGGAATACCTTTAACAGACTAATCAAGAGAAAAGTGCGCAATCTTCTGAAAAGCTGCCAGAATTTATTTTCCTCTCTGATATGCAGCTTCTGCTTCCATGTCTTAAATTGTTCCGAAAGGCACATGGAACTTATCATGATAGTACCGTTTGCAATGCCCCATAAAATATACCGCCAGCTGGCATCATGCCAGAAGCCGGTTGCAAACCAGACGATGAACATGGCATAAACCGAAGGCACCAGCTTTGCAATTCTGGCCGGCAGGTATTTCCGCCCGATACGGGAAAGCTTTACCGCCGGGGCCGAAAGGGATAAGGGATAAAATAAATAGTCCCGAAACCAGCTGCTTAAGGTAATATGCCATCTTCGCCAATACTCTGCCAAAGACTGGGAAAAGAAAGGCCGCTTGAAATTTTCCTCCAGGCCGATTCCCAATATCTGGGAATATCCTGCTGCAATGTCCATATAGGCCGAGAAATCCGCATAAGCTTGTATGGAAAAGTAAACACAGCCTAAAAACAACGTAAATCCGCTATGCTGATCAAAATTCAGAAAAATCTCATCCACAAAGGGATTCATCCGGTCCGCAATGACCGTTTTCTTAAAAAATCCCCAAAGAATCCGCTGACAGCCAGAAGACAAATTCTGCCAGGAAAATCCATGGGCACCAAACAGCTGGGGCGCCAGCTTATCAAATCTTCCAATGGGGCCCTGGGTAATCTGTGGAAAATAGCTGACAAATAAGGCAGTTTTGAATACATTGCCCTCTGGCTGTGTTTTTCCTTTTGATACATCCAGAACATATCCTATGCTCTGAAGAGTATAATAAGAAATCCCCAAAGGAACCAATATATTCAATGCCTTCAGTTCCACGCTGCTTTCCACAGTTAATATGCGGTTGATATTGAATATAAAGAAGTTGCTGTATTTCACAAAAATAAGCAGTCCTATATTGACTACGATATCAAAAAATACGATTCTGTTTTTCTCTGATTTTATCCTTGCCTTATATTGAGCGGTTTCCTCCTTTGTACGGCTTCCTTTCTGCACTTTCAACCATTCTGCCTGCTGATTGTTTTTCTTTCCAAGCATCCTGGCGGAAACATGGGTTGTCACCGTCGTAACCAGAATGTATATAAAATTATCCGTTCCGGTAAAGAAGTAAAACAAATAGCTTGCAGCCAAAAGAACCGCCCATTGATATTTTTTCAGAAAGGGCAGGTAATATACAATGGCGATTCCAAGGAAAAAGATTAGAAATGACATGGAATTTATAGTCATTTTCTAGTCCTCGCTCTGCAGTCTTACAATCATCTGATAAATCTGTTCTGCCGAATTAAAGTTTTCCGGTTCCATATCATCAAAGGAAATTTCAATTCCAAAGCTTTCATTCAATTCTCCAATCAGGGAAACCATGTCAAAGGAGTCTAAAATACCTCCATCAATCAGCTTTGTTTCCTTTTCAAAATCAATCTCCGGTCTTAATTCCTTTAAAATGTTCATCAGTTTTTCCATCGTTTGTTTCCTCCATTAAGTTATAATTTTTTAACAGGAACCTTGTTGTTCCCTTTTGTATGACAATATCACAATCGGTTATTATCATACAGGGCGGGCGTTTTTTTGCATTTTGCTCTTTGCGTATTTCGTATTTCTTCCATTGATAGGTCTTTCCTTCATACAGAAGCTTAGGTCTGTCAAAAACAGACAATCCGGCATAATCCATCGCCCTTAGAAATGCGCTGATTTTTTCTTCGCTCCAGCTCATGTCCAGCACTCCCCCTGCCGGAACATCTTTTTTATAATGAAATTTATACTCCCTTTCCCTTTTTTGGGGAATCCCCTTCCTGGAACCATCCATAAGCGAATCAAAAATTTCCTGATATGCTTCATAGGCACATTCTATCTGCTTTTTAAAAAGGAGATAAGAAGTCATATTTTCATCCAACGGGATTCTTTTTTGTATTAAGATTCCGCCGCTGTCTACCTTTTTTACCATATCATGCCAGGTAATCCCCGCTTCTTCATCCTGCTCGAAAATCGCCCATGCTTCCGCATTCCTTCCGGGATGGGCAGGCAGAAGGGCCTGATGGAGATTGACCGCCCTGATATTTTCCTTTTCCAGTACTCCTGCCGGCAGGATTCTTTCGTTAATGGCACTGACCAGTAACAGCCTCTTTTCTTCCCTTTCCAGTGTTTCAAATACTTTTCCAGGCTCCTGAAAAAAGAAAGGAATCCCTGCTGCCTCTGACTGTTTTTCCAGAAATACGGACTTTTTTTGTCCCATGTCAAACAAGGTCACCGGCGTTCCTCTTTCCTTTGCCAGAGCTGCACATTGAAATGCCAGCTTCCCGGTTCCGATTATGCATACCTTTTCTATGTTTCCGCTCACTGTTTTTTCTCCATGTAATCCTGTTTCAATCTGCATCGGTCTATTTTTCCGTGACTGTTTTCCGGGAGCCTGTCCATGGCGCAAAATACATTGGGACACATATATTTGGGCAGCTTTTTATGAAGCATCTGGATAATTTCCTTTTCTACTTCTTTCTTTCCCTGATAAAATAACAGGATTTTTTCTCTTACCTCATCATAAATGCAGCAGCATTTGTCCACCTGCTCCAGGGCATTCACTACAGCTTCCACTTCCAAAAGCTCTATCCGGTGCCCCATATGCTTGATCTGATGGTCCCGCCTTGCTGCAAATACAAGCTCACCCTTTTCATTTATATATCCTATATCTCCCGTCCGATAAATCCTATCCTGATAATCCTCATGGAGAGGATTCTGGCAAAAAGCCTTCCGGGTCGCTTCCCTATCTCTATAATAGCCTAGCGCAAGAGAAGAGCCCCTCACACAAATTTCCCCTGTCTTCCCCGATTCTGCCAGTTTGTTTTCATCGTCCAAAAGCAATATTTCCGTATTAGGAAATGCCTTTCCAATAGGGAGCACTTCTTCCGGCTTAAACTCCCTGTCCACTATGTAATAAGTGCAATTACAGGTGATTTCCGTAGGACCGTATAGATTTACATAAACTGCATCCTTTTTACAGCTCTGCCAATAGTGCAGTACTTTCATAGGAAGCACTTCTCCGGAAAACATGATTTTTTCTAAACATTCCGGCGATTCTTTTTCAAAGACCCGAAAGGATGCTGCAACTCCTAAGGCTGATGCCGCCCATATAATTGTGGTGATTTTTTTTTCGTTCAGGTATCCCGCAAGCTTTTTGGGCAGGACAAACATGCTTTTTGGAACAATATGCATGGATGCCCCGTTTTTCAAGGTCAGATAGATATCCTTTACCGATACATCAAAATCAAAGGGCGCCTGGTTGGCAAAAACTTCCTTTTCCGAAAATTGGAACACTTTTGTAAACTGTTCCGCCATGTCAATAACGGATTTATGGGAAATCAGCACTCCCTTTGGAACTCCGGTAGAGCCGGAAGTAAATATCATATAAAGAGGATCGGTGTCTAAATGCCTTGCTCTACACAGTCTCAGCCGCTCTAAAACCTCCTCTTCCTTTTTTTCCGCCAGACAGGAGTCAGAAGCAATGGGATTTTCTGTTATCTCTTCCCAAAATAATAAGGTTACTTCTTCTAAAAGCTCCTCCTTTAGCCTTTCATCCTCTTTTTTTAAAATCAGGTATCTGGGTCTTACAACCGATAAGATTACCCGGATTCTTTCCAGTGGAAGGCTTTTATCTACAGGAACATAAAAGCAGCCGCTGTATACGATCCCCATAAATGCCGCTATGCTTTTTACATCCTTATCAATCAGCACCACCACCGGTTCTTTGTAAGCGCCTCTCTCCGCCAGATTCCCCCCTATTTTTCTGGCCAGCTTTCCCAATTGTCCATAGGTAAGCAGCTCCTGCCCATCGCTAAATGCCAGCTTGTCCGAATGGAGCTTTTCTGCGCTTTCCAGATATTCCAGTACATTACAGACCATTTTCCCTCGCCTTTCTATTTCTGATTTGCCTACTGTTTTACTTTACGGAAATCCGGTCATAAAACCGCTTTCTGATTTCCGGCGGAACTTCCTGGAAATTCTCTTGATCCTTCTTTGCTATTTCTTCCGCCTCTTCTATGGTAAGCTCTCCTCTTCGTACAGAAACCGCCAGTTCTCCGGTCCTGATTGGAAATCCTCTCTTTTCCAGGCTCATAGTTTCTGCCATGGCATGGGCGAAGCAGTCTGCATGTCCGCTGACTCCCTTAGGCCGCACCCATCCGATTTTTTCCTCCAGAAACTTCATGGTATCTTCTTCACTGATTTCATGGTATGCAAAATAGGAAACCGCTTCCGCTTCTATATCCTTTAAGTAATCCATCCGCCCGGTTTTATCCGCTCTGTCTTCCAATCCTTTAAACATCTGATATTCAAAGTCTTTTAAATGATGAGAGCTTTCAAAGGGTTCGATTCCCTTTGTACTGTCGGCGCATTGCAATATCTGCCCTTTTGTCCTTCCGTTTATAATAAGCGGTATTTTATTCTGTCCGGCAAACAGATAACTGTAATAATGCATATAATGAAAGCAGACGGAACAGAAATTGTGCATCATTTTTACACAGGCAGTATATTGTTTTCTCAATTTATCATCGCTCATAGAAAAGGTAATGTGATCCACCTTCAGCTTTTCCAGCGCACTTTCTATATTGTTCTTTCCGTATTCCGTAGAAAAGCCATTGTCAAAGGTAAATGCCAGCACTCTCATTCCATATCTTTCTTTTAGCTGGTAAATAATATAAGTGCTGTCTTTTCCTCCACTGAAGCCTACCAGACAGTCATATTTGGAACCTGCCTCTTTTGCCTTTTTCTTTCCTTCTTCCATTTTCTGCAGGAAAATCCGTTCAAGCTCCTCTTTATTTTCTAACGACTCCTTGTGGTTTTCATAAAACTCACAATAATTGCAAATCCCCTCCTGATTGAACCGGATATTCGTATAATTTTCCCATAATCCACATTTTTTACAGCGTTTCACCTTTTTCCTCCGTCACGATTCTTTGCTAATTTACATTTTTCTACTTTATTACTGTATATTAGGAATGTGATAGAAATTTGAGGATTGCAGAAAGAAGTATGTAACAGTTCAGGTGCCTGTAAAGGAGAGTGCATTTGGAAGACGTGGAGCCGGCAGAGCATGTAATAGTCTGTCAGGCACGCTTGCGCTCTGCAAAGACGCAACAGTACTAACGCACCCAAATACGGTGCGTTAGTGCTGGCGACTTTGCCAAGGCCTGGCAGACTATTACATGCTCTGCCGGCTCCACGTCTTCCAAATGCACTCTCCTTTACAGGCACCTGAACTGTTACAGAAGCATATTGATTAAAAAAAGTAAAAAATATGGCGGCGGAATTTCTCCCATCGCCATATTTTATATATACATTTATTCTTTATACGAACAGATTGCTATCATCACTTATGATAATCTGCTCCGCAAAATGCAATTTTAATTACCGCATTCTATGCTGATTTGATTAAATATTTTCATGATTTCTTCCGTATCCATCTTTTCTTTCTCTTCACCGACTTTATCCAGAATCGCCTTCCCTTCATGCATCATGATCAGTCGGTTGCCATATTCTACCGCATATCTGAGATTATGGGTCACCATAATGGTGGTCATCTTTTTTTCCCGGACGATTTTATCCGTAAGCTCCATGATAATTTCCGCTGTTTTAGGGTCAAGAGCCGCCGTATGTTCATCCAGAATCAGAAAGTCAATGGGCGTCATAGTTGCCATTAAAAGGGAAACCGCCTGTCTTTGTCCTCCTGACAAAGAGCCTACCTGCGTATGCAGCTTATCCTCAAGCCCCAGATTTAATTGTGCTAACAGCTCCTTATAGCAGGGAATCCGTTTTTTTCGTACTCCTCTCCCAAGTCCATAAGTCTTCCCTTTATTATCCGCAATAGACATATTTTCCAAAATAGTCATGCCGGGACAGGTTCCTTTAGACGGGTCCTGATAGACCCTTCCAATCCGGCGATGCCTTAAGTAATCCTTTTTTCCCGTAATGTCCTCACCATTTACAAGTATCTTTCCATCGTCCACGTCAATGCTTCCACAGATAATATTTAATAAAGAGGTCTTTCCGGAGCCATTGCTTCCTACAACAGAAACAAACTGTCCCTTTTCAATGGTCAGGTTGAAATCCTGAAAAAGGCAAAGTTCATTGACGGAGCCGGGATTATAATATTTGTTTATATGCTTAAGCTCTAGCATCTGTCTTCACCTTCCTCTTTCTATCCATTCCCGCCACTAAAATCAAAAGGAACAGGATGGCTGTTACTAATTTCAAATCACTGGATTGCAAGCCCATGCGAATCGCCAAGGCTACACAGGCTTTATATAAAATCGAACCGATTACCACACTGGAGGTTACCCGTAAAACCATTATCTTTTGAAACAGGCTGGTGCCGATGATAACACTGGCAAGACCGATTACTACCGTACCTGTACCAAAGGAAGCATCATAATATCTTTGCTGCTGTGCAAACAGGCAGCCGCTCAGTGACACAAGACCGTTAGCAATGGATAATCCTACGATTTTTACAAATCCCTTATCGATTCCAAGACTTGTCACTATCGTCTCATTGTCTCCTACCGCCCTGAGCATATAACCGGATTTGGTATGAAGATACCAGTCCAGCAGATACTTGGTTATCATGGTAATAATAAAAATCAGGATAACGGTGGAAAAATCAGACAGCGCTTTTGGAAATATAGCATTTACCAGTTCATTGTCAAAAATATTGGGCTTATTATAAATAGGCAGATTGGCTTTTCCTACGATTCTTAAATTTACCGTATAGAGAGCCGTCATCATAATAATACCGGATAATAAATCCCGGACCTTCAGCTTTACATGAATGATTCCAGTCAGCATTCCGATCAATGCCCCGGCCAGAAAGCTGATTGGCAATGTAAGCAGCGGATTGAAATCCCTGCTGATCAAAACTGCCGTAATAGCGGCTCCCATAGGGAAGCTGCCATCTACGGTCAAGTCCGGAAAATCCAGTATTTTATAGGTAATATAAACGCCCAATGCCATTACGGCATAAATCAGACCCTGCTCAAATACACTTAATACTAAAATCAAAACATTTCCTCCATGTAACCTAACTTATTCTACCACAATCGTATCAAATACCTGATAAGCGCTTTTCACAAAATCTTCTGACAAAGCAAGTCCGATTTTATTTGCTGCTTCGGTATTTACATAAAGACTTGCTTCGGTAATGGTTTCAAATTTCATTTCAGATGCTTTTGCTTCTCCCTTTAATACCTTTGCAGCCATATGGCCTGTCTGCTTTCCAAGCTCATAATATTCCAATCCCATAGAAGCTACACAGCCGCTTTTTACCTGTTCGATTTCGGAACCAAATACGGGAATGTTCTTTGCATTTGCTGCTGCTAATTCTGTCTGTAATGCAGATACTACCGTATTATCCGTTAAATTCGTAATACAATCCACCTTGTCCACTAAATTCGCTGCTGCCAATTCTACATCTGCAATGGTATTGATACCGGTATCCACGATTTCAAAGCCGTATTCTCCTGCATGTTTTTTGTATTCTGCAATGGTGCTCTCGGAATTTGTCTCGCTTGTTGTATAAATAATACCAATGGTCGTTGCTTCCGGCAAAATATCACGGATCATCTGAAGCTGTTCTGTAACTGCCAGATAGTCTGAAGTACCTGTAATATTTCCTACCGGTGTTCCGTCTTCCTCTGCAAGGCCTGCCGCTACCGGATCGGATACTGCTGTATAAATAACCGGAATTTCTGTATTTAATGTGGAGTTATATGCACTCATGGCAGAGGGCGTTGCAATGCCGCAGATTAAATCCACATTCTGGGATACATAGTTATCCGCAATGGTGCTGGTGGTTCCCGTGTCTGCCTGGGCATTGTCAAATAAAACGGTCAGATTTTCACCTTCTACAAAGCCTTCCTCTGCAAGACCTGCAAGAAATCCTTCTTTACAGTTCTCCAGAGAACCATGCTCTGCAAACTGGGAAATGCCGATTGTATAACTGCCTTCTGCCAACTGCACATCTGTATTTTCTGTTGAATTGTCTGTATCTTCCTCATTCCCGGATATGCCTGCTTCTGCTTCTGTTTCTCCTTCGGCTCCTGCCATTTCTTCCTCCTGTGATTCTGTCAATTCCTGCGAATTGACAGTTTCCTCTGTTGTGCTGGAACATGCCATTAGATTAGCTGCTACCACCATAGACAATAACAATGCGATTACTTTCTTTTTCATAATTTTCCTCTCCTTTTCTACTCCCCATTTCCTATTGGGGCTTTCCTTAGTTCATTCCTTTCAAGAATTGTGTTCCCATGGACTTTTGGCATATAAAAACCGCCTCAAGCAAATGCTTGAGACGGTAATAAACTTATGATTTATTATCGCGGTACCACTCAAATTGACGTAATGTCCACTCACATCATGTACTAGCATACATGTCACCTGGATAACGGGCGTGCCTCCCGCCGGCGCCTACTACTCATCTGCTTCAGACCGGCCTCAAAAGTCCATTCATCAAAAATCCGTTTACCGCAATTCCACCGCCTGCGGCTCTCTTTGAAACTTCCTAATGACTACTTCTCTTTCTCAAAGGTTTGTTTGATATGTTACTTTCTTTTTGTAACTGTGCTTACTTTAACGCATAATTGAGGATTTGTCAATAGGGGGATTTTTTTTAGTGGGATAGGATTTGGATGTTAGGACGTAGGAGCTTGCATGTCATATAGTAGTCTTAGAGGCACGCTTTCGCTCTGCAAAGACGCAGCGGTACTAACGCACCAAAGTACGGTGCGTAAGGACCGGCGCCTTTGCCAAGGCCTCTAAGACTACTATATGACATGCAAGCTCCTACTGGGTATCGAAATGCTCTATGATACTGAAAAAGATAAGTATTTTCTTTTTAGTCGGTCTGGGAAGCTGCTTTCATTGTTTCTGCAACATCTACGATTTCGGGAGCGCCGGATACGGCTTCTGCATTTTCTGCAACCTCCTGAGGGTCATCGTATTCTTTTTCTTCTTCCTCTCCCCAAAGGGAATCGTATTTTTCTTTCTTTTGCTGTTGTGCGATTGCTCCTATATTTTTTGCAGTCTGGTACATTTCAAAGCTGAATTCCATCAGTTTCTGTTCATCTGAGGCTGGCACGATTGCGCCTTTCATAATGCGGCGTGCTACTTCCATAATTTTTCCCATGTCAATGGCATACTCTTTAGCTGCATCTGACTGTTGTTCTGCTACGGTTGCATTCCAGTATGCACAGTATTGATCTGCCAACTGGTCCAAATAATCATAATACTCCTGTTGTTTTTCATCTAAAGCAGTTAAAGTCAGTTCCAGTGTGGCAGCTTCCGATTCATACTGTTCCTTTTTGTCTGTGGAAACCTGCATACGGTTCTGTATATTCTTTAGCTGTTTTGATATGGAAGCTTTCTGTGCCTGATATTCCTTTACCTGCTCCCTATAGAGTTGTTGAGCTTCTCCGATTTTCATATGATCACATCCTTGTATAGTATTTAATGCATCCTTTCATTTGTATTTATATCGTCCTATTTGATAAAAAAATCAATATGCTTTTTCCAAAATGTGGACAACAAAAGAGAAATATTTTCTATTAACTTTTTCTTTCTATTTTTCTTGTATATCTGCAGCCTTTTTCATAATTGCTGCATCCAAAAAAATGACCATATGGTCCTTTTCGTATTTGTAAAAAGCCACCACATTTTGGACATAAAGGGCTGATATTTTTCATTTCATCCTGATATTTGCCAATTAATTCCTCGGCAAATATAGAAATATTATGTTCTGCTATAACTAGAAAAACTTGTTTTCTTGCTCTGGTTAATGCTACATAAAACAGTCTCCGCTCTTCCGCATAATTATAATTATCCGCCTTTTCCAATAACAATTCTATCAGAGGAGGATTTTTTATTTTGCTGGGAAATCCCATTCCTGTATCCTTATTGTTCAAGATAAAAACATAATCCGCCTGTAACCCTTTTGATTTATGTACCGTATAAAATTCCATATTTAAATCTTCTCTGTCTGCCATTCTGACAGCAATTGCCTTCTTGCTATTGTTATACTCTATGCTTAAGCGAGTATTTTCCTTAAGAATATCCACATCAAATTTGTATCTTCCAATAAAATAAACAGAACTATTCTTTGGCAATTCCATAATTTTACTCAGCATAAAATCAACTGCATTTTTTTCTCTTTCTCCCTCAATTTTACCAAGCACATATTTTTCCTTATCATTTCCGGATTTGATTTTCTTTTCTAATTGATTTAGATTTTTCATAATGAAATCGCTTGAAATGTCAACCAATCTTTGTGAAAAGCGATATGTAGTCTCAATATAACTGACTTCTGTATCTCCCCAATATTTTGAAAAGTCAAGAATATAGCCAATGTCACTTCCACTAAAACGATAAATGCTCTGCCAGTCATCGCCTACGCAAAACAAAGTGTAGTCTTTATCCTTGCGCAAAGCCTTTAGCAATTTATATTCCCCACCGGATAAATCCTGATATTCATCCACAATTATGTATTTATAATTATGATGATATTTTCCTTCACGACTATAGCTTGTTGCCAAATTCAGCATGTCAGGAAAATCTATCTGTTTTTGAGTACGTAAATAGTTTTCATATTGCTTCATGATTGGCATAATCAGTGTTATCAGAGGAAGTTGTCTTCTATTTTGCTTTTTACACATTCTTAATAAATCTTCAGGCTGCATCTGCTTTCCCTTTGCCAAAAGGATGACTGTTTGCATAATGCGGGCAAGTTCTTCTAAGCTCTGATTTTTTTCTTTCACTTTCTTAGATTTCTTAGATTTTTCAGCCTTTTCAAAATTTTCAGATTTCTCAGATAAATATTTAAATACCTCTTCCATAGTCCTTGGAGTAAACGAAACATTTAGCTTAATCAAATCCTGTTTTAACCTATCCAGCAATCTCCCTTCAAAATGCTCATAAGCATAGCACTCAATTAAAGTTGTATTGTTTTTCCTATGAAGTTCACTTTCCCTATAATTGTAGTAGTCTTTCCAGTACCTGCACCAGCAATAACAAGCTGATTTCTTGGATTTTTCACAATACACTCCATCTGTTTGTTATCCAATGGCCTGCCTTCTACATTCCCTACTACCTTTCGCGCATCTGCTATTGCCCTTTTCATGTAATTTCTGTTATGTTCTTTTATCAATTCGGAAAATACTTTTACTCTTTCATCATATTCTTCCTGCTTCTCCTCATACTGATTTTGAATGCTTGCAAGCCCATAGATTATTTTTTTGAATCCGGTAACAGGATTTGACATGCGCCTTTTGACATCTTTGGATAATTGGTCCAATTGGACTTTCCTTTTGGAATAGTCAAATTCATATAAATATTCATCTTGATTTAAAAACTGCTCCGTTTCTACCATTGCAATATCCAATGCAACAATGCATTCCTTAATAACCGCTTTTTGACTTTCTTTCTTTTGTATAAATTGAAAAATTACTTTTTTTAAAAACATTTATTTAAAATTCATCCTTTCGCATTTTACACATTTCCTGCTTCTAAATTATCACAGCCTTTTTGCCCTTTTTCATGATGCTGTTCTATTAACTGTATATCATCTTTAATGCATGAAGTATCTTGAATATATTACTATCTCTTTTCATGATATTTCAAATGCTACTAAATATCATTATATCATTTTAATCATTATGTGCTAAGTAGTTTTACTATGATAACCCATTTTTTGATGACTATCAATCAGACTGTGATACTCTGTTAGCATACACTGCTGCGGTCATTTTCGTTCTCCTTACATACCCGGCCATATTTCATAATCTTTTTATAAATATTTTTTTGCATGATTCCCCACTTATGGATTATAATGGTATATATGTACTTATCAAAAACATATTTTATAATTTATTATCAGGAGGAAGCAATATGGCATTTCGTGAAAAATTAGAAGAATTTGCAAAAACAGCATGTGACAAAACCGGAGAGGCGGTAGAATACACCAGATTAAATGCAAAAATCTTTTCGGAGAAAAATGCAATCAAGGACGATTATAAGAAGCTGGGAGAATATATGTATCAGGCATACAAGGATGGTGCTGCCATAGATGAGCGTGCTTTGGATTTCTGCCATTCTATCGATACCCACAACAGGATCATAGAAAGCACCCAGGAAGAATTGAACCGCTCCAAAACACCACAGGAAAAAACGGCAGCGGATGACTCTGCCGCAAATACTGTGATTGTATCTCAGGTAATCAATACCTCTGAAGACGAAGTGGAAATGACCGCAGAAGATGCCTGACTGCCACTTATCACAGAAAGCATTTTTTTCTCCCCGATTTGAAATCGGGGAGTTTTCTTATGCTGTCATCATGCCTCTTCCACCTCAATAAAATCTGCCGATTCAATGGTAAGCAGGTCCTCCTTAGAGGGATTTGCCATGCCGATTAATCTGGTTGCCTGATTGGAAATAGCCCGTTCCAGCATATTCCGTACATCTCTTGCATTGGCAAAATTTTCCGGATGCATTTCCGTTCGTTTTAACAGAAAGCTTTCCGCATACATCCTGGCCCCTTCTGACAAAAGGTAATCCTGCTTTTTACACATTTTTTCCAGAATAGCCAATTGTTCTTCTGCTGTATAATCCTCAAAATAGACAAATTTGTTAAAGCGGGATTTCAGCCCGGGATTGGACTCTAAAAAAGCAGCCATCAGCTCCGGATATCCTGCAACGATTACGATCAGATTGTCCCGGTTATCCTCCATTGCCTTTAGAAGGGTATCCACTGCCTCCTGTCCATAATCGCCCTCTCCTTTGTTCACCGTTAACGTATAGGCTTCATCAATAAATAAAATGCCGCCCATAGCTTCCTTGACCACTTCCTGCACCCGCTCTGCAGTCTGCCCTAAATAGCCCTTTACCAGACCGGAACGATCTACCTCTACCAAATGTCCTTTTTCCAGCACTCCCAAATCTTTATAAATACCAGCCAGGATTCTTGCCACCGTTGTTTTTCCGGTGCCCGGATTCCCGGAAAATACCATATGTTTTGCGGTAGCAGTATTTTTCAGTCCCCTTGCTTCCCTTATTCTTTGAATGCGCAGCAGGTTGATTAAGCTATTCACTTCTTTTTTCACTGCCCGGAGCCCCACCATGTTATTGAACTCTTCCAGCTTTTCTTCCAAAGTGGTTTCTTCTTCTTCCTCTTTGCTCCCTTTTTTCTCCTGCTCTTTTCCAGCTGTTCCAGAAAAAACTGGTTGTCCGTCCGCCCCTATATCAATTGCTTCCAGATCAATCTGAAATTCCTTATCCAGCCCCTGCCAGAATACGCCAAACTCCTTTAAATGCTCCTCCAGCTTCTGGATATATGCCGTATAAGCACGACATGTCTCATGGGTCGGATTGCTTTTTACCCCTGCCAAAAAACAGCTTCCAAATACTTTATACATATCAAACAAAATCTGGGCTTTCTGTCTATAAAAGGGCGGCTCAGCTTTCTTTTCCCCTGCATCCGATAATACCGCATAATGCAGGATGCTCGGAATGTTGTTTACATAATCCAAAGGAATGTGCTCCCGGAACTTTAATGTGCAAAGGTCCCTTTCATTTGGAAAAACAGCCAGCTTATCACCGATTGTCTTGATTTCCTCCTGAGATATCATGCCATCCGCATCTGCCAGATAAACAGCAAATTTTAAGAGTTCATAATGAAACCCTGACTTGATTGCAGTAGGTTTTCTTTCCAGCGGTCCCATTCCAAAACGGGTTTTTTCCAGCCACTCACACACATTATCACATAAGTTCATCAGTTGCCGAAAATCATTAATTCTCATATCGTCCCCTCAATTCTCAATTGGTTTTTTCTCCAGTTTTAGTCTATTCTTCCATTCTCTTTCGTATTATTACCTAAATTTTCCTGTTTTATACAACCTCAACTGCAATTTTTCAAATTACAGGACCTTCTGAAACGCTTTCACGACTTCTTTGCGCCCATAAGGGAAAATCCAAGGAAAAATACCATATCCACCACAACAATACTTGCACCGGTAGGGGTTGCAAGTATATAAGACAAGGCTAATCCCAAAGTAAAACTAACAGCAGCCAATATCAGGGAGCAGATTATCACACTTTTAAAATCCTTACATATCCGCATTGCTGTAAGAGCCGGAAAGATGATCAGGCTTGAAATCAAAAGCGTTCCCATCATACGCATCCCCAGCACAATTGTAATGGCAATCAAAAAAGCCAGCACCGTTCTATACAGCTCCACCTTCACTCCCGTCGCTCTGGCAAATGTCTCATCAAAGGTAACTGCAAAGATTTTATGGTAAAAAAGCCCATACAACAAAAGCACCGCCACAGTCAGCAACACGCTAAGGCGCACATCCTCCTGACTCATAGCCAGAATGCTGCCAAACATATAATTGTTCAAATCCGCATTCATTCCCTTTGTCATAGATACGATCATCACCCCAAGTGCAAGGGCCCCTGTAGAAAACAAGGCAATAGCCGCATCTCCTTTCAGCTTTCCATTTTCACTGATTCGAAGCAGGATCAAAGCTGCCACGAATACCACCGGAACTGCCAGATATAAAGGTGCAAGCTGAAAAGCTGCCGCTATCGCCAGCGCCCCAAATCCCACGTGGGAAAGCCCGTCCCCAATCATGGAATACCGCTTCAGCACAAGGGTCACTCCCAGCACTGCCGCACATAAGGACACTAGTATGCCTACAATCAATGCCCTGACCATAAAAGGATAAGAAAACATCTGCATCAAATCATTCCACATCTTCATATCCTCCTAAAAAATCCTTTCCCATATTGCTGCTTAAATACTGTTTGGTAGTGCCAAAAAAATAATCCGTCTGGGTCAGATGCAGAATATGATCCGCCTGCCTGACCGCTTCCTTAATGTCATGAGAAATCATAATGATAGTGATTCCGTGCTTTTTGTTTAAATGCCCCACCATTTCATAAAAATCTAAAATAGCTACCGGGTCTAATCCGGTAGTAGGCTCATCTAAAAGAAGCAGCTTACTGGTAGCACATAGGGCTCTTGCCAAAAGAACCCTCTGCTTATAACCGCCGGACAAATCCCGGAAGCATTCCTTCCTTTTCTCCCAGATGCCCAAAAGCTTCATAGTATCTCCTGCTTTCTTCTTATCTTCCCCGGAATAAAAAGGGGAAAATCCCCTGCTGTTTAAACAGCCGGAAAGCACCACCTCCATAACAGAGGCCGGGAAATCCCTCTGGGCTGCAGTCTGCTGGGGCAAATACCCAATCTGCTCTGCCCTTAAGCCTTCTCCCGTCTGGATTTCTCCCTTTTCCTGCTTTTTCAGTCCCAAAAGACCTTTCATCAAAGTAGTCTTTCCTGTACCGTTTTCACCTACGATACAAAGATAGTCACCACTTTTCACTTCAAAGGATAGGTTATCTATTACTAACTGATTTTCATATGCAAATGAAAGATTTTTACAGGTTAATAATGCCATTAAAATACCTCCTTAAGCCTACGGTAATTCCGCTCCATCAGTTCTACATAGGTAACTCCATTAAAAAAATCTTCCTTGGTAACGTTATGACAGGAATGAAGCTCTCCGCTATCAGCTCCTATTGCCTCTGCCACCGCCTGGGCAGTCTGACTGTTTGATAATTCCAGATAAAAGATGGTTTTTGCTTCATATTCCCTTGCCTTCTCAATAAAAAACGCCATAGTCCTTGCACTTGGTTCCGATTCACCGTTACAGCCCGGAAATACCGCATAATAAGTAATTCCGTATTCCTTGGCAAAATAAAGAAAAGGAAACCTGTCCCCTACAAAAAGCGCCTGTTCCTTACTATTCTCAAATAACTTTTCAAACCGTTTATCCAGATTTGATATCTGTTCTACATAATGCTCTGCATGTTCTTCATAAAACTGTGCATTTTCCTGATCCATCAAAGAAATCACTTCTTCCATGCCTTTTATGATCCGGATGGCATTTTTAGGAGAGGTCCACACATGCTCATCATATTCTTCCTCATGTGCCTGGGACTGCTTTGCTGCATCCTCTTCATAATCTTCACAATCTTCATAAGCAGGCTCGACGCTGTCATGATCGTGGCTTTGCCCTCTCACCTGCATTCCTTCTATAGTCTCCTCTTCATAAAGAGTTACAAAATCCATGATTTTTATCGTATGAAAGCTTCTGTGGGAAAAGCTATCCAGAATTTCTTCAATATACTCATCCGATTCTCCGCCTGTGTACAAAAACAAATCACAATTTCCAATGGTAACCATATCCTGAGGCGTAGGCTCATAGGAATGGACCTCATTTCCCGGCGGAATGAGCATAGTAATCTCTGCTTTCCCTCCAGTTATGGCTCTTGCAAAATCATAACAGGGAAAGTTGGAGGCCACGATTCTTAATTTCTCTTCCTCTTCTGCTTCCTCTCTGTCTGCCTCGCCATCCGGCTCCTGATTTCGGACTTCCCCGCACCCAAAAAGAAAAAGCATCATAAACATGCCCGCCACAAAACAAGTTATCCATTTACGATACTTTCCCTTTTTTTGCATCAAATTTTTCACGCTTTCCTTTATCCTTTATTTATACAAAGCTTATAACCGCTTCCTTTGGCGCCTTTGCTTTTGCCACCTTTACTGCATGAAGGACCGGCCCTTCACTTTTATAATCCTCAAAATATTCCCAGCAGACTCTGGCAGTTACCTGTACCCATTCTTTCTGTTCCAATGCTTCTGCTTTGTCGTATTTACAGGCATAGCCTAAAAATGCCATATCATCCGCACAACAGGTCATCGCCATCCTTCCCGGCACAAAATAACCTTTCGGAAACTGTTCAGGCTTTAATACCATTGCAAGGAATTCTACTGTTTTTCCCACATAACGTTCCATGTTATCCAACATATCAATGTACCAGATTCCATAGCCTGTATCATCTAAAGCGATAATATCCCTATTCACATCATAGGGAAGGTCCTCTTCCAAAGTGGCATTAATCTCTCCTTGGGAATCTTCAAAAATAATCTCCGCCTGCTGATTAATCGCCTTAATATTGCGCTTATAGTTTGCCAGCTGGCTTTCCAGCCCGTCACAGCGATTCATAATAATCATTTCCGATTTTCTAAGCATCTCTGCCAACAGGGACTTCATATTGGTAAAATACATGGAAAAGGTAGATCCGTCAATGCAGGTAACCTGCTGCTCCACCTTCCAGTGCCATGGAAGCTTCATATTTTTGGCATTCCACATACCATTATACTCAACAATAATACGGGAAGGCTTATGCTTCTTTTCCAGCTCTATCAGCTTTGTGGACTGGAAATCTTCCTCTTCTTCTATCAGCTCCACTACGGTGCGGCTCTTTTTCAGCACTTCCTCTGTATAAGTAACCTCTCCTTCCTCGCAAAGGAGCAACAGGGTCTTTCCTCTTGTCTGGAAGTAAGGTTGTGCTAACGTATAAGTGATGAACTCGCTTTTTCCGCTGTCTAAAAATCCGTTAATCACATAAACAGGAATCATATTTATCCTTCTTTCTGGCTTTTAAGCAAATAATTTCTTTAGGTTCTCTTCCTGAAGCTCGGAACCGATTACGCAGATTTTTCCAGTATATTCCGGATTGCCGTCCCGCACTTCACTTTCTGCCGGCACATAATCAAAATAAATAAAGGCCTGGCTGTCTTTTTCAGCCACCATTCCTTTTGCCCGGAGCACGAAACCATAGGTATCCTTGTCCTCCAATGCCTCCAGTATGCCTTCAATCTGCTCCTTCGTAAATTGCTTTGGAGTTTCTATTCCCCAGCTTGTAAACACTTCATCCGCATGATGATGTCCATGGCTGTGATCGTGGCCGCAGGAACAGCTTTCACCGTGTTCATGATGATGTCCATGCTCTCCATGCTCATGATGATGGTCATGGTCCCCATGCTCATGGTGGTGATCGTGCTCTCCATGCTCATGATGGTGGTCGTGCTCTCCATGCCCATGATGGTGGTCGTGCTCTCCATGCCCATGGTGGTGGTCATGCTCTCCATGCCCATGATGGTGGTCGTGGCAGCCACAAGTGCAATCCTCTCCATGTTCCTCCATCACTTCCTTCAGCAGCTCTGTCTGAAAATCACTTCTATGCTCCATTGCCTCTAAAATCTGCTGACCCTTTAAGCTATCCCATGGTGTGGTAATGATTGCCGCCTTTTCATTGTGCTCCCGGATCATTGCCACACATGCCTCCAGTTTTTCCTCTGTCATTTTATCTGTACGGCTTAATATGATAGTTCCAGCATATTCAATCTGATTGGCAAAAAATTCACCAAAGTTTTTCAGATATGTCTTACACTTTGTCGCATCCACAACAGCTACAGCGGAATTCAGCAAAACTCCTGTTTCCTCCATAACTCCTTCCACTGCCTTTAATACATCGGAAAGCTTCCCTACTCCGGATGGCTCGATTAACACCCTGTCCGGCTTATAGGTATCGATGACTTCCTTTAAGGATGTTCCGAAATCCCCTACTAAAGAACAGCAGATACATCCTGAATTCATTTCTTTGATTTCAATTCCGGCATCCTTTAAAAATCCGCCGTCAATTCCGATTTCTCCAAATTCATTTTCAATGAGTACCACTTGTTCATCCTGAAAGGACTCCTTTAACAGCTTCTTAATAAGAGTTGTCTTCCCCGCTCCTAAAAATCCTGATATAACATCAATTTTACTCATTTCAATCACCTTTCTTCTTTCTATTAACCTTTAGTATATCACATTTTTTCATTTACGCAAAATTTTCTATATCTTCCAAAATCCGCCTGACTTAAAGAAAGAAAAAGTCTGGTTCCCTGGCTTTCGTAGGCTATTTCCTTAATGACTGCCTGCTTTTGCAGATAGGACACAATCTGTCCTTCTGAAAAGGGAATCAACATTTCACAATCCACATAGCCCGCTTTGGACACATGAAAAATATTCTTCACTAATGCTTCTATATGCTCTTTGTTTTTGGCGCTCATATAAATGGAATCCTCTTTTACTTTTGGAAGGGGAAATTCCAAATCTTCCTTTAAATCCGCCTTATTGTACACAATCATCATAGGAATGTGGGAAGCCTCCAGCTCTTTTAAGGTTTCCTCCGTAACCGCCATATGTTCCCTGTAATGAGGGTCCGAAAAATCCACTACCTGCAAAAGCAGGTCCGCATTTTTTACCTCTTCCAGAGTGGAACGAAATGCTTTGATCAGGTTGTGGGGAAGATTGCTGATAAATCCAACTGTATCGGACAAAAGAAAGCTTCTTTTATCCTGTCCCACGATTTTTCGCACAGTGGTTTCCAGAGTGGCAAAGAGCATATCCTTTTCCAATACTTTCTTTTCCTCATCCTGCACATATAAATCCACCATCTGATTCATGATTGTAGACTTTCCCGCATTGGTATAGCCTACAAGAGCCACTTGGAATTCTCCGGTTCGAAGCCGTCTTTTCCTCTGGGTTTCCCGCTCTCTGGAAACCTCCTCTAACTCTTTTCTCAGCTCGCTGAGCCTGTGTTCAATTTTTCTTCTGTCTAACTCCAGCTTCTTTTCCCCGGCTCCTTTATTGCTAAGACCGCTGCCGCCGCCCTGTCTGCTCAGCGCTTCATGAAGACCTACCAGCCTTGGCAGCATATATTGAAGCTTTGCAGTCTCCACCTGCAGTCTTGCCTCCCTTGTTTTCGCCCTGGTAGAAAAAATTTCTAAAATCAAGGTAGTCCTGTCCAAAATGGGGAGTTCCAGTTCTTTTTGCAGATTACGAAGCTGGGATGGGCTTAGGGCATTGTCAAATACAATGACTTCTGCTCCTGTCTCTTCCGCTTTTTCCCGCACTTCCTCCACTTTTCCCGTTCCGATATAAAAAGCTTTATTGGCTGTGGGGAGGGTCTGTTCCACTGCTGAGACCACTTCCATGTTACAGGCTTCTGCCAGGGCTGCCAGTTCTTCCATGGATTGGGTAAAGAGGGGAGTGTTGTTTAAATTCAGGCCTACTAAAAGTGCTTTTTCCATGTTGTTGTCCTTTTTTTGTTTTTTAGGTTGTGGGGATACTGGGATGTGTCTTGGGTTCGGGGACACGCTTTCGCTCTGCTTTGCACGTAGCGGTACTAGGCTTGCAAAGGACGCAAGCCAAGGACCGACGTGCACGCAAAGGTCCCCGAACCCAAGACACATCCCAGTATCCGGCGCTACGTTACAGAAAGCTTCCAAAGGGCAGAGATGGAGTTGAGGCTCTTGGAAACTACTTTCCTTTGAATGAATCCTGATATTGTTCGGTTAGCTCCCTGCAAAATCTTTGGGTACCTTTTGGATTTAAGTGGTCGGCATCCCCGAAACAGTCATTTGGATAAGCAGTCAGGTCAGTATCAAAAATAACGTTTTCATGCCATGACTGCAACGCTTCCATGTATTGGGCATAGTGGGCTTTAAAGTCTTCTGCCAGAATGGCATAGGAGGCTTCATTCATAGGCATATTTTTTACAATTACATGGATATTATTTTCACTGCATAGGGATAATATCTGCCACATGTAATGAGTTATTATAGAATTTGCTGAAAAGTCGGTTTCTTTTGCCTCACCGTTAAAACTGTCGCTGTACTCTGCTGTGCCATAGTAGCTTTGTCCTCTTCCTGCTTCCATCTGCGCATATTTCTCTTTTGTTTTTTGATAACGGAATACAAAGCCGGCTTTTTTTAAGGCAGTGGCATATTTATTGGGCATATATGCTTTGTACATCATATATTCCACCGGATAATTTTCTATGAGAATACTCTGATTCTGATTGTCTTCATATTTTTTTGCAGTATTTATGATTTCCATAAAATCTTCCGTGTCCATTGTGTGGAAATAGACACTTCTTGTCCAAAGAGTATCTATGTCCATATAGTGCATTGGCGCATAGGACAAAATAACCGTTTCCGGCAGCGGATGGTGTTCCAGATATTCCTTCAAAGTATAATAGCCTTCAATGGGAGTTGCTCCTCCTAATGATAGATTATAGCAGTCCCCGGAAAGCAAATCAGGAACAAAGCCCGCCTTTGCCCGGGAATCCCCTAGGATTATGATGGGGTTATCTTCAGCGCTGTCCCTCACATAGTCCTTCTGCTGCCTGTACATGGCATACTCATCATCCATGTAATACTCTGGAAAGAAACGACAGTACAGAGGCAGCGCCACAAAAAACGGCACCAGCAATATGAGCAGCTTACCTGCTGTTTTTCCGATTTCCTTCCACATTACTTTTCTATCCATTACACTTCCATCTTTTATCTACTTCTAATATTTCCTTGAGCTTCCTGCACCTTTCCCAAATCTTTCCCCAAATTCCAATCCCCTTTAACCGTAGCCCCAAAACAACTATTCAGCCTATCCCCTTTCACATATAATGACCTTTCCAATACACAGTGGGAGCTTTCATAGCATATGGCAGTCTTCCGGGCCTTGGCAAAGCCGCCGGCACTTATGCCCTGTACTTTGGGGCATTAGTACCGCTGCGTCTTTCCAGAGCGAGAGCGGGCCCGGAAGACTGCCATATGCTATGAAAGCTCCCACGTCCTCTAATCCACTCCCCCAAAAAGCTGAATACATCCCACTCTAAAACTGAAAATACACGAATTCCCTTGCATTAAAAGAAGCAAACAACAAGAAAAACAGCATAAATCCATAATACATTGCCCACCTCACTTTTGCCGGCAGCCCGGAAATCCGGCTGAGCGGGTCTGTTTTCAAAGCAACATAATCATAAGCAATCAGCAGCATAACCGGCACGATTACGCTGACTCCATCCAAAGCCGTCATATGGAAATCCCGGATTCCATTCATAATATAATTTACCGGTGAAGAAATACCAATCCACATATGCCCTAACACATAAAAGGCTTCCGATATGGTATCCGCCCGGAAGAAAGTCCATCCTATCACCACAAGGAAAAAGGTGAGCACCCGGTTTTGGAATTTCCCCAACCATTTCCCAACAATGTTTTCCAGTGCTTGTCCCACTCCATGGAAAAGCCCCCATAGCAAGAATGTATAATTAGCACCATGCCAAAGGCCGCTTGCCAAAAATGTAACAATCAGGTTCCAATGCTTTCGTAAGAAAGACACCCTGTTTCCCCCAAGAGGAATGTATACATAATCCCGAAACCAGGTGGATAAGGAAATATGCCATCTGCTCCAGAATTCCTTTAAGGAACGGGCAAAATAAGGGCTTTTAAAGTTGGTCATCAAATCAATTCCAAAAAGCTTTCCACAGCCAATGGCAATATCTGAATAACCGGAAAAATCACAGTAAATCTGTATGGCAAAAAACAAGGTAGCCAAAAACAAGGAAAAGCCCTTATAGTAGTAGCTTTCGGAATAAATCTGATCCACATAGATTCCTACCGTATCGGCAATCACCAGCTTTTTAAAAAATCCCCATGCCATCAGTTTCAGTCCATAGGAAGCCTTCTCATAAGAAAAAAACTGCTCTTTCCTGATTTGCGGAAGCAGATTTTCCGTCCTCTCAATAGGACCTGCTACCAGCTGAGGAAAAAATGCAATAAAAGCTGCATATTTGACAAAATTTCTCTCCGGTTCCACTTTTCCTCTATACACATCAATCACATAGCTCAAGGTCTGAAAGGTATAAAAAGAAATTCCTACCGGAAGCATAAACTGCAACGCCACAGGATGCAGAGGAATTGCAAACCGCTCACAAATTGTATTCAGGGAGCTTAAAAAAAGATTAGAATATTTAAAGAAAAATAATACTCCCAGACTTGCCACCAAAGTAAACGCTAAAAGAATTTTTCTTTTCTGTTGAAAGACTCTTTCTTTTAACAGCAAACCGCTTGCATAAGAAACAAAGGTGGTAAACAAAATTAAGACTACATACTTTGCGTTCCAGCTCATGTAAAAGTAATAGCTTGCCAAACATAAAAGTATGTAGCGGTATTTATGGGGCAATGCCCAATATAACAGAAATACGATTGGTAAAAAAACGGCAAATGCCAAGGAATTAAACAGCATAGTTCCCCCTGTTTCTTTCTGCAGGATAGATTTATTAAAGAAGCAATCTGGTCCATACAATATTTATAAAAAAGTAAGCAGGACGGTAAGCCGGGTTCTGTCGTGAATGGTCATCTATCTAGGGCATCTGTTGCCAGATGCCTCAAGCAACCTACCTGAAAACCTGACGGGCCGCCAGATTGTTTTCTGTTTGGTTTTGCTTCGGATGGGGTTTACATATGCCCTTCCTGTTACCAGAAAGGCGGTAGTCTCTTACACTGCCCTTCCAACCTTACCTGCCGGCATTGCCCGCAGGCGGTATATTTCTGTTGCACTATCCTTGGAGTCACCTCCACCGGACGTTATCCGGCATCCTGCCCTGTGAAGCCCGGACTTTCCTCACCTGCCCGAAGGCAGCTGCGACCATTTGTCCTACTTACATTTCTATCATAAAATCTTATTCTTTCACTTATGACTTTTTCTTATACATTGAAGCAGCTTCCGCCTACGAACTCTCTCACAATGGAGTTATTGGGAAGATTTTCGCTGCTGACGCCTAAGAAGTAATCCAGAAATTTTAAAAGCCTTTTTGCCTCATAATATTCCGGTTCTCCCTTAGATATCTGAAACAGAAGCGGCTCCGCGAACTGCTTCAATACTGCCAGCTCGTAAATCAATGCAGAATTGAAAAACGCATCTGCACTTTCCTGAAAAGGAAAAATATTTTCCTCTTCTCCTCTTCTTACAGAGCTCCACATCTGAATGGTCCTCTTTGCAGCAGTTCCTCTTGTCCTGGCATCTCTTACCATACGTCTTATCAATCTGCCGTCCGTAGTTGGAATCCGGTTGTGCTCATCAATATTCAAGCTGGTCAAAGCGCTGATATAGATTTTAAATTTACTGCTGTTTGGCAGGGAATGGGACATTCTATCATTCAATCCATGAATGCCTTCAATGACCAGAATATCATCTTCTCCCAAGCTTTTTCTGTTTCCTTTATATTCTCTCTTGCCGGTTTTAAAATTGAAAGTAGGAAGCTCTACTTCTTTGCCCTCCAGCAAAGCACACATATCCTGATTGAACTGTTCTAAATCAATGGCTTCCAGGCACTCAAAATTGTAATCTCCGTTTTCATCCTTAGGCGTCTTATCCCGGTCCACAAAATAATCATCCACTGCAATGGGATGTGGTGTCAGCCCATAAGTGCGAAGCTGTATGGAAAGCCTGTGGGAAAAGGTGGTCTTTCCACTGGAAGAGGGGCCTGCAATCATAACAAATTTCACACCGCTCCTTGCGGCAATTTCTTCGGCGATTTCTCCAATTCTTCTTTCCTGCTGGGCCTCCTGTACCAAAACCAGTTCACTCAAGTTTCCTGCACAAATTTGATTATTCAAATCCCCTACCGTATCAATTCCAAGCTTTCTTCCCCAGTCTCCAGCCTGCTTTAATGTTTCAAACAGCTTCTGTCTTGGCTTGAACTCTTCTACCAGTTTTGGCTCGTGCCGCTCCGGCAGATTCAGCATCAGCCCGTTCTCATAATAAGAAACCTGGAAGTATTTCACATAGCCTGTACTGGGCAGCATATGTCCATAAAAATAATCAAAATAACCATCCAGCTCATATACATTTACCGTGGAGCTTCTCCGATAGCGGAATAGATTTTCCTTATCTGTCATGCCCCGGTCCTTAAAAAGTCTGGTAGCATACTCAATGGGATAGGTTTCCTTTCTAATGGGCAGGTTGGACTTGACCAGTTCTTTCATTCTGTCATTGACCTGCTCCGCCAGCTTTGGCGTAATTTCCGCTTCCCCGCTGCTGCAGTAATACCCCTTTCCGATGGAAAACTCCACCTTGATTTTTGCCGCTTCTTTTACTCCCAAAATATCCGATACTGCTTTCAGCAATAAAAGAGTAGCCGTCCTCACATAGGTCTTATGACCTGCTGACTCGTGCAGCGTTATAAAACCGATTTCACAGGATTTCTTTAGTGTCTTCTGCAGCTCTGTCATTTTTCCGTTCACAAACACAAGCGCTATCAGGTCTTCGTATTCTCCCTGATATTCATTTGCAATCGCTTCATAGGATATTCCTGTGGGATATTCCTTTTCTTTTCCTCCAATTGTTACTTTTACCATAACTGTTTTCCTCTTCCCATAGCTATATAATTATAAAGGGCACCTCCCGTTTGGGCGCAATCACTTGGATTTCCCTGCATTCCCGGAGCAAATACTCCTTCATATAAGGCACAAAAATCTGTTCCAGTCCAAAATGACCGGCATCAATGATAAAAAGTCCCTGTGCTTCTGCATCAATCCCTTCGTGATGGTCAATGTCACCGGTAATCATCACATCCGCCCCACCGTCTATGGCCGCCTTTATCATAGATTTTCCGGAACCGGGCATAATTGCCGCTGTTTCCAAATCCGCTTCCAAATCCCCGAACACCTTCACATGGTGAATTCCAAATTTCTCCTTTATAAGCTCTGCACATTCCCGCAGTGTCATTACCTTAGGCAGCTTTCCGATCCTGCCAAAGCCTTCCTTGGAAATTTCATCTTCAAATGTGGTTTCCAGGACTTTCCTGTTTTTCAGCCCGATTTCATCTGCTGCCGCATCTGCCATTCCCATAACATCAAAATTCGTGTGCATGGCATAATAACACATATCATGTTGTATTAATTTTATGAGACGGCGGCCAATAAAATGCTCTGCTGTTATTTTCTTAACCGGCTTAAAAATCATAGGATGATGTGTCAGGAGCATATCCGCCTCCTTTTTCACCGCATCTTCCACCACTTTATCTGTTGCATCCAATGCAATATAAATCCGTTTGACCTCTTTATCCCGTCTTCCCGTCATAAGTCCCACATTGTCCCACTCACTGGCATACATAATGGGAGAAAGCGCTTCCAGCTTCTCCATCACTGTTTCACACCGCATATAAAAACACCTCCTTAAAACCCCGCAAGACATTCCTCTATACACCGAAGCCTTTCCAATAGCTCCTTTTTCCGTTCCAGTCTCCTGGAAATGTCTCCCGCCTCCTGCTCCGGACTCAACCGCTCTATGGTCTGTCTGGCTGTTTCTTTTTCTTTTTGTAAGTATTGGAAAAGCACCGGATGCTTTTCCTTTAGCAAAAGGGGGCCATACAGCTCTTCCTTTTGCGTATATGGACCGCATACCTCCCGGGCTGCTTTTTCCGCCCGCATCATGGGATAATACTTACCATCCTCATAAACCATATCTTCCCTTACAATAACATAGTAATTCTGGAAAAGGAACCGGCGCACAAGCCATATTTCCGACTGGGGCTGTAAAATCAATGTTTTTATAGTAGAAAGTCGTTTCATGGCATCCTCTAAAATATGAAGCGTAAGCTTACCGCCCATACCTGCACAAATCAAGGTATCCGCTTCACCATCTTCTAAGGCTGCCGCTCCATCCGACAATCTGGTTTCTATGTAAGGAGACAATCCTTTTCGTTCAATATTTTCCTTCGCCCGAAGCAGGGGACCTTGATTGATATCCATTGCTATCACAGAGCTGCATTTCTGTTCTTCCATCAGGCAAATGGAAACATACCCGTGGTCACAGCCAATGTCTGCCGGCAATTCTCCTTCTTCTACCAGGTCCACAATTGCCCTTAAACGTTTTGATAATTCCATAGCTTCCTGCCTGTCAGTCCAAATAATCCTTTAATTTCCTGCTTCTGCTTGGATGGCGAAGCTTTCTTAAGGCTTTTGCCTCAATCTGCCGGATACGCTCACGAGTCACGTTAAATTCCTTGCCTACTTCTTCTAAGGTTCTCGCCCTGCCATCGTCCAAGCCGAAACGAAGCTTCAACACTTTTTGTTCTCTTTCCGTTAAGGTATCCAGCACTTCCCCAAGCTGCTCCCTTAACAGAGTAAAGGCAGCTGCATCAGCAGGCACCGGTACGTTATCATCCTGAATGAAATCACCCAGATGGGAATCCTCTTCTTCCCCGATAGGAGTTTCTAACGATACCGGCTCTTGAGAAATCTTCAAAATCTCCCTTACCCGGTCTTCAGGCATGTTGATTTCCGCAGCAATTTCTTCCGGGGTAGGCTCCCGTCCCAATTCCTGCAGCAGCTGTCTGCTGACCCTGATCAGCTTGTTGATGGTTTCCACCATATGAACCGGGATACGGATGGTCCTTGCCTGATCGGCAATGGCTCTTGTAATAGCCTGACGAATCCACCATGTGGCATAAGTGGAAAATTTGTATCCCTTTCGGTAATCAAATTTTTCCACCGCCTTAATAAGACCCAGATTTCCTTCCTGAATCAAATCAAGAAAAAGCATTCCTCTTCCCACATATCGCTTGGCAATGCTGACTACAAGACGCAAGTTTGCTTCCGCTAACCGTTTCTTTGCCTCTTCATCACCCGTTTCCATTTTCTTTGCAAGCTCAATTTCCTCTTCTGCACTTAAAAGGGGCACCTTGCCGATTTCCTTTAAATACATACGAACCGGATCTTCAATGCTGACACCGTCCGGAACGGACAGATCGATGTTCTCCACATCTACCTCTTCCTCTTCCGCTAAGATAATTTCTTCATCCGGCTCGTCCTCCTCAGTGATACGGAGCACATCCACTCCCGCATGCTCCAGGGTTTCCAATATCTTATCAAATTGTTCTTCTTCCAATGACATACCAGCAAAAAAATCACTAATTTCCTGATATTCCAAGACATTCTTTTTCTTTTTGGCAAGGCTTAAGAGATTTTTCAGCTTCTCCTCAAACTTTGCTATTGTGTTTTCGTCCATTTAGTCGTCCTTCCTTCCTAAATCTGTTCCTATTTTAACCTTATTCCAGAGAAATATGCACTTTTTCCAGTTCTTCCAATGCTCTCTTTCCCGCAACAGCCTTGTCTAAAGCGGTTATATCCATTCTCATTCTTTCCGTATAGTATTGGTAACTGCATTTCTTCACCCTTATAATAATATCCCGGAATGCCTTCTCCCTGTCCTGCTTGGTTTCCAATGCCTCCAGCTTTGTATTAAAAAGATTTGCCACTTCCCTCTGCTCTTTTTCGTCCGTAAACATACTGATGATTCCGGCCGGATTCACAGCCCCCTCTTCCAGCTGTTCAAACAGCTTTTCCGCCACCTTCACATAAAGCTCCTGGGTAAAATCACTGACTTCAATATATTTTTTCACAATGGGATATGCCCTTGGCTCCTCAATAAGCCAGGTAAACAATACTTTTTGTGCTTTGACACCCGGGTCCTCTTTCTTTTCCCTGCTCTGTATGCCGGATCTGGGCTTTACCGTTTCCTTTACCAGCCCGGTCCTTGCTGCATAAGAGGAAACCAGCTTCCTTAGATTTTCAAAGCCTATGTGATATTTGTCAGCTACCGCCTCGATATAATTTTCCCGCTCCACTTCCTCCGTAAAATTGCAAAGCTTTTTTGCAATTTCATTATGGAACCTTGTCTTTCCTTCCGGGTCTGACAAATCGAACTCCCTTTGCAGGATGCGCAGTTCAAAAAAGAAGCTGTTTTCCGCCTCCTCCATGCGCTTTTCAAAAGCTTCCTTTCCCAGATTCCTGATAAACTCATCCGGGTCCTTATAAGGCTCTAAATTAATGACCTTTCCGGTAAGTCCCACCTCTCTCAAAATTCCAATGGCCCGCAGCGCCGCTTTTGTTCCTGCTCCGTCACTGTCGTAGGATAAAAGCACCTGCTCTGTATAACGCCTTAGAAGATTGGCCTGTCCACTTGTAAAAGCGGTGCCAAGGGAAGCTACCGCCTGATTGAATCCCGCCTGATGCATAGCGATTACATCCATATATCCTTCACATAGGATCATGTTGCCTTTTCTGGATGTGCGGGCAAAATTCAGCCCATACAGGTTCCGGCTCTTATCAAAAATTTCCGTTTCGGGAGAATTCAGATACTTCGGCTCTCCTTCTCCCATGACCCTTCCTCCAAAGCCTATGACCCGGTGATTGATATCCTGAATGGGAAACATGACACGATTCCAAAACTTATCGCACATTCCAATTTTTTCACTGTAGCTTACAAGTCCCGCTGCTTTCAGCAGCTCATCGCCATAGCCCTTCTTTCTTAAATACAGGTACAGGTCGTTGCTGGTCTTATTGGAATAACCGAGCCCAAACCCCTTCATGGTTTCTTCGCTCAACTGTCTTCTTCTCAAGTACTCATAGCCCGCCTGTCCATGCTTGTCCCGAAGCTGATAAAAAAAGTACTTTGCCGCCTCTTTATTGATTTCCAAAAGAGCTGCCCGCCTGCTTTCCTTTTTTTTCATCTCTTCGTTATATTCCAGCTCCGGAAGCGGTACTCCTGCCCTGTCCGCCAGCATCTTTACTGCTTCCGAAAAATTGTAATTCTCATAATTCATAATAAAGGTAAAGACATTCCCCCCTGCACCACATCCAAAGCAATAATACATCTGCTTCTGGGGCGATACGGAAAAGGATGAGGTCTTTTCATTATGAAAGGGGCACAGTCCGAAATAGCTGGCTCCTTTTTTCTGCATGCGCACATAACCGGAAATCACATCTACGATATCATTTTTTTGTCTTATCTCTTCTATTATCTCTTCTGGATAATACACGCCTTATCCCACTCCCTTTTATCATCAGCCATGCCAGGTTCTCGGAACAAAGATTTCTTCATACTTGGCAATGGCAAACCGGTCTGTCATCCCCGCTATATGGTCACATACAATCCTTTCTGCCGGAGTATTATCCCGCTCCATGATCTGGAGCAGTTCCTTTGGAAGCAGTTCCAAATGCTTCAGATAATAGCTATAAAGCGCTTCTATCAGCATCTCAGCTTTCCCTTCCTCGCTTTTGGCAACAGGATTCTGATATATATGTTCAAACATGAAAGCCCTGATATCCTTCATTGCCTGAGCTACCGGCTCTGACATGACAATGTCATTTTTCCCTCTGCTGTTTACTACAATGTCATGGATAAAGTGATCCAGTCTCTCTCTGGTGGTATAACCGATTACCTTTCCGATGGACCATGGCACATCTGCATCCTTTAACAGATTGGCGCGAATAGCATCATCCATGTCATGGTGAATATATGCTATTTTATCGGAAAGCCTTACGATTTTCCCCTCTAAAGTAGAAGGAACGTTGGCCGTCTGATGATTCTTGATACCGTCTCTTACTTCCTTAGTCAGATTCAGCCCCATGCCATCCTTTTCCAGCACATCAATCGTCCGGACACTTTGGTCACTATGTACGAAGCCGAGAGGACATATGTTATTCAGCGCCCTCTCTCCTGCATGTCCAAAGGGAGTATGCCCCAGGTCATGCCCCAACGCAATTGCTTCCACCAGGTCCTCATTTAATAAAAGCGCTTTTGCTATGGTTCTGGCATTCTGGGATACCTCCAGCGTATGGGTAAGCCTTGTACGGTAATGGTCTCCGTCCGGCGCTAAAAACACCTGGGTTTTATCCTTTAACCTTCGAAAAGACTTGCTATGGAGAATCCTGTCCCTGTCCCTTTGAAAGACCGGGCGGATATCACATTGCTCCTCTTCCCGAAGCCTTCCTTTTGAATTCCGGCTTAAGCAGGCATAAGGACTCAGATATTCACTTTCTCTTTCTTCCAACTGCTCTCTGATCGTCATGACATTCCCTCTTTATGCTGCGCTGTTTTTTGCGTCTTTTTATATATTCGCCAAAAAATCGATAATTCCTTTTATATTTTTAAAATTTTTTCTCTCACCCAAAAACAGAGGCAAAAACAGGAGCAAGCACTACCGTTATCAATCCGCTTACTACAATGGCAAGAGAGCTCATGGCACCCTGTACCTGCCCCAGCTCAAGCATCTTAGAAGTTCCAATCGCATGAGATGCAGTTCCTACGCACACTCCCTGAGCCACCGGTTCCTTAATCCGGAACCACTTCAACAAGGCAGGTCCTAATATGGCTCCCATCAAGCCTGCTACAAGAGTTCCAACAATAGTAATTCCGGTAATTCCCCCTAACTCCTCACAAGTGCCCAGAGCAATTGCCGTAGTAATGGACTTCGGGAGCAGGGAAACCATCAATATCGGTTCCATTTTACACAAGGCTGCCATCCCGCCGATAACCAGTCCATGGGCAATACAGCCTGCCAGCACACCTGCCAGAATTGCAAGGGCATTTTTCCTTAATATCTGAAACTGCTTATACAGGGGAACAGCCAGGCAGACCGTAGCCGGAGTTAAAAAATAAGTGATATACCTGGCTCCCTGGTCAAAGGTTTCATAATCCACATGGAAAAACCATAAAAACAAAACAACAATAATAGTTGATATCAAAAGGGGGTTTAAAATGGAAAGCTTACATTTCTTTTGAAGCCACGCAGCAAAAAAATAACATCCAAGCCCAAAGGCCATTCCAAAATAGCCCCACTGCTGCAACAATTCATTCATTCCGAAATTCCTCCTTTGCCACAATCCTTTTTCCTATTGGCAAGCAGTTTCATAACGGACTGGGTTACCACCCCTGTCACCACAGTAGTAACTATAGTAGACAAAACAATCGTTCCAACAATGGGCACAAATGCTCCTACTACCTTATCCATTACCGTCACCAGACTAACACTGGGAGAGAGAAATAAAAGAGGCATAACCGCCAGAAAAAATTCCGAGGCCTCTTCAATCTGCCCCAGCTTCAAGCCCCCTGTCATCAGCAGCAGAAACAACAGCAAAAGCCCATATATGCTTGCCGGAACCGGAAGGGGCAGCAGGCTGTGCAGCATTTCTCCCAAAAAACTAATTCCAATAATAATCATAAATTGTTTTACATATTTCATACAAATCCACTCCTTATCACATGCAAAAACAGACTCAAAATCTCTTTCGAGTCTGTTTATATTATCCGTTTTTTGACATATTATGCAATCTTTTTGCCTAAAAGGATTGGATTTTGTTACGGATTGCTCTCTTGAGTTTCAAAAAACTGCAATTCACCGTCATAAATCGCATGGCCTGTTTCCAGGGGTTTTCCTTCTACGGTAATTTTTACATGTTCACAATCATAAGCATCCAGAAAGGTATCTACAAGTCCACCCAGCACAATATATTCCCCTGCAGTGCCCATCATAGATACATATTCCCCAAATTCCTTGGACATATCCAAATGCAGTAATTTCTCATTCTCTTCATCCACGGATACAGTTCTTACCTTTGTATCCAGAGATACGATATTCACTTTCGACAGCTCATCAATTAACGCTTCTGCCGACAGTTCGCTTAAAGTAACCTCTTTATATATGATACCGTCTGCATTCTCATTTCCATAATAAATAAGTACCTTTTGACTTTCTGTTTCATCCGGCTGCGTCTCCGCCTCTACGGTCGGGACCTCGCCTTCTTTCATTCCCTGCTCCTGCCCATTTTCTCCACAGGAAGCAAGGCAGAGCAATATCAGACACAGTATTGCTGTAAGCACAAGCTTTCTCTTCATTTTAATTCCTCCTTTCTCCATTTCTTTTCCGATTGCCACTTCTTTTATCTCTATGTATTTATTTGCATCGTATAAAATATAAAAAACTCCCAAGAAAACTTTCCTGGGAGTCCATGCGGGAGATGGGACTTGAACCCACACGTCTATACAGACACAAGATCCTTAGTCTTGCCTGTCTGCCAATTCCAGCACTCCCGCTGATGTCGAATCCATTTGAATCATATTTGCATTCGCGACAAAAAATAGTATACCACAAAAATTCCAATTGTCAATACAATTTTTTGGTATCTTTTACATCTGCTGCTTTCACATATGTACACAAAAAAGAAGATAACAGAATTTTTCTTTATCTTCTTTTTTGGAACATATCATTGATATTTTCGGAAATATCTTTCATTTTTTAAAGCCTTAGAAAGCTTTATTTTATTCTACCTTGCTTCCATCCTGAAATTGAAAAAAGGAATGATATTCGCATCCCATAACAGAAGCCATTCTTTCAAGCTCCTCCTGAGAAAGCTTTCCAGTTTCCAATCTCTTGTTGATTGCCTGTAATGACATACCCATTTTCAAGCCTAACTTTTCTACTGTTATCCCTGCTAATTCACAGGCACTTTCTACTTTCTTTTGTATATTAATTTTCGCCGCCTCCCATCTGTTTTATCTTTCCTATAATTAACTTCCACACATATTATAACAAAATTGAAAATTTTTTCAAGATGTGTATTTTAATATGTTGCACTTTATTGACAAATTTGTTCTAAATTTTCCTATGCAGTTTCCTCATAGTTCCCTTGAAGATGCTCTTCCAATATCCCGGTAGCCTCTTGTGGACTTAAATTAGCCTCTGAAATAAAGTTATATAGGAAATCTATGTCTTTCGCCTTCTTCTCGCTTATTAAGGCTTCCAGCTCGTCTTCTTCTTTTTTTATCCTTATCTTTAAAAGACGAATCTCCTCTTCCTTTGCTTCAATTTTTTCTTCTATTGTTTTTCTTTGTCCTCTTGCCATATTTTACCTCCAATATTCTCCAAAGATATTATAGTATATGGACAAGTATCTGGATTTATTCATTGTTCAGAAATATAATTTCCCAAGTATATTATTTGCTCATTGAATGCCAGGCACTTAATTAAAAAGGTGCAAAGCCTTAATAATTCAATAGACCTTGCACCCTGTTTATTTGATATATATTATGTAATTTTATGCTATGCTTTCAATACGTTCTTTTACTCTTCTTAATTCATTTTCAAGAGTATTTACACGGATTAAGAGCATTTCTTTTTCATTATCAACTTTTAAAGCTTCACTTAATTTTCTGCTTAAATCAAGATGCCCCTCAGCAATCAATTTGATATTGCGGTTAGTCTCATTTTCAAGCGTTAACTGTATGCTTCTTAAATCACGTTTTATAGGGTCTAACATTGCTTCAATCGACTTTAAGTCTTCATTAGATAATGCCATATTACCACCTCATATGAATACTATATGTTTATTGGCTGTTTACAGTATATCACAATTCAGTTGCAAAGTCCATTCAATTTTCTTACACTTCCAATATCTTACCATATTTTACCTCCAATATTCTCCAAAGACATTACAGTATATGGACAAGTATACGGATTTATTCATTGTTCAAAAATATATTTTTTCAACAAAAAATACACCGAGTCATCCAAGAATCGTCCGTGTATTTTTATTGATGATAATAATGATTTTTTGTATGACTGGTTTAAGATTTATTTACACTTAAGAAATACTGCGCTCAAGCCTCTTGATTTTGCGGCAAAAAAAAGATGCAGGAAAAGGGACTTGAACCCTCATGGTATTGCTACCACACGGACCTGAACCGTGCGCGTCTGCCAATTCCGCCATTCCTGCATGCAACACTTATTTTATCTTCTTTTTCCCATTCTGTCAAGAGCGAAATCGCATCTTTATTTATACGGAATCATCTCCTTATTTATGTGGAATAAGGAACGTTTCTTAAAACCTTAAAAACCCCGACAGCTGCAGCTGTCGGGGGCATTCGTCATAGTAAATTGTTCCTATCGCCTGCACATGCAAATATCGTCATTATACAAAGCTGGAATAAATCTTCCCTGTATTATAAGAAGAAAGATAATTAGCACTGCTACTATAAAGACCACTGCCTGCCTTTGCATCATTTACAGCATAGGAATTTATGAAAGCAGCTCTTGTATTAATACTATAGCCATATGAACCAGTACTATTGAATATGCTCTTTACCGTTGTCATATCCGCCTTTTTAAATTCTTCTTCGTTAATAGATATCGTATCATCGCTATTAATGGTAATCCCTACCTTGGACAACAGCCTTTCATTTGCCTTAGTAGTGGATATCATGCTTTTTAAGGAATTCAATATTTTGCTGTTGTAAGAATTAGAACCTTCCTCAAGCATATTATTGTAATCATCCACAAAGCTCTTTACTGCCTTATAGATTTTATCTGTATTGTAACCTTTTACGGTAGATTCTACTCCATTCTCATCCTTTGTTGTAATATCCTCTTGCTTGAATACAGACTTCTCTCCAGTATCAAGTAAGGCTTTTGTAGAAGAGTATAAGGAAGAAGAGCTGGTCTTTATCTCTGCAATAGTTTTGTCATCATCCTTACTATTGCTCTTACTTGTGCTGCTGCTTGCAGCACTGGAAGTAGTGCTCCCATTGTTCCGGCTATAGTATGCCTTCATCAGCTTTCCATAACTGCCATTCTTAATGCTGGCATAATCAGCTAACAGATTAGAAAGAGAGCTTCCTCCTGTGGAATTGTTTGTCATCATGCCGGAAAATAAAAATGAATAATCGTTTTTTAGTGTAACATTAATGCTCATACCATTCACTCCTTTGATTTACTAGCGGCTTCCATGCCTAATTTTCATTTCACTCCAGAAATTAGCATTTACTTTGCCCTTATCATATCAAAAATCCCTTTTATATGCAAGCCTTTTCCCGTTATTTTCCATATAAATTTCAAAACACTGTACTATTTTTTTTCTTTTCCCATATATTATTTTAACAACTCAGGACACGAAAAAAATATGGACAAAAAAGTGCTCATTCCGGGCAGACCGGAATTTACAAAAAACTATGAAGCTGCAGTTGCTTCATACGGCGCATCCCCTATCGTTTCCTTTTCTGATGTTTCTGCAAAAGACTATGAACTGCTTTTACTTCCTGGCGGCGGGGATATTCATCCTTCCTTCTTTAATCAGACCAATACCGCTTCCCGAAACCTGGATTATGAATTGGACCAGGCACAGTTCAAGCTTCTTGACAGGTTCGTAAAAGCAGAAAAGCCCGTTCTTGGAATCTGCAAGGGCATGCAGCTTATCAATGTCTATTTCGGCGGTAACATCTTACAGAATATGAATGCAGACCAGTTAGCCATCCATTCCTATCAGGAGGAAGACAGCTATCACCTGATATTTCTTAACACTCTATCCTCGATCCCTTTAAAAATTGGCTTTCCGTTTTTTCCGGGAAAGATGCTGGTAAACAGTGCCCATCATCAGTGTATCGATCATCTGGGACAGGGACTTACGACCCTTCAGTACAGCCTGGATTATGTGCCTGAAACTATAGCGCACATAAATTTACCTGTTCTTGGCTTTCAATGGCATCCGGAACGACTGGATTATAACGGAAAAAATTCCCTGCATCCTTTTCTCCATCACTTTTTAAAGCTCTCTTGATTTAGAACATCTGTTCCTGTATAATATTCCTTACAGCATCCTTGGCATTTCTCTTTTCAGTCCCACGGGAAACGATGCCAAGGCTTAGGAAAGGAGTCTTTTTATGCCGGAACCGATTATTTTTCATGTTGATGTGAATTCTGCCTTTTTATCCTGGGAAGCCTGTGCGCTTTTAAAGGCTGGTTATGAAGTGGATATACGCCAGATTCCCTCCGTTATAGGAGGCAGCGAAGCCATGCGCCACGGCATCGTGCTTGCAAAATCTTCTTCTGCCAAGACCTTTGGGATTACCACCGGCGAGCCTTTGGTACAGGCTAGACGAAAATGCCCTCAGCTTCAAGTATTTCCTCCCCACTATGAGGGATACGTGGAAAATTCTAAGGCGCTTATGGCTTTACTCTGCCGTTATACCCCCGATGTAGAGCAGCTCAGCATTGATGAAGCCTACTGCGATATGACCGGAACCGAAGGTCTTTATGGGGACTTAACAGCTTTTGCCCATACATTAAAAGATACGATCCATTCGGAATTAGGCTTTACAGTAAATATCGGCATCTCCCGCAATAAAATACTGGCCAAAATGGCTTCCGACTTTGAAAAACCGGACAAAGTGCACACCCTCTTTCCGGAAGAAATCCCTGCCAAAATGTGGCCTATGCCCGTAAAAGAGCTGTTTTATGTAGGCCGCTCCAGTTATAAAAAACTCCACAATCTGGGTATCCATACGATTGGAGATTTAGCCCATTATGATAAAGAGATTTTAATATCCCATTTAAATAAACACGGGGAAACTATCTGGAAATTCGCCAATGGCATAGATGTATCAGAAGTAACAGCCTCCCAGCACGAAAATAAGGGATATGGGAACTCCCTGACGATCCATTATGATGTAGAGGACGGAGATACCGCAAAAATGTTCCTTCTCTCCCTTTGCGAAACAGTGGGAGCAAGGCTTAGAAGCGATCATGCCTTTATTAAGACCATTTCCGTTTCCATAGAGGATTCCTCTTTTCATCATTGTTCCAAACAAACCACCCTGCCCTCTGCCACTGATATTACGGAAAAAATCTTCCGCTGCGCCTGTGAATTATTTGATGAGCTCTGGAAAGGAGAACCGATTCGCCAGTTAGGCGTTTCTACCTCCAAAGCAACAAAGGATTCCTTCGTGCAATACAATTTATTTGACAGCAAAATGGATGAAAAATACGAGAAGCTCAATTCCGCTATAGACCGGATACGTGCCAGATACGGGGAGGATTCCGTGAAAAGAGCCCGATTTTTGGAAGGTCAGGCAGAGCACATGTCCGGAGGCATCAATAAAGCAAAAAGAACAGGCATTACAAAGGATATGTAATGCCCGCTTTTTAATAATTCTCTTACTTTTTAATGGAAGCCCTTCTTTCCTTTTTTGCATCATACAACGCCGCATCTGCTTCCTTAAGCATATGGGAAAGATCAAAATTATCATTGCAGACAAATTCAATGATTCCAATAGAAAATTCCACATAATAGGATTTTCCGGAGTTGCTGTTCAGTTCTTCCATGGCCTGCTTCATCCGTTGCTTGTAGTGCCTTGTAAAATCACTCTCATCACTGATTATCATGGCAACAAACTCATCGCCGCCTAACCGTCCTGCAACACCTTCTGCTCCAAGGCTGTCCTTCAGCAAAAGCGCTGCTTTGCTGATAGCATAGTCTCCTTCCGAATGCCCGAAACAATCATTGATTTCCTTTAGATGATCTAAATCTGCAAAAATAAAATATGCTTTTTTGTCCTTGCTTCTTTTGTTGAGACGAAGGGCATTTTCACCAAATCCTCTTCTGTTCAAAATACCCGTAAGCTGGTCATACTCAGAAATAAAATTCAAAACTTCATTCTTTTCTTCGATAATCTTCACTTTAGCAGCCAGCTCTCTTTGTATCTTCCTCTCCTTTTTGTTCATTTCCAAAAACCGAAGGATATTTCCGATTTGGAGGCTGGTTACATATAGGGACGGGATTTCCTGATATTCACTTTCACACATCAGCAATCCATATTGTTTTTCTTCCGAGTATAAAATAAAGGATAGCAATATGTGCCCTGCTTCCTTTGGCAGATAATCACAAAACCCTTTTTCTGTATCCACAACAGGCCTTTCATTCTGTGAGAAGCTCATTGCATTAGTGTCTTCACAGTAGGATGCCAGATACATTTTTGCCGGAAGCTTCCATTCCTCTTCTTTCCTATGCTCCACGGGCTGATCAAACACATACATGTAAGCTCTTGGAACATTTCGCTTTTGCAGCTGAAGTGCCGTCTGATAATACACTTCCTTCTCATCATCAATGCATTCCAAGATAGAGCGTTCAAACAAAGGCTCCATAAGAGACTTTCTTTTGAAAAGGACATGCTCCTCTTCTTTTCTTCGGCAGAACCGATAATAGATACTATTCTGAATGGCAGTATTCAATTCCAGGACATTTATCTTTTTCACGGTATCCTCTGCATATCCCGCCAGTTCCTTTAAAAAAGCTTCAATTGTATTCAACAGTGCAAAGGTAGAAATGAAATCCTTATAGGTCCCATTGATAATCAGATTTAAAATTCCGATGGCTCCCTTTTTATCATATTCTACATTTCGTACCGTACCGGAAAAGAGAAAATAATTCATCACATAAAGAACCAGGCTTTTTACATGACTTCTTACATATTCTGTCAGCTTTCTGTTCTCCGGATGTAAAATACAGCCTTCTGTTATTTCCTTTATCTTTTTTTCCGCATAAAAATATGCTTCTTCTTTATTCTGAAAATCTATCTTTTCAGGCTGATTGTTGTAAGTACACCCGCAAGAGCATCTCTTTTTTAGTTTTGCCGGCAGCCTGAGTTGAATCTTTCCATATCCCTTGCAAAGATTGATGGCTTCCATCAAAGCGCGGTAACCCATGTCATAACCATTTTGTTCAGCAGTAGTCAAGGGCGGTTCCATCGTCTGAGCCAGGGAAAAGTCATCATAGCCAGTTACCGCAACATCCCTTCCTACCACCATTCCCCGCTTTGCACAAACCTTATAAGCCGCTATTGCCATCTCATCATTGGCACATACGATTGCCTCAGTCTTAGGATTGGAATCCAGCAGCCTTTCCACCTGCTCTTCCACGAATTCCGAATAATCCCCATACTCAATCATGGTGTCCACAACGGGAATCTGATGCTTCTTCATAACATCCAGATATGCTTCTTTTCTTTCTATAGCGTCCGTATTGTTTTTCGGTCCGCTCAAATAAACAATATTTTTGTATCCATGATCCGCAACCAGATGCTTCATAATATCGGTCATTCCTGAATAATTGCCGCTTATGATATAATTGCCGTCCCCTTCCAGTCCCTTTTCTTCTAATACAATACACGGAAGCTCCTGGAAGCGGCGGAAAAAATTATCCCTATCCTGATTTTCCAAAAAGATGCACAGAGTTCCATAGGAAATAATCAACGCATCCAAATTGCCCAGAAGCGCATAATCATAAATAACATTAAACTGATAATCATAGTCTTCTCCCATTTTATAGCCGTATATATCCTGGGAAAACACACTGCTTTGAGTTCCTAAAAAAAAGAGCAGATTGCAGGTACATTCTTTTGCCCCCTGACATATTCCCTGTATCAATTCCTTGGGATGGGCGGTATGGGCATTCCCGATTAAGACTCCAATATTATATACTTTTTCTTCTTTCATCTTCTTTCCCCCTGCCGTGTTTGTTTCCTTAAAGCATAACAGGCAAAACAAAAGCTCTACTTCTCTTCCGGTAAGTCTATCAAACAACCTATTTCCGCAACAATTTCCCGAATTTCTTTATGAAAGCATTCGATTATAATATCCGCATATTTTTCATACAACAAAACTCTTTCGTCATATAAATCCTTCAGCGTCTGATCTTTTTTGACCGCAACTCCCCGTTCATTCAAATCTCCCAGACGATGCCTGATTTCTTCATAAGGAAGCTTTAAATAAACGATTCTTCCAATGCCTTTTAAATGCTCCATTGCCTTCGTACCATAAACGGCACTGCCGCCGGTAGCGATTACCGTATGCTCCACCGAAAAAGAAGCATTGACGGCTTCCTCTATTTTCAGAAAATCTTCCAGACCCTTTTCGGAAATAATCTCATGAAGCTTTTTGTTTTCCTTTGCCTGAATCACAAGATCCGAATCCAAAAAATCATAGCCGATATTTTTGGCAAGCACGACCCCCACCGTACTTTTTCCAGAACCAGGCATACCTATTAAAACAATATTATTCACTTTACAGACCTCTCTCCACTATCATACACACTTTTTATCAATTTGTCACTTTTTTTCTGCATTTTGAAATATTTTTTGGTAACCGTTCAGCCTGCCTGGGATGGAAGTGCATTTTTGTAATATTTTCAATCATAAAGCTTTCAGAAGCTCCAGAAGAAATTCCCATACCCGCTTTGTGGAAGAAATCGATAATTTTTCTTCTGTAGTATGGATATTCTCCATATTGGGCCCAAAGGATATGCTGTCCAAATCTTTGATTTTTCCAGCCAGAATGCCACACTCAAGACCTGCATGGACAGAAAGCACCGCCGGTTTTTTCCCATACATCTCTTCATATACTCTAATAAAGGTATCACGAAGGGGGGATTCCTCCTTATATTCCCATGCCGGATAATCTCCTGAAAAACAGCATGTGGCTCCCACAGAATGTAAAATATCCGTGACCTGATCCCGCAGCGCTTCTTTTCTGGAAACAACTGAGCTTCTCAGAGAAAAAGCTGTGGAAAATTCTTCTTCCTTTAACAGCATAATTCCAAGATTCAGAGAAGTCTCCACCAGGCCCTCCAGCTTTTGGCTCATGGACTGAACTCCATTGGGCACCGTACAGAGCAACTTAATAATCTTTTCCGTCGATGTTTCTTCCAACGCTTTCTGATCCGGCTGCTTGTTACTCTCTTCAAAAACAATCCGAAGCTCTTTGTCTGTTTTCCCGTAATCCTCTTTCAGCTTTTTTTCTATTTCCCTCAAAGTTTTTTCAAAAATTACTGATTCATCCCGGGAAAAAAATACGGCTGCCACTGATTCCCTTGGTATGGCATTATCCTTCGTTCCGCCTTCTAAAGCCGCCAGCCGAATGTCCATTCTTTCAGAAAGAGCCTGCAAAATCCTTCCCATCAGTATATTGGCGTTCCCCCTGTTTTTATGAATCTCCACTCCGGAATGTCCCCCCATTAAACCGGTAAGGGTAATTTCCACTCTGCGAAAGCCCTCTGGAATATCCGCCCGCTGTACTGGAAGAAGGCCATTGATCCGTATTCCTCCTGCACAGCTTACTGTAAGCTCTCCTTCTTTTTCCGAGTCGATATTCAATAGCCTTTTTCCTTTTAAGGACGATAAATCAATGGCCAGAGCGCCTTCCATTCCTACCTCTTCCTCCACCGTAATGACTACTTCCAAGGGCGGATGGGGAATCTCCTTGGAATCCAGCAGAGCAAGGGCATATGCTACTGCAATGCCATCATCCCCGCCAAGGCTGGTTTCCTTAGCATAAATAAAATCCCCTTCCGTTTTTACATCTAAGGGATCGGTCAATAAATTTTTGCTGCAGCCCGGCTTTTTTACCGCCACCATATCCATATGTCCCTGAAGGATTACCGGTTCCTTGTTCTCATATCCCCTTGAAGCCTCTTTTTTGATAATGACATTGTATAATTCATCCTGTATATATTCCAGATTTCTATCTTTTGCAAACTCTGCCAGATAATTGCTGATTCCCTGTATGTTCCCTGAACCATGGGGAATGGAACAGATTTTTTCAAAATAGGAGAAGACAGCTTTTGGTTCTAATTGCTCTAACATAACTATATACTCCTTTCTTTTCAATAAGCTTTATATCTTTTTGCAAATAAAAAAACTCCCCGAGTAGGGCTCGAACCTACAACCCCACGGTTAACAGCCGTGTGCTCTACCATTGAGCTATCGAGGAATACAGTATTATTATATTCATGATGATTTCCAAAGTCAACATGATTTATACATTTTTTGGAAAAAAACGTAGCAGTTCAGCCAGTCAGAGAAGGGGAGTGCATGGAAAGGGCATGGAGCCGGCAGAGCATCTGGTAGTCTGCCAGGCCTTGGCAAAGTCGCCAGCACTTACGCACCGTATTTTGGTGCGTTAGTACTGTTGCGTCTTTGCAGAGCGAAAGCGTGCCCGGCAAACTACCAGATGCTCTGCCGGCTCCATGCCCTTTCCATGCACTCCCCTTCTCTGACTGGCTGAACTGGTACAAAAAAACGCAGCCTTCATTGTTGTATGAAGAACTGCGGTTTTCGTTTACATAAAGTTCAAGATTATGCTACCTTGCTTTTAGCAAGCTCTGCCAAAGCCTTAAAGCCTTCTGCATCATTCACTGCCATTTCTGCTAACATCTTTCTGTTGATATCAATTTCAGCTAACTTTAAACCATGCATGAACTGGCTGTAGCTGATTCCATTCATTCTTGCTGCTGCATTGATACGTGCAATCCATAATTGTCTGAACTGACGTTTTCTTTCCTTACGTCCTGCATAGGAAGAAGCCAATGCTCTCATAACAGACTGTTTTGCTACTCTGTATTGTTTGGATCTTGCTCCTCTGTAGCCTTTTGCAAGCTTTAATACCCGATTATGTTTTTTCTTTGCGTTCATTCCGCCTTTGATTCTAGCCATTTCTTAATTCCTCCTTACGATTTATAAATATGGTGTAATCTTCTTCATATTCTTAACGTTGCTGGCATCCGTCATGGTAGCTTTTCTAAGATTTCTCTTAGTCTTAGCAGACTTCTTAGTTAAGATATGGCGTTTATAAGCTTTATTTCTTTTTAATTTTCCTGTTCCCGTTACTTTGAAACGTTTTGCTGCTGATCTGTTTGTTTTAATTTTTGGCATGTTAATTCCCTCCTATATCTTGTCCACTTCTGTGACTTTCGCCACATCTATTCTAACTGGTAAAAATATCAGTTAAAAACGAATCCTTTACAGCTATTTCTTTTCAGTCAAAAACATGGTCATGCTCCTGCCCTCTACCTTTGGCTCTTTTTCTATGACTGCAATATCCGATAAATTTTCTGCAAAATCATCCAAAATATGCTTGCTGTTTGCCATATGAGCCATTTCACGTCCTCGGAAACGCAGGGTAACCTTTACCCGGTCTCCTTTTCCCAAAAACTTCCTTGCCGCATTCATTTTTGTATTCAAATCATTGGTATCAATGTTTGGTGATAAACGGATTTCTTTGATTTCAATCGTCTTTTGTTTCTTTTTTGCTTCTTTTTCTTTTCTGGTCTGTTCATATTTGAACTTTCCATAATCAACGATTTTACAAACAGGCGGTTTTGCTGTGGGAGCTATCTTCACCAGATCAAGTCCTGCCTCTTCTGCAAGTCTCATGGCTTCTCTGGATGACATGACACCTAACTGCTCTCCATCTTCTCCAATAAGCCGAACCTCTTTGTCTCTAATTTGTTCATTAATCATTAAATCGCTAATAGTAGTGCACCTCCATAAAATATTCAACGTTTGATACATAAAAAAAGTGGATAGCCAGACTATCCACATAAAAATTCATAGCTGCTCCCTATACATATAGGATATATGCTATCATCATATACCCACAGGTAAAGGAGATTCCATAAATATAAACGCCTATAAGCCTGATTGCCATAGGGTGAGAGTGGATACTCTGCTTTGTTTTCCTATAAGATACGGTTTTGTATCTTGCGTACTGTTATAAGCTATCATATAATTTGCTTGTTGTCAACTATTTTTTCCTTTTTTTCTCTCCTTAAGCTGCTCTGCCAGACTGGAAGCCGGCTCAATCAAAACAGATAAGTGCAGTTTTTTCTTCGTCCAGAAGGCATTGGAAATGTTTTGATTTACAAGGATTCCTTTACAGGAATTTCTCTTTTCCGATACCTCAATTTCCATGCTTCCTTTCAGACTTAAAAATAGCTGCAGCATAAGATGACTGTGTTTTTTTGCATCCAAATGGTCCGTAAGCATTGTAATATTGTCTTCGCTCCAATAAATTCTATTCATGAAACATCATCCTTTTATGCAGGTTTCTGTTACACCCATTTTTGTTTCTCCAATTCTGGAGTTAACAGTGTCTAACTCTAAATACCTATAAAAGAATTTCCGAAAGCATGTCCACCGATTCTACAATATAAGTTGCTCCGGCATCGGTAAGCTCCTGACGGCTTCCATACCCAAACAAAACTCCTATGGAATCCAATCCAACCTTATTGGCACCCATAATATCATGTTCTCTGTCCCCTACCATAACTATCCCGGAAGGCTTGGATATCCCACAGGATTTCAGCGCATACCTGATCACATCATCCTTCCTTGTTCTTGTTCCATCCATGTTAGCTCCGGCAATATAGGTAAAATACTCTTTCAGTCCAAAATGCTCTAATATCTGCACTGCAAATATTTCCGGCTTTGAAGTGGCAACAACAAGCGTCTTTCCCCGGTCCTTTAAATTCTTTAATAACTCCGGGATTCCTTCATAAACAGCATTTTCAAACATTCCCTTTTCCTTAAAGTATTCCCGATAATATTCCACTGCCGTTTTTGCCTCTTCCTCAGAAAATCCATAATAATTCTCAAAGGATTCATGAAGAGGCGGTCCTATGAACCGATATAGCTTTTTTCTATCTGTAACCTGAATATGATATTTTTCCAGTGCATATGCTATGGAATTCGTAATTCCCACTCCCGGATCTGTCAAAGTTCCATCCAGATCAAATAGTATGATATCATAGCTTTTCATGTTCTTTCACCTAACCTTTCGGGGCCTTCTTTTTCCGGTAAAATCCTTTGTGGCGATTTTATAAACACAGACAGCATCTGCCTGCTCTTTGGTGAATTCCACTTCCATATGAGCCTGCTGTTTCATCAACAAGGAAAGGGCATGGCATTTTTCCTGCACATCCTCAAGAAACGTAACCTTTCCAAAGCCATGTATGCTGGAAAAATAGTAACCGGAATTGCAAGGGGTCTCTGCTGAAAATTCCGGCTCGCCTTCCTGACACATTTCAAAACAAACCTGATTATTTTTATGTAATATGTCCATTTTACGGCCTTCTTTTGCGCTATGGAAATATAAGGTCAAAACATCTTCCTTGATCTCATATCCAAAGGAAAGGGGAATCACATAAGGCATTTCTCCATCAACCATGGCAAGGTGACAGGTCTTACATTTCTGTATCATATCTTCTATTTCCTGTATGTTTGTTACTTCTCTGTCTTTTCTTCTCATGTTTCCTCCTTCACCATTTTGTTTATAACGGCCTTCTGATTTCCACTGACAAGCACTCTAAAATAAAATGAAGCTTTCAAATATTATAGCACAAAACGCATAATACCTATTATCTAAAACAATGTTAACTGTTCATACTTTTCAGGAAATTCGTGCAAATACCGAAAACAGGCATCTCTATCACATACAATGCCATTTTCACCGCATTTCTCATAAAGAAGTTTCATCAACTCCCTGTTTTTCCCACTTGGTATTTCATAGGAATACCCATATGTCCGTTTATACTTTTCTTTCATCCCAGGAAAGTGCTTATCCAACGCACTATAAAAGTATTCCCTGCTGCCCTCCCGCATGGTAGTGCCCATTCCAAAACAGATAATCCCATACACCTTTGCCTGAATACATGCCTCTAAAATCCCTTCTATATTTTCCTGTGTGTCATTGATAAAAGGCAGAATGGGCGACAGCCAGACTATAGTGGGAATTCCGTTTTCATGAAAAATCTTTAAGGCTTCCACTCTTTCTTTCGTAGTGCATACATTTGGCTCCAGTATTTTACATAATGCTTCATCATAAGTGGTCAGCGTCATCTGTACCACGCATTTTGCTTTTTTATGAATGCTTTTCAACAAATCCAGATCCCTGAGAATTTTATTTGATTTTGTCTGAATCGCCACACCAAATTCATAACGCTCTATAAGTTCAAGACATCTTCTTGTCAATTGCAGTTCTTCTTCACAATGCATGTAGGGATCGCACATTGCTCCGGTTCCGATCATGCACTTTTTTCTTTTTGAGCGCAGGGCAGTTTCCAGTAATTCCGGTCCGTTCTGCTTCACTTCAATATCCTCAAAATCATGGAAAAAACCATAACATTTACTTCTGCTGTCACAATAAATACAGCCATGGGTACAGCCTCTGTAAAGGTTCATTCCATTATTGGCAGATAAGATTCCTTTGGCATTCACAAAATGCATACTGTCTCCTTTCCGGCTGATTTACCTAACCCTTTATGGGAAGCCAAATTTCAATGATTGATGCGGGGTCGTTCCATTTAAAACGATAGTCATATCTTTCGAAATGTAAAAATTCATTTTGCAATGGTAAATATTCTGTATCTTTTAATACTTCTTGATAGAGTTTTCTATAAGTGTCATATATCTTGTCCATTGAGCCCCTGTGTTCTATCATCAGATATTTATGACGCTGAATTTCTTTCGCAATAAAGCCCTCTGGAATAATGGTTTTTTGGGGGATAGCACAATAGTAAAATAACTTATCATTTCTTTTTTCCATAAAAGCATATTTTATCCAATTCCCATATTGTGATAAATAGGCTTTTTTTAAATTTGCATTAAACGTTCTCCAAAACTGTGTGCTTATCTGAATATTTTTTCTTTGAAACTTTGTAAGCTCTATCTCTTGCCCGATAATCGAAAATGCGTCTAGTTCACGTATTATGTATTTCATCTTCTTTCCTTATGCGCAGTAATAATTGTGTAGCTATAGGCATTTACCGTTAAAATACAATTATCTACATCAATATACCAATTTTTACCTTTCCTTGTAATATGTGCATTTGGAGATTTGATTTTATCTTTGCACCATTCTACAATATCATCTGCCTCTAAAGACAGGTTCCTTCTTATCCTGACAATACCTAATTCAGTTGTGTGTAGTTTATCCAAATGATTCCGCAATTCATTGTTTTCATTCATGTTTCAACCAATCACTTTCCATTACCAAATCCCGAAAACGAAAAACGTATTTTATCCGCAACAATAAAACAAATTGGGACAAAATGTTTACGGTTAGAGGGAAGTAATTTCAAATTAGGCGGTATAACCCCGATTTCAAAGGCTATACCGTCTTTTCAAGTTCCTATGCGCCTTGCCTGTCTGTTTTTGTAGCAGAAAGGAAATTGATTTCCTCGACAAAGTTGAAAACAATATCAACTTTCTGTACCCGTTTCCCGCCCACCTTTTCCGGCGCATGGACTATGATTTTCTTGATAAATCCATTGACAATTGCGGTCGCGTCTTCCTTTATCCCCGCATACTTGCGGATAATCAAACTGTCTTTCCAGTTGTACGGATTATCGGGGAGTGCTTTCCCCTTTTTCTTTGCGTAATACGCTTTCGCAATCAACACGTTATCCGCTTCACCACAGCGGCGGCTTCCTCGTCCACAATCCATTGCTTCTTGTCAGTAGGGCTTACCATGTATCCATAGGGCGGTTTTGTCAGATGTTCCCCCGCCATGCCCTGCGCCCGTTTGATTGCCCGTACCTTTTTGCTTGTGTCCTTTACGTAAAAATCGTTAAACAGGTTACGGAACGGAGTAAAATCGCTATCGCCCTTTGCGCTGTCCACACCGTCATTGATTGCGATATAGCGCACATCACACTCCACGAAAAAGATTTCCGTATAGTAGCCGACTTTCAGATAATTGGGCCCCAATCGTGACATATCCTTGACTATGACCGTTGCCACGTTTCCAGCTTCGATTTCTGCAATCATTCTGTTAAAATTTGGTCTGTCAAACGTTACTCCCGACACACCGTCGTCAATGAAGAAAACGGGATTGGAAAAGCCGTTGTCCGGGCTTATATGTATTTGCTGTCATATGCTCATTCCTCCTGTAATGAATGGCCGACAAACAGTAGTGCTAACCCTATTATAGCGCACTTATCCCTGTTTGTCATTGGGCTGTTTGACGGTTTCCGATTTTATGAGCCGTATCATCTTGTCGCGGAGACGTTCCGAGCCGCCGCAGGAGGTAGACACTTCATAGTATGTGCCGCCGATTTTGTAGCAGACGGTTTCTTCCGTCGGTTTCCTGTCCTGCGGTACAAATTCACTGTCCCTGATTTCAATATCCCAATCCATCCTTTTCCGTAAATCTGCCCGCTTTCGCCTATGGCTTGCCGGACAGATTCTGCTTGTTGGGAAGTGTCCCAACCCCTCTGATATTCCTCTCATTACCTACAACACCGCACAGGGCAAAAATGACGGAGTTTTGAGAGAAATTCTTCAAAAAGCTTTCCTTATGCTTTACTACTGGGGAAATTCCGAAAATGCCAAAACTATAAAATAAATTCGTAAAATTTTTTTGGAGCATTGACAAGTTTCTTGATTTGCCGTATTATATAACAGTGATATATAACACCGTTACAAGAGGGCGCGAAAATGAGTGAAGCAGAACAGACAACATTAAACTTAATAATAAAAGCCGCTATGCAGGAATTTCTTGAAAAAGGTTTTAAATCTGCTTCCTTACGGAATATTGTCAAAACGGCGGGGGTGACAACGGGTGCGTTCTATGGCTACTATGACAGCAAGGAGGATTTGTTTGAAGCACTGGTAGGAGAACACTACAACTTTTTATTGCAACGCTTTTACAAGGCACAGAAAGAATTTGCAGATATGCCGCCAGAGGAACAGCCAAATAATCTTAGCACTACTTCCGGCGAATGTATGTATGAAATGCTCTTGTATGCCTATGAACATTTGAATGAATTTAAGCTCATACTTTGCTGTTCGGAGGGAACACGTTTTTCAAAATTGATTGATAAAATGGTGGAAATAGAAACAAAAGGCACACATGATTATTTGGTGGTTCTTGAAAAGTTAGGCAGACCTGCGCCGCCTATTGATGAACGGTTAGAGCATATCTTGATAACAGGAATGTTTAATACTTTTTTTGAGCTGATTATACATGAAATGCCTCTTGAAAAAGCCAAACATTATCTGAAAGAAATGAGGGCATTTTATACTGCTGGGTGGATGAAAATTATGGGGCAATAAAAAACTGGGCTTTGACCGATTAGGATAAATCGTAAACGCAATTTGTTCTATAATTCTTGATAATGGAAAGTGCAAACTTTCCATTATATTTGGCGCAAGGGTTAGTTGTTGCTAACCAAATAAAGATAGCACTAACAGAAATAAGGATATTCGAGGTCAGATATTTTGTCCTCATATCATAAAAAATTTTCAAGGAGGTTTTTTTCAATGAAAAAACAGTCTAATCTATCAAGATTGATGGGTTATGCCGGAGGGCATGGGATATTGACCTATCTTTCTTGGGTATTGTCTGTAATGAGTGCGCTGTTGGCTCTTGTGCCTTTTTGGTATATATGGCGTATCATTCATGACATACTGGAAGTTTCCCCGAATTTTTCACAGGCGGGGAATGTCACAAGTTACGGCTGGTCTGCCGTATTATTTGCGGTTATATCTATTGTCGTTTATATAACCGCTTTGATGTGTTCGCACATGAGCGCGTTCCGGGTTGCTGCGAATATCCGAAAGGAGCTTATGCGGCATATTACAGCCTTGCCGCTTGGAGTAACAGAAAAATATGGAAGTGGCAAACTGCGAAGAATAGTAAACACTTCCAGTACCGCTACGGAAACATATCTTGCACATAGGCTGCCGGACAAAGCGGGAGCGATTGCAACGCCCATAGGACTGCTTTTCTTACTGCTTGCATTTGATTGGCGGTTAGGGCTTTTAAGCCTTGTTCCTGTTATACTTGGTTTTCTGATTATGATGAAAATGACCGGAAAAAACATGGAACAGAAAATGAAAGAATATCAAAATGCGCTTTCCGATATGTCAAATGAAGCGGTTGAGTATGTAAGGGGCATACCCGTTGTAAAAACTTTCGGACAGACAATTTTTTCTTTCAAACGTTTCAAAGCCACGATTGATAATTATGAAAAATGGGTAATTGCATACACAAAAGCGTTACGGCTGCCTATGATGTTTTACACAACTGCAATCAACGGTGTGTTTGCGTTTCTGATTGCCGGAGGTATTATTTTTACAAGGGGCGGCGTGACAAGTGAATTGTTGCTAAACCTAATCTTCTATATTGTGATTACGCCTGTTATCGGTACAACGCTCACAAAAATTATGTTTATGAGTGAGGACACAATGATTGTGAATGACGCAATAAACAGAATTGATGAAGTGCTGAATGAAAAACCGTTGTCTGAAAGCCGGGTAAATAATGTGCCGTCCGATAATTCTATTACATTAGAACACGTTAGTTACAGTTATGACGGGGAGAAAAATGCACTCAATGATGTATCGTTGTCAATAAAACCGGGACAGACAATCGCATTAGTAGGTGCGTCTGGTGGTGGCAAAACTACTCTTGCAAATATTGTAACAAGATTTTTTGACCCACAAAAAGGGCGCATACTGATAGGAAATATCAACATACGTGATATTCCAAAAGAAACATTGATGAATAAAGTATCTTTTGTATTTCAAAACAGCCGCCTTATTAAAGCGTCCATATTAGATAATGTGCGTATGGCAAAACCGGGGGCAACACGAGAGGAAGTTGCCCATGCTTTGAAAGCTGCACAGTGTTTAGATATTATTGAAAAGCTGCCTAACGGAATAGATACGGTTGTCGGTACAGACGGTGTATATCTGTCTGGCGGCGAACAGCAGCGAATAGCGATTGCCCGCGCTATTTTGAAAAATGCGCCAATCTTAATTCTTGATGAAGCGACCGCATTTGCCGATCCCGACAATGAGGTACGCGTCCAACAGGCGTTATCTTCTCTTTCAGAGGGTAAAACAGTTATTATGATTGCACATAGGCTATCATCAATCACCGACACAGACTGCATTTATGTATTGCAAGACGGCGAAATTGCCGAAAGCGGCACACATAGCAAACTGATAGAGAAAAACGGCATATTTACGCGAATGTGGAAAAATTATTCCGAAGCGGCAGAATGGAAAATCTTGAATGAAAATAAGGGATTGGAGGTAAAAGCATGATTAAGACATTGCAAAGACGTTTTGCATTATCAAGGCAAGGAGCTGTCGATTTGATAAAAGGGTGCATTGCCTGCGTTGTACAGGATATATCTTTTATGCTTCCTGTCGGACTTCTCTATTATTTTGTCATTGATACTATGAACGGGGGCGTAACCGGGAACCGCGTTGCTTTCTATATAGTTGGTGCTTTGGTTTGCCTTGCGCTTATATTTATTGTCACTTGGTTTCAATATAATGCAACCTATTTAGCAACTTATGTGGAAAGCGGTGTAAGACGTATATCCTTAGCGGAACAGCTCCGTAAAATCCCACTGTCCTTTTTCGGTAAAAAAGACCTTGCTGATTTAACAAATTCCATTATGGGGGATTGTGCAACATTGGAAACAGCGTTTTCCCATTTTGTACCCTCTTTAGCAGGTTCTCTTATTTCAACAACTTTGATTGGAATTTGCCTTTTTGCTTACGACTGGCGTATGGCTCTTGCGGCGGTTTGGGTTTTACCGATTGCATTTGCAATCACATTCTTTTCAGCCCGCATACAGGAATATTTCAACCGTAAATCCGTAGCGGCAAATGTCGCGCTTGAAAGCGGTGTGCAGGAATGCATCGAGAGTTTGCAGGACTTGAAATCAAACAATGCGGAGCAAAGCTATTTGGAAGGGCTTGACAAAAAAATTGATTATGTGGAAAAACGGCACATTATTACAGAACTTGGAACGGCTCTTTTTGTTGTTTCCTCAACACTGATATTAAAGTTTGGGATTGCTACGGTTGCGCTTGTCGGTTCTGCGCTGCTTATCCGGGGAGAGATTGATATTCCGTTGTTCTTTATGTTCCTGCTTGTGGCTTCAAGACTGTATGCGCCGCTTGAGGGTGCATTACAAAATCTTGCTGCAATAATTTCCACCAAAACAAACATAAACCGTATGAATGAAATCCTTGACCAGCCTATTCAGACAGGCAAGGACAGCGTAACAAATAAAGGTTATGATATTGTGTTCGACCATGTAGGATTTGCTTACAACACAGGGGAAACTGTATTGAAAGACGTGTCCTTTACAGCAACACAGGGGGAAGTTACCGCCTTAGTAGGACCATCCGGCGGCGGCAAAACTACGGTGTCACGTCTTGCCGCACGATTTTGGGATATAAGCAGGGGAAAAATCACTGTCGGCGGTATGGATATATCAAAAATAGAGCCGGAAACATTGCTGTCGCTGTACTCTATTGTATTTCAAGATGTTACACTGTTTAATAATACAATCATGGAAAATATCCGAATAGGCAGAAAAGACGCTACTGATGAAGAAGTGATTACAGCGGCAAGACTGGCAAATTGTCAAGAATTTGCGGAAAAACTCCCTAACGGTTACAACAGCATGATTGGTGAAAATGGCTGTGAATTGTCCGGCGGCGAAAGACAGCGTATTTCAATCGCCCGTGCTTTCCTAAAAAATGCCCCTATCATTTTGCTTGATGAAGCAACGGCAAGCCTTGACGTGGAAAACGAAACACTGATACAGGCTGCTTTATCAAGACTGATAAAAGATAAGACGGTACTTGTTATTGCTCACCGTATGCGTACCGTAAGCGGCGCAGATAAAGTGGTTGCTCTTTCGGACGGTACTGTTGCTGAACAGGGAACGCCGGAAGAATTGATGAATACAGGCAAAATTTACCCTCACATGGTAAAACTGCAAATGATTAGCAGAGATTGGGGTATTTAGCATGAGTACAGAATGGATAATATGCCCAATATGCCAAAGTAAAACAAGGTTGAAGATACGGGGAGATACCGAGTTAAAAAACTTTCCCCTATACTGTCCAAAATGTAAGCAGGAAACCCTTATTAACGTGCAACAAATGAATATATCAGTTATCAAAGAGCCAGACGCACAGACGCAGAGCCGATAAAACGCAGATTAAGAATGCAGTTATCGGCTCTTTCTTTTTGAAAACGATTATTACCATACGGTTGCTGATTTTGCAACATATAAAAATCGTTGCTTGTGTGTAATCTTGCGCTCAATGGATAGCGGCGGCTAAAGGAGGTAGCTGCCATGAAACACAAAGCCTATCGACAAAATCCAACGGTCATTGACTTATCAAAAAAAGCCCGTCCACCACCGGGGCATACTCTACCCATGAATATGAACTGCCTAATCATTTTATAGGCTATTATAATTCTATATTTTATCAAGACACCTATGCGTTTTATTACTGCATGGGTGTTTTTTTGCCCTTTTATTGGGAAGAAAGGTGGGTAAAATGGAATACTCTGAACAATTTATGGAACATGTTGAGTATGCTTTCCATGCGTTCTGCAAAATTATCCTGCGCCACGAAGCAATCAACGCACGGCAGGATTTGAAGCGGAAAGAAGCAAGGGAAATATCCCTTGACTATCTGATGGCAGAAAGATATTTTGAACCGTCTACTGTGGATAGTTACTTTGAAAAACAGGACAAGCCGACTGTATTTCTTGTGTTGGGAAAAGAAGTTATCGTTGATGATGAACGGTTAGCAACGGCATTATTAAGGCTGTCGAAATTGAGGCAGGAAGTCCTGTTGCTTTATTACTTTGTCGGCTATCGTGATGAAGCAATCGGCAGGCTGTACGGACGTTGCAGAAGTACGATAAACAGCAGAAGAAATGTTGCACTGAAACAGTTGCGGAAAGAATGGGAGAGATTGGAGCATGAGGAACGAAAAGCTGATACCTTTTGAAGTAATCGAAAAAGCGGTTGCAGGAGAGCCGGAAGCAATAGACGCAGTATTGCGCCATTACACTGCACACATTAAATATTTGTCTATGTATAAGGGACATATCAATGACGACACACAGGACAGACTAAAGGCAAAATTGGTTGAAGCTAGAGTTTGTCAAGTAAAGTGTGTAAATTTTATTTTATTTTTTGGCGGTCATTTTTGACCGCCATTTTGCATCTGATAATCAGCTAATTAAATGGTAGTTCCTCTCCATTGCGATAAGCC
>JAAUZH010000033.1 GCA_014804675.1 Lachnospiraceae bacterium
ACTTTTCCTCTACAATAGATTTCATCATACAGTCTCCTTTATCTGTTTGATTCGCAACTAACATCATAAAGAAAAACTGTATGATTGGGAAGAGGTTTCGGCTTCTTCCCTTTATTTTTGCCAACTATAATTTTACACTAACTAAAAGAAGTCTAAAACATGCTATTTCGAGCTATGGTAAAGGCCAATGGCTTTATCCTGATAAAGTGCAAAATTTTATAAGGAAAAAGGAGGAGAACAAAAGTGAGATCAAAAGGCTCAACCAAAAAAGTAATGCGGTTCCTATCCATGCTGTTAGCAGTATTCCTTTTCTTAGGGAGTCAGGGCTTTATCGTATTTACGGAGACCATTAGCGGGAATGGGGCAGAACCAGAAGGTGGAAATATAGAAACGGAAGAGGAAAATGCGAAAACCGATCCAACTTATTCGCAGGATTCCGGTAATCCGCAACAGGAAATATTCTTAGATGGCAATGTCAGCGAAAAGAATGTCCGTGTGGGAGCAGGAACCCCTGCAAATCCCATCCATCATTGCACAAAGGAAGATGACGGTATAGACTATACAGACTTTAGTTATGTATACTTTGGAAGCTATCCTCAAAGCGAAGTGACAGATAGCTTAACCATATAAGCCGTTCATTAGGGCATTTCTAGGGCAGCCGATTATTCGGCTGTCTTTTGTAATATTAAGGCTTCACGTTCTGCCTTTTCTTTCTCGTACTTGCGGCGCATATAATTGCGGTTCCAAGCACGCTTCTTACGTTTCTTTTCTTCTTCCTTGAATTCCTCAGGAGTTAATTCTTTCATTGGTGCAACCAGTTTTCCAACATATTTCAGATAGATATCAATCTGTTGCATACGTACACCAGAGGATTTATCTGCTTCATTTGTTAGTGATGTGATAGTATTCTTCCAGATAATACAGAAAGGATTTATGGAGAATCGGGGATATTAGGGAGTCATAGTAAAAAATCCGTAAGGTAATTAAGACCTTACCTTACGGAGAATAACTTTAATTAGAAGCAATATGCACACACAGACATTGGAATAAAGAATCGAAATGCTGATCCTGTTTTTTAGTATAAGAGCAATGAAGAATCCTATAATTAAAATTGATATCGAATACAATTTTTCTTTTTTTCGCATGGATTCAGTGAGCTGATATTTGGACGTATCTGTTGGAGCACATAGAAAAAAAATCGCAATACATAAAATGCATGTAAACCATGCGCTATTTGTCTGGTAAGAAATAAATTTCATAGCCAACCAATTAGAGATACCAAGCAGACAGCTACTGGCAATACAAGAAATTTGTGTAGGAGCATGTAATCCTCCGGAATGATGTCGCAATATAGAAAATGCTACAATCCAACAACAAGTTTCTACAAGTGTATTTGTGAGAAATCCCCAAATAAATAGAATAAAAACTGTGATACCAGTATTCAGAAAGCATTCAAGTCCGTATATATATACTTCTACTTGATCAGATTCGGTTTCGATAGCTGAAGCAGTAATTAGATACTGAACAATCTTTTTTGAAATCATACTTATCATTAGAAATTACTCCCGGGCATCAAATCGTGTGGAATATGCTGTAAATGAAGCGACAACACTTTTGGTATAGGAACGTCCAATCTGCGCTGTCATATGATTTGATAATACAATAGTAGATCCTGAAATCTTATAGATATGTGCCATATTTACAATACATGATTTATGTATGCGAATAAATTCCTGTGGAAGATATTCTATAATATTGTTTAATGTTGCATACTGGCAGAAATGTTCTAAAACGGTCAATATATCAATATAGTGAAGGCTGCTGGAAAAAGACAGAATATCTTTATATGGAATACTGATGATATCCTGCTTGTTTCTATATAGATAAGAGCTTGCTGAGAGATCTTTTGCAATTTCATCCAGACATAAAAATAAAGGTTCCTCTTTTACTGGCTTTAAAAGGTAATTCATAGCATGAACTTCGTAACCATGAAAAACATATTCGCGAAAAGCAGTTAAAAAGATAATAGGTCCTTGGTAACCCTCTTTGCGTAATTTCTTGGCAACATCCAGTCCGCTCATTTTTTTCATCTGTATATCAAGGAAAAAAACGGAAAACGTTTGATAGGCAATTATATCATTTTCTTTAAAAAATTCTTCACCGGAGTTGTATTCTGAAATTGCCAGTTCACAATTTGTTTGTAAACTCCATTTATTTAATATTGATTTTAAATGTTCCGCTTCTGTCGGCTGATCTTCAAGAATTGCAATCGTTAGCTTCATTTGTTTCCTCCTTTTGTGGAATCATGATATGTACAGTAAATACATTATTATCTGTATTAGTCTGAAAAATCCCCTGGGCTTCTTCAACTATGTCAGCCATTCTTTTTAGTCCGATTCCCTGGGAATTATCTTTTTTCATCGAGAGATACATATCATCTTTCTGAATGATCTGGTCATAATTGTTTTCCATATGAATTATTATCATATGCTGAAATGGTTTGATGTAAAAATGAATGTATGGTTGAATGTTCGGTTGAGCATTTTGTAACCGTTGGCAGGCTTCCAAAGCATTATTCCACATATTTCCCAACAGAGAGGAAAGTGAAAGTGCATCCATTGGAAAGGCTTGTGGTGCAAGAACAGAGAAGTCTGTCTCAATATTCAGCTTCTGAGCAGAGTCAATTTTGCTGGAAAGGATACAATCAATTGCGGTATTACCAGTTGATAACAGGTGGTGCGTATGAGCAAGTGCATGATGATAGCTGTCTATATAGGATATAAGGTCATTCATATTTCCGGTTGTTGAAAGTGACTGAATGACATCTAAATGTATATCAATATCATGCTTCATTTCCCGTAATGATTCCGTCGTATGAATCAGTGTTTTATATTCCCTCTCTTCTAATTCATGTATCTTCTGCTGTTCAAGCAACGCAGTGTTCAATGCCTTTGAATATCCTAACTGATAGATATATAGCAACAAAAACAGAAAGAGAAGAAGGAAAAACATGTTTACCAGTACAAGTCTAAATGTAAACTCTGGATTATGGAATTGATCTTCAGCTTCCAATGTGAGTAGCATAATGTAGTGACTAATCAAAATTCCGACAATAGAAATTATGAAGTAGGATATTTTCTGAGTGGTGGATAATTGTATTTTCTTATCTGCTGTACAGTGGAAGAGAAAGACTAAAACAGCAATCAGCGCAATGTATAACATCGTAAATGGTATTCTGAGAGTTCCACCAAATAATAATTCCAGTGAGGTGACTTTTGAAAAAGTTTGAGGAACAAATATGGTAATATATTCAGAAATTAAGCAAATTACAGAGTATATACTGCCCCAAAAGATGCGCATGACAAAAGTATCCTTGTAAAAAAGCAAGGCAAAGACAATATCAAGCAAGCAGGAAACCGATATTGTTATCATAGATGATAAATCCATATTATTTAGTATACATAATATGGAAAATTGAAGAAATAGAAATAGTAGTTGTTTGCACCGCATGTATTTGCGATGGTCTGTTAGCTGAAGCTTGGTATTGATAAAAATGTAAAAGAAAAGTATTTCTAAAAAATTTATGAAATACTCCCATAAAATAAAATTAGCCGGCATAAAAATCCATTCTATACTTAAATTGTAATCAGAGTTTTGAGATATTTGAATTCGAGTTTATTAATATATATTAAGTTTAACATATAAAAAGTGGTGTAACAAGAGCAATGTATGTCGTTCGTGTCGGTAAAACTACCGTTCGGGTAAACATGGGTTGAAATAAGTTTTTCATTTGTTATTATAAACACCATGGTAAATAAAGTTGTTCTAACGACAAATTGTCAGACAACTAAGGAGGGGGGAAGTTGATGGAAAGTAATAAAACAAACCTGGCACCCCATAAAAAGAATGGTGCCAAAATTTTACTAGATGCATTATCAATTGTTGCAGAAAAGAATGCAACAGTATTATGCAGAGGTTTAATGTATGAACCAGAGATACCAAGAAAACTGAAGAAATAAGGGAGGAAAAACTTATGTTTGCAAAATCAATTCGGAAAATGGCAGGTATATTAGCAGCTGCAACAGTAGTTATTGGAACCACTGGAAACACGATGCCGGTGTTAGCAGCAAACACAGTGTTAGCTGGAAACACATCGGATACAACATATACGATTAATGTCGAGTCATCATCAGGTTCTTTTAAAGGAGTGCAAGAACGTGATAAACAGAATGACTCAAAAGTATATGTAAACATTTCTTCGTCACCTACATTGTATACGCAGGTGAGAACTTATGGCAATAGAAATACAACAACCTACTATAATGAGACAAAAGGAACAACAGCAACAGTGAAGAGAGGGATACCATCAAGTATTACAAATTACTGTTATGAAAATAGGAAACCAAACTATACATATGTTTTGGTAAAGGTAAAATTCCGTTCTAATTCATCGACAACAGGAGCAGTAACAGGTGTGTGGAGTCCAGACAGTACAAAAAATTACACGATAGTGAACTAAAACTTGTATTTAAGGGAAATCGAGAGGGATATGAGAATATCCCTCTCGTATAAAGGAGATTTGTATGGAAAGAAAACTAATGGTAATAGGCATGTTGGCGTGTTCTCTGCTATCAGCATGTGGCAATCAGGAATTATCTAGTGACACAAATGTCTTAGAAACTGAAAATGTTGCAGACAGCGATGCAAATAAAATTGAGATAAAAGATACACCAGATGTGGAGCAACAGAGAGAACCTTTTCTAGATCCATTCGTTGAGGGAAAATTATCCTATACAGTACAAAGTTGTAATATTTATATAACTCTGGCAGAAGCAAATGTAGAAAAAGACATGTTGATTGAACCGCATAATACATATTTTTCTCAGGAGATGGGCGAAGAATATCAGACTGTTTCTGATTTTATCAATGAAGATGGAAGCATTGTAGACACGCATGAATTTGTGGTACTGGAAATGAAGATTGAGAACGAGGATGCTGTTGGGTTAATTAAAAAGAATGAATTCAATATTTCCAACATTGCACTTAGAGGTGGAGAAAACGTAAGCCAATATAATGTAGCATATTTCAGTGAAGCTGGAAAAACGAACATGGATCAACCATTACATTATACGTTGGATCAGGGTAACAGTTTAGACATCAGAATTGGGTATTTGGTATTAAAAGAAGACATGGAAAATATTGTTGGAGCAGTCAGTGATAGCGACGTTCAATTTTCAATAAATGAGTAGAATCGGAGGAGTTTATGCAAATAAGAGCGCTTAAGACGGAATTAAAAAAAGCCTGTTGCAATAGAATGACAGTAGTTGCCTTAATCATGGTTTTAGCACTTATGCTATATCATGCAGTAACAGTGATAATTAACTTCAATTTATTTTATTCTTATTACGAATCAAAAACGGAAATAGAGAATTTAATGATTACTTCAGAATCTGTATTTTGTCACTGGCTGGGGGCGGATGTGGCATCATTCCCGACAAGTGCGTTCTTCTTTTTGCTATCGATCTTTGCTGTTTTACCATATGGATGGTCGCTTGCATCAGAGATGTCTTCTGGATATACCAAAAATGTATTATCGAGAACACCTAGAAAAGCATATCTATTTGCAAAATATATTGCAAGTTTTATATCAGGTGCACTTATTATTTTCATTCCCTTAGCATTGAGTTTGCTGATATTGGCTTTATTTCTGCCATCAATGGGGATGGAAAGCATATATCCTTATGGAACAATTGGACAGGGATGTATGTGGGCAGAAATATATTATGAGCATCCTTATGTCTACTGTGTAATGTATATTTTGCTAGATAGTGTTTATGGAGGTCTGATTGCAACCATTAGTACTACAGCTTCTTTCTTTATAAAAAATAAAGTTGCCGTTGTTTTAATTCCTTTTTTCATCTTGCTTCTTGTGGACTACATAGATGCTAATTTTCTTATGAGTGGCGAATATTCGCCAATTAAGTTTTTACAGGCATTACCGGTGGCAAATGACTGTTACGGTTGGGCAGTTGGCTTGATTGCAGTTGCAATATTTGCAGGCACATTTGGTGTATTACTATACGAAGGAAAATGCTATGAAGTTTTATAAGATGTTGCGGTATGATTTGAAAAATGGAATTAGACAGAAGTTTTGGATATATTTGTTATTCTTTGTAATCTGTTTCATATTTATTGGAAATTTCTATGCGGGATATATAAGACGAAGCAATGAATTTATAGACGAAACAGCAGCTCTCACAATTATTAATCTACTATTTTACTTATTTCAGGGAAAAGAGGCATTTTCTCCAGAATTGGGAAATGCATTTGTATTTCCAGTGGTGTGGCTGCTTATATTTTTATTATCTGCTTATGTTACTCTTGATTATCCGTTTCAGAATTTGAATGAACAGGGAATACAGGTTATCACACGTATTCGAAAAAGAAAACTTTGGTGGTTATCTAAATGCGCATGGGTAGGATGCTGTACGATATTACATTTTGCTCTTTGCTATTTGGCAGTCGCGATTTTTTGCATGATATTTAGAATTGATATTTCTTTTCAATATGCAGAATATGTGAATGCGGATATTTTAGATATGCAGTTGGAGCAATGCACTAGAGCACAGGTAATTATGCTGGTGATTATTTTACCGGTAATGACTTCTATAGCAATCAATATTTTTCAACTGTGTATGGGATTTTTCTTTCAGCGAATCTACTGCTTCCTATTTATTTCAGTAGTACTGTTCGCATCAACTTACTTTCATACACCTGTGGCAATTGGAAATTTTGCAATGGTGAAAAGAAGCATCTATTGTGTGGAAAACGGAATGCGTTTAACAGATGGACTGTTCATAACCTGTGCAATTATTGTAATAGGAATCTTGTTTGGGTGCATTATGATAAAACGTTTTGATATTTTAAAGAAGATTTGATGAAAAGGAGGGGACAAATGATGATTCAGATAGAAAATATGAGTAAAAGCATAAAGCAGAAAATAGTGCTAGAAGAAATTAATCTAAGCATGATGGATGGCAAAACCTATGGATTAAAAGGAATCAATGGTTCTGGCAAAACAATGTTGATGAGAGTGATTAGTGGATTGATCTATCCATCAAAGGGCAGGGTGCTTATCAATAATGAACAGCTTGGAAAAGACATGTCGTTTCCTAATCATATGGGATTATTATTGGAAAATCCATCATTTCTGGATGCATATACTGGATATGATAATTTGAAAATACTGGTATCCCTGAATGATTATATATCAGATGATGAAATTAGAAATGCACTGAAACGTGTTGGGTTAGATCCAGATGATAAACGAAAATACAGGAAATATTCCCTTGGGATGAAACAAAGACTTGGTATTGCAGCTGCTATTATGGAAAAACCTGAAATTCTTATTTTGGATGAACCACTAAATGCATTGGATATGGATGGAGTGCAGCTGTTTTCACAGATAATTAGAGAAGAAAAAGAGCGGGGAGCACTGATTATTCTTTCCTGCCATGAAGAAGAAAAGCTGAAAGAGTATGCAGATATATTAGTTATCATGGAAAATGGAAGGATCATGGAGTGTCAGGGAGAAAATCTATGAAACAACGAACGAATCTGATAAAAATAATTTCAATTAGTATCATTGGTGTATTATTGGTACTGGCTTATGCACAGAGATATCGCGCTGTAAATCAGAAATTGAAAGCGGCACCAGTGCAGGAATACTCAATGGGAGAAGAAGTCAAAATGGAGCAGGATATTTTGATCAATTATACAATGGAAGGGTATTCCGTCAGTGTGGATCAGGCAGAAGTTTTGTCTTATAAAGAATTTTTGAAGAAATACAATGCAGAAGATGAATATAGCTATGTCCCGGATAAAATATATGATGTCGAAATGACTTTAAGAAACATAGATGCAGATGATGAAACAGGAGTTAGTCTGGCAGAGTTTTATGTTCAGGGAGTGGCTGTTTGTGCAGGTCTGGACACGAATCTTTTGGACCAGGCTAATCCAGACCTGAAGGGGATGTACGCAATAGCTTTACGCAAGGATTCATCTATAACAATTCATATGCCGTTTGGACTTTATGAAGAAAATTTCAAAAAAGATGTGTGGAATAATTTAAACGATTTTAATATGAATTTTGTTGTGACACTTTATCCAACAAAGAAAATTATTCACTTGTAATCAAATATATAAGCAGGCAGTTCCTTTTGAATAGAACTACTATTTGGACTATTAGGATCATTAACAATAATATTTCCATTGGAATCAATTCCCGTTAATATAATGAAGTGTCCACTGTAGGTGAAGTAACCAGGATACATAGAACAAATCATAGGGGTAGAAACGGTTAAGTTGTTGCGTATATAGGTCTCACTTACCATCCCTTTATGTAAAGTAGTTGCCAAAGTAGTTCAGCCCGATACAATCATAGAGCTTGGATATGTTGATAATGAAGCAGCTAACTTATAAAACTCCATATTTACCCTTCAGAACGTCAAATACATGGCTGCTATAGATCATGCTATCACCACGGCAGGGACAGTAACGGACACAGGGATAGATGTATGGGTAAACGGAACAAAGTACCGTAGGATTAGTAAAGATGATACAAATTATAGCGGCTCTTTGGATGATATGCCAACAAACAATGGCTATCGTTATTTCAAATGGGAGCGGATAAAGTGGAAAGTATTGCAAAATGATGGAAATACCCTGTTTTTAATGGTGGATAGAGTCATTGACTGTAAGGATTATAACGAAGAATTGGTACACATCACATGGGAAAACAGCTCCATAAGGGACTGGCTGAATACCAGCTTTTAGCAACAATGATCAAAGTGCTATCGTAGCGCAAAGTATAGTGAATGAGGATAATCCATACTATTATAGTACAGAAGGTGGAAACAACACGAGTGATAACGTTTATCTGCTTTACGGATATCACCCTTGAAAATTTTCTGAATGAAAAGTCCAATCCCCCAGCTATGCTGGGGAGAATAGGGTAGTTGGAATCGATGAGGATATAAATGAAAATCCTCCTATGCTACAATGAAATTGGTGTCGCAAGCCAAATTTCA
>JAAUZH010000034.1 GCA_014804675.1 Lachnospiraceae bacterium
AGTAAGAGCGCATATGCCGATCATAGAGGCAATGCAGACGGCATCAAGGAAGGCATTTAAGAAAGCGTTCTGTTAATATAAGAGGACAACCCAAAAGGGTTTATTTGGCATACAAAAAAACAGGCAGAATATCACAAAGAAAAAATGAGTGGTAAATTGCCAACAATTACTTGACACAAACTTTTCAATAATGTCAGTTGAGAATCTGCTCTAAATACGGTAAACTAAAAAAAGCGAATCGGTACGTAGTGATATCATGCTGCGGATAGTCAGGAAACCGTTAAAGAAAATTAAAAACATGCGTTATCCATACGATTGCAACCCGCTGTTGCGTAATTGCAACCGCATTTTGGTGGTATGCTACCGGAAAAAATTGTATTCTGGCAGCGAAAGGAGGAGTTTGATATGACATTTGGAGAAAAAATCCAAAAACTAAGAAAAGAAGCCGGGCTGTCCCAGGAAGAATTATCCTATCAATTAGGAGTTTCACGACAGGCCATTAGTAAATGGGAGCGTGACAGTGGTTATCCGGAAACAGAAAAAATTGTACGCATGAGCAAAATTTTTCATGTGACTTTGGATTATTTGCTGAATGAAGAAGAGGCTAAAAAGCCGGAGAATAATCCTGACGAAAAAGGAATATATGTCAGTCGGGAAATGGCAGAGGGATTTCTTTTCTATCAGAAAAGGAAATTGCAGAAGATAGGTATTGCAGTCGGTCTGTTTGTAGGAGGTTTATCCTTTTCATATTGGGATGCGGAAATAAGCATGATATTGTTTATGGTGTTCGTCATCTTGGGAACTATTCTTTTGTTTTCTGTAAAATTAGCAGATAATCCATATCGCAGAATTTGGTCAGAGAGTCTGTCTTTTGATAAAGTTGTAAAGTCAGAGCTGACTTCCGTCTATGCTGATAAGAAGAAAGCAGCCCACATGATCAATCTTTTGGGTATTGGGTTGATTGCCATAGGACTTTTGCTATGCCCGTTGATTGCTCCGGCAGAAATGCATGTTCTGGATGATATGATTTTGGCCGGCGGGATGATACTGGCAGGGATTGGAGCATTTCTATGTATATATGTGTCCGGCATTGTCCGGGCATACAGATTGCTTATTAGAAACGAAGAATATCACGAAAAAAGAAAGTGAGGGTTGTTATTTATGAAAAATTATCAAAAAAGTATTTTAGTTCTTATTATGGTTTCTGTTCTGCTCTGCGGCTGTCAGGCAGACAAAAATCCGGATGTGTCAGAATATAGAGAGCACACAGCGGAAGAATTGAATAATCTGGCTCAAATTGAAATATATTCAGCAAAGAGTCATGAACTGATAAAGGTAATAAGTGATAAGGAAATGTTATATCGATGGAATCAATGTGTTGGTATTGGGTTTGATGATTCGGATTTAGAAGGACAGCAGGAAGAGCTGGAAAAAAGCATAGAGGGATTAGAGGAACAATACGATTTCATTTCATATAAATATCCTGCTTCGCAGTTCCGTAATCAGGAACTGGAAGAAAATATAATCATTACATTATACGAAAACACGAATATTATTAAAATGACAGTATCACAAGAAAGTATAAAAGGTGCTTATATCCCACAGGAGTTTTTGGAATTTTATTATAGTGTTCCGGATGAGGATATGGAATTTTATCGTTCATTTATTGAAGAATAGGATTGAAATTGAAGTTTACATAATCTATAATAGGATTTGGTAAATGCGCAATTAAAGGAGGAAGCAAAATGTATGAATTAGTGCAGGTCAGTGACAGATGCTATTATATAAATTGTCCGGCGAAGATAGGTATTTACTGCTGTGAAGATGGGGAAAATGTCTACCTGATTGACAGCGGAAATGACAAGGATGCAGGCAGGAAGGTCAGGCAGATTTTGGAGAAGAACGGGTGGCGGCTGCAAGGTATCCTGAATACTCATTCCAATGCAGACCATATTGGAGGAAACCGTTATCTGCAGGGGCAGACAGGATGTAAAATATATTCCGGCGGCATAGAGGCGGCGTTTACAAAATATCCGTTGTTGGAGCCGTCTTTCCTTTATGGTGGTTATCCATGTAAGGACTTGCGGCATAAGTTCCTGATGGCCCAGGAGAGCAATGTGACGGATTTTTCTGATGCTGGATTTCCAAAAGAGATTGAGGTGATACCGCTGCCGGGGCATTTCTTTGACATGGTGGGGTTCCGTATGCCGGACGGGGTGGTGTTCCTTGCGGACTGCATCAGCAGCAGGGAGACATTGGAGAAATATACCGTTTCTTTCATTTATGACGTGGGCGCTTATCTGGAAACACTGGATATGGTGGAAGGGATGGAGGCTTCCATGTTCGTTCCCGCCCATGCAGAGGCATCTGCCGATATAAAGGAACTTGTCCGGTATAATCGGGATAAGGTACAGAACATCGCAGATAGGATTCTGTCTATTTGTGAAAAGCCTGTTCATTTTGAGAGGATTTTGCAGGAAGTGTTCAAAGGCTATGGGCTTGTCATGAATTTTGAGCAGTATGTATTGGTGGGAAGTACGGTGCGCTCTTACCTCTCATGGCTGAAAGACAATGGAAAACTGACGGTTACGTTTCAGGACAGTATGCTGTTGTATAGAGGGTGTAATATAAGCAAAGCACGGAAAATTTGAAATCCTATATGTAGCAATGATTTCATACAGTTTATCCCATAAAGCAGGAATGCACGCCTCCGATTTATCCTCTGTTGGGTTAAATATCTGTAAGCTGAAGAGCAAGGCTGCCTTGCAAGCCCAAGTCCAATAATTAAAACGAAATATCAAAGCAAAAGGCGCTGTAATCCGTCATTTGAATTGCAACGCCTTGTTTTTTTATGGACCTGAATTGCCACCATTTTTCAGTCTTCGTATGATAATTGCTTTTTTGGCAATGGCGATGTATAATGACATGCAGGAAGAATGAAAAATTTATAAGAAAGTTAGGAACATGAAAAAAACATTTTGAATCTAAAACAGATGGGCCATTTGTTTATCAGTATCCGGATTACTGGAAGGTTATAGAAACTGAGAGCAAAAGAACAGGGATATGATTCGTTCATGGAAATCAGGCTGACTTGGCAAGATATGAAAATATAACTACCAGGAGGAAGTAACAATGATTACGATGGAAAATGTATGTAAATCGTACAAAGTTGCAAAAAGAAATGCGGGTTTGGGTGAAGCCTGCAAGGCATTGTTTCACCGGGAATATCAGGTGATTCATGCACTTTCGGATGTTAGTTTTACCATTCAGGATGGAGAAATGGTTGGATACATCGGACCAAACGGAGCAGGGAAAAGCTCCACAATTAAAATTCTAAGTGGAATCCTGACGCCAGATAGTGGAACTGTAATAGTGGATGGAAGAATTCCGTATAAAAACCGAATGGAACATGTGAGGGAAATTGGTGTTGTTTTCGGGCAGCGTTCACAACTGTGGTGGGATGTTCCTGTCATAGATTCTTTTGAATTATTAAAAGATATCTATTCTATTCCCAAAGAAAAATATAATAACAATTTAGAAGAGCTTACAGAATTGCTTTGCCTTACGGAGTTATTGCGTTCTCCAGCGAGGCAGTTGTCATTAGGGCAAAGGATGCGATGTGAGATTGCAGCATCCTTGCTGCATAGTCCAAAGATATTATTTTTGGACGAGCCTACCATTGGCCTGGATGCTGTTTCAAAAATAGCAGTTCGGGAATTCATTCAAAAGCAGAATGAGATTCATAAGACTACAGTCATATTGACAACACATGATATGCAGGATATAGAGGCATTGTCAAAGCGCATTCTTTTAATTGGAAAAGGTAATATTTTGTTAGATGGAACCCTTGAGGACATAAAAAAAGGCAGTACGGGTATTGATGAAACAATAGCTGAGCTCTATCGCTCCTATGATATTTAGGAGGTGGCTGTTGTGAAAAAATATGTTTCCTTTTATCGCCTTCGATTTACTATGGGATTGCAATATCGCGCAGCTGCTTTGGCGGGGATTGTGACGCAGTTTGCCTGGGGGTTCTTGGAAATCATGGTATTTCAGGCATTTTATAAAGCAGAGCCGGAAGCATTTCCAATGACTATGTCAGCAACTGCATCATACTTATGGATGCAGCAGGCATTTCTGGCATTTTTTGCAACCTGGATGATGGAGAATGAAATTTTTGACTCTATTGTAAATGGCAATATTGCATATTCTCTGTGCAGGCCTATCAGAGTTTACAATATGTGGTTTTCCCAAAGTATGGCTAGTAGAATCTCGAGAGCAGTATTGAGATGCTTCCCCATATTAGCAGTGGCTGCATTTCTTCCGGAAGGTTATGGAATGTCAGGGCCGGAATCGATATTGCATTTTGGATTATTCCTTATCACCCTGTTGTTGGGACTGCTGGTAACCGTGGCATTTTGTATGATTGTATATGTACTGGCATTTTTTACAATTTCGCCTCAGGGCTTACGAATTGTCTTTACTTCTATGGTAGAGTTCTTTTCAGGTGCCATTATCCCTTTGCCGTTTTTCCCGGATAAATGGAGAATGGTTATGGAATTACTGCCTTTTGCCTCTATGCAAAATGTTGCTCTGAGAATTTACAGTGGAAGTATGTCTGTTCCAGAGATGAAAAAAGCAATCATTGTGCAAGTAGTCTGGCTTATGGTGCTGGTCGTGTCAGGCAGCCTGCTTAGCAGATATGCAGAAAAGAAAGTGACGATACAGGGGGGATGAGGCTGTGAAATTTCAATTAAAAGACAGTATACGATTATATGGACATTATGTTTCGATTCATATAAGAAGTGCGATGCAGTATAAAACATCATTTTTACTTACTACATTAGGTCAATTTCTGGTATCCTTTCAAGTCTTCCTTGGAATACATTTTATGTTTCAAAGATTCTCAGCGGTTGACGAATTTACATATAGTGAAGTGCTCCTCTGTTTTTCCATAATGCTGTTGGAATTTTCTTTGGCTGAGATGTTTGCCAGAGGCTTTGATTCTTTCTCAGAAATGGTTCGTTCAGGAAGCTTTGATCAAATATTGGTTCGCCCGAGAAATGAAATATTACAAGTTCTTGGAAGCAAGGTTGAATTAACGAGAATTGGCAGAATGCTTCAGGCATTGGTCATGTTTGGGTATGGCATATCCCATTGTGATGTGGAGTGGAATTTTATGAAAATGCTCACTGTGATTTTTATGTTAATTGGAGGGACAGCAGTTTTCACCGGTCTGTTCTGGATATATGCAGCACTGTGTTTCTTTACATTAGAGGGATTGGAGTTTATGAACGTTTTTACAGACGGAGCAAGGGAATACGGAAAATATCCAGTTAGTATTTATGGAAAAAAGATGCTGCTGATAACAACATTCATAATCCCGTATGCACTGGTACAGTATTATCCATTGTTATTTTTATTAGAAAAGAACAGCAATCCGATTCTGACAGTTGTTCCATTATTGGCAATCTGGTTTTTATTGCCATCCTATGCATTATGGAAATTTGGAGTAAGACGTTATCAATCAAGTGGTTCATAAATGCCAAGAGAAAGCAGAATTAGTGAATCCCTTTTTCAATAATTCCAAAGCCTAAAGGATAAGGTCCTGTGTGGACGCCAATGGTGGCTCCAATCTGATAAAGAGGGATTTCCTTTATGTTGTATCCTTTCTCCTGTAATACTGTCAACGCATGGTCACGAAATGCAGCTGCCTCTTCATAGTCATATCCGTATCCAACTGCCAGACTGAAGCATTCGATTCCAAGTGTGCTTTCCTCTAAGTATTCTAATAAAAGCCCTAGGGCTTTCTGAAGCGTGCGCTTTCGTCCCCTGTCCATGCCGGAAGGAAAGATTTCCCCTTGCTTCAGGGTGATGATAGGACGGATATTCAGCACGCTTCCTGCTATGGCAGCAACCTTGCCTATACGTCCGCCATGCTTTAAATATTCCATGTTTCCAACCGTAAAGAAAATCCTTCCGGTGCTTTTGATTTCCTCCAGCCGTGCCACCGTAGCCTGATAGCTCATGCCGCTGTCCCGAAGCTTTGCAGCCTCCAGTACATACTGCCCCTGCAGGACTGTGTTGACGGTTGCATCTATCACGGTGATTTCCGCATTTGGATATGTTTCCTGCACAATGGAGCGGGCATTTAATGCCGACTGCATGGAGCCGCTGAACTTGGTAGTAATACAAATACAGATAACGGGCATGTCTGCCTTGGCAAATGGCAGGAATGCTTCCTCATAATCATGGACGGAAGGCAGGGAAGATTTGGGATATACCCCTTTTTTGTCAACCATCTGCTGATAAAAATCCCTGACACCGATTTCTACGTTTTCTTTCAGATAATGCTCATCGTCAAAGGATACGTAAAATGGTACTACTGTAATATTCTTTTCCTGAACAAGCTCTATAGGCAGGTCACAGGAGCCATCACTGATAATATGGAATGCTTCATTCATGCCAAAACCCTCTCATTTACATAATTTTCGGTGTATAACTGCCTGAAAGATGGGACAGTTCTTATTGATACATAGAATACTACGTTTACAAGAAAATAGCAATTGTTTTTCCAAGTGCCATATTTTATCTTTTCTTTTAGACTGGAATATGTTATAAAATGGAAGAGAACAGGAAGAATAGGGTAATCATACAAAAAGTAAAGGAATAGTCCATGAAACGATTTATCAGTGAAAAAAAGAAGAAACGCATTTTTGATATTATACAGATTGGCAGGCAGGAGGATTTTGCCAGCCGGGTTTTTGATATTTTTATTGTTTTCGTCATTTTTGCCAACATAGCGGTTCTGGTTATGGAAACCTTTGAGAAGCTGTCAGCATATTCCTGTGTGCTGCATGTTATCGAGACCGTTACCATGGTGGTGTTTAGTATGGAGTATCTGCTGCGGATTTGGACAGCAGAGTATCTTTATCCAGAAAAAACAAGAAAACAGGCAAGGATATGTTTTCTTGTTTCTTTTGAAGGCATTGTGGATTTATGTACGATTCTGCCATTTTTCTTTCTGTCAGGATTTATCGCTCTTAGAATGCTTCGGGTAGTCAGGATATTTCATTTGTTCCGGATCAATTCCTATTATGATTCCTTTCATGTGATTACATCGGTTCTGGCGGAAAAAAAGAATCAGATTATTTCTTCTATTTTTATTATCCTGATTCTGATGATGGCTTCTTCCTTGTGCATGTATAGTGCAGAGCATCAGGCACAGCCTCAGGTGTTTCAGAATGCCTTTTCGGGAATCTGGTGGAGCATGTCCACCATACTTACCGTTGGATATGGAGATATTTATCCGGTGACCATATGGGGGCGGATGATGGCAATCATTATATCTTTTCTGGGTGTAGGGGCAGTGGCAATTCCCACCGGTATCATCTCGGCGGGATTTGTGGAGCAATATACACAGCTGCAAAACCAGACAAAGAGCCGGACAGGTGGAAAAGCAAGAGGAACAGCCGGCATAACAGTGGATAAGACAAGTCCTTTTGCCGGACTGTCTGTAAAAAAAGCGGAAGAACAGTATCAGATTGATATTATAGCATTTGTACGTGAAGGTGCGGTAATCGTGCCGGCAGACGGGAGCAGGATTCAGGTGGGGGATATGCTGCTTTACCAGACACAGGATGTGGACTAGAGAGGAACTGGTTTGGCAGCTGGGGAAGGAGAGTGCATTTGACAGGTTTCTTGCTTTTGCAGACCACTTCCTTTATAATGAGTATGATGTACATGGCAGACTGTTGGCAAAGCGCTATGTAGAGGAGACGCCAATCAACAGAAATCAAGGAAGAAATGTTACAAGAAAGGATAGGATTATGAAAACTGCAATTATTATGGGATCTACCAGTGACTTATCCAAGGTGGAGCCGGCTGTAGAGATTTTGAAAAAATATGGTGTGGAGGTTCAGGTAAGATGTTTGTCCGCCCACAGGGCCCATTTAGGACTTTCGGAATTTGTAGAGGAATGCAATCAGAACGGTACCGAAGTGATTATTACGGCTGCAGGCATGGCGGCAGCATTGCCCGGTGTGGTGGCTTCCCAGACTGTGCTTCCGGTTATCGGCATACCCCTTTCCGGCTCTGTACTGGATGGTATGGATGCACTTATGTCCATCGTCCAAATGCCCTCTGGAATCCCGGTTGCCACAGTTGCCATTAACGGCAGCAAGAATGCGGCTTATTTAGCCCTTCAGATTATGGCAATAAAGCATGAGGAGATACAGAAACAGCTTTTGGCAGAACGCAAGGCTATGGAAGAAGCTGCCATGAAGGCAAATGAAGAGGTTGTGGCAAAATTTCAATAAGATGTTGCAAAAAATGATTAAATGGGCCTGATGTAAAGAGGGTTTTGGTGAAGCAGGCAGTACATATGGCAAAAGATACCATATGTGCTGCCTGCTTCTGCGTCCCTATTAAATCCCTTTCTGTTTCCAATAAATACATATTGTTTTTTTTAAAAAATTTTGGCATTATTGAAATCCGAAATGCGTGTTATAAGTGTAGGAGGTGATGAGATGGATGACAGTGGAAGAAATCGTTGAGAGTTATGCAGACATGCTTTATCGAATCTGTGTGGTGATGCTGTGCAATGAGCAGGATGCACAGGATGCAGTGCAGGAAACGTTTTGCAGGTACATAGAGCATTCGGTTAAATTCCACAGTAAAGAGCATGAAAAGGCATGGCTGATCAAAGTGGCAACCAATATATGCCGGGACATGCACAGAGGCAGGCTGAGACATCCAACATCCAACATAGATGACATTTCAGAGTATTGTGAAATGCCGGAGCAAAGCGAAGTGCTAGCGGAGCTTATGAAGCTGCCGGACAAATTAAAAGCCGTGATTTACCTGCATTATATTGAAGGGTACAAGACTACGGAAATCGCAAAACTCATGGGAGTCACCGTCAATACCATAAGGAAAAGGCTGCAGAGGGGAAGGGCCTGTTTAAAGATTTCCTTATCGGAGAATGAATAGAAGCATGGAGTTGTGGAACGTGAAGTTTAATTGCCGGAAAGGAGTATGAGACAATGAAGAAAGATGAGTTAAGGGATGCGGTAAGGGGCATCCATCTAAGTGAGGAGGTAAAAAGGGATATGATTAAAAACATAAAAGAAGAAACGGGAAAAGAGAGAAGCCATGGAAAGGCTGCCAAATGGCAGAAAACAGCAGCGGCAGCAGCTGTTGTGGTGGTAGCTGGAGGTGTCGTTGCATTTCCGGTACGGGCATTCATAAGCTCTTATTTTATGAGTCCTGCTGTTCAGGTGCACATGGAGGATATCACAGAGGAAGAAAGCAAGAAGCTTCTGGATGATATCGACAATCCGGATTATCATGCTGAGAGAGATGCTGACAGCTATTCCAGAGAGTATACTGCGGACGAAAAGGAAAGGATAAAGAATCTGTATCAGCAATACAAGCAGGGAGTCTTTCCAGAGAAGGAACTGCAAATGGCTTACACCGAAGAAGAGGCCGAACAGTATGAATTGTGCTATCTGGCAAATGGGTGCAGGTTTTGTCTGCCGGAAAGGGATATGACTGATGAAGAGATATTGGAAATTATAGATTTTGACTTGAGAAGAGATTATGTGCTGAAGGAACGTCGTGAGGAATGGTATGCAGATGAGCTTGCAAGCAAAAATGCCGAATTGGAAGCAATTATAGAAAATGGCGGCGTTACAGAGGAGAAGGCGATAGAAATTGCAAAGGGTTATTTACAAGACATTTATGGCATTACGGAAGAGGGTCTGGATTTAGATTCTGTTTATCTAGAAGAAGGTTATATAGGAGAAGCTCGTTATTCAATAACATGGTCTGATGCACCTTTGTATGAAGAAAACTATTCTTTTGATATTGCAGCAAGCGATGGACATTTGATTGATACAATGATTCTTGATGATGACTATTTGGAACGGGAAGGAGTCAGGGCGGAGGAAGCAGAAAGCAAAATTCCTGAATTGCATGAAAAAGCAGTAGCTTTTATGAAGGAAAAGATGGGAATATCTTTTGAACAAGAATATGTTCATTATAATATATATAACGACGATGGAATAACAGATAAAGGTGTAAATTTTATTTTTCCAAATAAAGACGGCGGTGTTTATATAGTGCAATACGTATGGGAGGGCGAATTTTCTAGGTATGTAGAGTTGAGTGATAAGGATATATCGGAATATGAGGATGGAAAAATAAGGTATGATGAGTTTAACGGGAAGTTATTAACCTCAATATTCAGGCAGTTAAATTTTAACTAAAAAGCCAAAGTTCTTCCATATTGGTACACATCTCATCTAATCAAAAAGCAATATAGCATTTTATAAAGGGAAGCTGCCGCTTTCACAATAAAAAATCGTGGAGCGGCAGTTTTCGTTGCGTTTCTCTTTCCCTTTGCGTATAATCTTTCTTAAGGAGCATTCGCACGAAGGAGATGGAATATGGATACAAAAGCGAAAAAAATACTGAAAAAATATAAAGCATACAAACAGACCCTTACCGAAGAGGAAATGCAGTATGGTATCCAGCATGGGGTGCTGTTTCCACCAGGCAAAATGTTTCATAATGAAGTGATTGCAAAGTTAAAACAGCTGGCAGATGAGATTCCCTTAGAAGATACGGTCCGGGCATTTTTGCATAGCTTATCAACCGGTAAAAATGAGTACCGCACTGCCTTGGCAAGCCTTTTGTATGCAAAGGCCTTACCGGAGCATGAGCCTGTTTTATATGGCAGATATGAGCGGGATCAAAGATGTGCATATTGCGGTTTAAAGATGTCTGGAGAGCAAATGGAAGTGGAAATCAAAAATTCAGATTACCAGGCATATCGTTATTTTCCGGATGGATATCAGGATATATGCAGGGCAGATTATGTATTGTTTGATTTACAGCAGTTTCAGATACTGCCAAAGGTTGACTTTGTGAAGGAAGACATTCTTATCATAAACAGGATTTTTGGACTGTCAGAGGAACTGGCGGCGGGAAATAAAATCATTGCACTACAGAAACTGATAACTGCAGAGAAGGTGCTTAATGCCAATAAAAATGCAATCTATGTGATATTAGGCGTGCTTGGAGCCTGTGGTGCATTTGATACTCCGGAGCATAAAGGGTATGCAAGGGGCTTTGTCATGGATAAGGATAAAGAGTTTGTTTATGAGTACGACTTGTTTTATCCCCTTCAGTTTTGGAGAGGAAAATACGGGATTGATTATAGTGCTGTTAAGAATATCTTTGGAAAAGTAACAGGGGACTTATTGGATGAGAAGCATACTATCCGGGGAGAGGTAAAAAGAGAAGACGGAACGAATATAAAAAAGAAGTCAAAGGCAGAGCAGTATTTCAAGGAGGGAGAGTATTGCATCCGCCTGACAAATGAGCAGCGTTATTACTATGGACTATCTCCTGTGAATGAAAGCTGGGAAAAGGTTGTCAGATTTTCGGTAACCCATACCCTGTGTAAGCGCTCAATCATCTTTTTTGAAGGAAATATCATAAAAAAAATGATATTTGAAGAGAAATATATAGGGGAAGGAAATAAGCCTGTTCCGAGAATCTATTATCTGGAGTTTGATATGGAGGAACAGACAGAGAACCAGACTTTGCTGCTTCCCAAAACCGGCAGGGGAAAAAAGAAGCCATGGACGCCTTCCGGGCTTATGGTGCCTACCTATATGCGGGAGCAGCTGCATGTGAGCCTTAGAGATGATACCCATTGTGTTTCTTCCTTTAACAGTCAGAATGACCAGTATCTTCCTTTGCCTAAGGGAACCGTGCAGTCAGCAGAAGATTTTGAGAAATATACGAAGGAGTATATCAGGTCTTTGCCAAAGGACTATGATCAGGTCATTGCAGACTTTCATGAGAAGAAGAGAATCAGGGTGAAATTAAGAGCCGGAGATATTTTTCGGGTAGCATTGTCACCCACCACATATACCTATGGGCTTATACTTGGAATCGCACGGGAAGTAATCAAGTGGGATCGGATTCCCAAGTCCCATCCCATGCACTGCATGATGGCGCAGCCCATTTTGTTCAGGCAGTATCAGATTGTAACAGAGAATAAAAATATGACACCTGAAGAGCTTGAGGATATACCAATGTATCCCATGGATATGGCCCAGGACAATGAAGTGATCTGGGGCACTTATCCGATTATCGGACAAAAGAGGTTAGTAGAAAAGGATATTGATCTGGGGTTTGCATGTTCGAAAAAATCAGGGAAAGTTTATTGGGGGTTCAGCCATTTTTCGATAAACCCGGACATTTATCAGGATATGTTTGAAGGATATCACGGAGACTGGATGGATCATGGCTTTCTGACCTCCCTTGGAATTTCCATTTACGAAGAAATGAGTGAAGTGATAACCAGACAGATGGAATTGAGGAGACGGGTCTTAGAAGAACTTGGAATGCCAAAGGATGCTACGTTAGATGATATAGCCAGCCGTTTTGGCGGTCCGACGAGGGCGGATTACATTGAATGGGTTTATGGAGAAAGGTAGGCAAACAGTATGATAGGGCTATTGAGATGATATGATGGCAGTGGAGAATGCAATAATAGGAATTTGGATTAGTGGTTATGAGTGTAAATAGAAAAGGAAGAAGAAGGATTGCATATAAAAATCAACCCTTTGTATGGTGGGTTGGCAAAAATAAAGATGATGAGGACAAAATATGGCTGAATATTGTTTCAGAGGATAAGAATATGGCCTTAGCGTACAGAGTCGGAGAAGGGGATTTCTTTGTGGTTAGCAAGGGAAGCTGTTTTCAAGGGGAAAAGACATCAGGATGTTGGGAAAGATACTGGTATCCGATGAAAGAGCCGCCAATGGTGGTGACACCAGAGTTTGTTTGTGAGCTGATTGCGTGGGTGGTAGATGGAAAGGATGCAAAGAAGATCCGTATATGAAATAGATAAATTGCATTTGAATTTGGAGTGAGCATGATGGAAGTAAAATTTTATGAATCGGTTGAGGACTGCCTTTTGGAATTTGCAGTCATTCTATCAAAATTTCATGGAAAATGGGTGTTTTGCAAGCATAGGGAGAGAAATACATACGAAGTACCCGGCGGTCATAGGGAAAATAATGAAAGCATACTGGAAACGGCTAAAAGAGAGCTGTATGAAGAAACCGGTGCGACAGAATTTGAAATTACCCCTGTCTGTATCTATTCCGTTACAGGGAAAAACAGAGTAAATGAAACAGGAGAAGAATCCTTTGGAGCATTATATTTTGCGGATATTAAACAGTTTGAGAAAGAGCTGCACAGCGAAATAGAGAAAATTGAATTTTTTGAGGAAGTACCGGCAGATTTGACATACCCTCTCATACAACCTTTGTTGATGCAGGAATTTATGAGAAGGTCAAAAGCCGGACTTTCCTTTTTGTGTTCCATATGTTATAAAGGAAGCAGGGAGTGATGTTATGACACACACACATGTAGCCGAACCAATTGATTTCACACATTTGACATGGACATTATCAAGGTCATCAACCGGTACTGCCGGAAGTTTTTTGAAATCCTATGAAGAAAAAGATGGACAGAAGGTTTATTATAAAATGTCCAATTATGATAGCGTCAGAGGAGTTATTGGACATGAAAGCATCAATGAAATCGTAGCGCAGAATATTGCAGATTTATTCAATATTCAGCATTTGGCTTACGATTTGGTATATTGTACGGTTCAGGTGGCAGAGCGTATTTTTGAAACATGGATTACCTGCTCCAGAGATTTTAAAAATCCCGGCGAGAGCAAAATGACATTTGAAACTTATTATGATATTTTGCATATGGATGGAGAGGATAAATTCCATTTTATAAAAAGACTGGAATTGGAAGAGTATTTTTATAATATGTTTCTTTTGGACTATCTGATTTGCAACAGGGATCGTCATGGGGCCAATGTAGAAGTTTTACAGAAAGGTGATGAGTATAGGCTGGCGCCTTTATTTGACCACGGCTTATCTTTTCTGTTTTCCTGTTATCATGATGGCAATAAAATGCTTGAATTCGATAAATTAAAAGATGGACCTGTGAATAATTATGTAGGAAGCATCAATTTGTCAGATAATCTAAAACTTGTACCGGAGTCTATCCGGTCAAAAGTATTTATACCTGAAAGAGAACAATTATTTAAAGGACTGGAACATGCTGCCGGTGCAGTGCCGGCTGAATATTGGAACTGTATTTATGAAATGGTGAAGGAGCGTGTAGAGTATGTTAAGAACCTTCCAGATTTTAAATGATTCTTTGGAATCCTCTAAAGAACATGCAATTCTTACCTATGATGAGGATTCAGAACAATATGCTGTTCATATTCCAAAATCTGTTGATTGTAATGAACTGCCCGCTATTTTATCCCTGCTTGCAAAACAGGGAATCAGAGAGCTGGATGATAAATGGGCGAGACGTTTCGTATCAGAGCGTGTCGTGCCGGCAGACCGTCAGAATATAGGAATGATCATGCGAAAGCTTCATATGAAAAAATATAGTGAATTTCCCATTCTGGAATATACAAGTGGAAGATGCTGCATGGATGATTTTTATCTGCAGGAAATCAAATGAGTATTGTAAGAAAAATATAAAGATAACAGAGAGGGTCATTCCTATAGATAAGGAAAGGCACATAATGACATGATATTAAATACAGGCAGCAGAACAGATATACCTGCGTATTACAGCGACTGGTTCTACAATCGAATCCAAGAGGGCTATGTGTTGGTACGCAATCCCTATTATCCATCCCAGGTAATCAAATATATGCTAAATCCGGAAGTGATAGATGTGATGGTATTTTGTACGAAAAATCCCCTGCCCATGCTTGACAGGCTTGAAAGGTTATCAGCATTTGACACCTTTTGGTTTGTTACCATTACGCCTTACGGAAAAGAGATAGAACCGTATGTGCCAGATAAGGAACAGGTAATCCATTCCTTTTGCCAGCTCTCCAGGCTGGTGGGAAGAAACCGGATAAGCTGGCGGTATGATCCCATCTTTCTTACAGACAAGTATTCCATTGCCTGGCATATTGGGCAATTTCAATATATGGCAAAAGCGCTTTCCGGCTACACGGAGCAATGCGTAGTGAGTTTTATCGACTTGTATGAAAAAACAAAAAAGAATTTTGGCGGTGTGCGCAGTGTTACCAGGGAGGAGCAGGAACAACTAATAAATGCCTTTTCTCAAATTGCCAAAAAATATGCCCTTCAAATACATTTGTGCTGTGAAGATGCGGGACTTGTCCGGGAACATGTAGATGCAGACGGCTGTATGTCCAAAGCTGTGTTGGAGAAAGCATTAGGCTGTAAACTGGATGTGCCAGGGAAAAAGATGGCACGAAAAGAATGTTCCTGTCTGCTTGGGGCAGATATTGGAGCCTATAATACTTGTGGACATGGCTGCCTGTACTGTTATGCCAATTATGACAGAAAAACAGTAATGGATAATAGGAAAAAGCATCATGCTGATTCCCCGCTTCTGATTGGAGCGGTGACAAAAGACGATATCATCAAACCGGCGGAACAAAAATCCTGGAAGAACGGGCAATTAGACCTGTTTGATATGGTATTATGCAAGTGACAGGAAGATGGCAAAATGACTTACACAGCATAGAAATAAACTGTTATAATAAAGGAAACTGCATGGCAGACCATGCATAAATTGAAAAAGAAGCCGAAAGGTTAAACGGATAAGGAGAGTGGAATATGAAAGTATTACTGATTAACGGAAGTCCCCATGCAAAAGGAAACACCTATATTGCCCTGCATGAAATGGAAAAGGTATTTGAAAAAGAAGGGGTGGAAACGGAAATCCTGCAGGTTGGTAACAAGGATATCAGAGGCTGTATTGCCTGCGGCTCCTGCATGGAAAAGGGGAAATGCGTATTTGATGACCTTGTAAATGAAACGGCGCCCAAGTTTGAGGCATGTGACGGGCTTGTCATTGGCAGCCCGGTGTACTATGCTTCTGCAAATGCCACCTTGATTGCATTTTTAGACAGACTGTTTTACAGCGCTCATTTTGATAAGACCATGAAAGTAGGGGCAAGCGTAGTTGCAGCCAGACGAGGCGGTCTGTCAGCCACCTTTGATGAGTTGAATAAATATTTTACCATTACGGGAATGCCGGTTGCCTCCAGCCAGTACTGGAACAGCATTCATGGCAGAACAATGGGAGAAGCGGCAGAAGATCAGGAAGGCCTGCAGACTATGCGGACGCTGGCAAGGAACATGACGTTTCTTATGAAAAGCATAGCCCTTGGAAAAGAGCAGTATGGGCTGCCGGAAAAAGAAGCGCCTTTGCGGACTAACTTTATCCGATAAGCAGGGCAGTGGCACTATGAATGAGTTACTTGATTATCCATAGTGCCACTGCCCCTGATTTGCATAAAGCCTGTAAAGATCAATTGTCCGTATTTTCATTATAATTACTTTTCTCGGCAATCATTCTGTTTCGATAGCTGAGCAGATTGATATATTCTATGGCAGAAGTCAGATCCTCAGGAGACATATTTAAAAGTGTATATGCAAGACTGCTGATGGTAATGTCATCTATCAATGGTTCATTCAACCGGCTTATATCATAGGGCAGAGTCGTCCGGCCCAGCATATAATCGGTGGAAACATGAAAAAAGTCAGCCAGCTTGCCTAAAGTGGAAAAATCAGGTTCGTGGGAACCGGTTTCATAATTGGATATCGTGCCTATGGAAAGATTCAACAGCTCAGCCAAATCTTTTTGTTTTAAATTCCTATCTTTACGAAGTTCAGCCAGTATTTCCCCCATCTTCATAAAAAGTTCTCCTTTGCATAACCGATACCTAATATTTTATAGTATTTTTAAACAAGGTTCATAAAATGCAACAAAAACCATATTTTTCGAATGTTTAGGCGGATAATTTCAGAAAAACTAAATAAAAATTAAAGTTTCTTAAAATGAAAGAAAAATGATAGAAATTAGAAAATTGGACAATAATAATTATATGGGGTGCCAGATTTATGAATGAATACCAACTATTTCCAGATAAAAATAAAAAAAGTGCACAAAAACCTATGGAAACCTATGGGGAAAATAACCAAAAATATAGAAGAGAATAAAAAAAGCATTAGAAAAGAAAAGCCTGTTTTGATAAAATATAATCATAGGTGCATGGAAACTGTAATGGACTGGATAGTTCCCGTCAGAAAGGAAGTCGATAAAATGTTTGAAAAGGGAGAATATGTTGTTTATGGAAGCGTAGGAGTCTGTGAAGTATTGGATATCACAACTATGGATTTGGAAGGAGTTCCAAAAGACAGGCTTTATTATGTACTGCATCCATATTATCAGAAAGATGGAAGAATCTTTACCCCTGTGGATAACGACAAGACGGTGATTAGAAGAATCATATCGAAAAAAGAGGCAGATACCCTGATCGATGATATCCCCAATATTGATGAATTCTGGATAAGCAATGACAAACTGCGGGAAGTAAAATACAAGGAATGCATCAGAAGCTGTGAATGCAGAGAGTGGATTCGGATTATTAAAACCTTATATCTGCGCAAGCAGGAGCGGTTGGCAAGCGGCAAGAAGATTACCGCTACGGACAGCAGATATTTTAAACAGGCGGAGGAGAATCTCTATTCGGAATTGTCTATTTCTTTAAATATTCCAAAGAATGAGATGGAAAAGTATATTGCGGATAAATTAGAAAAGCAGCATGTCTGATTTCCGGTAGAAAGAATAGCAGATACACGGAAAACAATTTTCAACCAGGAGCTCCCGCCTCAGGCATTGGGACAGACTCTACGCTGAGCATATTTCTACGTCGTCACGCTTTCGCTCTATAAAAACGCAGCAGTGCTAAGCTCGAAAGTACCTCGCTAAGCGCTGGCGCTTTTATAAGGACTCCTTTAGAAAATATGCTCAGCGTAGAGTCCGTCCCAATGTCTGGGACGGGAGCTTCTGGCTGAAAATTGTTTTCCGTTGGCAGATGGAAACCTTCTTGCTTTCCTATGAAAAAAGTTTATAATAAGATAGTAATCAATAACAGGAAAAGGCAGGAGGAAGCATTATGGAAATGGAACAATTGCAAAAGGATATGATTGCAGCCATGAAGGCAAAGGACAAGACAAGGAAGGACGGCATATCTGCATTGATATCCGCAGTAAAAAAAGTAGCTATTGATGAGGGGTGCAGAGAGGATATTAAGCCTGAACTTGTGGACCGGGTCATTCTAAAGGAATTAAAAACTGCAAAAGAGCAGCTTGACAGCTGTCCGGAAGACAGAACAGAGCTTTTGGAGGAATACAGGGCAAGATATGATATTATCCAAGAGTATGCACCGGCTCTGTTATCTGCCAAAGAGGTAAAAGCGATCCTGACAGAAAAGTTTTCCGATGTGATTGCCACCAAAAATAAAGGACAGATCATGAAAGAAGTCATGGCGGAGTTAAAAGGGAAAGCCGATGGGAAGGTTATCAATCAAGTGGTTGGGGAACTATGTCAGTAGGAGTTCCCCGCTTTTTTTCAAAAAACTCCTTTCCTAAAATAAATACTAATCAGCATATTTATCTTTTTTTACAGGACGACTTATGCTATACTAACAGCATACGAAGCAACAGGCAGAAATGGTGGAGAGTGTGCAATGAGTGTAATCAGTAGCGAAAATGTAAATGCAATCATTCGGAAAACCTTAAGCCTTGTAAATCCTAAAATTATAGCTCATGGAGAAATAACAGGCTACATCCTTTACAAGATGTTAGAATATGAGAGACTATATTCCGAACAGGAACTGGTAGATTATACTATGCTGGGGATTTTACATGATATAGGCATCTATAAGGAAGAAAATGTAAAAAACGTTGCAGACTTTGAAACAAAAAACCTATGGTCCCATTCCATTTATGGTTTTTTGTTTCTGAAATATTTATCTCCTATGAGGGATAAGGCGGAAATCGTGCTGTACCATCATCTGGATTTCAATCGTTATCCCCTGATCAGCAGCAAGTATCTGCATATTATCGAATGTCTGAATCTGGCAGACAAAATAGATACATTCATGCGTATGAAAAATGAAGAGATGCCGGCGGATTATTTCAGCAGATACAGGGATATTGCTTTCTCCGGCAGGGCGCTGGATTTATTTTTCAAGGCGGATAAAAGCTTTCATATTATGGAAAAGCTCACAAGAGATACCTATCAGGAGGAATTGGATCAGCTTTTAAGCAAGCAGGTATTCAGTGAAAAGTACAAAAAAGGCTTTTTGGAAATGCTTGTCTATACTATTGACTTTCGGAGTGAGCATACCGTGGTACATACTATGTCCACAGTGAATTTTGCAGGACAGCTTGGAAGGCTTATGCGCCTTAGTGGCGTGGAGCTTCGGAACCTTTATTACGGTGCGCTGCTTCACGACCTTGGAAAGCTTTGCATTCCTTTGAACATTTTAGAATCTACCGGAAGGCTCTCGGAGGAAGAGATGAAGGTCATGAAAGCCCATGTGCGGATTACAGAAATGATCTTAGAGGGCGTCGTGGATGATGATGTGCTGCAGATTGCGGTAAGACACCATGAAAAACTGGATGGAAGCGGATACCATAAAGGACTTACGGAAGCGGATCTGACCCTTCCCCAGCAGATCGTGGCGGTGGCGGATATTCTAAGCGCCCTGTATGGAAAGCGAAGCTACAAGGAAGCCTTTGACAGTGAAAAAATAAAGGCAATCCTGAATTCCGATGCGGAAAATCATAAAATCAGCCAAAAGGTGGTAGACTGCCTGATGATGAATTATGACAGCATTATCTCCAATTACGAAAAGGAAAAGGAAGCTACCGTTGGATTGTATCTGAATATCAAAGAACAATATGTGGAAATATCAAAAATGTTTGAAAAATTCAACTGATGAAAAAGAAAAAGGATGATTTCATTCTTTTTTTCTTTTTTTCTACAAGGAAATATGATACAATAGCAAAAGATATGTAAAAATCTAAATAAGGAGCTAATAGTCATGTCAGAGCAAAAAGACATAGCTTTAGCGGCCAGGGAAAAAAGAGCAAAGCGGGTACAGAATTTAAAAAAGGCTATTATTATCAGCCTGCTTCTGGCAATTTTGCTGCCGATTCTTCTATGTATCATTCTTTTTGTAAGGATGGGACATCTGGAGAAGGAGTTGGAAGAATTAAAAGCAGAAAGAGAATTGCAGAAAGTGAAAGAGAGCAATGCACAGGTGGAAGCTGCCCTATCCGGTCAGAGTTCTGATGCCGGATTGGAATCGGGAGAAAGCCTGAAGGTATTTGCCCAGGGGGAGACGGATGCTAAAAAAGAAGTCAAAACCACGAAAGTATATTTGACCTTTGACGACGGACCCAGTGGCAATACAAAAGCGATTCTGGATATTTTGGCCAGATATCAGGTGCACGGTACCTTTTTTGTGGTGGGGAAGGAAGGAGAAGCATACAAACCTCTTTATCGAAGGATTGTAGAAGAAGGGCATACCATCGGGATGCACTCCTACAGTCACAAGTATCAGGAAGTCTATGCAAGCGTGGAGGCCTATGCACAAGACCTTACCAGGCTTCAGGAGTATATTTACGAATTGACCGGTACGTGGTCCAGAATATACAGATTTCCGGGAGGAAGCAGCAACACCGTAAGCCAGGTGGATATGGAAGAGCTGATTACTTATCTGAACCAACAGGATATTGATTATTTTGACTGGAATGTTTCCAGTCTGGATGCAACAGGCCGCAAGCTATCAGCAGAAGAAATTGCAGAAAACGTATTGAACAATATTGAGGACTATTCTACGGCAGTAGTACTGATGCACGATGCAGATGACAAGACAACAACGGTGGAAGCGCTTCCCATTATCATAGAGGCATTACAGGCTATGGACAATGTGGAAATTCTGCCTATTACAGACGATACAGTAAGAGTCCAGCATGTTTTGAAATAAAAGTAAAATCAGATAAAAGAGAACAGACGGAGGATAATGAAATGGGATTTTTTCAAGATTTAAAAGAAGATCTTTCCCAGGCAGTCAATGAGCTTATGCCTGATGAGGTCTTGCAGGAACAGGAAGAGCTTCAAAGTCAGGAAACAAAGGAAGTGGAGAAAGAGACTTTAGAGAATGAGACTTTGAAGAAAGAGAGCAGGGAAAAAGAAAAGACTGCAGAAATCGCAATCGATCCGGCTGAACTGGATGCGCTGCTGAAGGAAGAAGCGGAAGAAAACAAGGAAGAGTACTCACCGGACATGGTAGCGGATGTAGAGGCTGCCCTGAAAGAGGCTGAGGAACCGGATGCCGGCTTCCAGGAAGAAAACGGAAACACTGAAAATGACATTGAAGAGGCAAATGACAGCCTGAAGGAAGCATTCCTGAAAGAAAATAGTGAGCTTGAGAACGGCCTGGAAGAGGAAAGCGGTACTTTCAAAGCTGTTTTTGAAGAAGAGGTTGATTTGGAAAGTGAGTTTGAAGAGCTGGAAGAAATCAAAGAAGCAGAAGAAATAGAAGCAGAAGAAATAGAAGAGAAAGAATCCGGGGAAGAAAAGCAGCAGGAAAGCCCGGTTTCTGATGAAAAGGAGGAACAGGAACTTATGAAACCGATAAAGGAAGAAGTGCAGAAAGAAAAACAAGCAGAAGAACAAGAAAGCAAAGGGGATAGAAAAATGGCAGAAACAACAAAACTCACAGGTGTAGCAACAGATGAAACATCCATCATTACAGAAGGGATGACCATAAACGGTGATATTATTTCAAGAGGCTCCTTAGAGGTGCTTGGAACGATTAACGGAAATGTAGAAACATTAGGGAAAATGGATGTTTCAGGAAGCATCAACGGAGACTCTAAGGCTGCTGAGATTTATGCGGATTCTGCTAATATCAACGGAGAAGTTCGTTCTGAGGGTGTGATCAAGATTGGACAGAGTTCCGTTATCATTGGAAATATCTTTGCTACAAGCGCAGCAATTGCAGGAGCAGTAAAGGGAGATATTGATGTAAAAGGACCGGTTATTCTAGATACTACTGCAATTGTAATGGGAAATATCAAATCTAAATCTGTTCAGATCAATAACGGTGCGGTAATTGAAGGTTTATGTTCACAGTGCTATGCAGATGTGAATCCTACAGCGTTCTTTGAAGACTTAAAGAAGAAGAAATAAGAGAGGTGCACTATGAAGCGAATCATGTTAAAGCTCAGCGGGGAAGCTCTGGCAGGACCAAAGAAAACGGGATTTGACGAGGAGACCGTAAGGCGGGTGGCCCTTCAGGTCAAAGAATTGGCGGATGCAGGAATCCAGGTAGGAATCGTGATTGGCGGCGGTAATTTTTGGAGAGGGCGTTCCAGTGAAAACATCGATCGTACCAAGGCGGACCAAATCGGGATGCTTGCCACCATAATGAACTGTATATATGTTTCCGAAATATTCCGTTCCGTAGGTATGCGTACCAGCATTTTGACACCTTTTGAGTGCGGCTCCTTTACCAAGTTATTTTCCAAGGACAGGGCCAATAAATATTTCCAAAAAGGCATGGTAGTCTTTTTTGCGGGAGGTACGGGGCATCCCTACTTCTCAACGGATACCGGAGTTTTATTAAGGGCTGTGGAGGTTGAGGCTGAAGTGGTGCTTTTGGCAAAAGCCGTGGATGGAGTTTATGACGATGATCCGGGGAAAAATCCCAACGCAAAAAAATACGAAACCGTTACGATTGAGGAAGTCATTGCGAAGAATCTTCAGGTGGTGGATATGACCGCATCGATTTTGGCAAGGGATAACAAAATGCCTATGTGGGTATTTGGACTGAATGAAGAAAATAGCATTGTAAATACGGTAAAAGGTCATTTGACTGGTACGAAGGTAATTGTTTAGGGAGGAAAGACAAATGGATGAAAGACTGGTACCTTATGAAGAGAAGATGAAAAAAGCATATGATTTTTTGGAGGCGGATTTTGTGACGATTCGGGCAGGACGTGCCAATCCTCATGTGCTTGATAAAATTAAAGTAGATTATTACGGAACTCCTACACCAATCCAACAGGTAGGAAATATCAGCGTGCCGGAAGCAAGAATGATTCAGATTGCGCCATGGGAAAAAAGCCTGATTAAAGAAATCGAAAAGGCAATCATGAGTTCGGATGTGGGAATTACCCCCTCTAATGACGGTGCTGTCATCCGTCTTGTCTTTCCGGAATTGACGGAAGAAAGAAGAAAAGAGCTGGTAAAAGAAGTAAAGAAAAAAGGCGAGGACAGTAAAGTAGCCATCCGTAACATCAGACGGGACGGCAATGATGCTTTTAAAAAGCTGGCAAAAACGGAAGTGTCCGAGGATGAGATTAAACAGCTGGAGGAAAAGCTGCAGAAGCTTACGGATAAGTTTGTAAAGGAAGTAGACGGTTTGGTAGAAGAAAAATCAAAGGAAATCATGACCGTATAGTCTCATAAGAACATAAAGGGGAACAGAAGGATTTGCCTCTGTTCCCACTTTCTATGTATTAAGGCAGGAAAGTGAGGAAGGCCGTATGAATATGCCAAAGCATGTAGCCATTATACTGGATGGCAACGGGAGATGGGCTAAAAGCAAAGGAAAGCCCAGGAATTATGGACATATGCAGGGGAGCAAGACTGTGGAGAACATCTGCGAGGAAGCCTACAAAATGGGAATTGAATATTTGACCGTTTATGCGTTTTCCACGGAAAACTGGAACCGGCCAAAGGATGAAGTGGATGCTTTGATGAAGCTTTTGCGAAATTATATGAAGACCTGCTTAAAGACTGCAAAGAAGAATCGGATGTGTGTGCGGGTAATCGGAGATAAGACCGGACTGGATGAGGATATCAGAAAACGGATAAATGAGCTGGAAGAAGCAACAAAGGACAATGATGGGCTTCACTTCCAGATTGCCCTGAATTATGGAAGCCGGGATGAAATGCTAAGAGCCATGAAGAGGATAGCAGAGGATGTGGCAAATGGGAATGTGGCGCCTTCTGCTATTTCCGAAAAGCTGTTTGAGGAATATTTGGATACAAAGGGGCTGCCGGACCCGGATTTATTGATCCGCACAAGCGGGGAGCAGAGAGTTTCCAACTTTCTGCTTTGGCAGTCAGCCTACACGGAATTTTATTTTACGGATGTGTTATGGCCTGATTTTACAAAAGAAGAATTGTTAAAGGCAGTAGAGTCATATGGGGCAAGGGACCGCCGTTACGGTCTTGTAAAGGAGGACTGACATGTTTTTAGAAAGACTTCTTAGCAGCATTGTTTTGGTAGTGGTATTGGCGGCAGCTCTGCTGTTAGGTGGGAATATTTTATTCCTGTTATGCCTATTCCTTGCGATAACAGCTTATTGGGAAATTATCCGGGCAACAAGAGTGCTGGAAAAAGATAAAAAAATGAATGGCATTGAAATTGTGGGAATGCTGGGTGTGGCAGGATATTATGGAGTTCGTTTCTTTGCGGATACGGAAACTTATATTATGCTTTCCATTACGCTTACTTTAATCGCACTTATGTTTCTTTATGTGTTTTCCTTTCCAAGGTATCATGCTAATCAGATAATGGCAGTGGTGTTTGCTTTTATTTATGCTCCTATCATGCTGTCCTATATTTATCTGACGAGAAATCTGGAAGATGGCATCTATCTGGTATGGCTGATTTTTATCAGTTCCTGGATTTGTGATACCTGCGCATATCTGGTAGGCATGCTGATTGGAAAGCATAAAATGGCGCCGAAGCTCAGTCCCAAAAAGTCAATTGAGGGAGCAATAGGCGGTGTGGCAGGCTCTTTTCTGGTAGGTGTTTTATACGGTTATATACTGGCCCATTTTCAATTTTTGGAGCTGGATAACATATGGCTGATTGGAATCATAGCAGGAATTGGAGGAATTATCAGTCAGGTTGGGGATCTGGCAGCATCTGCTATTAAGCGGAATTTTTCCATAAAGGATTATGGAAAGCTGATTCCGGGACATGGCGGCATTATGGACCGGTTTGACAGCGTGATGTTTACTGCTCCCATGGTTTATTATCTGGCAGTGCTTTTGCTGAACAGGACCCTGTATTAGAGACAGTTGGCAAGAAAAGTGAAATGAATTTTAAATAATAGAAGGAAGACGGAAGGAAATGAAAAAGATTGCAGTGCTTGGTTCCACAGGCTCTATCGGAACCCAAACGTTACAAATTGCAGAGGAGCAAAAGGATGCTTTGCAGGTCATTGCCCTGGCTGCAGGCAGAAATGTGGAAAAAATGGAAGAGCAGATACGGAAGTTTTCCCCTTCCTATGCAGTGATGTGGACAGAAGAAGCGGCAAGGGAGCTGGCAGTCAGAGTAAAAGACCTGTCGGTAAATATTCTGACTGGAATGGAAGGGCTTTTGCAGATTGTAACGCTGCCAGAGGTGGATACAGTAGTAACGGCTATGGTAGGCATGATTGGAATACGGCCTACTATAGCTGCCATGGAAGCGGGCAAGACCATAGCCCTTGCCAATAAAGAAACTTTAGTGACAGCAGGGCATCTGATCATGCCTTTGTCCAAAAAGCTGCAGGTTCCTATCCTTCCGGTAGACAGCGAACATAGTGCCATTTTCCAGTCCCTGAACGGAGAGCCGAAAGAAAGAGTGGCAAACATTTTGTTGACGGCTTCCGGAGGTCCCTTCCGGGGGAAGAAAAAGGAAGAGCTTTTAGAAATTCAAGTGGAGGATGCCTTAAAGCATCCCAATTGGTCCATGGGGCAAAAGATTACCATTGATTCTGCTACAATGGTCAACAAAGGCTTAGAGGTGATGGAGGCCGGATGGCTTTTTGGAGTAACGGCAGACCAAATAAAAGTAGTAGTACATCCCCAAAGCATCATACATTCTATGGTAGAGTATGTGGACGGCGCTGTGATTGCACAGCTTGGAATTCCGGATATGAAGCTGCCGATTCAATATGCGTTATTTTATCCAGACCGACTTCCCCGGAAGGAGGAAGCCATCGATTTTTATAAGCTGAGGGAATTGACCTTTGAGGAGCCGGATCTGGATACCTTTACCGGGCTGAAGCTGGCCTTTGAAGCATTTCGTGAAGGCGGGAGCCTGCCTACCGTATATAATGCAGCCAATGAAAAAGCAGTCAGTCTGTTTTTACACAGAAAGATCAGGTTTCTGGAAATTTCTGAAATAATTGGGGAAGCTATGAGCAGACATAAGAAAATTGAAAATCCTTCCTTGGAGGAGATATTAGCCACAGAGGCAGAATGTTATGAGTTTATAGAGAGCAGGTGGTAGAATGAGTATTATACTGTTTATTCTTATTTTTGGAGTGGTAGTCATCTCCCATGAATTTGGGCATATGCTGATTGCCAAGCTAAACGGAATCACAGTGGTGGAATTCAGTGTAGGCATGGGACCGGTATTATGCAAGTTCCATAAGGGCGGAACCAAATATACCCTTCGTCTTTTTCCTATCGGCGGAGCCTGTATGTTTGAAGGAGAAGTGGGCTACAGCAGCGATGTATTGTCAAAGGATGGAGAGAAGACGGAAGAAGCGGTGACGGAGGAAAAGGAATTTGTTGCCAATACAGATTTGGATAAAACTTCCGGCTCTTTTTTGGATGCAAAAGTAGGCGCAAGGATTGCTACCGTACTTGCAGGACCGGTTTTTAACTTTATACTGGCTTTTCTTCTGGCGCTGATTATCGTTGGCGGCATTGGAAGCGACCTTCCCACCATTTCCCAGCTGACAGAAGGGGGCGCAGCAGAAGCAGCAGGGCTGATGCCGGGTGACAGGATTGTTTCCCTGAACGGGAAAAGGATTCATTTGTATCGGGAAATCAGCTTTTTTTCTATGCTGAATGGAGGAGAAGATATCAAGGTAGTGTATGAGAGAGACGGAAAAGAGTACAGCACTACCATTACGCCATACTACGACCAGGAGGCAGGAAGATACTATATGGGCATCCTGGGAGGCTATGAATATACAAAGATGGATTTAGGCGGCACTTTGCTATATAGTGGTTATGAGGTAAAATACCAGATTGACAATACGATTAAAAGCCTTCAGATGCTTGTTCAGGGGAAGGTAAAGCGGGAAGATGTGTCCGGTCCGGTAGGAATGGCTCAGGCAGTGGATACCATTTATAATGCTTCAAAGCCTTCCGGTGTATATTACATTTTCCTGAATATGGTAAGCTTTGCCATACTGCTAAGCGCCAATCTGGGCGTGTTGAATCTGCTGCCCCTTCCAGCGCTGGACGGAGGCAGGTTTGTGTTCCTTCTGATAGAAGCCATTCGTAGAAAACCGGTTCCGCCGGAAAAGGAAGGTATCGTTCATTTTGCCGGGTTTGTCCTGTTGATGGTATTGATGGTATTCGTACTATTTAATGATTTGTCCAGAATCTTTTAAAGGAAAAATGCGATTTGACAGGGAGAAATCCTGTAGTTATGGGCTTTAAAAGGCTGTTTCGGCCTTTTAAGGCTCATTTTTTTGTGAAAAATGTCAATTGAATCCCAAACATCCCCATGATATAAATAAAACAATCTATCAATTATATCTTTTAGATTCTCTCGGTAAAAGAGTTCTTACCTGCAAAGGAACATCAAAGAATATCATCAAAAATACCCAGTAAAGCAAAAAAAGTAAGCAGTGAAGAAAGGAGCATATGAACAGGAAAATCGTATATGGATATGTGTGGGAAACGGGAACAGTCAAGAAGAGCAATGAAGATTCCCTGCTTTTGCGCACAGTTAAGACAAAAAACGGCAGCCTTTTAATGGGCTGTATCTGTGACGGAATGGGAGGAATCGGAAACGGTGAAACTGCCAGTGGCTACATAGCAGAACAGTTAGAAAAATGGCTCTTTCAGGAATGTCTCCCGGCGATAAAGAGAAGTAAGAGTCCGATTGTCATAAAGGGAAAGGGCTTTCGTTTTTTCCAAAAAGTAAACAGGCAGCTTTTTGAACATATGAGGCAGAAAGCTGTTCCTTTAGGAACAACAGCCAGCCTTCTGATTTTATTTGGAGACTGGGGGTATCTCTTTCATATCGGGGACAGCAGAATCTATCGGCTTGGTTCCTATCCGCTACTGAAAAAGTCAGTATTTGTAAAACAATTAACAAAGGACCATAAAAAGGATGAAAGCACACTGACAAGATGCCTGGGGCTGACTCCTAAGTGGGAGCCGGATTTCTTCCGGTTTCGGATTGGGAAAGGCCCTTGTGGATTTTTGCTCTGTTCCGATGGGTTCTATCGGAAGCTGGAACAAAAACAGCTCCAGTATCTTTCCCCAAAATTGCTGAAGGATGGCAGACATATAGAAAGAAGACTGAAAGAAATTGCAGAGCGGATAAAGAAGAAAGGTGAACCGGATAATCTGTCTGCCCTTTATATTAAGCTGGAGTCTTAATACAGATAGAAGAAAATGTAACCGTTCAGCCGTCTGGGAAGGAGAGTGCATTTGAAAGCCATAGAGCCTGTAGTAGTCTGTCAGGTACGCTTTCGCTCTGCAAAGACGCAGCAGTACTAACGCACCCCAATACGGTGCGTAAGTGCTGGCGGCTTTGCTAAGACCTGACAGACTACTACAGGCTCTATGGCTTTCAAATGCACTCTCCTTCCCAGGCGGCCGAACGGTTAAAAAAACAGGAAAATAAGTATGAAAGGAAAAGCGATGGAAAATAAAAAAGTAGAAGAACAGAAAGTAGAAGATTTTGTCATAGGCGGAAAATACAGATTGATAAAAAAGATAGGAAAGGGAGGCGGTGGAAGCGTATACATGGCGGAAGATTTGCATACGGGAAAAATCTGGGCGGTAAAAGAGGTGAAGAGAGGACCGCAGTTTGAGCAGGAAGCAGAAACACTTCGGTCTGTCAGGCATAAAAACCTGCCTCTTCTTGTGGATGTAATCAGACAGGAGGATAAGGCATATTTGGTGCTGGAGTACATAGAAGGGAGCACCCTGCAGGAAGTGTTACAGGAAAAAAAGACTCTTCCCTTACAGGATGGAATAAAGATTGGCATGGAAATCCTGGCAGCCTTAAAGTGCCTGCATCATCAAAATCCGCCTGTAGTATACGGGGATTTAAAGCCTTCTAATATTATGCTGGATAAAGATGGCTGTGTAAAGCTCATAGATTTTGGAACTGTCCTTAGCGGCAGCAGGCATAAAGAAACTTATGGCACTATAGGATATGCGGCACCGGAGCAGGTCTTAACAAATCTGTATGATCCTGGTATCGATCAGCGGACGGATATATACTGCTTTGGCATTCTTCTTTATAAAATGATTACCGGAGAGTATCCGAAAGACCAGGAGGGAATGAAAACCATGCAGCATCCGTACATTGGAGACGGCATGAAGAAAATTCTTTTCACATGTCTGGCATTTGAAAAGGACAAACGATATGAGCGGGTGGAACTGTTAATAGAAGAGTTAAAAAGCCTGTCGGGAAAGGAAAGAAGAAAAAAGAAAAGAAAATATGCAGCAAATGTCATATTCTTTCTTCTGTTTTTCCTTAGCACAGCATTTTTTGTACTGCACAATCTGGGATATGGACAGCTTCTGTATCCATCTTTGGTATTTTGGTTCTTTTCCTATTGGTGGTATCGCATTGTTTGTAAAAAAGAGGAGGAATTTTATCAGGGGGACGGCATCAGACTGTTTCTCTCTGCCAAGAAAATACCGGGTCTGCTGCTTATGCTGTTATGGATTACTTGCTCTGTGCTTGTGTGGAATGCGTTGTTCTTTTCCGGAAATGTGCAGGCTGAAGCAGCGGGCAGGCAGGAGCTTAGGGACGAATTTGGAAGGAAGGTTCTGGTTCGGGAATAGGTGCTGATTGTTATTACAATATATAGTTGACAAAAACAAATAGTTGTAATAATATAATAAATACTTAGTAATATATGCAAAAGCGTATTAGTAACTATATATAAACATGATTGCATATATTAGATATAGTTATGAAAAATTTTTTGAGAGAGGTAATACCATGATTACAAAAAAGGGAGTAAAAGTCTTGACGGCATGTCTGGTATCAGTATTTATAGCCGGTGTGGCTGATATAACCGTTCATGCAGAAACATTCAAGGAAACAGAGCCGAATGATACGATGGAGACGGCAGAAACGATAAAAGCAAATAATGAGACGGCCAAGGATACATTGGAAGGAACCAATTCAGGTGAATATGTAGTAGA
>JAAUZH010000035.1 GCA_014804675.1 Lachnospiraceae bacterium
GTCTGTCTGTCTGTCTGTCTGTCTGTCTGTCTGTCTGTCTGTCTGTCTGTCTGTCTGTCTGTCTGTCTGTCTGTCTGTCTGTCTGTCTGTCTGTCAAAATTGTGTTTCCTGTTTCTACGAATGTCAAGAGTAAATCTCTATAATATTCATATTGTTTTTTGCGTGCTTCGATTTCAACGGGCAATCCAATATTCAAATCAGAACAAATCGTATCAAAACTATCTAGAACACTAACAATACGTTGTTGAACCAAGAGAGAAGGAACAGGTATCTTATATTGTTTAATTATCTGTGCATTTATATTTGACTGCGAACCCTGTCCCAAAGCTTTAATAGACAAATATTCCTTACAAAGCCAATGAAACACATATTGATATAATGCTTTATTTTCATCAATCTCCAAATTGCAACATGCTTGATTTGTTGTAAGAGGTATTTTATTGATAGCAACTTTTGCTGCTGTTGCCCCATACATGGCTACTATTACACAATTTTTCGGAATCCATTTTGCTGAAGAATTTGCCAAACCTTCATCGGTAATCTTGATGGCAGTATCATATATGTCACACCAGTCTACTTCCTGCGTGCGCAACCATGGGATATGTCCACCATAATAACCTGAATTGTTAGATTTTGGTGTCCCTCCAGAAACTATTTTTTTGCAAATATCGGCAACAGTCATCCAACGTACATCCACACTAAAATTTAAAAGTTTTTCACGATAATATCTGTACTGCTTCTGCCTTGCTGTAAGTTCTGCTGTAAGTTCTGCTGTATGTTCTGCTATAAGTTCTGCGAAATTGTCCAAAATACGAACAATTTCACATTGTACCTCCAATGGCGGGACAGGAATTTCATATTTCATTATAGCATTCTTATCACCACGAGGCATTTTAGTCCCTTTTGCATTCTGCATATCATAATGAAAAAAAGCATCCGAAGACAAAACATAGTACAAAAATTCAGGCTTCAATATATTCTTTTCCAAAATATGTATTGTTAAAACATCACCGTTTGCTCCACCATCATGTGTAGCCAACCATATCTTTTTCAAATATGGTCTGATATTACCAATAAGAATATCCCCAACAGAAAATTTAATCAATCGCCCATCACTTGGAACATAATTAGAGTTTTTCTTTCCTTTCTTATTTGGCAAAAGATTATCAACACCAACGTAACTTGTAGTATCAACATGTTCAGCATTTATTTTATCATTGGAATACATGGTAATTTCTTCTAAGCTTTTATACTCCACTCCATTCGGACAAAATTCCTGCATCAAGATTTCAAATTTTGTCATCATCTTCATCCTCTTCTATATATCTTACTTCCATAATACATTCCTTAAAAGTCGGGAACACAACTTCTCGCTCATTCCCTCTTGTAACTTTACATTTCTCATTTGTTAAACGAATCAGTATTTTTTCAAAACCTTCAAGGTCAATTCCAAAATACGGAGATTGGATATTGGCTGCCATCCATGTCATTGTACCATACAGTTTACTTTCAATATATGAACTATGAGGCAATTTACTCCACGATACATAAATATCATTGTAGACAGGCACAACAACTTCTTGTTCTTGACTGTTATTTTTTCCGAGATAACGATAAACCTTTCCTGTATATGAAATAAATTTAGCGAAAAAACGCTCATCATAGGCACTGTAATTTTTATTATCATTTATAGAACAAACCAGCTTATATAAGAAAACAAAAAAGTTTTGAAATGCGTCAGAAATATCCTTTTCCTTTCTGTCACCAACCCATGTTTGACCTGTCCAAATATTAAATACATAGCATATGCCTACACACAAATCAATAAATTTTTCTTTACTATATTCCATTTCTTTTCTCGAAAATATATAATTATCAATTGTGTTAGTCACACTAGTAATACAACGAATAGAATTTTCCTCATCCCACATATTTATCCCTCAATTTCTGCAATAATTTTTGCAATCTCATCACGCAATATCTGTTCTCTTGCCACAATTTTCTCAATCTCTGCATTCAGCTTCACAATATCAATTTTCTCTCTTGTATCTTCCGCTTCCACATAGGTGGACACTGAAAGATTGTAGTCATTATCAGCAATCTCCTCATATGTAGCCAAACGAGCAAAATATTCTATTTCCTCTCGTTTTGCAAATACATCCACAATCCGCTCAATATTCTCCACCGTCAGTTTATTATTGTTTGTGACCTTAATACACTCCCTCGTTGCATCAATAAACAGGGTCTTATTGTCAGTCTTGTTTTTCTTCATTACCATAATACAGGTTGCTATTGATGTACCAAAAAACAAGTTACTTGGTAACTGGATAATACAATCCACATAGTTGTTATCAATCAGATATTTACGAATTTTCTGTTCCGCACCGCCACGATACATAATCCCCGGAAAGCAAACAATAGCGGCAGTACCATTAGACGCAAGCCAAGAAAGGCTGTGCATGATAAATGCCATATCCGCCTTGCTTTTTGGCGCAAGTACTCCTGCTGGAGCAAAGCGGGGATCATTGATAAGCAACGGATTTTCATCTCCTGCCCATTTAATCGAATAAGGTGGATTTGACACTATCAGTTCAAATGGCTCATCATCCCAATGCTGCGGGCTTATCAGTGTATCTTCACAAGCAATATCAAATTTATCGAATCCCACATCATGCAGGAACATATTTATTCTGCACAAATTGTATGTAGTTATGTTGATTTCCTGACCATAAAAGCCATTTCGGATTGCATCCTTACCTAAAATCTTCTCAGCTTTTAACAATAAAGAGCCTGAACCACACGCTGGATCATATACCTTATTAATTTCTGTTTTACCCACAGTTCCAAGTCTTGTCAGCAATTCTGAAACGTCAGCCGGAGTGAAAAACTCTCCACCGGATTTACCAGCATTCGATGCATACATCGTCATAAGATACTCATAAGCATCTCCAAATGCATCAATGGAATGGTCCTTCACATCTCCAAGATTCATCTCTCCCACACCATTTAATAATTTCACCAGTTTCTCATTTCGCTTTGCAACTGTCGAACCCAGTTTATTGCTATTTACATCATAATCATCAAACAGTCCTGCAAAGTCGCTTTCAGCTTCACTGCCCTTCGCAGAATCCTCAATATGGCGAAATACTCGCTCCAAAGTTTCATTCAAATTATCATCTGTGGACGCATTAGCTCTGACATTGCAGAATAACTCACTTGGAAGAATGAAAAAGCCTTTTTCTTCTACCAGCCCTTCCCTTGCTTCTTCTGCTTCGTCATCTGGCATCATAGCAAAATCAAAATCTGTATTCCCTGCTTTCATTTCACCATCATTTATATAACTACACAGATTTTCAGAGATATAACGATAAAACATCGTGCCAAGAACATAATTCTTAAAATCCCATCCATCCACAGCTCCACGCAGTTCATCCGCTATTGCCCATATTGCGCGGTGCAATTCCTCTCGTTCCTGCTCTTTTTTTGTATCAATCATTATCTTCTTCTCCTCCGTTGCTCTCTGAAAATAAATTCTAAAATATCATTTACATCATAGTGCAATCCCCGGCAATACATCCGAATGTTTCTCATCTGCCAAAATAATTGCTTCACTTTCCCCAGCATCTAATCCGGTAAATTTCCGCAGTATGGTAACAGATTTTTCATTGCCTACTTCTTCCACATAAAGAAATTCACACTCTTGTACTATTCTTACTTCTTCAAGAAATGTTTCATTCTCTGGCAACTCTTGATATACTGCCTTGGGAATATAAACTATGCCAAACAGTTTCTGCAACAATTCCAACTGTCCTGTTTTCATAATCGAAATAATCGGTGTGGTATCTGAAACAACTATCATACAGTCGCACTCCTTAATTTCTTCAACACTGCCAAATCCTCTTCGAATTCTTCCTCTGTTTCATCAAAATATGGCAAACCTAATTTGCCATACAAAGTAATCAAGTCAATCTTATGAAGTCCAAGCATTTCTGCCGCCTTTCCATGGGACATAACACCACTTTTAATATAAGGATAAACCAGCATTGCATTTCTTGTCATTTGTGCTTCCTTATCCTCCAACACAGTATATGGTACAATTCCCTCCGGCACATCAATTTCTACCTTTGTCATTGTCATAGCAATCATCTCCTTATTTTTCGGATTCTTCCTAACTATATTATATACATTTTATTTTTACCTTACAATAGTAAAATCAACCTTTGTCTTATCTTTATATTTCCGTTTCCCTCTAATTTTACAATACTCAGTCTTCAATGTTGTGTTTTGAAATTTTATAATATCAAATACATTTTTCTCAAGATACAATATCCAATCGCCCCAACTGCCATTTAACAATTAGAGCGATTTTAGTGTTTGTATAATAATATTTAAAAGCACATAAGCTAATATTTGTTTTATAATTGTTTCCATTTTATAAATTCTCTTTTGAGTCACACAATTTTGTATCCAAAATGTACTAACTGCTTTTTACATTAAACAAATTGGCGGAGTTTCCTCCGCCAATTTGTTTAGTGTTTCGCAGCTTTATGATTAGCTAAGGTTTTACCTGCTTTGCTTTTTGAAGCTTTGCTAGAAGTTTTAGTTGCTAATGCTTTTGCCGCTGCCCCAACTTTTCCACCATGATGTACCGCCATATCTAATACCTCCTTTACAAATTATTCTTGCAAAAGATTACCTATTTTGATATATTCAAATTGTTCAGATTTAAATGTCAAAGGGCAACCTTTTGACATAAGAACCAGACAACTTGTCTGGTTCTTTCTATGTAAAAAGTTTCCTTAATACATACTATTTTCTTTGAAGCCTTACCAGTTTACCCTTTTCATCATTTTGCATCAAATATCCTTCTGGCAAATTCAAAATATTCTCCACCATACCACTTTGAAGAGCCATTCCCTGCATTGATAACTCGTCCATAAATTCTTTACCCGTTACCCCATCTTCTTCAATTATCATTTTCATAGCTTCATGTATATAGCGCGGTTTCATAAGCGGCATTTCCTTATCAAAAGGCTCACATGTTCTATAACCTTTTTGTGATAATTGCTTCATTAAATATTGATATTGATTTTGTTTTATCAATTCCAGATGTCTCGCTCTTACAATCAGTGCCGCTGCCGAAACATGATATTTTCTTTTTAACTGAATGTACAAATTCAAATCCGTTTTTGATTTCGTCATCAAATCTTTAGTATACATTTCTATTGGAACCAACAATGCCCCTGCAAATCGGTTCATAGTATCTTCCATTTCCTTGTATTCAAGTTTTGACATATCATTCACATCATAAAAATCATCTAATAATAAATGTCCCAACTCATGTGCCGCACTAAAATTTCTCCTAAAAGCACTATCTTTATCGTTTCCTAAAACCACTATTGCAACTTCTTTTCCATCAATTAATTGCATTTGACTATACGCATCTATTTTGTAACTGTTAGTAAATACAGAACTAACTAATATCCCATGTCTTTCCATTTCATCTATAACATTAAAAATAGGTTGTTGTTTTAATCCCCAACTTTTTCTAAGTTCGGCTGCCAATTCTTCCACATCAATTTTTTTCAATTTCTTAATATCGCATAATTGTAGTTTAGGAAACTCTATATATTTTTTTATAACATTTGTAATATTAACAAGAATTTTAACTCTCTCAATCTGCGCTAAACGCTCCTTATTCGTCGTTGCAGCCAATGACCTAAAATAGGTATCACCTATTACCGCTTTATTTTGATCTGCATTATAAAAAAAATCTCTCGGAAATCCTAATACGGCAGCAAGAGTTATCATTGTTTCTAATCTTGGCTCTGACTTATTTGTTTCAAATTGTGAAACTGCCTGTTTAGAAACTCCTACTTGTTCAGCAACATCAGATATTGTCATAGCATTATAAAGCCTAGCAGCTTTTAACCTCTCTCCATTAAATGATGTTAAATATTCCGACATAACATATGCTCCTATTCATTTTCTCTTTTCCTAGTATCTTTTTTACTAATGCGCTTAATTTTGGGCTTGCGTTGCAAAAGAATGGCATTCTCAGATATTTCAATTTCTTGATTAATTCCTTTTTCAGAAACATATTCTTCTGTTACATAAGAAGTCCAATTCTCTTCTTTATAATAGTCCAAGCCTTTAGCAGGAATAATTCCTTTTATTTCATTAACATGTCCTTTCCTATCTGCATCAAATGAAATAAGAACATATCTCTCAATCTCATCATCAATCTTACTTATCATAGTAGAAAGAATCTTATCTAAAATTTCCTCTCCATGCTCGTCATATTCTCCAACTCCGAACATAGTCATTTGATGATAGACTGTCTGGTATGTATCTGCTAATGAATCATTTAATTTACTTAATGCGTTAACATAATGAAAAAGATGTTTGCTAATAGTTTTTCTAATATTTCCTAAATTCTTTTCCCGCATTAATGTATATAGATATTTAGTAGCACGGTCATAAATACCCAAAAACTTCCATCTTCCTCTATTCATCACAATAATCTGAAATTTATCCGCAGGTAAAGTTTCTACAATGCATTTATTAATATAATTCCAGTTTTCGCCTTCACTTCCATTATCTGTCGGAAAATTCTGCTCATCAATATGTTCTTGATATAAGAAATATGCATTAGGAATTGCATCTATAATCATTTTAATATATGCAGAATCAAGAGGAATATCAAATAAATAATTCATATTATCGGTCCTTTCTATAATTATTTCTTGTAACAATATTACCATTTTTAGATATTTTGTCAAGCATTTTTCTATTTTTATGTTTTCATAAACATTACAGTACTTAGAATACACTTTAATCCACCTTAGCATCTTTTTATCCTACTTCTGCCAAGCCAACAGATATAGTCCCCTCATGCCTCATCAAACCAAATCTTTTTCAGTCATCTTCCTCTACCTCAATAATATCGTGCTCTACACCCCTTCCAGCATTAAGCGCTTCCATACCTCTATGCAAATGTGTCATATTACTTTCTGAATAAAACGGATCAATAGATACTTCAAAGGGAATCCTTTTTTCCCTTGTCATTTTCTTTGCAAATATAGTAATTACAGTAGTCATGTTCATTCCAAGCTCCTGACAGGTCTGCTCCATATTTTTTTTCAACTCTTCATCCATTCGGATATTTACTAATGTCTGTGCCATAATAACACTCCCTTTCTTGTTCCTACTTATACATTATCATGTGATAAAGACAAACGCAATACAATGTCTTTACGATGTTTTATGTTTTCCTTAAAAATTTATGCACAAGGCTTTCACTGCACAGTGGAAGACACCCCTATGCTCTGCCAACTCCCACGCCCATCTATCCAACTTCTAACCCGCTTATTGTATATCTTCCATATTCATGCTATCCTAAAACAAAACATTTCAAAAAATCAAGCAGCAAACCATATAAACTTAAAATACAGGAGGCACCCCATGAACCCAATAAAAGCAGACTGCCATCTTCACAGCAGCCTATCCGGAGACGGCCTGGCACCCATGGAAGATATGGTAAAAAAAGGAATCCAGCTTGGACTGAAGCAGATGTGCATGACAGAACATATGGATTATTTTTACAAAGACGAATCCGGAAACTTATCGGATGAATTCATTCTGGATGTGGAAGCTTACGAAAAAGAGCTGTTTCGCCTAAAAGAAACTTACAGCGGCCAGATTATTCTGAATTTCGGCATTGAGCTTGGCCTGCATCCAAGCGTGACGGAAAAAAATAAAGCGCTGACCTGCGCCTATCCCTTTGATTTTGTTATCGGCTCTTCCCATATGTGCCATGATTTCGACCCTTATTTTCCCGTCTTTTACGAAAACCGTACGGATAAAGAGGCTTATGAAGAATACTTCCTTTCCCTGATGGAAAATGCCAAAGGTTTTTCCGACTTTGATGTATACGGACATTTAGATTATGTGGTAAGATACGGCAGAACCAAAAACCGGGATTACCATTATGAGGATTACCGGGATATTTTTGATGAACTGCTGCGTTATTTAATTGAAAACGGAAAGGGAATCGAATGCAATACGGCAGGCTTAAATCCCAAATATCAGCTTGGTGAAGTGCACCCCTCCAGAGAAATCCTAAAGCGCTATTTAGAGCTTGGCGGGGAAATCCTCACCATCGGCTCCGACGCCCACTGCCCTGAGCATATGTGCTATGGCTTTGAAACAGCAGCCGGAATTTTAAGGGACTGCGGCTTCCGGTATTATACGGTCTTTCAAAACAGGAAGCCGGAATTTTTCCCTTTATGAGCATTTCAGCTTTCGCACATGACAATGATCCTGTCCGGACTGGTCTGGGCGGGAATGCTTCTTGTGGTTGCCCCATAAAACACGATTAGATTTTTGTTTGCGGGATTTCCCAAAAAGGTCTGGTTATTTTTCGTAACCACCTGAGTATTGGCTCCAATATTCAGCCGAAGGGAGGCTTCCTGATTCAGCAGGATGTAATTAAAATATCCCGCAATCACATTGACTCCCTCTAACTTTTGCGTAACAATAGCTGCCTGATATCTTGGCGGGTAAATCAGGGGAACCGGCAGACTTGGATCGTAAAAAAAGATTACCTCAAGCCCTTCATACAGCGTAATCATATCCACCACGTATGTATCGGGGGATACGATGAAATTCGCAATATTTCCGTCAAAGTCCTCTACCGTCACAATCTGGGAACAGCCACTGCTTCTGCGGTTATTCGTATCAAAGGTGTTGATTTCGATTACCGTTCCTTCATAGGGAATATAATTTGCTCTCCGCCTTTGATTTACCTGATTAAAATTAATATCCATGTCTTTTCCACTTGTCTCCCCATTTTCATGGGGAATTTTTCCTATTCAACGCTCTTTCTACATAGTATGCAAAAAAACATGGAGCGGTTCCTTATTTGCAGCCTGCTTTGTGAAGGAAAATAGGGTTGGATAGACCGTTTTTCCGATTTTGTCAAAGAGAGACACTGGCAAAGTATAGGATAGGCTTAATGAGGACGTGGGAGCTGGCAGCACATAGAATCGTCTTATGGGCACGCTCTCGCTCTGCAAAGACGCAGCGGTACTAACGCACCCAAATACGGTGCGTAAGTGCCGGCGACTTTGCCAAGGCCCCTAAGACGATTCTATGTGCTGCCAGCTCCCACTGTGTATCGAAATGCCTTTTGATACTTGAGAAAGGCTTTTTACGAACTTCTAAATTGCATTTTATAAGTTTTTCCTACATTAGATTCAAATGTAAAAGCAGAGGGCAACACTTATCAAAGAATATAGCTTGAGAAGAAACAGCAGCAGAGGGATGAGACCAGATTCCATGCATTGTTTTTCACAGCGATTTTCCTTAACAGCCTGCCCACCACCCAGGGTAAAATTGCCATGGACGGCAATTTTAGGAATATCGCGGCATGGACGCCGCTATATTCCGCCCCGGACGGTACCAACAACTTAAATCAAGCTGTTTAGGAAAATCGCTGTGAAAAACACCGCATGGAATCTGGTCTCATCCCTCTGCTGCGTCCCCCAGCCACTACCTAAAACCAAGCTAAACGATTATCCTATTCCCCTTTTAAAATCGTCCCTCCCCCAAGCACATAATCTCCATCATAAAACACCACAGCCTGTCCGGGAGTAATAGCCCGAACCGGTTTTTCAAAGGTGCATGTCACCCGGTCTTCTCCTGTCTGCTCAATCAGGCACCATTCCCCTTTATGGCTGTATCTGATCTTGGCAAGAACCCTCTTCTTTCCTTCCAGCTTATCCACAGACATGAAATTCAGGTTATCACAGACTAACTTATCTGCAAATACATCTTCGCTTTCCCCAATGACCACTTCTCCCGTTTCCGGCCGGATTTCCGTTACGAATACCGGGTGGCCCATGGCCAGGTTCAGCCCTTTTCTCTGGCCGATTGTATAGTGGATGATTCCTTTATGGGGACCGATGATGTCTCCTTCCTTTGTTACAAAGTTGCCGGGTTTTGGCATTTTGGCAAGAAGCTCCTGCTTCCCTGCTGCTTCCCGCTCTATAAAGCCTGCATAATCCTTATCCGGTATAAAGCAGATTTCCTGACTGTCCGGCTTATTTGCTACCGGAAGCCCAAGTCTTTCGGCCATATCCCGTATTTCTTCTTTTGTATATTCTCCCACTGGCATAAGCGTATGAGACAATTGGAACTGGGTCAGATTGTAAAGAGCATAGGTCTGGTCTTTTGCGCTGGTTTTGGACATGCGAAGGGAATACCGTCCGTTTTCCAGCTTTTGGATTCTGGCATAATGCCCTGTGGCAATATAATCCGCACCTATGTCCATGCTCCTTTTTAAAAGAGATTCCCATTTCACATAGCGGTTGCAGGCAATACATGGATTGGGGGTCCTTCCCTGTATGTATTCCTCCACAAAGTAGTCCATGACCCTGCACTGAAACTCTTTTTTAAAATTCATGACATAATATGGGATTTCCAATGCCTCAGCCACTCTTCTGGCATCCTCCACCGCACTGAGCCCGCAGCAGCCTCCGTTTTCCTCTATGGCTTCCTGCTTTTCATCCTGCCAGATCTGCATAGTGACGCCAATCACATCGTATCCTTGTTCCTTTAATAAAAAGGCTGCCACAGAGGAATCTACTCCTCCGGACATGCCTACCACAACTTTCTTTTTCATATAAAAATCCTTTAGTATTCTTCTTCCTCTTCTTCTTCGCCTTCATGGATATCGGATTTCGGTTTTTCAAGCCCTTCGATGACAATGCCGTTTTTCTCTGCATAATCCCAGAGAGCCGCATGGATGGCTTCCTCTGCCAGAAGGGAGCAATGAACCTTTACCGGAGGAAGTCCGTCTAATGCTTCCATCACTGCTTTATTGGTGATTTTCATGGCTTCCTGAATGCTTTTTCCTTTTACCAGCTCTGTTGCCATGGAACTGGTTGCTACTGCCGCACCACAGCCGAAGGTTTTAAATTTCACATCTCGTATAATCTGGTTTTCATCGATATCCAGAAAGATTCTCATAATATCGCCGCACTTGGCATTTCCAACAGTGCCTACACCGCTGGCATCTTCTATTTCTCCTACATTTCTAGGGTTCTGGAAATGATCCATTACTTTTTCTGAATACATGGTTTTCCTCCTGTTATGAAATTGCTATTTATGGTTTCCTTTTTTCCTGTTATAAAATACTGTTTATTGCTTATTTTTACCCTGCTTACAACATGCTGTTTATTGCTTATTTTTACTCTGCTTACAATATGCTGTTTATTGCTTATTTTTACTCTGCTTACAATATGCTGTTCATTTTTTACTGCGTTTTATGAAATGCTATCCGTTATTCATTCTTACCACATCATGAAATATTGTCTAACATTTATTTTATTCTGTCAGCAGACACTGGCTGCTATTTATTCTTTCCCCTGTTTCTTTATGAAATCCTCATATAACGGAGACATGTTTCTCAATTCCTCTATAATCCTCTTTAAGGCATCTGCCACATAGTCCATTTCTTCCATGGTGTTTTCGGAACTTAATGTCATCCTAACGGATCCGTGGGCAATTTCATGGGGAAGTCCAATGGCTAACAGTACATGGGAAGGATCTAAGGAGCCTGATGTACATGCGGAGCCGCTGGAAGCACAGATTCCCGCAAAATCCAGCTTGATCAGCATGGACTCTCCTTCAATAAAGCGGAAGCTGATATTCACATTATTGGAAAGCCTCTGTGTCCTGTGTCCGTTGAGCCTGCAATAAGGAATTTCCTTTTCTATTTTTTCAATCAGATAATCTCTCAGCTTTGTTTCTTTTTCTTCTCTCTGCTTAAGCTGTGCAAATGCCAGCTCGGCAGCCTTGCCAAAGCCTACAATGCCTGATACATTTTCCGTGCCAGCCCTTCTGCTTCTTTCCTGGGCTCCGCCGTGAATGAAGGAACGGATTTTTACGCCCCTTCTGATATATAAAAAGCCAATGCCCTTCGGTCCGTTTACTTTATGGCCGCTAGCGCTGAGCATATCGATGTTGCATGCATCCACATCAATAGGGACATGCCCATAAGCCTGTACAGCATCCGTATGAAACAGGATACCATTTTCCCTGGCGATTTTCCCGATTTCTTCAATAGGCTGTATAGTGCCGATTTCATTATTGGCAAACATAATCGTAATTAAAATCGTATCTTCCCTGATGGCTTCCTTTACCTGTTCCGGCCTTACCATACCGTATTCATCCACATCCAGATATGTGATTTCATATCCCTTTTTCTCCAATGCCTGACAGGTATGAAGAATGGCATGATGTTCTATTTTGGATGTAATGATGTGCTTTCCTTTGCTTTCATAAGCTTCCGCAGCCGCCTTCAATGCCCAGTTGTCGGACTCGGAGCCGCCTGCTGTAAAGTAGATTTCATTGGATTTTGCGCCTAAGGTCCCTGCAATGATTTCCCTTGCGTTGGTTACTGCTTTTTTCGACTCTGCTGCAAAAGAATATATACTGCTTGGATTCCCGTAATATGTGGTAAAATATGGAAGCATGGCTTCCACCACTTCAGGCGCGGTCTTTGTAGTAGCCGCATTATCCAGATAAATCAATTTATCCATGTTATCACCTCTTCTATATTTATTTCCTAGTATGTCAATCAGAATACAAAAAAAGCATAGCACTACATTTTTGTTCTGTCAACAAAAGACCCGGAATATATTTGATTAATAACTCTCATTTAAGGAGTTACCATGTTTAAAAAGTATCCTCTTATTGCCGGAACGCTCCTGTTGACAGTCACCGGATTTTTAAGCCGCATCATTGGATTTTTTTATCGGATTTTTTTATCCCAGACAATCGGCGAGGAAGGCATGGGCATCTATCAGCTCATCGCCCCTGTTATGGGTCTTAGCTTTTCCATTACTGCCGCCGGAATCCAGACAGCCATCTCCAAATTTGTTGCTCCCGAGCCTACTTCACATGATTATAAATCATCTTTCAGAGTTTTACTAGTAGGATTTACCATTTCCTTATCCCTATCCGCTATTTTAGGCTTTTTTCTTTTTGAATATTCTTCTTTCATTGCAAAGAATTTTCTTTTAGAGGAACGCTGTGCTCCTCTTGTGCGGATTTTTGCTCTTTCCCTGCCTTTCGGCTCCGTCCATTCCTGCATCAACGGCTATTACTATGGCATCAAAAAGACCGGGCTGCCTGCCTTTACCCAGCTTTTAGAACAGGGGGGAAGGGTTTTGAGCGTTTATTTGATCTACTCCTATTGTCAATCCAAAGGCTACGAGGCTTCCATTGCTATTTCCGTAGTCGGTATCGTCATCGGAGAGTTTGTTTCCACGGCCGCCTCCGCCATTGCCCTTTTCCTGCGTTTTAACCGGCTTGGATTTTTCCTGTCAGCTATGGAAACGCCGATACGCTCCGCAAAAGGAAAGCTTCAAGCCACCGCCTGCAACATTCTATCCATGGCGGTTCCTCTATCCGCCAACCGCTTAGTCATCAATGGGCTGCAAAGCGTGGAAGCCGTTTACATACCCAATAAGCTAATGCTATTTGGTCTTTCCAATTCGGAAGTACTTCGCATCTACGGAGTCTTAACCGGAATGGTCATGCCTCTTATTTTATTTCCAAGCGCCCTTACCAGCTCCATTGCAGTGCTGATCCTGCCTTATGTTTCCGAGGCGGAAGCAGCAGGAAACAGCAAAAAAATCGCAAATGCCGTATCCAAATGCATTTTCTTCTGTCTGACCCTTGGTTTTTTATGCACTGCCTGCTTTTTCCTGTTTGGTGTCTGGATTGGAAACACTATTTTCCACAGCCAGATTGCCGGTTCCTTTATTACTGCCATGAGCTTTATCTGCCCATTCCTCTATTTAAGAAGCGTATTAAGCAGCATCCTCCATGGCCTTGGGAAAACCGCTCTTTCCTTTTTCTATCAAATAGCAGGAATCGGCACCAAGCTTCTTTTTGTCTTTTATGCTATTCCGGCATTTGGAATCAAAGGATATTTATGGGGCCTTTTAATCAGTGAATTATTACTTTGTACACTTTATCTTATTGCACTAAAACCTTATATATATTATAATAAAAATGTTTTGGGCCGCTTACAGGCTTTAAAAACACTAAAATACAAATAGAATTTTCCCGTTTGGAAAAACGAGGATACAAAGGAGAGAAAATAATGGGATTCGATTTTATAAAAAAACTTCCTACTCCGGAGGAAATCCGAAAGGAATTTTCCCTGCCGGAACACCTTACAAAAATCAAAGAGGAAAGGGATCAGGAAATCCGGGCTGTCATTACCGGTGAAAGCAACAAGTTCTTAGTCATCATTGGCCCCTGCAGCGCCGACAACGAGGAAGCGGTATGCGACTATATCCGCCGGCTTGCAAAAGTAAATGAGCAGGTAAAGGATAAGCTGATCTTAATACCAAGAATCTATACAAATAAGCCGAGAACTACCGGGGAAGGCTATAAGGGAATCGTCCATCAGCCCGATCCGGAAAAGAAGCCGGACTTTTTGCAGGGTCTGATTGCCATGCGAAAAATGCATATCCGAGCCATTGAAGAAACCGGACTGACTGCAGCGGACGAAATGCTCTATCCGGAAAACTGGCGCTACTTAAGCGACATTCTTTCCTATGTGGCCATTGGCGCCCGTTCCGTAGAGGACCAGCAGCACCGTCTGACAGTAAGCGGCTTTGATGTGCCTGCAGGCATGAAAAATCCAACCTCCGGAGATTTGACAGTTATGTTAAATTCCGTTTATGCCGCACAGCACCCCCACTCTTTCATTTACAGAGGCTGGGAAGTACAGACCGATGGCAACGAGCTTGCCCATACAGTTTTAAGAGGCTCCGTAAACCAGTACGGCCGCAGCTTCCCTAACTATCATTATGAAGATTTAAGCCGTCTTCTGGAAATGTATGATACCATGGATTTAAAAAATCCTGCCGCTGTCATTGACGCCAACCATAACAATTCCGGTAAACAGTTCAAGCAGCAGATTCGTATTGCAAAAGAGGTTATGCATTCCAGAAAGCTGAACAGTGATATTCATAAGTTTGTGAAGGGAATTATGGTGGAAAGTTATATTGAAGAAGGCAATCAGAAGATTGGCGAAGGGGTTTATGGGAAGTCTATTACGGATGCTTGTCTGGGATGGGCGGATAGTGAAAAGCTGATTTATGATATTGCGGAATATGATTAAAACATGATAAGGATTCCCCTCTCTGGGGCTTGGAACGGGCTCTGGAGAGGGGTTTTTTTGATAACCGGACGTGGGAGCTGATAGAGCATAGGATAGTTTTCCGGGCACGCTTTCGCTCTGCAAAGACGCAGCGGTACTAACGCACCAAAGTACGGTGCGTAAGTGCCGGCGACTTTGCCAAGGCCTGGAAAACTATCCTATGCTCTATCAGCTCCCACTGTGTATCGAAAAAAAATAGGTGATTCGCTTCTTTGCTGCAACACTGCCTGAAAAACTACAATTCCTTTTGCTTATCCCCTGGGATGGGCTTTTGCATATACTTCCCGAATCCGGTTATGATTCATGTTGGCGTAAATCTGAGTGGTGGAAATGTCTGAATGTCCCAGCATTTCCTGTACGCTTCTTAAATCGGCTCCGTTTTCCACCAGATGGGCTGCAAAAGAATGCCGCAAGGTATGAGGGGTGATATCAGAAGTAATCCCTGCTTTTTTGGCGTAATATTTCACCAGCTTCCAGAATCCCTGACGGCTCATGGGCTTGCCGGAGCAGTTCACGAAAAGGATGTCCGATTCTTCGTCTTCCAGCATGCTGCTCCTGACGTTGTCCATATATTGGGTAAGTGCCGTTTTTGCTGCATGTCCAAAGGGGATTACCCTTTCCTTATGGGCATCCCTGCACAATATGTATCCAACCTGTATATTCACATCATTTATCGTCAGCGTAATCAGCTCTGTCACTCGGATTCCGGTTGCATACAGCAATTCCAGCATTGCCCTGTCACGGATTTCCTTTGCGGTATTGCCGGAAGGCTGCTCTAGCAGACGCACCACTTCCTCTGTAGATAAAATCTCCGGTATCTTTTTTGCAATTTTAGGCGCCTTTAATCTTACTGAAACATCCTCTTTGCATATGCCTTCTTCGCACAGATAATGAAAGAATGCCTTAATAGAGGCTATGTTCCTGGAAATCGTAGCCGTTGCAAATTTATTTTTCTCTAAATACAAAACATAAGAATTCAAATGCTGCTCGGTAATTCTTTTTACATCAGTAGTCCCATTTTCTTCTAAAAAATGCTGTGCCTTTGTTAAATCTCTTCTGTAAGATTGTTCTGTATTGTTAGAGGTTTTCTTGATATTATGTAAATATGAAATAAACTGTTGTATTTCCTTTTCCATAAACTTTGAAACCCTTCCCTAGCACGAATCTTATTTGTCCCCCAACGTGTCTAGTTTTTATTATAATAAGAAATTTGGAGAAAAGCAAATAGATTTTTTCCAGTATTTTAGCACATTTACGGCATTTTTACAGAAAATCGCAATATGTTGGAAGACGGCATTTTATCTCCTACCATATATAGTGGAAAAGAAATTATAAAAAATGCAGGATTTTTCTTAAGAAATACGGATTTACATAACTTTCAAAAAATACACCCATTATGACAACTCCCATAAGGAACATATAGGTAAAGGCTCCTCTGGCAAAGAACTGTTTTTTTCCAATGCCCACGCTGCGAAACATTTTTCCCGGAAAGTAAATGACGGCACACAAATCATGCAGCAGATTTACCAGTATCAAAAAAGCAGGTATGTACAAAATTTCCTGGGGAAGCAAAGCTGCAAAAAAAATCAGAATCCCTTTTCCTCCATATCGGATCGTTACCACTGACATTAAGATTCCAAGGCTCATGCCAAACCATGCCACATATAAATATAAGATCACGATTCCAAATATGGTGGTAGCCGCCACTAACAAAAACAGCAGAATTCCTATTCTGTTTTGCAAAAGATATACCATATACTGTTCGTTGTGAAAGGAGGTATAGGAAAGCCTGTTTAGCAATTCCTCTCCGAAAAACAAATCATCTTCCAAAAAGTAATTTGTTTTCAAATGAACCAGCAGGACTCCTAAAAAGAAACCAAACACAAAAAAGAGAAGCCAGTTCGCGCCTTCTCTTTTTTCTCTATTTCCGATTGCTTTATAAGTCTTCCATCTTTTCAATTTCATGTTCTGTCCCATCCTCATTTCAATCTCTTTTCACAATATATGAGGACAGGTAGCATTTTAGAAATAAAATGCTTCCTTCCAGTCTGGAAACTTTCAAATCCATCAAAAAAATCCCAAGAAGCACCGTTACTGCAATATTGATAGGAAAAAGTCCGCACCTTTGATTAAAAATACAAAACCCACGTTCAACCAGACATACATCATAATATTTTCTTCTTATTTCAAATATTTGTTTTTATATGCCATCAGTGAGGAAATCGTCTTTCCATCCTCAATTTCTCCAGCATATATTTTCTCACAGAGCATTTCCATGGTATAGGGCTTTACATTGATAAACTCATCCTCATCCAGCATTTGCCTGGAGGGCTGCAGGTTTCTTGCCACATATACTTGTATCAGTTCATTGCAAAAGGCAACCGTAGTCCGGATATTGATTAAAAACTCCATATTGGATTTATCTGTCTTATATCCTGTTTCTTCTTCCAATTCCCTATGGGCACAGTCAATAAAAGGCTCGTCCTTTCCATTCAGGCCCCCTGCCGGAATTTCCAGCGTATACCGGTCTAAAGCATTCCTGTATTGACGTACCATCAAAATCCTTCCATCTTCCATAACCGGCACTACCGCTGCGGCTCCCTTATGTCCAATAAAATCCCAATGAACAATGTTTCCGTTAGGCACAAGTACCGTATCCTCATAGAAATTCACAATGGAGCCTTCATATTTTAAAGTTCTATCCAGTCTTTTAAATTCTTCCGGCATAAAATATCCCACCTTACTTTACAGGCTCTTTAAAAAGCTTTCAAATCTATCAAGCCCTTTTTCAATCTGCTCCATGCCGATTGCATAGGATAACCGGATATGATTCGGAAATCCAAAATCCGCACAGGGCACTACTGCTGTATTATAATCCTCTAACAAAATTTCTGCAAGCCTTGCAGCAGAAATAATTTTCTCACCTTTGTAAATTTTTGCAGCTGCCTCTGAAACATCAATAAATACATAAAAGGCTCCCTGAGGCTCTAAAATGCTGACAAGAGGCATTTTGCCCACCCTTTCATACATATAGACCCTTCGCCTGTTAAATTCCTTTCTCATTGCTTCTACTGCGTCCTGTGGCCCTCTTAAAGCTTCTAATGCTGCCTTTTGCGCAATGGAATTGGGATTGCTGGTAGCATGGGACTGTACAGAGCTCATCAGCTTTGCAATTTCCACAGAGGAACCGGTATATCCGATTCTCCATCCCGTCATAGAATAGCTTTTCGACAAACCGCTGCAGGTAATGGTTCTTTTGTATATTTCCTCATGAAAAGAAGCTATGCTCACATGCTTTTTACTGCCGTAAATCAAATATTCATACATTTCATCCGCCACTACATAAATATCATTTTTTACTACTACATCCGCAATTTCCCTTAACTCTTCTTCCTCATAAATCATACCGGTAGGATTGCTTGGAGTATTGATGATCAGTGCTTTTGTCCTTGGTGTAATGGCATCCTGAATCTGGGAAGCGGTTACTTTATATCCGTTTTCCCTTTCACCTGTAATCGTCACCGGTATTCCATCCGATAATTTTACCATCTCCGGGTAGCTTAACCAATAAGGCGCCGGAATAATCACTTCATCTCCTGGATTCAAAATAGCATCAAATACGTTGCTTAAGGAATGCTTTCCTCCATTGCTGATTACAATCTGATTTGGTTCATATTTGATTCCATTAAATTCTTTGAATTTTTTGCATATTTCTTCCTTTAATTCATTGGTGCCAGAAGCTGGAGTATATTTTGTAAAGCCCTCTTTAATGGCAGAAATTGCTGCATCGCATACATTTTCCGGCGTATTGAAATCCGGTTCACCTGCTCCAAATCCCACAACATCTATTCCCTGTGCTCTCATTTCCTTTGCTTTTGCTGTAATTGCCAAGGTAGAAGATGGTTTTACTGCCTGGGCTTTTTTCGATAATGCTAGTGACATAATATTCTCCCTTTCTCGTTCATAAATTCTTTCCAATGGTTCCAGCTTTCTTTGTCTGACCGCTCCCCGTAATCTCCAGCAGGATTTTCCTAAAAAAATATAATGTAACACATGGATAATTGTATACAATTACATTTTCCTTGCTTATTTTACACTAGTATATTTGGGAATACAAGAAAAATTTTCAATTTATAAAAAATCTGAAAATCGAAAAGCAGTCAGGAAAAAGCCATGGAAGCGCCTGCATCCTTCCAGCATACAAAAAAGAGGCTGCTTTTCACAGCCTCTTTCCTACTACTCATTTCTATTTCGCATAATCAGTAACACGGGATTCTCGAATCAAATTAACTTTTATCTGTCCCGGATATTCCAATTCAGCTTCAATCTGTTTGGAAATATCCCGTGCCAAAAGCACCATGTCTGAATCTGATATTTGTTCTGGAACTACCATAACACGTACTTCCCTGCCTGCCTGAATAGCAAAAGATTTGTCTACACCTTTAAAATTGTTGGTTATTTCTTCTAATTGTTTTAATCTGCTTGTATAAGTTTCTAATGTTTCCCTGCGCGCTCCCGGCCTTGCAGCTGATATCGTATCAGATGCTTGTACGATACACGCAATCAAAGATTGTGGCTCTACATCTCCATGATGGGACTCTACAGAATTGATTACCACTGCTGATTCTTTGTATTTCCTACACAAATCAGCTCCCAACTGGATATGGGAACCTTCCATCTCATGGTCAACAGCCTTACCGATATCATGCAATAAGCCTGCCCGCTTTGCCATACGCACATCCAGCCCCATTTCAGCTGCCAACAAGCCTGAAAGCTGTGCAACTTCAATGGAATGCTTCAGCGCATTCTGTCCATAGCTTGTTCTAAATTTCATCTTACCCAGCAATCTCACAAGTTCCGGATGAATACCATGAACTCCTACTTCCAAAGTAGCGGCTTCTCCTTCCTCGCGAATCATAACTTCTACTTCTTTTTGTGCCTTTTCCACCATTTCTTCGATTCTGGCCGGATGAATACGTCCGTCTACAATCAGTTTTTCCAAGGCAATTCTCGCAACTTCTCTTCGAATCGGATCAAATCCTGACAAAATAACTGCTTCCGGTGTATCGTCAATAATCAAGTCCACACCTGTCATAGTCTCCAGCGTTCGGATATTTCTACCCTCCCTGCCGATAATACGACCTTTCATTTCATCATTTGGAAGCTGTACTACAGAAATGGTAGTCTCTGATACATGATCAGCCGCACATTTCTGAATGGCAGTCACTACATATTCCTTCGCCTTTTTCTCTGCTTCCTCTTTTGCCCTGCTCTCCATTTCCTTAATCATGACAGCAGTTTCATGTTTTACTTCATCTTCAACAATTTTTAACAAATACTCTTTTGCCTGTTCAGAGGTTAAACCGGAAATCCGTTCTAGTTCCTGTACTCTTTGTTCATTGAGATTTTCAATGTCTGCTTTCTGCTTTGCCAATTCCTGTTCTTTGGAAATCAGGCTTGCTTCCTTTTTCTCAATTGCATCCGCTTTTTTGTCGATGTTCTCTTCTTTCTGCTGAATCCTTCGTTCAAAACGTTGCACTTCTGCCCGGCGTTCTTTGATTTCCTTGTCCAATTCGTTCTTGGTACGAATAGACTCTTCCTTCACTTCAAGCAGTCCTTCCCGTTTTTTTGTTTCAGCAGTCTTCAAGGCTTCGTCAATGATTTCCCTTGCCTTTTGATCTGCATCACCAATCTTGCTTTCCACTACCTTTTTGCGGTATGTAGTAGCAAGTACAGCAGTAAGCGGTATAGCAATAATCAAGGTCACTAAAACAGCAATCCCAACAGCTAAACCCATGCTCATTGTACAGGAGCACCTCCTTATTTCATTTTCATTGTACACGTATCTACCCCGATGACTATCAGGGACTTTTCGCTATCTTCATAGAATGTATGTATGCTTAACATTCTAAAACGCGACTTTACAACAGTTAAATTTTAAGCCAAAATTGGAGTTATGTCAAGTAAAAGTCTGATTTCATGACCTGATTAATGGAATTTATGGAAAACCCCTTCCGATACAGGGCTGCCATAAGTTTTTGTTTTTCTTTATTGTCACACAGCTTAGGGGAATACTGTTTCTTTTTCAGATAAGTTTCCATCTGCTTAATTTCCTCTACAAAAATCCCTTCGTCTTCACATTTCAAAAAAGCCTTTTCAATATCTTCCTTTTCGATGCCCTTTTGCAGCAGCTTGTTTTGTATCTGCTTCTTGCTAAAGCTTTCTGCACGGCAACGGATAAATTCCATCGCATAGGACAAGTCATCCACATATCCGTAGCTTTTTACATAAGATAACGCCTGGGATATTAGTTCCTCCGTATAAAATCCCTGTCTCAATTTTCTACGCAGCTCCTCTTCCGTATAAGGCCTGGCTTTTAACAGATTCATAGTCCTAAGTTTTGCCCTTTTGGGCAGAACCTGCTCTGTCAATTCTTCAAAATTCTTTTTCTCAAGCTCTTTTCCCTTTTTGATCTGATAGGCTGAAAGTTCGCCTTTATATAACGCAAAAGCGAACTCTCCATCTAAAAATACCTTGCATTTACTTTTAGAAATTTCTTCAATTTCCGTAACTATCATGCCTTTTTCTCTTCCATCTGTTCTTCTGTTTTAGAGCTCTTTTTCTTATCAGGGACTTCTTCTGTTTGAGCCGCATCTGCCGCCGGATTTAATTGGGCTCTTACTTTTTGTGTGATTTCTTCCATAACATCGGGATTTTCTTTTAAGAAGATTTTTGCATTTTCCCGGCCCTGGCCTATCTTATTGCCTTCATAGGCATACCATGCACCGCTTTTATTCACGATATTTATGCTGGCTGCTAAATCCAGCACATCTCCTTCTCTGGAAATTCCTTCTCCAAACATAATATCAAACTCCGCCTCTTTAAATGGAGGTGCGATTTTATTCTTTACTACTTTTACCCTTGTCCTGTTTCCTATGACTTCACCACTTTGCTTTAAGGCTTCAATCCGGCGTACATCCATACGCACGGAGGCATAAAACTTAAGCGCACGTCCTCCGGTAGTGGTCTCAGGATTTCCAAACATGACACCAAGCTTTTCACGAAGCTGATTGATAAAAATAACCGTACAGTTAGATTTGCTGATAACTGCCGTCAACTTACGAAGGGCCTGTGACATGAGTCTTGCCTGAAGGCCCATATGGCTGTCGCCCATATCTCCGTCAATCTCAGCCTTCGGTACCAGGGCAGCAACAGAGTCCACCACCACAATATCAATAGCGCCGGACCGTACCATAGTCTCTGTAATCTCCAATGCCTGCTCTCCGTTGTCCGGCTGGGAAATGTAAAGATTATCAATATCCACACCAATATTCTTGGCATATACCGGGTCCAGGGCATGCTCTGCATCAATAAAGCCGGCAATCCCTCCCCGCTTCTGCACCTCTGCAATCATATGCAGCGTGACAGTTGTCTTACCGCTGGATTCAGGCCCATATATCTCTATAATACGTCCCTTTGGAATACCGCCTAATCCAAGTGCCAGATCAAGGCTCAGGGCACCGGTAGGAATGGTCTCTACATTCATCTGTGCGGAAGAATCCCCCAGCTTCATAACAGCTCCTTTTCCAAACTGTCTCTCAATTTGTGACAGGGCTGCATCCAATGCTTTTAATTTATCATCTTTTTCCATCTTTAATCTCCTTTTTGTACGGAACATTTGTTCTGATATATGTATCATAAAACAAACGTTCGCTTTTGTCAATTCTTTTTTGAAATCTTTGTTGTGCCACAAGCTGAAATCAGTATAGCACACCTGTTGTCCCATAAAAATCCCTTTTCTTAAAAACCTCCATTTTTCTGTCCCTTGGAAATCAGTTGGCGAACTGCCTGAAATAAAAGCAGACTGCTTTTACTTCCTTTAATCTAGCATAATAGATAAAAAAAGGCAAGGGAAATTTTATGAATATAGCAAATTTAAATATGGCAAATTCCAAAATACAGTAAAAAAGGAATTATTCAGCCCTCCCGGAAAGGGAAGTGCATTTGAAGGACATGAAGCCGGCAGCGTATATAGTAGTCTGCCGGGCCTTGGCAAAGCCGCCAGCACTTACGCACCGTATTTGGGTGCGTTAGTACTGCTGCGTCTTTGCAGAGCGAAAGCGTGCCCGGCAGACTACTATATACGCTGCCGGCTTCATGTCCTTCAAATGCACTTCCCTTTCCGGGAGGGCTGGACTCTTGAACCCTTATTTTATTTTCACAGATTTTACACTGCTATATTTTCCATAATACTTCTTTCCGCTCACCGTTTTATAAGCTCTGATCCGCACATAATACCGTTTCCCCTTTTTCAGCTTGCTGATTGTTTTGGAAATCGTAGTATTCTTTTTAATATTCACGGTTTTTACCCCTTTGGTAAACTTCTTGTCCAGCGCCAGCTGTATCTGATATCCGGAAGCGGTTTTATTTCTTTTCCAGGTCAGCTTCAGTTTTTTATTTCCCAAAGCCTTCAGAGTTTTTATGCTTAATTTCTTTGGAACGATATAAAAATTCACGGTTTTCGTTCCTTTGAATTTTCCCTTTCCTTTTACGGTAATGGTTGCCTTTCCAGTCTTCGTATTATTTTTATAAGTAAGAGTGTAATCGGTTCCTTTTTTCAGCGTTGTTCCATTATAAGTCAACACTGGCAGGGGTTTTATTGCTTTTCCCGTGTAAACCTTATTGGCTATTTTCTTAACGGCTGCACTGGATATGGCTACAGGAGTGGTATTTACCTGTGGTGCAGGAGCAGGTGCAGGTACTGGTACTGGCGTCACCTGTTCCGTCTGAGGCGGCTGCTCTTCCGGTGTCTCTTGTATTTCCTGCTCCGGATAAGTATAATCCGGTGTTACAATCGTAGTATCATTGGTCAGCGCTTTCAGACGCATTGCCACCTGCCTGTACACGGTGCTGCCATTCTGCGTTGCAGGAAGCCGACTGGCATCCGTCCAGCTTCTGGCAGTGGAAGAACGATAAAAGCTCTGGTTCTGTTTCGTATTTGCCGTCCAGGATAACCATCCTGCACTTCCTGACATTTCGCCAAAGATACTTGCCCCACTGCCCTGATTAGCCGTTAAGGTTACAACTATGCTGTATGTTTCCCCACAGCCTACAAAAATATACTGTCCTAAATCTATGGTATAAATGCCTGCCATGGATGTAGTCCCCGTAACGGGTACTTCCAAAACCGGCGTTCCGCTTTCCGGATTGGCTGCATCTGTTATATTTTTATAAGCCTGGATGGAATATGTCACATCCGTGCTCTTTAAAGAAATCTGTACCGCCCGCAGATTCTGCCCATAGCCATTTTCATTTTCCTTTACGGTAAATACATTTCCCACCTGTCCGCCGTTTGGAATCGTCCAAAAATTCAGAGATGCACTGCCGTCATATTGGTAATTATTGTCATAAGCATCCGCTTCCATCATCTCATAGGCAATAGGAAGATACAGGCTTTTATCCTCATAGGAAATGTAGAAAAATCCTTCATCCCCCCAGCTGCTGCCATAGCTGTTCTTTGCAATGAATGCCCCATCTTCCTGGGGCTGGCGGCCTTCCCGGAAATTTTCCTTTTTATAGGTATCGTCCCATCCCAACAAGGTAACTGCATGATTAATATTAGTTCCGCTATTATAATAAGCTGCCGTATCCGGATTATAGTACTGGGAATAATGTCCATACATAACAGCTACAGCCCCGTAGCTTCCTATTGCTTTTTTCACTTCCTCTACATCAATGCTTTCATCCTCATTCATTCCAATAAAATAAGTATTTTTCATCTTTAAGTCTGAATAATAATTATATTCCGGCAAAATCGGCGAAATACCTCCGCTAAAGGGTGAAATACTTTCCTTTGCCACGCCAATCCAGGAAGAAAGAGCAAAAGATGCCATCATCAGATTTCCGCCATTACTCAAATAATCCCCCAATAAGCACTCATTATAATCCCCTTCCGTTCCTCCCATGGGGTCCGTCTCCCGGTTATAAAAGAAATAGGCCAGATGATTTTCTGAATAGTCCACACTGCTGTCTGCAAATCCTGAATAAATAGCGGCCTGCTCAATGGCTCCAATAGTGGCAAAAGCCCAGCACATATCTGTACTCCCCTGATTCTTCGCCGAAGTCACGCTGCTGCTTAGTCTGGGATCATAGGAAGCCGGCATTCCTACCCTTTGGGAATAGAAGGCTATGGGGCTATTCTTTGGCAGTTCAAAAGAAAAATCCAGCCTTTCCATTTCCTTAAGCTTCGGCACCAGGGCTTCCTGCTCCAGTCTTTCTTCTTCCGTTAAAGGCCTTCCCTTGATGTAATCCAATTCCGGATATTCCGGCTCCTCTGCTGGAAACTCTTCCCCATCCTCCTTTGCAACTCTATTTTCAGAAACAGTTGGTTCAAAAGGTTCAAAGCTGGCACAAACAGGCATAACTGTACTTTCCGCCAAAAGAACTCCTGACAAAAGGATCAAAAAAAGCTTTCTTACTCCATTGTCTTTCACCCGTTTATTTCTTTTCATATGCTATGCAACTCCTTTTTTAATGACCGCACATCAATAACCTTTTAAATATTGCTCATAATCTTCTATGCTCACGGTAATCCAGCCCGTATAACCATCTACATCAAAATAGTTAAATCCTACCTCCAGCCCGACTGGCGTATAAAACAAAATCAGGTTTTCTTCATTCTGGAACATCTGAAGCTTTTCACTATCAGAAATTCCTTCAATGGCAAAGGAATCTGTTCCGTTCTGTTTATTGCTTCGCTGGTCAAAATCCTTTACAAATTCCTCATCCATGTTTAAGATTTCTGTATTGTCCAGAACAATTCCTGTTTTTAGATTGATATTTAATCCGCATAATTGAATCAGGTTGGAGTAGCCTCCCACCTCATATCTTTCATCCAATACAATGCTGATGCTCTCCTCATCATTTAAAGTCACAAAGGATTCTACTGTTATCTTATGAGTCATATAGTCATAGTTTTTGAATACTTCCTGATAGTAGTCCTCTTTTTCCAAATACACATTAGCATAGAACATGCTTTCATCCTTTATTTTTTCATTGATGGCTTCCAGATTTGGAATATCTCCCTCTAACTGAATATAAGAAACCTGAATGCACACGCCCTGCTCTTCCTGGATTTTTTCAAAGAATTCCCTGTTTACCTTATAAGAAACCGATTCATCGATACAATTTACAAAATCCTCATAATATGGTCCTGTAATTTGGGACGCATCATAATTTTTTCTTTCTTCTTTAAAGTTTTCATCATACTGGAGTGATTGTTCTTTTCCATATTCATCCCAGTAATCCTCGTCCGCCTCGCTGTCAATGGGATATTCTTTTTCCTCCGGTTGTTCTATCCGTTCCGACTGTTCTGGCTGTTCTGTAAATATGTCATCTATTGATTGTTTCACATCTGCCATAAAGTTTCCTTTTGAAAGCTTTGCAATCTCAAACCCAATATAAATAATCAGTATGATGATTATCAGAAAAGTCCCTGCCAGCGCTCCGATTAACAGACCGGTGTTCTTTTTCTTTCCGGATTCTGAATAACCAGCCGGTGACTGGCCTCCATAATAATTATAGTCTCCATGTGGGGCTCTGCTTTCCGGATTTTGTTCCTGCCTTGCAGGCTCCGCCGGCATATAGCCGCCCATGCCGGGCTGCATGGCAGTTTCCGGTTGTTTCTCTGTCTCCATTACAGGCTGTCCTTCCGTTTCCGGCTGTTTTTCCGCCTCTATTTCGGGCTGTTCTTCCGTTTCAGGCTGCTTTTCCGCCTCTATTTCGGGCTGTCCTTCCATTCCGGACTCTTCCACCTCCGGCAGGTCTCCCTCGGCCTGATTTTCCAAAATTTCCTCTTCGGGAACGGGGCTGAGATTTTCCTGTCCCTCTTCTGCCTTTTTGCCCACTTCTTCTGTTTCTCCATAAACCGTTCCACAGCTGATACACGCCCCGTTCCGAACAATTGCCCCGCATTTTGGACAAAAATCATATGTATTCTTCATACTGAATTTCCCCTTTCTTTTCTTTGCATCTTTTCTACTTTCTTCCGAAGGTTACTTCACTCATATACTTTAAGACACACTGCCTTAATAATGTCAGTGCGCCTGCTACACTGCTTTGTCTGATTTTTTCCCTTGAACCGGAAAAATGGAATTCCTTCACTTCCACATTTCCTTTCACATTACATGCAATATATACAAGACCTACCGGCTTTTCCTTTGTTCCCCCATCCGGTCCTGCAATACCCGTAACAGATATGGTAACATCTGCCTTAGTAAAAATAGCAGCTCCCTTTGCCATTTCCTTTGCCACCACATCACTAACTGCTCCATACTTTAAAAGCTGTGCTTTTTTTACGCCTACCAGCTTTCTTTTTGCCTTATTGGAATAGGTAACATAGCCTGCTTTAAATGCTTCTGATACGCCTGGCACGTTAATAAGCCTTGCTGCCAAAAGCCCTCCTGTACAGGATTCGATGGTTGCCACTGTGAAATGGTTGGCTAAAAGCAAATCCACCACAGCCCTTTCCAGGGTCATATCCTCCTGTGTGGAATACACTTTATCTCCAAAACGGCTTTTCAATTCCTTCACAATCGGTTTACATAACTTTTTAGCTGTTTTCTCATCCTGAGCCTTAGCCGTGACTCTTAAATGCACTTCACCGGTTTTCGCATAAGGGGCAATGGTAGGATTGGTCTGTGCTTTCATCAAATCCTCAATCATAGATTCTGCCTTGCTTTCCCCGATTCCGCATATTTTTACAGTCTGGGAATAAATCACTTCCGGAGTCTTTTCGTTTAAATAAGGCACAATATCCTTTTCAAACATTGGAATCAGCTCATTGGGGGGACCCGGCAGCAATATGACCGATTTTCCCTTTTCCTCCATGATGACTCCCGGCGCCGTTCCATTTTCATTGTCAATAATAATGGCTCCTTTCGGCATCATGGCCTGTTTCCAGTTATTCTCCGAAATATCCATATTCCTTTTTGCAAAAAATTCTGAAATAAGTTCCTTGGAATGTTTGTCCAGAAACAGCTTTTTTCCCAAAACTTTTGCAGCAGTTTCTTTTGTCAGATCATCCTGGGTGGGTCCAAGTCCTCCGGATAATATAACGATATCGGAACGGGAAAGCGCCGTTTTTATTGCTCCTGCCAGCCTTTCTTCATTATCTCCCACTACGGTCTGATAATAACAGGAAAGTCCCAGTCCGGCACATTTTTCTGCCAGATAAGCAGCATTGGTATTTACGATATTTCCAAGTAATATTTCCGTTCCTACCGATATAAGCTCCACTACCACCTTAATCCACCTCGTCTTTCATTACATCCTTATTTTTTATCAGATAATCCACTAATGAAACAACGGTTAAAACAAGGGCTGCTATCATCAGTACATAGCCTATCCCATAAAGCAGCCAATAAGCCGGATGGATTCCTGTCACCAAATCTAGAGCATTCATTTCCGCTTCAGTTAAAAAGCCCTGGGTATTGACCACACACAGTAAAAAGCAGATCATCACCATGGTGACCGCTGTCTTCCATTTGCCGGATTTTCCTGCGGCAATGACCACTCCCTTTTCCGCTGCAATCAGACGGAATCCACTGATGATAAATTCCCTGGCAATAATCACAATAGTAATCCAGGAAGGTATCACATTCAAATCCGTCAGGCAGATCAGCGCCGAACAGACTAACAGCTTATCCGCCAGTGGGTCCATGAACTTTCCGAAATTTGTAATCAAATTATATTTTCTGGCTATCTTCCCATCCAGCATATCCGTCAGGCTGGCAATGATAAAGAGCCCAAGGGCAATCCATTTAAACCAGAGCACCTTTGGGGAAAGCAGGATAAATGCCACGAAAAACGGAACCATAATCATGCGCAGCACTGTCAGCTTATTGGGTAAATTCATCTTCATTTCATTATTTCTCCTATTAAATCATATTCATATGAGCCGGTTACCTTTACCTTTACAAAATCTCCGGTCATAAGCTCCATATCTGTATTGATAAAAATCAATCCGTCCACATTAGGGGCATCTTTATAGGTTCTTCCTACATAAGCATTTTCCTCTGCCACCTTTCCCTCAATCATGGCAAGGACTTCTTCTCCTATCATATCCCCTGCCTTTTCAAAGGCAATCTCCTGCTGAAGCTCCATAATCTCAGCCTGTCTCTCTTCTTTCAGACTTTCTTCCACCTGATTTGGAAATTCTGCCGCTTTTGTACCCTCTTCCGGGGAATAGGTAAATACCCCCAGCCTGTCAAATTCCATTTCATCCACAAAAGCCATTATCTTTTCATGGTCCTCTTGTGTTTCTCCCGGAAAGCCCGTAATCAACGTAGTTCTTAAGCAGATATTCGGTATTTCCTTCCGAAGCCTTCCCACCATTTCACGAAGGGAACTTTCATTTGTCCGCCTCCCCATCTTCTTTAAAACAGCATCGGAACAGTGCTGAATGGGAATATCCAGATAATGGCAGATTTTCTTTTCCTCCTTTATGACCTGAATCAGCTCCTCTGTAATCTCCTCGGGATAACAGTACAGAATCCGTATCCAGTACAATCCGGAAATCTCACAAAGCTGTTTTAAAAGCTGGGGCAGCATCTTCTTTCCGTATAAATCCATTCCGTAAAGTGTAGTCTCCTGAGCAACCAGAATCAGCTCCTTTACCCCCTTCCTGGCAAGCTCTTCCGCCGCTTTTTGCAGATGGTCCATAGGAATGCTCCGATATTGCCCTCTTACCTTTGGAATAATACAATAGCTGCAATTCTTATTACAGCCCTCTGCGATTTTCAAATAAGCAAAGTGTCCCCCTGTAGTAACAATTCGTTCTTGTCCATATGCAGGAGTACTGTTAATATCCTCTAACTGGCTTCCCTCTTCTTTCTGCAGGGTTTTCTCCACCGCTTCCACGATTTTGTCAATGGCATTGGTTCCTACAATCGCATCCACCTCCGGAATTTCCACCCTGATTTCGTCCTTATAACGTTCCGCAAGACATCCTGCAGCAATCAAAGCCTTTGCCTTTCCTTCTTCTTTCAGACGTCCCATCTCTAAAAGGGTCTGGATGCTTTCTTCTTTCGCATCATGGATAAAGCAGCAGGTATTTACAATAATCAGTTCTGCTTCTCTCTCATCATCGGTGAAGGAATATCCCTTTTTCTCCAGCTTTCCCAGCATAAATTCTGTATCGGCTAAATTCTTATCACAGCCTAAAGATATAAATAATATTTTCATAAACCCTCTGTATCTCTGACCTGAATCGGATTTCTCCAATCCTTCTGTCCTCATGCAAGAAAAGAGAAACACCCTATGGGAATTTCTCTTCTGCCTCATTCCTTATTGCTCTTCCATTTCCTCTTGTGCAAGAATCTTGATCTTTCCTTCATTCAGTTCTGCCACTGCAGCGGAAAGAGGCTTTATCCCATCGGATGCCACCATAGGTTCTTCGCCTCCGATAATCTGTCTCGCCCTTTTTGCCGTTGCCATAACAATAGAGTATCTGCTGTTGACTACTTTCGGTTCTCCTGATTCAACCTCACTGTTCACTACTTGTATCAATTCTGTGTAAGATGGATGTAACATCTTTATTCTCCTTTCGAAAGACTTTTCAGTTCTTTTCTTATATTATTTATAAACTCCTGATTTCGCTCAGGGGTATTATGAGCTGCCATTACCAGATTGTGAAGCTCCTTTACACAATCCTCAAGCTGGTCATTAATGAGTATATAATCATAAGCTTCGATTCCTTCTGCCTCTTCCACTGCCCGAAGCATCCTCTGATGAATGACTTCTTTTGTTTCAGTGCCCCTTCCTGTCAGACGTCTTTCCAGCTCACTGGCACTTGGAGGCATTACGAACAAAAGCAGCGCATCCGGATATTGTTTCTTCACCTTTAAAGCGCCCTGGATTTCAATTTCCAGGATGACATCTTTTCCCTGATGAAGCATGTTTTCTACATATTCTTTCGGAGTGCCATAGTAATTGCCGCAATACTTTGCATACTCAATGACCTTTTCCTCTTTTATCTTTTCCAGAAATTCCTTTTCCTCTACGAAGAAATATGCCTTGCCCTCTTCTTCCCCTTCTCTGGGCGTTCTTGTAGTCATGGAAATGCTCAGGGCATAATTGTCATACGCTTTTACGAGACTTTTCATAAGAGTCCCTTTTCCTGCTCCGGAAAAACCGGATACCACTAAAAGAATTCCTTTTCGTTCCATAGGGCTCCTCCTACTCGATATTTTGTATCTGCTCTCTGATCTTTTCGATATCTGTCTTAAGCTCAATGCCCCTGTTGGATATTTCCAGATCACTGGCTTTTGACAAAATGGTATTGGCTTCTCTGTTCATTTCCTGTGCAATAAAATCCAGCTTCCTTCCAATGCATTCTCCGCTTAAAAGGGCTTCCTTCGTTGCTTCCACGTGGCTTCTTAAGCGTACAAGCTCTTCGTCTACGCAGACCTTATCCGCAAAAATAGTCACTTCCATGGCAAGCCTGCTTTCGTCCACCTTTGTATCCTCCAGAAGCTCCTGTATCTTTTCCATAAGCCTTGCCTTATAATCCGCAATAATCTGGGGGGAATGCTCCTCGATAAATGCCACATGCTCCAGCATACCGTCCAGCTTGCCCACCAGATCGCTGGTGAGATTCCCGCCTTCTTTAATCCGGGTTTCCACAAATCCTTCTGCAGCTCCCCGAATTGTTTTTTCTAAAAGCTTCCAGAGCTGTTCTTCGTCAATAGTCTGTTCTTCCATTACGAACACTTCCGGATATCTTGACAGGGAAGATACCCTCACATCATTATCCAAAGAAAATTCCTCTGCCATTTGATTTAGATAGTTTAAATACTCTTTGGCAATATCCCGATTGTATTTAATGCACACATTATTTTCGGAATAGTCTTCATAAGTAATGAAAATATCCACTTTTCCCCTTTGGATATATTCCTTTAGCAAGTTTCTGATAGATGCTTCAAAAAAATTCAGCTTCTTCGGCATTTTAATACTGATATCCAGATACCTGTGGTTTACGGACTTTATTTCTACCGTAAACTTCCGGCTTCCCTCTGTTATCTCAAAACGGCCAAATCCCGTCATACTTTTAATCATGTCCGTACCTCTTTCGTAACCCTGTTACGTTTCGTCAGATTTCAGCTGCCAGTTTATCTATTGTGGCATACTTATGTTTATTATAGCTAATAGAATCGGAATCGTCAAGGTAGGCAAGAAGCTTTTTCCTTCACCTCTTCTATGTCCGAAATATCCGAATCGATCATCAAAGAATAATTGGTATAATATACGACAAATCCCGGTTTTCCTCCTGCCGGTTTTTTCACCTGCTTTTTTTCCACATAGTCAATTTCCACCTTGTCCTGTCCTCTTGCTTTGGAAAAGTGGGCAGCCAGCCTTCCAGCCTCTTCAAAGGTGGAATCCGCCATTTCCTTTCCCCCCGATTTTACGATTACATGAGAGCCGGGTATGCCTTTGGCATGGAACCACCAGTCGTTACCCTCTGCTAACTTAAAAGTCAGCTCCTCATTCTGGTAATTATTTTTCCCTACATATATGTGAAAGCCGTCCTTGCTGATAAAATGATAGGGCCTGCTTGTAAGCTTTGCTTTTTTCCCTCCTCCTTTTCTGCGGATATATCCGCTTTCAATAAGCTCCTCCTTGATTTGTGCCAGATCCTCCTCCAGGACGGCAATATCCAGTGCGGTCATGATCGTTTCCAAATGTTCTATTTCTTCCTTCGTCTCTTTTGTAAACTCCGTCAATGCCTCATAGGTTCTTTTCAGCTTATTGTACTTTTGAAAGTATTTTTTTGCATTTTCTAAAGCCGTCAAATCCCCATCCAAAGGAATGTTGACCATTTCCCCGGTATAGTAGTTTTCCACCTTAAGGGATTTTGCCATAGGCTCCGCCTGATATCCATAAGTATGCAACAGCTCCCCATAGACCTTATAGGTTTCTCTTTTTTCCGTATCCTTCAGCTGTCTGCATTGCAGGTCATACTTTTTCAGATTCCTTTCCAGTGCAGTCTGGACTACTTTTCTGATATCCACCGACTTCTGCCGGATTCTGGTCACTGTACTTTTCGCCGCATAATAATGTTCCAGCAGCCCAGAAATGCTTTGAAATTCTTCCCGTTCCAGATTGTTATAAATGGTTAGTGGAAGCACACTGTACTCCTTTGGCTCTTTCTTGTCATATACAATAAAAGGCTGATACTTTTTCTCTTTTACCTGTCTGATGTATGCAAAATAAGCCTCTGCCAATCGCCCGGCCTCCTGCGGCTCCAAAGCGCCGGAAGGCTTATCCGAATCCACCTTGGCCAAATAACAGATTTCCTGGGCGGCAATGGGCGAAATTCCCGTAAAATGACTGTATATGCTTTTAAACAAAGGCATACTTTTTTCTTGAATCAGATTTATAAAATCTTCTTTTGGAAGCTCCACACTGACAGAATCTATTTTGTTTTCCGTCCGGGGAACAAAATACTCCCTGCCGGGAAGCACCTCCCTGACGCTGCTGACCATGCCCGATATATGCTTGATACTGTCTATGATTTTATTTTCTTCGCTACAGAAGATAATATTGCTGTGCTTTCCCATCAGCTCTACGATCAGCCGTTTCCTGCACAAATCCCCCAGCTCATTTAAATGTTCGATTTCTATGCTGATGATCCTCTCTAAGCCCGGCTGGGTAACCGATATAATTCTGCCGTTTTGAATATGCTTTCTTAAAAGCATGCAGAAATTAGGGGCTGTCATGGGACTTTTCTTATTGTCCTTCGTAAAATAAGCAAGGGGAAGCGAAGGGTCAGCGCTAAGAAGAAGCCGATGCTGCAACGCCTCCTTATCCCCGCCTGCTTCCTCTTTCGCTTTTTTGCATTTTATGGTAAGAAGCAGTTCATCCTTTTCCGGCTGGGCAATTTTATAAATCCTGCCGTTTACTATTTTTTCTTTCATTTCCTCCACCAGACAGGAAATGGTAATTCCGTCAAAAGCCATAATCGTCCTCTTTCTCTTCTATATCACAATACTGTGTTCAGCCACCCGGAAAGGGAAGTGGAATTGGAAGGCGCACAGCAGGCAGGAAATCGGATAGTCTGTCAGGCACGCTTTCGCTCTGCAAAGACGCAGCAGTACTAACGCACCAAAATACAGTGCGTAAGTGCTGGCGACTTTGCCAAGGCACTGACAGACTATCCGATGTCCTGCCTGCTGTGCGCCTTCCAATTCCACTTCCCTTTCCGGGCGGGCTCTCGTTACATATCATAAAGAAAGAAGCATAAATTTTATGCCTCTTTCCGTTTTCTTTAAAATTATCCAATTAACCAGTCATACATTTCCTGATATTTTCTGGCAGATACCTGCCATGAGAAATCCGCTGCCATACCTCTGTCCACCATTTTGTTCCATTCTCTCTTTCTTTGGTAAAATACATACTTGGCATAGCGGATGGTGGCCAGCATTTCGTGGGCATTATAGTTGCGGAAGCTAAAGCCTGTGCCTGTGCATTCATATTCATTGTAAGGCTCCACCGTATCCTTTAATCCGCCGGTTTCCCTGACAATGGGAACCGTTCCGTAACGCAGCGCCATTAACTGGCTCAGCCCGCAGGGCTCAAACAGGGAAGGCATCAAAAACGCATCACAGGAAGCATAAATCTTGTGGGATAACGCTTCGGAATAGTAAATGCTTGCGGATACTTTATTGTTGTATTTCCAATCAAAATGACGGAACATATTCTCGTACCGCTCTTCTCCTGTTCCAAGCACAACAATCTGCACATCCTCCTGGCAAAGCTCATCCATGATATAGGCGATGAGATCAAATCCTTTCTGGTCTGTAAGGCGGGAAACGATACCTATCATAAACTTCTTGTCATCCTGCTCCAGACCAAGCTCTTCCTGAAGGGCACGTTTATTTCGGATTTTTTCCTTCCGGAAATTCACCTTGTTGTATGGGAAATTTATATATTTATCCGTTTCCGGATTAAACTCATCATAATCAATTCCATTTACGATTCCCCGAAGGGCATTGCTCCTTGCGGTCAGCAGGCCGTTTAATCCTTCTCCGTAAAATGCGGTCTTGATTTCCTCCGCATAGGTATCGGAAACGGTAGTGATGGCATCTGCATATACGATACCGCCTTTTAATAAATTGGCATCCTTATAGGCCTCCAACTTGTCCGGCGTAAAGAAATAATCCGGAAGCCCGGTAATCTCCTTTACGGTCTTCACATCCCATTTCCCCTGAAACTTCAGGTTATGTATGGTCATGACGGATTTAATCCCTCTGAAGAATTCGCCGCCGTGAAATCTTTCTTTTAAATAAACAGGAATCAGTCCGGTCTGCCAGTCGTGACAATGGATTATATCCGGCCTGAAATCAATAAGCGGCAGAGTGGAAAGCACCGCCTTGCAGAAAAAGGAAAACTTTTCAATTTCCTCCAGCACATTGTCGCTATATATTTTAAACCCGCTAAAAAATGACTCGTTATCGATAAAATAGTATTTGATGCCGCCTATATTGGCTTCCAATACGCCTACATATTCCTGTCTCCAGTGGAAATCCAGATAATAATGAGTTCTGTATTTCATCAGATTTTTCATTTCCTGAGTGATGCAGGTATATTTCGGTAAGATTACCCTTACGTCAAAGTACTTTCTATCAATGCATTTGGGCAGAGAACCTACAACATCTGCCAGTCCTCCTGTTTTTATAAACGGAACACCTTCAGAAGCAACAAATAGTATTTTTTTCATTCCTTAATCCTCCAATTCGTATATAGTCCCTTTTCCCCACTAGCTATAGGAAAATTATACTACAATTTAATGGATTTTAAAAGCACTATTTTTCAGATCCTTCCAATTACTAATCTCGATACAAAAGACGAATCTTATCTGCTATCAATGCAATGAACTCCGAGTTGGTAGGTTTTCCTTTTCCTGTGTTAATGGTATAACCAAAAAGCGACTCCAGCGTTTCCATCTTCCCCCTGCTCCATGCCACTTCAATCGCATGGCGGATAGCCCGCTCCACCCGGCTTGGTGTAGTGGAGAAACGTTTTGCAATGGTAGGATACAATATCTTTGTGATGGAGTTGAGCATTTCAATGTCCTCTACCGACATCATAATAGCTTCCCGCAGATACTGATATCCTTTGATGTGGGCAGGCACGCCGATTTCATGTATCATATCGGTCACATCCTTTTCCAAGTCCCTTTCTTTTTTCACTTCTGCGGCTCCCTGGGAAGTAAGAAGCTTTCCTTCTCTGGATGCGGAAGGCACAGTAATCATGATCTGAAATTCTTTATCCTGATGAAGCAGGTCTGTAAGTATTTTAAACATCCTTTCGTTGTCCTTAGTAGTCATAACATTTAATTGTTCCATTTTTTTCTCCTCCATTCTCTGTCATGGATTATAACAAAATGGCGATTTTTAATTCAAGTGCTAATTATCGCACCAAAACCATATTTTCGATAAACACCCCATATCCCTTTTGGGCATCTCTTACAAACACATGGGTCACTGCACCTATCAGCTTCCCGTCTTGAATTATGGGGGCTCCGCTCATGCCCTGTACAATTCCCCCCGTTAAATTTATCAGATTTTCGTCCGTAATTTTTAGCACAATTCCCCGATTGCTGTTGTCGTTATCGAAGTTAATTTCGGTTATTTGCACATCATAAAGTTTACTTTCTCCGTCAATCTGACACAAAATGGAGGCATCTCCTTTATGAATTTCCTGTTTCAGACCTATTGGAATGGGATTTTGCGACAGATTTTCTGTCTCTTTTTTCAACAAATTGCCGTATATTCCCACATTTGTGTTCTTATAAATCTCTCCTAATTTATTTTCTTCCCCATAATCTATGACTCCGGTCAGCTCTCCCGGCTTTCCATCTTCTCCTTTTTTTATGGATACGATATCCGCCAGATAGACGCCTCCCTTTTCCATTACCATCAGTTCATTCACATCCACATCATTGATGCCATGTCCCAATGCACCGAATCTTCCTTCTTCATCCACAAAGGTAAGGGTTCCGATTCCCTGGGCGCTGTCCCGTATCCAAAGACCGATTTTATATTCTCCAGTCTGGTCTAAGGCAGGCTTTACCCTTACTTTAAGCTGTTCGGAATTTCTGCTTAACGTAATGATCAGATCTTCTCCGCCGCACTGTTTTACTTTTTTTATCAAGTCTTTTTTTCCTTCTACTTTTTCATTTCCTACTGCCAGAATATAATCCCCCTCCCTGATTATATTTTTAGACGGGGAATAGACAGTACCATCCTCACTTCTCACGTCGCCTATACCAATCACCAGCACTCCCTGGGTCTTTACGTAAATCCCTATAGGCTTTCCTACCGGATAAACTTCCATATCATTGACTACCTGCAGATCGATGGTCTTAAGGGGAATGGCGCCAAAAAGCTTTAAATCCATTTGATAGGACTCCATTTTGTCCGCCTTTAAAGTAATGCTTTCGGAAGGAGCGGTTTTAATCACATTTCCGGTTCCCATTACTTCCACCGAATCCTTATATACCTCCGCCGAAACCGGCAGGGAAAAATGCAGGGTTTCTTCCTTGCTTACAGGAAGCTTATAGGTATTTGGAATATTTTTATAAAAGTAAAAGTAAAAAGCGCAAAAGAAGCTGCTTACAGAAAGCAGTAAAAATGTCCATAAAAAAATGATATATCCTCTTTTTCTATTGCTCATCATTGCTCACTCCACTTTTCTTTTTCTAAACCTTAAAACAGAAATAAGTGCCGTAATGATTACGGCACTTATAGTATGTGTGATTTTGTTTTGTTTATATTAGTATTGTTTTGACTTCTCTGCCATTTTTTTCAATTCCATGGCATTATTCATTCCGGCATCGGTTACATTGTCCGTTCCTAAAAGCCTTGCGATTTCCTCAAGCATTTCTTCCCGGCTCAGCGGCCGTATTCTGGTAACCGCCTTCTCCTCTTCCCTGTTCTTTTCAATCAGGAAATGACTGTCCGCCATGGCTGCAATCTGAGGCAGATGAGTAATACAGATGACCTGATGGTCTTTTCCAAGCATTCCCAGCTTTTCCGATACCTTCCATGCAGTTTTTCCGCTGATTCCCGTATCTATTTCATCAAAAATCAAAGTCCCGATCCGGTCTTTTTTCGCCAGCACCGTCTTTAACGCCAGCATCATCCGGGACAGCTCGCCGCCGCTGGCCACTGCTTCCAGGGGCCTGCTTGGTTCTCCGGGATTTAATGCAATCAAAAAATTGATTTTATCATATCCGTCCCTTCCCGGCTGCTTTTCCTCAAAGGCAATTTGAAACTGCACCTCTAAAAAATTCAAATCAACCAGCGCTTCCTTCATTTTTCCTTCCAGAAGAACCGCCTGCTCTTTTCGGATAGCTGATGCTTCCCCACACAGCTTAAATAATGTTTGTTCTGTCTTTTCATGTTTTTTTAACAGCTCTGCCTTATACTCTTCCAAATCTGTCAGCATCAGAAGCTGCTTTTGGATTTCCTCCTGATATGCAAGAATTCCTTCAATCCGGTCGCCATATTTCGACTTTAAATGATTGATTGTATTTAATCTGGACGAAATCTCCCGAAATTCATTTTCATCAAACGAAAGAGTTCTGCCATAATCCTCCATGCGCCTGCTTAATTGCAGCAGCAGATCCTCGCCGTTTACCATATCCTCAAGGATTTCCTCCAGCTCCTTGTCGTATGCTGCAATGGATGTGACTTCTCCCATTGCCCGTCCGAATAAGGAAATCACATTTCCTTCCGATGTGCCGTTTAATAAGCTATGGGCCAGCTCCACGGTCTCTGCGATTTTTCTGGAATTCGCCATTTTTTCATAGGCCTTTTCCAATGCCTCATCTTCTCCCAACGTCAGGGATGCCTGTTGGATTTCCTCCAGCTCAAATTGCATCAGCGCAATTTCTTTATCTTTATTTTCTCCCTTATTTTCCAATTCATCCAGCTTTTCTTTTTCTTCCATATAAACAGAATAAAGCTCTCTGATCTGCTCCTTGATTTCCTTTAGGGAATCCGGACAAAATTCATCCAGGATTTCTGCCTGCTTTTTTTCTTTTAACAGAGACTGATGTTCATGCTGTCCATGAATATCCATTAAAATTTCACCAATTTCTTTTAATGTCCTGTTTGTAATCGTTTCTCCGTTTGCCTTGCATACATTTTTCGATGGCAGTATTCTTCTTTGAAGCACTAAGGAACCGTCCTCTACATATACATCCAGTTCCTTCAGCTTTTCCATCTGTTCTTTTTCCGTTATGGAAAACACCAGCTCCACAAAAGCATACTCGGCGCCTGTGCGTATCATGCTTTTATCCGCTTTTGCACCTAATGCTAAATTTATGGAACCAATCAGAATGGATTTTCCTGCACCGGTCTCTCCGGTTAAAATATTCAAGCCCTTCTGAAATTCAATTTCTGCCTCATCAATAAGCGCAACATTTTTTACCCGTAAACTCTCTAACATTTTTTATCCTTACTCTCCAATAAGTCCTTTGATTTTTTCCATCAGAAGTCCTGCTTCTTCCGGTGTACGGACAGCTACCATAACAGTATCGTCTCCTGCTATGGAGCCTACCACTTCAGGCAGCTTCATGGCATCCACAGAAGCTGCCACCGCCATTGCCATGCCGGAAACGGTTTTTAACACCAATAAATTTCCTGCCACATCCACAGAAACAAATCCGTCTTTCAGCACCCGGATGTACTTATCCCCCAAATCACTGTCACCACCCTGCAGGAGGGCATATTTTTGTGCGCCGTCAGCCAGAGGCACCTTGGTTAGATGCAGCTGTCGGATGTCTCTGGAAACCGTTGCCTGAGTTACTAAAAAGCCTGCTTCATTTAATCGTCTGGCAAGCTCCTCCTGAGTGCCTATCTGTTCTTTTTCAATTAGTTCCACAATTTTCTCATGCCTGCTTTTTTTCATATTTAAGCTCCTGCTCCCATCTCCTATTCGCTTATTTTTTTATGAAGCACTTCCAGAAAGCTTTCCCGGCTTAATCGTATAAGCCTGGTAACCTTTCCGGACTGGCTGATGACGATGCTGTCTTCTGTTTTCAACGTTTCTCTGAAGCTTCCGTCAAAATTGACTTCCGTCTTTTGTACCTCATCATTTTTTCCTGCACCAATCCTGACTTCAATCTCATCTTCGGGAGATAAGACAATGCTTCTTGTATTCAGCGTATGAGGACAGATAGGGGTAATCAGAATCAGCTTTGCCTTAGGCTCCACAATAGGCCCCCCTGCCGACATATTATAACCGGTAGAACCGGTGGGCGTGGACACAATGACTCCGTCTGCATGATAGCTGTTTAAAAACTGTCCATTCACAAAAATATCGTATGTGACGATTCGAAGGGAGCCTTCCCTTGTAAGCACGATATCATTTAACGCATGATATTTTTCCGGCTCTTTTCCTGCCTTTCTTAAGGTGCCGGAAAGCATCATCCGCTCCTCCTGCTGCCACTCGCCCAAAATCAGCCGGTCCAGGGCCCCATTGATATGTGACTGTTCCACTTCCGCCAGAAAGCCAAGATTCCCAAGATTGATGCCAAGCAGGGGAATGTCCAGATACAAGGTATCCATTGCCGCCTGAAGAAGCGTGCCGTCACCTCCAAGTACAAGAATGCATTCCAGATCCGGTGGAAGATTCAGGGGATTTCGGTTATTATTGCCTAACCTTTCCTTTTCCGGTGCAAATACCATATAATCGCACTGTTTTCCTCTTCCCCTCATATAATCACATATGTAATTTGTTATCTTTAACTCCTTATCCTTAGGCTGATTGGTCAGCACAAAAAAATGATCCATATTTTCCACTACTTTCCTGACAGACTTTCATGAGCTGCTTCTACCACTTTGAAAATAAGCTCCTTTTTTTCTCCGATCTGCTCTATTGGGGCATCCTCTTTAAAAGCATCCTGTTCTGACGGTGTGTTTTCCAAATGAAGCAGATATTCAATATTTCCTTCCGGTCCTTTAATAGGGGAAAAGGAAAGTCCAATAACAGAAAATCCCAAAGCTTCCCCAAAGTCCGCCACTTTTTCTATGACCTCCTCATGCACCTTCCTGTCTGTTACCACACCTTTTTTCCCTACCTTTTCCCTGCCTGCCTCAAACTGGGGCTTTATCAGGCAGACCATCTGCCCCCTTTCTTTTAAAAGAGGCTTTGCTGCCGGAAGAATCCTGGTCAGTGAAATAAAGGATACATCTACGGAGGCAAAATCAATTTCCTCCGGCACCTGTTCTCTGGTCACATAACGGAAATTGGTCTTTTCCATACAGATTACCCGTTCATCATTTCGAAGCTTCCAGTCCAACTGCCCATGTCCCACATCAATAGCATATACCTTTGCTGCCCCGTTTTGTAACATACAATCCGTAAAGCCTCCTGTGGAGGCTCCTATATCCATACAGATTCTGCCTGAAAGCTCAATGGGAAATTCTTTCATTGCCTTTTCCAGCTTCAGGCCTCCTCTGCTCACATATTTTAATGTATTGCCCCTTACTTCAATTTGGACCTTATCCGGATCGAACATGGTTCCGGCCTTATCTTCCTTTTGGTTATCCACAAACACCTGCCCTGCCATCAGAATTGCCTTTGCCTTCTCTCTGGAAGGCGCCAGTCCCTGTTTTACCAGCAGTACATCCAGTCTTTCTTTCATAAAAGTTCCTTACTTTCTTTCAGAATCCTGTTAAAAATCGTATCCTTATCAATTCCTACATCCTTTTTCAGCACGTCCACATTTCCATGCTCTACGTAGGCATCCGGCAGACCGATTGGAAGCACCTTTACGGAAAGCCTCATTCTGCCTGCAACATCTGCAATCCTTTCCCCGAATCCTCCGCTTAATACGTTTTCCTCCATCGTAACGATAAGCTTATGCTCTCCGGAAAGTTCCTTTATCAGTTTTTCATCCACCGGCTTTACGAACCGGCTGTTTACCAGAGTAGCCTGTATGCCGGCTTCTTTCAGCATGTCATAAACCCCTAGAGCGGTCTTAACCATGCTTCCTACTGCCAATAGGGCAATCCGGCTTCCCCGGTAAATGATTTCGCTTTTTCCAAGCTCCACCGGCTGCCGGAATTCCTTTAAGCCGTCATAAGCTTCTCCTCTTGGATACCGGATGGCAATAGGATGCTGAAATTCAACTGCAAATTTCAACATATCAGATAGTTCCCACTTGTTTTTTGGCGCCATAATATGCATTCCCGGAATACTGGATAAATAAGACAAATCAAAAATCCCCTGGTGAGTCTCTCCGTCACTGCCCACAAGCCCTGCCCGGTCAACGGCAAATATCACCGGAAGATCCTGGATACATACGTCATGAAGTATCTGGTCATAGGCCCTTTGCAAAAAGGAAGAATAAATTGCCACTACGGGCTTTAACCCTCCTGCTGCCAGACCAGCCGCAAAGGTGACCGCATGCTCTTCCGCAATACCCACATCAAAAAAACGCTCCGGATAGCGGTTGCGAAACCGTTTCAGTCCTGTGCCGTCCGGCATGGCGGCTGTAATTGCCACAATATCCGGGTCCCGGTCTCCCAATTTATTCATGACAGTTGCAAACACATCCGTATAGCTTGCTTTCTTTCTGGGATTTGCCGGAAGCCCTGTTTCAATCTGAAAGGGCTCCGCACCGTGAAATCTGGCTGGATGCCTTTCCGCAGGTCCATATCCTTTCCCTTTTTGTGTATTTACATGGACTAAAACTGCCGTTTTCTTTCTTTTGGCTTCCTTCAATACCTTTGTCAGCGCTCCAATATCATGTCCGTTTACCGGCCCTAAATAAGTAATGCCCATATCCTCAAAGAACATGCCCGGTATAACTAACTGCTTAAAGCTGTTTTTTGCCTTTTGTATCTTTCTGACAATAGGCTCTCCTACCTTAGGCACATCCAACAGCTTATAATAAATGCTGTCCTTTAAATCCAAATATTTGCTGTCCGTTCGGATGCTGCTTAAATAAGAGGACACTCCTCCCACATTTTCCGATATGGACATATTGTTATCATTTAAAATAATAATAAAATTACTTTCCAGCCTTGCTGCATTGTTTAAAGCCTCATAAGCCATGCCGCCTGTCAGGGCTCCGTCTCCGATTACGGAAACAATCGTATGGTTCCCGCCTTTGATTTCCCTTGCCTCCACAAGTCCCAGACCTGCGGATATGGAAGTGGAGCTGTGTCCGGTGTCAAAAGCATCGCAGCTGCTTTCCTTCCTCTTTGGAAAGCCGCTCATGCCTCCATAGGAGCGCAGCTGCTCAAATCCTTCTCTTCTTCCCGTTAACAGCTTATGGGTATAGGACTGGTGCCCTACATCCCATATAATCTTATCCTCCGGCAAATCCAGAGTAAGGTGCAGCGCCATGGTAAGCTCTACCGCCCCTAAGTTAGAGCCTAAATGCCCTCCGGTCACACTGATCTTTTCAATGAGGAATCTTCGGATTTCCTCTGCCAGTATGGCATAATCCTCAGGTGCAATTTTCTTTATGTCGTTTTCCTTCTCGATTTTCTCTAACAACATAATATAATTCCCCCTAGCTTTCTCTTGTAATCAAAGACTGTACCAACTCCAGGAAAAAAGAACCGGCTCCCGCTTTTTCCAACAGCCTGACCGCCTCCCCTGACAGCCTTTCCTGCTCCTTTTCTGCCTGCTTAAGCCCAACCAGCGTCACATAGGTTGCCTTATTGTTCTTCTCATCGCTTCCTATGGGCTTTCCCAGCTTTTCCATATCACCGGTCACATCCAGAATATCATCCTGAATCTGGAATGCTACTCCTATGTCATAGCCTGCCTTCTCCATATCCAGCACCTGCTGTTTTCCGGCACCTGCCAGCAGGGCTCCAATCATCAGTGCGCTTTGAATCAAAGCGGCTGTTTTATTTTCATGAATATAAAGAAGCTCCTCCAGGGTAAGAGGCTCCGTTCTCCCTTCTGCCACAATATCCGCAGTCTGTCCGCCAATCATGCCAAAAACTCCTGCCTTTTTTGCCAGAACGGAAAAAGCCTGCTCCACCCTGCAGTCTCCGGGCTTTTTGGCAAATGCGCCTGCTGCCGTTTCAAAAGCATAGTTTAGCAAACCGTCTCCTGCCAGAATGGCAATCGCCTCCCCATAAACCACATGGGTTGTCTTTTTCCCTCTTCTGTACTCGTCATTATCCATGGCAGGCAGGTCGTCATGAATCAGGGAATACGTATGTATCATTTCCAACGATGCCATAAAAGGATTGATAATGTCTTCCGTTCCTCCAAATAACCGGTATGCCTCCTGCATCAGCATGGGCCTTAACCGCTTCCCACCAGCTAACACACTGTAATTCATAGCCTGAAGCACTGCCTTCTGGCTGCCTTCTTCCTTTGGAAGATAGTGTTTTAAAATCCCTTCGATTTCTTCGATTCTCTTTGCAAGTTCCTCTTTAAAATTCATGGCATTCTCCGTCTTCACTTAATACAAGTACTTTTTTCTCTACCTTATCGATTAAATCATTGCAGCGCTTTAAAAGCTCCATCCCCTGTTTATACTGGGAAAAGGCAGCCTCCAGCGTAATATCCTCCGCTTCTAATGCCTGCAGCGTTTCTTCTAATTGTCCGAATGCTTCTTCCAATGTGATTTCTTTCTTTTTCCCGGCCATTTTCATTTCCTTCTTTTCGTAATCTCCTGCACACCGGCTTTCACGGTTCCGTTTTTTAGGTTTACATAAATTTCATCACCTGGGGACAGCAGGGAAACATCCCGAATGGCTGCTCCGGTATGGTCCGTTACAAAGCCATAGCCCTGATTCAGCTTCTCAATGGGAGAAAGCCCTTTTACTCTTTCCATATACAGAGAAAGCATATGTCTTTTTTCCCTTAGCATATTCTCCATGGCTCTTTTCAGTTTTTCTTCCATGGTAAGGGCAAACATTCTCTGTTCCCTGATACGGTTTACAGGATTTTTATAAGACAGCCTGAGCTGATAGTTTTCCAATCTGGTCTTTTGAAAGGAAATCAGCCTGTCCATCTGTCTCTGAAAGCCTTCCCTGTATTCCTGCTGCTTTCTGAGTATCTGGCTGTACTCCGCCACTGCCAGCTCCGCTGCCGCCGAAGGCGTAGGCGCCCGCAGGTCTGCCACGAAGTCCGCAATCGTTGTGTCCGTTTCATGCCCTACGGCGGAAATAATGGGAACCGGGCAGTTAAATATGGCTTCCGCCACCGCTCTTTCATTAAAAGCCCATAAATCCTCTATGGAGCCCCCTCCTCTTCCTACGATCATCACATCCACCTGTTTTTCTTCCAGGGCATGGATGCCGTTTACAATGCTCTTTACTGCCTGTTCTCCCTGGACAATGGCAGGATAAAGCAAAATCTGTACATAGGGATTCCGCCTTGTGGCAATATTGATAATATCCCTGACCGCTGCGCCGGTAGGAGCTGTAACTACACCGATTACCCGATTGTATTTCGGAACAGGCTGTTTGTATTCCCGGGCAAACATGCCCATTTCCAAAAGCTCCTGCTTTAATGCTTCAAATTTTTCATAAAGCTGTCCGTTTCCATCCAGGGTAATCTCTTTGGCATACAGCTGGTATCTTCCGTCTCTTTCATACACATCTACAGTACCCTTTACTACAATCTGCTTTCCTTCCTCCAAAGGAAAGGTAAGGCCTCTGCGGTTTCCTGCAAACATGACACAGGCCAGCGTGCTCCGCTCATCCTTTAAGGTAAAATAAATATGTCCGGAAGAATGATATTTTACATTGCTCGCTTCTCCTCTGACGGAAATGAGCCTTAACATGAAATCCTGTGTAAACATATTTTTGATATAGCCGTTTACCTGAAAAACGGAATATATATTTCTCTCCATTGCCATCACCTGTTTTCCCATTTGATATGGCCGCTCTTATCTGGCAAGCTTTGCCAGCACCCCGTTAATAAAAGCAGGGGATTCATCCTGTCCGAATTTCTTAGCTAACTCCACTGCTTCATTGATTGCTACGGAAACCGGAATACTCTCATCAAATTCCATTTCATACACTGCAAGTCTAAGCAGGGTAAGCTCCACCTTTCCCATACGGCTTATGGACCATTTATCCGCATTTTCTTCCAGTATCCCGTCAATGGTTTCCAGCTTAGCTGTAATCTTTTCGTATTTTTCCCGGATTTCTCTCTGGTCTTTTTCCTCCATCGCTTCTTCCTGTTCAAAAAATAAGCGAAGCTGCTCCGGCATTTCTTCCAAGTCATTAAATTCGATACGGAACAATATTTTAAAAATCTGCTCCCTGATTTCTCTTCTGCTCATAGCCTTATCCTTTTCTATTCCCGATCCTGCATCCGGTCCTTTCTAATTTTGTTCCATAGTGAAAAGGGGTGCCAGAAGCACCCTTTCTACTCTTTATTGTTCGCTTTTCATATTGACTCCCGCAATGCGGATATTTACATCGGAAACCTCTAAGCCCGTCATATTTTCAATGGATGCCTTTACTTTATTCTGAACTGCCTGACAGGTCTGGGGAATGTTATAGCCGTATTCCATAGTTATGGCTAAATCCACGCTTACCACCTGTTCCAGTATTTCCACTTTAACGCCTTTCGTAAGCTTTTTCATTCCTACCTTGCTCATAAGCTCATTGGTAATATTTCCAACCATGGCGCCTACGCCTTCCACTTCCGTAGCTGCCAGGCTTGCAATCATTGCAACTACATCATCAGCAATCTGCACCGCGCCGATTTTCTCATCCTCTTTTAATACATAAGTACCACGTTCCAGCTCTTTTTCCATTTTGGTACCTCCTTCCGCTATCTATTGGTTATTATAACAAAAATTCCCTTATTTGCAAAGAACTATTCTAACCAGAAACACAAAGTTCTCATTTGCTCACTGTCATAATAGGTCACCTTCTTCTTATTGGCAATATAGCTGAATATTCCCTGGTCATCTAACAAATAAGCCCGCATTTCCCCGTATGCAGAGATATCGCTGCACTTTATGGTCACTGTGGCGTCTCCCCTGTCTTTCGCATTTTGAAAGACAACTGTCAGTTTTTCTTTGTCCACATTTTCAAAATACAGCCCCTCTTTCCTGTAATAATTATTCTGAGTCGCCACACAGGCCGGCAGGGAAACAATGTTGTTGATCTGGTGCGTAATTTGCAGCTGCTCTGTAGTAATCAGAAAATAATCGTAATTAACCGGCATGACTTCCTTGGCAATGCCAGTATCCATTCCTTCCGATGACTGGTAATCCACATCTCCCCAGGTAGCATCCAGATAATAATAATTTCCATCTACCATCAGAATATTCCATGCATGACGGTTTCCGTTTTCCACAAAACCATTCACCACAGAAATGACAAAGCCCCTTTTTTGCAGCAGGTATGCCATAGCCTCCGCATACCCCTGACATACGGATCTTCCTTCCAGAAATACGGAACAGATATTTTGATTGTTAGGGGCATTTAAATCGTACTCCGTATTGGTAATGATATAATCATAAATATACTTTACCTGTTCATACTGGCTCATGTTGTTCCCCATACCGGCAAAACAGCGTTGTACATACCCGTCGATTTCCGTCTGGGCAGCAGCAATTTCTTCCTTTGTCATCACATAATCTGCGGAAAAAATCAGCTTTACGGTTTCCGCTGCCCTTGTATGCTCGGTAAAATGATAACCGTTCACATAGAAAATCTCCGGGAAATCGTTTAACACACATTGAAAAGCAATGTCCAGATTTTCTTTTCGCAAAGTGGAGACTTCCGTTTCTTTCCCTGACAGGATGCTTTCATACACTTCCTTATAAACTACTTTTAGGGAATCCGAAAGATACGTGTAGTAAAACCTGCCAGAGAACTCCTCTTCCTCCCCGCCTTCCTGCTCTTCCTGTTCCTCTTGCGCTTCCCTGTCAGTCTGTCCATCAGCTGTTTCCGGCTCTTCAAAAACCTCCGCCACCGGTTTTTCTGCTGTCTCAAAAGCCGCATCTGCCAGTATCCGGGTATCCTCCACCTGCTTTTTATGCTCCTTCAGCTTTTTGGCAGACTGATCCCCTTCTTCGCTGTCCACATATTGACTGACCAGCGCAAACAGCTGCTCCATCCTGCTTTTCCGAAGAGAAAAGCCGAAAAGCAGGAAAACAGCAATCAGTATGACTATTAGGATTCTTTTGTCTTTCCTTTGCTTTTCCATACACTCCCTCTTTTTACTCTTTTCCGAATTCCGAAAGAATCAGTCCTTCATTTCTGTCCAGTGTCATGCCCACGCTCCAGGCATTGACAAATAAAAGAAGCGGATTTCCTTTTAAATCTTTCACTTTTTTCATATCGGAGGTTCCTGTCAGCTTATCCAGATCCACCTCTTTATTTTCAATCCAGCGGATATGCTCATAGGGTAAGTTTTCCATTTTTATCTCCACATTATACTCATTTTCCAGCCTGTATTTCAATACATCAAACTGTAAAACCCCCACCACTCCTACAATGATTTCTTCCATTCCGGTATGGAATTCCTGAAATATCTGGATGGCTCCCTCCTGGGCAATCTGGGTGATTCCCTTTACGAACTGCTTTCTTTTCATGGTGTCCACCTGCCTTACCCTGGCAAAGTGCTCCGGTGCAAAGGTCGGGATTCCTTCATAGGCAAAGCTTTCATTTGGCATACAGATTGTATCGCCAATGGAAAATACGCCTGGATCGAACACACCGATAATGTCCCCTCCATAAGCCTCTTCCACTATCTTACGGTCATTTGCCATAATCTGCTGGGGCTGGGAAAGACGCATGACCTTATTGCCCTGCACATGCTTTACTTCCATGCCTGCCTCAAATTTACCGGAGCAGATGCGCATAAAAGCAATCCGGTCTCTGTGCGCCTTGTTCATATTTGCCTGTATCTTGAATACAAAGGCAGAAAATTCATTCTTTACCGGATCTATCATGCCTTCTTTCGTTTTTCTGGGAAGGGGCGTGGTGGTCATTTCCAGAAAATGCTTCAAGAAAATCTCCACGCCAAAATTGGTCAGCGCAGAACCGAAAAATACCGGAGTCAGTTCCCCTTTCTGGACCTGTTCCAGATCAAACTCTGCACTTGCACCGTCTAACAGCTCGATTTCATCCAGAAGAATCTCTTTATTTTCCTGTCCGATATAGGAAACCAGCTTGTCCTCATCCTGAATGGAAATCACATTGGTTTCCCCTTCCTTTGTGCCCTTCTGGGTATCGGAATAGACGATTACCTGCTTTCCGTTCCTGTCATAGACTCCTTTGAAATTCTTTCCGGAGCCAATGGGCCAGTTCACCGGGCAGGTGGCAATCCCAAGCTCTTTTTCAATTTCATCCAAAAGCTCAAAGGTGTCATTGGCATCCCTGTCCATTTTATTGATAAAGGTAAAAATGGGAATCTTACGCATGACGCACACTTTGAACAGCTTTCTGGTCTGCGCCTCTACGCCTTTGGAAGCATCAATTACCATAACCGCACTGTCCGCTGCCATCAGCGTCCGGTAAGTATCCTCGGAAAAGTCCTGATGCCCCGGTGTGTCCAGTATATTGATACAAAAATCATCATATTCAAACTGCAGAACCGATGACGTAACGGAAATTCCCCTTTCCTTTTCGATTTCCATCCAGTCGGACACGGCATGTCTGGCAGTTGCCTTTCCTTTTACGCTTCCTGCCAGATTGATTGCCCCTCCATACAATAGAAACTTTTCGGTTAATGTAGTTTTTCCCGCGTCCGGATGGGAAATAATGGCAAAGGTTCTTCTTCTGTTTATTTCATTTTCATAATTGCCCACGGTTTGGTTGTCCTTTCTTCTGTTTTTTCATAATATATAGTCATACCCGTAACTTCCAGAGCTTCTGTGTTATCTCTTTACAAGCATGGAGCTTCCTGCAGTCTGTCCCTTATCCACCTTCAGATAGTCAAGGACGGTTGCGCTGATATCCGCAAAGGTCTCCCTTGTTCCAAGGTTCTCAGGTGAAATATTTTTTCCGTACATAAGAAACGGGGTATATTCCCTGGAATGGTCGGTAGAAACAATATACCCCGGATCACAGCCGTGATCTGCTGTCAGCATAAGCACATCCTCTTCTCTCATTGCCCCTATCAACTCTGGCAGCTTTTCATCAAAATAAGAAAGCGCCTTTGCATAACCGTCAACGTCATTCCTATGACCATATAACATGTCATAATCTACCAGATTTACAAACAAAAGTCCACTAAAATCCTTCTGCATATAAGAAATCGTCTTTTGAATCCCTTCTTCATTTCCCTTTGTATACGTATATTCAGTAATGCCGCTGCCGGCAAAAATATCCCGGATTTTCCCTACTCCGATTACATCCATTCCGCTTTCCTTCAAAAAATCCAGCATGGTCCTTTCCGGCGGTACCAGAGAATAGTCATGACGGTTGGGAGTCCTTGTAAAATTCCCGTCACTGCCGATAAAAGGCCTTGCAATCACTCTTCCCACTCCATGCTCCCCCTTTAACAGCTCTCTTGCCATCCGGCAATATTCATATAGAGTTTCCAGGGGCACCACATCCTCATGGGCCGCAATTTGAAATACGCTGTCTGCCGAAGTATATACAATCAGCTTTCCGGTTTCCATATGTTCTTTTCCATAATCCTGAATGACTTGTGTTCCGGAATAAGGCTTGTTACAAAGCACGCCTCTGCCCGTCATCCTCTCAAATTCAGCCAGCACCTCTTTCGGGAACCCATCCGGATAGGTGGGCAGCGGCTTTTTCGAGATGACCCCTGCAATTTCCCAATGGCCGATAGTAGTATCCTTTCCTTTCGAGGATTCCTTCATCCTTGCTGTCAAAGCCGACGGACATGGTTCTTTTTCTCCTGCCGTTACTCCTTCTATGTTGAAAAGTCCCATTTTCTTTAGATTAGGCAGATGAAAATACCTGCTTTTTGCACAGCTTAAAAGTGTATTTGTGCCTTTATCTCCATATTCCTCCGCATCCGGCATTTCACCGATGCCAAAGCTGTCTAATACAATTAAAATCACTCTCTTCATAACCGAACTCCTTTGTGCATTTTCGTTTCTCTATGAGTATAGCACATCTTTTTCTATTTTCCCACAGGAGAAATAATAATATTCTCTGCTGTAATTCCGGTCTTACGTTTTACGATATCCTCTATCTGCGCTCTCTGGGCATCTGTCAGCTCGCTTAGCCCTACCATTACATCTACCGTATCGCCGCTTATGCTTACTACTACGTCTTCAAAGCCTTTTGCTTCCAGCAGAATCTCTGCACTGCATTCCTTTTCCGCCATTTCCGTCATGGCAATCATGCTGTTGATGGCATCCTGTTTTGCTCCGTCAGAAACATTGGCATTGTTGATGATTTCCAGCAAGGTTTCCTTGTTCTTTGCCCTTGTCTGTTCTTTTAACAGGTTGGCTGCTGCCAGGCTGCTGACTGCAGTGGTGCTTGTAAATACTGCTTCTCCCGGTATTTCATCTCCGGTTTCATCTGCTGCCGCCGTTTCCGCTGCAATGCTGTTAGAAGCAGTTTCCACTGCTGCCATATCTCCTGCAGGCGTTTCTGCGGAAGCTGTTTCCATGCCGTCTCCTTCTGCCTGTGCCGTTTCCCCGATAGCTTCTGCAGCAGCCTCATCCAGAAAATCGGCTGAGCTTAACTCCACATCCGAATCAAGGCTTTCGATTTCCGCCAGGGATTCAATATCCTCATCTGAAATATCATAAATAGTAGCGCTGTCATTTACTACTCCGTTTGCTTCCTCAAACTGGGCGGAGGTAGTTACCATGATTTCGTCATCAATCTGCTTTCCTGTAAAATTCAAGTAGCCTGCAATTGCAATCATTAGTGCCAGTGCGGTAATCATAATCTGATTTCGCTTCCATAGCTTCTTTACATCATATTTTCCTTTCATTTAAGGTCACCTCTCATCTTTACTACTTTTATTTTATGTGGCTCCAGGTCAAATAATGCCACCAATGCTTCCGTAATGTTTTCTTTTACCTCATTTTCCCCTCCTCCTTCCGCCACTACTACTACGCCCTTCACCAAGGGCGCCATTTCTTTTACCACATAGGGTGTCTTATTCCCTTGGCTGTCAGTTATGTAAACTGTTTCCTCCTGATTTTCCATATCAGAAATATTCCTGCTTCCGCCTTCCGAATCCGTTTCCAACGTATTGGTACGGCTATAGGGGCTGTCTTTTTCCACGATAGCTTCCTTGGATGTTTTCATAGTGACAAGAACCTTGACCTTTCCAACCCCATCCATGTATTGCAGGATATTTTCCACCTGTGCCGACAGCAGGGCGCCATATTCCTCTCCTTCTTTTTCCCAATCATTCCCCGACGTTTGCTCTTCTCCTTTCAAAGCGCTTTTTCCTTCCTCCTGCTGGCCTGTCTGTGCAGTCTGAAGGAGCTTTGTCTCTTTCTCTGTTTTATCCTGCTTCTTATCCAGCGGCAGAGCTATGACAAACAGCAGCAAGCCTCCTAAAATACATATGGCAAGTCTGTCTTTTCCAATTTTATTCCAGATTCCCCCTCTGCCTTCCAAAAACTCTTTATTCCTTTCTTTTTTACTGAATCCGAATATATCTTTCATCTATTTCAAGCTCCCTTGCGATTTTCTCCTTTAATCCTTCCTGATCCTTTTCTGCATCGTTTTGATTCCATGTGATTTTTTCCACCACGATTCCCTCTTCTGCCTTCTGTCGTTTTTCCAATACGATGCAAAGCTTTCCTTCCTCCGCTTCATATGAAATATCCTTTACGGCAAAGCCCTCTTGGGCCACAATGGGGTCAAGCCGTTCTTTCAGCTGCTCTTTTCCGCCGTATATCTCCTCCAGCTGTCCGGCTATGGACTCATAGGTTTCCTTTTCCTTCCTGATTTCCTCTGCAGACAGGACTCTTTCCAGCTGGCTTTCAAATTCTGTGATTCGTTCCTCATACTGCCATTCCTGCTTTTGAAATATAAGATTACAGACAGGCAGCACTAAAATGACCATACAGATAAAGCCGGTGAGCACCCCCATGTATTTTTCGTATTTTCTGGAAGGGAGGAAATAAAGCAGGAGCTGGGCGCCAATCATGAAAAAACAAGCCTTTTCCAAATAAGTATGAAGCGCAGCCACTTTTACATTCCTCCCATGGTCACTCCTGCAATGAGGGCAACGGAAATAAAAAACATGACCATGGTGCACAAGGTAATCTGAAACATGTGGAAGCTTCCATTTCCCATCTGCTCAATGAAATGCACCTGTTTTCTTTCTCCAAACATTCCAAGAAGAGCTCCTGCCAGCTTCAGGGCTCCTCCTATGCAGAACAGCTTCACAAGAGGCACCATGCAAATAAGAAGCAGCAAAATAAGGGCCGCTACTCCAATGCTGTTTTTAATAAGAAGGGCAGAGCCTAAAAATACTTCCGTCATGGAGTCGGTAATATCTCCAAGCCCCGGCACCATTCCAATGGATTTTTGCACAAGCTTTGTATTCACATTATCAATGGCAGGCATGATCATGGAATGCAGCAGGCTGCTTCCAATGGTCAAAAAGGAGGCAAGCTTTACTCCCCCTTTAATGACCCGATCCAAAAGAACCAGAATCCCTTCCAGCCTTTTTGCCCTGGAAACTCCGTTCATGACCGATAAAAAGGCATAGCATTGGCACAGAGGAATGAAAAAGGCAAATAAGAGTGATTCCAGCCCATAAATCATGATAAATACAAACTGATAGTAGCTGTAAGCCGTCATTGCTCCTGAGGAGAAACACAGGCTTAAGCTATAAGCAGGAATAAAGGCTCTCATAAAATCCACGATCCTGCCGATGGCTCCTTCCCCGATTTCCAAAGACATCTGAAAGCTTTTAAAAAGAAGTATGGCTAACAGCAAAAAAATGAAATAATGGGCAAATTCCGCCACCTGTTTATTTTCAAACAGTTCTGTTACATTGGCAAGCAATGCACCGAATATTCCAAGCACCAATACCGCCAGAAAAACATTTCTGCTTTCCCCGATTCCCTGCAGCAATGCGCTTTTTATCATATCAAATACAGCCCCCATGCTAAACTTCATATCCCCCTTCATGAGATTTCCAATCATTTCCTGAAAGCTCATGGAGCCTGTGGGAAAAATCTCATTCAGCATTTCCTCCAGCATGGAAAAATCCATCTGCTCCAATATATTTATTTCACTCATGTTCATCCTCCATAGCTTTTTAAGGTTTCCAACAGTGTAAGCAAAATGGGCAGTCCCAGCATCAGAACCGATAATTTCCCACTCAGCTCAATCTGGCCTGCAATGGAACCATATCCTGCATCCCTGCACAAATTGGCACAAAATTCACAAATATAAGTAATGCCAATTACTTTCAGAAGCAGATTCAGGTAGCTTTTGTATTCCCCCAGATAAGCATAAAAATTGGCAAATACAGAAGAAATATTGTAAAAATAAGACAACACCATCGTCAGGATACAAAGGCTTGTACCTAAAATAATATAAAATCCAAATTCCGGCCTGCTCTGCCTGAGCTGTATCGCTAAAAGCACTGCCGCAATTCCTAAAAAACCGATTTTAACAATGTCCATAGTTTCCTCCCTAAAGACTGAACAAGGTTTGAATGGTCTCAAACAATTCATAAATATAAGGCACCACCCAGGACATAACTATCACCAGTCCCGCCAGTCCCAGCAAAAAGGCATGCTCTTCCCTTCCGCTATGCTTTAATACCTGTCCCAATATAGTAACTAAAATGCCTACTGCTGCAATTTTAAAAATAATTCCTATGCTCATCCTATCCCCTTTTTCCATTCCGTATTGCTTTTTACCAGAGTATTACAATGATCAAGATTCCACACATAATCCCAAGGCTCTGGTACAGCTTACATTTTTCTTTCTTCTGCTCCGTTAATTCCTTTAGCTGTTCCCTGATTCTCACCTGATAATCCTGCAGGGCTCCCAGCTGACCTGCTTTTGTACTGAATCCGGTCTGCTTCATGGCAGCCTGAAAGGGAAGAAAATCTTTTTCTGCCATAACCTCCTGCAGAATGCTGCTTTTTTCCTTCCAGATTTCTTCCAGCCTCTTCCCGTTCTGCTGTTCGGTTTCTTCATACATTTCCTTTAAAAACCGCTTCCATGTTCCGTCAAATCTTCCAACCGTGTGAAAAAACGCCTCTGGCAGCGAATCTTTTTCCGTCAGAATCCGGTCACAGAGAAAACCGATCATTTTGTCAATCTGGGAAAGCACCCATATCCGTTCCTTATAATCCTCTGCCAGAGACATCCCAAGTCCTGTACATCCTGTCAGAAGTAATAAAAAGCCAATATATTTCACCACGACCTCCCCTTCTCATCATAAATTTGAATGACATGCTCTTTTTTTAAAACAACGAACCGTCGGAAGCTCTCTTCCGAAAGAAGCTCTCTTAAAAATGCTTTTTGATATATTTCCTCCAGACTGTCTCCATGAATCGTTACCAGTACCTGACAGCCGCAATGTATCACCTTTTTCAAAGCCCTGACATCCTCTATGGTTCCAAGCTCGTCAATTGCCAGGACCCTGGGCGCCATGGAGCGGATCAACATCATCATGCCCCGTACCTTTGGGCAGCGGTCCATTACATCCGTTCTCATGCCAATGGCATTCTGAGGCTTTCCCAGAAAGCTTCCTGCAATTTCGCTTCTTTCATCCACTACACCAACCGTCTGTCCTTTTGACCATTGATTCCCATCGGAGATTTCCCGGATCAAATCTCTAAGCAAGGTAGTCTTTCCAATCCCCGGCGGCGAAATGATCATCGTATTATAAATGCCCCTTATACCGGAAGGCTCCCCTTTTTTGTAGATAAATGGAAGGACCGGCCTGGAAACACCTAATATTTCATGAGAAATGCGTATATTTAAGAAACGAATATTTTTAATGGATTGTATCTCATCTTCTTCTGCCACGATTTCCCCTGCAACTCCTATCCGGTGCCCTCCTGCTACCGTTAAAAATCCCTGCTTCAGCTGTTCTTTATAAGCATAAGGAGAATACTTGCATATATAGCTGATGATTTCTTCCATTTCCTCCCTGGTAAAAGAAACCGCCTTATCCAAATCTGGAATCAGCTGCCCCAGCCCATTTATATAACACTCTTCATTTTTTATGTACAATAAAACCGGGCGGTCAATGCGAATGCGTATCTCCCTTAAATCCCTTATCCGTCCTGCTGCTTCTTCAAAGAGCTTCCGTATGGGCATGGGAAACAGTTGTAATAATGTCTCTTCCATAATTCTTCACCTTGTCCTTTCCTCTTATCTCAATATATGAAAACTTGTACAACTTATGACTACTATTTTCCCCTATGCCCTGTTTTCTGCTGCTTTTTCTTACCGCTCCCGTTATTTGTCGAATTTCCACGACGAAAAGATGAAAAAAATGCAAAAAAATACTGGACATGTTCTGAAAATGTGTTATTATAGACTCAGAGAAAGCAAAATTCCATGTTGCTTTTCATAGGTTTATATCATACTTTGTTATAAATCCTTTATACAATTTTCCCTTAATATAGCAGGGCAGTTTCCCCAAACTGCCCTATTTTTGTACAAAAAAAGACTGCCTTTTCAGACAGTCTCTTATTTTTATTCAGATTTCCATTTAGTTGCTGAATCCTGCATCGCTTGCCAGGGAAGTATATGCGCTCTTCTTTGCCTTAACGCAGAAATATACTCTCTTATTGGAAGCAACCGCTGCATTATTGTTTACCACGCCTGTGGTAAAGCTTGTGGATTTCGATGTTCCGATTTTACTCATGCTTTCAAAATCCGGGGTGCTTCCTGCATAAATATCATAGCTGGTCGCTCCCTTTACGGCACTCCATGTAATGGTTGCTTTATTATCCTCCTGAGAAACTTCAGTAATCTTCGGTGCAATCATAGCCACTGCAGTAGCTGACCATGCTCCGTATTTCTTCTTGCCATTTACCTTGATGTATGGGCGGACTTTTATTTTATAATACTCACTGCTTTTTGCTTTCGTATAGGTATAGCTTGTTTTCTTTGTATCAACAGTAGTCTGCAGCTTGCTCTTGCTGTTATAAATCTTCACCTGATAACCGTCAACCTTCTTGTTAGAAGATGTCCATGTAAAATCAATGGATTTGCTTCCTCTTTCCCAGCTGTTTGCTTTGGAAACGGTAACTGTTTTCGGAGTTGTTTTTACGATGCCCCAGGTTTCCATTCCCAGTGCTGCATATTTGCTGTCTGCAGTCATTCTGACTGGCACTACCTTTACATAATAAGCATATCCTTGCTTTTTGCTCTTTGCTGTTAATTCTCTTCCAGTCATACGCGTAACGAATTTCGCATTGCTGTAGGAAGTGCCAACGTAAACGTCATAGCAATTTGCGCCCTTTACTTCCGGCCAGGTAAACGTCGCACTGGTCTTGGCAGCTGCCGTCTGGGTAATTCCGCTTACGCTGTATGGGATGGTCACAACTTCAATGGCCTCAGACCATGCACCGTCAACAAGGATTTTTTTGGTAGCGTCATTGTAACTTACTGCTTTGACACGCACGTATTGACTGGTTCCTCTTTCAATTCCAATCAATGTAGCGCTTGTAACCTTGGCGTCCACATACCCCTTGTCAACCCAGGTCTTGTTATCCTTAGAGCATTGAACAAGAATCCGGTTATAATCGTTACCTGTCTGCTGAGTGGATGGCGCCGTCCAGCTGATACTCACCTTAGTGGTTGTTGCTGCTGTCTGCTTCAAATCTGTCGGCTGTGTATTTGCTGCTGATGCATCAATTCTAAAACACAACATCAATGCACAGGACAAAAGCACTCCGAAGAGTGGAAGCATTTTGCTGAAAATGCTGTTCTTTTTCATACATTTTCCCCCTTGATTATGTAATTAAGTCAGACCTTTTATCTGCTACTTCTATTTTATCCCGTCCCCCTCTGATTTACAAGAAATTTTTATGAAATTTTTTCACTTCATTTCTTAATGTTTTCTTAACCATAGAAAAAAATCCCTACCCTGGTCAAAGCCCATCCTTTCCTCTTAAGACACGAAATCAAACAGGCTGATCTGATTGGATTCCGGCAGGTCTCCAAGCAGATTCAACTGATCCATCAGCTCGATGACCGTCTTGGACACTTTCGTCCTCTGCCTGAAATCATCCTTGGATAAATAGGGACCGTCCTTGGATGCCTCCATAATGGCTTCCGCCGCCTTTTCTCCAAGACCGTCAATGCTGTTTAAGGATGGAAGGAGCTTTCCGTCCACAATCTGGAACAGCCTGGAGTTGGATTTGAAAATATCCACTGGAATGAATTCAAAGCCTCTTGCATACATTTCCTGCACGATTTTCATATCTTTATAGGTATCCTGTTCCTTTTTGGAAAGAGTATCCTTTCTGCTTTCATATTCCGCCATAATGTTTTCCAAATGTCTCTGCCCCTGGCACATAAGCTCATAAGAAAATGCCGAAGCGCGAATGCTGAAATAGGCTCCGTAATAGGCAAGGGGATAATTTACCTTACAATAGGCAATCCGCCACGCCATCATCACGTAAGCTGCCGCATGGGCCTTTGGAAACATGTATTTGATTTTCTTGCAGGACCAGATATACCAGTCCGGCACTCCTGCCGCCGTCATGGCTTCCTCCCATTCGGGCTTTAAGCCTTTTCCCTTTCTGACGCTTTCCATAATGGTAAAGGAAAGCGCCTCCTCCACTCCGGTATTGATCAGATAGGTCATAATATCGTCACGGGTACAGATTGCTGTGGAAATGGTGGCTTTCCCTTCTTCGATCAATGTCTGGGCATTGCCAAGCCACACGTCCGTTCCGTGGGACAGCCCGGAAATCCTGATTAAATCAGAAAAAGAGGAAGGCTTTGTATCAATCAACATCTGGATAACGAACTCCGTCCCAAACTCCGGTATCCCAAGAGAGCCTAAAGGACATCCCCCAATCTGTTCCGGGGTGATGCCAAGGGCATCTGTGCTTCTAAATAAAGACATGACCTTTTGATCGTCCAGAGGAATCTTTACCGCATCAATCCCCGTCAAATCCTCCAGCATACGGATCATGGTGGGATCGTCGTGTCCCAGTATATCCAGCTTCAGCAGGTTATGATCGATGGAATGGTAATCAAAATGGGTGGTTACGATATCCGTTGTCATATCATTTGCAGGATGCTGGATAGGCGTAAAGGAATTGATGTCCTGTCCTATGGGCAGCACGATGATTCCTCCCGGATGCTGTCCGGTAGAACGCCGGATGCCGGTACAGCCCTCTACGATCCGGTTGATTTCACAGGTACGCTTTCTCTGTCCTCTTTCCTCATAATAATTTTTCACATAGCCAAAGGCAGTCTTATCCGCCAGAGTGCCGATGGTCCCGGCACGGAAGGTCTGTCCGGCGCCAAAGATGACTTCCGTATATTTATGAGCCTTACTTTGATATTCGCCGGAAAAGTTCAAGTCGATATCCGGCTCCTTATCCCCCTTGAATCCAAGGAAAGTTTCAAAAGGAATATCAAACCCGTCTTTTTTTAAAGGCTCCCCGCAGTCAGGACAGTTTTTATCGGGCATGTCACAGCCCGCCCTTCCCGCATAAGCCCTTACTTCCTCAGAAGTAAAATCGCTGTAATGGCATTTCGTACAATAGTAATGGGGGCTTAGGGGATTTACCTCCGTAATTCCGGACATGGTGGCAACAAAGGAGGAGCCTACGGAGCCACGGGAGCCTACCAGATAGCCGTCTTCCACCGACTTCCACACCAGCTTCTGGGCAATGATATACATAACCGCAAATCCGTTTGTGATGATGGAGTTCAATTCCTTTTCCAGTCTCTTTTCCACGATTTCCGGCAAATCGTCCCCATACATTTCCCTTGCCTTGTTATAGCAGATGTCCGTCAGTGTCTTGTCGCTGTCCTCAATGACCGGAGGGCACTTATCCGGACGCACCGGGTCTATGGATTCAATCTGGTCTGCAATGAGATTCGTGTTGGTAATGACCACTTCCTTTGCCTTGTCGCTTCCAAGATAGGCAAATTCCTCCAGCATTTCCTCCGTTGTCCGAAGATATAAGGGCGCCTGGTCATCCGCATCCTTAAAGCCCTTTCCGGTCATGATGATCCTTCGGTACACTTCATCCTCCGGATCCAAAAAATGCACGTCACAGGTTGCACAGACAGGCTTATTGAACTGCTCTCCCAGCTTACATATCTGCTTATTGATATCCTGGATTTCTTCCATGGAATGAATGTCCACCCTTTCGGAAGCAATCATAAAAGCATTGTTCCCGGTGGGCTGGATTTCCAGATAATCATAAAACTTCACGATTCTGGCTATGTCCTCGTTGCTTTTTCCTTCTAACAATGCCCGGTACAGCTCTCCCGCCTCGCAGGCGCTTCCCAGAATGAGTCCCTCTCTGTTTTCCAGAATCCGGCTTTTGGGAATCCTAGGGCGTTTATTGTAATAGGTTAAATGGGATTCGGAAATCAGCCTGTACATATTGACTCTTCCCACGTCATTTTTTGCAAGGATAATGGCATGATAGGAAGGAAGCCTTTTAATGCTCTCCACACTGTCCGCGCCCATGCTGTTTACCTGATCCAGCGTATGGGCTCCTTCTGCTTTCAGCATTTTTATGAATTTCACAAAAATTTCGGCGGTTGCCGCCGCATCATCCACAGCCCGGTGGTGGTTTTCCAGAGAAACTCCCAGTGTTTTTGCTACCGCATCCAATGTGTGTTTTGCCTGATTCTTTAAAAGCATTCTGGAAATGCCTACTGTATCCACATAAGTAAAGTCCGTGTCAATCTGCTGCCTTTTTGCATTTTCCAAAATAAAGCTCATATCAAAATTGGCATTGTGGGCCACTAAAACAGCGTCTCCCACAAATTCCAAAAAGGCAGGAAGCACTTCTGTAATCACCGGCGCCTCCATTACATCCTCATCCTTTATGCCCGTAAGCTTTTCAATCTGAAAGGGAATGGGCTCCTTTGGGTTTACAAAGGTGGAATACCGGTCTACGATTTCTCCTCCCATGACCTTTACCGCACCAATTTCTATGATATTGTTTTTTATTGGAGAAAATCCCGTAGTTTCAATGTCAAATACTACATAGTTTTCTTCTAAGGACTGGTTTTTGGAATTGGTGACAATTTCTTTTAAATCATCTACCAGATAAGCTTCCACACCGTATATGATCTTAAAAAAGTCCTGTCTGTCCGGGTTTTCCTCTCCCGCTTCCTTCCTCTTTGCCTTTTCCGCCTTCCATAAATCCTGCCATACGTGAAATGCCTCCGGAAATGCCTGGGCAACGCCATGGTCCGTAATGGCAATAGCCGGATGTCCCCACTTATAAGCTCTTTTTACAATTGCCGCCGCATCCGAAACTCCGTCCATATCGCTCATCTTCGTATGGCAATGAAGCTCTACCCTTTTTTGCACGCTATGGTCGCTTCTGCTTGTGGTAAAATCGGGAATCTTTTTGATTCCCTGTATGGAACCTAACGTCAGCTCATTATCGAATTTATCAATCATGGCAACTGCCCGAAGCTTGAAAAAGGCTCCTTTTTTTATATGTTCCAAAAGCTCCGGTACCTGCTCGTTATGGGCAAACATTTTGACTGTAATGGTGTCCGTGAAATCCGTAATCTGGAATATGATGATAGTCTTTTCATTTCGGATTTCCCTTGTGTCCACTGCCAGGACTTTCCCCCGGATGACTACTTCTCCCATTTCACCAATCAATTGGTCGATGGTAAGGATTTCCTCCTCTTCAAAGTCCTTGCCGTAAATAACGTCCGGATTTGGGTCTTTTTTAGGCATACGTTTTGTAAAGCTTCCCCGCTTCTCCTTTTGTCCTCCAAAGGAAGCTTCTTTTGCTGGGCCAGCTTCTTTTTTCCTGCCTTCCTGTGGCTTTTTCTCTTCCGTACTGCCTTCTCCATTTTCCACAGGGGTCTCTGTGCGGATGTTTTCCACTCTGGAAACGATTTCCGCAACCTGCCTTGCTATTTTGATATCATCCTCTTCATGGTCTTTTTTCTTCTTTTCCTTATAAACTGTCTGAACAAAAACGGGAAAGCCGCAGCGTTCATGAAAGATTTTTTCCAGAATTTCTAAAAGCTCTTCCGATTTCATTCTGGCGGTTACCGTATCTTCTAATGTGAGCAGAACTTTATTTTCTTCCGTAAACTGCACCTCTGCTTTTTTCAGCATGGTATAGAGCACCGGGGAATATTCCCTAAGCTCAAAGAGAATGCTTTCCCGATAGGCCAAAAACAGCTTCTCCGGTGTATACTGGCCGGACAAGATAAATCGTTCGTAGATTTTTACCGTAATATAGTTAACGGGAAACAACTGCTTTTTGATTTCCTGTTCTATCTTTACGATGATTTCTTTTTCTATCAGCCGTCTGCTCTCTATGTAAATGCGCAGAAAATCCCTCTGCTTTGTGGAAGAAATGCGAAGCACCTGCACTTCTTCCAGTAATTGCCGCAACTCCCCAGAAATCTGCAGGGTTGGAAATACTTCTAAAAAGGCTTTTGTCATGACTTTACTTCCAATTCTCCAATTCTTCTTTTAATGTATCCAGTAGTTTTTCTTCCGGTACTTTTTTTATGATTTCCCCTTTTTTTATCAGGAGTCCTTCTCCGATTCCTCCTGCAATTCCAAGGTCCGCCTCTTTTGCTTCTCCCGGACCGTTTACCACGCATCCCATAACTGCCACCTTGATGTCAAGGGGATAGTCCGCCACCATTTCTTCCACCTTTCCCGCAAGGGAAATCAAATCGATCTGGGTCCGTCCGCAGGTAGGGCAGGAAACCACTTCAATGCCGCCCTTTCGCAGACCTAACGTTCTTAAAATCAGCTTTGCGGTCTTTACCTCTTCCACCGGATCTCCCGTCAGGGACACACGAATGGTATCTCCGATTCCCTGTCCCAAGATCATGCCAAGCCCTAAGGAAGATTTGATATTGCCGCTCCAAAGGGTGCCGGCTTCGGTAATTCCCACATGAAGGGGATAATTGGTCTTTTCTACCAGTAATTCATGTGCCTTTACGCACATCAGCACATCAGAGGATTTTATGCTGATGACCAGATTGTCATATCCTAAATCCTCAATCATCTTCACTTTATCCAGAGCGCTTTCCACGATTCCCTCTGCCGTTACTCTGCCGTATTTTTCTATAATATTTTTTTCAAGGGAGCCGCTGTTTACTCCTACCCGGATGGGAATGTTTCTTTCTTTTGCCACATCCACCACTGCCTTTACCCGGTCCGTGCCTCCAATATTTCCCGGGTTGATGCGGATTTTATCAGCGCCGTTTTCCATGGCGGCAATTGCCATTTTATAGTCGAAATGAATATCCGCCACAAGGGGAATGGATATCTGCTTTTTGATTTCACTGATTGCTTTGGCGGCTTCTATGGTAGGTACCGTACAGCGGATGATTTCACAGCCTGCTTTCTCCAGTCTGTGAATCTGCTCTACGGTAGCCGCCACGTCTTCCGTTTTGGTGTTCGTCATAGACTGGATCAGAACGGGATTGCCTCCTCCGATTGTTTTATTTCCGATTTGGATGGGTTTTGTTTTATCTCGGTACATATATAAGGAGTCCTTTCTTTTGGGATGGGCCGGCGGTGTTGGGGTAATCTGGACGTATGATATGAATGCTTTCCCTGTTAGTGCCGGATTGTTTTTTGTTTTTATGTCTTTGCTTAGTATAGCATTTATCAGTTGGAGGGGCAAGATTGGGTTTGGGAGACAAAAATTCTCATTTCCTATAAAATTATGTAAGCAGGACAAACAGTCCTCATATATTATAAAAACATATCCAGCCACTCTATGAGGGAGTAGTTTGCAGCAAAGCTGTGGTAATTCAACATAATGATGAAAATCTGGTATTACCTGAAAAAAAGATGAGGGCACTATATGGAAATTGCTAAAAATTCCTTCTTGCGTCCACTCATCTTCTTCTATTGCACACGAAAGTGATAAATCAATGCCAACCTGGAACCATGCTTGTTTTTGGTGGATATTCTATATCATATATATCCGCTCCATATGGAATATCCAGCTTTTTATCTTCGCTCAATACATATTCCTTTCCACCAATTTTAAATACGGAACCTGCTTCATAAGCACTTAACATACCTCCCCCTCGCATATACATATCGTAAGTGTCGTCATAGTGCCACTTTGCTATGGATACCCCTGCAACTCCATTAGAATAGTAATATTCCTGCTTACGGGAACCTAATTGAATCGTAAAGAAGCCCTCCGTTATTCCTGCATCATTCAAAAGCTGTCTTTCCTCTTCATGGGAATAATACAAGCCCATGTAAGTTCCATCCTGAGACAGCATACTCCAAAATTTACCAACACGATAACCGGTTTCGTCCACTATACCCCGGCAGTTATCCGAGTATGGATTGGTCAGATGATATTTCCCACAGGTCAA
>JAAUZH010000036.1 GCA_014804675.1 Lachnospiraceae bacterium
GAATCTGCTCCTTTGCTACTGGCATAAAAACACTCCTTTTCGATAAGAATTTGCATATCCTAATTCTTACCAAAAAGGAGCCATTTATTTCCAAAAACACAAACTTATTTACACTACCATTATTTAAATATATTTTTGATGAAAACTGGGTGATATTGTCGAATCTTGTCAAGGTGTCTTAGTTTCCGGTGGATAAAGTTGCGGAAACCTCAGAAAGCCCGTAAATACGGCATTCTTGGCACTACATAGGTCTGAAAGATACATTATTTTCTTGTGTTTTTAGAGGCATTTTTACATTCGGGAGTGGGTGAACTTCTGTTCTGGGGTTCTTTTGCCAAAAAGTATAAACGATTTGGCAAAAGTCGGATACAATTTGGCGTAAGTGATACCTTTTGGCAAAACCTCATACGATTTGGCAAAAGTGATACCTTTTGGCAAAACCCCCATACAATCTGGCAAAACCCTATACAATTTGGCAAAAGCCGGTAGTTTCGCCAAATTGTATAGGGTTTTGCCGAAAAGTATAGGGGTTTCGCCAAATAGTGTATGAGAGAATTGATAAAAAGATAATGGTAAAATGACAAGGAGCTGCAAAGGCTCTTTTTTTGCTTTTTGTTCCCGAAAAATAGTCGTTTCATGCAATCCAATAAATTGCGGGAAATTTCTATGGTATAATCAGTGGGCACTTTTGTTTTATAATATTCAGTATTCAATCTTGAGTATTTCTTTTTGACGAAATATAATAGAGTCTAATGGAGGATGGGTGTATTCTGACTATAGAGGGCATAAAAGAAATGAGGTGAAAGTATTGGTACGGATTGCCATATGTGATGACGAGAAAGAGGCCGTCACGTTGCATGAGGAAATCATAAAGGACAGCCTGCAGTCCTGCGGTATCGGCTATGAAATAACAACTTACACATACAGCAACAATCTTTTGTCTGACATTGCGGAGGATGGATTCTTTTATGACCTGCTCCTGCTGGATATTGAAATGCCCGATGTGACAGGCATGGAACTTTCCAAAAAGATAAAGCCATTTCTGCCCAATATTAAGGTCATTTTCATAACCTCGCATATGGAATATGCAATAGACGCTTTTGAACTTTCGATTTTCCGCTATGTGCCGAAAAATGATCTTGAGAAAAGGCTGAAAACTGCAGTGGCAGATGCGGCAAGACTGATCGAACTGGAAGCAGGGAAGGAGTACATCATCCAGGCAGCGGGACGGATGGAGAAGATACCATACAAGGATATTTTCTACATCCAGCGTGACGGCGGTAAAAATTCAGTGATATGCTCAAATACGGGAACGTCAAAAGTCAGGAAAAGCCTGCAGCAGGTTTTTGAGGAGCTTGATGCGCCGGAGTTTATTTTTATTGACAGGGGCATAATCGTGAATATCATACAGATTATGAAAGTGGCTGACGGAATGGCATTCCTCAAAAATGGCGAGGTACTGCCAATCAGCCGCTCACATTTACAGGCGGTCAAGCAGCAGATAAACAGGTTTTGGGGGACACACATATGATGGGCTGGTATCAGATAATTTCATTTCTTTTCACAAATGGGCTGCGGATATTCTTATGCCTGTATCTTGTTATGTCGGTGCTGAAGTTATCCGGTGACAGGAAAAAGGCGGGTGTCCTTTCTGCTTGTACGGCTGTGCTTATTACATTGCTGTCTTGTATGCCGATTCCGCAAATATATATCGCAGGCGCTGAGATTATTATCATAATGCTGATTATCCGGCATCTGTTCAGAGCCGGGCTGCGGATGCCCCTTTTCCTTGCTTTCTTTTATGAGATAACGGTAGCACTTTGGGAATTTATGATATCTGCCAGTCTGGGGATTCTATTCCGGTCAGAGGGATTCCTTGACAGAAATCTGCCAGAGTATATGGCGGCAGTCTGGATTGTCCGGGCGCTTATGGCTGGCATTGCTTTCCTTGCCGTCAAAGCCAGGGAGGGAAGAAACAGAGTCATATCTGTGGTTGCAGTCGCAGGCTTATTCGGGGTGATCTTTTTATCCGGGCAGAGCATTATAACCATAGATGATGAACAGATGACAACATGGATCATTTTTTCCATGCTGATCCTTGTTGCCGTCCTGTTTTTTTATCTCACCCGCCAGTATGAGATGGAGAAAAAAATAGCGGATCTGGAAAAAGAGAAAAACGCATTGCTGATACGGGATTACCAGTTGCTGAAAAACACCTATGCTGCCAATGCAAGATTGTTCCATGATTTTCACAACCACATCGAGGCGCTGCACCGTTACCTGGAAAAAGACAGGACGGCGGAGGCGGTTCAGTATCTGGAAAGCCTGCGCTCATCTACCCGCGCAGTAACACAGCCTGTATGGGTAGGAGATGAAGCGGTGGATTATCTGATCAACAGTAAGATCACCCTTGCCGCTTCACGGGAAATACAGGTGAACTGCAATATCGAATATCCACAGCATACGAATATCCGCAGTGTTGACCTGGTGGCAATCTTGGGAAACCTGCTGGATAATGCCCTTGAAGCCGTAGAGGATACAGAGGAAAATCTGCGTTTTATCAATCTGACCATCCGCCGTATCAATGAAATGCTTATTATCAAATTGGAAAACGGGTGCAAAGCCGCCCCAGCCATAACAGAAGGAGAGTTAAAGACCACAAAAAAAGATACGGACCTGCACGGCTGGGGACTGAAAAGCGTCCGAACCGCTGCTGAACGCTATGACGGAACTATCGAAACAGAGTACAGCGATCATACGTTCCGCGCTGTTGCCACATTATCTTTTGAAGCAGTAAAGGCATAATCAATCCATCGAAAAAGCAGACTGTTTATTTTGGCAGACTGTTTTTTTATGGACAAAAACCTACCGATTATGGACATATCCGCAGAAGCATTAAATGTCTGCTAACATAAGAATGTATAAATGTGTCATTGGCAGCAATCAAAAGGAGGTATTATATGAGCATATTAAAGGTATGCAATCTAAAAAAATATTACGGCACCGAGCCGAACATCACCCGTGCATTAGATGGCGTCAGCCTTTCTGTAGAGCAGGGAGAGTTTGTAGCTATCGTTGGAACGTCCGGAAGCGGTAAGTCTACCCTGCTGAATATGGTGGGAGGGCTTGATATACCTACTTCCGGTAGCGTTATTGTTTGCGGGGACGATTTGGCGAAAAAAAACGACGAAGAACTGACAGTTTTTCGCCGTCGAAATATCGGTTTTATCTTTCAGAACTATAACTTGGTGCCTATTTTGAATGTGTATGAAAACATTGTACTGCCTGTGGAGTTGGATAGTAACACGGTAGATAAAAAATTCATGGACGAGATTGTGCGTATGTTGGCGTTGGAGGATAATCTAAAAAATATGCCTAATAACCTATCCGGAGGACAGCAACAACGTGTCTCTATTGCCCGCGCTTTAATTACTAAACCGGCTATCGTTCTTGCAGACGAGCCGACAGGCAATTTAGATAGCAGGACCAGTGCCGACGTATTGTGTTTACTAAAGCGCACCAGCGTAGAGCTTAACCAAACTATTGTAATGATTACTCATAACAGCGAGATCGCCCAGCTTGCCGACCGCATTGTTCGTATTGAGGACGGCAGGATTGTAGGATAAGGAGGTGACAGACTATGCCTTTTGAACATGATACCAAAAGTATTGTTAAGACGATTGCAAGGAATGACATTACTAAAAATAGAATTAAAAAGGTATTTTCCATAATCACAATTTCATTAGCAACAACGTTACTTATGGCGTTGGCTATGTTTGAGAGCGGATATGAAATATCAAAAGACCGACTGGCTGCCGGACAACCTCAAATAATTTTTTCGGAAGTTTCCGACCAGCAAGTTAGCTTGTTGCGTTCAGACGAGCATATTGAAACTATTGTAGTTACTGACGCAAAAAATGGCTATGATGCACAGGTTACAATTATTGATGCTGCTAAAATGACACAATATGGGTTTACTACGGTGGTTAATAAGATAGCGTCACAATACAATATCCGTCGTGTTATAACAAACGAGTTATTTATGGATAGCTTACCCGACGGTGGACTGCTAAACCAAAAAAATGCAATTATAGTGGCTATATCTTTCTTTGTTATATTTATTAGTGCGCTGGTGATTTATAATATTTTTTATCTATCCATTACAAATCAAGTACAGCAATTTGGTCAGTTACGAACTATTGGCATGACACAAAAGCAAATCAAAAAGGTAATTAGATATGAACGAAAACACTTATGTAGAATTAGTATTCCTGTTGGTTTGCTTATAGGTGGTTTTATCGGGTACCTATTACAGCCTAATGGTTGGGATTGGGTATGTGCAATTATTTTGTCTGTACTTATTGCTCTGATTATAACATTTGTTGTGAAAATCTCTTTGAGTAAACCAGCGAAACTTGCAAGCAGTATATCTCCGATTAGTTCCAGCAAATATATAGGTGGCATGAATAACTATAGTACGCCGCATAAGCTGAAAAGAAAATTATCGCCGTTAGGGCTTTCAATGATTAGCATAATTGCAAATTGGAAAAAAGAAATAGTTTCTTTGCTTTCTTTGGGGTTATGCGGGCTATTATTTGTTTTAGCGGCAACCTATTCGGCGTCAATAGATGTGGAAGCTATTGTTGAGAAAGAAATATATCAATATGGGCAGTTTATAATTGATACCACCGAAGAATATAACCAAATACCAGAAAAACTTGATAGTCTGCTTCAGAATATTAAATTAATTCCGGGCGTTAATACTGTAAAGCAAATTATGGAGACGGATATAGAATGGTCTACCATAAATACCATTGGAGACGATCAACTCTCTATCATAACCGCAAGTGATTTTTCTACTATTCAGTCATTTATTCAAGAGGGGGAAACAGATTATCAGACAATGGTAAATTCTAAAGAAGTCTTGGTTGTAAGTGGACTTGATGACATTAGCATTGGTAGTACCGTTGTATTTTCTTTTGGCGACGGGGTAGATCCAACCTATACCGTTGGAGCAATATTAGACAGTAATATTTACTCAAATACAGCTATCTATGGTGGGTGGTTTTTAATCCCCGAAGAACTAATACCGGGAAGCTCTGGCAATTTTACCGTCTCTGTTACATTAGTGGTAGCAGCGGATAACACAGCATTAAAAGATGTTGAGACTTCATTAAAAGTATTGTTAGATGATTTTGGCGGTTTATCTTTTACTACAATGCAAGAAGCAGTCGCAGCAAGGAACGTCACTGTTAAGCAGGTAAGTATGGCCATAATCAGCATAACTCTGTTGCTGCTATTTTTTAGCATAATCACATTTACAAGCACAATAATTACAAGTATTGCGACAAGAAAACGAGAGTATGCCATGCTGCAATCTATCGGAATGCAGCGCAAGCAAGTTGAAGTAATGGCATTGGGAGAGAGTATTTTATTGGCTGTTGGTAGTCTGCTCATTACATTGTTTTTAGGAATAATTGGGGGACAAATAATGATTAGAGCAATGAATGATATGGGTATATTTTATTTGTCCTATACATTTCCGTTAAGACTGTACGCTATATATTGCCTTTCTACACTATTTACCATTATGCTAATTACATTTTCGGCATTTAGAGCTATGCAAAAGGTATCTCTTGTTGATCGGTTAAGAATAACCGAATGATTGAAGCTATTGAATACAAAACCCTATTAAGCGGAGTAGCTTTTGGCTGCTCCGCTGTTCTTTGCCCTTTTGGGAATAAACAATACCTTATATTGATGTTTCATGGACAAAAACCTACCATTCATGGACAAAACGGCATGGAAGCAGTTTTTACGGTATGCTATAGCCATAGCAGGCAAAGCCTGCATAGCAGTTACTTGTACACCGATTTGAATGGAGGAAAAATTATGAGACACTTTTATTTTCGGTTGATTTTTGGCATCGTCTGGCTGGCTGCAGCGGTTGTCAGTGTTGTGAAAGCAAATATTTCCTTTGCCGCATTGTATGCGGTGCTGGGCATCGTATTCCTGTGGTCTGCCTATTCAATCTGGAAAAAGGAGAAGGACAAAGATAATGACCAGTAACACAATGGGTAAAGGGGAACTTCTTGTCCTGAAAGACTTAAATGTCTGGTACACGAAAGGCAGGCCGGTTCTTGAAAAGTTTTCTGTGGAGCTTAAAAGAAATGAGGTTGTCGGGCTGATCGGATTGAATGGGGCAGGCAAGACAACCTTTATAAAAACGCTTTCCGGACTGCTTGACAGTTTCCGGGCTGAAACCGCCCTGTGGCAGGATAAGCCGCTCATGTTCCGTGACAGGGGATTTAAGAAAGAGCGGTATATTGTCTTTGCCGAAGACCACTCGTTCCAGTTTTTTACATTCCGTGAGTATATTTCCTATGTGGGAGCCTCCTATGGTAAAAAACTGTCTGATATAGAAGAATTGGTGCGTGGCTTTCATTTTGAGGAATACACGGATGTCCTGCTGAAAGAGCTGTCAACGGGAAATCTGAAAAAGGCTTACCTGATCACCGCCTTTGCCCTGAAGCCAAAGCTGCTCCTGCTGGATGAGCCTGTGAACGGGCTGGATTTCCAAAGCACCGAATATCTGTACCGGCAGATAGGCGGCTATAGGCAGTATGGCACGGTACTTTTTTCGTCACACATCCTTGAAAGCATCTGTCTGACTTCTGACCGGGTTCTGGTGCTGGAGCAGGGACAGATTAAAAAGTGCTTTGCAGGACAGGAGATTGAGGCAGGAAAAATCCGGGAGGTACTGAAGGAATGAATATACTGAAAGCCTTATTGAAGCAGCTTTTCGGCGCAAAGTATGAGCGCGTCATAAAAAGCCTCATTGCCTGCCTTATATTGTTCCTTGCCGCCCATACCGCAGGAATCAAAATGGAGATTGCGGCCTCTGTCTTTTTCCTGACAGCTACAGCTTTGGCGTTGGGTACCATGTGGCAGACAATTCAATCTTCGGGGAATGCGGATCGCATGACCGGGCCGTTTATGCTGCCATTTACAAACAGGGGAATGGTCTTTTCGTTTGTGCTGGCATTTGCCGGATATACGCTGCTTACTATAATATTTCCGGTGCTGGCTTTGTTCTTTGCTGTGCATGAGTGGAGCGTATTGCAGACAGCGGTGGCCCTGCTCTGTGCCTGTAATGGATGTTTCATGGCTGCGGCATGGTACGCTATGATAAATGAAGCTTCGCTTCATAAGAAAAGGAAGCTGATGCCCTTTGCGGTCTTATGGTGTGTGGGAATGTTCCTGGCTATATTCTTTGTGAAGAAGGTTATGTTTTTTGCATTGATCGTGTTTGCAAGCCTGTTTCTCTCATTTCTGAGACTGCTGATGACAGACGCTTATGCATTTTACCGTCCGGCATCCGCAAAACTTCTTATCCGGCGCGCCAAAGGGACAGGGAGCGTACTTCTGTACCTGCTGCGTTATTTGGCAACGAATAAGAATTTTCTTATGAACACTGCCGGACTGTGTGTGGTTGGCGGCATTCTGCCGATGATGTTGGGGCATTTTGAAGGGCTGAATGTGATGCCGCTGGGATTTGCCATCCTTTGCCTGAACACCCCGCTCTGTATCCTGCTGTCCTGTGATCCCGGTTTGGAGCAGGCAGTCCGGATTCTGCCCGGACAGGCAGGGCGCTTTTGTACCCGTTACGGTTTGTTTATTTTCTTTGTCAATATGGCGGTAAGCAGCGTGTATCTGGCTGTCTGGCAGATTCAGCATGGCGGTGTGGGCGGCATGGATATCATGACGTCGGTGCTGATCGCGCTACAGAGTGCAATCTTGTCTGTTTTGTTGGAGTGGTTTCACCCTGTCCGTAACTGGAAGATTGAAAACGATCTGTGGCATCATCCGCGCAAATATGCTGTGCCGCTTATCATGCTGTTGATAGCAGGGCTTATCGGTATGTGGCCTGTGGGCATATGGGTTCTGCTCTGCATCGTCTTAGCTGAAGTTTTAAGTTTACCACTTATCGCAAGGAGGATATAGTGCCATGAAAAATACAAAATGCTGTCCTAAATGCAGTTCACAAAATATTGTCCGTGTTCCCGATAACCAAAACCGCCACGCCAGCGGAAACAATATTTATACCTCAACTTTTACATTAATTAAAAAAATCCCGGTCATCCGTTATGTCTGCTGTGACTGTGGCTATGTGGAGAATTGGGTGGAAACGCAAAGTGAACGTGATGAGATCAAGCGCACGTTTGGGTAAAGAATATAGGAACCCTACAAAAGACAACCGCCGCAAATGGCTCACTACCATATGCGGCGGTCTGTTATTTCCACAGGCAGGCCGGAATTTACTTGGAAAGCGGGGAGATTAGAGGTAATATGCAGACACGGCCTTATAGTCGTTTCGTGCAATTTATGGGAGTTTCGTGCAATGGGATTTGATAGGATACCCCATATTCCGATATTATGTATGATGGGAGGTTGGTGCAATGAAGATAGCAATCTGCGATGACAGGGAGGATGACCGCGGCGCACTTAAGGCGCTGCTGGAAGCCTACGGGCAGGATTTTGAAATAAGGGAATACGGCTCCGGCAAAAGCCTGCGCGGGGATATGGGTTATGTACGGGAATGCGGCATCGTTTTCCTCGACATCAACATGGACGGCATGGACGGCATGGACGGCCTGGAGGCGGCAAGGCAGATAAAGGCGGAATGCCCGAAAGTACATATCGTGCTGGTCACTGCCTATGTGAACTATGCGCTGGACGGGTACAAGGTAAAGGCGAGCAGGTTTCTATTAAAGGATGACCTGGAACAGACCCTGCAGGAGTGCATGGACGATATCCTGCGGGAAATCCGGCAGGAGGAGCGGGTGGTGGAGTTCGGTTTCGTGGAAGGGAATATGCGGCTTCGGGTGGATGATATCATCTATATCGAGACGAGCAAGCACAAGAATGTGTTCTACACGAAGGAGCAGACATTCAGCATTTACAAAAAGATGGATGAGCTGGAGGAGGACTTGAAGGGGATGGGCTTTGTGCGGATACACCAGAGTTTCCTCATCAATATGAAGTACATCGAGAGGATCAGCAGCTATGTCATGATCCTGACCACGGGGAAGGAGATATCCGTGCCGAAGTCAAGGTACCCGGAAGTGAAGCGGCAGTACACATTGTTTAAGGGGGCGGAGTGATTATGGGAAAATGGATACTTTCACTTTGTATCATGGCGATAGAGACATGGGGGAGCATATACTTTTTTGATATCTTCATGGAAAGGAAAAGGACGGGGTGGCTGGATAAGTGCAGTTATATTGTTTTGTATTTTGCTGTTGTGGCTGCTGCATCTCTTGGAACATATCTTGATTCAATGGGGATTAAGGTGCTGCTGGCAGTTTTAGTCTACATGGTGTTCTGTGCGGCTTTCTATAGGGCGGACTGGAAGCAGTACATTTTCTTTTCCGTATTGAATTATTCGCTACTGTTTTTGGCAGACATTTTTTCATTGCTGATTGAGAACATATTGAATTCCAGAGAAGAGCTACGTGCCTTAGAGCTTACTATTTTGTACCTTCCGATGAAACTGGTCTGGGTTCTTCTGCTTTTCATGCTCCAGAAGATATGGAAAGGGAAGAACAGCTATGGCGAACTTTCCCATAAAGAATGGCGGAAATTCGGCATGGTGCCTCTGTTCACCGTGGCATCCATGCTGCTCATGTATTTCTGCTACAGCGGGGAGAAAAAGGTGCAGGCAGTCTATCTTTTCCTTTCAGTGGGGCTGATCATGATAAACTTTTTTGTGATAGTGCTGATGAAGGACATCCTTGAAAAGGGGGAGCTGCTGCGGGAAAGTGCGCTGACAGATCAGAAGAAGGAAAGCCAGCTTGCGCATTACCGGGATATGCAGGCGGTCTATGAGCGGCAGGGGCGGAAGATGCATGACTATAAAAACCAGATAAGGACAATGCAGGTGCTGTTGAAGGAAGGCGATGTGCAGGCTGCCGCCGAGCTTGCGGAACGGCTGACGGAGAGCATATCCGTGGAGATGTCTGCGGTCAACACGAACCACCCTGTCGTGAACGCAGTCCTGAACCAGAAGTTCCATGCTGCGAGGGAGCAGGGCGTGTCCATGATATTCCGGGTGGGCGACATGAGCGGGATGCGGCTGGACGGGGAGGAGACGGTTATACTGCTTTCCAACCTACTGGACAACGCCATCCATGAATGCGTGAAGGTCGTGCGCAAAGGGAGGAAAGCCGTCATAAACATCAAGCTGGTGCAGGAGGGCGGGAAGATCATCTTTTCCGTAAAGAACCCCGTGGCGGAAAAAGTGCAGGTCACGGACGGCATCGTGCTGGATTCTGGTGGAGGGATGCACGGCGTCGGCCTTATGAACGTAAAGGCGGTGGTGGATAAATACGGTGGCGATTTTGCCATTTCTTGTGACCAGGAAAAGTTCCAGGCGGTGGTGATGATATAAACTTTATGGTCATTTCGTGCAATTTATAGTCACTTGGTGCAATCCGGGTTGGATTCCGGGGTGCATCTGCCGAAAATTTTTATGAAGCGGCATATTTTGTATGCAGGCCAAGGTTGGCACAAAAATATTTTTATCAAGGAGGATGATATTATGGATGTTTCAGATGTAGGAGCGGCGGGCGGTTATCAATACCAGCCGAAAACAGCAAATAATCTGAAGGAAGAAGTCAGGAACACACCCGATTCCGAAAAGAAGCACTTAGGCGTGATTGTTGAGATTTCAAAAGACTTGCCGGAAGCGGTTCAGCAGAGGATTCAAAACGGGGAGCGTGGAAGATATGGCAATGTGACGCATAGGGTAGTCGGAAACGGTGCAAACGGAATGGCGAGCTTTTACGGTGCAAGCGTGACAAAAGAGCAGAGCGACAAGCTCCAAAGCGTGATCAAAGACTTGGAGCAGCAGCCGACCGGAAACTTAGGTGATTCATGGAACGTGGGAGCTTATGCGCAGTTTGGGCTTAAAGTTTCACAGCTCTCTTATGCCTGTAAAGAAATCGGCTTGTCTGATGAAGCGGCAGAGCAGATAACAAGCGCATACGGAAAACAGGCAGAAGAAAAAATCAATAAAATAAACGGTATGATTGAGTCTGTTGCAAAGCAGGTAAAAATCGAACAGGAAAAATTTTATAAGGAGCATGGAACACCCAATTACAGAAAAGGCGCAGCGGAGATGAAGGAAAGCCTTGTGAATAAAAGCGCTTCCGGAAAGACCAGTGTTGAGCTGAACAGAGAGGCGAACGGTGACATTTATAAGATTTTTTCTAATCTTGATGTGAGCAATAAAGAAAAGTTTGTGAGCAGTTTTACGAAAGCTGTTGACAGTTTCAAGAATTATTATGCAGGCGGCGAAGTGCAGATATTTACGGGAACGGGTAAGGAACAGTCGCAGTTAGACGAACTGGTAAAGAGATTTCATAGCTTTTTGGAAGCGTAAAGGAGGATGATAGTATGTCTATGAACATTAGTGGATTTGGTGCAGGTAACAATTATTCTTACAAAAGTATCGACACAAACAGTAAGCAATACAAAGCGGCAGCGAATGAGTACTTGGATGCTGTTATTGCTGAAGAAGCTATGATGACGCCTGAGCAGAAAATGATGTATGAACTGCTTGGCGGGCGGGAAGCACACATGAGGAACGTGATGAGCAACTTCAATTCAGATGGGGACTTTGTTGGACCGGGAGGAATTGTGGTTCCCGGAATGTATCACGGAAAAGATGGCGAAGTAGACCGCTCAACATGGCAGCAGTTGATTAATGTTTCCGATGACGCACGGCAAAAGATGTTCGACAATGTGAAAAGGGAGTTCATTCAAGAAAATGGAATTTCCAATGGCGACACAACGAAAAGGTCGCAAGTATTCAGGGAATATCAATTAAGCGTAAAGAAGGAAGACCGTGCAAAAGGGACATGGACTTTGCAGCAGTATGAGGGAAAATACCGTTCTGCGATGTATGCAGCGGTAAAGGCGGCTAATCCGAAATGGGAGCCGGGACAGCCGTTTGATCCAAGCATATTGGACAGCGTTACAAGGGAATCCGTAGAAAGCCAGCTTGTGAAAAGCGGTAATACATTTGTGAAAAAACCATCTTCGGGCAGCACATTGGATATACAGGTATAATCTTTACAGCTTATTCCGCAGAGGCGCATAAAACTTTGCCCCTGCGGACTGCCCGGACTTGTTGCAAGGGGGCAGGGGCGGCCCTGACCGACAGAAAAATAAATTGTGAGTTGATTAATGGGAATTTCGGTTTCAAGTGCAGTAAATTCTGCCAATACAAAATACCATATGTCATTAAGCAGCGGTAGAGGACCTGACTGGTCTATCATTCCGAGTTCCGGGAAAAGCAGTAAATCAAAGGCCGAGTTTACAGACGAGATCAAGGAACTGGCACGGAAGGCTGCGAATACTACAAACAAGGCAGAATTGGAATCTATTCATAGGCAGAGGACGGAATTGTGTGCAGAGTATATGTCCGATGTATCGCCCGACAGGAAGGCACTATACCGGCAGGCTAAAAATGCACTGAAAGGGCAGGGCAGCAACCCCAAATGCCACGGGAGTGGGGAGCTGACACTGCTTGACTTTTTGGAAGCGGCGGATGGGAGAGGTAGCAGTCTTGCTGAAAAGAAGTTTGCCCTGGCAGGGGGCGGTACGCTTACCTGCCCGATTCTGACAAGCGGGGGATACGGTGCTGACATTTACTACCAGGGGACAAAGGTGCTGACCTATCTTGGATCAGGGTATGGGTGGGCTTGTGAGAGGACTCCGGCTGAACGGGAAAAAGAAAGGGAATTTTACGGAATCTACTTTAATGAGTACCGTTCCTTAAAGAATGGCCAAGGGGAAGAACTGGAAGAACTGCCAGATTATCTGGAGGAAAAGCCGTCTTTTGATATGAAGGCATAAATAGGGGTATCTGGACAGGGCAGGTTTCCCTGTTTTCCGGCAGATTGGGGAGCAGTGATTTTATTTTGGAATGGGAGATGTAGGTATGGACAAGGTTGCAAGCAGCGTATCCATTATAGGCGGAGCAGACGGACCTACAAGTATTTTTATTGCCGGAAAAGGCGGCAAGGTAAAACTTACAACACGGATACAGAATAATTTCCGCAAAATAAAAAGAAGCAGGATAAAGAAGCGGATTACTGCCAATCCCCATTCGCTGGAGGAAGTCGTGGAATGGCTGAAACGTGAGCATAGTGCTGTGGAAGTTTCGAAGCAGTCTCATGATTATCTGGAGCAAAAACAGTCCCTAAAGGCATTTCTTATCATGCGACACCGTCCGGATTTGTTGGGAGAGTTGATGAACTTGGAGCCGCCGGATGGGGAGGATGTGGAAGCCTTAAAAGCATTTTGTGAGAAGATTCAGGAGCGGTGTGATAGGGCGGCGGAAATTGCGGATGATATCTTCCCCATAGATTTCCACATATATGAGATTAAATGGGCAGAGAATGATTGTATGCGGATAGGGGTGGAAACTGTCTGGCAGGTGCTTGACGTTTCATTCAGCGGGGATAAGAAAACCATGAAACAGCTAAGGAAACTGTTTAAAAAGATATATTTGTATTACGGTGTCACTGCCGAAGACATAAAAAATGAAACGGAGAGGTACAAATCCCTTTTAGGGGTGTTGTGTTCATAGATGCCCGGTTTCCGGGGAGCAGTGAAAGGATGATTGAAATGGATATTACAGGAATAGCAAAAAGCCATCAGACAAATAGCACGGCAGCAGGAAAGGCATCATCCTGTCTGATTCCCTCCGGGAGAAGATAACAGGATGCGGCGCAGAATAAGTTCCTCGCCCTGCGGAAAAGCGAGGTCGCCAAAGTTGCGCCGGACAGGGCTGCGCTTTGACGCGAGGGCATAAGTCCAATGGGCAGGCTTCCGGCAGATCAGAGAGCAAAAAAGGAAAGGCGGAGGTACTAATGAATATTTTTCTGAACAATCAAATTAGGCGTAACCAGACACTGCTTGACATCATGTTTGGCAGAAAGGTACAGAGTACAAAAACCAATAAAAACGTGCAGTCCGGCAGGAGAGATACCGTCACCATAAGCAGCGAGGCGCAGGAACTATCCGTGAGGAAAAGCATATCGGGCAGGACGCGGAACACGAGCGTTGACAGCACGATTGACCTGCAGAAATATATAGATGCTGCCAGGGAAAGCAACAGTGCGGCATTGGAAAATGCGGGCAATGAGATTGATGTCAATGCTGTTACATACACAAGCTGTTCTGATGCGTTCCGGGAGGCACTGACGGATAAATATTCCAAACTGGTGGCAGAGGCAAAGACGCATTCCAACCCAGAAGAATATATCAACGGTAAATATTTTGACCAAGGCTCACAGTATTATGAAACGAACCTGACAGAAACGGAGCGCCGGATTGCCTATAACTATGAAATGCAGATGTATAAGGCCGGAAAGATAATCGGCATAAGTTATCAGGATTCCCTTTTCAGGGGAATTGAGATATATGGGGATGTGAAGGATAATGACAGGATTATGTTTAAACGCCAGACCATAAACAGGCAGATATCTAATATCCTTTCAGGCGCGGGAATTGACACTGCAGGAATTCCGGACACCTGCACTTTTACGGTTGATCCATACAGTTATTATATTTTCGTTGATGGCGTGGACGATTCGCTGAAGCAGCCAATGGAACAGGCACTCAATCAGGGGAGCAATGGGAAGAATCTGTATAAGCATATCCTTACCTGCTCTACACAGGACGGATGCAACAGTTCACAGGTTTCTGCGGATTCCAAGCTGAAGTTTCAGGCATTCCAGCAGGTGTATGAATATACCGGGCTGAAACTGAATGAACTGGAGGAGAGGGGCGGAACTTATTATACAAAGGACGGAGAGGATATAAAGGAGCTGGTCAGGACGGCAGTGGATAAGTCAGGCACGGTTCCGGGCGATTACAAGGCGCAGGTAAAGCAGTGGATATGTGGGATGATTTCAGAGATTTCCGGGAAGGGCTGGAACAATGTGGCGGATATGAAACTCAGCATACTTTTCCAGTCGGGCAGATTGATTGACACGAAGCAGTCCATTGTTTATTCACAGGAGAGCGAATGGATAAAAGGCATCATAGGCTCCAGTTGGTACAGTGTGACAAATAAGTGAAAAAATCAATAATGCACAAATGATAAAAGGGAATCGGCAGACAGGCTGGTTCCCTTGTTACATATCAGTGCGGGGAGGTGGTTGTTAATGGAAAGGATCAGATGCCCGAACCCTAAATGCGGGCGGCACATCCTTGACATTGAAGTGATGTCGCCGGGGAAGTCTGTGCTTGAAATGAAGTGCAGACACTGCGGGGAGGTGGTGCAGGTGGGCTTTAGCCCAAGGATGGTACATAAGAAGAACAGGCGGCAGGGGTAGCCCTGCCTTTTTTTGTATAGGCGTGATTAGGAATGCGCTCTGTGGGCATACTTACAGTATACATGGTAATTTATGGAAATTATCACTGTAAGGGCATCTGTAAAGAACCGTTCCGCTGATCGCGGTTAGAAATCCAGAAGTGGCTGTGGGAGGGATTGAGAGATGTGCAAAATAAGGTGTCCGCTGTGCCGGAAGAGGATCTGCGATATAATCGCCACCGTGGAGGGGCGGACAGTAGTCCGTATCAGATGCCCTCATTGCGGTAGGACAGTCAGGCTGGAATGGCTGATACAGACCTCATTGAAGATGAAATAATGTTTACTCAAATGTGCGAGCGGCCAAGTGACGAGCTGCGAAGGGCCGGAGCAAAGCTAGAGACCAATACCTTAGCTTACTCCGGCCTTTTTTACGTTTCTAGGTAATTTCATATCAAAAAAATATAGCGTTTCTGGCTTTATGAAAAAGAAGTTATAAAAAATTCATAAAAAGTTTTGTTGCATTAACCGAAATAAGATAATAAAATGTAGATAGGAAAGTATGAATTTTTGGAGAAAAGCCAGACTAACAAAGGAGGTGTTTTTTATGGCAACTTCAAGTATCACGAAAAATTTTGTCATTTCCGGCAAGGAGCAGGTGGAGATGTTCGTTAATGCGATTGAAGAGTCTGCCAAGAACCGTCCTGAGCGTACTCCCGTAGCGGCAAAGTTTGTCAGGGATGAAGCGGAATTGATAGAATTTTTAGAACAAAGGGAGAAAGTGGATGGGGGCAGAAGATAAATTTTTAGTTACCAACATTCGCTGTTATCTCAACAGTAACAATCCAAAACTCGGAGAGGACAGGCTTATTCAAGAAATCTCCGAGTTTTCCTGTCCGAGGAATCCGGATGTTGAACTTTTTTTGAAGAAAAATGCAATAGAATTTACAAAAAAGAACCAGTCAGTTACATATCTTGTATTTTCCCTAAGCAGTATGAATTTAGTTGGTTATTTTACTATTGCTTTAAAGCCTCTGACTGTCAGAGGTGAAACGGTAAGCAATACCACAAAAAGAAAGTTGCTGCGCGTCAGTGAACTGGATAAAAAATCGGATACATATACCATGTCAGCGTTTTTAATTGCACAGCTTGGGAAAAATTATACAGATGGCAGGAATAGAGAAATTACAGGAAAAGAGCTTGTAGAGTTGGCGTGGACAGTAGTAGAGGAAGGACAGTATATGTATGGTGGCATGGTGACATTTTTGGAAGCAGAGAATGAGGATAAACTGCTGGCGTTCTATAAAGCAAACCGTTTCTCGCAGTTTGATACCAGACAGACCGCATCGGATACAGATGAGCCGCATGAGCTGGTACAGCTTTTAAGGCTGCTCTGATATGGCAAAAAGCGCAATTTGTCGAATGGCTCATGGGGTGGGGTAAAGGGGGTAAACATTTTTACCCCGGGGTAAAAAGTCCACTAAGTATCGTAGCGGCACAGGCGGCTATAAATAATTGATGCCA
>JAAUZH010000037.1 GCA_014804675.1 Lachnospiraceae bacterium
CATTTTGATATTCATAGGGATAATCGGGTTGCTGATTTCCTTTGGAAGTTTGATTGTTGCGTTTCTGACCTTTCTCGATAAGAGAAACAGTAAGAAGAAATAAAAATGCCTATCCTGTCAGCCCACAGGATAGGCGGTGTCCGTAAGGACATTTACCCTGTTCGAGAGGCATCCACCTTTGGAGTGGGTGCTTTTCTTATCTCAAATATAGCATAAGGGGCAAGGAAATGCAATAACTATTTTCAAAGTTCCAAAACCTTCCCTAAACCCCTTGACATCCCCCAATTCCAAGTGCTAAATTATAAATAATCATAAAATATATACTAATCATACAAAAACTATGACGAAGACAGTACGCAATGTATGAAAATCAAAGCGAACCGGGGAGGGTGGAAGCCCGGTATGAGTAGCACTTTGCGGAAAATCACTTCCGAGTTTCAGACCGAAAGCCGTTTGTGCCAAAAGCAGCAGGCAGGTAAGTAGAGACTGACGGTATTCCTCCGTTAAAGGGAACGCATATGATAGTATGCTGTAACAGGTGGTAACGCGGGAATTTTAGCCTCGTCCTTTTACAGGGACGGGGTTTTTTTAATAGAAAAAGAAAGGAAGAAAGCAATGTATCAGAAAGTATCAACGAACCTTAACTTTGTGGAACGGGAAAAGGAAACAGAAAAATTCTGGCGGGAAAATAACATTTTCCAAAAGAGCATGGACAATAGAAAAGGAGGAGAGACCTATACCTTTTATGACGGGCCGCCCACCGCAAACGGGAAGCCCCATATCGGACATGTGCTTACCCGTGTCATAAAGGATATGATACCAAGATACCGTGCTATGAAAGGCTGTATGGTGCCGAGAAAGGCAGGCTGGGACACCCATGGGCTTCCTGTGGAACTGGAGGTGGAAAAGCTGTTAGGCTTGGATGGCAAGGAGCAGATTGAAGAATACGGCCTGGACCCCTTTATTGCAAAATGTAAGGAAAGCGTCTGGAAATACAAAGGAATGTGGGAGGACTTTTCCGGCACCGTTGGATTCTGGGCGGATATGGACGATCCTTATGTGACGTATCATGACGATTTCATTGAATCAGAATGGTGGGCTTTAAAAGAAATATGGGATAAGGAGCTTTTGTACAAGGGCTTTAAAATCGTACCCTATTGTCCAAGATGCGGAACCCCTCTTTCTTCCCATGAAGTTGCCCAGGGCTACAAGTCCGTAAAGGAACGCTCCGCAACCGTTCGTTTTAAAATAAAAGGAGAGGACGCTTATTTCCTGGCATGGACCACTACGCCATGGACTCTGCCAAGCAATGTGGCGCTTTGTGTAAATCCGGAGGAATCTTATTGCAGAGTCAAGGCTGCTGACGGATATACGTATATTATGGCAGAAGCCCTTTTGGATACTGTCCTTGGAAAGCTGGCAGAAGAAGGAAAGCCGGCATATGAAATCATAGAAACATATAAGGGTAAGGAGTTAGAGCATAAGGAGTATGAGCCTTTATTTGAAGGCGCGGCCATGATGGCGGAAAAACAGCATAAAAAAGCCCATTTTGTAACCTGTGACGGATATGTTACCTTGACAGACGGTACCGGAATCGTTCATATAGCACCGGCTTTTGGTGAGGATGATGCCCAGGTGGGACGCAGATATGATCTGCCTTTTGTCCAGTTTGTCAATGAAAAGGGAGAAATGACAAAGGAAACGCCATACGAAGGGCTGTTTGTAAAGGATGCAGACCCGAAGATTTTAGTGGATTTGGATAAGGAAGGAAAATTATTTGAGGCTCCTAAGTTTGAGCATGATTATCCCTTCTGCTGGAGATGTGATACACCGCTTATTTACTATGCAAGAGAATCCTGGTTTATCAAGATGACTGCGGTAAGGGATGATCTGGTAAGAAATAATAAGACCGTGAACTGGATTCCGGAATCCATCGGCGAGGGTCGTTTTGGAAACTGGCTGGAAAATATTCAGGACTGGGGAATTTCCCGTAACCGTTATTGGGGAACTCCTTTGAATATTTGGGAATGTGAAGGCTGCGGTCATATGGAATCCATTGGAAGCAGAGAGCAGTTAAAGGAAATGAGCGGCAATGAGAAGGCTCTTACGGTGGAGCTCCACAGGCCTTATATTGATGAAATCACCATTGCCTGCCCGGAATGCGGCAAGCCCATGAAGCGGGTTCCGGAAGTAATTGACTGCTGGTTTGATTCCGGGGCAATGCCCTTTGCACAGCACCACTACCCATTTGAAAATAAAGAATTGTTTGAGTCACAGTTCCCTGCACAGTTTATTTCCGAGGCAGTGGACCAGACCCGTGGATGGTTCTATTCTCTTATGGCGGAATCTACCTTGCTGTTTAACAAGGCGCCTTATGAGAATGTTATCGTATTGGGACTGGTACAGGATGAGAATGGACAGAAGATGTCCAAGTCCAAGGGAAATGCGGTAGACCCCTTTGAAGCGCTTCAAACCTATGGAGCAGATGCTATCCGCTGGTATTTTTACATTAACTCGGCGCCATGGCTTCCAAACCGTTTCCATGGAAAGGCAGTTCAGGAGGGACAACGGAAGTTTATGGGAACCCTTTGGAATACCTATGCATTCTTTGTGCTGTATGCCAATATTGACAGCTTTGACGCAACCAAATACACATTGGAATATGACAAGCTTTCCGTTATGGATAAGTGGCTGTTATCCAAATTGAACACGTTGATTACTCAGGTGGATACCAATCTGGACAATTACCGGATTCCGGAAGCTGCAAGGGCATTGCAGGAATTTGTAGATGATATGAGCAACTGGTATGTAAGAAGAAGCCGTGAGCGTTTCTGGGCAAAAGGAATGGAACAGGATAAGATCAATGCTTATATGACCTTATATACGGCTCTTGTTACCGTATCCAAGCTGGCAGCGCCTATGATTCCTTTTATGACGGAGGATATTTACAGAAACCTTGTATGCTCCATTGATAAAAACGCATTGGAAAGCGTGCACTTGTGCGATTTCCCTGTGGCAGATGAAGCTTTTGTGGATCAACAGTTAGAGGCGGATATGGATGCTGTATTAAAAACAGTAGTGCTTGGCCGTGCCTGCAGAAATGGCGCCAATATCAAGAACCGCCAGCCCATTGCTTCTATGTTCATAAAGGCGGATTTTGTCTTAAGCGATTTCTATAAAGAAATCATTGAGGAAGAGTTGAATGTAAAAGATGTAATCTTTACAGAGGATGTAAGGGAATTTACCACCTATAAGTTCAAGCCCCAGTTAAAGACGGTAGGACCCAAATACGGAAAGCAGTTAGGCGGAATCCAGAAAAAGCTTGCGGATATTGACGGCAATGCAGCAATGGATCAGCTGAAGACGGAAGGCGCACTGAAGTTTGAAGTGGATGGTGTGGAGGTTTCTCTCACAGAAGAAGACCTTTTGATTGAAATGATACAAAAAGAAGGCTATGCAACAGAAGCCGACAACAACATTACAGTAGTGCTTGATACAAATCTGACGGAAGAATTGATTGAGGAAGGCTTTGTATTCGAGGTCATCAGCAAGATCCAGACGATGAGAAAAGAAGCGGATTTTGAAGTGATGGATCATATTAAGGTGGCGGTTAGTGGAAATGACAAAATTGCGGAAATTGTAAAGAAAAACGAAGCCGTCATTGCAGCCAAGGTATTGGCGGATGAAATCGGAGAAAATCAAAACCTTGCAATTGCAAAGGACTGGAATGTGAACGGGGAAGCAGTTAACATTTCTTTGGAAAAAAGATAAAAGAGGAGGCAATTATGGCAGAAAACGTAGTAACAAAACAGACAGCATGTGATAAGGAAATGTTTAAAAGAAGTGTATTGTATAATGTAAAGACATTATATAGAAAGACAATGGAGGAGGCAACTCCGCAGCAGATATTTCAGGCTGTCTCCTATGCGGTTAAGGATGCCATCATAGATAACTGGCTGGTAACCCAGAAGGAGTATGAAAAAAAGGATCCTAAAACCGTATATTATCTTTCCATGGAATTTTTGATGGGCCGTGCCCTTGGAAATAATATTATCAATCTTGAGGCATACAAGATGGTAAAAGAGGCTCTGGAGGAATTGGGAGTAGATATCAACGTGATAGAGGATCAGGAGCCGGATGCGGCTCTTGGAAATGGAGGTCTTGGAAGGCTTGCAGCATGTTTTCTGGATTCCCTTGCCACATTGGGCTATGCTGCTTATGGATGCGGCATCCGGTATCGTTATGGTATGTTCAAGCAGGAAATCCGGGACGGATATCAGGTGGAAGTGCCGGATGTATGGCTTCAGGACGGCAATCCCTTTGAGCTGCGCCGCCCGGAATATGCAAAGGAAGTAAAGTTCGGAGGCTATGTTTCCGTTCGACAGGATGAAAACGGCAAGACCATTTATTATAATGAAAATTATCAATCTGTTATGGCGATTCCCTATGATGTGCCTATTGTGGGCTATGGAAATGGAATAGTCAATACCCTTCGTATCTGGGATGCCCAGCCGGTAGAATGCTTTCAGCTGGATTCCTTTGACAAGGGTGACTATCGTAAGGCAGTGGAGCAGGAAAATCTGGCAAGAAATATTGTGGAGGTATTATATCCCAATGACAATCATTACGCTGGCAAGGAGCTTCGGTTAAAGCAGCAATACTTCTTTATTTCCGCCTCTGTTCAGGAAGCGGTTGCCAAATATATGAGAAGCCATAATGACATACACAAGCTTCCCGAAAAAGTTACATTCCAGTTAAATGATACCCATCCTACAGTTGCCATTGCGGAGCTTATGCGTATTTTTCTGGATGAATATTTCTTAACCTGGGAGGAGGCATGGGACATTACCACAAAGACCTGTGCTTATACCAACCATACCATTATGGCAGAGGCATTGGAAAAATGGCCCATTGAGCTGTTTTCCCGCCTGCTTCCCAGAATTTATCAGATCGTGGAAGAAATCAACCGCCGGTTTATTCTGGAAATCCAGAAGAAATATCCGGACAATCAGGATAAAATCCGCAGTATGGCAATCATTTATGACGGACAGGTAAAAATGGCGCATCTTGCCATTGTAGCAGGATATTCCGTAAACGGAGTTGCCAGACTTCATACGGAGATTTTAAAGCATCAGGAGTTAAGGGACTTCTATGAAATGATGCCTGAGAAATTCAACAATAAGACAAATGGCATTACTCAGCGCCGTTTCTTACTGCATGGAAATCCACAGCTGGCAGACTGGGTTACGGATCATATCGGGCCGGAATGGATTACCGATCTTTCCAGAATCAGCAAGCTGAAAATATATGCGGATGATGCAAAGGCACAGCAGGAGTTTATGAATATCAAGTATCAGAATAAAGTCCGCCTTGCCAATTATATTTTAGAGCATAATGGAATTCAGGTAGATCCCCGCTCCATTTTTGATGTGCAGGTGAAGAGGCTTCATGAATACAAGCGCCAGTTGTTGAATATCCTTCATGTGATGTACTTATATAATGAACTGAAAGAGCATCCGGACATGGAGTTTTATCCGAGAACCTTTATTTTCGGCGCAAAGGCGGCAGCAGGCTACCGGAATGCCAAGCTTACCATTAAGCTCATCAATAATGTGGCGGATGTAATCAACAATGATGAGTCTATTCAGGGAAAAATAAAGGTGGTATTTATTGAAAACTACCGGGTCTCCAATGCAGAGATAATTTTTGCAGCAGCAGATGTTTCCGAACAGATTTCCACTGCAAGTAAGGAAGCTTCCGGAACCGGAAATATGAAATTCATGTTGAACGGTGCGCCTACTCTTGGCACTATGGACGGAGCAAATGTAGAAATCGTAGAAGAAGTGGGAGAAGAAAATGCGTTTATTTTCGGCTTATCCTCTGACGAAGTCATAAATTATGAACAGCATGGCGGCTACGACCCAATGGATATTTTTAATAATGATTCGGATGTACGAAAGGTATTGATGCAGTTGATCAATGGATTTTATTCCCCAAACGATCCGGAGCTGTTCAGGGATTTGTATAATTCCCTGTTAAACACCCAATGTACAGCAAAGGCGGATACCTATTTCATCCTAAAGGATTTCAAGTCCTATGCCAAAGCACAGAAGCAGGTGGAGAAAGTCTACAAGGATGAAAAGCGCTGGGCGAAGATGGCTATTTTGAATGTGGCATGTTCCGGCAAGTTCACTGCAGACAGAACCATTCAGGAGTATGTGGATGATATCTGGCATCTGGATAAGGTGGTGCTGCCGAAGAAGGAAGAGGGAAAGAGCGAGAACAAGCATTAGAATATTTAAAAAATAAATCTTACGGTGCAGGCATATAAAAAATTGGCGGGTTTGACTCGCCAATTTTTGAAAATATAGAGAATATCATTCGACTATTTATATAGTAAGAAGAAAATATACTCATTTCATTATAGTACAGTATAAGAAAAAGGATAATAAATATGGATTTTATAAAACTTATGAATTCTAAGGAATATGATTTTTTAAGGAGCCATCCAAGGCTTGGAAATCGTATCATTTTTATGGGACTTGGGGGAAGTTATGCATACGGAACCAATCATGAGAACAGCGACATTGATTTTAGGGGAATTACATTAAATCTGCCGTCCGGAGTTCAAGACGGAAATTTTAGAATTGCTAAAAAGCATTCGACATGGTGATTTTCAGAAGGAAGACAAAACATTTTCAAAGGAATTTTATGAAATGTTGTCTGATTATGAAAGCCGATTGGAGACGGCCGCCCGGAATACGGCCCTGCCGGACAATCCTGACATGGAAAAGGTGGAAAAATTTGTTGAATATGTAAATAGAAAAGCAATAGAGGATGATTTTGATGAGAGATGTTAAAAAGGAAATATTAGACAAGCTTACAGAAATAGAGAAAAAAGAAGCTGTAAAAGTTCTCTATGCGGTAGAGTCCGGAAGCAGGGCCTGGGGCGTTGAATCACCGGATAGCGACTATGATGTAAGATTTGTTTATGTGCGGTCAAAAGAAGATTATTTAAAGATTCAGGAAAAAAGAGATGTGATTGAGTGGGCAAACTCTCCGATTGTTTATAAGACAACAGCGGAATGGGAAGAAATAGAAAAAATGCTTGGCAGAAAAGCAAAAAGTGATGAAAAAGCCATGAATCCCAAAATCCCTGCAATCCAGAAGTATATCGAGGATGAAATTGCAAGATACAGGCAAATTTCAAAGGATATGGAGGATGACAGAATAGGGGATTGGGATGGACTGGATGAAGCGTTTTTGAAGGTATTGGAAATGGATGAAACAAATTAAGAAAACCTTAACAAAGCTTAGAAAATCATAATACAATCATCATGAAAAGTACATAAATTAGACACAAAATGTTCACAAATGTGCAATAAGATTGTTTATGTTCACAAATAGAAACAATGATTTAGGGAGGAAACTATTATGAAGAAAAAAATTTGTATGTTGACTTTAGCGCTTACTTTATCAGCAACTGCTTTGGTGGGATGCAGCTCCAATGAGGAAAATGAGACGGGTGAAATAAATGAGATAACCACTGGTGAATCAGAAGGCCTGGATGTGATTCCGGAAAATACAGAAGAGGATGCAGATGCAGCGGATGATGCAGATACGGCAGAAGAGGATAATGCAGATGATGCGGAGGCAGAGGATGCAACTGCAACAGACGAAGCAACAGAAGATGAAACGGATGCAGAAGATGGTGCCACAGCAGAAGATGACGATGAAATAAATAATGAAGTAGAAAATGAAGAATAATGTTTCATATAACACAAACAGGCAGGCTCCTATTGATAAACAGGAGCCTGCCTGTTTGTGCCGCTTTTTATATAATAAAATAAAATTATGAGATAAACTTATATGGAAAATGTTAAATGTGACTATTCTGTGATTATTTTATGAAAAATCAATGGACAAATAAAAAAAAAAAGAGTAAAATGAAATGGAAAACGATAAAACCCACAACACTAATAATTAAAGGAGGAACTCATTACACGATGAAAAAATTTAGCATTACCAAAAAAGTATCATTATTGTTAGCAGCATTTGCTGTATGTGTTATGGCAGCTTGCATCAGCATGCCTGTTAAAGCAGCTGCAGGGCCATTGACTTTGTCAGGAAAATATACGCCAACCTATCCGACGACGAACTATATTTATTTGGAGTCAACTCAGAGCCTGGGAACTACTATTTCGGCAAGTGATTTAAAATATTCTACTACTGACAGGACCGTAGCAAGCGGTTCTGGTGTTACTGCTAGTTATATCGGTTCTAGTGATGGCAAGTATATATATAAGGTAGATAAAGCTTTCTCACCAGCAGCAACCGTGTATTTGAAATATCAGAATGCAGATGTGCTTATAGGTGTAACAGCGCCTAATAACATTACTTCTCTTGGACAGACAAACGCAACAACTAGTTCTGTAACATTATCCTGGACAGCTTCCAGTGGCGCAAGCGGATACATGGTATACGCAGGTACAACAGAAGCAAATATTGCATTAAAAGGAACAACAGCAGCCACTTCTTTTACAGTTGGCGGTTTGGCAAAGGATACAGGATACATAGTTGCAGTCGTTCCTTATAAGGACAATGGAGCTGGTTTTAAGCAGGCTTGGTATACAAGACTAAATGATGCTTATACATTATCTGGAAAAGTTACTGGTGTTAAGTTGTCTGCCAGCAATGAATATACAGCACAGTACCAGGTTGCATGGAGCCAAAGCGGAGTTAAAATGGCAGACGGCTTTGAAATCGTAATTACAAACAAATCAGGTAAAAAGATTACAAGTGCAACAGAAGCTGCCAGCAATGGCAAAATAAACCTTTCTCATATCTTTAAAAGTTCTAAATTAAGAACTCAGGCATGGAAAGTAAAAGTAAGAGCTTACTTACTGATGGATAACGGAAAAAAGGTTTATGGCGCATATTCAGCTGAGAAAGTCATTGTTCCAAATGCTTATATTAAGAGCGTTAAATTAGTAAGCAAGACTTCTACGGATGTAAAGCTTACATGGACAAAAGTAACTGGTGCAACGAACTATACTGTTTACAGAGCAACCAGTGCTACTGGCAAATATAAGAAAGTAGCAACTGTTAAGGGAACAACCTACACCATGAAAAAGCTTGCTAAATACAAAAATTATTATGTATATGTAAAGGCAAACAAAGTTAAGGTTGGAAAGAAGAGTTACAGTTCTACAACAGTGAAAAATCCGGGTTATCGTTCATTTAGCATTACCACAAGATATTATTAAAATGATAAAAAGAAAAAGGAAGCGGGAAACTGCTTCCTTTTTTTAGCAAGGTTTCCGATTTTATATCAAAAAGCAGGAGTGTATTGTCTATGGAAGAAACTAAAATATTAAATCAATGGGTAAAGGAAAGCGATAATATTGTATTCTTTGGCGGAGCCGGAGTATCTACGGAAAGCGGCATTCCGGATTTTAGAAGTGTGGATGGGCTTTATAACCAAAAATATGATTATCCGCCAGAAACCATTTTAAGTCATAGCTTTTATCGGCAGAAGCCAAAGGAATTTTATGATTTTTATCGGGATAAAATGCTTTGTCTGGATGCCCTTCCCAATAAAGCTCACTTAAAATTAGCGGAACTGGAAAAGGCTGGGAAGCTGAAGGCTGTAATCACTCAGAACATAGATGGTCTTCATCAGGCGGCTGGAAGCCGGATTGTTTATGAATTGCATGGAAGCGTTTTGCGCAATTACTGTACGAAATGCGGGCAATTTTATGATGTGCAGAAAATTTTGGATAGCAAGGATGTTCCGGTGTGTTCATGCGGAGGGGCGATAAAGCCGGATGTTGTCCTTTATGAGGAGGGGCTGGATCAAGAGACGATCCAAAATGCAGTAGATGCCATTGCAAATGCAGATATGCTCATTATTGGCGGCACTTCACTGGCGGTTTATCCTGCTGCATCTCTGATTGATTATTATAGAGGAAATAAACTGGTGCTTATCAATAAAACTGCTACTCCAAAGGATTCCATGGCGGATTTGATTATTCATGACAGCATTGGAAAAGTATTTGAGCAAATAGAAGTATAGTGATTTGGAGGCAGCTATGAATTATGCAGTAGGAGATATCGTAACCTTAAAAAAGCAGCATCCCTGTGGCAGCAGAGAGTGGGAAGTACTAAGAGTAGGAGCGGATTTTCGTTTAAAGTGTCTGGGCTGCGCCCATCAGGTCATGATGGCAAGGAAGCTGGTTGAGAAAAATACAAAGAAACTGCAGAAAAAAGCAGAAAAGGAATAAAAATATGAAAATTATCTCTTGAAAATAAAGGGTATTTATGGTAACATAAGGTTCTGTGATATATTCCTTGCTTCTTATAGAGTAAGAGGCCAGAGACCAAAAGGAGGTAATGAAGCATGAACAAGTATGAGTTAGCCGTTGTTGTTAGTGCAAAAATCGAAGATGATGAAAGAGCTGCTACCATCGACAAAGTAAAAGCTTATATCGAAAGATTCGGTGGAACGATCACAAATGTTGATGAATGGGGTAAGAAAAGATTAGCTTACGAAGTTCAGAAAATGAAAGAAGCGTTCTATTATTTCATCCAATTCGATGCTGAGTCAACAGTTCCGGCGGAAGTGGAAAGCCACGTACGCATCATGGAAAATGTAATCAGATATTTGTGCGTAAGACAAGACGAGGCATAGAAAAAGGCAGGATAAATATATGAATAAAGTAATTCTAATGGGACGTCTGACGAGAGATCCTGAAGTAAGATATTCTCAGGGCGAGACCCCAATGGCAATCGCTAGATATACACTTGCAGTAGACCGCAGATTCAGCCGCAATAATACCGATAATCAAACTGCAGATTTTATTGGCTGTGTAGCCTTTGGAAGAAGTGGTGAATTTGCTGAAAAGTATTTCCGTAAGGGTATAAAGGTTTTAGTCACAGGCCGTATCCAGACAGGAAGCTACACTAATAAAGATGGTGTAAAGGTGTATACAACAGAAGTAGTCGTAGAAGATCAGGAATTTGCGGAAAGCAAAAATAGTTCAAGCGGAGAAGGCAGCTTTTCCGGTGGAAATGCTCCAGCGCCTATGGCAGCAGGAGACGGTTTTATGAATATTCCTGACGGTATTGATGAAGAATTGCCATTTAATTAGAAATCAATTAAAACAGGAGGCAATATCATGGCTTATAACAAAGCAGAAAAATCCGATTCTCCCATGAAGAGAAGAGGCGGAATTCGTAGAAGAAAAAAAGTTTGCGTATTTTGTGGCAAAGATAATGTGATCGATTACAAAGATGTAAATAAATTAAAAAGATATGTATCGGAAAGAGGTAAGATTCTTCCAAGAAGAATTACTGGAAACTGTGCAAAGCATCAGAGAGCTCTTACAGTAGCAATTAAGAGAGCACGTCACGTTGCATTGATGCCATATACGTTAGATTAAAGAAGAAAATGCTTTACAAAGCACTCACGATTATGTGGGTGCTTTTTATTGTAAAACGAGTAAAAAAATGCTATAATGACCTTTGAAAGGCTGAAATTAAATAAACTGCTAAGAGGTAATTTTGTGAAATCAAAGATAAAAATAAAAGGTAGGCTTCGAACTTATCTGCAAGCATTTTTAATATTGGGCATCTTATTAGCGGCAGTGGATATAGGAATCTGTGCACTGGATACAAGGTCAGGTATTCTGCTATCTGTATTTGTTATCATCTATCTGGCCAGCTGCTTACTGCTCCTAAATTATAATAAGCCTATTATTATGAATGAACTTGTTAGCTTTGCCACTCAGTATGGACAGATTCAAAGACAGCTTTTACGGGATCTGGAATTGCCCCATGCACTTTTAGATGAGAATGGAAAGGTTATCTGGACCAATAAAGCCTTTGAAATGACAGTGCATAAAGAAAAGGGCTACAATAAAGGGATTCATACATTGTTTCCGGAAATCACAAAAGAAAAGCTGCCGGGAGAGCTGGTAGAAACACAGTTTCCCATTACTTTTGAAGAAAGGGATTTTGAAGCCAGGCTAAAAAAGATTTCTTTAAAAGAGATGGTTGCAAAAAGCGATATGATTCAGGCGTCTTCAGATTATGACGGCTATTTGATTGCCCTTTATCTGTTTGATGAAACTGCCTTGAACATTGCCTTGAAGGAAAACGACAACCAAAGTCTTGTAGTAGGGCTTTTGTATTTGGATAACTATGAAGAGGCATTGGAAAGTGTAGAAGAAGTAAGACGTTCTTTGCTGACGGCATTGATAGAACGGAAGATCAATAAATATTTTGCTTCCATTGACGGCATTGTAAAGAAAATGGAGAAGGACAAGTTTTTTGTGGTCTTACGAAAGGAATCCTTGCGGACTTTGCAGGAAAATCGCTTTGATCTGCTGGAAGAGGTAAAAACCGTCAATATCGGCAATGAGATGAGCGTAACCATCAGTATCGGTATTGGTGCTGAAGGATTATCCTATGGGCAGAACTATGAGTTTTCCAGAACCGCTATTGATTTAGCATTGGGACGGGGCGGAGACCAGGCTATTGTAAAGACTCCTGAGGGAGTTACTTATTATGGCGGAAAAAGCCAGCAGGTAGAGAAAAACACAAGAGTAAAGGCCCGGGTAAAGGCGCATGCGTTAAAAGAAATCATTTCCACAAAGGACAGGGTTATCGTCATGGGACATCGGATTACTGATGTGGATAGCTTTGGCGCTGCAGTTGGTATTTACCGGATTGCCAGGACTCTGGGCAGGAGCGCTTATATTGTTGTCAATGAAGTAACATCTGCTATCAAGCCCTTGGTAGATGCGTTCTTAGCCCATGTGGAAGGAGACGAGCTGGTTATTTTGAACAGTGCCCAGGCGATTGAGGTTGCAAACAGCAATAGTGTACTGGTAGTGGTGGATGTGAATAAGCCAAGCATTACGGAATGCCCGGAGCTGTTAAAATTGTGTCGTTCCATAGTAGTGCTGGATCATCACAGAAAAGGCGATGAGGTCATTGAAAATGCCACATTGTCTTATGTGGAGCCTTATGCATCCAGTGCCTGTGAATTAGTTGCTGAGATTTTACAGTATATTGACGAAGGGGTAAAGGTAAAACACGGCGAGGCAGACTGTTTATATGCCGGTATTGTAATTGATACCAATAATTTTATTACCAAAACAGGTGTGCGTACCTTTGAAGCAGCGGCATTTCTTCGGAGAAATGGTGCGGATGTAACAAGAGTAAGGAAAATGTTCCGGGAGGATGCGGCGGTCTATAAGGCAAAAGCGGATGCGGTAAGTCAGGCAAAGATATTTAAAAATGTATTTGCCATCAGTGTTTGTAATAGCAAGGATTTGGACAGTCCAACCGTAATTGGAGCCCAGGCGGCAAATGAACTTTTAAATATTAACGGTATTAAGGCAAGCTTCGTATTAACGGATTATAATCAGACGATTTATATCAGCGGCCGTTCCATTGATGAAATCAATGTTCAGGTCATTCTGGAAAAGCTGGGAGGAGGCGGTCATATGAATATTGCCGGCGCCCAGTTAAAAGGAAAAACAGTAGAAGAAGCTATGGAGCTTTTAAAGGCTACCTTAAGTAAAATGATTGAAGAGGGTGAATTATCATGAAAATAATTTTATTGCAGGATGATAAAAAATTAGGAAAAAAGGGCGATATCGTCAATGTAAATGACGGTTTTGCAAGAAATTTCGTGTTGCCAAAGAAAATCGGAATCGAAGCAACCAATCAGAATCTCAATGATTTAAAGCTGCAGAAGGCAAATGCGGATAAAATTGCCGCAGAAAATCTGGCGGCTGCCCAGGCTCTTGCAAAAGAGATGGAAGAAGAAAAGGTAATCGTCCACATGAAAGCGGGAGAAGGCGGTAAGGCATTTGGTTCCGTTTCCAGCAAGGAAATTGCCACAGAATATACAAAGCAATATAAAAAAGAACTGGATAAAAAGAAGCTGGTGCTTCCAGAGCCCATTAAAAGCTTTGGAACCTTTGAGGTAAAAGTAAAGCTTCATCCTCAAGTAACTGCTGTGCTTACAGTAAAGGTAGAGGAAGAATAAAACATAGCAGGCTTTTGAGATATGATATAAAAGCGGAGAAGGGAGTATCCTATGGCAGCGGAGGAAGCCTTATTAAAACGGGTATTGCCTCACAGCATTGAGGCGGAGCAATCGGTAATAGGATCTATGATTATTGATAAGGAGGCTATTGTAGTAGCCTCTGAAATTATTCATGGGGATGATTTTTACAGTAAGCAATACGGCATTGTTTTTGAGGCAATGGTAGAATTAAATGATGAAGGGAAACCGGTAGATCTGGTAACCTTGCAGGAGCGGTTAAAAGAAAAGGATGTGCCGCCGGAGGTGGCAAGTCTGGAATTTATCAGAGACTTGATTGCGGTAGTGCCTACTTCTGCCAATATTAAGCATTATGCGGGGATTGTAGCAGAAAAGTCCACATTGCGTAAGTTGATTCGTCTGAATGAAGAAATTGCCAATACCTGCTACGCAGGTAAGGAATCCCTGGAATTTATTTTAGAGGATACGGAAAAGCGTATTTTTGAGCTGGTTCAAAAGCGTAATACGGGAGATTTTGTCCCTATTCGTCAGGTTGTCATGAATGCCATGGATCAGATTGAAAGGGCATCAAAGACAAAAGGAGCCGTTACCGGCATTCCTACAGGGTTTTTAGATCTGGATTACAGGACTGCAGGCATGCAGCCTTCTGATCTTGTTCTGATTGCGGCAAGACCATCCATGGGTAAGACTGCTTTTGTATTAAATATAGCCCAGCATGTGGCATTTAAGGAAAATGAATGCGTGGCTATCTTCAGTCTGGAAATGTCAAAGGAGCAGCTTGTAAACCGTCTTTTCTCTTTGGAGTCCAGGGTGGATTCCCAGCATCTTCGTACTGGCAATCTGCAGGATGATGAATGGGAAAAGCTGATTGAAAGCGCTGGAGTCATTGGTGGTTCCCGGCTGATTATTGACGATACTCCCGGTATCAGTATTTCCGAGCTTCGCAGCAAATGCAGGAAGTATAAGCTGGAGCATGATTTGAAGATGATTATTATTGATTATCTGCAGCTTATGTCAGGCAGCGGCAGAAGCGATTCCAGGCAGCAGGAGATATCCGATATATCCCGTTCCTTGAAATCCCTTGCAAGGGAGCTTCAGGTTCCGGTATTGGCATTATCCCAGCTTAGCCGTGCGGTGGAACAGAGACCGGATCACAGACCTATGCTTTCGGACCTTCGTGAATCCGGTGCCATTGAGCAGGATGCGGACGTAGTCATGTTTATTTATCGGGATGATTACTATAATAAGGATACGGAGAAAAAAGGAATTGCAGAGATTATCATTGCGAAACAGAGAAATGGTCCTATCGGGACCATAGAGCTGGTATGGCTTCCTGATTACACCAAATTTGCAAATATGCAGCATTAAACAGGATTTAAGAACAGTATCAATTCATTAAAAAAGCCCCCGGAGAGCCTTCCGGGGACTTTCTAATGTGCAATTAACCTTGAGAAATAGAGCCTGTTGGGCAGGTTCCAGCACAAGAACCGCAATCGATACAGGTATTAGGATCGATTTCAAACTGTGTATCTCCTTGAGAAATAGCTCCTACTGGACATTGCGCTTCGCAAGCACCACAGCTTACGCAAGCATCGCTGATTACATATGCCATAACGTTATCCTCCTTAAATATGTTCCTTTCATGTTTGCACTTGATAAAATATTATCAAGTACTATGCTTATTTTAATACAAATAGTATCATTATACAAGTGGAAAATAGTAGATTATTTGTAAAATTTATTGTTTCAATTCTTTTCTTTTTTCTTTAATCCCATTTAAAATCATCTGTTTCTTTTCCACTACCTTATTTTTATCCATAGGTTCAATTCCCTCCAGGGGATAGGGAAGTCCCAGCTTTTCATATTTGGGTTTTCCCATCGTGTGATAGGGAAGCACATCCAGAGCCTTTAAGGTTTTTAATCCTCCTATAAAATAGCCAAGCTTAAACAAATAATCATCATTATCTGTAATCGTAGGAACCACTACATGACGAATCCAGATATCCACTCCCCGATCCGATAAATATTCGGCAAAAGCCAGAATGCCATCATTGGGCTGTTTGGTAAGCTTTTTATGTTCTTCCGGATCAATATGCTTAATATCCAGCATAACCAGATCGGTAAGCTCCATTAAGGCATCCAGCTTGGCAATTAGAGCTTCGTTCTGGGGCTTGAAAACGATTCCCGAAGTATCAATGCATGTATGGATATCATGCTTTTTTGCTTCGGTAAACAGCTCTGTCAGAAAATCAATCTGCAGCAAAGGCTCACCTCCGGTAACTGTAATGCCGCCGCCTTTATAAAAGCTCCGGTTTCTTTCGAATTCATCAATGATTTCGGAAACCTCCATCTGTTTTCCGCCTTCCGTACTCCAAGTGTCTGGATTGTGGCAGTAGGCGCAACGCATGGGACAGCCCTGAACAAAAACTACAAAACGCACACCGGGACCGTCAACTGTACCGAAGCTTTCTAAAGAATGTATTCTTCCGCTCATGTTTATTCCTCATTTCTTTTTGTTTTTCCTTATTATTCCTTTTTCTAGTGTAACATATTCTTGTTAAGAAAACCAGTTATCGGAAAGAGAAAGTTTGGAGTGATTGTAAAGAGGTTAGGGGGTTGGATAAGAGGACGTGGGAGCCGGCATGGCATAGGATAGTCTTATGGGCACGCTTTCGCTCTGCAAAGACTACTATATGATATGCCTCCTCCTACGTCCTCCAATCAAAACCCCCTCCACCTTTCAAAAAAAGACACCCGGCAGGATTTTCCCACCAGATGCCCTTTTATCACTTTATTTCATTTTTCACAAGTTACTTCTACTTGCAAACCCATACCCACTCTAATATCTTCAATTAGATGGATTCATGGAAAGTACGAGAGATAACATCTGCCTGTTGTTCCGGTGTTAACTTGATGAAGTTAACAGCATATCCGGATACGCGGATTGTTAACTGTGGATAGTTCTCTGGATGCTTCTGAGCATCTAACAGGGTATCTCTGTTTAATACATTTACGTTAAGATGATGTCCGCCTTTCGTTGCGTAACCATCTAATAAGTTTACTAAGTTATCTACTTGAGCTGAATTTACTTCTGACATAATAATTACCTCCTGATATTTTTATTTGTTTGATTATTCGTAGTCATCCAAACCCTGATGCAGGGTAGGTACGCTACATGCTAGTGGGGTTCTGGAACAATCCGTACATCCCATAGTCTGAACATCTTTGTTTTTGTTGTTCTCATCAACGTCCACGTTTAAGTGTCCTACCCCGCGGGTAACGCCGGAATCCAGCATTTTGATAAGATCATCAATCATTTCATCATCATTCATATTGGGCCTCCTTGTATGCTCAATACCTTCGATTCAAGAAAATTATTTGCTTAAATCTAATTCGATATCACCAGCAAATACCTGATCATCTTTACCAAGAGCGCCAGGAATAATAGAGAACGTATTGGAAATACCGTCCTGTGCATCCTTGAATGGAAGCTTTGCAACAGAAGCTAAAGAAGCTACTGCACCATGAGTATCACGTCCATGCATTGGGTTAGCGCCTGGAGCAAATGGCTGTCCTTTCTTACGTCCGTCAGGTGTGTTTCCTGTTGCCTTACCATAGGTTACGTTAGAAGTAATTGTTAAGATGGATGTTGTAGGAACACCATTTCTGTAAGTGTGGTGTCTTCTCACTGCAGTCATGAACTTATGAACGATTTCCTGTGCGATTAAGTCAACACGGTCATCATCATTACCATATTTCGGGAATTCACCTGTTGTCTTAAAGTCAACGATAACTCCGTCTTCATCACGGATAGCTTCTACCTTTGCGTATTTGATAGCGGATAAAGAGTCAGCTACGATTGACAGACCTGCAACACCTGTTGCAAAGTAACGTTTTACATCTCTGTCATGTAAAGCCATCTGAGCTCTTTCATAGCAATATTTATCATGCATATAGTGGATGATGTTCAAAGTATTTACATATACGTCTGCCTGCCATTCCATCATATCGATGAACTTGGACATAACATCATCATAATCAAGTACATCGCCTTCAACCGGACGATATTTAGGACCAACCTGTTTCTTGCTGACTTCATCAACACCGCCGTTTAAAGCGTACAGCAGACACTTAGCCAGGTTTGCACGAGCGCCGAAGAACTGCATTTCCTTACCGATAACCATAGAAGATACGCAGCATGCGATACCGTAATCATCACCATGTGTCACTCTCATTAAGTCATCATTTTCGTACTGGATGGAAGAAGTCTTGATGGACATCTTAGCACAGAACTTTTTCCAGCCTTCCGGAAGTCTTGTAGACCAGAGAACAGTTAAGTTTGGTTCTGGAGAAGGTCCTAAGTTATTTAATGTGTTCAAGTAACGGAAGGACATCTTGGATACCATGTGACGGCCGTCAACACCAACACCGCCAAGAGATTCTGTAACCCATACTGGATCGCCGGCAAAAATCTGGTTGTATTCCGGAGTACGTGCGAATTTGATGCATCTTAACTTCATAATGAAGTGATCAACGAATTCCTGAATCTGTTCTTCTGTAAAGGTACCATTTGCAAGGTCTCTTTCTGCAAAGCAGTCAAGGAAGGTGGAAGTACGTCCAAGAGACATAGCAGCTCCATTCTGTTCCTTTACTGCACAAAGATAACCAAAATAAGTAGCCTGAATAGCTTCCTGTACATTTGTAGCAGGTTTGGAAATATCGCAGCCGTAAGAAGCAGCCATTTCCTTCATCATCTTAAGAGCGGTCATCTGCTCGGAAATTTCTTCACGAAGACGGATTACGTCATCTGTCATAACACGTCCTGTGGAATCCTTTTGCTCCTGCTTGTCTTCAATCAGTCTGTCGATACCGTATAAAGCGATACGTCTGTAGTCACCAATGATACGTCCGCGGCCGTAAGCATCTGGAAGACCGGTAATGATGTGAGCGGAACGGCATGTTCTCATTTCCTGATTGTAAGCATCGAAAACACCTGCATTGTGTGTTTTTCTGTGAGTTGAGAAAAATTCGCTGATTTCCGGATCAACTTCATAACCGTTGTCGGAACAAGCCTTTTCTGCCATACGTATACCGCCATAAGGCTGTAAAGAACGCTTGAAAGGTTTGTCTGTCTGGAAACCTACGATTGTTTCCTTGTCTTTGTTTAAGTATCCTGGGCCATGGGAAGTAATTGTGGAAATTACTTTTGTATCCATGTCGAGAACACCGCCTGCTTCACGTTCCTGCTTCTGCAGATCAAGTACCTGTGCCCATAAATCCTTTGTGTTTTGTGTAGGTCCTGCTAAGAAAGTATCATCTCCGTCATAAGGATGGTAGTTCTTCTGGATGAAATCACGTACGTTGATTTCACTTTCCCATTTGCCACCTACAAAATCTTTCCATTCTGGTCTCATTTTGAAATAGCCTCCTATTATAAAAATTTGTTAAAGCGGCTGTAAAAGCCGCCAGTCACTAGATGTGTAACGTCCCCAATAGCTGTGAGAACTTTATATGTCATATTATATGTCAATCTTTGTATACAGTCAAGAAAACCTATGTACTTTTTTACGTACAAGAAGTTAAAAATTTGTAAAATTTTTTCGATAAAAATGTCAGGTTGATAAAAAAGGAAGATAGAGTTATACTAGCTATTGTAGGTATAGATTCCCGTATAAATCGGGAGAAGAAAAATAATAATAAGAGTCCAAGGAGGAAAATAGAATGGCAGACTTAACAAAGGAAATGACAATTGGAGAAATTCTACAGATAAATCCAAATGCAGCGCCTGTTTTAATGGAAATGGGAATGCACTGTCTGGGCTGTCCGTCCGCACAGGGCGAGTCGTTGGAAATGGCAGCAATGGTTCATGGAATGGATATTGATGAATTGATGGACAAGATAAATGCAGCTTCTTAATCAGAAGCTGCATTTATAAATTTCCTGACAATTCCTAATAAAGCGATTAGATTTGTGTTAATGCCTGAAGAGCATTCTTCTGACAGATGACCTCAAGATGCTCTTCCAAAAAGGCTCTGTTCGTGTCCGTGCATTTTTCAATCTTCCCATATTCAGAAAGGGTATTGCATACCCGGGTAAAATCTTCAACAGTATGGGAACCCTGTTCCAGCAATATCTTGTAGGTGTCGTTAGATATATCCTTGTAAAGGGTATTTTCACCTTCATAAAGGCCTTCCAGCACGTGGGCAGCTCTTGTGACTACCTGAAAGCTTGGAAAAGAATAGAGCTTTAAAGTGCTGGCTGCATTGTTCATGGCAGCAGCCTTTTTTCTTTCTGGCGGAACAGAAGTCTTCGCATCTTTTTCCTCATTGGGATTTTCCGGCAGATTGTCTATTTTAGTATCATGAAGTTTCTTGAATAAATCAAGGATATCATCTGCATCTCCTTTTGACGGCAATAAGGCATCCGTCTCATCCCAGTCCTCTTCATCGCTGTCGGAATGAACGGAGGGAGCAAATTTGGAAAAGCGGGTATCTAATTCCTCCGGATCCTCTACCTTTGTAATAATCAGGACGATGCATTCGGAATTCAGAGGTATAGCTTCTATCATAAGGGGAATGTCCTCTGCTTCAAACCCGAATTCAAAAGAAGCCTGCTGCATCATATCCCGGAATAAATTTTTTGCCTTTTCAGTGCCGTATGCCAGTTCACTGATTTTCAGCTGCCTGTCTATTAAGTCGGCTTTTGTCAATGTACAACGTATTTGGTGATCGTTCACTTTTTCGATTTTCATATTATCACATCCTTTTTTGAAAACTTAGAAAAGTCCCGTTTTTTGCTTATATATTATGATAAAAACATATTATACTTTATCATTTATCAAGTCAATAGCAGTTGGTTCCAGTTTAAGAAAATTTTAGAAATTTTTACAAAAGGCTTGCAAAATCGACAGGAATCATTTATGCTTTCTTTAGAGATGCTTCCAGACTAATATCTGGACTCGTTTTATAAAACGGGAACAGTAAAAGAAAGGAGGCCGGATAAAAGCTTATATATTGATAAGTATCTAAAAGCAGAACAGCGGGACGCCGCTTCTTGGTTCGAGTTATTCGAACGTGTTTAAAGCCAGGTGCTTTAAGTCTTAATATATTCCCAAATAATTCCAATTATAATTCAAAAACAAGACAAGAAAACTATATTTTTATCAAAGGTTTGGAACATCTCTGTTTTTTTCTACAATGTTTAGTATCGGCACATATTAAAATCTTATAATTATTTTTTTTACAATTTGCAAAATATATCACAGAACCTTTTTTTGGTAACAAAGCAAATAAAGTAAGAAAAGCCGGTACCTGCTTATGAAAAGCCGGTGCTTTCGGGAGTGTTGCTATGGAAACAAATAAAAACACATGAAAGTCCCTCAGGGTCAATGTTTCCACGGTGCCTGCAGGAAAATATGAAAAAAGCAGGCGGGATTGGGGAGTAAAGCACTAAAATGTAAAATTGTAATGACTATGGTCGATTTTTCTGATATAATCAAAGAACAATTGGAGGGCATAGCATGAAGCAGATAAAACAAAAAATGATACCGATTATAATAGCAGTGGTTTTAATTATCCTGATTGTGATTATTGGGCTGTTTTCCGGTATCATGGAAAAGTATTCCTATTCCGATGAAAGAATGGATTTAAATGAATACTTTCAAGTATATACAGAAAAGGAGCTTTCTATTCTTTGGGAAGATGATTTCCTTGAAGAAAAAGGAATCGTACAAAACGGGACCTGTTACCTTCCCCTTGACATGGTACAGGCTTACTTAAACAGCCGGTTTTACTTTGACGCAGGAGAAAACCTTCTTATATATACTACTCCCACGGAAATAATTCGTGCATATGCAGGAGAAAATGTCTATGCTGTAGATGGAGTTGAATTTCCAATCGATTACCAGGCGGCATTGGTGGAAGAGGAAATTCCTTATATAGCAGTGGACTTCGTGAAGCTTTATGCGAATTTTTATTATGAAGTATTCCAGGAGCCCAATCGCATTGAAATTTATAAGGAAAGTGCAACGGTGACGGTTGCGGATATAAAAAAGAATGCAAAGATACGTTACCAGGGCGGAATAAAAAGCCCTATTTTGGAAGACTTGCAAAAGGGAGATACCGTTACGGTCTTAGAAACAATGGAAAAGTGGTCTAAAGTAAAAACCGCTGATTCTGTAATCGGGTATGTGGAAAATAAGCGATTGACGGATGAGCGTGATTTTGACAGAACGGTGGCGCTCACTGTGGAAGAGCCCGTTTACACCTCGCTCAATAAGGATTATCCGATTAATCTGGTATGGCATATGGTGACCAATCCGGTAGCCAACGGCAATGTGGAAGGATTGCTTGCCAATACGAAGGCAATCAATACGATTTCACCTACCTGGTTTGCCTTAAGTGACAATGAAGGAAATTTTACGTCTCTGGCGGATAAGAGCTATGTGGATTTCATGCACCAGAGGGGAATTGAAGTATGGGCGCTGATTGATAATTTTACAGGGCGTATCGAGGGAGAAGCCGTTAACACGAAGGAGATTTTGACCAGTACTACAAAACGCACTTATTTAATACAGAATCTAATGGAACAGATTCTTGCAAATGGTATTGACGGCATCAATGTGGATTTTGAGCAGGTGCCAAGAGAGGCAGGAGAGGATTATATACAGTTTTTAAGGGAATTATCCATTGTCTGCCGCCGAAATGGTGTGGTACTGTCTGTGGATAATTATGTTCCCACGGAATATACCGCATATTATAATAGGAAGGAACAGGGAATGCTTGCGGATTATATAATTATCATGGGATATGATGAGCATTACTCCAGTTCTGATATTGGTTCCATAGCTTCCATCAATTATGTGGAAAATGGAATTAAGAACACGCTGGAGGAAGTGCCTAAGGAGAAGGTAATCAATGCAATCCCATTTTATACGGGGATTTGGGCAACTACAAGCGGTACGACTACTGTGGATAAAGTGAGCATGTCTTATGGAGAAAGTTTTATGACGGAGAATGGCGGTACTGCTAATTGGGATGAAGTAACCTGCCAGAATTATACTACATTCCAGGTAGATGACACGATTTATCAGATATGGCTGGAAGATGAGGAATCCATACAGACCAAGTTAAATGTAATGAAAAATTATGATATTGCCGGAGTGGCAGGATGGAGGCTGGGCCTTGAGAAGCCGGAAGTGTGGGAGCTCATAGAAGCATATCTGCAATAGCCGGTCTGCTCTTTTTGGCATGAACTGTTTTTCTTTCACATACAATATAGAAAAGCCTGTGGGAAGAACCATTCATGAAAAAGAGAGCAATATCAATGGCCATGACCATTATTTTTATTATTTCCATGTGCGTGCTGGCAAAAACTGCCGCTATATATACTATGTCAGATCAATTAAAGGAAAAAGAAAGAGTAGTGGTAATCGATCCGGGGCACGGTGGAAATGATCCGGGAAAGGTCGGAGTAAATGATGTGCTGGAAAAGGATATCAATTTAAAGATTGCGCTTCTTGTTAAGGTTTTTTTGGAACAGGATGATATCAGGGTCATTTTGACCAGAGATGGGGATTATGGGCTGTACGGAGAGAATGATAAAAATAAGAAGGTCATGGATATTAAGAAACGGGTGGAAATCATTGAAACTCCCGGGACAGCTTTGGCAGTAAGCATTCACCAGAACAGTTATGGAGCGGGAGATATTACCGGCGCCCAGGTTTTCTATTTTACTCATTCAGAAGAGGGGAAAAAGGCGGCGGAAATCATGCAGGATCAGCTGATTACGGGTGTGGACCCTTCTAATCACAGAAAGGCAAAAGCAAATAATAATTATTATATATTGAAAAAATCCACGGTTCCTTCTATTATAGTGGAATGCGGCTTTCTGTCTTCTCAAACGGAAGCGGCTCTTTTGTGTGAGGAAGAATATCAGGAAAAACTGGCATGGAATATCCATCTGGCAATTATCAAGTATTTAAATCAGGATTAAGATGTGATATACTCTAAAAAGTGTACTGGAAGCTGCAAAGGAGCCGATGGGTGTGGAAACAAAATGGATTAAGATGTTGGAAGATAAACCGGATATGGTGGCTGTAAAAGAAGCGGGACATATTATAAAGAAAGGCGGTCTGGTGGCATTTCCCACGGAAACCGTATATGGGCTTGGCGGAGACGGACTGAATCAGGAAGCTTCTCAAAAAATATATGCGGCAAAAGGAAGACCTTCTGACAATCCTCTGATTATCCATATTGCAGACAGGGGGGATTTAAAAAGGCTGGTAAAGGAAATGCCGGCAAAGGCGGAACAGTTAGCTGATGCTTTCTGGCCGGGACCCCTGACTATGATTTTTCAGAAAAGCGATGAAGTGCCATGGGAAACAACCGGCGGGTTGTCCACGGTAGCAGTCAGGTTCCCCAATCATCCGGTGGCTCTTGCCTTTATAAAAGAAAGCGGCGGATTTGTAGCAGCTCCAAGCGCTAATACATCAGGAAGACCAAGCCCCACTTTGGGAAGCCATGTATATGAGGATTTACAGGGAAAGATTGAAATGCTCCTTGATAGCGGAGAAGTGGGAATTGGAATAGAGTCTACGATTATAGACATGACGGTGGAGCCTCCCATGATTTTACGACCGGGATTTATTACAGAGGAAATGCTTTCCGAAGTAATTGGCAGCATAGCAGTGGATAAGACTACGCAAAAGCAGATGGCAGGCATGGCGCCGAAGGCTCCAGGTATGAAATACAGGCATTATGCGCCAAAAGGAGAGCTTACGATTGTATCGGGAAGCGGACAGGAAGTAAAAGATAGGATCAATATGTTGTTGAAAGCGGCAAAGGAAAAAGGGCTTCGGACCGGTGTAATCGGAACAGAAGAAAATATGGAATTTTATCATGCAGACATTAAAATGAATGCGGGAAAAAAAGCGGACGAGCTTACGGCTGCCAGAAGGCTTTATGGAATATTAAGGGAGTTTGATGAAAAACAGGTAGATGTGATTTATTCAGAAGCATTTCCGGGAACGGGTGTAGGACAGGCTGTGATGAATCGTCTGCTAAAGGCAGCAGGGCATAAAGTGATTCAGGCAGGACAGAGAGGAGAAAAAGATGATAGCAATCGGTAGTGATCATGGCGGATTTGATTTAAAGGAAAAGGTAATAGCACACTTAAAAGAGCAAGGTGTGGAGTGCAGGGATATGGGGTGTTATGATAAAAGCTCCTGTGATTATCCCATATATGGAAGAGCAGTGGCAAAAGCAGTGGCAGCAGGAGAAGCGGAAAAAGGAATTGTTATATGTACTACAGGAATAGGCATTTCAATAGCTGCCAATAAGGTTAAAGGCATACGTGCCGCACTTTGCAGCGATACTCTATCTGCAAGGCTTACCAGAGAGCATAATAATGCCAATGTACTTGCCCTTGGTGCAGGTATTCTTGGAATGAATCTTGCTTTGGAAATCGTAGATACATTTTTAAAAACGGATTTTTCCCAAGGGGAAAGACATGTGAAAAGAGTGGATATGATAGAAGAAAAGTAATGAGGGCTGGACAATGAGCGATAAGCGTGAGGACTATATTTCATGGGATGAATACTTTATGGGGGTTTCTGTTTTATCAGGCATGCGTTCCAAGGACCCTAATACTCAGGTTGGAGCCTGTATCGTAGGGGCAGATAACCGGATTTTATCCATGGGCTATAATGGGTTTCCAAACGGATGCTCTGATGAGCTGTTTCCCTGGGCAAGAGAAGGGGACCCGTTGAATACCAAGTATTCCTTTGTGACTCATAGTGAGTTGAATGCAATATTAAATTATAAAGGGGGAAGCCTGGAGGGCAGCAAGCTGTATGTGTCTTTGTTTCCCTGTAATGAATGTGCCAAGGCGATTATTCAGGCAGGCATTAAAACGGTAGTGTATGCTTGTGACAAATATAAGGAATCGGATTCCGTCATTGCATCAAAGAGAATGTTTGATGCGGCAGGCGTGGCTTATTATCAATATGAGCATACAGGCAAAAAGATTACATTGGAGTTGTAAAGAAGGCTCGTAAGAAGGTGAATAAGTGAAAAAGAGAAGGAATTTGAAAGTTTTTCTGCTGATGCTGTGTGTATTGTTTGGAAGCTTGCAGGGACATGAAGTAAGTGCCACTTCCACAAGCGATAAGCTTCGTCAGGTCCAGCAGGAAAAGAAGGAAACGGAACAGAAAAAAAATAATACGGAGGATAATCTAGCGGATTTAAAAGAAGAAAAAACAGGGCTCCAATCGTATTTAAATAATTTAAATGCGGATCTGGCAAATGCAACAGATGAGCTGGCAAGAATTGAACAGCTGATTGCAGAAAAAAATACGGCAATCGAAGAAACGCAGAAGTCATTGGAAGAAGCCAAAAAGAAAGAAGCGGAAGAAACGAAGAATATGGGTCTGCGTATGCAATTTATATATGAAAGAGGCAGCACTGCTTATTTGGACATGCTTTTTTCTGCTGACAGCTTTAGTGAATTTCTGACGATGTATAAATATGTGGAAAAAGTAACCGCTTATGACAGGGAGAGCCTGAAGGAATACAAAGAACTTAAAGAAAAAATCGTTAAGGAAGAAGAAGAATTAAAGGATGACCAGGCAAGCCTGGAAGCGCTGCTGGAACAGGCAAAGGAAAAAAAGGAAAATGTGGAAGCTCTTGTAAAAGAGACCCATAGTAATGTGCAGGAATACATGTCTCAGATTTCAGAAGAAGAAAAGAGACTGCTGGAATATGAGAAAACTCTTTTAGAGCAGGAGAATGATGAAGCTACCCTGCAGAAGAAGCTGGAGGAGGAAAAAGCTCTGTCTGCTTTAGTAGCACAGACAACCATGCGTGATTTATCCAGCATATCTTTTGGAACAGGCGATCTTGATATGATGGCAGCCATTATTGAATGCGAGGCAGGAGGGGAATCCTATACAGGAAAGGTTGCGGTAGGAGCAGTTGTCATGAATCGTGTAAAAAGTCCTCTGTTTCCAGATACTGTAGCCGGTGTAATCTATCAGAACAAGCAGTTTTCGCCGGTAGGAAGCGGACGTTTTGCAGTTGTTTTGGCAAGAGGCGCAAATCAGACATGTTATCAGGCGGCGCAGGAGGCTATGGCGGGAGCCAGCCCGGTAGGAAACTGTGTATTCTTCCGGACACCGATTCCAGGTCTGACCGGAATTCAGATTGGTGGTCATATTTTCTATTGATGGATGAGGAAAAGAAGAAAAACGTGCCCTGACAGTCAAGTACAGAAGAAAAGCTGTGCTTTGTCTGTCGGGGCATTTATTTTTAGTAGATAAGATGTAACAGTTCAGCCCGACTGGAAGGGGCGTGCATTTGGAAGGCATAAAGCCAGCTGGATATGTAGTAGTTTGTCAGGCACGCTTTCGCTCTGCAAAAACGCAACAGTACTAACGCACCAAAATACGGTGCGTAAGTGCTGGCGATTTTGCCAAGGCCTGACAAACTACTACATGTCCAGCTGGCTTTATGCCTTCCAAATGCACGCCCCTTCCAGTCGGGCTGAACTGTTACGATAAGATATCTAAAAGCAGAACAAATGTTTGCAAATGCTATAGAGATATGCTATAATGCAATTCGGAAGGCTTGTGTTATGAAATTTGAAGAATGACATGGAGAAATATTATGGATAAATTTATATTACATTCAGAATATGCCCCGACAGGGGACCAGCCTCAGGCAATTAAGGAATTGGTAGAAGGTTTTCAGCAGGGCAACCAGTTTGAGACCCTTTTAGGAGTTACCGGCTCGGGAAAGACTTTTACTATGGCAAATATTATTGCTGCACTGAATAAACCCACTCTGATTATTGCCCATAATAAAACATTGGCAGGGCAGCTTTATGGAGAATTTAAAGAATTCTTCCCGGAAAATGCAGTGGAGTATTTCGTGTCCTACTATGATTACTACCAACCGGAAGCCTATGTGCCTTCTACAGATACTTACATTGAAAAGGATTCTTCCATTAACGATGAAATTGATAAATTAAGACTGTCTGCCACCGCATCCCTGACAGAACGGAAGGATGTGATTGTGGTAGCAAGCGTTTCCTGCATTTATGGACTGGGAAGCCCGGACGATTATCAGGAAATGCTTGTTTCCCTCAGGCCGGGCATGAATAAGGACAGAGATGAAGTCATCAGGGAATTGATACAAATACAATATGACAGGAATGATATGGACATCAGCCGTGGCAATTTTCGGGTTCGGGGAGATGTGTTGGAAATTTATCCGGCAGAAGGAGGCGATTTTCTTATCCGGATAGAATTCTTTGGAGATGAGATTGACAGGATTGCAGAGGTGGACCCCTTGCTTGGAACAGTTCATGCTACCTTGGAGCACATTACGATTTTTCCGGCTTCTCACTATGTAGTGCCCATGGAGAAGATTCTGGAGGCATGTAATAATATTGAAGAGGAATTAACAGAACGCATTCGTTATTTCAAAGGCGAGGATAAGCTGTTAGAGGCTCAGCGGATTTCTGAGAGGACGAATTTTGATATAGAAATGCTGAAGGAAACCGGTTTTTGCTCCGGTATAGAAAATTATTCCAGGCATTTGAGTTTTATGGAACCGGGTGCCACACCCCATACGCTGATGGAGTTCTTTAAGGATGACTATTTGATTATTATTGACGAGTCCCATATGACTGTTCCCCAGATCAGGGGGATGTTTGCAGGAGACCGTTCCCGTAAAAATACTCTGGTGGATTATGGCTTTCGCCTGCCCTCGGCGCTGGATAACAGACCGCTGAATTTTCAGGAGTTTGAAAGTAAAATCGATCAGCTTTTGTTTGTATCCGCTACCCCTTCTGATTACGAGAAGGAGCATGAGCTGTTAAGGGCTGAGCAGATTATTCGTCCCACCGGACTGTTAGACCCGGAAGTGGATGTGCGAAAAGTGGAAGGACAGATTGATGATCTTATATCAGAAGTAAAAAAAGAAACTGAGAAAAAGAATAAGGTTATGATTACTACCCTGACAAAGCGGATGGCAGAGGATTTGACGGATTATATGAAGGAAGTGGGAATCAGAGTCAAATATCTGCATTCGGATATTGATACGTTGGAACGGGCAGAGATTATCAGGGATATGCGTCTGGACGTATTTGATGTGCTGGTAGGTATCAACTTATTAAGGGAAGGACTTGATATTCCGGAAATTTCGTTAGTGGCTATTCTGGATGCGGATAAGGAAGGGTTTTTGCGTTCCGAAACCTCCCTGATTCAGACCATTGGCCGTGCGGCAAGAAATGCAGAGGGGCGGGTAATCATGTATGCGGATAAAATGACGGATTCCATGAATGCAGCCATTACCGAGACCAACAGGCGCCGGAAGATTCAGCGGGAATATAATGAGGCCCATGGCATTACTCCACAGACTATTAAAAAAGCGGTACGGGATTTGATCAGTATTTCGAAAGTAGTAAATAAAGAAGAAATTGAATTTGTAAAAGATCCGGAATCCATGGACAGAGAAGAATTGGAGAAATTCATCGGACAACTTCAAAAGCAAATGAAAAAGGCTGCAACAGAGCTGAATTTCGAGCTTGCGGCAAAACTTCGGGATCAGATGGTTGAGCTGAAGAAACAGTTGGAAGATTTGGAGTAAGAAAATGGTATTTAGTACGATTTTGTTTTTGTGTGTTTTTCTGCCTATTGTAATCATAGGCTATTATATTGTGCCGGCAAAAGCCAAAAATATCTTTCTTTTATTAGCAAGCCTGTTTTTTTATGCCTGGGGGGAACCGGGATTTATCTGGATCATGCTGTTTTCTGTTGTGTGTAACTATGGATTTGGAATGCTTATCTGGCAGTTATCCAAAAAGCAGGAGGCAAATGCGGAAAAAGGGCCGTATTTGCAAGCATGGAAAAAGAAAGCGGCAGTGCTGGCTGTGATTTTAAATTTAGGCATTTTATTTCTGTTCAAATATTTTACTTTTTGTATGGAAACAATACGGGAGGCTGTAAACGGAGAATTTTCGGTGGTTCAGATCGCGCTTCCAATCGGGATTTCTTTTTATACCTTTCAAGGGCTGTCTTATGTAATTGATGTTTACCGGATGGAGGGAAAAAAGGATGAGAAAGGGGAAGTATGCCATATTGTACAAAAAAATCCCCTTCATCTTGCTCTGTATATTTCTATGTTTCCCCAGCTGATAGCGGGACCTATCGTGCGATATACAGATATTGCCGCTTCTTTAACAGAGCGAAAGACTACAAGCGCCATGTTTGCGGCAGGAGCAGAGCGGTTCATCATAGGGCTTGCCAAAAAAGCGATTCTGGCCAATATGGTAGGAAGAATGGCTGCGGATATATTTTTGGCGGATAGCTCTAACATGGGTATGAAGGTTGCGTGGCTTGGGGCAATTGCTTATACATTGCAGATATACTTTGACTTTTCCGGTTATTCTGATATGGCTATCGGTCTTGGAAACATTTTTGGATTTACTTTTATGGAAAACTTCCGCCATCCTTACATTTCCACTTCTATTAGAGAATTTTGGAGAAGATGGCATATCTCCTTGTCTTCCTGGTTTCGGGATTATCTGTATATTCCCATGGGAGGAAGCAGGAAAGGAAATGTTTATGTGCATTTGCTGATTGTTTTTGTGGCAACAGGCATTTGGCATGGAGCTGGCTTTGGGTTCCTTGTATGGGGATTATGGCATGGGATATTTATTATTTTGGAACGGTATCTGGGAAGCAGAATGGCTGGAAAAGCAACAGGAATGCAGAAGGATTCTTTGGACAAAAAGAATATGGAGGAAGCAATTGGGCCGTCAAAGGGATTTTTCAAAAGAGTGCACAAAGGCAGCATATGGCTTATTAAGTGGCTGTATACAATGTTGGTGGTAATAACGGGCTGGGTAATGTTCAATCTGGTATCCTTAAAAGACGGGCTCTCTTATTTGGCAATAATGTTTGGAATTCACAAAGCGGATTTTATTGCTTATGACCTTAGATACTATCTGTCCAACCAGAATATTTGTTATTTTGTCATTGCTGTTTTAGGATGCCTTCCTTTCGGGGCAATCGTCAGACATATACCGGTGCTGGTGCAGCACAAGGATTCTCTTTTTTGGCTGGCGGGAAAAAGAATATGCCTGTTGGCATTGTTGATGCTTTCTTTTGTATTTATCATCAACAGCTCCTACAATCCCTTTATTTATTTCCGTTTTTAAAGCATCCCTTAATTCAGAATAGAAAGTTAATATTCATGGAGGAAGATACATGAAGCAAAAAGGAAGAAAAGCAGCAGATATTATATTTTCACTTGCATTTATGGCAATGATTACCATTCCGCTGCTTTGCATGAATACAGAAGAAAATGTGGAGTCCTCAATGGAAAACCGGGTCTTGACCAGCTGGCCGGGCTGGGGTTTTGACAAAATATATAATGAATGGTATCTTCATTATGCGGAAGACAGGATAGGTTTTCGGGAGAAAGCAATCGTCTTTTTTACAAAGACTGTGCACAGTCTGTTCCATGAGTTTGCAGAAGAGCTTCATATGTATGGGAAAGAGGATTATGTATTCCCGGCAGACGAAGGCTACATCAAATCCTACCAGCACTTGAATACGGATGAGGAGCTGATAGACAGCCTTGCAATCTATCTTAAAAACACGAAGGAATATTTGGAGGCAAAGAATATTCCCTTTGTATTCATGATATGTCCGGATAAAAAAAGTATTTATGGAGAATATTTTCCGGATTGTATTCATGTGGATGAAGAACAGGAAGGCACCTTGGAGCTGCTTTCCCAAAAGCTTGACGAAGCACAAGTGCCTTATGTGATTCCGGTGGAGGAGTTTCGGGAAGCGGCTAAGTCCACCCAGGTATATAATAGAAAATATGACTGTGCCCATTGGAATGACTTTGGCGCCTTTTGTGGAATCCAGCTTGTGGAAGAAAAATTCAGGGAGCAGGGAAGCAGTGCACCAATCCTTCAGGAAAAGGATTACGTCTTAAGCTTTGAAGAAATGCAGACTATGGAATTCGTTGATATTCCCATTCATGAACAGGTACCTGTTTATACGCTTGCCAGAAAGCCGGAGTTGAAAACAAACGAAAGCTTAGAGGGTGCACTGAAAAGAGTGGAAGGCACCAGCATACAGCATTATAAAAATCCAGATGCCGGATCGGAAGAAACGATCCTTGTTTTTCATGACAGCTTTCTTCAGTCTAATAAGAAATTTTTTGTGAGTACTTATAAAGAGGTTTATTTAATTTCCAGACAGAATTACGAAGGAGTCCAATACTATGTCAATGTGCTGAAGCCGGATCTTGTACTGTATGAAAATGCAGAGAGAGCATTTGCCGATGATTTATATGCATACAGCCGCCTTAGGGACATTCAGTATGAAATGCCCTATGATACAGTAATTGCAGGGAATATATCAGATAATACTCTGGCAGAAAAAGCGGAAACGGAAGCCTTGCCTCAAATGTCTGTGACCGGAGTGAAAGGCGGCAGGTTCCAAAATGATATATTGTATTTTGATAAAGGAAGCGGTGTTTTGGAAATAGAGGGAGAGTTAGAAGGTGCTAATCCCCGGGATTACTTTATATATGTAAAATATGGAGGAGAATATTATGAAGCAGGATATGGGGGATTTACTGAAGAACAGGAGGTCTTTGCAGCATTTCGAAGCAATAAGCTGAAAAAAGGGACTATGGAATTTGTAGCCGTCTCCAAGGAGACGGGAGAAGAAGTTTCCCTACTTTCCTTTCCGATAAAGAAGAAAGATTCTTGATAAAATAATGAGGATAAAAAGATGAGTGAAAAAAGAGAATTTATTAAAATCAGAGGAGCAAACGAACACAATTTGAAAAATCTAAGCATAGATATTCCCAGAAATGAACTGGTAGTCTTAACAGGGCTTTCCGGCTCGGGAAAATCTTCGCTGGCATTTGATACTATCTACGCAGAAGGACAAAGGCGGTATATGGAGTCCCTGTCTTCCTATGCAAGACAATTTCTGGGGCAGATGGAAAAGCCCAATGTGGAAAAAATCGAGGGGCTTTCTCCGGCAATTTCCATTGACCAGAAATCTACCAATAGAAACCCCAGGTCTACGGTAGGAACCGTAACGGAAATCTATGACTATTTCCGGCTGCTTTATGCCAGAATCGGCATTCCCCACTGCCCTAATTGCGGAAAGGAAATTGCAAGGCAGAGTGTGGACCAGATGGTGGATCAGATTTTGCAGCTGCCGGAGGGAAGCAAGATTCAGCTCCTTGCTCCGGTGGTCAGGGGGCGCAAGGGAGAGCATGTGAAAGTATTGGAACGGGCAAAACGCAGCGGTTATGTAAGAGTGCGGATTGACGGAAATATGTATGAGCTGACGGAAGAAATCAAGCTGGATAAGAATATCAAGCATAATATTGAAATCGTTGTGGACCGTCTTGTGGTAAAGGAAAGCATAAACCGCCGGCTGGCAGATTCCATTGAAAATGTATTGGAGCTGTCGGAAGGGCTTTTAATAGTGGATGTGATCGGACAGGAGCCTATGAATTTCAGCCAGAGCTTTTCCTGTGCAGACTGCGGTATCAGCATAGAGGAAATTGAGCCCAGGAGTTTTTCTTTTAATAATCCTTTTGGAGCATGTCCTGAATGTTATGGACTAGGCTATAAAATGGAATTTGATGTGGATCTGATGATACCGGATAAGAGCAGGAGCATAGAAGAGGGCGCTATTGTGGTGACAGGATGGCAGTCCTGTAACGATTCTTCTAGTTTTACCAATGCACTCCTAAAAGCCTTGGCAAAAGAGTATAAGTTTAAGCTGTCCACTCCTTTTGAAAAGTATCCGGATGAGATAAAGGATATTATCATTTACGGAACCGGAGGAAAAGAAGTAAAGGTTTATTACGAAGGACAGAGAGGCAAGGGAGTATATCCGGTTGCTTTTGAGGGACTGATAAAAAATGTAGAAAAAAGATATCGGGAAACTAGCTCAGATATTATGAAGCAGGAATATGAAAGCTTTATGCGCATCACCTCCTGTAAGGTGTGTAATGGAATGCGTTTAAAAAAGACTTCACTTTCTGTTACGGTATCTGAAAAAAATATTCACGAAATAACATCTATGTCTATTGGGAAGCTTTATGAATTTTTGCAGACGATGGTACTGACGCCACAACAGCAGCTGATTGGCAGGCAGATTTTAAAGGAAATCAAAGCAAGAGTAGGCTTTCTGATTGATGTGGGACTTGAATATTTATCCCTGTCCAGGGCGACCGGGACTTTGTCTGGAGGAGAGGCCCAGAGAATACGTCTGGCAACCCAGATTGGTTCCGGGCTGGTAGGAGTCTGCTATATTTTGGATGAGCCGAGTATAGGGCTGCATCAGCGGGACAACGATAAGCTTTTGAATACGCTCCGCAACTTAAAGGATTTGGGAAATACGCTGTTAGTGGTGGAGCATGATGAAGATACGATGCTTGCGGCAGATCATATTGTAGATATTGGACCGGGAGCCGGAAGTCACGGGGGAGAAGTGGTGGCTCAGGGAACGGCGGAAGAAATCATGCAGGTGCCGGAATCCGTTACTGGACAGTATCTGAGCGGAAAAATGAGAATTCCCGTACCAAAGATGCGGAAAAGGGCTACCGGCTATCTGACGGTAAAAGGAGCAGCGGAAAACAACCTGAAAAACCTTGACGTAACATTTCCTTTAGGCGTCATGACCTGTGTAACGGGAGTTTCTGGATCAGGGAAATCCTCTCTTGTAAATGAAATCCTGTACAAACGTCTGGCAAGGGAATTGAACCGGGCAAGAACAATACCGGGAAAGCATAAAGAGGTAAAGGGCATGGAGCAGCTGGATAAGGTAATTGATATCGACCAGTCTCCCATTGGCAGGACACCCCGTTCCAATCCTGCCACTTATACAGGAGTCTTTGACCAGATCCGGGATTTGTTTGCTTCCACCAGTGAGGCGAAGGCAAAGGGATATAAAAAGGGACGGTTCAGCTTTAATGTGAAAGGCGGGCGTTGTGAAGCATGCTGCGGGGATGGCATCATAAAGATTGAAATGCATTTTTTGCCGGATGTTTATGTACCTTGTGAGGTTTGCGGCGGCAAGCGGTATAACAGGGAGACGCTGGATGTGCATTACAAAGGAAAAAGTATTTTTGACGTGCTGGATATGACCGTAGAGGAAGCGGTGCAGTTTTTTGAAAATGTACCGAGCATTAAACGAAAGATCGATACTCTTTATGATGTAGGGCTTTCTTATGTGAAGCTGGGACAGCCTTCCACTACCTTGTCGGGAGGGGAAGCCCAGCGTATCAAGCTTGCTACTGAATTATCCAGACGGAGCACGGGAAAAACTATTTATATTTTGGATGAGCCTACTACCGGACTTCACTTTGCGGATGTCCATAAATTGATTGATATCCTTAGGAGGCTGTCGGAAGGGGGCAACACAGTAGTGGTTATCGAGCACAATCTGGATGTGATAAAAACAGCGGATTATATTATAGACATCGGTCCGGAAGGCGGGGATAATGGAGGAACCATCGTAGCCCAGGGAACGCCGGAGCAGGTAGCGGAATGTAAAGAATCTTATACTGGCCATTATATAAGGAAAATGCTGGAAAGGGATAAAGCATACTAAAGATTTTAGGGTTATGTGCCGATATATTTCTTAAAATCGCCTTAATATTTTAGAAAAATGTGTGAAATGTAAGAAAACCCTTTGAAAAAGTTAATATTTTGCGCTATAATGTTTTCGTATGTTTAACTTATGAATATTTTACCGAAACTAAACCTAGAAAATACGAAAAAATTATAATAGATGCCAAACGGAAAGGGGTATTGAGAGAATGCAGTACACAGATATCGGAATTGACTTGGGAACAGCTAGTATTTTAGTTTATATAAGAGGAAAGGGAGTCGTGTTAAAGGAGCCGAGCGTAGTGGCCTTTGACAGAGATACCAACAAGATTAAGGCGATTGGGGAAGACGCAAGGCTGATGCTGGGAAGAACCCCGGGAAATATCGTTGCAGTAAGACCCTTAAGGCAGGGTGTTATTTCTGACTATACCGTAACAGAAAAAATGATGAAATATTTTATCCAGAAGGCTTTGGGCAAGCGGAGCTTCAGAAAGCCCCGTATTGCTGTGTGTGTGCCAAGCGGCGTTACGGAAGTGGAAAAGAAGGCAGTAGAGGATGCTACCTATCAGGCAGGTGCAAGAGAGGTTTCTATCATTGAAGAGCCTATTGCAGCAGCAATCGGTGCAGGAATTGACATTTCAAAGCCATGTGGCAATATGATTGTAGATATCGGAGGCGGTACATCGGATATAGCAGTTATTTCCCTTGGAGGTACGGTAGTAAGCGCTTCCATTAAAATTGCGGGAGACGACTTTGACGAGGCTATTGTCCGTTATATGAGAAAGAAGCACAATCTTCTGATTGGTGAGAGGACAGCTGAGGATTTAAAGATTAAGATTGGTTCCGCTTACAAGAGAACCGAAGTGGACACCATGGAGGTAAGAGGGCGTAATCTGGTAACCGGGCTTCCGAGAACGGTAAAGGTCACTTCTGAAGAGACAGAAGAAGCTTTAAAGGAAACTACGTCCCAGATTATTGAGACGATACACAGCGTTTTAGAGAAGACTCCTCCTGAGCTGGCAGCGGATATTGCCGACAGGGGAATTGTCCTGACAGGAGGCGGAAGCCTGCTGCGGGGACTTGAGGATTTGATTTCTGCCAAGACAGGTATCAATACTATGACAGCAGAAGATCCTATGACCTGCGTTGCTATCGGAACCGGGAAGTACGTTGAGTTCCTGGCAGGATACAAAGAAGAAATCGGATAAGGATAAAGGAGGATTCCAATGGTAAAGGGTTTATATACGGCTTACACAGGAATGATAAATGAACAGAAGCGCATGGATGTTATTACAAACAATCTGGCCAATTCTGCCACTACAGGTTTTAAGAAGGAAGGAGCTACCAGCCAGGCATTTGATTCGGTGCTGGCTTATAAAATCAAGGACAGCTCTGATCCTGCCGCTGCCCGTTATATTGGGAAAGCGAATTTGGGCGTAAAGACCGGAGAAACCTATACGGATTATACTCAGGGCGCCTTTAAGATAACAGATAATACTTATGACCTGGCTCTTTCCGGCAATGGCTTTTTTACGGTTGCATTTACGAACAAAGCAGGAGCCACTTCCACGAAGTATACAAGAGATGGTTCCTTTACATTGAATACAAACGGTTATTTAGTGACAAAGGATGGAGATTATGTGCTGAGTACTTCAGGCAGTCCGATCCGGTTAGATCCCCTGAAGGAATCCAGAATTGATGAATTCGGTACGATTTATCAAAATGATACGCCTGTGGCAAGGCTGCAGATTACGGATTTTGCAGATTACAATTATTTGGAGCATTATGGAGAAAACTATTATCAGCCGGTAGAGGGAGCTACTATAACCAGAGCCAATGCCGTTGTGCAGGAGGGATGTCTGGAAGCATCAAACGTACAGATAGTATCTGAAATGGTGGATATGATTTCGCTGACGAGAGCCTATGAAAGCAATCAAAAGCTGATTCAGACGATTGATGGAACTTTGGAAATAGCTTCAACCCGGTTAGGTAAGTTATAGGAGGAGATAAATTATGGTAAGATCTTTATGGTCAGCGGCAACCGGAATGATTGCACAGCAGACAAATGTTGATACGATATCAAATAATCTGGCTAATGTGAATACAACCGGTTATAAAACAGAAGTAGCAGAATTTAAGTCACTGTTATATCAAACATTACAGACGAAATCCACCACAGCCAATAATCAGCAGAAGCCCATTGGCGCTCAGGTGGGGTTAGGTGTCCGAAACTCTTCCATTACCTCCATCTTCAGGCAAGGGTCCTTTATGGAATCCAGCAGTACTTCTGCTTTTGCCATTAACGGAAGTGGATTTTTTGCAGTAAGAGGTGCTGATGGCACTACATATTATACAAGGAACGGCAATTTCAACTGGTCCATGGGAACAAACGGACTTATGCTTACCAACTCGGAAGGTTATCCGGTTCTGGATACGAATGGAAGAGGAATTGTATTAAGTGGAGATTATACGGTAAGTAAGATTACTATTTCCAGTGACGGAACGATCTGCTATCCGGATGCCAGCGGAAATCCTCAGTCTCTTGGAGTTACTATTGGGGTATTCCAATTCCAGAACCCTGCAGGATTGGAAAAGAATGGGAATTCTCTTTTTGAAGCTACAGCAGCAAGTGGAGCGGCAATTAATGAGGCGACCAATGCAAACGTAAAGAAGAGTCAGGTGGTACAGGGATATCTGGAAGGTTCCAATGTACAGGTTGTAGATGAAATGGTTAACTTAATCGTTGCCCAGCGTGCCTATGAGATGAACTCTAAGGCCATTCAGGCATCAGATGAGATGCTTCAGCAGGCAAACAGCTTGAAAAAATAGGAGGGAAACGTGATGGATTTTGGCGGAATTAGTACATATTTTGGCAATCAGCTTGCAGAAAATGCCCAAAGCAAGACAGAATCTAAAATAAGCAGCCTGGACAGCTCTGATTTCAGAGAGGCTACCGATGAAGAGCTGATGGATGTCTGCAAGGAGTTTGAAGCCTATTTTATGGAGCAGATATTTAAGGAGATGAAAAAGACAGTTCCGCAAAGTGATTATTCTTCCAATGCAACTGCCTCCATGATGGATTATATGGAAGACAGCCTGCTTCAGGAATATGCTGCACAGGCCACTGAGACGAACAGTCTGGGACTTGCACAGGTGCTCTATGAGCAGATGAAACGGAATTACGGAGCATAAAGGAGTTAGCTTTAGCTAATTGAATGATACGAAGAAATATAGAAAGGGCTGTCATCAGACAGCCTTTTTGACTTTCTAAAAATGTTTAAGGAGTTTTTGGTGGATACTTTAACAGGTTATGTGGAGCATATCATATATAGGAATGAAGAGAATGGCTATACCGTGTTCCAATTCGTAGCAGGCAAGGAAGAAATAGTAATGGTGGGCTGTTTCCAGACCATTGAAAGCGGTGAAAATTTTCAGGTTACGGGCAGCTTTGTGGAGCACCCTACATATGGAAGCCAGTTTAAGGTAGAAAGCTATCAAAGCAGGCTGCCGGAAGATACAGACAGCATGAAGCGGTATTTGGGCTCTGGCGCCATTAAAGGAATCGGTCCATCCCTTGCGGAAAAGATTGTGAAAAAGTTTGGCATGGATACCTTCCGGATTATGGAGGAAGAACCGGAACGCCTGGCGGAAATCAAAGGAATCAGTGAAAGAAAAGCAAGGGAGATTGCTGTTCTGGCAGAAGAGAAAAAGGATATGAAGGAAGCCATGATCTTTCTACAGGGATATGGAATATCCAATGCCCTTTCCGTAAAGATTTACAATACATATGGAGAAGGACTGTATTCCATGATAAAGGAAAATCCTTATCGTATGAGTGAAGATATGCATGGAGTAGGCTTTCGCATTGCAGATGAAATTGCCAGAAAAGCAGGGATTCATACAGATTCCGATTATCGGATTCGAAGCGGCCTTTTGTACATGCTGTCTATGGGAATGTCGGAGGGACATACCTATCTTCCTATGGAAATACTGCTGGAAAAAACGGAGGCGCTTTTGGAAATCGATAAACAATATCTGGAGCCACAGGTTTCCAATCTGGCTATGGATAAAAAAGTCATCATAAAAAATATGGGGCAGGGCAATATTCAGGTTTATGGCAGCAATGCCTATTATTGCGAATTGAATTGCGGGAAAATGCTTCATGATCTGAATGTTTCTGAGAAAGAGGATGAAAAAGAAGAAGCATTGATTGCAAAGATAAAGGCCATTGAAGCACAGGAGGAAATGCAGCTAGACGATCTGCAGAGAAAGGGAGTGCTTGCCAGTGTGAGAAAAGGAGTGCTTGTTCTTACAGGAGGGCCAGGTACCGGAAAGACTACTACGATCCATATCATGCTCAGGCTGTTTGAGGAATTGGGAATGGATTTCTGCCTGGCGGCGCCTACTGGAAGGGCGGCTAAGCGTATGACGGAGGCAACCGGTTATGAAGCAAAGACCATACATCGTCTTTTGGAATTAAATGGAGGCATGACCGAGGAAAGGGGCGGCACCTTTTTTGAAAGAAATGAAGAGAACCCTTTAGAGGTGGATGCCGTTATCATTGATGAAATGTCCATGGTGGATATCTACTTGTTTCAGGCGCTTTTAAAGGCTGTTTCCGTAGGCACCAGACTGATTCTGGTAGGTGACAGAAATCAGCTTCCATCGGTAGGGCCGGGAAAGGTATTAAAGGATGTCATTGAAAGCAACTGCTTTTTTGTGGTAAAGCTGGAAAAAATCTTCCGACAGTCGGAACAAAGCCATATTGTGCTCAATGCCCATCGAATCCATAGGGGAGAAGCCATTGCCCTGGACAATAAAAGCAGTGATTTTTTCTTTCTGGAAAGAAATGACGTGAATGTCATATATAAACATATGATACAGCTTATTACGGAAAAACTTCCCAGATATGTCCATGCAAGACCTTATGATATTCAAGTGCTTACCCCTGTGCGAAAGGGAGCTCTGGGTGTAGAGACTTTGAACAAAATCCTGCAGGCTTATTTAAATCCGGCGGATTCCGGAAAAAAAGAACATATATCCGGTGAAACCTTGTTCCGGGAGGGGGACAAGGTAATGCAGATTAAGAACAATTACAAAATGGAATGGGAAATCCTAAGTAAATATCATATCCCCATTGATAAGGGTATGGGAATTTTTAACGGTGACATGGGAGTCATAAAGGAAATCAATGGCTTTTTGGAAGAGGTGGTAGTAGAGTATGAAGAAGGAAGGCAGGTAACCTATCCCTTTAGCCAGCTGGATGAACTGGAACTGGCATATGCCATTACGATTCATAAGTCTCAGGGAAGTGAATATCCTGCAGTGGTCATGCCTCTTTTAACAGGACCCAAAATGCTTATGAACCGGAATCTTTTATATACCGGGGTTACAAGAGCGAAAGAATGTGTTACTATATTAGGAAGCAGAAACATGATTTCCCTGATGATCGCCAATGAAAACGAGCATAAACGTTATGCGGGGTTAAAGGATAGAATCATGGAACTTGCGTAGGCTCTGACGGAGAGCGGATAGAAAACATGAATTTTATAAAGGAACTGATTTATCCAAGAAGATGCCCTGTTTGTGATGATATTCTTCTGCCGGGAGCCGGAAAGATTTGTAAGGGCTGCAGAAAAAAACCGGAGTATGTAAAAGAGCCTGCCTGTAAAAAGTGCGGAAAGCCTTTAAGGAGCATGGAGGCAGAATACTGCGGGGACTGTATGGAAAAGAGGCATTATTTTAGAGAAGGGGCGGCCCTGTTCGTCTACCCCTCTGTGAAAGAATCCATTTATCGGTTTAAGTATGAAGGAAGGCAGGAATACGGGGCATATTATGGGGAACAGATCAGGGTTCATTTGTCTGAAAAGCTAAGGCGCTGGAAGCCGGAAGGGCTTATTCCGGTCCCTCTTCACAAAAAGAGACAGAAAAAACGGGGATACAATCAGGCGGCAGTATTGGCCAGAGCTATTTCCCTGGAAACAGGCATACCGGTATATGAAGACTTTGCAGAAAGAGTTAAAAATACTGTGCCCCAAAAGGAACTGGATGGACAGGCAAGAGAAAATAATTTGAAAAGGGCTTTCAAAATCCGTCAAAATGATGTAAAATTAAAGACAATTATAATAATTGATGATATCTACACAACAGGGAGTACGATGGATGCTTTGGCATTAGAATGCAAAAAGGCCGGAATAGAAACGGTATATTGCATTTCGCTGGCAATAGGCCGTCCCTAGGTGACAGGAGGTATGAATATGAATGTACGGAATTGTAGACGTTGCGGAAGATTGTTCAACTATGTAATGGGAAACCCGATCTGCCAAAACTGTAAAGAAGAATTGGAAGAAAAATTTCAGGAAGTAAAGAAATATGTCCGGTCTCATGCTCAGGCTACTATTCAGATGGTAACGGAGGATTGTGACGTGGAAGCAGCACAGATTCAACAATGGATTCGAGAAGACCGGCTTCAGTTTTCGGATGATTCACCTATCAAGGTTCCTTGTGAGCGGTGCGGTACCATGATCGGTTCGGGAAGATTCTGCGTGAAATGTTCTCAGGAGATGGCGGATACCCTAAGCAAGTCTATTGCAAAGCCGGAGCCGCAAAAGAAGGAAGCGCCCAAGGACCCAAGGGAAAAATCCAGGATGCGTTTCCTGTAATAAGGAGTAGCTTATGTTAAATGAAGAAAGAATTAAGCTTATGACGAAAATGGCTGCCTACGAAGAAAGGGAAGGCCGGAAGAACATGGCAATCGGCAGCTACTTTAGGAGCGACTATATTGAACTGCAGATACTGAAATCTGTTTTTTCCGCTACCATTGCTTATCTGGTGCTGTTTGGAATGTTTATATACTATGATTTTGAAGTATTCATGCAGAATATATACAAAATGGATTTGATTGAGTTTGGAAAGAACGCATTGCTTTACTATTTTATTTTCGTGGTAACATATGCACTTATATCATATATTGCATATTCGTATCGGTACAGTAAGGCTAAGAAAAGTCTGAAGCGCTACTTTTATAATTTGAAACAGCTTTCCGCATTGTATGAACTGGAAAGCAAGAAGCTGTAGCCTTCTGAAAGGATCTTATATGTCGGAATTATTAGAAATCAGGGAAAATTTAAGGAATTTTTATAGTAAGTATGAAGTATATTTAATACCGCTGTTTAAGTTCATCCTGGCATTGACTGCACTTCTGTTCATAAATGGCAGCCTTGGATATAACAGCAGGATGAATAATCCTGTTATCGTATTGATTATAGCGCTTATGTGCTCCTTTCTGCCGGTGAATTTCATTGTGGTGCTTTCGGCTGTATTTGTGGTGCTACATATGTACGCTTTGGCTGCGGAATGTGCCATTGTGACCGGAGTGCTGTTTTTGCTTCTGTTTTTGATGTATTTCAGGTTTTCCCCAAAGGATACTTTGGTAGTTTTGCTGCTGCCCCTTGCTTTTGTTTTAAAGCTGCCCTATGTGGTTGTGCTTGGGGTAGGGCTGTTAGGAACCCCTGTTTCAGTTGTATCAGTAGGATGTGGAGTAATCGCCTATTACATGATTTATTATATCCAGACGAATGCTCCGATTATCATTTCTCTGGATGGCGACAATGCAGTGGCAAAGCTGCACTATATAGTCGATGGAATGCTGAACAATAAAGAAATGTTCGTAACTATGGCAGCGTTTGTAGTTACAGTCATTCTTGTTTATCTGATTCGCAGGCTTTCCGTGGACCACGCATGGACGATCAGCATGATTGTAGGAAGTGTTACTTGTGTAGTATTGCTGCTTTTAGGCGATTTGATGTTTGAAGTGAACAGCTCAATTGCTGCCATGCTTATCGGGGCGGTAGTATCTTTTCTGTTGGCGAAAGTACTGGAATTCTTTGCTTTTAATGTGGATTATACCAGAACGGAGTATGTACAGTTTGAAGATGATGAATATTATTATTATGTAAAGGCCATTCCTAAGAATTCTTTGAAAAAGGCCAAGAAGACCGTAAAGAAAATAACCAGTGTATTATAAAATGATAAGAACGAACAGCTAAGGTGAGACATATGGAACGGATAGCCGAATTTATAGATAAATATCTTACGGTTCTGCATATACCCAAGCATATTTTGGTGACCGATTATGTGGAGATAATCATTATCTCCTTTTTGGTGTACCAAATTTTAGTGTGGGTGCGAAATACAAAGGCATGGGCATTCTTGAAAGGAATGCTTGTTATTTTTGCGTTCTTACTAGTTGCAGCCATCTTCCGGATGACTACTATTTTATGGATATTTGATAAGATTTTCCAAGTGTTCATTGTGGGAATTGTAGTAGTGCTCCAGCCGGAATTAAGAAGAGCTTTAGAACAGCTTGGACGAAAGAATTTCATCAGCAATCTGTTTTCTTTTGAGTCCGGCAAAGTGGAGGGCGGACTTTTTTCTGATAAAACAAAGAATGAAATCGTAAAGGCCTGTTTTGAAATGGGAAAGGTAAAAACAGGTGCATTGATTGTAGTGGAACAAAACCTGTCCCTGACGGAATATGAAAGAACCGGGATTGAAGTGGATGCCATTCTTACCAATCAGCTTTTGATCAACATCTTTGAGCATAATACACCTCTTCATGACGGTGCAGTTATCGTGCGGGGGAATCGGGTAGTGTCGGCTACCTGCTATCTGCCCTTATCAGATAACATGGCACTGTCAAAAGAACTTGGAACGAGGCACCGGGCAGGTGTAGGAATTTCGGAAGTGACGGATTCCCTCACCATTATCGTGTCTGAAGAAACGGGAAGAATTTCGGTAGCATACGAAGGAAAGCTGTATCGGAATTTAAATCAGGATGCCCTGCATGAAAAGCTGGAGCTGATTCAGAATAAGCCTTCCGAGGAAAAGAAGAAAAAGAGGCGGAAAGGACGAGGGAAGCATGGAGAAAAATAATCTTATGAAGAACTTTGGACTAAAGATTCTTGCCTTGATTTTTGCTTTTGGACTTTGGCTTGTGGTAGTAAATATCAGCGACCCGGTAGCCACTACTACAATTAGCGGTGTGCCGGTGGAAATCCTGAACGAAGATGAAATTACCGGACAGGGAAAGATATATGAGGTGTTGGAAGGAACTGATAGTATTACGGTATCTGTTTCTGCCAAGAGAACGATTCTGGATTCCTTGACCAGAGAGAACATCAAGGCAACTGCAGATTTGGAAAATCTGAATGAGGACGGAACCGTCCGTATCAGAGTGGAATCCAATCGATACAATGAAACCATTGACAGCATAAAATCGAAAACGGAATATTTAAAGGTAAGTATTGAGGAAATGGAGAAATCTCAATTTGTCATTACTCCGGTTATTACAGGGGAACCCGTAGATGGTTATGTGGTTGGAAATATCAGTCTGGATGAAAACGTGGTACGGGTATCGGGACCTGAATCTGTGATTTCAAAAATCAGGAAAGTAGTGGCAGAGGTTTCTGTTTCTAACATGAGCAATAATATGCGTACCAGTGTGGAGCTGAAGCTGTACGATGGTCAGGATGCACTCATAGAAAACAAGAATATTACAAAGAATATTGGAAATGTAAATATCAGCGTGGAAATATTAGAAACAAAAGAAGTGCCGGTTAAACTGTCCGTATCGGGCACCCCGGCAGCGGAATATGGATTGACTGGTGTCATTACATCCAATCCCGCAAGCTTTTTGATAGCAGGAAGTCCTTCGGCTCTGGCAAAGGTTTCGGAAATTGAGATTCCGGAATCGGAATTGAATGTGGATGGAGCAGAAGGAGAAATGAATATGGCTGTTAATGTGGGGGAATATCTGCCGGATGGCATACGATTTGCCGATGAAGAAGAGACAGGAAAGATAATAGTTACGATTGGAATCGCGCCTAAGGAAACAAAAACGGTGGAAATTTCCAAAAATGCTGTTACTATTGCAGGATTGCCGGATGGCTATGAAGCGTCATTTATGTTAGTAGGCGACACGATGCCGCTGGAAATCATGGCAATGCCGGAGCAGTTAGAAGCTTTTGATGCTTCTGATTTAAAGGCTCTGATTGATTTTAAGGCATACATGGAAGAGAAGGAAATGAAGAAAGTAAATACTACAACGTATTCGGTTCCTGTTTCCATAGAGCTTCCGGAAGGTATTACCTTGAAGAATCCAATCACGATTACAATAAAAATATCAGAAAAGAAGGATTAGTATATGGGAAGATTATTTGGAACAGATGGAGTCAGAGGAGTGGCAAACGAAGAGCTGACCCCATTGTTGGCAATGCAGCTGGGTCAGGCAGGCGCTTATGTGCTGACGAAGGAAAAGGAACATAAGCCAACTATCATGGTAGGCTGCGATACGAGGATTTCAGGAGATATGCTGGCAAATGCTTTGATGGCAGGAGCCTGTTCCGTAGGGGCCAATGCGGTATATGTAGGAGTGGTTCCCACACCGGCAGTAGCATATCTTACCAGAAAATACAAAGTGGATGCGGGAGTAGTAATTTCTGCTTCCCATAATCCGGTAGAGTTTAACGGCATTAAATTTTTTGATGGAAACGGATATAAGCTTCCGGACAGTCTGGAGGATGAAATCGAAGAACTGATTCGGACGGATATGAGGGGGATTAAATTCCCTACCGGCTCCAGAGTAGGAAAAATCAAATATCGCACGGATGCAAGGGAAGAGTATATCAATCATGCTATTCAGTCCATTCCCGTGGAACTGTCTGAGATGAAAATCGTGGTCGATTGTGCAGAAGGCGCATCTTTTTATACTTCGGTAGAAGCATTAAAGGAGCTGGGAGCAAATGTGGTAGCAATCCACAACAATCCTGACGGCACGAATATCAACGCAAACTGTGGTTCGACCCACATGGAAGAGCTTATGGCAAGGGTCGTGTACGAAAAGGCTCAGGTGGGTCTTGCATTTGACGGAGATGCTGACAGGCTGCTGGCGGTAGATGAAAATGGCAATAAGGTTGACGGGGATCAGATTATGGCAATTATCGGCAGCCATATGAAAAATAAGAAAACCTTAAAGGACGATACGATTGTTGCCACGGTAATGAGCAATCTTGGCTTTTTCTTAATGGGTGAAAAAGAAGGCATCAAGATGGAGCAGACAAAAGTGGGAGATCGTTATGTGTTGGAAAGGATGAAGGAAATCGGTGCAAATCTGGGCGGTGAGCAGTCCGGACATATTATTTTCTTAGATGAAAATACAACCGGTGACGGGCTTTTAAGCGCTCTTCATCTGCTGCAGGTTATGGTAGAGACCGGAAGACCTCTCTCAGAGCTTTCCGGCATTATGGAAGTGCTGCCTCAGGCTTTGGTAAATGCAAAGGTGCCAAACCATAAAAAAGAAAGCTATATGGAGTATCCGGAAATTGCCAAGGCAATCAGCTCTCTGACCGAAAAGTTTGCCGGTGAAGGAAGAGTGCTGATCAGACCTTCCGGTACGGAGCCTTTGGTAAGGGTCATGATTGAAGGAAAGGATCAGACTCAGATTGAGGAAGAAGCAAAGAAGCTTGCTGCATTGATACAGGAGGTAATGCTGTAGCAAATACTTGAGTAAAATGTCAATGTATGGTATACTTTGGATATGTGGAAGGTATAGAATGCGGCGGTTGGATAAGGCCGGTTATTGGGTAAAAAACAAAGATGTAATTTGGAGGAAAGTATTATGGTAAGTCAAAAGGTTGTAATAAAGAATCCTACAGGGCTGCACTTAAGACCAGCTGGAATCCTATGTAAGGAAGCGATGCAGTTTAAGTCTTTAATAACATTTTCATTCAGGGATAATACAGCAAATGCAAAAAGCGTTTTAAGCGTACTGGGTGCTTGTGTCAAATGTGGGGACGAGGTTGAATTCGTATGTGACGGCGAGGACGAAAAAGAGGCATTAGCTGCTCTTATAAGTGCCATTGAAAGCGGGCTCGGCGAATAATAACAGGATATGAGATAGCCCATCTTTTGATGGGCTATCCTTATGTGATGGAAAAGAATAAAAGGAATGGAGAATATCGCAATGCTGAATTATAAAAGATATCAAAGAAATCCGGTGGAGAATTATCCGGAAAGAGAATGGCCCAATAAACAGATTGAGAAAGCGCCCATATGGTGCAGCGTGGATTTAAGGGATGGAAATCAGGCATTGATCGATCCTATGGTAGTATCAGAAAAGATTGAAATGTTTCAGTTTCTGGTAAATATGGGCTTTAAGGAAATTGAAATCGGATTTCCGGCAGCAAGCCAGATTGAATATGATTTTCTGCGCCAGTTAGTGGATAGGAAACTGATACCGGATGATGTGGTGGTCCAGGTGCTTACCCAGTGCAGGGAAGAACTGATTGAGAAGACTTTTGAAGCCATTGAGGGCTGCAAGCAGGCCATAGTGCATATTTACAATTCCACTTCTACACTGCAGCGGGATGTAGTATTTGGCATGGATAAAGAAGAAATCAAACAGATTGCTGTTGCAGGCACAAAAATGGTAAAAGAGCGGGCGGCTAAGTTTCCGGGAAAGATTATACTGGAATATTCGCCGGAAAGTTTTACCGGAACAGAGCTTGACTATGCTTTGGAAATTTGTACGGCAGTGCTGGAAACATGGGGAGCCACGAAAGAAGATCCTGTTATCATCAATCTTCCCTCCACAGTGGAAATGACGACTCCCAATGTATTTGCAGACCGCATCGAATGGATGAATAAACATTTCAAAAACAGGGAAAGTATTATTGTATCGGTGCATCCCCATAATGACAGAGGTACCGGTGTGGCAAGTGCAGAGCTTTCGCTGTTAGCAGGTGCAGACCGGATTGAGGGAACTCTTTTCGGCAATGGGGAAAGAACCGGAAATGTGGACATTTTAAATATTGCCTATAATATGTTTTCCCAGGGAATCGATCCGGAGCTTGTTATTGACAAGGTCAATGATATTATTGAAATTTATGAAAGATGCTGTAAGATTCCGGTACATCCCAGACATCCTTATGCAGGCAAGCTGGTATTTACTGCTTTTTCCGGCTCCCATCAGGATGCTATCAATAAGGGCGTAAAGGCCATGAAGGAAAGAAACAGTCAGTTCTGGCAGGTTCCTTATCTGCCTATTGATCCGGCGGATATTGGAAGGGAATATGAGCCTATCGTCCGCATCAACTCCCAGTCAGGAAAGGGCGGAGTTGCTTTTGTCATGGATACGTATTTTGGCTTTAAGCTTCCAAAGGGAATGCATAAGGAATTTGCCAATGTAATCCAGAAGATATCTGAAAAGCAGGGTGAGGTTTCACCGGATGAAATTATGGAACAGTTTAGAAATGAATATTTAAACCAAAAGGAGCCGATTCATTTTAGAAAGTTGTCCGTAATAGATTTGAGCAATGAAACCAAGTCCGAGTTTGATACAAAAGTGGTGGTTACCTATACGGACCACGGCGTGGAAAAAACCTTTGAGGCAGTGGGAAATGGTCCGATTGATGCGGTGCAAAGGGGGATTCAGGAAACCATAGGCGTAAAGGTCAAGGTTCTGGATTATGAAGAACATGCATTGCAAAGCGGTTCCAATTCCCAGGCAGCAGCATATATCCATTTGCTGGATGCAGATGACGGAAGAGTGACCTATGGCGTTGGGGTGAGCAGCAATATTACAAGGGCATCTGTAAGAGCGATTTTTTCCGCTGTCAATCGTCTGGGCCTTGGAGATTAAATTTGGAGAACAATATGAAAAATTGTTTTTTAAAAGAGAAATTATATATCCTATTACCAATGTTAACCCTGTTTTGTCTGGCAGGGTTTATTGGTAGTCTGATTTTTCCCAATGAGGTTCTCGATACAAATACTGCGAATATGGAAGAATCGGAGGAGGATTTTTATCTGCCCATGGAGCAGGAAGGGCATGTTACACGAATTGATTATGAAATGACAACAGAAGCAAGACCGTTAAAGGGAATACAGATAGGGATTCATAAAAATGGCGGTCAGTTAAACGGTACGGGTTTAAAATACTGTGTATATGTAAAGGAAGCTGGACAGGAAAAGTATGATCTTGTAAGCGAAAATGTGTATGAGTTAGGCAGCCAGGCATATGATTTTCAATATGTCTATCTGCCTTTTTCCCATTCTGAGAAGTGCAGGGGACAGATAAGAGTTACGTTTGAATTAGAGCCGGGAGAAGGGGGAAGCCTGAAAGAAGTCCCTTCTTTAAGAGCAAATAAAAATGTGCTGGAGGACACCGTTACCGGATATACGGAAGGGGATTCCCGAACCATCCTGGAAGGTGGGCTTATGATCAGCTATATTTATAGTCATGATACGTATCCGTTCTTATATGATTTCCGAATATTGACTTTTGTATTTCTGGCGGCTTCCATGACCCTTTCCTATGAGAAGCTTTGGCAGAAAAGACCATGGCAGAAAAAAGGAGGGGTGTCCTATGAAAAATAAAGGAACAATTGGATTTTCTGTCTTATTCATTGTTACAGTGGCAGTACTTTTGGAGTGCCTTATATTTCAGTTCCATGCCGTAACCAATAAGGAAAAGCCCCTTACTTTAAAGCCCGGAACCGATATGGAGGTTCAGATAACGGTAGAAGAGAATCTTGCAAAATTATCTCCGGATGAAGTTAAGGCTATAGAGGTGGAAAGAGAAAATAATAAACTGCTGGCTGAATTTTATCAGGAGGAATATGTAGAAGCGGAAGAAGAAGCCCTGGTGGAAAAGGATGGAGAGCTTTTTCGCAAAATAAAGCAGACGACTATTCGGGCAAGCCTGCCGGAAGCATATTATGCCCATGAATTTAAGGTGGCATATCCCATAGAGGAGAAGGGTGGATATCAGGTAAGCACCTTTTTAGAGGGAAAGAAGATAAATCGAAATGTATATTGCAGCATGAATTCCAAAATCGGCTGCGGTGTTGCCTTATTGGACAGCACATTTGACAGCTTTACAATCGTACTGGCCACAGAAGAGGAAATCGATATAGAACAGATGGAGATTACATTGTCCAATGTATTTTCGCCTAACTGGCTTCGTATCGGCATCATGACATGCCTGCTGGGAGGCATAGTCTTGTTGCTGTTTTGCGGAAAATTTGTACAGGATAAGCCGGAATGGGTATTTGCAATGTTTGCATTTGCTTTGGGAAGTCTGCTGATCTGGGGAATTGGAACCAATCAGGTAAGTTTTGATGAATATTCCCATGCCAAAAAGGCATATGACCTGTCATTTGGAACTGCCATTGAGACTACGGAAGCCGCTATGCAGATGAAGGGAAATCTATTGCCCTTCTTTTACAACCGGGCAGAGCGGAAGCTGGTGGAGGAGTATGAGCAGAAAAACCATGATTTCAGCTGGGCGGATATTACCTATCAGAGTCGTTTCCACCGGTCAGAGGACCGGGTATATTATCCCAATGCAATAGGCTTTTTTCTGGGGAGAAAGCTGGGAGCGGATTTTGCTGCAACAGTGGCCCTGGCGAAGTATGGAAATCTCCTTATGTATATTCTGGTAGTATTTTTTGCGGTCAAGTTAGCCAAAGGTTATAATATGCTTGTAGCGCTGATTGGGCTGCTTCCCAATAATCTATTCATTGCATCAGCCATTTCCTATGACGGAGTGGTAACGGCATTTTTACTTTTGGCTACAGTATTGATTGCCAATGAAATGCTGGAGCCGGAGAAGAAAATCACATGGCAGTCCACATTGGGAATCCTGCTTGCCTATGTAATCGGCAGCCTGACCAAGCCTGTGTATATCGTTATGGCATTGATGCTTGTATTTTTTTGCAGGAAGAAGTTTGAAAATCGCATACAGGAAGCAGTATTTAAGCTTTCTGTATGCGTAATTGCCGGCTTAATGCTCTATGCTATCTTTAAGCCTTTGCCGGCAGCAGGAGGGAATTACCAGCTGGTGGGGAATTTCAGTTATTTAGGAGATAAGCGTAACGTAGGAACCAGCTTTTCCGGACAGATACAGTATGTATTGGGAAATCCCCTTATTTATATAAGAGTGCTGTTGGGCTCCATGTTCGGGATGATGAAGGATTATTTATTTGGAGGAGATTCCTTTATCGGCTATGCTTACCTTGGCTTTAAAGGCTGGATATGGACATGGGTCTGCCTGATCCTTGCATTTTTTACTGCAATATGCAGCAGTAAGGAGGAAAAAAGAGATTCCATTGGCATCAAGTATATTGTACTGAACCTGATTATGATTTTGGGAACGGCAGCCATTGTCTGGACATCCATGTATGTGTCCTATACGGCAGTGGGAGCAGACAGCATTGCCGGAGTGCAGGGAAGATATTTTATCCCACTGTTTTTACCGTTTTTCAGCTGCTTTTTTCAGAATAAATGCAAGGTGCCATTTGGAAAGGTGTGGGTAAACCGGATTGGTTTCTTTATAATGGGCGGATTGAATTTATATATGATTACGGAGCTGGTGCTGGTGGCTATGAATTTGTAAAGCATGTGGAAAAGGAGGATGGACATGGTAAGTGTGATTGTGCCGGTGTATAAAAGTGAGAAGACATTAGAGCGGTGTGTGAAGAGTCTTACCATGCAGTCCTATAAGGATTTGGAAATCCTGCTGGTGGTGGATGGACCGCCGGATCAGTCGGGAGAGCTGGCTGAAAAGCTGGCAGGAGAGGATAATCGGATTCGTGTCATTAACCAGAAGAATCAGGGAGTCAGTGCAGCCAGAAATAAAGGGCTTAAGGAAGCAAAGGGAACGTATATCCGCTTTTTGGACAGTGATGATTATGTGGAGAAGGATTCCATTCAGATTCTGGTAGAGGCAATGGAAGCAGGAGATACGGATTTTGTGGTTGCTGGATTCCATCATCTGTATTTTGGACGGTGTATCGAAAAGCTGCCTGAGCAAGAAGGGATTTTCCGGGTAGAAGAAAGTAAGGATTTTATATGGAAGCTGTATGGAGCGGGATTTTTTCATATGCCCTGGAACAAGCTGTTTAAACGGGAAATGATAAAAACAGGATTTCCAGAGGATTTGAATTTAGGAGAGGATCTGCTATTCAATCTGGCATATCTGAAGGGATGCAAACACTTTTCCACCGTGAAAAAGCCGGTCTGTGAGTTTATTCAGGATGACAGAGGAACCACGCTATCCACAAAAAAAAGAAAGGATAAGCTGGAGATTGCTTTGTTATTGTATGAAAGAACCGGACAGGCTATGGAAGCGCTTTTTGGTGACTGCAGGACAGAGGGTGTATTGGAAAACAAATTGATTGTGGAATTTCTGGATGATTTAGAGCAGCTGGCATTTGCCGATTCCATGACTATGAAAGAAAAACTGCGGATTATCGATGATTATAAAAATGCCCTAAAAAAATTAAAAAAAGAACACCCGGAGCATAAAGTACGATTAGAGTTGTTGGACTATAAGATTATTTATTTCTTTCTGAATATAGGCTGCAGGCATATGACCTACCTTATGATTGTCCTAAGAGGCTTTGTGGTCAGGCTGTTAAAAAGGAGGTAACGATTATGGTAGAGCCGCTTATTACAGTAATTGTGCCTATTTATAAGGTGGAAGCCTATCTGGAGAGGGCGATTTTATCTATTACGAATCAAACCTACAGCCATATGCAGATTATACTTGTAGATGACGGTTCTCCGGATAACTGCGGAAGCATTTGCGATACCTATGCAAAAAAGGATAAACGTATTCAGGTCATACACAAGGAAAACGGAGGGCTTTCGGATGCCAGAAATGCCGGGCTTGATGCTGCAAAGGGAGATTATATTGCTTTTCTGGATAGTGATGATTATATTGCACCCTTTTTTCTGGAAGTGCTTTTGAGGACATTGAATGCTACTGGAAGCGATGTGGCCCTATGTCCTTATCAGACAGTGACGGAGCTGGAGCCGGTGGAGTTTCAGCCTCCTTCCAAAGATAAAGAATGGGAGAAGGCACACTATTTTGTTTATGACAGAAAAGAACTTTTGTTGAATATGTACGATAGGAACCATCCTGATGCAACTTATTTTATTGTGGCATGGAATAAGCTGTATAAAGCTTCCCTCTGGAAAGAAATCCGGTTTCCAAAGGGAAAGATTCATGAGGATGAAGCCACTACTTACAAAATATTGGATAAAGCAAAAAAAGGTGTTTATGTAAAATGTCCGATGTATGGATATTTTAGTGCGCCTTCCAGTATTACAAGAGATGCCTTTCACATAAAGCGCCTGCAATGGATGGAGGCATTAACAGACCGGATTGCCTTTTTTGAAAAACAGACCGGAGAAATCGATCTGGCATTTTTTGCATGTAAGGCAAGGGCGGACGGAGCCATCCGCTATTATTATCCTTTGAAGGAGCAGGTAAAAGATTCCGAAAAAGAACAAGAACAGTTAAAAGAATATGTAAGAGCTGCTTTAAGGGAGCAGAAAACATATGGTTCCCTTGCTCTTGCTACCCGAATCGGATACCGGCTGTTTCTTTTTTGGCCGGCATTGTATAAAAAGCTGATAATTTCGTAATGAAAACAGAAATATAAGAGTAAAAAAGGAAGAACGATGATTCAAGTAAGTATAGTCATTCCCGTATATAACATGGAAAAATATCTGAAAAGGTGTATGGACAGTGTGCTTGCCCAGAGCCTGAAAGAAATAGAAATTATTTTAGTAGATGATGGAGGCAGTGACGGTTCTGTTGCCATGTGTGATGAATATGGGAAGCAGTATGAAAATGTAAAGGTTCTGCATAAAGAAAACGGAGGCCTGACTTCTGCCTGGAAAGCGGGAAGCGAGTTAGCGGAAGGTAACTATATTGGATATGTGGACAGCGATGATTTTATAGAACCGGATATGTTTGAAAGGCTTTTGAGAGAAGCGGAAAAAGAAGATGCGGATATAGCGTGCTGTGGACTTCGGCATATTTATGAATCTGGCAATCATGAGGAATGGGTAGAGCAGATGGAATTCCCGGAGCAGGTTTTTACAGTAGATACTTTAAAGGAGCATATGTTTCCGGTACTGATCAATGACGGCAGCTTTATGGGACGCCATCTTATGCCAAACCGGGTTACAAAAATCGTGAAAAGAGAGCTGGTAAAGAAGAATCTTTCCATGTGTGATGACCGGGTATCCATTGGAGAAGATTATCAGTTTTCCCTTTGCATGTTCTTAGATGCAAAAAAAGTTGTGATTGTAAAGGATTTTTATCCCTATTATTACTATATGAATGATGCTTCCATGACCATGAAATACGATGAGCATTATATGGATAAGATAAAAATCATGAAGGAAAATCTCTGCCGGATTTCCGATGCAAAGGCAGCTTATGATTTAAAGCCCCAAATTGTCAACGACTTTTTATGTCTTACCGTGCTTCATATAAAGGGGGGGATTTATAAAAAGAAACATGCCCCCTATCAAGAGCATCGGAGGGACATGAAGAAAATCTGTACCGATAAGGAGGTAATTGAAGCCATGAATACTTATCGGATGCCGGGGCTGTCCATGGCAGAAAAGCTCTTTTTGTTTTTTATGAAACATCATATGTATTTTGCTATTTTTATGGCGGTACGGATTTATTTCAGGTAATCGGAAATTTTCAGATAAACGGATGTGATTTGGGATATGCTGAAAAAGCAGGAATAAGGAAAGCGTATGAAAAAAGAAAACAAGGAAAGACAACTGGATATATGCTGTTTTATAGGTTTTATCCTGCTCATAGGATTCATTTGCTTTTTATCTTTTTATAAGCTGGATGCAAAATATGTGGACCCTTGGGATGAAGCAAGACATGGTGTCAATGCTTATGAAATGTATAAGGAAGGAAATCTGATAAGGAGCACCTACCTATACGAGACGGATTATTACAATTTGAAACCCCCTCTTAGTATGTGGTGCATTATGATTTTGTTTGCGATTTTTGGCACCAATGTATTTGCCCTGCGGGCATATTCTGCCCTGTGCTATGTGATTTTATCCATTGCAGTAGGCTGTTTTGTAAAAAGGAAATACGGAAGGCTGGAAGCGCTGTTTACTTTGGGATTTCTGGCTGCCAATACGACGCCGTTCATTGCCCATATGGTAAGAGCAGGGGATGCGGACAGCTTGTATGTGTTACTGTTTACTTTGGCTATGTTGTCCATGCTGCGAATTGAAAAGAATCAGAAATATTTATATGCCTGCGGTCTGTTTTTTGCATTGGCATTTTTAACAAAAAGCTTTCATGCAGGAGTCATAGCCGTGATCGGAGGTTTGTTTCTTCTGCTCACAGGGGAGCTTAAGAAAATGTCCATAAAAACCTGGGGGCTGTTTCTCGGTTCTTTTGTGGTTCCCATAGGAATCTGGGCAGTTCCAAGGCTCTTTACGGATGGCATGGTTTTTTTTCGGCAGATGCTTTATACAGACGTGCTTGGGCGTTCCAGTCAGGGCTTTGGAAGCGTAGAAGGAACGTTCACCTATTATCTGGAATATTATCTTGGAATAGCAGGCGCTAATTTCCCCACATTGGCATCCAAAGGAACCGTATATGGTCTGGCAGCGCTTATCTGCGTGGCAGGCGCCGTTTATTATAACAGGCTGTTTACAGGAAGGAATTATAAAAAGATTATTGGATATCTGCTTTGGATATTTGTTCCTCTTTTGGCATTTTCGGCAGTAAGGACGAAGCTTTTATGGTATATGTATCCGGTTTTTATTCCATTGTTTATGGCAGCAGGCATTGTGGCAGGAAGGCTTGTGAAGGAAAAACAGATCAGCTGCTTTGTCAGAGGGATAACGGCAGTCTGTGTAGTAGTGGGAATCGGTTACTTTTCCAGAGATGTGTATGTGCAGATTGAGGAGAAGCTCAACAATCAGCAATCGGCTCTTGAGTTTCAAGACCTTGTAAAAAATACGGCAGAAGTGGTCAAGGAAGCAAAGGCTTATGTGATTTATGAAAAGGAACAGGGGGTCTGGAATCAGCAGGATGTATTTGTGGCAGAGGCATATGGCGATTACCGTTGCCGGAATTTAGAAGGCGCTGCCTTAGAGATGAAGAACATCTTCTTGGAAATAGTAAAAGAGCCGCAGGAGAAAGAACCGGTTATTTGTTTTCTCTATAAGGAGGGATATGACAGTATCGTAAATGCACTGAAAGAAGCAGGGCTTGAAGTAGAACCTTTAGAAGAAAGTGAAAATTATGGGGTAGTTATGATAAAATAAAGGACGCAGAGGAGCAGCAAGCAGGTGAAAGTGAGAACAGATGGAAAATCAAATATGACAGTTCTGATAAAGTTTGTCATACTTATTCTGGCAATGGCTGTTATTACCATAGCCAGTATGGTATATTTTAAAATACTGGTTTCTGATGCAGGTGATATGGAAAAGCAGGAATATAACGAGTATGTAAGGCACTACGCATTTATTGCAGATAACATGGAAAATGATTTATGGGAAGAGGTATTTCAGGGAGCAAAAGAACGAGGAGAAGAAACGAATGTTTATCTGGAATGCTTTGAAGGCAGTGAGGCAGTGGAATATTCCAAAAAAGAGCGGCTGCAGATAGCAATTGCGGCAAAGGTAGATGGAATCGTACTGGAGGCGGATGAAAGCGACGAAATACTCAAATTGATTGACCTGGCAGTGGACAACCAGATTCCGGTAGTAACGGTGATGACAGACAGTTATGGAAGTAAAAGGCAGAGCTTTATTGGAATCGGAAGCTATAATCTTGGAAGGGAATATGGCAGACAGATTATACGGGTTTCCACAAAGGAAACGAAAAAGGTGCTCATTATTGTGGACGACCATATAGACGACAATAATAAGAACATTGTGTATACAGGAATCAGCGAAACTATTTTGAATGAGGGTAATCATTTGAATCTTGAAATGGACACTATGGTAGTAAGTGATGAAAGCACCTTTGGGGCAGAAGAAGCCATACGGAATATTTTTAAAAATTCGGAGGAATTGCCAGAGGTGATTGTCTGCCTGGATGAACAGGCCACTAATAATGCGTGTCAGGCAGTGGTAGATTATAATCTGGTAGGAGAAGTGAACATTATAGGCTATCATATTACGGATACAATCGCAAATGCCATAGAGCGAAAGATATTATCATCCACAATTGTGGTTGACTCCAGACAGATGGGAGCCGATTGCGTGGATGGTTTGAATGAATATATTGCAACCGGTTATGTAAATGATTATGTTGTGATGGATGTGGATGCTGTTACAGTAAACAATTTGAGGGAGTATAGGAAGGATGCTGCGAAATAAAGCCGGTAAGAAGAAAAGATACATAAGTATACAAACAAAGCTGATATCAGTGTTCTTTTTTACTACTGCTATAGTTTTCACTGTCAACGTGTATATGTACATCAATTTTAATCGTATGATAAAGCGCATTGATGAAATTTATGTGAGCAATGCAAATTCCAATGAACTGCAAAATGGACTGAATCAAGTGCAGAACAGCATGTCTGAATATTTGAATACGAAAAGCTCGGATTCCATGGAAGAGTACTTCCGCAGTGAGGAAAAATATTCCGGAATGCTTCAGGCATTAAATGATACAATTGTGGAAAATGACAATATGATTATGGAAAAGAACATAAGAAGGATGTCGGAAAGTTATTTAAGCCTTACAAACGATATTATTGAGGCAAAGCGCGGCAGGAATGTGGAAAGGTATAAAGTGCTGTATGAGGAGGCTGGTCAGCTGTATTCCTATATAAATACTTATATATATACTTTAAATAATAAGCAGTTTCAGAACAACTCGGAAAATTATTCTGCACTTTTTGCTACTTTAAAGTATATGGAAGTTGTCAATATGGTGATTCTGTGCATTGTTGCTTTACTGAATGCATTATTGACGATAGTCCTTACAAGGGGGATTACAAGACCTTTAAAGCAATTGTCGGAAGCTGCTAATCAGGTGGCACAGGGAAATCTGGATATTGAACCAACAGAAACAGAAAGCCGGGACGAGGTAGGAGTGGTTACAGGGGCATTTAATCAGATGGTATTAAGCCTTCAGGCATATATCAGGCGCTTGAAGGAAAGTCTGGAGCTGGAAAGCGCTATGAAGGAAAAGGAACTGATGATGGAAACCCATTTAAAGGATGCCCAGTTGAAATATCTTCAGGCTCAGATTAATCCCCACTTTTTGTTCAATACCTTAAATGCCGGAGCACAGCTTGCCATGATGGAAGAGGCGGAAAAGACCTATCGGTATATTCAGAATGTTGCTGATTTTTTTCGTTACAATATTAAAGAAAGCCGGGAAAGTGTATCCTTAAATCAGGAAATTGAAATAGTAGACAACTACATTTATATACTGAATGTACGGTTTTCAGGAGAAATCCATTTTAGAAAGCATGTGGATGAAAGCCTGACCAATGTGCAGGTGCCCAGCATGATCCTGCAGCCTATTGTGGAAAACTGTATTAATTATGGAATACGAAATATTGAATGGGAAGGATATATTGATTTGTCTGTATATAAAGAAAGGAATCATATATGCGTCAGCATACGGGACAATGGAACAGGCATGAGTGAGGAGAAGATACAAAAGATTATGAGCAGCCGGCAGAAAGAGGATGATTCAGAGCAGAATTCCAACGGAATCGGGCTGGATAATGTAATCGGGCGGCTGCGTCTGTTTTTTGGAATAGAAAAGGTTATGGAAATTACCAGTGCAGGAGAAAATATGGGAACAGAAGTAGCCATTTTTATTCCGTATGAAGAAAAGGAGAATGGCCATGTATAAAATCATGATTGGAGATGATGAAGGAATCGTAATTGATGCACTTACGTTTATCATCAAGAGAAACTTTGGGGATATTTGTGTGATCGAATCGGCAAAAACCGGCAGGAGCGTCATTGAGCTGGCTGAGACGATGCATCCGGATATTGCTTTTATGGATATACAGATGCCGGGAATTAATGGGATTGAAGCCATGAAGGAAATCAAAAAGAGCAATCCCAATACGATTTTTATTGTCATCAGTGCCTATGATAAATTTGATTATGCCAAGGAAGCATTAAATATTGGCGCAATGGATTACTTAAACAAGCCTATTGACCAGAATGAGATTGTGAATATTCTGAAAAAGGCAATGGATAAAGTAGATGGGGAACGGGAAAAAAGAAGCCGGGATCTTTTAATACAGGAAAAGCTGGAAACAGTAGTTCCCATTATAGAAAGCGGTTTGATTTATTCGGTGTTGTTTCAGGAAAATTATGCGGATGATACGGAAAATTTTAAGCGTCTGTTAGGAATAGAAACGAACTGGGGTTACATGATGGTAATTGAATGCGGAGATTCACAGGAGGGGGGACATTTGACCAATACGGTAGGAGCCAGCGTCAGAGTACAGACTTACTATAGTGAATTGAGGGAAATCATTAAAGAACATTTTTCCTGTGTGGTAGGCTCCATGATGGCAAATACGATAATTGTCCTGATTCCCTGTGGGGATCGTGAGCCCGATGGAGGAGAAGAATACAGTGAGCGGATTGAAATCATTGAAAATGCCAGGAGGATGGTAAGGAAGCTGAAGGGCCGGCTGAATGCCCAGTTCAGGGTGGGAATCGGATCGGTACAGAAGCTGAGTGAAGCAGAAACCTCTTACATGGAGGCGATGAATTCCATACGTCTGTCTACCGGTTCTGTAGCCCATGTAAAGGATTTACCTATCGGGTGTGACTATGAGGAAGACTATCCCATTGAAACAGAAAGAGCCCTGTTTGAAAAAACGGAAGAGGGAGATGTGAATGGGGCAGTAGCAGAGGCGGGACGTTTCTTTGACTGGATGACGGAAAGATATCCGGAAGCGGTTATGGACATTAAGCTGAAAGCATTGGAGCTGGTGCTTATGACTGAGTATATCAGTTATGGAAGCGGCGGAATGACCTATCATTTCAAGGCTCGTCATGATTATTTACAGACCATCAATGAAATGAAGGATTATGAAGGGCTGCGTTCCTGGTTCCTTGGGAAAATCCAAAAGGCATCCCGAAATGTAGCCACCAAGAAGGAGAAAAGCTCTACCAGTATTGTGGACCGGGCCAAAGAATATATCCGGACCCATTATCAAAAGGATATTTCTTTGGACGATGTGAGCAGAGAAGTAAATATCAGTCCGTATTATTTTAGCAAGCTGTTTAAAGATGAAACAGGGGAAAACTTTATTGAATATGTAACGGCTGTCCGTATGGAAAAAGCAAAAGAGCTGTTAGAGTATGGAAATAAGAGCATGAAGGAAATCTGCCTGGAAGTAGGTTATGCAGATCCCAATTATTTCAGTCGTTCATTCAAAAAGAATCTGGGCGTGACACCTACAGAGTATAAGGAGGGAAAAAGGTGAAAAAGGTATGTGTTCTGCTGCTGGCATGTATGCTGGCGCTGACTGGCTGTTCTGTTGAAACCTTGGAGGAAGATGGCTCGGAACAGTCAGAGGAAGAAAAAATCCGTATCGGGATGATTTTTGATACCTTCGTAGTAGAAAGATGGCAGAGAGACAGAGATGTGTTCGTATCTACGGCTATGGAGCTGGGAGCAGAGGTAAATGTCCAGAATGCAAACGGCGATGTGCAGGAGCAGGTGGCCCAGATGGAATATTTTATTGGAAAAAAGGTGGATGTAATCGTGGTGGTCCCCATTGAATCCAGCGCTCTTGTAAAATCCATAAAGAAGGCAAAAGAAGAGGGCATTAAGGTCATCTCTTATGACAGGCTTACTATTGGCGCAGGAACGGATTTATATGTATCATTTGATAATGAGACAGTAGGACAGCTCATGGGAGAAGCCGTCTGCAGTAAGCTGGAAAGAGGAGATAAGATTCTTATGATCTGCGGGCCTAACAGTGACAATAATGTATCCTTTGTGGAACGGGGCTTTCGAAAAGAGCTGAAACAAAATGGAATAGAGGTGGCGGATATCTATTATGCGGATGAATGGCGTGCTGAATATGGGGCTGAATATATAGAACAGTATGGGGATGGACTCCATGAGATACAGGCGGTTATGTGTGGCAATGATAATCTGGCAGGACAGGTTATCCGTGTTCTTGCGGAAAAGCGCATGGCAGGAGACATTTGTGTAGTGGCACAGGATGCAGATCTGGATGCATGCCAGAGAATCGTGGAAGGAACCCAGTACATGACCGTATATAAACCGGTGGAGAAGCTGGCGGTTCAGGCGGCCGAGGCGGCGGTGGAGCTGGCACAGGGAAAGCCGGTTCAGACAACGGATTATATTGACGATGGAATATACCGGATTCCCTATATTAAATTGGAACCCATAGCAGTTACGGCTGAAAATATGGATGAGACGATTATAAAAAGCGGCTTTCATTTAGCGGAAGACGTATATTTGAATCGACCGGAAATGCTGATGAAATAGCAGGATTTTATTGCGATATATGCATATGCAGGGCAAAAAAATGCTATTCTTTTTTTGAAGCAGACTGCAGGACAATAAAAATTTGCTGAATTTCACAAATAAATAAGGGCTTTTATGTGGTATAGTTTTCTTGTAGCAGTAAGCTGCAAATCAATTTAAAGGGAGGAATCTTTAATGAAGAAAAAATTATTAAGCATGCTTCTCGCTGTAGCAATGGTAGCAACGATGCTTACCGGATGCGGCAGCGACACAACCACCACCACTGATGATACAACAGCAGATGATGTAGCGGCAGACGATGCAACAGCAGATGATGCGACGGCGGATGATGCAGCGGCTGGCGATGAAGGCGGAGCAGCATCTGGTGATGTACAGGTTGGTATAGTACTTCCTACAAAGGATGAGCCAAGATGGTTACAGGATCAGGCACAGTTCGAAGCAATCTTAGGAGACGCAGGATTTACCAATCAGGTATTATTCAGCCAAGGTTCTTCTGCAACTGAAAAGACAAACGTAGAGACTCTTATTTCACAGGGAATCGATGTTCTGATCATTTGTGCACAGGACGCTTCAGCAGCGGCAGCTGCAGTGGAAGCAGCAAAGGATGCAGGCATTACTGTAATCGCCTATGACCGTCTGATCACAGGAACAGAAGCAGTTGATTATTATGTAACATTTGACAGTTTTTCAGTCGGTGTTGCACAGGGACAGTATCTAATCGATAACGCACCGGACGGAACCGGAATTCCACTTTACTTATATGCAGGTGCAGCAACAGACAACAACGCGTTTATCTTCTTTGAAGGCGCATGGAGCGTTCTTCAGCCAAAGATTGCAGATGGCACATTTGTAATTGCGAACTCTTCAGAAGCAGAAGCTTTAAAAGATAGTGCAGAGCTTTCACGTGAAGAAATCGGAAAGATCATCGGTCAGGTTACAACAGACTGGGATTTCAATGTGGCAAAATCAAAAGCAGAAGCTCATTTAACAGCAGCAGGCGCTGATATGAAGGGTGATGTTCTTGTATTAGGTCCTAACGATGGTACAGCACGTTCTATCGCTGATGTATTTGCAACAGACAAAGATGTTACAAGCTTTAAGATTACAGGTCAGGATGCTGAGACGGCTTCTGTACAGTATGTAATTGATGGCAAGCAGTCTATGACCATATTCAAAGATACACGTACTTTGGCAGCAGACTCTGTAGCAATGGCAGTAGCGGTATTGAACGGTGAGACACCGGCAACAGACACAACTTACAATAATGAAGTAAAAGATGTTCCTGCAAAGCAGACAGACATCGTTGTTGTAACACAGGATAATGTAAAAGAAGCTTTAATCGATTCCGAATATTATGATGCTTCTGAATTTACAGGATTAGAATAAGCGAATGTAAAGCGTTGCAGCAAATAAGGAAAGTGAGGTCGGCTTTAGAAGCTTTGGTTGCTAAAGCCGACCTTCTAAATTAAGGAGGCCCGGTAAATGAATGATTATATACTTGAAATGCGAGATATCACAAAAGTATTTCCGGGGGTTAAGGCCTTAAGTGATGTTAACTTTAAAGTAAAGCGTGGAGAGATACATTGTCTGGTAGGAGAAAACGGTGCCGGAAAATCCACACTTATGAAAGTTCTATCCGGCCTTCACCATTACGGTACATATACAGGCGATATTGTATATAACGGTGAGATACAACAATTTAAATCAATTGCGGATAGTGAAGCAAAAGGAATTGCTATTATTTATCAGGAGCTGGCGCTGGTTCCCGAATTAAGTATTTATGAGAATATTTATTTTGGACATGAGATTATGAAGGGGCATACCGTGGACTGGAATGAGACCATTGTAAAGGCAACCCAGATGTTACAAAAGGTTCGTCTTCATGTGGACCCTTCCACAAAGGTAAAGAATCTTGGTGTGGGCAATCAGCAGCTTGTGGAAATTGCAAAAGCACTGAGTAAGGATGTAAAATTATTGATATTGGATGAGCCTACGGCGGCATTAAATGAAGATGACAGTGAAAATCTGCTGAAGCTCATTAAAGAACTAAAGGAGCAGGGTGTAACCTGCATTATGATTTCCCATAAACTAAAAGAAATTATTGCCATAGCGGATACTATTACCGTATTACGTGACGGTTCTACCATTTGTTCCATGGATACGGCAGAGCATCCGGTAACAGAAGCGGAAATCATCAAACATATGGTTGGAAGGGAAATTGACAACATTTATCCCCAGAGGGAAAAGAAAGAAATCGGGGATATTTGTTTAGAGATAAAGAATTGGACCGTGGAAGATCCGATAAAGCAGCGGGAGATTCTGCACAATGTAAACATCAATGTGCGAAAAGGTGAGATTGTTGGTATCCAGGGTCTGATGGGAGCAGGACGGACGGAGCTGGCGCTTAGTATTTTTGGAAATTCTCCTGGATATAAGATAACCAGCGGTGAAATCTTTGTAGACGGAGAGCAGAAGCATTTTAAAAATCCGAAATCTGCCATTGACTCCGGTGTAGCCTATGTAACGGAAGACAGAAAGGGAAATGGGCTGATACTGATTCAGGACATTAAGTACAATACTACCATTGCCAATTTGGAAAAGCTTACAGAAGGGCTTGCTATCAATGAAAATGAAGAAATCAATGTAGCCAATGAGTACAAGAAATCCATCAATATAAAAGCTCCCTCCATTATGCAGAAGGTGGGGAATTTAAGCGGTGGCAACCAGCAAAAGGTCCAGCTGGCAAAATGGCTGTTTGTAAAGCCAAAGGTACTGATTCTGGATGAACCCACCAGAGGAATTGATGTTGGCGCCAAGTTTGAAATATATACATTGATGAACAAGCTGGTGGAGCAGGGCATGAGTATTATTATGATCTCATCGGAACTGCCGGAGGTACTTGGCATGAGCGACAGGCTGTATGTTATGTCCGAAGGGACCATAACCGGTGAATTGGCAGCAGAAGAGGCAAATGAACAAAAAGTCATGGCAATGGCTATTAAATCAAGATAGGAGGTTTCGGATATGGATAATAAAAAACAGGCACAGAGTTCATCCGGGACAAAGAAAGTGGGTCTTGGACAAGAGATTGTAACTTTAGTAAAAGAAAATATTAGAGATTATATGATGTATATTGCCTTAATCATCATTATGGCATTCTTTACATGGAAAACAAACGGCGGTTTTATTCAGGCAAGGAATATTTCCAACCTGATTAATCAGGCAGGTTATGTTGCGGTACTGGCTATTGGTATGACATTGATTCTTATTTTAAAGCATATCGATTTGTCCGTTGGATATGTGGCAGGTTTCTGTGGAGCCATAGCAGCTATTTTAATGACGCAATATGGAGTAAACGAGTGGCTGGCGATTATTATCGTTCTTTTCATCGGTCTGATAATAGGGCTTTATCAGGGACTTTTGGTAACAAGGGTAGGAGTTCCTGCATTTGTTACTACTTTGGCCGGGATGTTTATTTTCAGAGGACTTCTGAGCCTGTCATTACAGAAGACAGGAACCATTATTGTTCCAAATAAGGGTTTTAATGCATTGTCCAATGGATTTATACCGGATATTCCGGGACTGAATCTGGGAGTGCATGTATTAACCCTTCTAATTGGTATCATTGCAGTTGCCCTGATAATCTTTTCTCAGGTAAAAGCCAGAAGAAATAAGATAAAATATAATTTTCAGGTAACTTCTACTCCGGTATTTATCTTTACACTTGTGTTTATATCTGTTATCATTATGGCAATCATATGGGTGCTTGCAAAGTATAGCGGCATTCCATGGGCCGCAGTTATCGTTGGAGTTGTGCTGATTCTGTATAATTTCATGCTCAATAAAACAAGATTGGGACGTTATATTTATGGTATCGGTGGTAACGATCAGGCAGCGGAGCTATCTGGTATCAATGTAAAAAAAGTTACACTTTTTGCATTTTGTTCCATGAGTGTGCTGGCAGCATTATCAGGTATTCTTTATACTTCAAGACTTCAATCTGCAACACCTACTGCAGGTCTTGCATTTGAAATGGATGCCATTGCATCTTCTTATATCGGCGGTACCGCAGTAAGTGGTGGTATCGGTAAGGTAACCAATACCATTATCGGAGCACTGGTAATCATGTCCTTGACAAACGGCATGAATCTGATGGGAGTGGATGTTTCTTATCAGTATATTGTAAAGGGTATTATCTTCATTATAGCAGTTGCCTTTGATGTAAGAACACGTTCTAAGTCCAAATAATTCTGAAGATCAGAATGGACAAAAGAAAAAGGAGGAAGGGTTAATGAGAGCTAATCGAGTTAAAAAGGCCAAAAAATCCAATAGCGCCAAAGGTACAAAGAAGGAACGAAAGAAAATATCCTTGCAAATTGGAATACGTACTAAGCTTCTCATTACCTTTCTCATACCGGTTACAGCATTGATTTTGTTGGGGGTATTATCTTATAGCCAGACAGTAAGTGCGCTGCGAAGTTTGTATCAAAGCTCCAGCATACAGATTTTAAGTAAATCTGCGGATTACCTTGAGGTTTTGATGTTGGATGTGGAAACGACAGCATATGATATTTCCGTGGACACGGATTTGATAAATTACTTCAGCGGAATGCCGGATGAAGGGGTGGATTATTCGTCCATTGATGCGAAATTGACTTCTATGCTTGGAACGGATGCCTATGTGGAAAGCGGGTATTTTGTTGCGATAGAAGGGAATGAGCATATTAGTACAAATCCGGATGTGGTTTTTGGGGAAGATGCCTATTCCGTGTTTCAGACAACGGAAGATTATGTGCAGGTAACTTCCAGAAATCGAAAGGTCTGGCTGGGAGAGAGTGAATTTTTAGAGAAATATAAAGGAGAGGCGGAAAGTCCTTACGGAAATAGAAGGATGACCCTGATACGAAGGGTGGAAAATATTCTGACAGGTCAGGATGTAGGTTTTATCATCCTGGAGGTGCGCAACAGTGTAATAGAACAGCTTTTGGATGAAGTAAATCTTGGCGAAAATAGTATGGTGATTCTGGCAGGTCAGGATAGTAATGAGATTGCGAAAACGGAAAATTATCCAGAAAATAAAGAGCAGCATATCATTACCAATTCAAAGGCATATGTAAAAATACAGCAGGGACTGGAAAAAAGCGGTTCTTTTGCAACCAGCAAGAACGGAAAGAAATACTGGCTGTGTTACGAATACATAGGAGATTTGGGAAACTGCCTGATTGGTATGATTCCTGAGGCTACTATGATGGCCCAGGCAAATGAAATTAAAATTGGCACGATAGGCCTTGTAATACTGGTAACCATTATTGTATGCGTAATCGGAACATGGATGGCTGCAGGTATGAGCAATACCATTAGAAAGATTATTAAGGAAGTGGGAAAGGCAGCCAAAGGCGATCTTACCGTTCAGGTTTTTACAAAGAGGCATGATGAATTTGCAGTTTTGAGCAACAGCATCAATGACATGATTGCCGATATGAAGGTGCTGATTGGAAAAGTATCCGCAGGCATGGAACAGGTAGACGGTGCAGTAGAAAAAGTAAGTGATGCCAGAGGAAATGTACATGAAACCGCAGAGGTTTTAAGCGATGCGATTGTTCAGATTCAATCCGGCGCAAGGCAGCAGGAGGATAGTGCACAAAATTGCATGGTTGGAATGGACGATTTATCCGATAAGATTGTAAGAGTGGTGGAAAATACCAAGGAAATCGACAGTATTTCAGAAGAAACCAGAGTAGTTGTAGGCAATGGAATCAAAGTCATGGAGGAACTAAACACTTCCTCAGAGGATACTACCAATAACCTAAAAGAAATTATGGAAGATATCCGTACACTGGAGGAAAGGATTTCCAATATTACCCATATTGTAGGAGTCATTGCGGAAATTGCCGACCAAACGAATCTACTTTCCTTAAATGCCAGCATTGAAGCAGCAAGGGCAGGAGAAGCCGGAAAAGGCTTTGCAGTAGTGGCAACAGAGGTAAAGACCCTGGCAGACCAATCTGCACAGGCTGCTGAGAAGATTCGTGGCATTGTGGATGAAGTGCAGCAGCAGAGCCAGAAAACATTAGAGCATGGTGATAACACAGATGAGATTTTAAAATCCCAAGAGCTGGCAGTAAAACGTGCGGTAGATGCATTTTATAATATTGATGGCTGTGTAGAGCGTTTGAATCAGGAATTATCCGGTATTATAACTCAGACACAGGCAATTGCAGGTGCCAAGAATATCACACTGGAAGCAGTGGAAGGCATTTCGGCAGTCATAGAGGAAAATTCTGCATCAACCCTGGAAATGGCTGAAGGTATCAGCGGTCAGAAGGATCAGGTGGAAAAGATGTCAGGCTATACCAATGATTTGAAAGAAGTATCACAGTCTTTGAGAGAAGAAATTCATAAGTTTAGAATATCATAAATATGCTGGTTTTCATTTCTCTTTTCATAACGGGGGTCTCCGAAATTCGGGGGCTCTCCTTTTTTACAATTTAGTCTGATCTTCTAGCCATTGCACTCGTTCTTTCATCATATATTGCTGCAAAGCTATATATGATACTGATGTGTAGATGCATACAAGGTTTGGACAGCAAATTTTCCCTTAACATTTTAACGAATTCATTCTTCAATATGGAATATGTGTGATAGGGATACAATTATTGAAATTTCTATTTTTCTTTTAGATATGAAGATTTATACGTTAAGATTACATTCAGGAGTAAAAGAGTGTAATTTTTTTTTACCCTAATATCCAAAAATTGCTAAAATAAAGCATTTGAGGAAAAGGAAATAGGTTTTTAAAATAAAATGTTATGATATAGGTGTCCCAAGAAAATGCAAACAATAAGAGAAAGGAGAAGAAGAGAAATGAAAAAGGTAAGTAAAAAAGTAATCACAATGGCATTAACAGGAGCAATGGTATTAGGAGGAATCGGGGTAACGGGTGTAACAGCAGCACCGGCAGCAGTTCAGACAGCATCAGCAGCTTCGGGTCACGAAAGCGTAGGTGGTGGAGAATGGACATGGAGTACAGTTCCTGGAGTATACGCAAAATCATCCTATTATCATGCAAAGAACAATCATTCCGCCAGTGCAAGAGTAGGAACAGGAAAGGTGGTAAAAGATAGCAAAGTTGCTGGTGAAACAGCAATTGCAACTGCTTATGGAGTCGGGACTACATACGTATATTGGGACAACGAGTAATAAAGAAGAATAAAAAGAAAATAAAAATCAAAACTGTCAGTAGATAGTATCTGCTGGCAGTTTTTCGTTGCTGGTAGATACACTTATAACAAAAAAACAGGATTTCAAGACTTAAATCAAATTTTCCGTTATTGGATGATATACTTTTTATGTAATCAAAGCAAGGAGGGAAAACGATGAAAAAATTAACAACATTAAGTTATACCATATTATGTTTGGTTTTGCTTATATTAAGCTATATTAATTTTTCTTATGACGTTCTGGAAAACGTATTACAGGAAAAGCAGAAAATTGCGATTACAAAGGAGGAAACGCAAACAAATGCAGAATTTCTAGAAAATCTGGAGGAAGCATTAAAAGAGAAAAAGCTGGATATTATGTACAGGTATGTGGAAGTAGAGGGAAATGATTTGACATATAATTATTACAGTACCCAAAATACAAATGATTTTATTGATCAAGAAGCAGCTGTGATACTTTCAAATGTGACATATTATAATTTTAAAGAAGCAGAGAAATATGATTTGACAACAGGAATTTTTTATGTGGATAAGGGGCAATGTGACAGGACTGTAAATGCAATACAAGAACTGGGTTATCAGGTTTCCATAGATACGGCAGTAGATATTTCGGGCAAAATATCAGTTCCTATTTTTACCGCAATTCCGATTCTTCTTATATTCATGAGCATGATTTTTTATGCTTTATCAATCGGGAAAAAGACAATGTTAAGAAAAATGGAGGGCTATACCACGTTTGATATTTTAAAAGAAGAGTTCTCAAAGCAGGCATTGGGATATGTTCTGATTGCTCTGGTTTTAGAATTCATTACAATTGGAACTGTATGTTATCATTATAACCATGCACTAATGGAATTTTTTGGGTATCAGGTCAATTACATCCTGCTTGGAGGAATAGTGATTTTCATTGGGATGATATTCTCATGGATTGTCATATGTTCACAAAATAAAATAGCATACATAAAGGGAAAAGTTCCAAGAAAAGGTATGTATGTTTTATCCATGCTTGTAATGGTGGCATTTATTATATTTATTGTATTTTTTATGACAATTGCCATAAGAAATGTAAAATTATGTTACGATACATACAAAACCGCTTGTTTTATGGCAGAAAAGGTGGAGGGGTATGTGACGGTTCCAATATATGAAAATAGCGCTTCTTCGGATGGATTAGAGGATAATTATATGGAATTTTACAGAAGGACGGTTGATAAATTTCAAGGCGTGTTGATTTATTCAGGAAATTATAAATATGATTTAATATCAGGAAAGACTATGTGTGAGGAGTATGATCAGGACTGGATTACTGTAAATGAAAATTATTTAGAGCTTAACCCTGTTTTTAACAGTGATGGAGAGAAAATTAGTTTATCGGATAAAATGGAAGAAAATATAGTAGATGTGCTCATACCAGTTTCCAAGCTAAATAAGAAGGAAAAATATGCGGAGTATATACAAAATGGATATGGTGCAACAGCAAATTTTATTGAGTATGATATAAAGAATACGAAAGTATATTCTTATAATGCCGCAATTGGTAATGGAACTTATGGGGAAATTGACTCACCGGTTATAATTGTTGTAAAAGAAGAAAATCTTACAGGGAATTTCATGTTGAGTTATTGCTCATCGGACAGTTACTTTTTGAAAACTACCTTAGACAATCCTTATGAAGAATTGAAGCCGGTTTTAAAAGAAACAGGAATCATAATTGTTACACCCCAGACACCATATATATCATCTAATTATACAGTTGAATTAGAGCAGCAGAAATCAATGCTAAAACTGTATGGCTTTCAAACTATTTTTTTGTCAATAGGTATTGTATTCCTGATTGTTTTTTCTTCTATACTATTTTGTGAAAATTATAGGAAGAAAATTGTAAGTAAGTTAATTGAAGGATATTCTATAGTAGAATGTATAAAAGGGCATATTGTATTTAAGGTACTGATTTATGGAATAAGTGTACTTGGAATATTTGCTGCAGGAAAGATTATAATGGTTGGAATGAATTATTATATAGTAGTTGTAATGTTCATCCTTGATATAGCTGTAACGTTAACGTTATGCAACAAAATCACAAAAAGAAATGTATATCAAATTGTAAAAGGAGAAGAGTAATATGTCAGTGATGAAATTAGAAAACATTAGTAAAAAATTTGGAGAAAAAACAATATTTGAAGGATTTTCCATAGAAATCCAGCAAGGAGATTATGTATCGATCATGGGGGAAAGTGGAAGAGGAAAAACCACATTGTTGAATATTCTAGGAATGTTAGAAGCACCGGACAGTGGAAATGTGATTATTTGTGGAAAAAAGAATCCAAAGTTTATATCTAGAGCTACAAGAAATATGAGGAGAAAAAAAATTTCTTACTTATTTCAGAATTATGGACTGATAGATACTGATACGGTGGAAGAAAACCTGAAACTGGTTTTGAAATATAAAAGGGAAACAGCAGGAGAAAGAAATAGAAATATTGCAGCTGCCTTGAAACAGGTTGGATTATCGGGATTTGAAAAAAGGAAAATCTTTACTCTAAGTGGAGGAGAACAGCAAAGAGTCGCATTAGCTAAAATTATTTTGAAAAATCCACAAATTATTCTTGCAGATGAGCCGACCGGTAGTTTGGATTCTAAAAACCGGGATTATGTTTTAAATATTTTGGAAGAATTGAATAAAAAGGGAAAGACAATTGTCGTAGTCACACATGATAAGGAGGTTGCAAAATGCGCACATTTATCCGTTCAATTATAGCTTCAAGTTTGTTGATGTTATTGTTTTGTATATTTATTAACTTTTTTCAGATAACGATAGTGTCTGGATACTCCATGGCGCCAACCTTAAAAAATAAACAGATTATATTAGTGGATAAGAAGGAGGAGTCATTTGAAAAGGAGGATATCATAACATTTCGTACGAATCAATATGGCATATGTGTAAAGCGGATCGTGGGGACAGCTGGAGACACGATTAAGCTGGAAAATGGAAAGGTATATAGAAATAATATAGAATTATCCATGTATTCATGTGATGCAAATCAAAATTATGAGGTGTTGTTAGAAAAAAATCAATTTTTTGTTATGGGTGACAATGTTAATGATAGCATTGACAGCAGGAATTATGGACCAATTGACATAAGCACTATTATTGGAGTAGCAAAATGTTATTAGCTTTGAAAAATTAATATAAATTTGAAAGAAAGGGCTATGCTTGATTCCATAATCATGGAAATAAGTTGAAAATGATAATGAAGGAACAGGAACTTATCTTAAATCAAGTGAATAAGCATAAGAAGGCGTTGTTCTTCGTATTCTTTGATTGTTTAGCAGAGGAAGAAAATCAAGTCAGAGAGTTGGTGAAGATGTGGTCTGACAGAGATGAAAACAGGACTCTTATAGTATTTGAGGATGATAAGAAAGTAATATACCAAAAAGAAAAGTTAAGTCTGGAACGAGGCATGAATAAATATTTTGCGTGGATGAATCAAAGCGTTATGAAGGATAAGAAATTGTACTGCAGAAAGCTTTTAGAATATCCGGATTGTAGTTTCTTGGAAATGGTATATTACCAAAAGTATAGAAATATAGAAGAAAGAAGGGACTATTATTATAGAATTGGAAGCCTTATGGCTCTTATAGCTTCTTTGGGAGGAAACCTTATTTCTGATCTGGATATGATCGCCATGCAAGACCAACCTATACTTGATAATCTGAACTGTCTGAGCAATGATAATATTCAATTTTGTAAAAATATGATAAAATATGAAGGATTAAAAGAAAAGAATGATTTGAAGTATGAACCCGAAGATCAAGAAGAAATTGAGAGAGGGTATAATGCAATATATGATTATGTTTTTAATAATATAGCAGATACAAAAGCTGCCATAGAATTGTTTTTTGAAAAATGACGTAAGGGGATTTGTCATGTTAAATATTTATATATGTGAAGATAACGAAAAGCAGAGGGAAATAATACAGCAGTTGGTAATAAATGCAATTGATATGGAAGAATTAGATATGAATCTGGAAATGGTAACGGATAATCCTATGACTGTATTAGAGTATGTGCAAATGAAAAAAGAAAATGGGGTATTTTTTCTAGATATTGATTTGAAGCATAAAATAAATGGTTTAGAGCTTGCAAAACAAATACGTAAGTATCAGCCAAGATGCTATATTATCTTTATTACATCCCATTCGGAAATGTCATATATGACATTTACTTATAAAGTAGAGGCTATGGATTATATCATCAAAGATGATTACCATGAAATGAAAAACAGGATTTTTCAATGTCTGCTACAGGCATATAAACTGGATACTCAAAAAGAAATGGAAAATATGGCAAAAACATTTTCTGTTAAGGTTGGCAGTAAAGTACAGTCTGTCATGATCGATGATATCCTCTTTTTTGAAATGTCAACAACTCCCCATAAGCTTATCTTACATACAAAAACAGCAGTAATAGAATTTGTAGGAAAAATGAAGGATTTGGAAAAAGAATTGGCTTCGTGTTTTTATCGATGCCATCGTTCCTATATCGTAAATAAAAATAATATTGAAACAGTAGATGAAGCTAACAATGTTATTAAGTTTAAGGGTGGCATGGAATGTCCCGTGTCCGTCCGTTTAGGAAGGGGATTGAAGAAATAATTGCAATTTATTTCTGTTTTAATCTCCTTAAGCTGTTTAAAGAAGCGATGCAGACTTCGCCATTGCTCATTGTCACTAAACGGTTTTTCAAATCTATTTCTTTTATATGCTTTTTATTCACCAAAAAAGAGCGGTGGATGCGATGGAATTCATCTGGAAGCTTTTTTTCTATTTCCGTTAATTTTCCAGTGAATTCTATGGTTTTGTCATATTCATGTAATAAAATTTTATGTGCATTTAATGAGGTCTCGAAAAAAAGAATATTTTCCAAAGGAACACAATATTCCTTTTCACCGGAAAAACACGTAAAATTTTTGTGAATGCTATTTTGTGGAGATTTATATTTATAATAAGCATCCAGAATACATTGGTGTATTCTGGCATGTAACTCATTTGGCTTATCTTTGATAATAAAATCTAAAGCTTCTACTTTATAGGTAAATGTCATATAAGACATTTCCGAATGCGTAGTTATAAATACGATAAATCCTCTGGGATCTTTCTGGCGGATTTTTTGTGCCAATAATAGTCCGTTCATATCAGAATGCAAGTCTATATCCAAAAAATAGATCCCGGAGTCGGAGACATCATCCATCTGCTCTAAAATTGTGTGTGGATTATCTGTGGAGCAGGCCAGACAAAGCTCGAAGTCTTCAAATAAAATTATTTTATTAATAATAACTTCAATAAACTCTCTTTGTTTTTTGCTATCTTCACAAAGAAAAATATATAACATACATGAAATCCCCCTAGTTTAAATAAGAATATTTTAGCTAAAACACAAACAAGTGTCAAGTATCATACAATAAGGAGGAAGGTAAAAATCATGAATCTACAACATAAGATTGCTGTTTGGATTGCTGGTCATTTAGAAACAAAACAAAATGAATCGAAAGAAAACACGTTATTATTTATATATGGAATAGAAGTTTTTTTAAATGAATTTTACAAACTTATTACAGCATGGGGAATTGGATTACTGGTAGGTAAACTAAAAGAGGTAGTGTTTGCCACGTTTTTTTTGTTGCTCATGAGAAATATAGCAGGGGGAATACATTTTAAAAGTAATTTTATTTGCTTTATAACAAGTGTTATGGCTATTGTTTTACCATCTGTTATTGGGAGTTTTTTTATATTACCAATGGAATATTTTTTTATTATTTTCAGCATAGAATGCATCACTTTATTTATAGTTAGTCCTTATTTTAAAAATAATTCTCTAAGGGGGATTCAGAAATGGGTCAGGAAGAGTGTTATAGTCTACATCTATATAATAGGGACACTTTGGTTTTTATATGGGCAAAATTGGACATATATCAATATGATTTTCATAATTACCGCAATCGAAATTGTATCACTTTTGGGAAAAAGAGATGACTCAAGGAAATCATTTTGAAGGAAAGCTGGCTAAAAAATATCCTCCTGACATATGCAAGAGGATATTGATTGCTTCTTTATAATATTTGAAGAGTATTGATTTTGGCTAATGATCAGCGTCTTTTTTTAAATGAAGCAATTCCTTTGGAACGGGAACTTCATGAAAGAAAAAAGCGGAAAGGCTGTTTATATGTGAACTTCCTGCCTTCATACATAAATCTTTAATGATTTCCTTAGTCTTTACTTTCATATCCATTGCAATACCTCCTATTTGTTTATTTCTAATACTGATTTTACCATGATTTTAAGTTAGGCATAAAAAGTATACCCAAATGAATAAAAAAGCTCGTAAACGTAAATAAAGATGACATTTATGAGTTTTTTTGATATGATAAAAATAAATTATAAAAAGTACAATAGATAAAAGGAGAATTCAATGATAGAATTGTTTGTTACTTCCCTTTGGATGCCCATAGCTTTTCAATGCCTGATTTCAAAAAAGGTGGGGAGGACCCGCAGAGCGGTATGCCTATTGGCATGCAGCATGATTATGATGATATCTGTTCTGCTTACAGACTCATCATCAGAGTTTCTGCTAGTAGCAGATTTGCTGGCTATGGCAGTCGTATTATATAAAGGAATTCGATGTACAAAATTTGAGCTGTTATATATTCCATTAGTATATATTGAGATTGCATTGGTTAGCAATGGCATAAATTTATTATTGGAAAAATGTATGAATATTTCAACAGAGCAGGTTTTTGAATATCCTTATGTCTGGTATTCGTATTCCATGACAACATTGATGGTACTGCTTGTATCCTGTCTGCTAAACATTGGAATACGATGGACAAAGAAATTATTGGATAATCGTTACAAAAAAGCAAGTATTATTTTGATTTCGGGAAATATATTACTTTGTACAATAGTATTTCTGGTAAATATAGGAGCGACCCGTATAAACAATTTTCCTGATGAAGTGGAAGCGACAAATCTGATAATTTTATGTGTATATACGATTCTGCTGATTATCATAACGGTAATTGTATTAAAAGTATTTCATGATAAGGAAAACATGGAGCAAGAACATCAGCAATATAATAACCTAATAGAATATTCAAGACAAATAGAGGAAATGTATACGAACTTGCGTGCGTTTAAACATGATTATGTGAACATTCTCACGTCTATGTCAGGATATATGGAGTCGAAAGATTATGAGGGATTGGAAGAGTATTTCCATGAAAATATCCTGTCGGCAAGTGAGAAAATAAGCCGTGATGACTATAGGCTTAACTTGTTGAAAAATATTAAGGATAGCGCTTTGAAAGGATTGATTTCATCCAAATTGATTTATGCAAATGAAAACGGATTGGATGTCTTTATTGATATTATAGAAGAAATAGACCATATCGCAATGAAGACAATCGATATAAGTCGCATTATGGGAATTTTTTTGGATAATGCAATTGAGGCTGCATTGGAAACGGAAGAAAAAGAAATTAAGTTTAACATGGTTAAGGAGGAAAAGCATGTAGCGATTATTTTGATGAACAGCTTTCAGGATTATAAGGTTCCCATCAGTAAAATGGAACAAGAGGGCTATTCTACAAAAGGTAAAAATCGTGGGATCGGACTCTCTAATGTAAAAACTATTTTATCCAAATATGATAATGTTTATAAAATGACAGGAAAGGAAAACGGGTATTTTGTGCAAAAACTGGAAATTATGAATGAAGCAGAATAAAACGACTGTATAGTTACCAATTTTTTAAAAACCCCGTATTTATGGGAATGCAACCGAAAATTTACATCATTTTCTTTAAAAGCAACAGAAAGTTTATAGCGTTTTACATGGAAGTTTTCTATAATGTGTATAAGCCAAAAGCGCAGAAGGCAATAAGAAAAATGATTAGAAAAGGATGTGGCACTATGAGTGAAGCGATAAGTACACTTTCGGAAAATCTACAATACTATAGGAAAAGAGAAGAAATGACACAGGAACAGCTTGCAGAACGGCTGCAGGTGTCCAGACAGACTATTTCAAAATGGGAATCTGGCACTGCTTATCCGGAAACGGAAAAGCTTTTGCAATTGTGTCAGATTTTTTCCTGCAGCATGGATGTTCTGATGAGGCAAAATGCCGAAAAGCTGTCGGTAGAGGATAATCAGAAGCATAGAGAGCATATGGAAAAGCGGAGAAAATGGATTAGTATAGGGGTTGCTGTTTTGATAAGCTCAGTTGCTTTTGTGGAACTGCTTTCGGGGATAGGCCTGCCAGAAGAGATAGCGGATATTGTATGTATGGCAGGTATGATTGTAGGGATTCTGATGTTAGTGGTACAGGGAGTCCAACATGATAATTATAAGAAAAAATACCCTATTGTCCAGGATTTTTATACAAAAGAGGAAAAGGAAACTTTTGATGAAAAATGTCCCGTAAGGTTTGCAACGGGAATTGGGATTATTTTAATTGGCCTTTTAATTGGAATGAATGGGGAATACTTCTGTAGGATATTACCCTTTAGAGGGCTTTTAGAAGACTTTTATGATGGCATTTTCCTTTTCCTTGTAGCAATTGGAGTAGGAGTGCTTACCTATACCGGACTGGGAAAAGAAAAATACGATATTGAAGCATACAATAAAGAAGAAAATCCGGGCAGGAAATGGACAGCTGAGAAAACGACTGTATGGTGTGGATGCATCATGCTGATTGCTACCATTCTCTTTATGGTGCTGGGATTTGTGTTTCGCCTATGGGCAATCTCCTGGGTCGTATTTCCCATAGGAGGGGTGCTGTGTGGTATCGTAGTATTGATTCTGCAGTTTGGAAATGGGAAAGAATGAGATTTTCCTTGAAAAAGTGTGAATCGAAAATGCAAACAAAAAAAGGCTGTGCACTAATTGCTTGGTGCACAGCTCTTTGTTCTTGCATAATTTATTATTCTTCCGCAGTCATATCAATTTCTTCATCAGAAGAACTGCTTTCACCGCCTAAGGTAACGTTGCCATCTGCATCTTTTACCACAATTGCATCCGATTTTTGATCCTGAATGATACAAATAAAGGTCTTGCCCGGGTTCAACATAATTTCATTCAAATCATCATCATAGTATCTAGTAGGGCTGAAATCACTGGATTTTTTCCAGCGGATGTGAATTGCCTTACCATTGGTAAAGTAATATCCATCCCGGGTATCGTCATGATCCTGAAATGCCAGATAACCATGGTCGTCTCTTGTTTCATAATAAGTATTCTGGAAAATAACATTCTTAAAAGCAAGCTGTTGGCCGTTTTCCATATCCGTATGTGCTTTTCCATATTGGTATCTGTAATATAAGCCGTCTTCCGCATTGTATTCAAACCATGGCTTGTTTACTAAATAACCAGGTTCCATATATGCTGCGTTGATTGCGCTGCTATATTGAGATAAGTCATTTGGGTGGAGATTGTTGGTAAAATAGAAATGGCCTTCCCGATAGTTGGATGTATGAGTCAGGGAATATCCCTTTTTTTCCACGCCCTTTAAAACATAGGAACCGCCCGTGTAAGCATTATGTGGTATAACACGATCCGAAGAACGGAAAAATGCGGTACCGTCTAAAGAAGTGCCATCCAGGTTATCCGTGTCCTCCCGTTTCAATACCGAATCTACATAAAGCTTTGGACCTCCAAAGTGGCAATAAATAGCATCCCATTCATATGCCCAGTATACAAAATAGTCGCGACAGCTTCTGACAGGTCCGATTTTTTCAATGTTTTCCCAGTCTTCAAATACCGCAAGTAAACGGGTAATGCTGCCTTCCACTACACATTCATAAATGACACCTGCCTGTGAAATGCCGGAGTGAGGTATTGCGTCAATAATATTATTGATCATAACGGCTATCGGACGTTTTTGAGCCAGGGATTTATCTATGAATTCGTTGGTAAGCTGGCTGCGTACCATGCCGGCGGGGATTTCTTCGTCATCCACAAAGCCGGGTTCTTCTGTTTCTGATTCCATAGCAAGATCATCTGCTGTTTCCTGTGTCGGTTCCTGTGCTGTTTCTGGCGCTTCCTGGGTGGGCTCTTCTTTTCCACAACCAAAAAGAAGAAGCGATGAAGCAAGCACAGTCAATGCTAATACACTTAGTCTCTTCATTGTAAATTTCCTTCCTCATATTCAGCCTGAAAAACAGGCTGTTAGTTAATGCTTCGTAAAGTATATCACGTTTCTTTGGCACCTGCAATTATTTTTGGGATGCCTTTTAAGTCTGCTGCAATGTCAGTAAAGGAGCTGAAAAAGCTTCCAATGATCAGAGTGGTTTCTGATAAGCACCATAAATCCACCAACGCATCCTTGATACCGGAAATGCTGTTTCTTGACAAATCTCTGCATTCATTGGAAATAATACAGTCTGGAAAAATCTCCCGGAGCTGTTCCTCTTCAGATAAATCATCTGTTGCCAGATAAAACATCGTGTCTGGAAAGGCTTCCAATTCCTTTTTCATGGCCTGTACGAAAGCATTGGTAGAGCTGCCGTCTATGGCAGGTTTATTATCGGTGCGGCGGATATGGACGCCTACCGGGTGGGAGCCAAAGGAATGGGTCAGCTTATTGATTTGAGCCTGTAAAGCTTTTGTAGGAATAAATAAGCCATATTCATGGCAGGGATAAAAATGCTCCTCGGTGGCAATGTAAATGTTTTTAGGAAGTTTCTTCCGGTAAGCTTCTTCCAATAACCCATCTCCTTTATGAGCCTTAATGGACTCATTGGAGATAAAGGAAAAACAGAACTGATACCAGAGCTTTTTCAAATTCCATTTGGAGTAAATATTGATTACCCGAAGCTCCGTGCTGGGAAGGAAAAGCTCCTCAAAAGGACAGTTTAGTTCCGGATTGTTGAACCAGATAACAGTAAGGCTGTCTCCCCGTTCCTTTGCCAGCATATAAGCGGAATTTATGGCTCTCATTCTATTGCATAAACCACCAATAGGTTGTATTATTATCATAATTGGTCTCCTGAAAGCTTATTGTCTTTGCAGACTAAAAATATTATATACAAAATTACAAAGCATGTAAATAAAAAGCAATTTGGTTTAAGAAATATTAAGAATGTTTAAAGGAAATATATTATGAGGATTCTTCAAATAAATACGGTCAGCGGCACAGGCAGCGTTGGACGGATTGCAGTGGATTTATACCGGGTATGCGAAAAAGCAGGACATGCTCCTTATATAGCATTTGGAAGGGGAAAACCTGCTGAGAAGACGGTTTCTTATAAAATAGGAAACCCTGTGGACTTTTATCAGCATGTGTTAAAAAACTTTTTCCGGGGAGAAAGCGGTTTTGGTTCGGAAGAAAAAACAAAAGCATTTCTGGAATGGGTGGACCAGATAGGTCCTGATTTGATTCATCTCCATAATATTCATGGCTTTTATTTGAATGTGGAGATGCTGTTTTCCTTTTTGAAAAAGAAGAATATACCAGTGGTATGGACACTCCATGACAGCTGGCCCTTTACCGGACATTGTGCTTATTTTGATTATGCAGAGTGTGATAAATGGAAAACGGGATGTGAAAGCTGTCCGATTCACAGAACGGCTTATCCTTATGCAATTTTTAAAGATAATTCCCAAAACTCCTATTTCAGAAAGAAACAATGCTTTCAGGGAGTAAAGAATCTGGTTATCGTAACACCCAGCAAATGGCTGGGCGGGCTGGTAAAAGAATCGTTTCTAAAGGAATATCCGGTAAAAGTCATCCCTAATGGAATCGATTTGGAGAAGTTCTGCCCAATGAAAGAAAAAGAAAAGAAAAAGATTATATTAGGCGTTGCTAACGTATGGGAGGCAAGAAAAGGACTTCCCTATTTTGAGAAGCTGGCTACACATCTGCCCAAAGGCTATGCAATAAGGCTGGTAGGCGTAAGCAGGTCCCAGGAAAAAAAGCTGTTAAGAAAATTTCCAAAGGGTGAGATCATCCCTGTTACGAGGACAGAAAGCATAGAAGAACTGGCAGCTCTTTATAACGAAGCAAGTGTATATGTCAATGCCACTTTAGAAGATAATTTCCCAACTACGAATTTAGAAGCTCTTGCCTGCGGCACGCCGGTAGTGACCTTTGAAACGGGAGGGAGTCCGGAAGCTTTGAATCCTTCCTGCGGGAAAGTGGTAAAAAAAGGGAGCTTTGAGAAATTACTGGCTGCAGTGGAGGAAGTTCTTTCTGTGGTGGAGGAACAAAAAATGCATCCGGACAAAGCTGGATATTTATATTCTGTGAAAGCCTGCAGGGCAAGAGCTTATACCTTTCAAAAGGAAGAACGGTATGGAGAATATTTGAAGCTGTATGAACAGATAAAGAAAAAGAAATCATAACAAAGAAAAAGAATGGAATTGGCAATGGAACAAACAAACCGGCAAAAGAAACAGTTTCATATAGAGCAGGGAGTGCAGATATTTGTGGAAGCATGTCTGTTTCTATTCTTGATGTTTGTTTTTATAAAGGGTTTTTGGCAGGTGGAAACTACCGGAAGATTTCCCCTATTGGCACTGGCGGGCAGTTTTTTGTTCCTGTTTTTTTTCTTTTACGGAATGGGCAGGCTGTTTCAGGCAGTGCCGGATGCTCTATTAAAAAAGCTGTTCGTGCTGCAATGTGTACTGATGGTACTGGTTCAATTGTTTTTTCTGCTTTATTATAGAAGCCAGTATCTGTGGGATGGAGCCTTTGTAACCGGAGGAGCCAATTCCCTGTTAAGGGATGGGAAGGTGGCAGGAGAAGCATGGTATTACCTTTCTGTTTATCCAAATCAAAATGGTTTTGTACTGCTTACTATGCTATTGCTAAAGCTTGGCAGATGTCTGGGGTTAGCAGAAGGGAATCTGCCCTTGTGCTTAAATGCTGTGAATCTGGCTGCTCTGGATATCAGTTTGCTTTTCACTTTGCTTATATGGAGAAAGATAAGACCGGAAGCTTCTTTCTGTCAGTGGAATCTGCTGCTTCTTTTTTTTAGCTGTAACCCGTTTTTTTATGTGACAGTATCTTATTACTACACCATGACACTATCCTTGCCATGGTTTATGGGCTTTCTTTATTTTTTCATAAGCATGGGAAAGGGGAAAGAGGATAGCGGTAAGAAGCAGGCATTACGGGCTGTTTTGGCAGGCGCCTGTTTTGGGATTGGTTATTATCTGCGGGCAACCACAATCATTCCTTTGATTGGCGCCATGATCTGCGGACTTCTGCTGCTGTGGAGGAACAGAACTATTCTTTCAAAGAATAAGCTGACTGTCTGTATATGCAGTGGCATTACCGCCTGTTTAACTGCCATGTGCCTGCTGTTATTTTTGACTATAACTGGAAATAAGATAATCGGAATTGATACGGAGGATACTGCATTTCCGGCAACCCACTGGCTGATGATGTCTCTAAGCGGAGAGGGATTCCACAATGAAGAAGATGAGATGTTTACGGCAAGTTTTTCTACAAAGGAAGAAAAGAAACAGGCAGTTATGGAAAGACTGACAGAAAGACTGAAGGATATGGGGATTGCAGGCTATATAAAACAGGCTGGAAAAAAAACCGACCATACTTTTTCCGGAGGGGCAAACAGTTATAAGATGTTTTATGAAAATGCTTTGGAAACGGACAAAGGGTATTCCTATGTGCTGGGGGAAAAGAGTGAAGGCTTTTTATGCTATGCCCAGGCCTATCATATGCTGGTGCTGTTTCTTATCCTTTTTAGCTTTTCCAAAAAATTCCGTTGGGAAAGCTTTCTGTTACAGATTATCCTTTTGGGCGCCTTTTTGTTCTATGTATTATGGGAGGCGGCTGCCCAGTATCAGATTCCATTCTTGCTTGTTATGGGGCTGCTTGGAGCTATAGGGACAGAAAATACAGCTTTGCCCTTCCGGAAGGAAAAAGGGAAAAGGGTCATGTTATTTGCAGGGGTAACGGGCATTGTGCTGTTTGGAAGCTTTCTTCTTATCAACGTCCGGGCATATACGAAAGAAGTAAGAGAGACAAGCCATCCGGTAGTGACGCAGATGCTGGCAAATGAACCCTTTCAGGTAGAGGAGCATTTTACCCAAAGCTTTTGCAGTGGACAGCAGTTTAATTATATATTGTTTCAATGGAGGAATCCTTTAGGTAAGGAAAATGATAGTGCTTATCAGATTACTTTAACCGGAAGTGAATCCGGACTGATTTTTACAGAGCTTCTTTGCCAGCCGGGAGAGGCTTATCAGGGAGGGTTTGAAAAGCAATTTGAGACAGTGTATCCAAAAGGAAGGGAAACTTTTCTTTTGTGCATAGAAAAGGTAGATGGAAGCCCGGAAAGTTATCTGGAATTTGTTACTTATCGTATGGGAGGCTATGACAGTTATCCGGCGGGAAGCTGTCTGGAGGAAGGGGAGCGGGACCTGACGTTCCTTGTAACAGAAAAAGCAGGAAAGCCTGTTTTTTCTGTTATGGAATATGGGGTTTTTGCAGCAGGTTTTTTCCTGCTCTTCCTATTTTTGGTATTTTGTTGTAAAATAGAAAAGAATGGAAAAGGAAAGGGTTTTTCCCATGGCAATTAAGGTATCGGTTATTACAACTACTTATAATGATATAGAGAATCTGAAAAAGACCATAGCCGGTGTGGGTGAACAGGATTATGAGGATATTGAATACATTATTGTGGATGGTGGCTCTAAAGACGGAACCGTGGAGCTTATAAAGGAGTCCGAAGAATTGTTTCCGGGAGGAATCAAATGGATTTCGGAGCCGGACCGGGGAATCTATGATGCAATCAATAAGGGAATCTCTATGGCAGAGGGAGACTTGGTGGGATTTGCCTTTGATCAATTTGCAGACAGCCATGTGATTTCAAAAATGGTACAGGCAATAGAAGAAAGCGGAAGTGACGGTGTTCACGGAAATATTGACTATGTGGATAAAAACGGAAGGATAGTGCGGAAATGGAGAATGGGGCAGGGCAGCCTGAAAAGCGGCTGGATGCCCGGACATCCTACTATGTATTTGAAGAAAGAAATATACGATACCTATGGAGTGTATAAGACAGAATATAAAATTGCAGCAGATTATGAATTCATGATTCGTATGTTAAAGCAGAAAAAGGTAAAACTAGCTTATATAGATGAAGTGCTGGTATATATGTTTTATGGGGAAAACAGTACAAGCACCGGAGGATTGTCCAATTATATCGCTTCCTTAAAGGAGGGACACAGAGCTTTGAAAGAAAACGGCATTCATTTTGCATGGGTAACGGATTTCTTAAGGACCCTTCGGGTACTAAAACAGTTTCTTGGATAAGGCATAATTGTCCTTAAGGATGAATATTCAGAAAACAAAACGAGGAATATAATGAAGAGTTTAGTGATTATTCCTGCTTACAATGAGGAAAAAAGCATACTGAAAACAGTAAACGATATTAAAGAACACGCAAAGAGCTTTGACTATGTCATAGTAAATGATTGTTCCATGGACAGGACGTTAGAACTTTGCAGGGAGCATGGACTGTGTGTTTTGAACCTGCCTGTAAACCTTGGAATTGGAGGGGCTGTACAGACGGGATATTTGTATGCTTATAAAAACGGCTATGACTATGCGGTACAGTTTGACGGAGACGGTCAGCATGATGCCAGCTATCTGGAGGAAATGCGGGATTATATGAAAAGCAGAGAGGTGGATCTGCTGATTGGTTCCCGTTTCCTGGAAAAAGAAGGCTTTCAGTCTTCAGGGCTCAGGAGATTTGGCATTCGATATTTTTCCCATCTGATTAAGCTTTTGACCGGAGTGAAGATTACAGATCCTACATCAGGAATGCGCATGGCTAACCGCAGCGTTATGGAAATTTATGCAAACTGCTATCCGAAGGATTACCCGGAACCGGAAAGCGCCGTAGCCATTCTTAACGTTGGAAAGAAAATAGAAGAATATCCGGTGGTAATGAGAGAGAGAGAAGAAGGGGTATCTTCCATTTCTCCCGTCCGTTCTGTATATTATATGATAAAGGTAACATTAGCTATTTTAGTGGAAGCACTTAGAAAGTAGGAAGCTCTTATGATGACTGTAAAAATTCAGATTATTATTGCTATCTGTCTGCTCATTGGACTGTTAGCCATAGTGAACATGATTAGAAGGAGAAGGCTGGAATTAAAGTATGCGTTGTCCTGGTTAATGGCAATCGTGTTTGTGTTGGTGCTGGACTGTTTTCCCACCTTATTGACCCGGATATCCCGGATGCTTGGTATCTGGGCGCCGGTAAATATGATATTTTTTCTGGGCTTTTGTTTTTCTTTGCTGATTATTTTTACGTTGACAGTCACCCTTTCCAGAATGTCGGAGAGAGTCAGGAAATTGTCCCAGGCAGTAGCATTAAATGAAGAAAAAATAGAAAAATTGATGAAGGAAAAAGAGGGAAAAACAACATGAAATTATTGATGATCGGTCTTGGAAGCATTGGACAGAGACATCTTCGGAATATCAGACGTCTTTACGGAAACAGTGTGGATATTCTTGCTTACCGGGTAAGAGGATTGAAAAGGACCTTTTCCGATGATATGAAAATACGGGAAAACGTATCCTTGGAGGAAGAATATGGAATTCGTTCTTTTTCCAGTCTGGAGGAAGCTTTACAGGAAAAACCGGAAGCTGCCTTTGTCACAAACCCTACCAGACACCATATTCCCTGTGCCATAGCCTGTGCCCGGACAGGCTGTCATATTTTTTTGGAAAAGCCTATCTCGGACAGCCCGGAAGGAATCAAAGAGCTGCTGCAGCTGTCAGAGGAAAACAAGATAAAAGTATTTGTAGGATTCCAGAACCGTTTCCATCCCGGAATGAAATATTTAAAGCAGTGTCTGAATGCAGGTGAGCTTGGTAATATCTTATCCGTCCGGGCAGTAGTGGGGGAACGGCTTACTACTATGCACACCTATGAAGATTATAAGGATACCTATATGGCAAGAAAAGATTTAGGCGGCGGTGTAGTACTCAATCAGATGATACATGAGCTGGATTACTTGTATGATTTATTCGGAAAGCCGGAAAGCGTTTATGCGGCAGGGGGAATCAACGGAAATCTGGATATTGATGTGGAGGATAATTGTGAGGCTGTTTATAAGATACAGACGGAGAAAGGAAGCTTTCCGGTTTCTGTACATGCCGATTTTTATCAAAGCCCTCCCAGCCGGTTTGTAAAAGTGGTTGGAGAAAAGGGACAGATTACTCTGGACTTGTTAAACGCAACCGTGCTAAAATCCATAAATGACAAAACGGAAGAAGTCCGGTTTGAGGATTTTGTAAGAAATGATATGTTCATAGAAGAATTGAAACTGTTTATGGAATGCGTAAAACAGAATAAAGAGCCGGCGATTTCGCTGAAGGATGGCATTGTCAGCTTTCAGATGGCAATGGCAGCCAAACAGTCTATGGAAACAGGAGGAATAATAAATGACTTCTCTATTTGAAAAGTTCAGGATTGAAGGACAGGTAATCGTCATTACTGGTGGTGCGGGCCTGATTGGAAGGCGCCATACCGAAGCAGTTTTAGAAGGCGGTGGTATTCCGGTGCTTCTGGATATTTTTCCGGAGCCCTTAAAAAGTGTAAAGGAACAGTTTTTAAAGGAATATCCGGAGGCGGTTTTGGAAACCTTTGTGACGGACATTACCAAAAAGGAAAAGCTGGAGGAGATAAAAGACATACTGCTGGAAAAGTACGGGCATATTGACGGACTGATTAACAATGCTGCCAACAATCCTAAGATGGAAGGTGGTTCCAACAATATGGGAGCTATTCAGTTCCACAATCTTCCTCTTTCCATCTGGAATGACGATATGGCAGTAGGGCTTACCGGAGCTTTTCTTTGTGCACAGGTATTTGGTACAGTGATGGAAAAGCAGGGAAAAGGCGTGGTAATCAATGTGGCATCGGATTACGGAATCATTTCTCCGGATCAGCGGATATACAGGAAAGAAGGCATTCCTGAGGAGGAACAGATTATCAAGCCCATTTCTTATTCCGTAGTAAAGCATGGTCTGATTGGGATGACAAAATATCTGGCAACTTACTGGGCAAAAAAGGGCGTCCGGGTGAATACTTTGTGTCCGGCCAGTCTGGAGAACGGGCAGGCCCCGGAATTTATAGAAAAGATTTCCAATTTAATTCCCATGGGAAGGATGTCCAGACCGGAAGAGTATCCGGCAACGGTTTTGTATATGCTTTCCGAAGCAAGCTCCTATATGACAGGAGCTACGGTATTATTAGACGGTGGAAGGACAATCTGGTAAGGAGATAAAACAATATAGTAACAGGCAGGGAGAAAAGAAATATGAAGAAAATAATTGTAACAGGCTGTAACGGACAATTGGGACGGGCGGTGAATCTGCATTATGCAGGCACCACAGAGTATGAATTTGTGAATACGGATGTAGGAGAACTGGACATTACCGATATTGATAAGGTTATGGGATTTGTAAGGGAAATAAAACCTTATGCCATTATTAACTGTGCTGCCCATACCAATGTGGACGGCTGTGAAACCGATATAGACAATGCTTATAAAATCAATGCTGTTGGACCCCGGAATTTAAGCATTGCAGCTACGGAGACAGGGGCAAAAATGATGCATATTTCTACGGACTATGTATTTTCCGGAGATGGAACCAAGCCTTATACGGAATTTGATCCGGTAGGCCCTAAGGCGATGTATGGCATTACCAAGTTAGCAGGAGAAAATTTTGTAAAGGATTTTGCAAAGGAGTATTATATCATTCGTACTGCGTGGCTTTACGGAGACGGGAAGAATTTTATCAAGACCATGCTCCGGCTATCAGAGACCAATGAGGTGGTCAGAGTAGTAAGTGACCAGTTTGGAACGCCTACCAGCACGAAAGAATTAGCAAAGGCAATTGCATATTTGCTTCCAACGGAAAATTACGGGGTTTTCCATGGTACCTGTGAGGGGATGACGAACTGGGCTGATTTTGCAAAGGAAATTTTTAAGCAGGCTGGAAAGGCTACCAAAGTAGAAGCGATTACCACAGAAGAATTTGGTGCGCCTGCTGCAAGACCGGCTTATTCCGTTCTGGAAAATTATATGTTCAAGCTGACTACGGATTTCATGTTTGCAGACTGGGAGACGGCGCTTTCCGAGTATATGAAAAGTCTGTAAAGTGAAAAAGAAAACAGAAGGAGAACCAAAGTGCAAAGCGGTTTATTAAAGGAGTTTCAAGTTAAGAAGATAAGAATAAGGATTCTGGATATTCTGCTGTTTCTTTTGTTTACGGCAGGCGCTGTCTGGATGCGCTATGCCTTGCGGAATGTGGTGGCAGGAGATTACAAGATGTTCTTTGAACCATGGGTGGCAACTCTTCGGGAAGCAGGAGGCGGCATCCGGGGGCTGGCAGCGGAATTTGAATATGTGGATTACACCACGCCTTATTTATTTATTCTTTCCTGCATTAGTATCTGTCCGTTTTTGAATACCCTCCTTTTGATGAAGATGGTTTCTGTGTTTTTTGATTTTGTAGCCGCCTTTGCGGTCATGGCAATCGTGTATGACAGAAAGAAATCCTTGACGTATGGCATACTGGGATATGGGGTTTTCCTGATGGCTCCTACCATTTTAACAAATGGGGCTATGTGGGCGCAATGTGATATTATTTTTACCAGCTTTATATTATGGTCCCTTTATTTTTTATTAAAGGACAAGCCGGTACCTGCCATGGCATTTTACGGGGTGGCATTTGCTTTTAAGCTGCAGACCTTGTTCCTTGCACCGCTGTATGTGATTTTATGGATGAAGGGAAAGATAAAATTAAAGCATTTTCTCTTTCTGCCTCTGATGTATTTCATCGGAATCATTCCTTCCCTGCTTGCGGGAAAGGGACTGTGGGAACTGATCAGTGTTTATTTTTTTCAGGCAAACGGCGCCATGGATATTTATGCTTTGTCCCATAAGTTTCCCAATATATATCAGCTTATAGGAACGGACACCTTTCTATTTGAATATGCAGACGGGGGAATCTGGCTTACGTTAGGGGCCCTCATGCTGCTTTTGTATACCTTTGCGCGGCTGGAATACGAAATGGATCAGGTGCTGATGCTGCGGATGGGAATGTTCCTTACTATGACGGTTGTATTTTTTCTTCCGCATATGCATGAGAGATATGCAATCTTGGTGGATGTTCTGGCAATTGTATATGTATTTTTTGATAAAAAGGGATTTTATGTGCCTGTTATCACATTGCTCTGCTCCTTTGCGGGCTATACCATATACCTTGCAGGGAATAATATAGTACCTCTTTTTGTATACACGATTCTATTCCTGTTTTTAATGGTGGATCATGGAGTATTTCTTTGCAAACGGATAAAAGGGGGAAGGGAGGAAGCCCATGGATAAGGCAATTCGAGAATTTCTGGTAAAAGAAATCAGGTTTAAGAAGTATTCCCTGGCGCCTTTGGATATCCTTCTCTTAATAGGTACGGCAATTGCAGGAGCTTGTTTAAGAGAAAGTGTAGTGTCCTATGTGCCCCAGGAAGTAGAGGAAGCAATAGGATTAGCCATGATAAACCAATTAAAATTGTTTTCCATGGTTTTTGATGTGTTTCTGGCAGTGCTTATGCTGGATCTGGTAACAGGCATTACCGGGAATAAAATAAAAGGTTTCCTGGCGTACGGCGTGATGCTGCTGTTTCCGGTTCTTGCTGCAAGCAGCGCCATGTGGGGAATGGGAGATGAGGCATATGTATTTTTTGCACTTCTATCCATATCTTATACCTTAAAGGGAAAAGGAAATATGGGGCTGTGCAGCCTGGGAATCAGCATCCTGTTAAATGCAAACGGCTTGTTCCTGCTGCCTGTTTTCCTGGGTTTGTATCTTCGCAAGGAAGTAAAGGCGGCAGCCTTTCTTGCACCGGCTTTTGGACTGGCAGCAAACCGGCTGATTGTGACAAAAATGCTTCCCTTCAGGCTCCCCTTTATTCAGGCGGATGCTCTTTTGGCAGAAAGCCGGGGAGAAGCTGTGTTAAGCTATCATTATCCGAATATTTATCAGATATTCGGTGTGGATAAATTTGTAACGGAGTACAGTCAGGCAGCAGTTTGCTTTGTCATCTGTCTTGGGGTGATGATTGGCGTACTGATAGCCCTTAGCAAAAAAGACCTTACCAAAGAAAGAGTGTTGCTGCTTTTTGTTCTTTCTGCCATGGTGATACCTTACTTTGCCCCCTTTATGAATGAAAGAAGCGGCATGATTGCTGATGTGGCAGCTGTGCTTTTGGGATTTGCTGTCTTACGGAAATTCTATGTGCCGTTGGTACAGGTCATTATTTCTTATGTGGCATATTCTGCATATTTTCGGGGAGAAAGCGTTATGCCTATGGCTTTGCCGGCAGCAGTGTCCCTTTTATTGATTATGGACTTGATACGGGAGGAAACATGAAACAGGTAGAAAGACTGAATTTTTTAAATGGTGTAAAGGTGCTTTCCTTTTTGTGTGTATTTCATGTACATTTTTTTAATGCTTTTTATCCGGCAGTTTACAGTCTGAATCCAGCGGATTCCCATACGGAGCTGGGAATCGAAGCAATGCTTGGATGTTCACCCTTGAACCTGATATCGGCTGGAAAGTTTACGGTTCGCCTCTTTTTGATTTTAAGCGGCTTTTTTGTGGCAAGAAAATATTTTCTAAGCGGTAAGGAGGCAGCAATTGGAGAGGGAGCCTTTAAAAAATATTTCCGTCTGGTAGTACCGATTTTGTTTGTGAATGTGCTGGCGGCAGTACTGATGTATGCAGGCTGTTACAAAAATGCCGAGGCAGCAGTGGCTGCTAACTCGGTAACATTTTTTGGAAGCTATAATCAATTTCCGCCAAGTATTCTGGGGGCTGCAAAGGAAGCCCTTTGGGATTGCTTTTTTTCGGAGGCCAATACCTATAACGGTCCTTTGTGGTTTATCTATTATGAATTTTTGGGCAGTTTATTAGTGTCTGCTATTTTAGTGCTTTTTGGAAAAAGTAAGGCGAGATATGTGGTTTATGGAGTTAGCGCACTCTTGCTTGCAAGAGGAGATTTCTTAGCGCCTATCTGCGGCATGGTAGTGGGAGATTTGCTCTATCATGATTATCAATGGGTAAAGAAGCTGCAAGCGCAGAAGTGGCTCTTATGGCTTGGATTTCTGGGGGCATTGCTGATTGCCAGTTATCCGCCTATCGGAGAATATAGTCAGGTTGTAAAACAATCAATTTATGGATTGTTTCCTGCAAAGGTGCTTTTGTACTATATTGGGGCAGGTACAGTGGTGCTGTTTTGCTGCTGCTCTCTGGAAAAGCTGCAGAAAGCCCTGACAGGCAGGGTATTTGACTTTTTCTGTGAGATTTCCTATTGTTTTTATCTGATTCATTTTCCGGTGCTGTGCACAGTAAGCTCTGGGTTTTATTTATTGTTAAAGGATGCGGTGAATTATCATGTGCTGGCGCTGATGAATTATATTCTGACCATTGCTGTCTGCACAGGGCTGTCATGGCTGCTGCACCGGTTTGTAGAGAAACCGGGAATACAGATGGCAGAAACGATTTCTAAGAAATTATTTCAAAAAGGGGCTTAAATTATGGCTTCAAGAAAAGCTTATATTGATGTTGCAAAATTTTGGGGCATTTTTCTTGTGCTTATGAATCACATAGAGCTGATCCTACCCTTTGTGAATTTTTACGGAGGTATGTTTTATGTGCCTGTTTTTTTTGTGGTGGCAGGAATGACTTATCAATATAAGGAGGAGGGACTTTTAGTCTTTGGGCGGAAAAAAGCCAAAAGACTTCTGGTTCCTTATTTTGTTTGTAATGGATTGCTGTATGCATTCTTTTTAGGGAAAAGTGTTATAGGACAGCAGGGCATTGGTAAGGATTTGCTAATGGCATTGCTTGGAATCTTTTATTCCAGAAATTCCTTATACATACCCGGTTATGAGCCCAATGTTTATTTTATGACCATATTAAATTCTCCTACGTGGTTTTTAACGGCAATATTTCTTGCCTATTTACTGCTGCACTTCAGTTTTATTATGACGAAGGGGCGGAAAAAGGAGCTTATTCTTTTTGCCATGTGCATGTTGCTTACAGGTACGCTCCTTCATTATGCCTGTCCAGTTCTGCTGCCGTTTAGCTTAGAGTGCATTCCCTTATTTTACTGCTACATGATTGGGGGGTATTTCATCAGGGAAGAACGGCTTTTTGAAAGAAAAAAGCTTTTGTATATACTTCTTGCTGCAGGTACCTTACTGTTTGTCCTGTCTTGTGGTATAAACGGTTCCGCTAACATATCTGTGGGAATGTTTGGCAAGAGTGTGCTGCTGGGTTTGTTTAACGGATTGTTTTCCTCTGTGCTTGTATTATGGCTGTGCAGGATGGGGCAAGAGCATCTGCCGGATTTTCTAATTGGCCTGCCCGCCATGCTTGGCAGGCATACAATGCCCATATTGTGTTATCATATGTTTGTATTTGCCCTGCTTCAGGCCGGGCTGGCCTCCATATATCCGGCGGCTTTTGAGCAAAAGGGAATCATGGGAGGAGCCATAAAGCTTGGAAGTATTATCGTTGCGATGGCGGTGATAGTAAGTATAGAAAAAATGCTTCATGGAGTATGGAGAAGGAGGCAGAAAGCAAATGAAAAAAAGGAAAGCTACCGGTTCCGGAAATGAAAGTAAGAGAAGGGATACCAGTCTGGATGCAGTAAAGGGGTTTGCCATTGTTTTAGTAATGCTGGGACATTGTGTCGTGAAGAACAATATGGTGGATGCAGCCAGGGACCCTTATGTGTATGATGTGATAAAAGCAATTGAAATGCCGCTGTTTATTATGATAAGCGGATATCTGGCAGGTCTTTCTCCTAAAAAAGCTTCCTTAAAAGAGGCGGTTTATACTATTCAAAGGCGGGCGGTCTCTTATCTGGTGCCCTTTTTTGTATGGCTGCTGCTGGGCGATTTCATAAGCGGGCATTTCGCACCGCTTTTAGCCCTCAAAAATGTGCTTTTCCATTTGGACTGGGGATTATGGTTCCTGATGACGTTGTTTCTTATTACGGTTCTGGTGCTTTTGGCAGAGAGCTTTCCAAGAGCATGGCAGTCTGCTGTTTTTCTGCTGGCCGCCTACATTTTCTTTTTCCTTCAAAGCAGAACGGGAAATACATTTTTAAGCCCACATCTGACTGTAAGATATATGCCCTACTATATGGCAGGATTTTTGGTTAGTCGTTACTTACTTCCTATGAAGGCCAGTGGAAACAAATGGGTGGTATTTTTTACCGGGAAGAAGGTTTTGTGGGGAGCATGGGCAATCAGTCTTTGCGGATTTCTATGGCTGATTGTTGGATATGATATGGTAACTGTCCACAGCACCCAGGAGCTGTTGGCTCAAATGACAGCCTCCCTGCTTGGAGGTTATGTGTGCTTTTTTGGCATATACCAGTTTTATGAATCCAGAAAATTGCCGGAAAATTATGCGGGAACTGTGCAATTATCAAAGCAGCCCTTTTTAGCACAGATAGGACTTTATACATTGGAAATTTATGTGCTGCATTTCCGCTTTGTGACGATGCTGGGATTTTATGAAAAAGGATACAGCCTATACAGCTGGAAAGGAATCGGAGCAGTATTTGCTTCCTTTCTTGTAATGAGCGTACTGACCTGGCTGATTATCGTAATTGTAAAAAAAGTGCCGCTGCTTAATTTTCTGTTATTTGGAAAATCCCGTCCTCGCCGTTAGAGGAAACGAAAATACATGTATAGAGCTGGTTTCTATAGGTCAAAGTATCTCCTTCTGCCAAACTGCCCCGTTCAATCTGCAAAATACAGGCAGGCAGCCTTGTACCCAGGGTGTGGTCAGCGGATTCTTCTAATAGTATGTGTTGAAGCCGGACTTCAGGCATTTTCTGCCGGAAGGTAAGCCAGAGAGGATAGTCATAGCCGTCTCCTGAAATCAGTATGCCTACAGAATCATTGTAGGAGGAAATGCGGGAGCCGTCATCAGTCTGTTCCCTTATGGAAAGCAGTTTGTCTGAAAGCTCCTGATAGCTTTCATATCGTTTGTTAAAAGTAAAGTAATGGCTTAAACGGTTCGTACAACCTTCCTTTAGATTGTCCATAGCCGGTTCTATATTATAGGCAATGGAAGGGATGGCCAGAAACAGGCTTATCGCTGCAAGAGGAATCAGCAGGATGCCTTTTTTGGTTACCTTGCGGGTAAGATAGCAAAGCAGGTTGGCAATCATAATAACTGTCATGGCAAGTGCCGGATACATCAGTCTGGTTCCCCAGGGCTGCCAGCGTAAAAGTGCCATGATGAAACCAAAGGAAAGCCAGCAGGAAATTCCAAAGCCAATGGATTTGGAGGCGGTTTTGCGGCTGCTTATCAGGAATACAAGCAGGAGGATGCCGCATAAAAATGCAAGATACCCTACAAAAGCGCTGGGAGTAACATCGTGGGAATACATATTGGCTCCACGGTTCATATGGCGGATATAGTCAAAGCCATGAAAGGATATGGCTTCATTATTTACTTCTACTTTCAGGATGGCGCCTGTATGAATGGCAATCCTGCAGATAAACCCATTTAGGGCATCAGAAAGATGCTGGGTAAGGATAAGGGAATAGTTTTTTAGTATGTTTACAATGATATAGCTTATATTTTTGGTGGCAACCATAATATTTCCGCTGGCAGTGTCCGGCATGATCGTGCCTGCAGACAGCAGGTTTCGGATAAGGGTTTCGCTGATGGCTGCAGCTATGACAGCGCCGACAAAGCAGGCTGCCTGCAGCAGGGAAAGAAGTTTATCCCTTTTTTTCAGCCGCAGGATGAGAAGCCATGGAAGAAAGAAAATCATGGAAGCACAGATGCTCGTTTTGGTAAGAAAGGCAAATGCTACCGTAAGTGCAGTGAAAAAAAGCAGCTTTAAAGTTTTTTTATCCAAAATCAGTTGTTCCATATCAATAAACTGGAGCAGATAATAAAGGAAAAGGGAAAACCACATGGCTCCAAATAAATCATTCTGGGTAGTCATGCTCTGGGATATGGTCAGAGGCATAGTAACAAAAAGAAAAGCGCCGAAAATGGAAAAGCTGCGGTCTGTCCCAAGCATACGGGCGCATTTGTATATATAGAGAGAAGTAATGAGCATGGCAGCATATTGAAGCAGATTCAGAAAGCTGTCGCTTCCAGTAAGCAGATACATATGAAGCAGATTGTATTCCGCCAGTACGGGAGAATAATTCTGCCTGTCAATATTGGTAATAAAATGATTTACGCTTTGATTGTCAATCCAGTGTCCGATTCTGGCCAGGTGATAAGTCATGGAATCGTAGTTGTAAGGCACTGTAAAAAGCGCTGCCGCAAATAAAAGGAGAAAAAGAAAAAACATCAAAGAAGTCATGAGCTTTTCGGATGGAGAGAAGCAGTTCCATAGGCAGCATAGTTTGTGTTTCATATACATGTTAAGGGTACATTCTGTTTCGGAAGGCTGTTTCCTTTCCGCCGGACTGTTCCGAAAAAGGAATATAAGCAGAATAGCTGACAGCGTCAGCCAGCACAGAAAAAGAGTTATGCTGTTTAACAGGGAGAATGCACTTAACAGATTGGTTACAATCAGAAGGGCAAGCTGCCATAAAAGAAGAGCTCTTGCACAGGTTTCAAAAAAATGAGTATCTTCTTTTCTTTTTACAATAATAAAAAATAATAAAAATGCAATGGGTAATAATAAAATCATAGAAAGCTCCTTCTAACAAAAAATGGTAGATTTTATCCTATAAAAGAGGTATACTATGGAAAGGATATACGGGCGGTCAAGCCTTATATGACAGGCTCGTGGAATGTCCTGCCAAGTGTTTCCATTATATCATACTCCGAAAGATTTTAATATGAAAAAGAAGCAAATATATTTACTGATCAGTACGTTGGTTTTCTGGCTGATTACCTTTTTTACAGATACGAAGTTGTTTACCAGAGAACCATTGAATATGAATTGTCTGCCTGTTGATCAATCGGCAGCCGGCTTTTGCTATATCATAACAAAAATATTAGTGTTTGGGTTTATTTATGGATTCCTTTCTTTCCTTCTGTATGCAAGGAAAAGAAAGACATTATGGATTCCCTTTGTTCTGTTTTTACTTGTGTATCTGGCAGGGCTTTTTGTTACTTATCCCGGCTATTATATGAATGATGACCCTATTATTTTTGCCTATGCAACCAGATATTATCCTGTTTACTGGCATCACTATTTAACCTCCCTGTTTTATATGACAGGTATGTCATTGTTTCCGGCATCCTGTGGACCGGTGCTCTTAAGTGATATTTTATATGCAATGGTCTATAGCTATGTCGTCCATGAGGGATATAAGTTATTCCAGGGCAGGAACAGGTGGCTGTTGGGGCTTTTAGGGATATTTCCCTTTGTGCTGCTGGGCGCTTTGATGTGTTTCCGCCCTGCTGTTTATTCCAGCTTTTTTTTGTTTTATGTGATGATGCTTATTTTTCATAGAAAAAAGGGCTGTCAGCTGGATAATAAAAAGCTTTTGCTGCTTGCTTTCCTAACGGCGCTTTTGTCCTTATGGCGAAGTGAAGGAATCCTGCTTCTTCTGTTTGCGCCTGTTTTGTTAGCATTTGCTTATCGGAAGCCTTCTAAAAAAAGGCTGGGAGTATTTTTTATTGCTTCTATCCTGTGTTTCCTGATTTTAAAGCTTCCCCAATCTGTGGGAGAGGACAAGTATTACGGAAGTGATTATTTAATCATTTCCACCACAAGACCCTTATCTGTAATCGTTCACAGGGAGCAGACCTATGAAGGCGCCGGGGAGGATATTGAAAATATAAGCAGGATTACGGAATATGGGTATCTGCACAACGATTCCTTATCCTGCAGCGCCTATAACCGTTACAATTCCGATCATAACGAAGGACGCTATACCCAGACGGGCGCCGACAAAGAGACACAAAAGGCATATTTAAAGAGTGCTGTAAGATTGATTCTTCATAATTTGGATTTATATATAGGTGAAAGGATACAGCTTTTTCTTGTAACCAACGGATTTTATCAGTACGATACCAGTATGGTGCTTGATTTAAAGCCTGTAGTTGCCACGGATTTCCATCTCTATGACCATGATAAGGCATATGGCTTTGAGATGCTGGAGGCATTCAAAAGAATTGATTGGGAAGGAAACGACAGCTATGCTATGTTTTTGTTCCGATTTGGCGGAGAAGCTTATATTCCCATGTTGATTCTGGCTATGGGGATTCTCATAATCGCATTGGTCAGGAAAAAATGGTTTTATGTAGTGCTGCTTTTGTCTTTGTTTGCCAGAGAGGCAGTTATTTTTTTAACAGCTCCTGCCTCTTTTATCCAATACAGCTATCCTTTTATGTATGCAACAGCAGCAATCGGGATGGTATTGTTGGTGGAAGCGGTGGAGAAAAGAAGAACCGGAAAGGAAAATAGATGAGCTTGGAAAATTATACACTTACTATTGTGATACCATGTTACAATGAACGGGAAAATATCATAACAATTGTGGAGAAGATTTTAGAGACGCCGATTCCGCAGAAGGAGATTATCGTAGTAGATGATATGTCTACAGATGGCACGAGAGAGATTCTGGAGCAAAAAGTAAAACCTCTTGTAAGCAAGATTGTATATCACCAGCAAAACGGAGGGAAGGGCGCTGCTTTAAAGACCGGATTTGCTCATGCTGCCGGTGACATCGTGATTATCCAGGATGCGGATTTAGAATATGATCCCATGGAATATGAAACGGTGATAGCGCCTATTCTAAAGGGGGAAGCGGATGTAGTGTATGGCTCCAGATTTCTGGCATCCAAGGCAAAAGGCTATATGACTAACCGGGTGGCAAATAAGTTTCTTACAAAATTATCCAATCTGTTTACCCATTTAAAGCTGACAGATATGGAAACCTGTTATAAGGCATTTAAAAGAGACATTATTCAAGCGGTGGATATTGAAGAGAAGCGGTTCGGCTTTGAACCGGAAATCACAGCTAAGATATCCAGGATGAATATCCGGATAAAAGAGGTACCTATTTCCTATTATCCCCGGACCATGGAGGAAGGAAAGAAAATAGGCTTTAAGGATGGCTTAAGAGCTATTTACTGTATTTGGAAATATCGAAAATAACGTAACAGTTCAGCCGGACTGGGAAGGGACCGTATTTGAAAGGGCGGAGTCGGCAGTGCATATAATACTCTGTCAGGCGCGCTTTCGCTCTGCAAAGACGCAGCAGTACTAACGCACCAAAATACGGTGCGTAAGTGCTGGCGACTTTGTTAAGGCTTGACAGGGTATCATATGCTCTGCCGACTCCGCCCTTTCAAATGCGGTCCCTTCCTGGTCCGGCTGAATTGTTATAAAATAACAGCTGGGAGTGAAAAAGATGAAACGAATCTTGGTAACGGGAGGAGCCGGGTTTTTAGGCTCACATTTATGCGAACGATTATTAAAAGAAGGAAATGATGTACTCTGTCTGGACAACTTGTTTACCGGCAGCAAGGATAATATCAGGCATTTGATGGAAAATCCTCATTTCGAGTTTATCCGTCATGATGTTACAGAGCCGATTTCCCTGGAGATAGACCAAATTTATAATCTGGCCTGTCCTGCCAGCCCTGTTCATTATCAGTATGATCCCATTAAGACTGCAAAGACAAGTGTGTACGGGGCAATCAATATGCTGGGCCTGGCAAAAAGGACAGGAGCAAGGATTCTTCAGGCCAGCACCAGTGAAGTGTATGGCGACCCGGAGGTCCATCCGCAGCCGGAATCCTATAGAGGCTGTGTCAATCCTATCGGCATCAGGGCATGCTATGACGAGGGAAAACGAATGGCAGAAACCCTGTTTTTTGATTATCATAGAAAGCATCAGGTGGAAATCAAGGTAATGCGTATTTTTAACACCTATGGTCCAAGGATGAACCAGAATGACGGCAGAGTAGTAAGCAATTTTATTGTACAGGCACTGAGGAAGGAAGATATTACCATATATGGAGATGGAAAACAAACAAGAAGCTTCTGCTACGTGGATGATTTAATTGAGGGCATGATAAAGCTTATGAATTCCCCTAAGGAGCTTGCCGGACCTGTAAATATGGGCAATCCGGGAGAATTTACTATGGGAGAGCTGGCAGAAAAGATTATTGCGCTTACCGGGTCCGGCTCGAAAATCGTTTATGCTCCGCTTCCCAGTGATGACCCGAAACAGCGAAAGCCGGTAATCGATTTGGCGAAAGAGCAATTAAACTGGGAGCCGGAAATACCTTTGGAGGAAGGGCTGAAAAGAACGATAGCATATTTCCGGGAAATCTTATAGAGGGCAGTACTAACGCACTCAAATACGGTGAGTAAGTGCTGACGGCTTTGACAAGGCCTGATAAACTACTGCATGTCCTGCCGGCTTTGACAAGGCCTGATAAACTACTGCATGTCCTGCCGGCTCCATGCCTGCCAAATACACGCTCCCTCTAAGGCGGGCTGAATGGTTACAAATTTTCTATAAAATTTTCCAACATTTTGTGACAGAATAAAAAAACTATGCTATAATAACCCATGTCCCTAGTGGATGAGTAATTGATGAAAATCACTCATGGAGGTAGTTATGACAAAATCACAAATATTAAAAAAATCAATTTTAGCACAGTATAAAAGTGTCAGACAATTTTCGCTTGAAATGAATATTCCATATAGTACGTTAGTGACTGCATTAGACAGAGGTATTGAAGGTATGGCATATGGTACGGTGGTACGTATCTGCGATAAGTTAAATTTAAATCCGGTCACATTTGCTTCTTTGGAAGATGCCACTGTTTCAGAAAAACTGTTGGAAAACCGGGTTATGAAATATTACGTAAAGCTGAATAATGAAGGAAAAGAGAAAGTATTGGGACTGATGGAAGATTTTGCCCAGCTAAAGAAATATAAAAAATAAATGAAAATGGAGAAATGATCGCCCTCTGCTTTTGCAGAGGGTTTCTTTATCTTATCATTAGAAGGGATTTTGAAAATGAATTACGACTATTTAATTGTAGGTGCAGGATTGTTTGGCAGTGTATTTGCCCATGAAATGAAAAAGAAGGGAAAAAGCTGTCTTGTAATAGAAAAAAGGAACCATATTGCAGGAAATATTTATACACAGAAGCAGGAGGATATCTGGGTGCATAAGTACGGTGCCCATATTTTCCATACTTCTGATAAAACGGTATGGGAGTACGTAAATCAGTTTGCAGAGTTTAACCAGTATATAAACAGTCCCGTTGCAATCTATAAAGGGGAGCTTTATAATATGCCTTTTAATATGAATACTTTTAGCAGGATGTGGGGCATCCTCACTCCAATGCAGGCAAAGGAAATCATTGAAAAGCAGATTGATCAGGCGGGAATCCTGGAGCCGGCTAACCTGGAGGAACAGGCAATTTCCCTGGTGGGAACGGATGTATATGAAAAGCTTGTAAAGGGGTATACGGAAAAGCAGTGGGGAAGAGATTGCAAAGAGCTGCCTGCTTTTATTATAAAAAGACTGCCCCTTCGTTTTACATATGATAACAATTATTTTAATGATAGATATCAGGGGATTCCTATAGGGGGCTATACCCAGATCGTAGAAAAGCTTCTTTTGGGAATAGAAGTGAAATGTTCCGTGGAATACAAAGAATTTCTGGCAAAAGCAGAAGATACCTTTGGAAAGATATTATACACCGGAATGATTGACGAGTTCTTTGATTATCAATTGGGGGCATTGGAGTATCGTTCCCTGCGGTTCGAGGAAGAAACGCTTTTAGATATGGATAATTATCAGGGAAATGCTGTAGTAAACTATACAGAAAGAGAAGTGCCCTATACAAGAATCATCGAGCATAAGCATTTTGAGTTTGGCAGACAGCCCTCTACTGTTATTACAAGGGAATATCCGGCTGCATGGAAAAAGGGAGATGAGCCCTATTATCCTATCAATGATGAGAAAAATTCTGCCCTTTATGAAGCATACAGGGAGCTTGCCCAAAAGGAAAAAAATATTTTGTTTGGAGGACGTCTTGGACAGTATAAATATTATGATATGGATAAAGTAATTCAGGCAGCCCTGCTTATGGCCAAAGAAGAAGGGTAAGGGAAAACGTTGTCAGAAAGTAATAGTTTAGCCCGCCTGAGAGGGGAAGTGCATTTGGCAGGCATGGAGCCGGCAGGACATGTAGTAGTTTGTCAGGCCTTGGCAAAGTCGCCAGCACTTACGCACCGTATTTTGGTGCGTTAGTACTGTTGCGTCTTTGTAGAGCGCAAGCATGCCTGACAAACTACTACATGTCCTGCCGGCTCCATGCCTGCCAAATGCACTTCCCCTCTCAGGCGGACTGAACTATTACATCAAAAAAGCACAGTATAAAAATTCCCTCTTGCACTTTTTCAATCCGGTGATATAATATAACAAGATACTTTGAATATCAAAGTATTCGAGTTTCAAAATATGACAAATCTTAGGACATGAAAGAAAGAGGATAATGTTATGAATTGGGATGAGGCAATTAAGGATCTGGATAGTCGAAGAGAAAAAGCCCTTCTTGGCGGGGGACAGGCAAGAATTGACAAGCAGCATAAAATCGGTAAGCTGACAGCAAGGGAAAGAATAGAAATTTTGTTGGATAAAGGAACCTTTGTTGAAGTGGATGGGTTTATTGAGTCCAGAATTGATGACTTTGATTTGGATAAGAAACGGGTTCCCGGAGATGGTGTAGTGACCGGATATGGGAAAATCGATGATCGTCTTGTATTTGTGGCAAGTGAGGATTTTACTGTAATCGGAGGTACTTTGGGAGAATATCATTCCTTTAAGATATGCAGGATTCAGGATATGGCAATGGAAATGAAAGCGCCGCTTATTTGCATTAACGACAGTGGCGGAGCAAGAATTGAAGAAGGTATTTCCTCTTTAAGCGGTTACAGCGGCATGTTCTTACGGCATACAAAAGCATCCGGTGTCATTCCGCAAATTGCAGTTATTTTAGGCCCGTGCTCCGGAGGTGCCTGCTATGCGCCGGCAATTTGTGATTTTATCTTCATGGTAAAAGATATTTCCAAAATGTTCATTACCGGTCCAAATGTGGTAAAAACCGTTATCAATGAAGAGGTATCCGTGGAAGAGCTGGGTGGAGCCGATGTCCATGCAAAGAAATCGGGAGTTTCCCATTTTACATACGATACGGAAAATGATTGTCTTATGGGAGTACGGAAACTGCTTACTTATCTGCCAAGCAGCAATTTGGATAAGCCGCCGGTTGTGAAAACAATTGATGAAAAGCAGTCTCTTCTTTTTAGCGTCAATAAGGTTTTGAACAAGATGGGAAATCTTGGAAAGACCTTTGTAAGGAATAACGAAGACCGAAGCTATAAGCTGAAAGACATTGTGCCTGATAATTCCCGCCATGCTTATGATGTGCATGAAGTGGTAGAATGTGTGGCGGATAACGGAAGCTTTTTCGAGGTTCAAAAGGAGTTTGCCCAAAATGTAGTAGTAGGCTTTGGGCGCATGGAAGGGAATGTGACAGGCTTTGTATGCAACCAGCCTGCGGTTATGGGCGGCTCATTGGACTATCATGCTTCCGACAAAATGGCAAGATTTATCCGTTTTTGCGATTGCTTTAATATCCCGCTTGTAACTCTTATAGATGTACCGGCATTCCTTCCGGGAACGGCACAGGAGCATAACGGTATCATCCGTCATGGCGCCAAGGTGCTTTATGCTTATTCGGAGGCTACTGTGCCAAAGATTTCATTGATTATGAGAAAAGCCTATGGGGGAGCCTATATTGCCATGAACTCCAAGGAAATGGGAGCGGACATCGTATATGCATGGCCCATTGCGGAAATTGCAGTCATGGGAGCGGACGGAGCTGTAAATATTGCATTTAAGAGGAAAATAAAAGAAGCTTCAGACCCATATGCCGCAAGAGAAGAATATAAGAGAGAATATGAAGAGCGTTTCCTGAATCCTTATGTGGCGGCAGCAAGAGGATATGTAAACGAGGTAATCAAACCGGAGGAGACCAGGAAGGCAATTTTAAAGGCGCTTTCCGCATTGGAAAGCAAGAAAGCGGAAGGTCCTTATAAAAAGCATGGGAATATTCCGCTGTAGTTCCCATTGTGTGGAAGTTAAACACGTGTACTGTAGATTTATTGATATACAAAGGAAGATGAGATTGCCGAAATGCAGAAAAAAGCATTTATCAGATAAGAACTGAAATTGTATGATGGATACATATGCTGAGAAGGGATAGATCATGTCGAAAAGGTATTTAATTGAGTATCTGGATGACTTAGTTTTATTTATCCAGAAAATAAAAGAAAAGCAGGAGAACGATACGTTTTCTTATTACAAAAAAATCTTTTCCTATTTAAAGGCAGCAAATTCAAATCTGCAGGCTGTTTACGAAGGATACATTACAGAGGCACTCAATAATGATGAATTTGCCAAATTACAAAGTGTGTTTCTGCATTCAGCAAGAATAAAAATGTTGCCGGAAGGGTCGTCGGGATATGACCATTGTGATAGATTGTGGGGATTGCTGGATTTACTGGCTTGTGATGACTTTGATAATGTATATAGGATATTGCCCGAAGGACTTTCACTTTCGACAAATGGCTATTCGATGTATATTCATGGAACTAACATTTTATTGTGTTTATTATATAATTCAGAAAATGCGACTGCTTATCCGGCGGATAAGATTATAGACAAAGCAGAAAAATTTGCCATTTCAAAAAAGGCATTATGGGAACGATCGGTGATTTCCTGTCTATTAGGAATTCTGCAGTGTGACGTTTCAAAAATATCCGATAGTTTGCAGCAAGTATGTGATGGTTTTACTAAAACAAATGCGGCAAAGTATATGAAAATGCAATGTCAAAATGCATACGGATTGATGATGCTTGCCAAACATTTTCTTTCGGAAGAAAAATTTGCACAAATTATTTATCCGGAATGTAAGAATTTTTCTAAAAATTATATGTCATGGCTTTTAGAGCAGGATGAATTATCAAAGGATTTGTGTGTTACATATGATTCGCCAATGGAAGAATTAAATGAGATATTAAAAAAGCAAATTGCTATTACATGTATCCATCAACCATATCTAAATTCAGCTAATCCATATTTATCTGCAAAAGATAAGAAGGCATATTATATGGACTTTGAAAAGATGCTGGCAGAGTTTATACAATAATCAGTGCTTGCAAATCGGAAGCTGCAGATGAAATGATAAAATTTCCCTTGTCTTTGTCCTTGCGGGCATTTGGCAAGGGAAATTCTATTATCAAACAATTTTATTGGAAACAGACAATGGGTATGCTATAATATACAAAGCTAGATGAAAGCTGGAACAATAAGGAATTGACAGTCAGGTTTATGATTTGTTTGACAGATATTATACATTGTCATCAATAGGAAAGGGAAGCAGCATGAAAAAAATATTAGCAATCATTCCGGCCAGAAGCGGGTCGAAAAGCGTGATCAATAAGAATATCCGTCTTATTAACGGAAAGCCTATGATGGCCTATTCTATTGAACATGCAAAGGAATCCAAATACATCAATCGGATTATCGTAACAACAGACAGCGAAGAGTATGCTGCAATTGCCAGAGAATATGGAGCAGAAACGCCCTTTATCAGGCCCGCAGAGTTAGCGGCTGATCATTCGCTGGATATAGAAGTGTTTGAGCATGCTTTATCCTGGCTTGAAAGAGAAGAAGGCTATGTACCGGATATTATCGTGCAGCTTCGCCCCACCGATCCTATCCGCAATCCGGAAGACATTGATAAGATGATAGAAATGATGTTAGAAGACGAAACGGTAGATGCAGTGCGCAGCGTGTCTCTGACCGATACAGTTCCACATAAAATGTGGTATGTAGGAGAAGACAATGTGATGGAGCCTATTATGAAGGATATTCCGGAAGGTTATAATATGCCAAGACAAAAGCTTCCTAAAATCTATCATCAAAACGGAAATACAGATGTGCTCCGCCCCGGCAATATTACAAAATATCATTCCATGACCGGGAAAAAGATTAAGGGCTATATTATGAGCGAGATGTATGATGTGGATACAGAAGCGGATTTTGCCAGAATTTCGGAATGTTTGAAAATCCGACAGGGCGGGAAGATATTTGTTTTTGACATAGATGGGGTAATCGCACAATTGCGAAAGGACTTATCCTATGGAGAAACCGGACCGAATGAAAAGATGGTACAAATCGTAAATGAGCTGTATGACCTTGGAAACCGTATCGTGCTTTTTACGGCAAGAGGCTATGTAACGGGAATTGACTGGAGAGAAACAACGGAAAGGCAGATGAAGGAGTGGGGAGTCAAATACCACGAGCTTCATATGGGAAAGCCAAATGCGGACTACTATGTAGATGATAAAATGCTTAGTCTGGATTTTCTTTATAAAGAATTTGGGCAGTAAGCGATAAAGAATAAAAGGGAAAAATAAAGCCCGGCAGCAAATGGAAGCTTCCAATGCTGTCAGGCTTTATTTTTAACAGGAAAGTGGGATTAACAATACCCATTGAACAGCATCCCGCTGTAAGAGCTGGTCATATAAGGGTTTGCATAATTCTTTCCGGGATTTTTGTAAGCAACGATTTTTTTGTCCGCATATTCCATAGGATTTAAAGAAATAAAACTGGTCTTTTTCAGAACAGAATGGGTAAAATCCTTTATGGAATGGAAAGCTTCATTTGTATCTTCCGAAAGAGCAGCCTGGGATAATTGTTTTTCATCCAGCTCCAATGCGCCGGTTTCCGATATACGAACTCCCAGATGATCGAAGCCATCGGAGTGGACCAGGGCAATGTGGGACATTTCGTTGACCAAACGGTTGCTTCCGGGCTGGCTTTCTATATATTCTGAAGCTGCCTTTAAAAATTGATTGTAGCTGCCGATTAAAGTATGGATATTTTCCTTTAAGCTTTCTATATCGTTTTTTATGCCGATAACTGCTACGTTATCTTTGGATTCGCTCAAACCGATTAAAGAAATCTCATACATCTTTTCAATAGTAAAATGATTGGAATAAGTGGTATGAGCAATGCCGTTAATGGTAAATTCAGCATTGGAAGCATTTCTTGTAACTTCACCAATACCCAAATATTCTACTGCACCGGAAGCCATGCTTGTATGCTCTTCCGAAATATGAAATAGAAACTCCTTGTTTTCTGGAAGCCCGGCTTGATTGGAACTTAGCTTCAGTGAGGAATTTCCGGCTTCATCTTCGAGAACTTCAGCAGATACACCAATTTCGGCATTGTTGATCAGCCGGCTTAACCGCTCCTGAATATCCTTGTTTGTATCACTTTCGGTAACTGCAAATTGGAATTCATAGTTTAAGTCGTTTATATTTAAATCAAAAGAATAAGTTTTGGCAGCTAGGGCAACTGACTCATTGGAAGGGAGAAAGCTTCCCATATTTACCTGAGGGGCTGCCAGACTGCGCACCTGGATTTCCAAAGTGCTGTTTTCATCTACAGAAGACGCATCGCCAATGTATTCGGCGGTTACCAGAGATTCGTTGCTGGAATAAGCGGCTTTCTTATTTAAAAGCTCGTTTTCGTTAAGCCCGCCAAGAGAAGCAATGGTGTTGCGGAAGCATCTGGCATTCTCTTTCAAACCGATTGCAAATGATTTATAATCGGTTTTCTCATTCAGGAGATAAAGGGGAGATTCCTTATCTAATTTTACAATGGAATTATATACACGACGCAGCTCGCTTGGCTTGTGAGTGTCGAAAGATGTACTTGTCTTAGGCGCATATGAAGTCAGATAATAATTATAAGCTGTATTGAGCGCTGAAAAATTAATAGCCATGTTGCCCCTCCTTTCTTCCGTGAATGTGATATTACAGCATCAGTGCTGTCATCAGGGCAAAAAACCTATTGGTGCTTTTATTTTAACACCTTCCTATTATATATACAATACGGAAAAAGATAAAATTTCACAAAATTTTCACATTTCGGCAAGAAAATAAATATAGCTTTTACAGTGTTTATCGGTATTCTATGGAAAAATGTTTACCAAAACCAGGAAAATGGAAGGCTGGAGCCGGATGCTTTCCTTATTTTTCATGCTGACCTGGCGGATTTCTGGAAAAAAACGTTGACGATGAGGTAATACTATGGTATAGTAGTCAAGCGAGATGAGATTTAGGTCTTTTTTTTATGCTCAAAAAATGGGATAAAAAAAGAACTCAAACGGAATGAAATATAGGAAAAATGGGCGCGGAGGTGGAAAAATGCGTACAAAAATCACATTAGCCTGCACAGAGTGCAAAAATCGTAACTACAATATGACAAAGGACAAAAAGACACATCCAGACAGAATGGAAACAAAGAAATATTGTAGATTCTGCAAGACTCACACATTGCACAAGGAAACAAAATAAGATAACCAAAGGAACTGTAAACGTTTAGGCGAAAAGGAAAGTGAAAATCATGGGAGAAAACGCAACTCAGGATAAGCAGCCAAAGGTTAGCTTCAGTGAAGGTGTGAAAGCCGAATTCAAGAAAATTACCTGGCCAGATAAGAAGACCCTCGGCAAACAGGCAGTAGCAGTAACGGCAATATCTATTGTGCTTGGCTGTATAATTGCTGTAATTGATATGGTAGTCCAGTATGGTATCAATTTCTTAACGATGTAAGAGTGAGGGAGAAAATATGGCAGAAGCAAATTGGTATGTGGTTCATACCTATTCCGGGTATGAAAATAAAGTAAAAGCCAATATTGAAAAAACCATTGAGAACAGGCATCTGGAAGAGGAAATCTTGGAAGTGAGAGTTCCCATGCAGGATGTTGTAGAGTTAAAAAACGGTGCAAAGAAAACCGTTCAGAAAAAAATGTTCCCGGGTTATGTGTTGATCAATATGGTTATGAACGATGATACATGGTATGTTGTTCGGAATACAAGAGGCGTAACCGGATTTGTAGGACCGGGAAGCAAGCCGGTACCACTTACGGATGCGGAAATGAAACCTCTTGGAATTAAAGTGGAGAACATTTCGGTTGATTTTGGCGAAGGAGATACCATTGCGGTTGTTGCAGGTGTTTGGAAAGATACGGTAGGTGTTGTTCAAAGAATGGATTTTGGTAAACAGACAGCAACCATTAACGTAGAGATGTTTGGACGTGAAACACCGGTAGAAATCAGTTTTGCCGAAGTGCGTAAAATGTAACAGTTGATGTTCATAGGATTCATTCCTACTTATTTATAAAAAGAAGTGAAAAGAATGATGTATGAGCTGTGGGAGGATTTCTTCAATCCGCCACTACCACAATTTATTAGGAGGTGCCAAAATGGCAAAGAAAGTAGAAGGATATATTAAGTTACAGATCCCTGCTGGTAAAGCTACACCAGCGCCACCGGTTGGACCAGCACTTGGTCAGCATGGTGTAAACATTGTTGAATTTACAAAACAGTTCAACGCAAGAACAGCAGATCAGGGAGATTTGATCATCCCTGTTGTTATCACAGTATATGCAGACAGAAGCTTTAGTTTTGTTACAAAGACTCCACCGGCTGCAGTACTTCTGAAAAAGGCTTGTAAGATTCAGTCCGGTTCCGCAACACCGAACAAGACGAAGGTTGCAAAGATTTCAAAAGCAGAGATTCAGAAAATCGCAGAGTTAAAAATGCCTGATTTAAATGCAGCAAGCCTGGATGCAGCTATCAGCATGATTGCAGGTACTGCAAGAAGTATGGGTATCACAGTAGAGGACTAATTGTGAGAATTTCCCAAACAGCAAATAGAATATGTGGGAGGAGATAAGCTCCGCCACTACCACAAGGAGGTAAAAACAAAATGAAACATGGTAAAAAATATAATGAAGCTGCCAAGTTGATTGACCGCGGTACTCAATATGAAGCGGCAGAGGCAATTTCTTTAGTAAAGAAATCAGCTACGGCAAAATTTGATGAGACGATTGAAGTCCACATTAGAACAGGCTGTGACGGACGTCATGCAGAACAGCAGATTCGTGGTGCGGTTGTACTGCCCAACGGTACAGGTAAGACTGTAAAAGTATTAGTGTTTGCAAAAGGCGACAAAATAAATGAGGCAGAAGCTGCAGGGGCAGATTTTGTGGGCGGCGATGAGCTGATTCCAAAGATTCAGAACGATGGCTGGCTGGATTTTGATGTAGTAGTAGCTACACCTGATATGATGGGTGTTGTTGGTCGTCTTGGTAAAGTGCTTGGACCAAAAGGCTTAATGCCAAACCCAAAAGCAGGTACGGTAACAATGGACGTTACTAAGGCTGTCAATGATATTAAAGCAGGTAAGATTGAATACAGACTTGATAAGTCAAATATTATTCATGTTCCTGTTGGAAAGGCTTCTTTCTCTGAAGAGCAGTTACAGCAGAACTTTGATGCTTTAATGGAGGCTATTGGGAAGGCAAAACCAAGCGCATTAAAGGGACAGTATTTAAAGAGCATTACCCTTACATCTACAATGGGTCCTGGTGTGAAAGTCAGCACAGCAAAATATTAATTTAATTAAGAAGGAATCCGGTTTCAAAAAACAGATTCCTGCAGGATAGCAAAAAAGCATGGTTTATGCCATGCTTTTTTTGATAGGCTTACCTGTCGATAGAATGGGATTTACATAAGTGAAAAAGTGTGGCATGATAAAAATAAAAACAGAAATCAGGCAGGAATGAAATAGAATTGAGGGGATGAAATGAAAGGCAGAATCAGAAGACTGGCAGGGGTTTTTGGAGGAGCGCTTTTGGTAGTATTGCTTATTGGTGCGGCGGTGCTTGCCGGAATGGGGGCTTATAAAAATGCCGGAATGAATCGAAAAATACCAGAAACTATGGAACAGGAAGAAGGACAGAAGAAGGATGCGGGGGAAATAGATGAGAGCAGGCTGGTAAATGAAGTGGTTTTACCAAAAGAAACGGAAAAGGAGAGCCAGGATGTTCCTGAATTGGAAGGAAAGTACGGGGAAATTCTGGCAGATCCGGAACGAATGAAGGAAGAGCGGATAATTGCCAAAGAGGCAGCCAGAGAAGAAGAGGTAATCCTGGCTTTTGCCGGAGACATATGTTTTGATGAAAACTATTCCAATATGTATTATTTATCCCAAAGAGGCGGAGATATTAGCAAGTGCTTCTCGGAGGACTTATATAAAGAGATGACAGAGGCGGATATTTTCATGGTAAATAATGAATTTACTTATACTACAAGAGGGGAACCTGTTTTGGATAAAGCCTTTACCTTTAGAAGCAATCCGGACAATGTGAAGCTTTTGAGGGATATGGGAGTGGATATTGTATCGCTGGCAAACAATCATGCTTATGATTATGGGGAAGTTTCCCTTCTGGATACTTTGGAAACCTTGGAAAAGGAAGGGATGCCCTATGTGGGTGCAGGAAGAAATCTGGAAGAAGCAGGAAGGCCTGTTTATTTTATTTGTAATGATATCAAGATTGCAATCGTGTCTGCCACGCAGGTGGAAAGGCTGGATAATCCGGATACAAAGGGGGCGGGAGAGAATAGCCCGGGCGTATTCCGGTGCTGGGGAAATCAATTGGACGACTTGCTGGAAAGAGTAAAGGAAGCAAAAAGCAATAGTGATTTCGTAGTGGCATATATACATTGGGGAACAGAAAATACCGATGAACTGGATTGGGCCCAGACTTATCAGGCACCGTTGATTGCGGAAGCGGGAGCGGATGTAATCATCGGCGGACATACTCACTGCCTGCAGGGAATTGATGTAGTGAATAATGTACCGGTGATTTATAGTGTGGGGAATTTCTGGTTTAATTCTAAAAGCCTGGATTCCTGTATCATAAAAGTGGCAGTGGATCAGCAGGGCCTTAAGTCATTTCAGTTTCTTCCGGCGAAAACAGAAGGATGCAGGACCTATCAGGCTGAGGGACAGGAAAGAACGCAGCTTATGGAGTATATGAGGGAGCTTTCCCCGAATGTAAGAATAGAGGAGGACGGGAGCGTGGAGTGGTAAAATGCAAGGGAAAATAAGCTTGACAATCCCTTTCGCCTATGATATTCTATCTAAGGTCGTTTCGACCATGCCGAAGACAGTAGGTGCAAAGGACAGAGCAAACAGTCCTGAGCGTAAGTGTACCGCCTACCGAGGAGAAAAGAGTTACAGGATGAACTTTTGCCTTCCGGTCTTTCGGGAGGCTTTTTATATGATAACTCCTATCGGCAGCAAAATCTATAAGGAGGAGAGAAAATGGCTAAAGTTGAATTGAAACAACCTATCGTTGAGGAAATCTCTGGCTATATCAAGGAAGCACAGTCTGTAGTGTTAGTAGATTACCGTGGACTTACTGTGGAACAGGACACAAGACTTCGTAGAGAGCTTCGTGAAGCCGGAGTTACTTACAAGGTTTACAAAAACACCATGATGAACTTTGCGTTCAAGGGAACGGACTGTGAAGCATTGACACAGTACTTGGAAGGACCAAGCGCTATTGCAATTTCTGCAACAGATGCAACAGCTCCTGCAAGAGTTCTTGGAAAATTCGCAAAGGAAGCAGATAAGCTGGAAATCAAGGGTGGAATTGTTGAAGGTATTGCGTATGACGCAAAGGGAATTGCAAGCATCGCTACAATTCCAAGCAGAGAAGAGCTGCTTTCCAAATTACTTGGAAGCATTCAGTCTCCGATTACCAACTTTGCTCGTGTCATGAACCAATTGGCAGAAAAAGGCGGCGCATCCGATGCGGCACCGGCTGACGCAGCTCCTGCAGAGGAAGCAGCGGAAGCACCTGCAGAAGCAGAAGCGCCTGCAGCAGAATAAGGTAGTAGAAATAAGTGCATATTGCGCTTGAAAATGAAAAAAGAACTGTTCAATCAATGAATGAAAAAAGGAGAAGAGTAAAATGGCAAAATTAACAACAGCAGAAATTCTTGATGCTATTAAAGAGTTAACAGTATTAGAATTAAATGATTTAGTAAAAGCTTGTGAAGAAGAATTTGGAGTATCCGCAGCAGCAGGTGTTGTAGTTGCAGCAGCAGGCGCAGCAGATGGAGCAGGCGCTGATGAGAAGACAGAATTTGATGTGGAATTAACAGAAGTTGGACCAAACAAGGTTAAGGTTATCAAAGTAGTTCGTGAAGCTACAGGTCTTGGCTTAAAAGAAGCAAAAGACTTAGTTGATGGAGCGCCTAAGGTATTAAAAGAAGCTGCATCCAAGGAAGAAGCAGAAGAAATTAAGACCAAATTAGAAGCAGAGGGTGCTAAGGTTACATTGAAATAATGTAAAAAACCGAATGTTTAAGGCTCAGAGTGAATTCTGAGCCTTCTTCTTTTTCTGTTTTATGATTTTATATTAAATTTGAAAATTTGTTATTGACTTGCATACAATCTTGTAGTACAATGGATAATGCACTATTGTGGTATGGTATGCTTGTTCTAATAATATCATCTGCGAATTAGACATATAAACGGAAAGAACGGGGTGAAATGTCAATGGAAAAGAACAGAATACGTCCTATTGCCTCAGGCAAGAATATACGTATGAGTTATTCACGACAAAAAGAGGTTTTGGATATGCCAAACCTAATCGAGGTTCAAAAGGACTCGTATAACTGGTTTTTGAACGAAGGATTGAAAGAAGTATTTGCCGATATTTCTCCAATCGAAGATTACAGCGGACACTTAAGCTTAGAGTTTGTGGATTTCGAATTGTGTGAAGATGACGTAAAGTATTCTATCGAGAAATGTAAAGAAAGAGATGCCACTTATGCGGCGCCTTTAAAAGTAAAGGTACGTCTTTACAACAAGGAAAAGGAAGAAATCAGCGAACATGAGATTTTTATGGGTGACCTGCCCCTCATGACGGAAACGGGTACGTTCGTTATTAACGGTGCGGAAAGAGTTATTGTAAGCCAGTTAGTGCGTTCACCGGGGATTTATTATTCAATCGGTCATGATAAGATTGGCAAGGAGCTGTTTTCCTCTACTGTAATTCCTAATCGTGGTGCATGGTTAGAATATGAAACAGATTCCAATGATGTTTTCTACGTTCGTGTTGACAGAACAAGAAAAGTTCCGATTACAGTACTCCTTCGTGCGCTTGGTATCGGCACAAATGATGAAATCAGAGAATTATTTGGTGACGAGCCTAAAATTGAAGCAAGCTTTACGAAAGACGTTTCTGAAAATTATCAAGAAGGTCTTTTAGAGTTATACAAAAAAATCCGTCCAGGCGAGCCTCTTTCCGTGGAAAGTGCAGAAAGCCTTATTACGGCTATGTTCTTTGATCCAAGACGTTACGATCTTGCCAAAGTGGGCAGATATAAATTTAATAAGAAACTGGCATTGAGAAACCGCATCAGACATCAGGTTCTGGCAGAAGATGTAGTGGATGCATTTACAGGCGAGGTTTTGGCGGAAGCGGGCACAACTGTAACTGCCGAGTTAGCCGATGCTATCCAGAATGCAGCGGTTCCTTATGTATATGTGCAGGCAGAAGAAAAGAATGTAAAGATTCTTTCCAATATGATGGTAGATATTACAAACTTTGTGGATTGCAATCCGAAAGAACTCGGTGTGACAGAGCTTGTTTATTTTCCGGTATTGCAGAGCATTTTGGAGGAATACAGCGATAAGCCGGATGAGTTGGCACGGGCTATTCAGAAGAATATCAGCGAGCTGATTCCGAAGCATATTACAAAGGAAGATATCATCGCATCCATAAATTACAATATCCATCTGGAATACGGAATGGGAAATGATGATGATATCGATCATCTTGGCAACAGAAGAATCAGAGCAGTAGGGGAACTTTTACAAAATCAGTATAGAATTGGTTTGTCAAGATTGGAAAGAGTTGTAAGAGAAAGGATGACCACTCATGATGCAGAGGAAATTTCTCCGCAGGTTTTGATCAATATTAAACCGGTACAGGCAGCTGTAAAGGAATTTTTCGGTTCCTCCCAATTGTCGCAGTTCATGGATCAGAACAATCCTCTTGGCGAGTTGACCCACAAGAGACGTTTATCAGCGCTGGGTCCTGGAGGCCTTTCCAGGGACAGAGCGGGATTTGAGGTTCGTGACGTTCATTATTCCCATTATGGAAGAATGTGTCCTATTGAAACTCCGGAAGGTCCGAATATCGGTTTGATCAACTCCCTTGCTACTTATGCAAGAATCAATGAGTATGGTTTTGTAGAAGCTCCATATCGTGAAATCGACAAATCGGACCCGGAAAATCCAAGGGTAACCGATAAGGTTGTTTATATGACGGCAGATGAAGAGGATAATTATCATGTAGCACAGGCGAATGAAGCTTTGGATGAAAACGGATATTTTGTAAGAAAGATGGTTTCCGGCCGTTACAAGGAGGAAACGCAGGAATATCCAAAGTCCATGTTTGATTATATGGATGTTTCTCCTAAGATGGTATTTTCCGTTGCTACCGCATTGATTCCTTTCCTGGAAAATGATGATGCTAACCGGGCGCTTATGGGTTCTAACATGCAGCGTCAGGCAGTGCCGCTTTTGATTACGGAGGCGCCGGTAGTAGGAACGGGAATGGAACCGAAAGCAGCTGTGGACTCAGGCGTATGCGTGGTTGCAAAGAAAGCGGGCACAGTGGATTATGTTTCCTCTAAGCTGATTAAGATCACATATGATGATGGAGAAAAGGATGAGTACCATTTAACCAAGTTTGCAAGAAGCAACCAATCCAACTGCTACAATCAAAAGCCTATCGTATTTAAGGGTGACCATGTTGCAGAGGGCCAGGTAATTGCAGACGGTCCTTCTACAGAGGGGGGAGAGCTTGCCCTTGGCAAGAATCCGCTTATCGGTTTTATGACCTGGGAAGGTTATAACTATGAGGATGCCGTGTTATTAAGTGAAAGACTGGTACAGGAAGACGTTTATACATCTGTCCATATAGAAGAATACGAAGCAGAAGCAAGAGATACCAAGCTGGGACCGGAAGAGATTACAAGAGATGTTCCGGGTGTGGGCGATGATGCGTTAAAGGATTTAGATGACAGAGGTGTTATCCGTATCGGTGCCGAAGTCCGTGCAGGAGATATTTTAGTAGGAAAGGTAACTCCAAAGGGAGAGACGGAGCTGACGGCAGAAGAAAGACTCCTCCGGGCTATCTTTGGAGAAAAGGCAAGAGAAGTAAGGGATACTTCTTTGAAGGTGCCTCATGGCGAATACGGTATCGTAGTGGATGCAAAAGTATTTACCAGAGAAAATGGTGATGAATTATCACCGGGTGTAAATCAGGCAGTCCGCATTTATATTGCCCAGAAGAGGAAGATTTCTGTAGGTGATAAGATGGCAGGCCGTCACGGTAATAAAGGTGTGGTTTCCAGAGTGCTGCCGGTAGAAGATATGCCGTATCTGCCCAATGGACGTCCTCTTGATATCGTATTGAATCCTCTTGGCGTGCCGTCCCGTATGAATATCGGACAGGTATTGGAAATTCATTTGTCATTAGCTGCAAAGGCATTGGGCTTTAATGTGGCCACTCCGGTATTTGACGGTGCAAATGAACGGGACATCATGGATACATTAGATGTTGCGAATGATTATGTGAATTCCGAATGGGAAGAGTTTGAAGCAAAATATAAGGATGAGCTGCTTCCTGAAGTGATGGAATACTTATATGAAAACAGAGAACACAGAAAGGTCTGGAAAGGTGTGCCTATTTCCAAGGATGGAAAGGTAAGGCTGAGGGATGGTCGGACCGGAGAATATTTTGACTCACCGGTAACAATCGGCCATATGCATTATCTGAAGCTCCACCATCTGGTAGACGATAAGATTCATGCCCGTTCTACCGGTCCTTACTCCTTAGTAACCCAGCAGCCTTTAGGCGGTAAAGCCCAGTTCGGCGGACAGAGATTTGGTGAAATGGAAGTTTGGGCATTGGAGGCATATGGTGCATCCTATACACTTCAGGAAATCCTGACAGTAAAATCCGATGATGTAGTAGGACGTGTAAAGACCTATGAAGCAATCATCAAAGGGGATAATATTCCTGAACCCGGAATTCCGGAATCCTTCAAGGTACTGTTAAAGGAATTACAGTCCCTTGGCCTGGATGTAAAGGTATTAAGAGAAGACCACACCGAAGTGGAAATTATGGAAACAATCGATTACGGTGAAACGGATTACCGTTATGAAATTGAAGGAGATTCCAAAAGCTATGATTACGAACGGGAATCATTAGGCTCTATGGGGTATCAGCAACAGGAATTTGACGCTGAAGGAGAACTGGTAAGCGCAGAAGACGAGGAAGAAGTGGAAGACGTAAGCTTGGAAGAGGACTTCTCAGAAGAGTTTGCAGGAAGCTTTGAAGAGTAAAGAATGATTCTAACAACGTAATTGGAAGGAGTGCCATAAATGTCGGAAATAAAAAACGAAGCATATCAGCCCATGACATTCGATGCCATTAAAATCGGATTGGCATCCCCGGAGAAAATCCGGGAATGGTCCAGAGGTGAAGTACTAAAGCCGGAGACGATCAACTATAGAACGTTAAAACCGGAAAAAGAAGGATTGTTTTGTGAAAAAATCTTTGGACCCAGCAAGGATTGGGAATGTCATTGCGGTAAATATAAGAAAATCAGATATAAAGGCGTTGTCTGTGACAGGTGCGGCGTAGAAGTTACAAAGTCAAATGTGCGCAGGGAACGTATGGGGCATATTGAGCTTGCCGCTCCGGTATCCCATATCTGGTATTTTAAAGGTATCCCAAGCAGGATGGGACTGATTCTTGACCTGTCCCCAAGGGTATTGGAAAAGGTATTGTATTTCGCATCCTATATTGTGCTTGATCCAGGTGAAACAACCTTTGAATACAAGCAGGTATTATCAGAAAAAGAATATCAGGATGCAAGAGAAGAATACGGCAATAAATTCCGTGTTGGCATGGGTGCAGAAGCAATCAAAGAATTGCTTCAGGCAATTGACCTGGATGCGGAGGCAGAGGAGTTAAGAAGCGGGTTAAAGGAATCTACCGGACAAAAAAGAGCAAGAATCATTAAGAGGCTGGAAGTAGTGGAAGCCTTCCGCGAATCCGAAAACAAGCCGGAATGGATGATTATGGATGCAGTTCCGGTTATTCCGCCGGATTTGCGGCCTATGGTGCAGCTGGACGGCGGCCGTTTTGCCACCTCTGATTTAAATGATCTATATCGTAGGATTATCAATCGTAACAACCGTTTAAAGAGACTTCTCGAATTAGGTGCGCCGGACATCATTGTGCGCAACGAAAAGAGAATGCTTCAGGAAGCGGTAGATGCCCTGATTGACAATGGAAGAAGGGGAAGACCTGTTACCGGACCGGGAAACAGAGCATTAAAATCCTTATCCGACATGTTAAAGGGTAAATCCGGACGTTTCCGTCAGAACCTGTTAGGAAAGCGTGTGGATTATTCCGGACGTTCCGTTATCGTAGTAGGACCGGAATTGAAAATTTATCAGTGCGGACTTCCAAAGGAAATGGCAATTGAGCTTTTCAAGCCTTTTGTTATGAAGGAACTGGTAGCAAGAGGAATCTCGCAAAATATAAAGAATGCAAAGAAATTGGTAGAAAAACTGGATACCGGAGTATGGGATGTTTTGGAAGAGGTCATTAAGGAGCACCCGGTTATGTTAAACCGTGCCCCCACACTTCACAGGCTTGGGATCCAGGCATTTGAGCCTATTTTAGTAGAGGGTAAGGCAATTAAGCTCCATCCTCTTGTATGTACAGCTTACAATGCGGACTTTGACGGTGACCAGATGGCTGTCCATCTTCCACTTTCTGTAGAAGCCCAGGCAGAATGCCGGTTTTTACTGTTATCGCCAAATAATCTGTTAAAGCCTTCCGATGGCGGTCCGGTAGCTGTTCCTTCTCAGGATATGGTGCTTGGAATCTATTATCTGACTCAGGAAAGACCGGGGGCAAAGGGTGAAGGAAAGGCGTTTAAGAATGTAAATGAAGCAATTCTGGCTTATGAAAATGCAGCATTGACCCTCCATTCCAGAATTACCGTCAGAATGACCAAAACTATGGCAGATGGAACTGTAAAAATGGGCAATGTGGAATCCACTTTAGGAAGATTTATCTTAAATGAAATCATTCCGCAGGATTTGGGCTTCGTAGACCGTTCAAAGCCGGAAAATGCTCTGGCATTGGAAGTAGATTTCCATGTAGGTAAAAAGGGTCTGAAGCAGATTCTGGAAAAAGTCATCAATACCCACGGCGCTACAAAGACAGCCGAAGTATTAGATGATATTAAGGCAATGGGATATAAATATTCCACGAGAGCTGCCATGACCGTATCCATTTCCGATATGACAGTGCCGGAAAAGAAGCAGGAAATGCTGGAACAGGCGCAACATACCGTTGACCTTATTACAAGAAATTACAACCGTGGACTTATTACCGAGGAAGAAAGATACCGCACGGTAGTAGAAACATGGAATGAAACAGATAAAGAACTGACACAGGTGTTGTTAGACGGGCTGGATCAATATAACAATATTTATATGATGGCCGATTCCGGTGCCCGTGGTTCCAACCAGCAGATCAAACAGCTGGCAGGTATGCGTGGGCTTATGGCGGATACAACCGGACGTACAATCGAGCTTCCTATCAAGTCTAATTTCCGTGAAGGTCTTGACGTACTGGAATACTTTATGTCCGCTCACGGTGCAAGAAAAGGTCTTTCCGATACGGCTCTTCGTACAGCTGACTCCGGTTATCTGACAAGACGTATGGTTGATGTTTCCCAGGAGCTGATTATCAGGGAAACAGATTGTTCCGAAGGAAAAGATGTGATTCCGGGCATGGTGGTTAAAGCATTCATGGACGGAAAAGAAACCATTGAAGGACTTTATGACAGAATCAATGGCAGATATGCCTGTGAAGATATTAAAGATAATAAAGGCAATATCATCGTAAAGGCAAATCATATGATTACCCCAAGCCGTGCTTCGAAGATTATGAGCGTGGGTGTAAATGAAAAAGGTGAGCCCATTGAAGAAGTAAAGATTCGTACGATTTTAACCTGTCGCTCCCATGTGGGTATCTGCTCAAAATGTTATGGTGCCAACATGGCAACTGGCGAAGCGGTACAGGTAGGTGAAGCAGTAGGTATTATTGCTGCCCAGTCCATTGGCGAGCCTGGTACACAGCTTACGATGCGTACCTTCCATACAGGCGGCGTGGCAGGTGACGACATCACACAGGGTCTTCCCCGTGTAGAAGAGCTTTTTGAGGCAAGAAAGCCTAAGGGCCTTGCGATTATTGCAGAATTTGGTGGAACAGCTACTATCAAGGATACAAAGAAGAAACGTGAGATCGTGATTACCAATGATGAAACGGGAGAAAGCAAGACTTACCTGATTCCTTATGGCTCCCGTATTAAGATTTTGGACGGTGCTGTATTAGAGGCTGGGGATGAATTAACAGAAGGCAGTGTAAATCCTCATGATTTGTTAAAGATTAAAGGTATGCGTGCAGTCCAAGACTATATGCTCCGGGAAGTACAAAGAGTATACCGTTTACAGGGTGTAGACATTTCGGATAAGCACATTGAAGTAATCGTTCGTCAGATGCTTAAGAAAATCCGGGTTGAGAATAATGGCGATGCCGATTTCTTACCGGGCACTTTGGTGGATGTACTGGAGTTTGAGGATATCAATGAAAAATTGATAGCAGAAGGCAAAGAGCCTGCAGAGGGACAACAGGTAATGCTTGGTATTACAAAGGCTTCCCTTGCAACCAACTCCTTCTTATCTGCAGCTTCCTTCCAGGAAACCACAAAGGTTCTGACAGAAGCTGCCATTAAAGGAAAGGTGGATCCTCTTATCGGCCTAAAGGAAAATGTAATTATCGGTAAGCTCATTCCGGCCGGAACCGGTATGAAGCAATACAGAAATGTAGCTCTTGACAGTGATAAGAAGTTGGAAGATGTCATTTCTTTTGAGGATGAATTCCTGTTTGAGGATGAATTCGAGGAAGAAGAGGAACTGCTTGCAATCAGTGAAGGACTGGAAGAGGTGCCGGAGAAAGCTCCCGAAGAGGGCGTTGAAGAATTATTAGAATTAACAGAAGAGTAAAATCATAAAGCACCATGTCTGGCTTTGAGGGCTGGATATGGTGTTTTTTTTATAAAATGCCGCCTGCCAAAGCCGCCCTTTTTCCCAGGCGAGCTGAACTGTTACTCCATCCTCACAATTTTTCCCCGAAACCTTGAATTTTCTCCCCAAATAGGTTAAAATAGTAAATATCTACGAGTAAGGACGTGACAAGATGACAGATTTAGGAAATACACAATACTTTAAAGTTGAAGCAGAACCTGAAACAGGGGTGAAGGTGGTATTATCAACTGTTTACGAGGCACTAACAGAAAAAGGCTACAATCCTGTAAACCAAATCGTAGGATATATTATGTCCGGTGATCCCACTTATATTACCAGCCATAAAAATGCCAGAAGCCTTATCATGAAAGTAGAACGGGACGAATTGGTGGAGGAAATGCTAAAGGTTTACATTAAGACCAACAAATGGGAATGATGCAATCTTGTGGCAGCAGGAAGGTAAGCTATATGCGCATTATGGGTTTGGACTTTGGCGCAAAAACAGTAGGGGTGGCAGTTAGCGATCCTTTGCTTGTTACGGCCCAAAGCTTAGAAACGATTACGAGAAAGTCGGAAAATAAATTGAGACAAACATTGGCTCGTATTGAAGAGCTGACACAGGAATATCAGATAGATAAAATTGTTCTGGGACTTCCCAAAAACATGAATGGAACTGAAGGGGAACGTGTAGAGAAAACAAAAGAGTTTCAGGATATGCTTTTTCGGAGGACGGGAATTTCGGTTGAGCTATGGGATGAAAGACTTACTACCGTAGCGGCAGAGCGGATCATGATGGAAAGCGGCATACGCAGAGAGCACAGAAAGGAGCATGTGGATGCGGTGGCGGCTTCCTTTATTCTGCAAGGGTATTTGGATTACTTAAAGAAGGATCAGGAGAAGGAAATTGGAAAAAATTGAATTTATGCCGGAGCTGAATGAAGAGCCGGTAGAATTTTTCGTTTTGGAGCAGACAATGATAGCAGGTGTTACGTATCTGCTTGTAACGGATCAGGAAGAGGGCGATGCCCAGGCTCTTATTTTGAAGGATGTATCCGGAGACGGAGAGGAAAAGAGCACATATGCCATTGTTTCAGAAGAAAAAGAGCTTCAGGCTGTGGCAGGAGTGTTTGAAAATATGCTGGATGATATTAAATTAGAAAAAGATGAATAGCTTTCAGACAGGTGTGGAAATGGATAGAAAGGGCCTTAGCAAAGAAGAGGTTGCAGCAATTTTAAAAGAAAAAGGATTAAAGGTAACAATACAAAGAGTGCTGGTGTTAAAGGCACTTTCTGCCTGTGAGGATCAACATCTGACTGCGGAAGAAATTTATGAGCTGGTAAAAGTAGAATACCCGGAAATCGGGCTTGCTACTGTTTATAGAACAATACAGTTGCTTTTAGAACTTAACCTTATTGATCGGATTAACTTGGATGATGGCTTTGCCCGTTATGAAATCGGCACATTTAACAAGGGAAAAGCCAGACATCATCATCATCATTTAATATGTTTAAAGTGCGGAAAGGTAGCTTCTTTTGAGGATGACCTGTTAGAAGGTCTGGAGAAGAAGATACAGGAAAGCACTGGTTTTGTTGTGTCCGATCATGAAGTGAAGCTCTACGGCTGCTGCAAAGAATGTGGAGGAAAGTTGATTGAAAAATGTAGTACAACAAAATAGTTCCAAGCTGAAGATCATACCGTTAGGAGGCTTGGAGCAAATCGGAATGAACATTACAGCCTTTGAATATGAGGACTGTATTATTGTGGTGGATTGCGGTCTGTCTTTTCCGGCAGATGACATGCTGGGAATCGATCTGGTAATTCCGGATATTACTTATCTGAAGGAGAATTCGGAAAAAGTAAAGGGATTTATGATTACCCACGGACACGAGGACCATATCGGAGCGCTTCCTTATGTGCTGAAGGAGCTTTCTGTGCCCATTTATGCTACAAAGCTGACCATGGGCATCATTGAAAATAAATTAAAGGAGCATGGACTGGAACGTGCCACAAAGCGAAAGGTAGTAAAATTCGGACAGCATATCAATCTTGGAAAATTCCGGATTGAATTTATCAAAACCAACCACAGTATTGTGGATGCGGCGGCACTTGCTATTTATTCTCCGGCAGGAATCGTGGTCCATACAGGGGATTTTAAGGTGGATTATACACCGGTATTTGGAGATGCCATTGACCTGCAGCGATTTGGCGAATTAGGAAAAAAAGGGGTGCTTGCCTTAATGTGCGACAGCACTAATGCGGAGCGTCCCGGTTTTACTCAGTCAGAAAAAACCGTAGGAGTCACCTTCGACCATATTTTTATGGATCATAAAAATACAAGGATTATCATTGCCACCTTTGCTTCCAATGTGGACAGGGTGCAGCAGATTATCAATTCCGCATACAAATACGGCAGGAAGGTAGTGGTGGAGGGCAGAAGCATGGTAAATATTATCGATACTGCCTCCAATCTGGGCTACTTAAAAATACCTGAAAACACATTGATTGATATTGAACAGTTAAAGGATTATCCCGATGAAAAAACCGTGCTGATTACAACAGGAAGTCAGGGAGAAAGCATGGCTGCCCTTAGCAGAATGGCAAGCGGCATGCATAAAAAGGTATCTATCGGTCCTCTTGATACGGTAATTTTTTCATCCAATCCCATTCCAGGAAATGAAAAAGCAGTTTCCAAGGTCATCAATGAGCTTTATGCCAAGGGAGCGGATGTGATTTTTCAGGATGCCCATGTATCGGGACATGCCTGCAGAGAAGAAATCAAGCTGATTTATACTTTGGTTCAGCCCAAATATGCTATTCCGGTCCACGGGGAGTACCGCCATTTAAAGGCACAGGCAGCCCTGGCAAGGGAGCTGGGAATGGATAAAGAAAATATTTTCATCCTGTCTTCCGGAGATGTGCTGGAGCTGGATGGAAACGGTGCAGCGGTAACAGGAAGCGTGCCGGTGGGTGACATCTATGTGGATGGACTTGGTGTAGGAGATGTTGGAAATGTAGTCATTCGGGATAGACAACATCTGGCAGAAGATGGTATTCTAATTGTGGTGATTGCTTTGGATTCCTATAACAGCATTGTAGTTTCCGGACCGGAAATTGTTTCAAGGGGCTTTGTTTATGTAAGGGAAGCAGACGAGCTGTTGGAAGAAGCAAGGACCATCATATCAGAAGCTTTGGATGAATGTATGGATAAAAAGATTACGGACTGGGGCAAGATCAAGTCCATGATCAAGGATGAGGCAGGGGAATTCCTTTGGAGAAAAACCAAGAGAAGGCCTATGATCCTGCCTATCATTATTGAGGTATAGGGTAATGACACAATATGATCAGGAGCTGGAGGCTTTTATAGAAGCTGTAAAAAATACAGAAGCATTTACAGAGTACGAAAAGGAAAAAGAGCGCATAAAAGCATACCCGGATTTGAAGGCAAGGCTTAATGAATTCAGGGAACGGAATTATCGACTGCAAACTTCAGAAAATACATCTGAGCTATTTGAAGAGATTGACAAGTTTACGATAGAACATGAAGCATTCCGGGAGATTCCCATGGTTCATGATTTCCTGGAAAAAGAGCTTGCATATTGCAGGATGATCCAACAAATCAATGAGAGGCTGCTAAGGGCTTTTGCTGCTGACTTTGAGTAGTGCCTGAATTTTTCCGAAAGAGGTGAGAAAATGAGTGCAAAGCAGGTAATTGGTGCTTTTTTAGGAGTAGTTTTTAAGATAGTAGTATGGGCAATTATCATCATGTTAGTGTATAAATATGCTATTTATGGCTATACGTTTGGCTTTGAAGTATTTTCTGACCGTCCGGTGGCAACTGCCGCAACAGGAGTAACGGTGAATGTTGCCATTGTAGAAGGAAAATCCAATATGGAAATCGCCCGTTTATTAAAAGAAAAAGGATTAATTGAGGATGCCAATGTGTTCTATGTACAGTTGATGCTTTCCGATTATAAAGATAAAATAAAGCCGGGGATTTATGATTTTAGTACGGCTATGACTGCGGAAGAGATGATCAAGCTTATGGCAGAAGATCCCAATGAAACAGAGGAAGAATAAAGTGATAGTGGATGAACGTTTTGCAGCTTATATCAATTCCCTGGAGAATGGAAATAAAGAGTATTTAGATGAATTGGAGGCTTATGCAAGGAAAACGGATGTGCCGATTATCCGGAAGGAAATGCAGAGCCTTCTGAAAACCTTATTGGTTATGAATAAACCGAAGCAGATTCTGGAGGTTGGAACTGCTATCGGTTTTTCTGCGTTACTAATGGCAGAAGCAGCGCCAAAAGCGCACATTACTACCATAGAAAAATATGAAAAAAGAATTCCCTTAGCAAAGGAAAATTTTGAGAGGTTTGGAAAAGACGGACAGATTACTCTGTTAGAAGGGGATGCAGCCCAAATCCTGAAAGAGCTTACAGGTACATATGATTTCGTTTTTATGGATGCGGCAAAAGGACAGTATATTCATTTCCTGCCGGAAGTGCTGCGGCTTTTGAATCCGGGAGGCATACTGCTGTCCGATAATATCCTGCAGGATGGGGACATCATCCAGTCAAGATTTGCCGTGACCAAAAGAAACCGTACCATCCATGCAAGGATGCGGGAGTATTTGTATACCCTGAAGCACCATCAGCAACTGGAAACAGCCATTCTTCCTTTAGGGGACGGAGTGGCAATGTCTGTAAAAAAATAAGCCGCCAAAAAGGAAGGAATGAACACAAGTATGAAAAAGCCAGAATTACTGATTCCGGCAAGCAGTCTGGAGGTATTAAAAACTGCTGTGATTTTCGGAGCAGATGCAGTATATATCGGAGGAGAAGCCTTTGGGCTCAGGGCAAAGGCAAAGAATTTTTCAACCGAAGAAATGGCAGAAGGCATCGCCTTTGCCCATGAGCATAGAGTAAAGGTTTATGTAACTGCAAATATATTAGCCCATAATCGTGATTTAGAGGGAGCCAGAGAATACTTTAAAGAATTAAAGACTTTAAAGCCGGACGGCCTGATTATTGCAGACCCGGGCATGGTAACTCTTGCAAAGGAAGAGTGCGGGGAGATAGAAATCCATATCAGCACTCAGGCCAACAATACCAATTACCTGACCTATTTATTCTGGTATGAGCAGGGCATAAAACGAGTAGTATCTGCAAGAGAGCTGTCTCTTTCGGAAATAAAGGAAATCAGACAGCATATTCCAGAGGATATGGAAATCGAAAGCTTTGTCCATGGAGCTATGTGCATTTCCTATTCCGGAAGATGCCTGCTAAGCAGCTATTTTACAGGAAGGGATGCCAATCAGGGAGCCTGCACCCATCCCTGCCGCTGGAAGTATGCCATTATGGAAGAACAGCGGCCCGGTGAATACCTTCCAGTTTATGAAAACGAAAGAGGTACCTATATTTTCAACTCAAAGGACCTGTGCATGATTGAACATATACCGGAAATGATTGATGCGGGAATTGACAGCCTGAAAATAGAAGGCCGCATGAAAACTGCCCTGTATGTGGCAACAGTAGCCAGGACCTACCGAAAGGCAATTGATGATTTCTTTCAAAGCAAAGAAACCTACGAAAGCCATATGGACTGGTACAAAGAGGAAATTTCCAAATGCACCTACCGCCAGTTCGCCACCGGCTTTTATTTTGGAAGACCAGACGAAAATACCCAGATTTATGACAACAATACCTATGTAAACGAGTACATCTATTTAGGCATTGCAGAAGCTGTGGAAAATACCCCAATTTCCGTTTCCTTGCCGGAAAACACAATAAAAATCAGCCAGCGCAACAAGTTTTCCGTAGGCCAGGAAATAGAAATCATGAAACCAAACGGCACAAACATACCTGTTACCGTATTATCCATGCACAACGAAGAAGGAGCCGAAATAGAAAGCTGTCCACACCCCAAACAAACCATATATGTCACTCTTACCCAAAAAGCGGAGCCCTATGATATTTTACGTATTGCTAATCCATAAAGAAATACGGAAAGGATTTTTTAATCCGGTTATAAGCTCTAAAGTCTCATTCCCCAAGCCTTTTCTACTTTCACAATATGTAATATATTGAAAGCATACCAAAAATTTTTGCAGAGATAGCATAGATGCCTTTTTCGATACACAGTGGGAGATGGGGTGAGGCGGAGGAGGGAATGGGCAGGCGTGGCATAAGATAGGATAGTCTTCCGGACCTTGGCAAAGTCGCCGGCACTTATGCACCGTACTTTGGTGCGTTAGTACCGCTGCGTCTTTGCAGAGCGAAAGCGTGTCCGGAAGACTATCCTATCTTATGCCATGTCTGCCCATTCCCTCCTCCGCCTCACCTCATCTCCCACGTCCTCTCATCCCCCCAAAAACATAACAAACCCGTTGAGAAAACTGATTAAAAAAATCACCTTCCAAGTTGCATATTGACCAATGGAATGTATATATTGTACAATATGTAGAAATGATTAGGCGTAAGCCAGTGTTTGTTCATCAATTTTATTAAAAATGCGGATTAAAAGAAAGTTTTTTCAATTTTTACTTGCATTTTGAAAAAATTTAAGGTATCTTATAGAAAACGAAGGCGAACCTTCAAAGTTGAATAAGATGTCTTGAACGATGATGTTCCAAACAGAGCTTTGGGGCATTTTTTTATTTTCTTTTACCTATTGGAAAAGAAAAAGGGTGCTGAAGCTGTTTTAAGATCAGCCCAAAGGATGTCGGTTATCCAACATGAAAATTATGATTGAAAGGAAGTATATAAAAATGAGCCAGGTATTAAATGTAGAAGAAATTTTTGCAAAAAATGTATTCACTCTTGGGAAAATGAAAGAGCGTCTTCCGAGGAATGTATACAAGGAAGTGAAAAGAGTCATGGATCATGGCGGAGAACTTTCCGCAACAACAGCTGATGTAGTGGCAAAAGCAATGAAAGACTGGGCAGTAGAAAACGGTGCCACTCACTATACCCATTGGTTCCAGCCGCTGACTGGCATTACGGCAGAAAAGCATGATTCCTTTGTATCTCATCCGGATGAGGATGGAAAAATGCTGATGGAATTTTCCGGAAAGGAATTGATCAAGGGAGAGCCGGATGCTTCTTCTTTCCCGTCAGGGGGACTTCGTGCAACCTTTGAAGCAAGAGGATATACGGCATGGGATATTACTTCCCCCGCTTTCTTAAAAGAATCCGGAACCGGGGTGACCCTTTGCATTCCTACCGCTTTTTGTTCCTATACGGGTGAGGCTCTTGACAAAAAGACACCGCTTCTTCGTTCCATGGAAGCAGTTAGTGAACAGGCGCTTCGTATTGTAAAATTGTTTGGCAATACAGAGGCTACCAAGGTTACCGCATCCGTAGGACCTGAGCAGGAATACTTTCTGGTGGATAGAGAGAAATACTTACAAAGAAAAGACCTGATTTTTTCCGGACGCACCTTATTTGGTGCACCTGCGCCAAAGGGACAGGAGCTGGAGGATCATTATTTTGGCGTTATCAGAGAACGAATCGGCGCATATATGAAGGATTTAAATGAAGAGCTTTGGAAGCTGGGCGTTACTGCAAAGACACAGCATAATGAGGTTGCTCCTGCACAGCATGAGCTTGCGCCTATTTACGAAACTGCAAATATTGCGGTAGACCACAACCAGATTGTTATGGAAACTATGAAGAGAGTGGCGGAGCATCACGGTTTAAGATGCCTCCTTCACGAAAAACCTTTTGCAGGAGTGAACGGTTCCGGTAAGCACAACAACTGGTCCATCACAACCGATAATGGGGTTAATTTGCTGGATCCCGGCGAGACACCAAATGAAAACATACAGTTCTTGTTAGTGCTTGCCTGTATCTTAAAGGCAGTGGATACTCATGGAGATTTGCTTCGTCAAAGTGCATCTGATGTGGGAAATGACCACAGGCTTGGAGCAAACGAGGCTCCTCCGGCTATTATTTCCGTATTCCTTGGGGATCAGTTAGAGGATGTGGTAAGGCAGCTGGTAGAAACAGGGGAAGCCACGAAATGTCTGGAAGGCGGCAAACTGGAAACCGGCGTATCCACCCTTCCTGATTTTGTTAAGGATGCTACGGACAGAAACCGGACCTCACCATTTGCCTTTACCGGAAATAAATTTGAATTCCGTATGGTTGGCTCTTCTGATTCTATTGCAAGCCCTAACACTATTTTAAATGCTATTGTAGCAGAAGCCTTCTGTGAAGCTGCTGATGTTCTGGAAAAAGCAGAAGACTTTGATATGGCGGTACATGATCTGATTAAAGAATATTTAACAAAACATCAGAGAATCATCTTTAACGGAGACGGCTATTCAGAGGAATGGGTAGTGGAAGCGGAAAGAAGAGGGCTGCCAAACATTAAGTCCATGGTGGAAGCAGTTGACACATTGACAACTGAGAAAGCAGTACGGTTATTTGAAAAGTTTGGTATCTTTACGAAGGTAGAATTGGAATCCCGGGAGGAGATTCTGTATGAAACCTATGCAAAGACTATCAACATTGAAGCATTGACTATGATTGATATTGCAAGCAAGCAGTTGATTCCTGCTGTAGTAGGTTATTCCAAGTCGCTGGCAGATACTGTAGTTGCAGTAAAGGCGGCAGGAGCAGATGCATCAGTACAGTCTGATTTGCTGGCTGAAGTATCTACAAACTTAAAGGCTATGAGAGATGCCCTTGCAAAGCTGGAAAAAGTAACCGCAGAAGCAGCCGCCATGGAGGATGCAAAGGCACAGGCATTTTTCTATAAGGATATGGTAAAGGTTGCTATGGAAGAATTGAGGACACCGGCAGATGCCCTTGAAATGCTGGTGGATAAGGATGTATGGCCGATTCCTACTTATGCGGAGTTGATTTTTGAAGTATAGAGGAGGCTTTTTTGAGAAGCTTTGTCATATGGAAAGGCAGCACAGAATAATCTGGGCTGCTTTTTCCATAATTAAATTGATTATCTACACAAATTTGTATATACTAGATAAAGTAGAAAATAAAAGACAGGCATTTGGCTGTACAGAAGGCAGAGGAAGGTTCTTTATGTGGAAAAGTATCCTAAAGGCAATCGGTTTTTTTGCAGTTTTTTTACTGCTTTTTTTATGTATAAACAGCATATTGGAGTTGAAGCACGAGGATGGCATAGCCCAGATGGAAATGTTTTATAAACAGAAGGAAAATACGATAGATGTAATTTGCCTTGGCTCTTCTCATGTATTTGCCAATATAGATCCTGCAATTTTAGAAGAGGATTATGGGATTGCCGCTTATGATCTGGCCGGCAGCATGCAGCCTATGTGGAATACATATTATTGTCTGAAGGAAGCCTTAAAGTACCAGAAGCCTTCTCTTATCATACTGGATGTGTTCCGCCTTACAGAAGGGTTTACTTATTCCAAGGAGAGCAAGGTAGTAAAAAATACTTATGGCATGAGGATTTCCATGAATAAAATAAAATCTATTCAGGAAAGTGTGGAGAAGAAAGAGGATGTACTCAGGCATGTCTTTGGCATTGCCACCTATCACGACAGGTATTATGAGCTAGAGGAAAAAGATTTTCAAGGCGGCATCAGAAAGGACGAGTCCTATAAAGGGTATTATCCTTTGACAGAGATACAGCCCCAGAAGCAGCCTCGGGTTTCCCATATAGAAGAGACGCTTCCTATCGAAGAAAAAACGAAACAGTATTTTTATAGGATTTTAGAACTGGCTCAAAAGCAGGACATACCGGTTTTGCTGATCAATGCTCCGTATTGTATGACAGAAGATGATAAAAAGGTGTTTAATGAACTGGAGAGCCTTTTACAGGAAGGTGTGCCCGGAAAAGTTGCTTATTTGGACTTTAACAGGCACTATAGTGAAATGGGATTGGATTTTTCTGTAGATTTTGCCGACTCGGAACATTTGAATCAGGAGGGGGCAAAAAAAATGAACAAATACCTTGGGGAATATTTGGTGAATCACTACGGTTTTTAATGGGAAAATCCGGAGGAAATAAAAAAGAATAAAAAAAAATTAAAAAAAAGGTTGAAATTTTTATAATTATTTAGTATACTGTATCAATGTAATGGGCTATCGCCAAACGGTAAGGCAACGGACTCTGACTCCGTCATTTCAAGGTTCGAATCCTTGTAGCCCAGTTTCTACTTTATTTCAATAATCAACTGATGCAATGAAAGGAACTAGCATATGGAATTAGGTAAAAAGCAGAAATTGGTTATTATCAAAGTGGTGGATTTTGGAGCATATCTGGCTTCAGACATAAATAATCATGAGGACAAAGTATTACTGCCAAAGAAACAAATACCGGCTGATAAAAAGGTAGGAGATTCTTTGGAAGTTTTTATTTATAGGGATTCTAAGGATCGGCTGATTGCCACTACGAGAGAACCAAAGGTTACCCTAGGAGAGATTGCGGAACTGGAAGTGGCAGAGGTTGGGGACATAGGAGCCTTTTTAGATTGGGGACTGGAAAAGGATTTGTTCCTTCCTTTTAAAGAACAGACGAGAAAGCTCCGCCGTGGTAATAGTGTACTGATTGCACTATACATTGATAAAAGCAACCGATTATGCGCAACTATGAAGTTATATCCTTATTTGAGAACAGACAGTCCATATCATAAGGATGAAAGAGTGGCTGGAACAGTATATGAGGTGAGTGAGGAATACGGAGCCTTTGTGGCTGTGGATCGGATATATTCCGCCCTGATTCCCAATAAGGAGCTGTATAGCGAAGTACGGGCTGGAGATTCTGTAGTTGCCAGAGTCTGCGATGTGAAAGAAGACGGTAAGCTGGACTTGAGCCTGAGGGAGAAGGCACATATTCAAATCGGAGAAGATTCCAGACTGGTACTGGAGCAGATCTGTGAAAATGGCGGCAGGCTGGATTTTAACGATAAGGCTTCACCGGAACTGATTCGTGAAAGAATGAATATGAGCAAGAATGAATTTAAGCGTGCAGTAGGGCATTTATTAAAAGAAGGATATATTGCCATTGGAGAGAACAGTATTTCCCTGTGTGGAAATGTGAAATCTATATCTTGATTTGTTTTAAAACAGGAGGAGTGCAAAATGAAAGTACAGAATATTACAAATATCGATAAGTTTTTTGAAGTGATTGACAGTTGTGTGGGAAAGGTAGAGCTTGTGACCGGTGAAGGGGACAGGCTGAATTTAAAATCAAAGCTTTCTCAGTACGTATCCATGGCAAATATTTTTTCTGACGGTTCTATTTCCGAGCTGGAAATACTGGCATATGAACCGGAAGACATTACAAAACTTGTAAATTTTATGATGAATAACTAAGGAATAATATGAGTGCAAAAAAAGCAAATTGGACATTTTTGGCTGTGATATTATTTAATGCAGCCGCCATAGTAGTACTTGCCATATTTGCAAGGAAAATTAGCCTGACTATGCTTCAGGCTCTTTTGGTATCACAGGGAATTGTATTAGTACCGGTGCTGTTGTGCTTGATTTTTACAAGGACAAGGCTGAAGGGCTTGATTCCATGCAAAAAAATAAAGCTGACTACTGCTTTGCTTATTGTTGTAGTTACCTATCTATGCATGCCGCTTATATCGGTAACCAATTTGATTTCCCTGCTTTTTGTGGAAAATGAAGCAAACAATATGATGGCAGGCTTTGAAGGGATTTCTCCGTTTCTTTTAGTGCTGGTGGTGGGAATCCTGGGACCTATGAATGAAGAATTTGTATTTCGGGGCGTGCTTTATCACGAATACCGCCAAAGTGGAAGAATTATAGGTGCCACTGTGCTATCTTCTGTTCTTTTTGGCATGATGCATTTAAATTTTAATCAGATGGGATATGCCATTGTTGTAGGCATTATCGGAGTGCTGTTGATTGAATGTACCGGCAGCATTCTGTCCAGCATGATATTTCATGCAACGATCAATACTACAAGCATGATTGTTGCTTATGCAGGAGGAGAGATAGGAAAAGACAGCGAGGATATCCGGAATGCAACAGTAGCTATAAACAATCTTACTTACCGGGAAACCCTTTGTATGGGCATTTCTGTCTATATGGTAATTGCTGTGATTGCCACTGCCATAGCAGGATGCCTGATGTATGTAATTGCCCGCAATGAAAAGCGGACAGATTACATGGATGCATTGGGAAAAATATGCAGGATAAAGAGGAAAGAAAAATTATTTTCAGTTCCGTTATGGATAGCAATGGGGCTTTGTATGGCTTATATGATTTTAAATGAAGCTATGACACATATGGCCGGTTAGCGGGTGAAGGGCTATGAGAAGAATACAAGTATTAGGCATTACCCTCGTTGATTATTCCTTAAAAGAATCCATGAGAAAAGTGGAAGACTACTTAAGAGACAGAAAGACCAGAATGATTACTTATGTGACCATTAAAGGGGTGATGACTGCCAATGAAAATGAGACAGTCAGAGCATTTCTTGAAAAGATGGACATGACTATTGCAGCGGACACGGATATTTTACAGGCGGCAGATGCCGCCAGCAGAAATCGTGTCAAGGAAGTAGCCGGAAATGAATTTATGGAGGAATTTTTAAAAAAGCTTGTGCGAAACAGGAAAAGCATTTGTCTGCTTACGGAAACAAATGCACAGCTTTTGCTTCTAAAGGAATATGTAAGGAGTTATCAGGAAAACCTAAATATAGCAGGCGGCTTTGCATTGGAAGAACTGCAGACCGATGAGGATTTTCTAATCAATGAGATTAACATCAAAGAACCAAATGTGTTGATTTCTCTTTTGTCGGATGTAAAGCGCATTGAGTTTTTGGATGCCAGTCAGATGAAGATAAATGTGAATATATGGCTTATGCTGAAGGAGGAAATGTCATTATCCAATAAGCGCAGGAGCATTATTCAGAAGCTTTATCAATCCTTTATGAAAAAGGTTTTTTTGCAACGAGTCAATAAATATAATAATGACACTGGAGAAAAGAAAGAATAGTGTCAGAAGGAGGTTGAGCTATGAAAAAACCAGCTTTGGTAATTCTGGCTGCCGGTATGGGAAGCCGTTACGGCGGACTGAAGCAGATCGATCCGGTAGATGCCCAGGGAAATAAAATCATTGATTTTTCCATTTATGATGCAAGGAAAGCCGGATTTGAAAAGGTAGTATTTATTATTAAAAAAGAAAATGAGCAGGATTTTAGAAGCTGCATAGGAGATGCGGTCAGCAAGTACATGGATGTGGAATATGTATTTCAGGATATTAAGAAGGTTCCGGATGGATTTGAAATACCGGAAGGCAGAATCAAGCCATGGGGGACTGCACATGCCATTCTCTGCTGTAAGGAGACGGTAAAAGAGCCTTTTGCGGTAATCAATGCAGATGATTTTTATGGCAGGAGCGCATTTAAGACATTGTATGAGTATCTTACCACTCACGAAGATGATGAACTGCACCGTTATGCCATGGTAGGCTATGAGCTGGGAAATACGCTGACGGAAAACGGCTCTGTGGCAAGAGGATGCTGTGTGACGGACGAGAATGGTTATCTGGTTACCATTGCGGAACGGACACAAATAGAGAAAAGGCCTCATGGAGCGGCTTATTCAGAGGATGGCGGCAAAACCTATACGGATATTCCTTTGAATACTCCGGTATCCATGAATATGTGGGGATTTACTCCCAGTATCATGGAAGAACTGGAAAAAGCAGTGGGCTTGTTTTTCCAGAAGGGCGTGGAAGGCAATCCGTTAAAAGCGGAATGCTTCCTTCCTATAGAAGTAGATAAATTACTGAAGGAGAAAAAGGCTACGGTTCAGGTTCTTTCTTCTAAAGATAAATGGTTTGGCGTTACCTATAAGGAGGACAAACCTTTTGTAATGGAATCCATTCAAAAATTGAAAGATGCAGGTATATATCCCCAGAAGCTTTGGGAATAAGAATAATAAAACAAGAAGGTCTGATGAAAGGATTTATCAGACCTTCTTGTTTTATGTGGAATGAATCGGGAATATAAAATACTGAATCTACAGACCGATGACATATTGATACATAAATATAAAGTGGCAGAAGCTTCCGCCCATTACAAATAAATGAAATATTTCATGAGAACCAAATGCGCTGTGTTTTGCGTTAAATATAGGGAGCTTTAACGCATAAATGATGCCGCCTGCGGTATAAATGATTCCTCCTGCAAGAAGCCAGTAAAAGGCTGCTTTTGGAATGTTGTTTACAATAGGGCCGAATACAAAGATGCACAGCCAGCCCATTGCAATGTATATAACAGAGGAAAACCACTTAGGACATGTTATCCATACCCCTTTTACCACGATTCCGGCAATTGCAAGAGCCCAAACTGCTGCAAGAAGGGAGTATCCCGTTTTTCCTCCTAATACTAAAATACAGACCGGAGTGTAGGAACCTGCAATCAGTACAAAAATCATCATATGATCGATTTTTCGGAAAACCTTTATAAGTTTATCGGACAAGTTGACGGAATGATAAATCGTGCTGGCAGCATATAATAAAATCATGCTGATAATAAATATAAACATGGCTGCCACACAAGCGCTGCTATAGTAGGAAGCTTTGCTGATAAGCGGGAAGCCTGCCAGGAATGCCAGTATCATTCCAATAAAGTGTGTAATAGCGCTGCCGGGTTCACGTATGGACAATGTCATAATAACTCCTCCTTGAATTTCATTTCTGCGTTTTCTTTTTTGTTGACGGAAGCATTAAGTATTTTTACAAGTAGTATTAAAAACTATGTTAGCTACAATCAAATACTACACCCTATAATATGCAATGTCAATAAAATTATGCAAAAATAAAAAGCAGGAGCTTAATCTTCTTCAATTACATGAATTTCAAGAAAATCAAAATCAACAGCCTCAATAAAATTGTCCTTATAAAAGCGAGCCTTGCTATGCCGTTTAAAATCAGATATGGTTTTATCCAGCCAAATGGGCTTACCCAGATCGAAATGGTAGCAGGCTTCGTCCAATGCTTTGAAAATCTTGTGTGTTCGGGTATCGTCTTGACAATTCTCAATTACGATATCATTTAGTAAACGATTATCCTTGAATATTTTGAACCAGATCCGCATATAATTTCTTGTTGCATCCTTTCTTTTCATCAGCCACATGATTGGAATAAAGCAGCTATATATGGTTTTATCCCCGCTACATGTCAATTCTGGGGATATTATAACATTAGAAGCAGAGATGTACAATCCTGCATGGAAAATAACTGGATATTCTTCTGGTTGGAAAGGAGTAAAATGATAAGTTCAAAATTAACATAATTTCTTAAAATATTATGAAAAAATTGTACAAAATACATATTTTTGAAAGAAAATGTGGTATAATTTTAGTAAATACTTTACTGCCCATATCATACCGATCAAAAGTACAGGGGAAAATGATTATATTAATATTATTAGTGCAGAAACAGCCACAGGGGAGATGTTTTTGAAAGACAAAAGGTGGGATATTATGGAATTTAAACCGGAAATGGGGAATGGTGTAGATAGTTGGAAGGAAGTAAATCTGGTTTATAACTCAGCATTAAGGGAAATCAGTACAAAGCTCGAAATATTAAATGATGAATTCCAGCACGTACACCAATATAACCCGATAGAACATATTAAATCAAGGATAAAGACTCCGGAGAGCATTGTAAAGAAGCTTCGGAAAAATGGTTATGAATCGACGATACCTAACATGGTAAAGTATGTAAATGATATTGCAGGAATACGTGTTATCTGCTCTTTTACTTCGGATATATACCGGATTGCGGAAATGCTGATTAAGCAAAGCGATTTGAAGGTAATATCGGTTAAGGATTACATTCAAAGGCCAAAGCCCAGCGGATATAAAAGCTATCATTTGATTGTGACGGTGCCGGTGTTCTTATCGGACCGGATTGTGGATGCCAAGGTAGAGATTCAGATTCGAACGGTTGCCATGGACTTCTGGGCCAGCCTGGAGCATAAAATACATTATAAATTTGAAGGAAATGTTCCGGAACATATAAAAAGGGAATTGATAGAATGTGCCAGCATGGTTTCTGATCTGGACATGCGGATGCTTTCCCTGAATGAAGAGGTGCAGCATCAGCTTCATCAGGAGACGGTGCCGGACCCCCTGGTCATTAAAAAAGCTTCCGGAGGTTAAGGCCCTTTGGAAAATAGGACTGAAAATGTAAATAAGGATATGGAACTTTAGCAAAAGATATTGCAGGTTCCATATCCTTATTTCTTTACATTTTGATTTAACCTGTAAAATGAGGAGTGCCCCGGCAGTTTCCCACCGAGGCTATTATGAAAAAATTTATCTAATTTGTAATGTTATAAATTGCTTTGCTTCCTTTATTTGTACTTAGTATAACAATGGAATATGAATAAACTATGAACAACTGGTAAAAAATAAGTTAATTCAAACAAATGAATTGAAAAAAAAGAAAAAAACATATACAAATTACACAAATTTTGTTTGGGAATCAGAAAAATGAGGCACATATTTGAAAACGCAAGAAGCAGATTTTGTTGTAAAAGTTTGCATTTAATGATAAAATAACTGTTAACGATGTGACATAAAGAAAGTATATAGTTGGATAAATCCTATTGCATAAATGTTGGATGATTTAAGCTGGCTTTGGAGGGTATGTATGGATAATTTTATGGACAAGCTGACAAAACGGTTCAGCGCAGGGGAATTGATTGAAGCCAATGGAGAGGCGGAAGAAAGAGAGTTAAAAAGAGCCAGGGAGCAGGCAGAAGAAAATGAAAAGCTGCTTCAGGAAATCCGCCGCCTGAATTTGAAAAATGTAGAGCTTACCGAACAGGCGGGACAATTGATCCAATGCGGAATCGAGCAGTTTGAGGAGTATGACAGGACAGCGGATAAGACGAAGGATTCTTTTGAAGAATACGTGCTGCAGGTCAGGGAACTTCTTACTAAAGTAGAAGCCGGCATGGAAAAGATTTCCAGTGATATGGAGAAGGTTTTTGCAGGAATGGCGGAATTAAAGAAGACCGACGAAACCACTGATGATAGCTATAGGCGGCTGGAAGAACTGGTAAGAGAGCTGAAAGAGTCAGGGCAGGAGCAGGAAACAGGAGCTGTATCTCTTGAGAAGGCAATTGACGAGGCGGTAAAGGCATTAGAAGAGTACGTGCATAAAGAAAACGTAAAGGTATATCGAAACGTACAGGCTGTAGTAATGGATCAAAGTACCCAGAGAGCAAGGGAAATAGGAGACCGTCTGGATGTTCTGGAAAGAAATGCAAAGAAAAACGGCACTCTTATGCCTTTTACTGTTATTACCTTTCTTGCAGCTGCAGCATCGCTGATTATACAGCTGGCAGGGATGCTTCAATTGTTTTAAAGAAATTTTTGAGATAGGAAATAAAAAACTGACAATGTAGAAAGAAACAGGAGGGAAAGTATGGCAAAACTAAGCTTTAAGCCGGGAAATATGTTATATCCTGTACCGGCTGTAATGATTAGCGTCAGGGGGAAAAGCGGAGAAGACAATATTATTACGGTTGCATGGGCGGGTACCATCTGCAGTGACCCTCCGATGGTCTCCATATCGGTCAGGCCGGAAAGACATTCCTATGAACTGATAAAAGAAAGCGGGGAATTTGTAATCAATCTGATTACCAGAGAGTTGGTCTTTGCTACCGATTACTGTGGAGTAAAAAGCGGCAGGGATGTGGACAAGTTCAAGGAAATGAATTTGTCCAGGCAAAAGGCCCAGATAGTAAAAGCGCCGCTGATTGAAGAAAGCCCTGTCAATCTGGAATGCAGGGTAACTGAAGTAAAGGAGTTAGGCGCACATCATATGTTTCTGGCTGAAATCGTTGCTGTGAATGTGGATGATAAATATATGGACGAAACCAACAAATTTCATCTGGAGCAGGCAGATTTAGTGGCATATTCCCATGGCTCTTATTATGCTCTTGGTGATTTGCTGGGGACCTTTGGGTTTAGTGTCCGAAAAAAATAGAAAAAGATTGTGATCCGGACATAGGCTGGTGTTTTTCTGTACTTTACAATCTATAAAAATACTGATAAAATATACTAATTGTGAACAAACAGAGATTTTGATAGAGTAATAAGGATAAAATGAAAAAAATTACAAAATTTCATCGGCAAATTGCAATTTCATATTTAAAGACTGCTTTTCTGGTAATGATTGTCAGTTTTTTTCTGTTGCCCAATTATATAAAAGTAACAAAGGACGGCAATACTATTTATACCGTATTTTTGAATGGCAGGCAGGTTGGAACCGTGTCGGATGTGTCAAAGCTGGAGGATTATCTGGTGCAGTCCAGAAGGGAATTGGAAGAAGAGTCGGATGATATGGTATTTGTAGACACCAATCTGCAGATTACGGGAGAAGAAAAGTATTTTGGATTGACTGATTCCAAAGCAAAGATAAAAGAGCAAATGCTGTCAGTACTAAAGGAAAGTATAAGAGCAACAAAAAAAAGGGCATATACGCTGAAAATCAATGAATTTACAGTGAATCTTGCATCTTCAGAAGAAGTAAGGGAGCTTTTACAGGCTGCCATCCACCAATATGATACCAATGACAAATATCAGGTGGAGTTAGTGCTGGACCCTACAAGAGAATTGAGTGTACTTACTGCTTCCATAAAGACGACGGAAGAGAAGCTGGAAGAAGAGACTTTCACTGCAATGGAATATGAAGCTGGTGTGGGACAGGCTTTTTCGGAAATGATGGCGGATATCCAGACAGAAGAGGAAAAAGAGTTTTCAGATTACGAACTGGGACTTATGGACATTTCCTATGGAGATGATGTGGAAATTGTGGAAACTTATTTGACGGATCAGGAACTGACTCCTTTAAATGAGGCCATAGATATGGTTACGAAAAATCAGGAAACCCAGGCTGTGTATGAAGTGGTTTCGGGGGATACCCTTTCGGAAATCGCACTGAAGACCAATCTTCCAATGGATGCAATTATAGAGATGAATGAAAATCTGGAGGATGAGAATTCTACTATCCGTGTGGGTGATGAATTGGTTATTACAGTGCCGGAGCCGGAGCTGTCCGTGGAGCGTAAGGAAGAGGTATATTACGAAGAGGACTACGAGGCAGATATTGAGTATGTATATAATGATGAATGGTATACAACCGAATCACAGGTTCTTCAACAGCCTTCCGCAGGACATAGAAAGGTAGTATCCATTGTTTCTTATCGTAACGAAGATGTAACAGATACAGAAATTTTGAAGGAAGAGGTTAGCATTGCGGCAGTTCCGAAAATAGTGGAAATCGGAACGAAGGTGCCGCCAACCTATATTAAGCCTATTTCTGGTGGACGTTTTACCTCAGGCTTTAAAATCAGATGGGGAAGATGGCACAAAGGTGTGGACTGGGCGACTCCTGTGGGAACAGCGGTTATGGCATCCTCTGGAGGTACCGTGGCAAAAGCAGGATGGGGAAGCGGATACGGCTATGTGGTATACATTAACCATGCGGACGGAAGACAGACCAGGTACGGGCATTTGAGCAAGGTGCTGGTAAAACCAGGGGATTATGTGAAACAGGGACAAAAGATTGCATTAAGCGGCAATACCGGAAGAAGTACCGGACCCCACGTGCATTTTGAGATTTTAATCGGCGGAACCCAGGTAGACCCATTGAAATACATGAATTAAGCGAATAAATGTGGAATATTGAGGCGTATTTATTTTTTATTTACAAATTCCATAAATGTGTTATATACTATGGATAGCGAGAATAAACTTTGAGGTGTCTTATGGAGCAATATATCATTAAGGGTGGAAGTCCTTTAGTTGGTGAAGTGGAAATCGGCGGTGCAAAAAATGCTGCGCTTGCTATTTTAGCAGCTTCTATTATGACAGACGAGACAGTAGTGATAGAGAATTTACCTGATGTAAGGGATATCAATGTTTTAATCCAGGCAATGCAGAGTGTAGGTGCCATGGTGGAGCGCATTGACAGGCATACGGTAAAAGTAAATGGTTCTACCATCCACGACCTGACCATTGAAGATGATTATATCAAAAAGATTCGTGCATCTTACTACTTGCTGGGTGCATTGTTGGGAAAGTATAAAAAGGGAGAAGTAGCTCTTCCGGGAGGATGTAATATCGGAAGTCGTCCTATTGACCAGCACATTAAGGGATTTAAGGCTTTGGGGGCAGATGTGCGGATTGCCCATGGGCTGATTATTACCGAAGCTGAGAAGCTGAAGGGAAGCCATATTTATCTGGATGTGGTTTCTGTAGGGGCGACGATTAATATTATGATGGCTTCTGCTATGGCAGAAGGACAAACTATTATTGAAAATGCTGCAAAGGAGCCTCACGTAGTAGACCTTGCCAACTTTTTAAACAGTATGGGCGCCAATATAAAAGGCGCCGGCACTGACGTGATCCGTATCAAAGGTGTTGAAAAGCTGCATAAGACGGAGTATTCTGTTATACCGGATCAGATAGAAGCAGGAACCTTTATGTTTGCTGCAGCGGCCACAAAAGGGGACATTACCGTAAAAAATGTCATTCCAAAGCATTTGGAGTCCATTAGCGCAAAGCTGATGGAAATCGGTTGTGAAATAGAAGAGTCGGATGATGCGGTACGGGTTGTTTCTTCTAAGCCCCTTACCCACACCCATGTAAAGACATTGCCTTATCCGGGTTTCCCGACAGATATGCAGCCGCAGATAGCAGTGACGTTGGCATTATCAGAAGGTACCAGCATTGTAACGGAAAGCATATTTGAAAACAGATTTAAGTACGTGGATGAATTAACGAGAATGGGAGCATCCATTAAGGTAGAAGGAAACACTGCAATTATTGACGGTGTAAGTAAATATACCAGTGCACACATCAGCGCACCTGATTTAAGAGCTGGCGCGGCTCTTGTGATAGCAGGACTAGCGGCAGAGGGGATTACCACCATTGATGATATTGTATATATCCAGAGAGGATATGAAGATTTTGAAATAAAGCTTCAGGGACTTGGCGCAAGCATTGAAAGGATTACCAATGAGAAGCAAGCCCAAAAATTCAGGTTAAAAGTAAGTTAACTGCAGTATACAAAACAAAAAGCCTACGGAATCATGCCGTAAGCTTTTTTCTTTTATATAGGCTACAGGATTGCTTCAATGAATAAATCGGAATGCTGTGATAAATCAATGAAATTATCCCGGAACCGAACCAGAGGCTTAGATAGATGATGTTTATTGATAAATACCACATCTCCTTCCACTCCGTTGTTTAGGCGAACCCGGTTGTTTACATAGGTAAGGACGACGTTTTCCAAAAAAGTCAGTACATAAAGCGGATTGTATTTCTGGAACCCTTCCTTTTCAAAGATTTCGATAACCTTAAAGGGACAAAGGGGGCCGCGATACACTCTTGCGGCTGTCATAGCTTCATAAACATCCGCAATGGCGACCAACTGGGCATAGATATCAATTTTATCTTCTTTAGAACCGTAAGGATAGCCGCTGCCGTCAAATCTTTCGTGGTGCATAAGGGCGGCATTTTTTATATGCTCATTCAAATCCTGATCTTTCAGTACATTATAGCCTTCTAGTGTATGGGTCTTAACGATTTTATATTCATCATCGGTAAGCTTGGAGGGTTTTTTGATAATATCATTGGGAATGGCCAGCTTTCCGATATCGTGGAAGAGCCCGCATAAGGTAGCCAGATCAATTTCATCCTGGGAAAAATCAAGCCAGTTGGCAAGCACATTGCATAAAAGCGCAACATTAATGCTGTGTGCAAAAGTAGTGTCATCATATTCCCGCATATTGTGAAGCATATGGAAAAAACTCACATGCCCGCTGCTGGTATCCAAAAGCCCCACAGTCCTTTTCAAGATTTCTGCAGGTTCAATGGGAATGCTTTTGTGCACTACATCGTTTAAGTAATGGGAGAAGTCCTCTGCCAATTCATCAAAATTTGCTTTATATTCCTTGAATTCCGGTGTTGCCTGAATCAATTTGGAATAGGGCCATTCTTCTTCAGCGGCAATCTGCTGCAGAGAAGCCTTGGAAACTGGCTGTTCCTCTTCAATCCGAACACTGATAATAGAATAAAACTCAAGTCGGGTAATAGTCTTATCGGTAAGCTCTGTGCCTTTTTGAACAATCAACTGGTTGTTATATGTATAAACGTCCTCAGCAGTTATCATTCCCGGTATTAGGTTTGCAACATTTATTTTCTTCATAACGTTTTCCCTCCTTGAATACAGATAGAGAAAAATCAAAATAGTGAGAGTGTCAAATTACCTTAATAAAATTATAAAATTTTTATGTAAAAAAGTCAATAAAATAGTTCTGAGGGAATAAAAAATTGTTAAAAATAAACAAATTGGAAGGGACATTTTAGGTAAAGTGAGATTAGAAAAAATATAAGTAAAAAAATTATTATGTACATTGTAGGAAGAACATGTTATACTAAACGAGTAAATTCAGTTTAATATTTTATAAGGAGGAAATTTTATGAAACCAAACAAAAGAGTCACAGCAATCCTACTGGTTCTAATAGTTTTTTTCAACTGCTTACATGTGCCTTTGCTGGAAGTGCAGGCTGCAACTAAAACTACAACGTATGTAATGGACAGCAAGAAAGGAGTGTATTATCCCGCCAAGGTCAGAGCTGGAATCAATGAATTGAGTAACAGCGCTACGATATATCTGGTAAATGAGGGGGATTACGTTGCGGCTGTTAAGAGCAGCAGCTCTGATTTGATTGCGAAGGTTACAGGTAAAACTATATATACAGGAGATCATTACACCACGGTCAGACTTGCGGAAGGGAAGGAGCAAAAATGCAAGGCAGAGGGCAGTATTACCTACCATGCAAAAAAGAAAGGCACTTATACCCTGAAAGTTACTATTAAAAATGCAAAGAAAAAAACAACTTGTACAAAGAAAATCAAAGTCTATGCAGAGGATTATGCAACACCGGTTAAGACTCTAAAATATGCAGGGAAGTTATACAATACATACTCTAAGCTTTTTACGAAAAAAAGCGGTAAGCTGCAAGTTGCCATGAATAAGGGATTTAAGCTTCAGAAAATTGAAGTGGGTACATATACAGAGGGAGTTTATAAGGATACTTCCGTTGAACCGACTTTTGTAAAGGTTAAAAATAACAAGAATATTACGTTAGCTGCCAGTACGAAATATACGGTGGATTCATATTCCTATGCCAGCGCCTATTATTCTTATCAATCAGGAAGAAGTTATGACTATTTATATCCGGTTACATTGGTGAGAATAACTTATAAGGATACAAAGCTTGGTGTTACGCAAAGCGTTGTGTATGAGTTGTATTATAAAAAGAAATAATAAGGAGGGAGAAGTATGAGAAACTATTTAAAACATGTTACAAAGGGAATGTTTGTGCTGGTTCTTGCCTTTTTCTTTATGCTGCAGGCTGTAATACAGGCAGAAGCAAAGACAGCGGTGGATACGGTAAATGGTGTTACATATTCTGATAGTGAATCTATAAGCGTAGGCTATTTATACAGTTTTTTTGAGGGTGCAGGCGGCGATGCTTTGATTCAATTAAGCAATAGGGGCGATAGAGTAACAAATGTAAAATCCAGCAGTACCAATCTTCTTGCAAAGAAAACCTATGAATCATACGATACTTCCACAAGTATAGATTATGACACAAAACAAAAGACTGTAAGCAGCAGATATTACACTACTTATATCAGCTTTTTTGCTAAAAAAGCGGGAACCTATACAGTGACTTTTGATATTGTAAAGCAGGATGGTACAGTAAGATGCACAAAGTCCATCAAAGTAAAGGCGTCTGGAAGTACAGCTTCAAGTCCGATTAAGAAAATTACATATGCAGGAAAAGACTTATACAGCTATTATCCTTTTACGACCAAAGGCTCCGGTAAATTAAAGGTAACAATGAAAGCAGCATATAAGCTGGTGTCCATTGAAGTTGGAAGCTGTAATAAAAAGGGAGAGATTACTTATAAAAAAGTAAAAAATAATAAGAAAATCTCACTTGTGAAAAAAGCGGTATATACTAATCAATATAATTATTCTGCCGGAGGAACGAAATATATGAGTGATGAATTATTTCCTACTACCTATATTCGGATAACCTATCAGAATAAAAAGAAAAAAGAGACTGGCACATGGGTAACTGCTTTGCACACAATCAATAAAAAGCAATCATGGTAAATGAAAAGGAAATTCATATGACAGGAGCAGGGGCATAAGGCCTGTTTCCTGTCATTTTGTATAGAAAAAGATATATTTGTCAAAATATATTGACGTACCAGGGAAAAAATAGTATAGTAGCATCAAGTGAGAAAATTCCATATTGCAAAGTCTCTTATTTGGAGTGGTGGAGATACAAAGGATCTGTGAAGCCACGGCAACCCCTGAAAGCTGTTCTTCTAACTAAGGAAGCTTCCCGATATCAAGGGAAATGGATGGAAGGATTGAGGAAGGTGCCAACCTGAGCGAGTCATCGAACAATAAGAGGATCTTCTGACTAGAAATCAGATCCGCTTGCTTCGAGCGGATTTTTTATGTTTTAAAGGAGGAAATGAAATGGAGAAGCTATTATTTACTTCAGAATCAGTAACAGAAGGACATCCGGACAAAATGTGTGATGCTATTTCGGATGCCATATTGGATGCGTTAATGGAGCAGGACCCAATGAGCCGTGTGGCTTGTGAAACCTGTACTACGACAGGTCTTGTTATGGTAATGGGAGAGATTACCACAAAGGCTTATGTGGATATCCAAAAAATAGTAAGGGATACGATAAAGGAAATCGGTTATACCAAATCGGAATATGGCTTTGACGGAAATACCTGTGGCGTCATGGTAGCGCTTGACGAGCAGTCTGCAGATATAGCTATGGGTGTGGATAAGGCATTGGAAGCAAAGGAAAATCAAATGTCCGATACGGAAATTGATGCCATTGGAGCTGGAGACCAGGGTATGATGTTTGGCTATGCTACCAACGAAACGGAGGATTATATGCCATATCCAATCAGCCTTGCCCATAAGCTGGCATTGCAGCTGACCAAAGTGAGGAAAGACGGCACATTGGCTTATTTAAGACCCGATGGAAAAAGTCAGGTTTCCGTAGAATATGATGAATCAGGAAAACCAAAGCGTTTAGAAGCAGTCGTATTGTCTACGCAGCATGATCCGGAGATATCTCAGGAACAGATTCATAAGGATATTAAACAATATGTATTCGATCCGATTCTTCCGAAGGAATTGATTGATGGGGATACAAAGTACTTTATTAATCCAACAGGGCGTTTTGTAATCGGGGGACCAAATGGTGACAGCGGATTAACAGGACGTAAGATTATTGTAGATACCTATGGCGGATATGCCCGTCACGGCGGCGGCGCTTTTTCCGGAAAGGACTGCACAAAGGTGGATAGAAGTGCAGCTTATGCGGCCAGATATGTGGCAAAAAATATTGTGGCAGCAGGTCTTGCAGAGAAATGTGAAATTCAGCTGGCATATGCCATCGGAGTGGCACATCCTATGTCCATTATGGTAGATACCTTTGGAACCGGAAAGCTTTCGGAAGACAAGCTGGTAGACATCGTAAGAGAGAATTTTGACCTTCGGCCGGCCGGCATTATTAAAATGCTGGATCTTCGCCGCCCCATTTACAAGCAGACAGCAGCTTACGGACATTTTGGAAGGAATGATCTGAACCTTCCATGGGAGAAATTAGATAAAGCGGAGATATTAAAGAAATATTTATGATATGCGGGCTATCCCAATGGAAATGCCTGTAGAAAAAGGAGTGTTCAAGCTTGGACACTCCTTTTTTTTGTGCTATACTAAAGCTTACAGATAATAAGCCATAGAGAACTAATCATATAAAAGCTTATGTACGGAAAGGAAAAAGCCATGGCATTTACTCATCTTCATGTTCATACAGAATATTCCCTGCTGGACGGCTCCAATAAAATAAAAGAATGTGTGAAGCGCGTGAAGGAGCTTGGCATGGACAGTGTGGCAATTACGGATCACGGTGTCATGTTTGGAGTCATTGATTTTTACAGGGCAGCAAGGGAGCAGGGGATTCGCCCTATTATTGGCTGTGAGGTATATGTAGCGCCGAATTCCAGATTTGATAAGGAACTGACGGGAGGAGAGGATCGATATTACCATCTGGTGTTATTAGCAGAAAATAACACTGGTTATGCAAATTTGATGCATATCGTCAGCAGGGGCTTTACAGAAGGTTATTACTACAAACCTCGTGTAGATATGGAAATACTAAATCAATATCATGAAGGAATCATTGCCCTTTCCGCCTGTCTGGCCGGAGAGGTACAGCGCTATATTTCCAAAGGGCTGATGGAAGAGGCCAAAAAATCTGCGTTAAAATATGAAGCATGCTTTGGAAAAGGGAATTACTTTTTAGAGCTTCAGGATCATGGTATTCCGGAGCAGCGAATGGTGAATACAGCGCTTCTGCAGATGAGCAGAGAGCTTCAGATTCCCTTGGTTGTTACCAATGATGTACATTATACATATGCGGAAGATGAAAAGCCTCATGACATCCTTCTATGCATCCAAACCGGAAAGAAGCTGGCAGATGAAGATAGAATGCGGTATGAAGGAGGGCAATATTATATTAAAAGTGAAGAGGAAATGAAACAACTCTTTCCTTATGCTTTGGAGGCTTTGGAAAATACCCACAAAATAGCGGAACGCTGTCAGGTGGAAATTGAATTTGGAAAAACTAAGCTGCCCCATTATGAAGTTCCGGAAGGCTATACGTCTTATACTTACCTGGAAAAGCTTTGTTATGATGGACTTTTGTTTCGCTATGGGTCTGAGGAGATAAGAAATTCCCGGGAATTTGTTTGTGTTTCTACTCCGGAAGGGGAAAAAATCGACTGGGGAAATCCTATAAATAAAGAAAAATTAAAACAGGATATAACTTTAAGAAGCTTAGAAGAAAGACTGGAATATGAGCTGTCAACCATTGAGAAAATGGGCTATGTGGATTATTTTCTGATAGTCTGGGACTTTATCAATTACTCAAAAGAGCAGGATATTATTGTAGGACCGGGACGAGGTTCGGCAGCAGGAAGCATTGTTTCTTATTGCTTGAAGATTACCGATATCGATCCGATTAAATATCAACTGTTATTTGAACGTTTCCTGAATCCGGAGCGTGTTTCCATGCCGGATATTGATATTGATTTCTGCTTTGAAAGAAGGCAGGAGGTAATTGACTATGTGGGAGAAAAGTACGGACAGGAAAAAGTAGTGCAGATTGTTACCTTTGGTACCATGGCAGCTAAGGGTGTTATCCGGGATGTGGGAAGGGTCATGGATTTGCCTTATAGTTACGTGGATTCCATTGCCAAGATGATACCTAATGAATTAGATATTACGATTTCCAAGGCGCTGGAAATGAATCCGGAATTTCGTTCCCTGTATGAAAATGATGAACAGGTACATTATTTAATTGACATGTGCAAAAGACTGGAAGGTCTTCCAAGGCATACTTCCATGCATGCTGCGGGAGTTGTGATCTGCCCTGAGGCAGCAGATGAATTTGTTCCTCTTTCAAGAGGATCTGACGGTTCCATTACTACACAGTTTACCATGACCACTTTAGAGGAGCTGGGGCTGTTAAAGATGGATTTTTTAGGTCTTCGTACATTAACCGTAATTCAAAATGCGCTTAAGATGATTGAAAAGGGCGGCGGACCTGTAATCGATATGAGTAAGATTGATTATGACGATAAAAAAGTGCTTGACTATATTGGAACGGGTAAAACGGAAGGTGTATTCCAGATTGAAAGCGCCGGCATGAAGGTGTTTATGAAGGAGCTGAAGCCTCAGTCCCTGGAGGATATTATTGCGGGCATATCTTTATATAGGCCGGGACCTATGGATTTCATTCCCAAATATATTTATGGAAAGAACCACCCGGATCAGGTTGTTTATTCCTGTCCGCAGCTGGAGCCTATTTTAAAGCCCACTTATGGCTGTATCGTATATCAGGAGCAGGTTATGCAGATTGTAAGGGATTTAGGCGGCTATACCCTGGGGAGAAGTGACCTGGTGCGTCGTGCCATGAGCAAAAAAAAGCAGTCTGTCATGGAAAAAGAGCGTGCCAACTTTATTTTTGGAAATAAAGAAGAAAGGGTGCCGGGGTGTCTGGAAAACGGTATTTCAGAAAAAGTGGCAGGACAGATTTATGATGATATGATGGATTTTGCCAAATATGCCTTTAATAAATCCCATGCGGCAGCCTATGCGGTGGTTTCCTATCAGACGGCATGGTTAAAATACTATTATCCGGTAGAGTTTATGGCTGCTCTTTTAACTTCCGTCATTGATAATCCAGGAAAAGTGGCGGAATATATTCTTACAAGCAGAAATATGGGAATACGGATACTGCCCCCTGATGTAAACCAGGGGGAGAAGAGCTTTTCTGTAAAGGATGGAGCTATCTGTTTTGCCCTTACTGCCATAAAAGGCGTGGGACGTCCGATCATCGAATCCATTGTAGCAGAGCGGGAGGCAAGGGGCAGGTTTGTGGATTTAAATGATTTTATCACCCGCATGTCAGATTCCCAGTTGAATAAGAGGGTTTTGGAAAATTTTATAAAAGCAGGCGCTTTTGACTGCTTTGAAGGCACAAGGAAGCAGCTGATGGCTGTATACAACCAGATTTATGACCATATTGTAAAAGATAAGAAAAACAACATGGCGGGGCAGATGACATTGTTTGATCTGGCCAGTGAGGAGGAAAAGGAGACCTTTTCCATCAAGCTGCCGGATGTGGGCGAATATGAAAAGGAAATGATGCTTGCATTTGAAAAAGAAGTGATTGGCGTTTATGTAAGCGGGCATCCTTTGCAGGAGTATGAAGGATTTTGGAAAAAGCATATTACTGCAACTACGGGGGAATTCTTGCTGGAGGAAGAAACCGGTCTTATAAAGCTGGAGGATGGAAAAGAGGTAACCGTAGGCGGACTGATTTCTGATAAAAAAATCAAATATACAAAAAATGATAAAATTATGGCTTTCCTTACATTGGAAGATTTGATTGGCAGCATTGAGGTAATTGTGTTTCCCGGAGCTTATGAAAAGTACAGCAGGCTTATTGTGGAAGATAAAAAGGTGTTTCTTACCGGAAGGGTCAGCCTGGAGGATGAAAAGGATGGAAAGCTTATCTGTCAACGGATTGTAGGATTTGATGAAATTGGGAGAAAATTATGGATTAAGTTTCCCGATAAGGAAAGCTTTGAAACAGACAAGGAAGAGCTTTATGCCATGCTGGCAGAGTCGGAGGGCAGAGACGGGATTGTCATTTATGTAGAGAAAGAAAGGGGAAAGAAAGAGCTTCCCAAAAATCAGAATGTAAATGCCGACAGGGTCTTGCTTGGCAGGCTGATGGAAAGATTCGGAAAAGAGAATGTGACATTAGTTTAGAATCATGGGATATTTCAAATATTTTATATGGAAATCATTGAAAAGCCATTGAAAATGAATTAAAATGAGATAGAAAAAAGAGGAGGAGAAACCCATGGCAAAGGAAATAAAAACAATTGGTGTTTTGACAAGCGGCGGTGATGCACCGGGAATGAATGCGGCCATACGAGCAGTAGTAAGAAAAGGCATTGCAAATGGTGTGAAGATTAAGGGCATAAAAAAGGGCTATCAGGGTCTGTTAAATGAAGAAATTATAGATTTGGAAAAAAAGAATGTATCGGATATTATCCAAAGAGGCGGCACGATACTTGGTACTGCCAGATGTTCGGAATTCCGTACGCTGGAGGGGCAGCAGGCAGGTGCTGAGATTTGTAGAAAACATGGAATTGACGGTATCGTCGTAATTGGAGGAGACGGTTCCTATAAGGGCGCCCAGGCGCTTTCCAAACAGGGCATTAACACCATTGGAGTACCTGGAACAATAGATTTGGATATTGCCTGTACGGAATATACAATCGGATTTGATACTGCAATCAATACAGCAATGGATGCCATTGATAAAGTAAGGGATACCTCATCTTCTCACGAAAGATGCAGCATTATCGAGGTAATGGGAAGAGATGCCGGCTATATTGCTTTATGGTGTGGTGTTGCCAATGGTGCAGAGGATATTCTCCTGCCTGAAAAATACGATTATAATGAACAGAATATTATCAATAATATTATCAATAACAGAAAAAGAGGAAAGACCCACCATATTATTATCAATGCGGAAGGAATCGGTCATTCCACCTCCATGGCACGGAGAATTGAAGCGGCTACCGGAATTGAAACAAGGGCTACTATTTTAGGATATATGCAAAGAGGGGGGAATCCTACCTGTAAGGACCGTTTCTATGCCTCCATCATGGGAGCCTATGCAGCTGATATCCTGTGTCAGGGAAAAACAAACCGTGTAGTTGGTTATCAGCATGGAGAATTTTTGGATTTTGATATTGATGAGGCTCTTGCGATGAAAAAGGATATTTCTGAATATCAATATGAGGTTAGCAGAATACTTTCTATGTAATAGACGATAAGAGATAGGGACAGATTGTAGGACGCAGCAGAGGGAGGAGTTATGGTTTGCGGCTGTTTTTGGATGGCAGGGACCATATCCCCTCCCTCTGCTGTAGTTATGTGGAAATCATTACTAATATTATTACAAAATAAAATGAAACAGGTGCAAAAACATGATCATATCAAGCTCAAACAGTAAAATTAAAAACGTGATTCTTTTAACAGGAAAGGCAAAAGCAAGAAACGAACAGCACTCTTTTATAGTGGAAGGCATTAAAATGTTTTTGGAAGCGCCTCCTGAGCGGGTGAAAGAAATTTATGTATCGGAAAGCCTGTTGAAAAAAAGTCTGGCTGATAAGGGGAAATTATTTGAAAAGCTTCAGGAATTGAAATATGAAGTGGTGGCAGATGATGTATTTGGGAAAATGAGTGATACGAAAACGCCTCAGGGGATTTTGTGTGTAGTAGAGCAGTTTTCCTATACTCTTCCCGAAATATTAGCGGCCCCTAATGGGCTGTGGATGGTGCTGGAGGACATACAGGATCCGGGAAATCTGGGAACTATTTTAAGAACAGGAGAAGGGGCGGGCATTCACGGCGTGATCATGACCCGGAATACGGTAGATATCTATAATCCAAAGACTATCAGAGCCACGATGGGCTCTGTTTACCGGGTTCCTTTTATATATGTAGAAAAGATTCAGTTAGCATTGGCTTATATGAAGGATTTGGGGATTAAAACTTATGCTGCTCATTTAGGCGGGAGAAATTTTTATGATTATATCGATTTCAGGGAAAAAACTGCTTTTTTGATAGGAAATGAAGGAAACGGGCTGAAGGAAGAAACGGCAAAGCTGGCGGCCGCCTATTTGAAGATTCCTATGGAAGGACAGGTAGAATCATTGAATGCCGGAGTGGCAGCAGCAGTTTTGATGTATGAAGCCAAGCGGCAGAGAGATCAGCTGCCTAAGATTTAGATAACAGGAGGAAGGGTACATGAAGGTTGGATTTATAGGACTTGGAAATATGGCTTCTGCCATGATTGGGGGAATGATTCAAAAGGATATGGTCAGGGCGGAAGATATACTGGGCTCTGGCAGAAGAAAGGAATCGGTGGAAGAGGCTGTAAAGAAATTTGGGATTACGGGCATGGAGAATAATATAAAAGTGGCATCGGAAAGCGATGTTCTTTTTCTTTCTGTAAAGCCTCAGATGTATGAAAGGGTTATTGGGGAGATAAAGGATAGTATAAAAAAAGATGCCGTTATCGTAAGCATTGCACCGGGAAAGACAATGGAATGGCTGGAGGAACAGTTTGGAAAAAGGGTAAAGCTTGTAAGATGTATGCCGAATACGCCGGCATTAGTAGGAGAGGGCTGTACGGGTGTGTGCTTTCATGAACTGGTGTCGGAAGAAGAACGGAAGAACACACTAAGCCTGCTTGAAAGCTTTGGAAAGGCAATCCAGGTAGCTGAACATTTGATGGATGTAGTAGTAGGAGTCAGCGGCAGCTCACCGGCATATGTTTTTTTATTTATAGAAGCTATGGCAGATGCTGCGGTAGCAGACGGCATGCCTAGAAAGCAGGCATATGAATTTGCAGCCCAGGCAGTTTTAGGAAGTGCCAGGATGGTACTGGAAACGGGAATGCATCCGGGGGAATTGAAGGATATGGTCTGCTCGCCTGGCGGAACTACCATTGCAGCGGTAAAGGTGCTGGAAGAAAAAGGACTGCGTTCTGCGGTAATAGAAGCACAAAGTGCATGTGTGGAAAAATCAAGAAGCTTGTAGAATTTCCGGGCTTTTTATGTGCTTGTAACAGTTCAGCCTGCCTGGGAGGGGAGTGCATTTGGAAGGTGTGGAGCCGGCAGAGCATATGGTAGTCTGTCAGGCCTTGGCAAAGTCGCCAGCACTTACGCACCGTGTTTTGGTGCGTTAGTACTGTTGCGTCTTTGCAGAGCGAAAGCGTGCCTGACAGACTACCATATGCTCTGCCGGCTCCACACCTTCCAAATGCACTTTCTTCCCAGGCAGGCTGAACTGTTATCTAGGTTTAAGAAAAAATTAAGAAGAAATTTGACAAAAATAAATATTTCTGATATGATAGCCCTCGAACCGGATATTTAACAATTTTGTAATAATTGAAACAAAATTGAAACAGAATGTAACAGAGTCTAAATAAACCGGATGGAGGATATTATGAAATCAAAAACAACTATTTCCAGAAAGGTCATGGCATGTACATTAGCCTGTTTCCTGCTGGTAAGTGGGGACAGCATAATGGTCCTGGCAGAAGACAATGAACATTTGGATACCCTGACGGCAGGTGTAGCCTCTTATTTAGAGGGAAATGAAGAGAAAGGGATTTCTGATTCTACAGAGGATTTTGAGGAAGGAAAGGTTCCGGATGCAGAATTGGAAGAAGTTTCTTTTATGGCCGGAGAGGCAGAAGCCCTGATGGAGCTTGAGGAAGAGGAAGTGGATTTGGATACGTTAGTGATGGCAAATGTGTCCGATTCTGTAAATGTAAGGGAAGAAGCGGATGAAGAATCTGCAATAGCGGGCAAGCTTTATAAAAACTGTGGCGGCGTTATGCTGGAGCAGGAGAATGGCTGGACTAAGATTCAGAGTGGTAACCTGATTGGCTGGGCCAAAAATGAATATTTACTTTTTGGTGAGGAGGCAGCTGCCCTTAGAGAAGAAGCAGGCACTTTGAAGGCAACGATTACTACCAATGCTCTTAGAGTGAGAAAAGAAGCATCTGAAGAAGCTGGAGTTTACGGACTTGTAAAAAATGGAGAGATTTTGGTTGCAGTGGAATGTTCTGATGAATGGATTGCTGTTCAGTATGATGAAGATACAATAGGATATGTTTCGGCTGAATTTGCTACAGTAGAATTTACTGTAGATACTGGAAAGACTACAAAAGAAATTGCAGACGAGGAAAGGGCAAAGGAATTAGAAAAGCTTTCCAAGAATCAGGGAGCGGTGCCTACCAGTGTATCGGATGTAGCATTGCTTGCCGCATTGATTCAGTGTGAAGCAGGTTCCCAGCCCTATGAAGGACAGCTGGCAGTAGGAGCGGTAGTTATGAACCGTGTAAGGAGTGGAGGTTATCCGGGGAGTATTATAGGTGTCATTACCGCACCGGGACAATTCCCGCCGGCTACCAATGGTAAGGTTGCTGCAATAGCAGCCAGTGGACCAAAGGCTTCCTGTATGCAGGCAGCACAGGCTGCAGTGGACGGAGCTACCAATGTGGGGTCCGCTACCCACTTTAACCGGGTAGGTTCCCATCCGGGTATCGTAATCGGTTCCCACGTGTTCTGGTAAATATCAAGAAGACAGAGCTTTCCAAGACTATGATTTTGATTCATGGCGGGGAAAGCTCTTTTCAGCTTCTTAAAATCCTATTGAAAATTTCTTGAATAATGGGAAAATATATAGTATGATAGGGAATAACAAAAGAAAAGGGGAGAAGCATATGGCAATTCTATCAAATGTAGTATCTGTGGGACAGCCGGTACTTGTCTGGCTGATACTGCTGATTGTATTTATTGTAGTGGAGCTGGCAACCTTGGGACTTGCAACGATTTGGTTTGCAGGCGGTGCGCTGATTGCAGCGCTGGCCGCTATGCTGGGGACGCCGGTATATGTGCAGGTAATTCTGTTTGTGCTTGTATCATGTGTATTGCTGGTTTTTACAAGACCGATTGCGGTTAAGTATTTTAATAAGGACAGAATAAAAACAAATGCGGAAAGTCTTGTAGGAATGCAGGCAATCGTCGTAAGTGAAATTGATAACTTACAGGGAACCGGAAGAGTAACGGTCAATGGCGTCGAGTGGATGGGAAGAAGCATGGACAAATCCAAGCTGATAGCAGTGGGCGCAGTAGTTATCATAAGAGCAATTGACGGAGTAAAACTTATTGTAGAAGAAAGAAAAGAGGGGTAATTGTATGGAATCAGTTGTAGCAGCAATTATATTGCTTGTCATTATTATTTGTATTGTAGTATCCTGTATTAAAATCGTACCGCAGGCACATGCCTATGTAGTAGAACGTCTGGGAGCATATCAGGGTACATGGTCAGTAGGCCTTCATTTTAAAATACCTTTTATTGATACGGTAGCCAAAAAGGTTATATTAAAAGAGCAGGTAGTGGATTTTGCACCACAGCCGGTTATTACAAAAGATAACGTAACCATGAGAATCGATACAGTAGTATTTTATCAGATTACAGACCCTAAGCTGTATGCCTACGGTGTAGAAAATCCCATCATGGCCATTGAAAACCTGACGGCTACTACCCTTCGTAATATTATCGGTGAAATCGAATTGGACCAGACACTGACCTCCAGAGAAATGATCAACTCTAAAATGAGCAGCACTTTGGACATCGCAACTGACCCATGGGGTATTAAAGTAAACCGCGTGGAGTTAAAAAATATTATTCCTCCGGCAGCTATCCAGGATGCCATGGAGAAGCAGATGAAGGCAGAGCGTGAACGTCGTGAAGCAATTCTTCGTGCAGAAGGTGAAAAGAAATCTACCATTCTTGTAGCAGAAGGTAAAAAAGAATCAGCCATTTTGGAAGCAGAAGCAGAGAAGCAATCCGCAATCCTCCGTGCAGAAGCTCAAAAAGAAAAGATGATTCGTGAAGCAGAAGGTCAGGCAGAAGCGATTTTAAAAGTACAGCAGGCAAGTGCAGACGGTATTCGTATGTTGAAAGAGGCGGGTGCAGATGAAGCAGTGCTTCACTTAAAGAGTCTGGAGTCCTTTGAAAAGGCAGCAAACGGAAATGCAACAAAGATTATTATCCCTTCCGAAATTCAGTCTCTTGCAGGGCTTGCAACCAGCATGAAAGAAGTAATGGCACAAAAATAATAAGAATATTAAGGCGATTCCTTCTTAGGGATTGCCTTTTGTTTTTATAGTAAGGTTTTTATGATTATCAATATATAATTTATAGAAAGCAGAGGAGAGATAACTTTATATGGCAGATATCAATTTAAAGGGAAGGCATTTTTTAAAGCTTCTGGATTTTACTCCGGAAGAAATCTTATATTTACTGGATCTGGCGGCAGAATTAAAGGAAAAGAAGAAAAAGGGAATTCCTGTGGATACCTTAAGAGGAAAGAATGTGGCCTTGATTTTTGAAAAGACCAGCACAAGGACCCGCTGCTCCTTTGAAGTAGCTGCCCATGATCTGGGAATGGGAACCACCTATTTAGAGCCAAGCGGCTCCCAGATCGGAAAAAAGGAAAGCATCGAAGATACGGCAAGAGTACTTGGAAGAATGTATGAGGGCATTGAATATCGTGGATTTGAGCAGGAAATTGTAGAGGAGCTGGCAAGGAATGCAGGAGTTCCGGTATGGAACGGGCTTACCAACGAGTTTCACCCTACTCAGATGCTGGCTGATATGCTTACGATTCGAGAGCATTTGGGAAAATTAAAGGGGCTGACCCTGGCCTACATGGGTGATGCAAGATATAATATGGGGAATTCTTATATGGTTGTCTGTGCAAAGCTTGGCATGAATTTTGTTGCCTGTGCACCAAAGGAATATTTCCCTAATCAGGAGTTAGTAGAACAATGTGAGGCAATTGCCAAGGAAACGGGAGCAACCATTACTTTCACGGAAGATGCCATGACAGGCACTAAAAATGCAGATGTGATCTGTACGGATGTATGGGTTTCCATGGGAGAGCCGGAGGAAGTATGGGAAAGCCGGATTCGGGAACTAAAGCCTTATCAGGTCAATAAACAGATTATGGAAAATGCAAAAAAGAGCGCTATTTTTATGCATTGTCTTCCGGCATTCCATGATTTAAATACCAAAATCGGTAAGGAAATGGGTGAAAAATTCGGTATTACCGAAATGGAAGTGACGGATGAGGTATTTGAGTCTGCCCAGTCTGTAGTATTTGATGAGGCTGAAAACAGAATGCATACCATAAAGGCGGTTATGGCAGCCACTCTTGGCGCATAGAAAAGGGATCGTGAGTATGAAAACAAAAATATTAAGCCTGTTAAGAGAGGGGCAGGATTATGTGTCTGGTCAGGAGCTATGTGATTACTTTGGGGTATCCAGAACTGCTGTCTGGAAGGTAATGAACCAGCTGAAAGAGGAAGGCTATGAAATAGAAGCGGTGAAAAATAAAGGCTATAAGCTGCTGAACCAGCCGGATATTCTTTCGGTAAATGAAATTGCAGGCAGGCTGAACACTAAATGGGCAGGCAGACAGCTTTATTGTCTGGCAGAAACGGACTCTACTAACATTGATGCAAAACGATTGATTGAAGAAGGGGCGCCAAACGGTACTTTAGTGATTGCGGATAAACAGAACAGTGGAAGAGGAAGAAGAGGACGTTCCTGGAGTTCGCCTAAGGGAACAGCCATTTATATGTCTCTTGCTTTGAAACCTTCTTTTTCTCCTGACAGGGCTTCCATGGTGACTTTGATCATGGCTCTTGCAGTGGCAAAAGGAATCCGGGAAGCAGCAGGGCTTCGTGCATGTATTAAATGGCCCAATGACGTTGTGCTGGGAAAGAAAAAGGTATGCGGCATATTAACGGAAATGAATGCGGAACCGGATTATATTCATTCTGTAGTAATCGGTACGGGAATTAATGTGAATGAACGGGAATTTCCAGCAGAAATTCAGGGAATTGCCACCTCTCTTTTTTTAGAAAAGGGAGAAACGGTAATCAGAGCACAGCTGGTGGCTTCCGTCATGGAATACTTTGAAGAGGATTATGAAAAATTTCTTGTCCGGGAAGATTTAAGTGAGCTTTCTGAGGAATACAACAAGCTTTTGATTAACAAGGATAAGCGCGTAAAGGTGCTGGACCCGAAACAGGAGTGGGAAGGAACTGCAAGGGGAATCAATGAAAAGGGCGAGCTTTTAGTAGAGGATGACAAGGGAAGCTTAGTAGAAGTATATGCAGGAGAAGTGTCCGTCAGGGGACTTTACAGTTATGTATAAGGAGCGGGACGTGGAAGAGAATAGAGTGGTGCTCTGCGGAGCAAATGCTTATGAAAAGAAATATTATTTTAACGAGGCCTTTAACGGTCTGCCGGAATCCATAAAAGAGGAGCTGCATATCATTGCGGTTTTGTTTACCGAAGAGGTAGGCGGTGTTTTTACTATTGTGTTTGAGGCAGACGGAAGTATTTCGTTGGAAACCGATGCGGCAGAAGAGGATATTTTGTATGATGAAATCAGCAGTGGGCTTCTGATTGGGGAAATTAAAAGAAAGAGACAGGAATTATTTGAGTCTTTAAGCCTATACTATAAAGTGTTTTTCTTAAAGGAAGATGCGGCAGCGCTGTTTCGGGAAGAAAATACCACAGAAGAATAGCGGAATAAGAGATATTCGGCACAGGAAATTCTGGGAGGAAAAAATATGATTTTAGTAATTGATGTGGGAAATACCAATATAACATGCGGAGCATATGATAAGGAAAAACTGATAACTACCTTTCGCATCACTACAAAAATTCCAAGAACTTCGGATGAATACGGAATGATGCTGACGGATTTGTTGAAAATGAATGGCATTGCAAAGGATCAGTTGGAAGGAAGCATTATTGCAAGCGTAGTGCCAAATGTGATGCACGCATTAGTGGGAGCAAGCATCCGATATATTGGCTGTAATCCTCTGGTAGTTGGTCCCGGAACTAAAACTGGAATTAAGGTTACTACGGACAATCCAAGGGAAATCGGAGCGGACCGGATCGTGGATGTGGTAGCTGCCTATGAAAAATACGGTGGGCCAGTGCTGGTAATGGACTTTGGAACTGCTACAACTTATGACCTGGTCACAGCAGACGGCTGCTTTGGGGCAGGAATTACCGCTCCCGGCATTGGCATTTCTGCAAGAGCTCTTTGGGAATCTGCTGCAAAGCTCCCGGAAATCGAAATCCGTAAGCCTGTCAGCATTCTGGCAAAGGAGACTGTTACAAGCATGCAGGCGGGTCTGGTATATGGACAGATTGGGCAGACGGAATATATTGTCAATCAGGTGAAGAAGGAAAGCGGACTGGCAGATTTGAAGGTCGTTGCTACCGGCGGGCTTGGCAGAATCATTGCAGATGAAACAGATGTCATTGATGTATATGATAAGACGCTGACTCTGGATGGTCTTCGTATCATTTATGGGAAAAACGTGGGAAAACAGTAACGATAAATCAAGCAATATTATGGAGAGTGACATGAAGACACTTACGATTGGCAATGTAATGCTGGAAAATCCGGTTATATTAGCACCTATGGCAGGAGTATGCGACCTGCCATTTCGTTTGTTATGCAAAGAGCAGGGAGCAGGGCTTTTATGTATGGAAATGGTAAGCGCAAAGGCCATTTACTATAAAAATAAAAATACGGAAAGTCTGATGGAAATTCACCCAGAGGAGCCCCCGGTATCTTTGCAGCTGTTTGGATCGGACCCGGATATCATCAGTGAAATGGCCAAAAGAATTGAAGAAAAACCTTTTTCCATATTGGATATCAACATGGGCTGTCCCGTACCAAAAGTGGTAAACAACGGAGAAGGCTCGGCGCTTATGAAAGATGAAAAGCTGGCTGCCCAAATCGTAGAAAAGACAGCAAAGGCAATTCAAAAGCCGGTAACGGTTAAAATAAGAAAAGGCTTTCAGGACGATCAGGTAAATGCGGTAGAGCTGGCAAAAAGACTGGAACAGGCCGGAGCAGCCGCCATTGCGGTTCATGGCAGAACAAGAGAACAGTATTATTCGGGAAAAGCGGACTGGAATATTATCAGGCAGGTAAAAGAGGCAGTGTCCATTCCGGTTATTGGGAACGGGGACATTGTAGATGGAAAAACTGCTGCAGAAATCATGAGACAGACCGGGTGCGATGGCATCATGATTGGCAGGGCGGCAAGGGGAAATCCTTTTTTGTTCAGGCAGGTATTGGAATATTTAGAAACCGGAAGAGAGCCGGACAAACCGTCTCTTTCGGAAATCAAAGAAACGATTTTGCGCCATGCACAGCTGCAGCTGACCTATAAAGGGGAATACACGGCCATTCGGGAAATGCGCAAGCACATAGCATGGTATACTACCGGACTTCCCCATTCAGCAGAACTTCGCAGAAGGGTAAATGAAATGGAAACCATGGAGCAGCTAAGAGATAGTATAGAACGGTTGTTTTTGGAAAAGTAAGGGCATATACTATTGGGAAAAGTCAAAAAGCGGGAATAGCATGGGTAGAGAGAACGCATATTTTTTGGTGCAAAGAGAAAAGAGGCAGCTGAATTGGAAGGAGCTCTTTTCTTTTTTGGTGGAAAAAGTACAGCCTGAGGAAATAATTGTCTGTGGGGAGCCAATGAGTATTTTAAAGCTGCCGGAATTTATGATGGAACAACCGGAAGGAATATGGAGAAAAATAAAAAAGAAATTGTACGAAGCTCTGATGAATAAAAAAATGAGAAAGCTGCTGGCAACTACTACAGAAGAATTCCCCATGGCTGTTATGGAAGCCTGTCTGGCAGAATTTCTGAAAAAGGAATGTGCTTTCCGAAGGACTACAAAAGTGCTCATAGCGGATAAAAGTCATGTGGATTTTAAAAACCTGCTGATGCCTTATTGCGGCAGCCTGAATTATCTGGAATTTTTGGTAGACCATAGTGGAGACTACGAATATCTGGCAGAGGAAATGTATGAAGAAAGCGGCCTTGCCATTACCTTTACTCTTTCGGAAAAAGAAAAAGCATGGGAAGAGATACCCGATTCAGATGAATTCAATCACCCCACATGGACAAAAGAACTTACGGAAAAGTATCATATTGTCATAGACCTCAGAAAAGACTTGCAGATACCTGTAGGCTGTCTGGCGGAAGGGTGTGTTTATTTTGACAGTTTTTCTGATAAGGAAAGAGAAAAATGCTTAAGAAGAGGCGGAAAGGGAATAACTTATCTATCCCCGGGGATATACCTTGACAGAGCCTTAAAGAGTACGGTATAATAATGCAGTTATAAGGGTATTTCGCATAAAATGCAGAAAGGTGAATGAAAATGGAAGAAAAGAAAAATATATTAACCTATGAAGGTCTGAAAAAATATGAAGACGAGTTACATGATTTAAAGGTATATAAAAGAAAAGAAGTAGCCCAGAAAATCAAGGAAGCAAGAGAACAGGGAGACTTATCAGAAAATGCGGAATACGATGCAGCAAAGGATGAGCAGCGGGATATTGAAGCAAGAATTGAAGAGCTGGAAAAAATCTTAAAAAATGCAGAAGTTGTTGTAGAGGATGAAGTAGACCTTGATAAGATCAACATTGGTTGTAAGGTCCGTATCAAGGATATGGAATTAAAGGAAGAAATGACTTTTAAGATTGTAGGTTCTACAGAGGCAAACAGCTTAAAGGGCAAGATTTCCAATGAATCTCCTCTTGGAAAGGCATTGATTGGCGCCAAAGAAGGAGATACGGTAAAGGCAGAGACTCCGGTAGGAATCATTAAATATAAAGTGTTGGAAATTCAGCGTTCCAACTAAAATACGATAGAAAGAGTGGCAGGCATGGCAGAAAAAAACCAAAATGTACAGGAACAGGACTTGAACCAGCTGTTAAAGGTTCGCCGGGAAAAGCTGGCAAATCTTGTGGAAGCCGGAAAGAATCCTTTTGAAATCACCAAATATCAGGTAACAGCCCACAGCATGGAGATTAAGGAGCATTACGATGAGATGAAGGGCAGGGAAGTAACCGTTGCCGGACGTATTATGAGCAAACGTGTCATGGGTAAGGCATCTTTTTGCAACGTGCAGGATTTGCAGGGAAATATTCAGTCTTATGTAGCAAGGGACAGCATTGGAGAGGAGTCCTATGCTTTTTTCAAAAAGTATGATGTAGGCGATATTGTGGGAATCAAAGGCGAGGTTTTTGAAACAAAAACCGGTGAGATTTCCATCCATGCTTCAGAAGTGACCTTATTGTCCAAGAGCTTGCAGATTTTACCGGAAAAATGGCATGGGCTTACCAATACCGACATTCGTTATCGGCAAAGATATACGGACTTGATTATGAATGAGGATGTAAAAAAGACATTTGTCATGCGAAGCAAGATTATCAGCTCTATCCGTCGTTTTCTGGATGACAGGGACTTCATGGAGGTGGAAACGCCTATGCTTGTTGCCAATGCAGGCGGCGCAGCAGCAAGGCCTTTTGAAACCCATTATAATGCTTTGGATGAAGATGTGAAGTTGCGTATTTCCCTGGAATTGTATTTAAAAAGACTGATTGTGGGCGGTCTTGAAAGAGTGTATGAAATCGGGCGTGTATTCCGCAACGAAGGACTTGATACAAGGCACAATCCGGAATTCACCTTAATGGAGTTATACCAGGCATATACCGATTACAATGGCATGATGGATTTGACGGAGGATATGTTCCGCCATGTAGCACAGGAAGTATGCGGTACTACAAAGATTACCTATGGAGATGTGGAAATCGACATGGGAAAGCCCTTTGAGAGAATCACTATGGTGGATGCTGTTAAGAAATATGCAGGTGTGGATTTTGACACGGTTCCCGATACGGAAGCGGCAAAGAAGTTAGCGGATGAAAAGGGTGTCCACTATGAGGACAGGCATAAAAAAGGTGATATCCTGAATTTGTTCTTTGAGGAATTTGTAGAAGAGAAATTAGTGCAGCCTACCTTTGTAATGGACCATCCAATCGAAATTTCACCATTGACCAAGAAAAAACCGGACAAGCCCGGTTATGTGGAACGTTTTGAATTGTTCATTACCTGTCGGGAGATGTGCAATGCTTACTCGGAATTAAACGATCCAATCGATCAGAGGGAACGTTTTGCAGCCCAGGAGGAAGCTTTTGCGGCAGGAGATGAGGAAGCGAACCGTACAGATGAGGACTTCTTAAATGCGTTGGAGATTGGTATGCCTCCTACGGGCGGTATTGGATACGGCATTGACAGGCTGGTGATGCTGCTTACGAATCAGCCGGCTATCCGGGATGTTTTGCTGTTCCCGACGATGAAGAGTTTAGAGAAGTAAAAAGCCTTGAATGTGGCATTTGCAAGCATTTCAAGAGGTCTATATTTGTGTTTTGCGACAAATAGTGAGCCTTGATATAGTAAAAATTAGAACATCATTGCTTATAGGAATATAGGTAATGATGTTCTTGGTATATCGGGATAGTTTGCATTTGGGACGGCAGCAGTATTTTGTGAAAAGTAAATAGATAAAATCAAGAAGCACCTTTTTCAGTGTTAGGATTCAAGTTGATAAGACAAAAGTCCAAAGAAAGAAGTGTTTTTATGGTTCAGAGAATACAACAGTCTCTACAAAAGTTAAGGAAAACTTAAGCTTCCATTCAAACAAGGGAAAGCATCAGGGAATATCATAAGCAAAGAAACAAAGCAGTATACGAAAATGGTAAGAGATAAAAGATGAGGAAATGGAAGCATGTTAAAAAAAATAGGAAGAATTTTGGTACTGGCAATTGTAATGACGGTTGGCACTTTTGCAGGAACATTGATTTCTACAATATGCATGTCTATAATAGAGAATGTGGGAAAGATAGCTATGACAGAATACTTTGAAATAAGTATGAGTGGATCAATAGGAATTTTATTTGGAACCGGCATGTTACTCTTGTATATGAAGAAAAAAATACATGGAATGGAATTTGGGATACAAAGGAAAAGTTATCGGTTCAAAAGATGTGCGTTTATGCTGTTTTTGTCATAGCAGTATATGTTAGTTTGAAAAAGTATACAAAGAGGTGAGAATAAATATGTATACAATAGAATATAGAAGTGCGTTCATAATATCCAAAGCTTTTTTGTGTGTGTAAAAAGACCGTTAAGAGATATCTAATTATTTCATTCCCAAAAGCCGTGTGCTGAAACAGTCCGCCGATGAAATAAAAACAAAAAATGAAGTTTCTGGAAGAGAATTTTTGCAGCTCAAGATGCAGGAAACATTAAAAAATATTAAACAGCCGTGCAATTGGCTGTTTTTTATTTGTACAAAAAGGAAATAAATAGATTAAATTTTCAAAGAATATGTGATATGATGAAACTAAATAAAAAATGAAAGCATACCCGGAAATTTGGGGCGGAGAGGGAGAAACATGAAATTTTTATTTGATTCTAAGGAATTTGGGGCGCAATATCATTATGAAGGAAAGGACCTGGGTGCAGTTTATGGAAAGGAACAAACCACTTTTAAGGTATGGGCGCCAACAGCAAAGGCGATAGAGCTTTGCACCTATCCTGATGGAGCGCAGGGAGCATGTCTGCAAAAGTATCCTATGGAAAAACAGGAGCATGGTGTGTGGTCTGTATGTGTAGAGGGAGATTTGGAAGGCACATATTATACCTACCGGATAAATATAGACGGCAAAATCAGAGAGACACAGGATATATACGGAAAGGCATGCGGAGTCAACGGCAGCAGGAGCATGGTAGTGGATTTAAAGAAAACAGACCCTGCGGGATGGCAGGAGGATTTCTTTGACCGGAAAGGACAGACAGCGCCGGCGATTTATGAACTGCATATTAAAGATTTTTCCAGCGATCCATGCAGCGGCATAACAAAAGAGCATAGAGGAAAATACCTGGCATTTACCGAAACGGACACGACCTTAAATGGACAGGGAAAAACGGTTACCTGTCTTTCTTATCTGAAACAACTGGGAATCAGCCATATCCATCTGCTTCCGACCTTTGATTTTGCATCTGTAGATGAAAGCAAGCCCCTTGATGATCAGTTTAACTGGGGATATGATCCTGAAAATTATAATGTGCCGGAGGGAGGCTATGCTACGGATGCTGCTGACGGACATGTTAGGATTCGGGAATTTAAACAGATGGTTCAGTCCATTCACAATGCTGGAATGGGAGTGATAATGGATGTAGTATATAACCACACATACAAGGCGGATTCTGCCTTTCAAAAGACAGTTCCCGACTATTATTATCGGATTTGGGAGGATGGAACGTGGTCAGACGGCTCCTGCTGCGGAAACGATACGGCCAGTGAAAGATATATGTTCCGGAAATTCATGATAGAATCGGTCTGCTACTGGGCAGAGGAATACCATATCGACGGATTCCGGTTTGATTTGATGGGCCTTCATGATGTGGAGACTATGAATGAGATCAGAAAAGCATTGGATATGCTTCCAGGCGGCAGGGATATCCTTATGTATGGGGAACCATGGAGAGGCAAAGAAACAGCTATGAGAAAAGGCAGCATTCCTGCATTAAAAAAGAATGTTGCAGAATTAGACCAGAGGATAGCTATTTTTAATGATGATACAAGAGATGCAATAAAAGGCAGTGTCTTTCTGGAAAAAGATGCAGGCTATATAAACGGGAATGAAGAGCTTGGCATACAGATACCCTCCTGTGTACTTGCCTGGTGTGATGGAAAGGGAGAGTATATGCCGAAAAATCCCGGACAGATCATCACATACGTTTCCGCCCATGACAATTTCACCCTTTGGGATAAATTGAATTTCACCCTGCTTGACGAACCGGAGTTCTATCAGAGAAAGGAAGAGGTGCTGCAATTGAACCGAATGGCAGCAGGAATGGTCATGACCTCATTGGGGACGCCTTTCTTCCAGGCTGGAGAAGAATTCGGCAGGACGAAAAACGGAATTGGCGACTCTTATGCGACAGAATCTGCAATCAATCAATTGGACTGGAAAAGAGCAGAAGAGTATGGCGATTTAGTGGAATATTATAAAGGGCTTTTGACAATTAGAAAGCATTTTCGCGCATTGACAACAAAAGAAAGGGAAATTTTAGAACGATTTTCTTTTATGGATACGAATCTGCAGGAAACAGTTGCCTTTCACATTCAGGGGATAGAGGCAGAAGGCGATTGGTGGAAGGAGCTGTTTGTCATCTATCATAATATGGAGCAGAAAAAAGAGATGGAGTTACCGGAAGGAAGCTGGGAACTGTTATGCGATGGGAAAAGCTGCGTTCCAGGCGGGCTGGAACCATGCAGAAATACCATAATATTAAATGAAAAATCGGTTATGATATTAGGCAAAAAGTAGCTGCTTTGGGAAAAGTTTTGGCAGGGTGCTAAAGAATTTCCCAAAATGTCCGATAACCTATGTAAGAAGTAGAACAGCTCCATGGAAGGAGGAAGCTATTATGCGTATTGAAGCGTATACTCAGGTACAGCAAGTATATAACACCACAAAGAGTTCGAAGTCAATAAAGACTAATACTGCAGGGTATCGTGATGCAGTTCAGATTTCCAGCATGGGAAAGGATATCCAGATTGCAAAGCAGGCAGTAGCAAATACGCCTGACATCAGGGAAGAGGTTGTTGCTCCTTTGAAGGCCAGTGTTCAGGCTGGGACATATTATGTAAGCAATGAAAGCTTTGCTGACAAATTGTTGGAGCAGTATAAAGAGACGCTTGCCTTATAATATAAGATAGGCAGCAAATGGAAAAGAGGTATATTCTGTGGCGAGTTTAATGGAAAATTTAATGGATACATTAGAAGAGGAGCAGGTATTTTACGAACAGCTGCTTCAGTTATCCATGAAAAAGACACCGATTATCATTAAAGGAGACACAGTAGCTTTACAGCAAATCACGGATGAAGAGCAGGACGTTATTGACAAGATCAATCATTTGGATAAAAAAAGACAAGAAGTGATGAAAGATATTGCTAACGTAATGAACAAGGATGTTGACACTTTGAGGATTATTCATTTAATTCAAATGCTGGAGAAACGGCCGATAGAGCAGAAAAGACTGTCTTCTATTAATGACGGCTTGAAAGAGACAGTGGAAAAAATGCGCCGCTGTAATGAACAGAACAAGCTTTTGATTGAAAGCTCGCTGGAAATAGTGGCATTTGATTTGAATTTGATTCACAATTTGAAAAGCGCACCGGAAACGGCCAATTACAACAAAGGCGCATTAAGCGCCGGAAGTGTGATGGGGCCGGAAACCGGAAGATTTGATGCGAAACAATAAGAAAGAAGAGGAAAACATCTATGGGACTTATGGGAAGCTTATATATAGGAACTTCAGGTCTGCAGACAAGTCAGAATGCATTGAATACAACTGCACATAATCTTGCCAATATCGATACTCCTGGTTATACAAGACAACAGGTTTTGCTCAATGATAAGCAATATAACACCATATCTATAAATCGCAAGGCTATATCAAATCAGCAGACCGGACTGGGTGTTACTTATGCAAAGGTAAGACAGGTCAGGGATTATTTTCTGGATCAGACGTATCGAAAACAATCAGGAAGAAGCGCTTTTTACGAAGAGTCCTATGATGCAATCGTTGAAGTGGAAACGTTGCTTCGGGAACTGGACGGAAAAGCATTTAAAGAATCTTTGAATAATTTATGGGTTTCCATACAGGAGCTTGCAAAGGACCCAAGCAGTGCTGTTAATCAGGGCACTCTGGTTCAGTGTGCGTCCCAGTTCATTTCAAAGGCTGGAGCAGTGAGCGAGGGACTTAGGGATTATCAGGACAATCTGAATCTACAGGTTGCAAATGACATAAACAGGATTAACGAAATCGGCAAACAGATTTACGATTTGAACCTGGAGATTTTAAAGGTAGAAGGCGGCAAAGTGGAATCCGCCAACGATTTAAGGGACATCAGGGAAGCTCTTTTAGATGAACTTGGTCAACTGGTAAATATATCTTACAATTACGATGCGGATGGATGTGCTATAGTAAAGATTGAAGGCCATTCCTTCGTAAACAGGGCTATGACTTACGAGATTGGGATGACACAGGATGCCAATACCGGTTTTTATACGCCCTTCTGGCTGTATGATGCCAGAAAGACTGAAATGGCAGACGGATCAGTAAGCTGGGATATTGAAGGAGCAAAAGTATTCAATCTTTCAAGGACGATTTCCAGCGAACTGGATACAGATGTGGGAGGACTGAAAGCGAAGCTTTTGGCAAGAGGGGACCATCGGGCCAATTACACCGATTTAAATCCTGACACCTACAATGACCTTGTTTCTCAATCGGTCATCATGAACATTCAGGCGGAGTTCGATAACCTGATCCATACGATTGTAACTAAAATCAATGGCGTGTTTGCGGATGCGTCCGATCCGGCTACCGGATATCTGATGGATGGTGCAGATCCTATCCGCTTGTTCCAGAAGAAAGCGGATAAAGGGTACGGGGAAGACCTGACACCAGGCAAAGAGGATACTTTATATACAATAGAAAATATCATGATAAATCCGGATCTGGTAAAAGCGCCTACAAAGCTTGGACTTACGAAGCCAGACGGAAAGAAGGACTATGATCTGGCAAAGGCTTTGAATGCAGCCTTTGATGAAGAGGCATATGTGTTGAATCCAAATGTAACAAGCCGAGCAAATTTCCTTGGGTATTATGACAATATGGTAAGTCAGATTGGGAATTTAGGGTATGTGTTCAAAAACATTTATCAGTATCAGGTTGCTACGGTAAATTCTACGGAGGAGTCCCGGCAGCAGGTAGTGGGAGTTTCCGATGATGAAGAACTTACTAATATGATCAGGTTCCAGAATGCGTATAATGCTTCCAGCCGGTATATCAATGTTATTGATGAAATGTTGGAGCACATTATCAATACATTAGCTGTGTAAAGGAGGAAAATGAATGCCATCACAATTTTTCGGATTAAATATTGCATATACAGGCTTATTAGCTTCCAATGCGGCATTGAATACAACTGGAAATAACATTGCTAATGAGCAGACAGAGGGATATTCCAGGCAGATAGTCAACCAGACTGCATCTGCAGCCCTTAGGACCTATACCACCTATGGCTGTGCCGGTTCTGGTGTGGATGTAAACTCCATTGACCGGGTAAGGGATGTGTTTTATGATTTTAAATATTGGAATAATAATGCCAAGGTAGGAGAATTTTCCGTATTAAAAGAATATATGTTTCAGATTCAGGATTATTTTAAAGATGATGAGTTTACAGAAGGCTTTAATACTATTTTTAACAAGATGGTTCTGAATCTGGAAGAGTTAAAGAAAGATGCAGGAACTGTCACCACAAAGCAGCAGTTTGTGGGAAGCGCAGAAAGCCTTACCTATTATTTTAATACAATGGCTGAAAACTTGGAAGCGCTCCAGCTTGAAATAAATCTGCAGATTCAGAACAAGGTGGACATGATTAATTCCTATGCTCAGGCTATCGCATCCCTGAACAAGCAGATTAACGTAATTGAGCTGGGCGGTATAACGGCAAATGAACTCAGGGATCAGAGAGATGCCATTATTGATAAACTGTCTCTTATTGTAGATGTGCAGACAGAAGAAATACCTGTTCGTGACAGTAACTATCCTGACAGGGTGACCGGTGCGAATCGTTACATTGTAAAAATTGCCGGCGGTCAGAAGATTGTAGACACGAATGAATATTATGAATTAGTGTGTGAAGCGAGACCTACGTATGAAACCATTAATCAGGCGGATGCAGTGGGATTATATGATATCTATTTTAAAGACGGCAGGGAATTTAACATATACAGTAATGCAATTGGCGGTGAATTAAGAGGTCTCATTCAAATGCGGGACGGAAATAACGGAGAAAACTTTAAGGGAACGATTGAAAATGTGTATATGGGAACGCTCCCCAACGGTGATGTCCGGAACATGGTAGATGTATCCGTAACGGCAGATTACTTAAAAACACTGGATTCCTGCATTTTATCGCCTACAGGAGGGGTGGTTACCCTTGGAAACGAAGAGTACTGTTATGACAGCTTTAGCGTTACCTATAATGCCGCAGGTGAAATTGAAACATATACTTTTGTAATCAGCAACGACACCAATAAGAATTACAAGCAGCCGGATCCTGGCAGGATTGGGAAAGAAGCTTCTGTTGGTAAATCTGTTGATTATCAGGGTATTCCTTATTATCAGGAGCAGTTGAATGAATGGGTACGTATTTTTGCAAGGGCATTTAATGATATTGCTACAGCAGATGGTGCGGAGGATGGACAGGGAAATCCGGCGGATATTTTCTTTGCAGCAGATAAGCCGGGGGATAAGACCCAGTATCACTTTGATGCCTCTGCCAATATTGCGGCCGGTACCGTGCTCTATAGCACCGATGACAGTTACTTCTTACTTACGGCCAAAAACTTTGCAGTATCCAATCGAATCGTGGAAAATGCAGATTTATTTGCAACTCATACGGTTGTAGGTGCAGGGGAAAGTAAGAACGATATTGTGGAGAACCTGATTAAAATGCAAGAAGATAAAAATGTAGCATCCTTTAGAGGCGCTGCTGCAGGTGAGTTCCTACAGTGTATTCTGGCAGATGTAGCGTTAAATGCAAGCAATGCTATTACCTTTCAGGATTGCTATACAGGCATTCAGAATACGATTGAAACCCAGAGGACTTCGATCAGTGGAGTGGATGGAGATGAAGAGGCCATTAACCTGGTAAAGTACCAGCACTCTTATAATCTTGCGTCCCAGATGATTCAGGTCTTAACGGAAATATATGACAGACTCATATTACAGACAGGCGTATAGGAGGAAAAAGAATGCGTATTACGAATAAGATTATACAAAATAATTCCCTTACTAATATTAACAGGAACAAGGAACTGGAAGATAAGCTGAATACAATGATGTCTACAGAAAAGAAGATTACAAGGCCAAGTGATGATCCGGTAATTGCCATTCGGGCTCTTAGGCTTCATACAAATCTTACAAAGGCAAATCAGTATTATGAGAGGAATGTGAAGGATGCAAGAGCATGGCTGGATATTACGCAGGATGCTGTGGCAAATACAGTAGATGTGATTTCAGATATGTATGAGCAGTGTGTAGCTGGATCAAGGGATTCCTTACAGCCTGCTGACCGGTCGAAGATTTTAGAAAGTCTGAAATCCTTAAGGGATGAAATATATGCTACGGGAAATTCTGATTATGCAGGCCGTTATGTATTCAGCGGTTACCGCACGGATACGACGCTGACTTTTAAAGGAAGCACTACAAAGAATTACCGTATAACTGAAAAGCTTACACCGGAAAACCTGCAGGATGTTACTTATGTGGATTCAAAGGACTTGGACACAATAACCAGTGTAAATGCTGCCTCTCTGACAACGACTGAGCAGGATGTAGAAGCTTCGCAGATACACAGACTGAGGCTGGCATATGCTAATTGCTCGGATGGAGCATTGCCTACGATTTCCTACTATGATGCAACGGGAACGCAGCAGACTATTACTGTGGATGCGGCAGATGTGGTGTCCGTATACAGTACATCGCCCAATCCTTATCTGGCTGCAGAAAATTCTGTAAATGGCGTAGTGTTTATTCCGGAAACGGGAGAGCTTATCTTAAGCGATTCTGTCTATAATACCTTGATGGGATTAAAGGATGTAGGCGGCACACAGACAATCAACGAAGGTGAGATAAGGGTAACCTATGAGAAGTCGCAGTGGAGCAATAATGAGTTAAGACCGGAACATTATTATGCCTGCACATCTACAGAAGATGGTATCGTATATAATGAAGACTTTTTAACGAATCTGCCTACTGATGCGGACGGACAGATTATCTATTATGACATGGGAATGAATCAGAGCCTTCGGGTAAATACAGTGGCCAATGATATATATACACCAGATGTTGGAAGAGATGTGGATGATTTAATTGCCATAACGGAGCAGGTTACAGAAATGGATGAAATTAAATCCAAGCTGGAAAGCATGATAGAGTCTGAAACGAATACTGCTACGAAGGCAGCTCTTCAGGAAAGGCTGAAGGCAGTGGATAAATCACTAAGTCTGATGAAAGATAAGATGCAGAAAATGTTTGAAAACGGCATTACTAGAATGCAGGGCTATCTGGATGTTGCTAATTTGGCGCTGACACAGGTGGGAAGCCGGGGTGCAAGGCTTGATTTGATTGAAAACCGTCTTTCTTCCCAAGTAACCACTTATGAAACTCTTACATCGGAAAATGAAAATGAAGATGCGGAGATTATTGCTGTACAGCTGGCAAGTGCACAGTTTTCTTACGATGCGGCGCTGATGGCCACCGGAAAGATTACTCAGACGACTCTTTTGAACTATTTATAAGCAGGGCTTTTGCCTGTAAAAGGAAAGGAATGAAAGAGATGGAAATAAATACAAAGAATTTTGGCATAATCGATATTGTAGAAAACAAAATCATTCATTTTACAGGCGGTATCGTAGGCTTTCCGGAGCTTACAGAATTTTCCCTGATACATGATGAGGAGAAAGGAACAAAAAATAGCATCCAATGGCTTCAATCCATGCAAGAGCCGGCTTTTGCCATGCCGGTAGTGGATCCGCTTGTGATTCTGCCAGATTATAATCCGCAGATTGAAGATGAATTGTTAAAGCCCATAGGAGAGTTGGATGCAGATAATATGCTGGTGCTTATCACCATTACGGTTCCGGCCGATTTGACAAAGATGAGTGTGAACCTAAAAGGGCCTATTATCATTAATACAGAGAGCAGAAAAGCATGTCAGGTAATTGCCGAAGGGGAAAATTATTCTGTAAAATATCCTGTCTACGAGTTGTTGAAAGCAAGAAAGGCAGGTGAATGATATGTTGGCATTGTCCAGAAAGAAAAATGAGGCTTTGGTGATAAATAACAACATTGAAGTCACTGTGTTGGAGATAAAAGGCGAACAGGTAAAATTAGGTGTCTCTGCCCCTAAAGATGTTCCGATATATAGGAAAGAAGTATATGTGCAAATACAGAAATCCAATCAGGAAGCGGGAAATGCAGAAGGCCTGAATGCTTTAAAAAATTTGCTGTAAGGTGTTTCGTGAAAAGAAAAGGAAAATGTTTGGCAGACTATAAACATTTTCCTTTTTTATACCGATATATTTTCTAAGAAACGTATGTATGGCATTATTTTGGCCAGGATAAGCAAAATCACACGGAGGTGACAAAAATGGCAATTGAACCATTAGGAAGTGCAATGACGCTGCAGGCGCAGCCCATTCAAAAAACAGAGGCAGTAAAACCTGTTACAGGTGGAACGGAATCCGCAGTGCAGGAAGCAAGCCGGGCAGCAGATGCGACTACCATGACCATTACAGCTGCAGGGGGAAGAGAGAACAGCAGTGGAGAGAATGGAGCAAGAGAGCAGGCGCAGCCATCTAAAGAACAGTTAAGGCAGGCGGTTGAAAAAATCAACAAGAATATGGGCAATTCAGAAGTACTATTTGGTATTCATGAAGCGACCAATCGAATCACTATCAAGGTTGTGAATAAAGACACAAAAGAAGTGTTAAGGGAACTGCCGCCGGAAAAGACCCTTGATATGATAGCCAAGGTATGGGAACTGGCGGGTATATTAGTAGATGAAAGACGATAGGGGGAAACATATATGACAATGCGTATAACAGGTATGAGTTCCGGTCTCGACACGGAAAGCATCATAGCAGAATTAGTAAAAGCAAAAAGCCAGAAAAAGGTAACGTTGCAAAAGGCACAGAAAAAGGTTAGTTACCAGCAGGAGGCTTGGAGCACCTTAAATAGTAAGATTTTGAATCTATATAGCAAGACAATAAATGATCTGGCATATACCACGGCTTATAAACAGCAAAAGACTTCTGTGAGCAATACGTCTATTGCAAGCGTGATTACCGGTAAGGATGCAGTAAACGGAGTGCAGAATCTGGAGGTAACTTCTGTAGCAAAGCTTGGATATCTGACAGGTGCCCAGTTAAGCACAAACGGAGCATATTCAAAAAGTACGAAGTTATCCGAGATTGCCGGCTCGGGCATTGACTCCGAAGCAAACGTAACATTTTCCGTAACGGTAGGTGGGGAAACAAAGGATATTAAATTAAACGGCGATGCCACTATTTCTGATGTGGTAGAACAATTAAAAAATGCAGGTATAAATGCTAACTTTGATGAGAATAATCAAAGACTTTTCGTCAGTGCCAAAACATTTGGTAAGGAAGCGGACTTTGCACTGACAGCTAGTACAGATGGTGGTTTTAAAGCGTTGTCTGCCCTTGGTATTAATATAAAGGATGATTTGACATGGGCACAGTATGAGAAATATGCAGGTTTTGGGGATATAAGTAACCCTGAAGCTAAGGAATTGATTGATAATGAGGTTGCAAGGCAAGCTGAGATATTACAGAACCGGGTTTTGAACTTGGAGAATGAAATTGAAGAACGCACTAAGAAAATAGACGCATTTTTAAAAGAATATGGCTATGCGGATGAGGATGGAAATCTAAACGCAAGTGCGGCAAATTTAGATACTAATTATCAGGATTTGCTAAACAAAAAGGAAGATTTATCAATTGTTCCGGAAGATGAAACGGAAGAAGCAAAAAAGTTGCGGGAAGAATCCTTAAGTGAAGTAGAAAAAGATATTAAGGCATATGAGGCTTATCAGGAAGAAGTGTCAAAGCGGGATTCGGCAGTTGAAGAAAAGACATATGCAGAAGGACAGCTTGCAAATGACAATGCTGCGATTCGGTCCAGCGTAGAAATAGATATGGCAGCAAAGATATCCTTTGCAGATCGTATAGTGAACCAGGGAATGGGCGGATTTACTTCAATTGATGAAGATGATGATGCAACAGCTACCAGAATTTTAGGCCAGGATGCAGCAATCAAGTTAAATGGGGCAAGATTTACTTCCAGCAGCAATAACTTTGAGATTAATGGGCTGACGATTTCTGTAAAGGCTGAGACAGCACCGGGAGAAACCGTAACTCTTACTACAGAGGACGATTATGAGGCAATCTATGGCACCATTAAGAATTTTATCAACGAGTATAACCAACTCATTAATGAGATGGATAAGCTCTACAATGCTAAGAACGCTAACGGATATGAGCCTCTTTCAGATGAAGAAAAGGAATCCATGAGTGACAGCGAGATAGAGAAATGGGAAACAACTTTAAAAGAGTCCATTTTGTACAGGGATTCTACGCTGAATGAGATATCCAACATTTTCAAGATGGCTATGATGTCAGGCTTTGAGGTAAACGGAAAGACCATGTATCTGTTTGACTTTGGAATTAATAAGGCTGGTTATTTTAATGCTGCTGATAATGAAAGAAATGCTTATCACATTGATGGCGATCCGGATGATGCGACTACGATGGGAAATGCTGATGTGCTAAAGTCTATGATTGCTAACGATCCGGATACGGTAATTTCTTTCTTCACCCAGCTTTCCAGAAAGTTATATGCTGACATTGGGGAGAAAATGAAATCGAATGATTTCAGCAGTTACAATAAAGTGTATAATGATAAGCAGATGCAGAAGGAATATGATTCTTACACAACCAAGATTGCCGAGCAAGAAGCAAAGATTACAGCAGCGGAAGAAAAGTATTACAAGCAGTTTTCTGCAATGGAAACAGCGCTTGCAAGGCTGGAGTCAAAGTCCAATGCTCTTACAGGCTTGTTAGGAGGCTAATAATATGGCATTACCAAATGCGTATACAAAATACAATGACAGCAAGATACTCACTGCTTCTAAGCCGGAATTGACGCTTATGCTCTATGAGGGAGCGATTAAATTCTGCAATATTGCAATTCTGGGAATTGAGCAAAAAGATATTGAAAAGGCAAATGCTAATATTAAGAAGGTGCAGAAGATTATCGATGAATTTCGGGCGACTCTCGATATGAAGTATCCGGTTGCGGAGGATTTTGACAGAGTATATGTGTATCTTTTGCAGCGCCTTTTAGAAGCAAATGTGAAAAAGGATAAAGAGATTTTAGAGGAAGTGAACACCCATCTTCGTTCCATGCGGGATACATGGAAGGAAGTTATGAAAAAGGCGCATACGGTTTAAAATAAAACATAAGGAATAAAGCAAAGAGGATTTCTTAAATCCTCTTTGTTGTTTTATTCATGGGAAATAAAACAAGCAGCTCAGCCAGTGCGGATGTTTGGTGAATGAATGCTGCGGGGGTTAAATATCTCCCAGCTTGTCAGGGCATTTGAATGCCGGAAAAGGAGGAAAAATGACGGATAATTATATACAAATCATGATAGACAGCCTGGAGAAAAAAGCAGCAAAGCTGGATGAAATTATGGAAAAGAATAAGGAACAGGCAGAACTGTTAAAGGAAGAGACATTTTCTATTGATCTTTTTGACCAGAATGTGGAAGAAAAAGCAGTGCTGATTCAGCAACTGGAGGTACTGGATATTGGCTTTGACAGAATATATGAGCGTGTAAAAGAGGAACTGACTTCTGAGACAGGAAAGGTCACCTTTAAAAACGAAATAAAGAAAATGCAGATGCTGATTTCCCAGCTTACAGAGAAGAGTGTTTCTATTCAGGCTCAGGAAAGCAGAAATAAACAGATGATAGAAACTATATTTAAAAACGAAAGACAAAAGATAAAGGCACTGAAATTAGGTTCAAAGGCAGCAATTGGTTATTACAAAAATATGAATCATACCAATTTCGTATCCCCGCAGTTTGTAGACAAAAAAAATTAGGAAGACAGCAGCGCATTCTGCTGTATAGAAGAAAGTATGAAGAAATTAGTAATCGTATTGGAGGAAAAAAATCAGCATCTTTATGATTCGCTGGCAGGGCAAATAAAGGAGGCGGCAAAGGAGCTGGATATGGAAACAGTTTATTTTCTCCAGCAGGACAACGAAAAAAGTCAGACACATGGGAAGTTAAGTGAGATAGATGCAGACTATCTGGTGTCATTTGATATGGCGGGGTTTGAAATAAGTACTCTTACGGAAGGCTCTGCATACAATTTGCTTTATGCCAAGCAGATACATATTCTTTTTCAAAATGATTGGAAGTACCAAAGGTTTTTGCAGCAGGATTTGGCAATGAATTTGTTTCTGTTCGTAGGAGATGAATATCTATTCAAGAAATATAAGCAGGAATATCCACATATACTAAATCTGGAAGCTATGCAGCCTTTATATCTGGGTGAAAAACTAACAGAGGAACAGCAGGAGAAAAATGGAGAGGCGATAAGGTGGGTCCTGAAAAAGGTGTATAACGAAATAGAAACAGCCGGTATTCTTAAAGACCGGCTGTTTGAAACATCTCCTTTATGCGCATTGGATAAGTGAAGTGGGTATTCAGCACATCAAAAGCATGGTTTATGACGGAATGACGGGCATCTTCATGCCTGAGATAAAAATCTGCCTTTGACAATGCATCTGGGATGCTTTCATACAATACAATGTCACGGTCTGGTATAAAATATTCTGCAAGCTCGGGCTGATAGTTGCTTAGCAGAAAACCCCCGCTTCCCATGATGTCCAAAGCACGTAAAGGGATTCCGGACTGGATGCTCTTTAACGTGATATTCAGATTGATTTTGCTAAGCCGAAAAACTTTGGGCATGTCTGATAGATAATTTACAGTTCCGCAATAAATCACATCCTTCAAGAGCTGCGGACATTCATAGGAATAATAATTTACGTCATAATATCTATTTAGCAAATTTAATAACATAATACGTTCCCTGCGGGTGATTTCCTTATTTATGCTATGAACCAGAGCGCCCTTACTTAATTCTTCGAAACCGCCACAGTATATCTTGATTCCGGCATTGATAAAGTTGTCGGTTATGCGTTTGGGTAATTCGGGTTTTATGGAATCTTCTACAAAATTGTAACCATAAACCTGCAGCTGTGCATCTACAATTGCCTGAATAAATCCCCTATCATAATCCTGTGCCAGAGTGAGAATCTCTTTTAAAGAAGAATCATAAAATTTTCCTACAAAAGAAATATCGCTGCTATAGGCTTCTTTTTCCAAAGGAGAAATGGAGAGTGAGGCGGAAGCAAGCCGTTCCAGGTTTACGGCAAGAGGCATATGAAAGACATGTTCCATGCCCTGAGACTGAAAATATTGTGCTTCCATACGGTCAAATAAAAATATGTAATTAGTAGGATATTGGTAATATTCCATATGCATCTTGGAAATTGGACTGTCATAGGACCAGGAAAGATATTTTACCTGATATTGATAACAGATTTTTGCTACCAGAGGATGAAAGTTAATGCTGATAACACAGTCGAAATTCCCATCGGAAAGATATTGTCCCAAACGGTATTCAAAAAAATCATCCTTATAATCATCTTTTATTTTATACAGGATGTTTTTGCAATGATGCCCAGCCTTTTTCAAAAAATAGGCAAGATCTTTTTGGGTATAAGAAATAAAATCATAAAGCAGAATATTCACTATGCGTTCTCCTTTCCAATCATTTCTGATAATATTTTAGCATAAGCTTTCCGTTATGAAAATAAAAAATAAAATATGAAAATAGAATATAAAGTATTTTAGAAACATTCCGATATATAATACAAGTAAAATAGCTTACTTAAACAAACTGTAATTTTTTCAGAAGAAGCGTACGGTCGGAAGAGAGGATTACAGGAAAACAAGAAAGCGGCAGGGAAGC
>JAAUZH010000038.1 GCA_014804675.1 Lachnospiraceae bacterium
CAGAGCAGAGCAGAGCAGAGCAGAGCAGAGCAGAGCAGAGCAGAGCAGAGCAGAGCAGAGCAGAGCAGAGCAGAGCAGAGCAGAGCAGAGCAGATCTGTTGATTTTTGATACTCTTTTTTCTATTGGTTTAAACCTTGAAGACAGTATTTTTATATAGGAAAGCCCTGCCGGGGCGGATTTTATTCCGTATCCGGCAGGGTTTTTGCGTGCCTGTAAATTTAAACAGAAAGGCTGAAAAAGCAAAGGAGGAAGAAAAAATGAACAGACAAAGTAAAAAAAGCGGAAGAAAGCTTCTGTCCATGCTCCTGGTCTTGATAGTGCTGCTTTCGGGAAGCCGAATGACTGCACTTGCCGAAACGATCAGTGGGAATGAGGCTGCAGCGGGAGAAAGTCAGGCAGGTATGTCAGAGGAGGGCATGGAAGATTCCGATTCGTTAGATGAGCTACAGGATGAAGCAGATGTTCTGCAGGAATTGGTTTACGGTTCGACCAGTGAAAATAATCTGCCGGTAAATCCAGTGTATGATACGGAGAACGATACTACCACATGGAGCTATGTATATTTTGGGAGCTATCCTCAAAGTAAGGTAACAGATAGAGACACTATAAACGCAATTGACAAGGCGATGAGTGTCTCGGGCAATTCGGCGGATGAAGGGATGGATGTATGGGTAAACGGAACAAAGTACCGCAGGATTAGCGGATATTATGATACGGATTCTTATATTTCTTATCGCTACTTCAAATGGGAAAGAATCAAATGGAGGGTGCTTCAAAATGATGGAAATACCTTGTTTGTAGTAGCGGATAAAGCGATTGAGGGGAAAGGTCATAAGGATGAAGATGCAAGTGTTACATGGGAGACCAGCTACATAAGGGACTGGTTGAATGGCAGCTTTTATAATACGGCCTTCAGCAGTAGTGAGCAGGGTGCTATCGTAACACAAAATGTAGAGAATGAAGATAATCCATATGGTACAGAAGGTGGAAACAATACAAATGATAATATTTATCTGCTTTCCATCAGTGAAGTAACAAATGAGACATATGGATTCTATAGTGACATGAGTCGGAGAATGAAAGCAAGCGACTATGCTAATAAATGGAGCGATGCTAGTAGTGGTTATGGGTACGATTGGTGGTGGTTGCGCTCCCCCGGCTATTTTAGTAACTCTGCCGCATATGTTCGCGCCTCTGGGTACGTCGATTGTGATGGCGAGGATGTCTTCTACGGTGGCGGCGTCTGCCCAGCTTTGCACATAAATCTTTCATCTGGTATCTGGTCCATGGCAGATGACGGAACCAGCGGCGAAGGTGGAAATAGTGGTGGAGACAGGGAAGAAGAAATTCTGAAAGGACTGCAGATATCAAAGAAGAAAACCGAATATGTACAGGGAGAACAATTGAATCTAGACGACCTGACGGTAACAGCAGTCTATGTAAATTCCAGTGAAGTGCTTCAGGCAGGCGCCTACACCACAAATGCAGCGGATATTAACATGAACACTCCGGGCAGCTACACATTAGAGATATCCTATATCGAGAACGGAGTCACAAAGAAAGCAACACTCACAATCACGGTAAAGGCAAAAACCGGCGGGACTACCCAGCAGCCCGGCAGCAATCCTCAGCCTCAGCCAGTAAAAGTCACAAAGCTTACCATAACAGCCCCGTCAAAAAAACTGGCAGCTGGCAAAAAAATAAAACTGACCTTAAAAGCAATACCGTCAAATGCTACAGACAAGACCGTGACATGGAAATCAAGCAATACCAAATATGCCACTGTGGATAAAAACGGAAAAGTGACCTTAAAGGCAACAGGAGCAGGCAAGACCGTTACGATTACAGCAGCTGCAAATGATGGAAGTGGAAAGAAGGCTTCTGTAAAGCTGAAGATTATGAAGCACGCAGTAAAGAGCATAAAGCTGATAGTTCCTGCTAAGACCTTGAAGACCGGAAAGAGCATGTCCATTAAGGCAACGGTAAAAACTACTGGAAGCAGTGCCAATAAGACCTTAAAGTGGACAAGCTCCAACACCAAATATGCCACTGTCAAGTCTGGCAAGGTAACTGCCAAAAAGGCAGGAAAGGGCAAGACGGTTACGATTATGGCGGCATCCACTGATGGAAGCGGTAAGAAGGCGACTGTTAAGATTAAGATTAAATAAACGAAACAAAGACCGGAAGGCATGGCGGTTTGCTGTTGGGCAGACCGCTGATGTAGCCGGAACGCATAGCGAAATAATCAATTGTTAAGAGGGATGAATATGGGATTATCAAAGGACGAAGAAATAAAAAGAGCAGAAAAAACAAGGGATATTAAAGCATATAAACTTGAGGATGAGAAAAAATATGTTTTTATAAGCTACTGTAGTAAAGATTGGGAAGTTGTATTGAAAGAAATTGTGAAAAATATGCAGGAGAAATATGGGCTAAGAGTCTATTTCGACACGAATTTTGAGTATGATAATAAAATGTGGAATGAAAACATGAGGGAGGCTATTGAAACGAGCTACTGTGTTGCGATGTTAGTTTTTATCAGTAAGGATTATATGAAGAGTCCGGCCTGTCTGATGGAAGTATTAAGAGCTAGAACAGTGGAGACAGAAAATCAACATGAAGGTAAGGAATTGGAAATTGTGCCAATCATAATTGATGAAAATGAGAATGAAATTAAATTGTTGAAAAGTCGGAAAAGTGCTGTGATTGATATTAATAGAGGCGATATGGTTTTTTATGACATCATTGAAGAGGTTAAAAGGAGCTCATATATGTATGAACATGCTAAGCTGATGAATATGCTGGGACCTTTGGAGAAAGATAAACGTGAGATAAGAGAAGAAAAACTTTCAAATATAATGGCTGCATTTTTAGAAGAAGCAGGATATAGGAGAGAATATATTAGAAAAGGCAGAGGCGATTTTTATACCAAATTATATGAAACTATTAGAAAAATAGATGCGGAAGTATTTGATGCTTCTTTAGTACAAGCTTCAAAGAAAAAAATAAAAACCTCGCAGTCAAAAGTAAAAAAGAGCTATCAGAATTTGCCATCCTGCCAAACAAATCTAAAAGTTACAAAGACACTTAACAACACAGATGTAAAATACAAGATATGTACTTTTGGTTCCGAATTTAATATTGAATCTGGGATTAAAGTTACTATTGAATTTGGAGGCCGCAGATACGAAGGTAAGACACACAGTTCTACCAAAGGAAGGATTGATGGATTGAGTCGTTTATATAAAGAGAATCAGCTTGGGGTTGGAGAAGTTTTGAGCGCTTGTTATTTGCATGAGCAAAAAACGATAAAGTTAAAAAGAATCTAAAAACAGTGTATAAATGCAAGCTTATGATAGTCGGTAATGTTAAGATATTTATATATAGTAATAAAGCCAGCAGGCATGTGAAGTATATTTATTTGGATGCAGATAGGCGTATTTTTGTGTCGTTAGTGCGATATAGTTTTGAGCACGTTGTTTTTTATTACAGAAAAATCCGAATTTACACTTGCACATTCACTAAAAATCAGTTAATATAATTTCGTAGATAAGTTTTTCCTGTACTTCACACAGGAGGAACCTATGAAGAAAACTTTTCAGCAATTAAACTTAAGCAACGCATTTTTATTTGCAGCTGCTTTGGAGGATTCAGAAATTTGCCGGCTGGTGCTTGAAATCATCCTCGGCAAAAGGCTTTCAAAAGTAAAGGTACACGCAGAACAGAGTATTTTAGTAAGCTCGGATTTTCGGAGTATCAGGCTTGATATTTATGCCAGCGATGAAATGCAGGTAAGCTATGATGTAGAGGCACAGAACGACGATAGGAAGAATCTGGCAAAGCGGAGCCGTTACCATCAGGCGGAGATGGACGTATCTTCCCTAAAACCGGGAGACGACTTCAATGATTTGAAGCCCAGTTATGTCATCTTTATCTGTACTTTCGATCCATTTGAAAAGGGGCTGTACCGCTACACCTTTGAAGAGAGGTGTCTGGAGTGCGATATGGGTCTTGGGGATGGTACAAGGAAGATATTCCTAAATACCAGAGGCAGAGAGGATGGGAATGTCCCCAAAGAGCTGGTGCATTTCCTAAAGTACATGGAGCAGAGCACAGATGAATACGTGTCGGATCTTACTGAGGAATCTATCATAAAGCTGCATGAAAAAGTGACAGAACTGAAAACATGGCGAAGACTGGAGGCGAGATACATGACCGTTGAGGAATGGGTAAACGACCGGGTGAGTATGAGCATAGAAAAAGCACAGCAAGAAGCAAGGCAAGAAGCACAGCAAGAAGCAACACAAGAGGCTGTTTTTGAGCTTTTAGAGGAATATGGAACCATTCCGGAGCATGTCAGGGAAGCTGTTTTAGCACAAAGGGATTTGAAAGTGCTGAAAAGATGGCATAAGCTTGCGGCCAGGGCAGGCTCCATAGAGCAGTTCGAGAAAGAAATGTAAGGATTTGCACCAACATAAAAAGATTACATAAAAATCTAAACGAAGTATCAAAACATTCTATTGTTGCGGCCTATGACCGCAACAGTCGGAATACAATTCGTAAAACAATTCACAATCAATATTTAGAAAAAGAGTGCAGGGAAAACTATCTATAAAAAAGATTTGAGCAATTTATCGAAAAGGGATATGATAGAAATAATAGAGAAGCAGCAATAAAGGTATCCAGGCAGTTGTTCCGGAATACCTTATTCTTGTTGGACAGAGGAAAGAAAAATGGCAAAAATACTTATAGTGGAAGATGACAAAGAAATCAACCGCCTGCTTTGTGAATATTTACAGTCCCGGGATTACGAAGTGATAAATGCAGTGAATGGCTTAAGCGCATTGACCCTGCTGCGTGACAGGTCGGATATTGACCTTGTGTTGTTGGATTTGATGTTGCCTTTGCAAAGCGGGGATGTAGTGCTTACGAAGCTAAGGGAATTTTCCGGGGTGCCGGTCATTGTTTTGTCGGCAAAGGATACGGTGCAGACCAAGATAGATTTAATTCGTATGGGTGCCGATGATTACATGACAAAACCTTTTGATTTAGATGAGGTAGAAGTCAGGATAGAGGCAATACTTCGCAGGATGGAAAAACAGGTGAGGGCGGATGGGCAGAAAAAACTGCAGCATAAGGAAATGATTATGGACTGCATGGCAAAAACGGTAACGGTCAAAGGAAATGCAGTGGTGTTAACCAGTAAGGAATATATGTTGCTGGAATTACTGCTTCGTAATCCTGAAAAGCTGTTTTCAAAGGCGAATTTGTTTGAAAGTGTGTGGAACGAGCCCTATTTTAATGAGGATAGTACACTCAAGGTACACATGAGCAACCTGCGAAATAAAATAAAACAATATGCACATGATGAGGAATATATTGAGACCGTCTGGCGTATGGGGTATCGTCTGAAACAGTAGCAGAATCTGTCCTTTTTCCTGTTCTTTACTTTTTCTTAACCATTTACTTAACGATTTCTTTAGAGTAAGCTTGTATAGTGAAAGATGAAAAATCCAAAGAAAAGAGGAGGGGATAACAGTTTAGATAATGCAGTGGGGCGGAGGGTGGATAGACGGATGCGTGAGCCGGCATAACCTATGGTAGCCTTAGGGGCACGCTTTCGCTCTGCAAAGACGCAGCGGTACTAACGCACCAAAATACGGTGCGTAAGTGCCGGCGACTTTGCCAAGGCCTCTAAGACTACCATAGGCTATGCCGGCTCAC
>JAAUZH010000039.1 GCA_014804675.1 Lachnospiraceae bacterium
ATAAGTGCGTTACTCATAATCCTTTCATTTCCTTTCTTTAATATATCGCACTTTATAACAAAAATAAAGTGCGTAAGTTTTTGTTACCGGTAACTTACACACTTTATATTACACTCTCTATTCCGCATAGAAATGCCGGATTGCTTCGGCAAAAAATTCCGTAACACCTTCTCCATATTGCCCGTCACATTCTGCCTGTACTTCTTTGTTGTTTTGGTATATATCTGCCAGTTGCAGCATGAAGTCTTTTTCATATTTTATGCGAAATAACTGTTTTTGGACAAATCCATACTCTGCAACCACTTCCCTGATTTCAAAGGAATCAAAAGTAAATCCCTCGTCTTTCCGTTTGGCCAATTTATCCATAACAGCTTCCTGCCGCAGGCGGAGTGCATGAAGCATTTCTTCCCCTATGGGATTCTTCGCTGTTTCTAAGGCATCCTCTTTGCTGCCGTGCCATTCGATGAGTTTCGCCCAACTCTTCTGTGTTTCCTCCTTTGCGGCATCTTCCATAAATTGTCTATGGAATCCGTCAATGCTGCCAAATTGCTCTTCAAGTGTGTTCTTCTGTTCCTCATTCATGTGCTGAATCATGGAATCAAATATCTCCTCCACCTCTGTTTTGCTGAATACTTCAAAATCCATATTGTTCTCTCCTTTCAGAATGTCATCAATGCTGGCAATCAAACGTTCCAAGCGTTCCTTTTTTGCTGTCAGCATCGTTCTCTGCATCTGCAGAATCTGCTTTTTATCAAGAGCCGGATTTTCCATGACAGACTTGATTTCCCGTAAAGAAATATCAAATTCCCGAAAGAATAATATTTGACGCAGAACCTCTAAAGCCTTATCGTCATAAAGCCGGTATCCCGCTTCACTCCTGCCAGTCGGCTTCAATAGACCGATTTCATCATAATAGTGAAGTGTGCGCACGCTGATCCCTGTGATTTCTGCCAATTCTTTTACTGTCCTCATTCTGTAAGGCCTCCTTGTTCTTGATACAATCACTTTAAGCTATGACGTTCCGTGAAGGTCAATAGTTTTTTGATTTTTTCATTATACTAGCAAATGAGGAATTCCGTAAATGCTAATCTGCCATTGCTTTCAGAAATTTTCTCCTAAGTTTTTTCTTTCTGAGAAAACGCTTTTTGCAACCGTTATGGCATTTAACACTCTTGGAAAGCCAACGTAGGGAATACACTGGATAAATGTTTCTACGATTTTCTGTGGAGAAATCCCCACATTCAAAGCACCGTTAATATGTACTTCTAATTGTGATTCACATCCACCCAAAGTCAATAAACTTGTTATAGTTATCATTTCCCGCTCTGGCAAGGACAGGTTTTCTCTTGGATATATCTCCCCAAAAGCAAATTCAATGATAAACCTGCCAACATCGGGTGCGATGTTCTCCAATGATTTTATGACATTCTCCCCGCCGATTCCGTCAATCTTCTTTAACTGTTCCATTCCTGTTTCAAAACGTGTCTGTTCCATTTGATTATACCTCCTGATTTGTTCTCGCAAAGCAACGAGCCAAGAGGACATGCTTGTATGTCCATTTGGCGACTGCTGCGGGGTCAAATACCCACTCTTCTGGGATATAAACTTGCGGCATAGAGGTATTTGACTTATAATGTGAGCATAATGCTTAAACCATAGTTTAAGTCAAGAACTTTTTTTGGGAGGTGCATGATGACAATCGGAGAAATGTCTAAAAAAATGAATTTGCCCAAAAGCACTTTACGGTATTATGAAAAAAAGAAACTTTTGATCGTGGAACGTGATAAACATGGCAGACGTGTATATTCGGAAAGTGATGTGGAATGGATTAAATTTATCCGGCGATTAAAAGAAACCGGTATGCTTCTGAAAGATATACAGCATTATTCTGAATTACGCTATTCAGGCAGGGAAACGATGCCCGAACGGCTGGAAATGCTGCAAATACACCGGGAGTATGTTTTAGAGCAGCAGCTAAAGAGGAAAGAATATCTGCAAAATCTGGATAACAAGATTGAATATTATAAGGAATCTATAAACAATGATTAAGCCTTAATTTTCTATTTGCCGTAAATCAAAGAGGCAGTTTTTGTTAAAGTTAACTGCAACTGAACGTGAGTATCATTATAATTGCTTATTGTTTTGAATCAGAAATATGCTGTATTTTTTGGTGTAGGAATGATACATCAAAATTAAGAAATGACGTAGGATTCCTACACCAAAACAGCAGAATAGCGTAGGAATCATACGCCATGAGAAAATTTCCTCAAAATGCGGTGTAGGAATGATACACCAAAATCAAAGATTGATGTAGGAAAGCAGTGTAGGAATGGGCAAAATGGTGTAGGAATCATACACCACTGCCCTATTTATATAAATATCAAGGGGTTTTAGGGGATATTTTCCCTAACCAGAGGCGTTTTTCGGACGTTGTCTGACAAAATGCGTATCTGGCAATGTGCCTGCACTATGGGCAGGGGCACATTTAAGGCATAGGGGAAATTTTGCCCATGGTATAGATTAGAAAAATTCAAAAAGACGGCTGACCTTTGTAAAGAAGCGCAGTATAATGCAGTCAGATAAAGATAAGCATTGTTTTTATCCATAATAAAATTGCGAAGGGGCAGAGCCTATGGGAAAAGAATTACCTAAAGTTATTGTGGAAAATGGAATAGTGTACCATCTAGCGGAGAATGATAGGCATAGATATTTCAGGATGGTGCTGGATGGGACGTGGAATGAATATCTGCACGAGGTGGACGAGGAGTGTTACAGAGAGCTGGAAATGGCAGTGAAACGAACAAAAGAAAAAGAAGGGGTAATTAGAGGATTTGAAGAACGTGAATCCCATGTTTTGGGTGGGTAAGGTCAATAATATCATGGCAAGGGCAGAGGAAGAAATACTAAGAGAAATTATATATGTGTAGTAAATGAGGACGGTCTTGTTTGGCAGGGTTGTCCTTATTGTGATATCTATATCAAAGGAATGCAATTGTCGTAGAAAATTGTGGAAAAGTGCGTGGTAGTATGGTAAGATTATATATAAATATCAAGGGGTTATGTTTGATTGAATTTTGAGGAATATTGCATGGTAAATCAGTACAAGATAATAGATGAAAAACATGGGAAAGGGCAATGCACTGTATGATTTTCAGAAACAGTGTGGAAATTGCATTTTGTGTGACCTTTGAATTAGATATTACCCTTTTCCTGAAAAAAATAAGAAATAGAGATTTTTCTTGTCATTAAGTATGTACTTTATATGGAGTTGAAAGAGGTGGACTGTTTTGGTGGAATATATGATGGCTGACAGGGCAGACATACAAGCATTAACGGAAATGCGGCTTGAATATATCAAGGCAGATATGGGTATCGGCATACAAGATGAAGTTTCTATGAAAGAGAAAATCCCCCTGTATTTTGAACGGCATTTAGATAGAGACATATTTGCTTTTATCGCAAAAGATGAGGGTATCATGGTAGCTACAGCCTTGCTGCTTATTATTGAAAAACCATCGAATCCCCATTTTATAAATGGTAAGGTTGGAAATGTGTTGAGTGTCTATACACTTGAAAGCTACAGACACCAGGGAATATCCACCAAGTTAATACAGGAAATTATTTTATTTTCAAAAGAAAAAGAGCTGGATTTTATTGAATTGAGTGCAACAGAGGAAGGACACCTATTATATAAGAAATTGGGATTTGAAGAATATCAGACACCGTATGTGCCTATGAGATTTAGTTTGTAATATATTATTTTGAGATAGGAGATGATGATTATGACAATGAAACAGATAGAAATCAATGTGCCGGAAGCAGTAGTACCATATGCAAATGTGGAAGGGGAAAGAGCGGTTTTGCTTAGAAATGCCATGCTGTTATATCCATATATAAAGAATGACACCATATCGCATGGAAAGGCGGCAGAAATGCTTGGTATACCCAAAATGGAGTTAATTGAATTATATGGTTCACTGGGGATTGCATATTTTGATATGACAGAAGAGGAACTTGCAGAGGATTTGGCAACTCTTAATAAAGTTGGGAGTGTGGCAGTATGCTGATTGTATCTGATACCACACCGATTATTACCTTGATGAAGATGGGGCATTTGGACATTCTGAAACAGTTATATGGGAAAGTGCTTATTCCTAATGCTGTATATATGGAATTGACAGGTAATGAAAAGTTTGTAACAGAGGCTTTTCAGGTAATAGATAGTGATTTTCTGGAAGTAGAAAAGGTTGACAATGAAGTTGCTGTAACGATTCTACAGGAGGTGTCCGGTCTGGATGCTGGGGAGAGTGAAGCAATTGTTATGGCTAATAATAGGAAAGCAGATTTGCTGGTTATGGATGAACATAAGGGCAGGAATGTGGCAAAGAAGATGGGATTGCCAATTACGGGAACAATTGGTCTGCTGTTGAAAGCCTTTGACGAGGGAATGCTTAGTACAGGAGATATTGAGGAGTGCATTGAGAGATTGAAAGAAACCAACGTGAGAATAAGCGAGGGGTTGTTTGATATTATGAGGGAGCATATAAAGGAATAACATTTTTTGTCTATTAAAAGGGAAAAGATTTAAACAGCAAAATAAAAATTACTATGGAGGAAAATTATGGCGAAAGTACATGTTAATGAAGGTTATGAATTATATCAGATAATAACAGATTTTGGGGATCCATTAGAAATTTTTAGAGAAGGTATACAAAATTCTTTTGATGAAGATGCTTCTGAAATATATATAGATGTCTATGAGGAAGAGGAGCTGGGTGGCGATAATCGCTTGATTATTGATATATGGGATAATGGAAGTGGACTGGCAAAATGCAATGTTAAGTGTTTTTTCGATGTTGCTAATTCAAGCAAAATAAATAAGAAATTTATAGCATTAAAAAATAAGCATGGTTATAAAGGACATGGTTCAAAAGTGTTTTTTAATGCAGAATTAGTGCAGATATGTTCAAAGACTAGGGAGGGAGATTATTGGGCATCTGAATTAAAAGATGCAATTAAACAGATTGCCCAAAATAAAGAATTATCATATGCTGATCCATGTAAACCCGAGGAATTAGGTCTTTCATTACCTGAGGAATGGGTATCTGGATTTATGGTTCGTATTATATGTCCTAAGTATTTTAAGACACAGCATACACATTATAAATTAAATCATTTGTTTCTAAGAGATTATTGTATGTGGTATTCATTAATTGGAACAGTTGAAACTAAGTATAATGAGGCACTTAAACAAAAAAATATTAAGTTATTTTTAAGAGGATTGTTAAGTCAAGAATTTGAAAAAAAGTATAAAGATTTATCTATGTGTGATCCGATTCCGGTTTTTGCTGATAGAGTTTTAGGGCATTTTGAGGAAATAGCATTAGGACATTATTTCCCACCAGAACGAACTTCGGATAAGGAAATGAAAAAGTATGCAGATTTAATTAGAAGTAATAAAGCAAAATATATGTTTTATAGTAAATTAGTTTATAATGAAACAATAACGTCAGGAAGCATTTCATTTAGATTGATAATAAGTATGGAAGGGTATGAAACAAAAAGAAGATATGATTTATTATTATCTAGACAGGGAAAAGCAACTACAGAAGGAACGCATACGGATGGGCAGAGATATGGTTTATGGGCATGTAAGGGAGGTGTTCCAGTTGAAAAAATTGATGATTGGCTCGAAGGTGGACGAGGAGTTGGTACTTACACCTATATGCAGGCATTTGTGGATTGTGATGCTTTCCAATTAACGGCTAATCGTGGTTCAATAATGAATACAGATATAGAAAAATTAGAAATAATAAAAAAGGAAGTAAATAAGGTATTTAAGAGTAAAAAAATTAGAGATGCTATGCAGGAACGGCAAGATTGGGAAGAACTGGAAAAAACTATTACTTCGATTGAGACAGATAAGAAAGATTTGTCTAAGAGATTTACTGCAAGTAAGAATAGAAAAACTATTAAGTTACCAAATGGTGTCGAGATCTTTGAACCTACAAGATTGAAAAATGGATATTCAGAATCGGAAACATTTGTAGTATTGATGGCAATAATTCAACATTTTCCTGATTTATTTTCATTTAAACTGTTGGATTATAATACTACCAAGGGAATTGATTTTGTAGTAGGTTATTTAGGATTCCCTAAATACATAGAACTAAAAGGAACCTTAACAAAGAAAATTAATCATCCATTTAGATATATACATAAATTTATTTGTTATGACATTGATGTATCTAAGAACGAAATTGTTGAGGATATGGAACCATTTAAAACTACATTAAAAGTCATAAGGAATAATGTTTTTGAATCAAATGATGATAGATTTGATAAGAAAGAATATACAGGTTATGTGTTAGAACCAGAGGGAACCACAATTATTCAAAGCATGGAAGTAATATGTTTAAAATCATTTCTTGTTGAGGTGTTAGATGCTAAAATACAATAGTGGGAAGGGAATGTTTTTTACAAAAAACCACCACCCCATGGTATAATTCCCCCAATTTCTACCACGTCAGTCAATGGCTTAACCTCTCCTTTTATATTATCCTATAGCCATAAGGAGGTGCAGTCTTATGGCAGGCAAAGAAATTACAGAAATTCCGTTATGGCAGAAATACACATTGAGCGTAGAAGAAGCCTCAAAATATTTCCGTATCGGTCAGGCAAAGCTTCGCAGGCTCATTAATGCAAATGAAGATGCTGACTTTATCCTGTGGAATGGAAACCGACCGCAGATAAAGAGAAAGCAGTTCGAGGAATTTATTGACAAATTAAATGTAATTTAGGCATGGCACAAAGAGTTTTAGTGCGGTATAATCATCATATCGTATTAGGGCTCTTTCTTTTATGAAAGGAGCAGATACTATGGCAGCAAAAAGAAAAGACAGCAAAGGCAGAGTTTTAAGAAAAGGGGAAGGACAGCGCAGCGACGGGCGTTACATGTTCCGCTACACGGATTTATGTGGTGAACACCGTGTAGAATACAGCTGGCGGCTGGTGGAAACCGACCCGTACCCGAAAGGGAAGCAGAAAGACTTATCCCTGCGTGAGAAGGAGGCATTGATTGAGCAGGACAGGCATGACCTGATTTCTACGTCACATGGAAATATGACAGTCAATGAATTGTTTGACTTCTATGTAAAAATGAAAAAGAAGCGAGGGAAGATTACTGTCCGCACAGAGGAAAATTACACCAAGATATGGAATAAGAACATGCGCAGCCGGAAATTTGCCAATATGCAGATTCAGGCAGTCAGAAAGACACATATCTTAGACTGTTATCAGGAAATGCTAGAGGATGGTGTGGGAAATGGAAGCATAACCCTGATGCACAAAGTCTTATCTGCTATGTTCAACCACGCATTGTCTGAAGATTATATCCGCAGGAATTATGCCCACGGCTGTACAAAGGAACTTGGCATTTACAACAATAAAAGAGATGCCCTTACCCAGTTACAGCAGGAGAAGTTTCTACAGTTTATCAGTGAAAGCAGTGAATACAATGCCTATTACTGGATGTTTGAGTTTTTCTTTGAGACCGGTGCGAGGTGCGGAGAAACCATCGGTCTGACATGGCAAAACGTGGATTTTAAGAATAAATTTGTGAAGATTGACCACCAGTTGCTTTATGAGTTGGACGAGGAGGGAAAGCGCAGATTTCAAATCTGCCCACCAAAGACAATCAAGGGCATCCGTAAAATTCCGCTGACGTCAAAAGCGCTGCATGCTCTGAGAAAACAGAAAGAATATATGTTGAAGCATGGGATGATAGACAACCATACAGTAGATGGGTACAGTGGCTTTGTATTTCTCACGAAGAAATTCCAGTTGTGGAGTGTGGTACAGTTAGACATTATCCTCCATAAGATTGTGTATGATTACAATAGTATTGAGGTGGCGGCTGGCATACTGGAGGACAGGGAGCCAGAATTACTGCCTAATATTACTGCACATATCCTGCGTCATACTGCCTGCACCAGAATGGCAGAGGCAGGGATGGACCAGAGGACATTGCAGGAGATTATGGGCCACAGCAATCTGGCAATTACCATGAAGGTGTACAACCATGTGGACGACAAGCGTATGCGGGATGAAATTGAAAAATTTGATGAGAAGCGGAGCAGGGACAGCCGGGCGTCTTAGCCCGGTTTATCGTACACAAATCCGTACACAAAAAATGTTACAAATTTACACAACTTTTACGCAAAATGAATGAAAAAATATAAGATTTTATGAGAAGATAAGCGTCTGAAACATTTCTGGAACATCTTAGAAATCCAGTATTTGCAAGGTTTCATCAACTTTCGCCAAGATAATCAAAACTTCTAAATCTTACAAATCATAAGAAATTCATAAGAATTTCGTCACAAGAATGTGAGAATTTCATAAGGGAAAGCGGAAAAACAGCTTTTTGATTTCTAGTATGATAATACAGAAATCAAAAGGCTGTTTTTTCGTTGAAAAACCGCCCCAAAAGGAGGAAATCAAACATGAATTTAGCAGTAATTTTCGGAGGCTGTTCCAGTGAATATCCGGTATCCTTACAATCCGCACATGCCATCTTAAGCAATTTAGACAGGGAAAAATATAAAGTATATCCCATCGGCATTACAAAAGAAGGAAGCTGGTTCCACTACAAGGGTGACTACGAAGGAATTTTAAAGGACACCTGGCACGAACAAAAAAAGGACTGTATTCCTGCCATCCTCTCCCCGGATAAAACTCATCACGGAATCCTGCAAATGGAATCCGATCAACCAGTTATCATCCCCATGGATGCCGTATTTCCGGTATTGCATGGAAAAAACGGAGAAGACGGCAGCATGCAGGGACTGATTGAGCTTTCCGGCATTCCCATTATCGGCTGTGATACCCTTTCCTCAGCCCTTTGCATGGATAAGGACCGGGCACACAGACTGGCGGCTGCCTATGGAATTTCGGTGCCAAAGGCGGTAGTTTTGGAAAAAGGACAGTGGGGAGGAAAAGGAAGTGAGGCAAAAAAAGAGATGATGAACCAAGTGGAAGCCCTGGGATATCCCTTGTTTGTAAAGCCCCTCAGAGCAGGCTCTTCCTTTGGCATCACAAAGGTTAGCGAAAAGCAACAGCTTTCAGCCGCTATAGAGCAGGCCTTCCAATATGACAGTATCGTTATCGCAGAGGAAAATATTGACGGGTTTGAAGTAGGTTGTGCTGTTTTGGGAAATGAAGAGCTGATTGTTGGCAGAGTGGATGAAATTGAATTGAGTCAGGGCTTTTTCGATTATACGGAAAAATACACGTTGAAAAGCTCCAAAATCCATATGCCTGCAAGGCTTGATCAAAAAACGGAAGAAAGAATAAAGGAGACAGCAAAGGTCATCTATAAAGCGCTGGGCTGCAGGGGCTTTGCCAGAGTGGATCTATTTTTTACGAAAACAGGAGAAATCGTTTTTAACGAGGTCAATACCATTCCGGGCTTTACCTCCCACAGCAGATATCCCAATATGATGCAGGGCATCGGCATGTCCTTTGGAGAAATACTGGACAAAGTGATAGAACTGGGGGTGAGTCAATGAAAAATGTTGCATTACAATATGAAGATATTTTTTCCGGAGATTTAATCTTAGTAAATGAAGAGCATCCGCTTTCTGTTCAGGCAGAAGATATTTCATCCTGTTCCCGGAATTTGGCTCAGAGAACTTTCACGTATTCCCGGAATCTGCCTCAGGGAGCAGCTTTCTTTCCGCAGACACAGCATCATGCCCCTTCCTTCATAGCTGTAGATGAAGAATATCCGGATATCCTGCTTCAGAAAAAAGCAGCAACAGTGCTGTCCCATATGATACAGGATATCGGCGGCGAAAAGGAAATCGTTCCTGTCAGCGGTTATCGCTCCGGTGAAGAACAGACCAGAATCTGGGAGGAATCCATAAAAGAAAACGGAGAAGAGTTTACAAGAAAATACGTTGCCCTTCCGGGGCATAGCGAACACCAGACCGGCCTTGCCATTGATCTGGGACTGAAAAAAGAAGTGATCGACTTTATACGTCCTGATTTTCCTTATGAAGGAATATGCGGCAGATTCAGGCAGATAGCGCCGGAATATGGATTTATTGAACGATATGAAAGGGGAAAGGAGCCCATTACCAAAATAGCCCACGAGCCATGGCATTTTCGCTATGTGGGATACCCCCACTCCAAAATCATGAAGGAACAGGGGATTTCCTTAGAGGAATATATCGAAATGCTAAAAAAATTTCCCATGGAGGAACAACACTATTTCTATGAAAAAGAGACGGGAAGGCAGGCGGAAGTATTTTTTGTGCCCCTTTCCAAAAAGAAAAAAGCGATGCTTTCCATACCGGAAGAATGTCTGTATCAGATTTCCGGCAATAACGTGGACGGCTGTATCGTTACTATCTGGAGGAATGAACATGCTTAAGACAGAAGCTTTCAAGGAAATAAAACAAAATGCGGAAAGAGAATACGGCGGACTGGATGATTTTCGTATGGTGGCGGCATTTCTTGTAGTGGCAATCCATACGTCGCCGCTTCTTGCTTTTACGGAAACCGGGGATTTTTTCCTGACAAGAATACTGGCGAGAATTGCGGTTCCATTCTTCTTTATGGTAAGCGGTTTTTTTGTATTAAAAGGGGAAAATACAGACAGAACAGTAAGGAAATTTATGAAAAAAACGGCAATCCTTTATGGAATTTCCATGCTGCTGTATGTGCCGTTGAATTTATATAACCACTATTTTCAAATGGAAGATTTTTTCAAGAATTTTCTAAAAGATATTTTCTTTGACGGCACCTTTTATCATCTCTGGTATCTTCCGGCAGCGATAGAAGGGGCAGCCGTTGCTTACTTTTTGCTGAAAAAGTTTGGAAATAAGGGCGCCCTCTCCGTTTCTCTGGTTCTTTATCTGATTGGGCTGTTTGGGGACAGCTATTACGGGGTTATAAAGGGAATTCCGGTTTTGTCAGGACTGTATGAAAGAATCTTTTCCATATCTGCATATACCAGGAACGGTATTTTTTTTGCACCGGTATTTTTTGTGATGGGTAGCATATGGGCAGGAAAGCTGTCTGCGGGGAAAGGAAAGCCACATCACATATCCTTTGTGGTGCCGGCAGCAGGGCTGGCAGAATGCTTTCTGGCAATGACGGCGGAAGGAATACTTTTACACCGTTTTTCCATCCAAAGACATGACAGCATGTATGTGATGCTCCTTCCCACCATGTATTTTCTGTTCTGGCTTTTGACGGCTTTTTCTCAAAAAGGGAATCCGCTGCTTCGTAAGATGGCCATGCTCATTTATATCATCCATCCTTATATGATTGTGCTTACCAGAATGGGAGCAAAAGCGCTGCATATGGAGAAATGGTTCATTGAAAACAGCCTGCTGCATTATCTTGCAGTTTCAGTGGAATCTCTTTTGTGTGCTTTGCTGCTTTTGTGCCTATGGAAAAACTGGAAGGAAAGAACGGATGGCTTAAGAAAGGGAGGAAGAAGAAGGGAAGGAACAAGAAAGGAAAGAATACTGGAAAAGGATGTGAGGAGTACAGAGCGGGCATGGGTGGAAATCAATCTCTCCAATCTAAGACATAATGCCAAAACCCTCCAGGCGATTATGCCCGGGCAATGTGAGCTGATGGCAGTGGTAAAGGCAAATGCTTATGGTCATGGCGCCAATCTGACGGCGGATTGTCTGAGGAAAGAAGGAGTCAGACAGTTTGCAGTGGCTTCCTTGGAAGAAGGAATTGCATTAAGGAAGCATGGCATTACAGAAGAAATACTGATTTTGGGCTATACGGATATCAGAAGAAGCAGACAGTTAAAAAAGTACAGACTGGTGCAGACTGTAATCGATTATGAGTATGCGAGAGAGCTGAATGCCTGCGGGCTGCATTTACCGATTCATATCAAAATTGATACGGGAATGCACAGGCTTGGAATCGACAGCCGCCATGTGGAGCAGATTTCCGGGATTTTTCATCTAAGTTGCCTAAAGGTAACCGGAATCTACACACATTTGTGCGTAGCGGACAGCCTCGAAAAAGAGGATGTAGAATATACAGAAAACCAGATCAAGCGGTTTTATGAGCTGTTGGATGTTTTAAAGGTAAAGGAACATCCGGACATAAAAGTACATCTGCAAAGCAGCTACGGTCTTTTGAACTATCCGGGTCTGTCTTGTGACCTTGCCAGAATGGGAATTGCACTGTATGGAGTAAAAAGCGCTCTGGGTGATGTGACAAGGCAGAAGCCTGATCTGCTTCCGGTATTGTCTTTAAAGGCAAGGGTGGGGCTGATTCGGGAAATTGAAGCCGGAGAGACCGTCAGCTACGGAAGGACTTTTACGGCAGAAAGAGACAGCCATATTGCCATACTGCCTATCGGATATGCGGACGGACTTCCCAGAAATCTTTCCTGTGGGAAGGGAAGCGTGCTGATTCATGGAAAGAGAATGCCAATCGTGGGGAGAATCTGTATGGACCAGCTTGCGGTGGACATTACGGGAGAAGAAGGGATAAAGCCGGGCGATGAAGCAGTTCTCATCGGCAGGGACGGATTAGAGGAAATTTCCGCAGAGGAACTGGCATATCAGGCAGACACCATTACAAACGAACTGCTTTCCAGACTGGGTCCCCGATTAAAAAGGGTGCCCGTTTTTTAAATTTGTGATATACTTGTCCTGGGAAAAAAGAGAAAGTAAGAGGATACAGGACATATGCAGCTTAGGGAATACATAAAACAGAATAAGATATTGATGGATGGCGCTTTTGGAACTTATTTTGCAGGAATTTCCGGCGAAGACATGCTTCCGGAGGCGGCAAATGTTACAAGACCGGAGCTTGTAAAGCAGATTCATAAAGAATATATAGAAGCGGGAGCGGTGATGATACGCACGAATACTTTTGCAGCCAACAGGGAAACATTGCGCTGTACAAAAGAGGAGCTTCTTAAAAACATAAAAAGCGCCTGCCGGATTGCAAAAGAAGCGGCAGGGGGAGCGGAGCATACCGTATTTGTGGCAGGTGACATAGGACCGATTCCGGGAAGAGCGGAAATAACGGGAGAGACAGCTTTTTTGGAGTACAAGAGCATTTGTGAGACGATGCTTTCGGAAGGAGTGGATGCGCTGGTATTTGAAACCTTTCCGGACTATGAACCAATCAGGGCTGTGATAGAGACGGTCAGAAAAGAACACGATATCTTCATACTGGTGCAGTTCAGTGTCAATCAATATGGCTATACCAACAGCGGTATCAGCATAAAGCGTATTTTTGAAGAGCTTTCCGATGATAAGGAAGTAGACGGAATAGGGCTTAATTGCGGTGTGGGACCGGGACATCTGTATCGGATCATCAGTGAGCTTGACATAAGGACGGATAAATATATTTCGGTGCTTCCCAATGCCAGTTATCCAAAGCTTATCAAGGACAGGATGGTATTTCTGGAAAACCGGGATTATTTTGCGGACAGGCTTTTAAAGCTTGCGGATATGGGAGCGGATTTGATTGGGGGCTGCTGCGGCACTTCTCCGGAGTACATAAAAAAGCTGGCGGAAAAAGTAAATCTGAAAAAATCAGTTTCGGCTCCATCCTTGTTTGGAGAAAAAGAAGGGGAGGAGAGAAAGACATCTGCTGGAAAGGCAAAGCCGAAACATGCCTTTTATGAAGGAGCAGGGAAAGAGGAAAAGCTCATTGCCGTGGAGCTGGCACCGCCCTTTCAGGCAGATGACGAAAAGATATTAGATGCTGCTAACTATTTGAAGGCACACAGGACGGATACGGTTACCTTTCCGGATTCCCCTTCAGGCAGGACAAGGGCAGACTCTGTTTTAATCGGAGTAAAGGTCATGGAAAAGACGGGAATCTGTCCGATGCCTCATATTTGCTGCAGGGACAAAAATTCCATCGCCATCCGCTCTCAGCTGCTTGGGGCTTATATGAATGGAATCCGGAATCTGTTAGTGGTAACGGGGGACCCTGTTCCACAAATCATGCGCAGGGAAATAAAAAGCGTATACAATTTTGATTCCGTAGGACTTATGCGGATCATTCAGGAGATGAATGAGGAGGAATTTGCAAAAGACCCTATGGTATATGGAGGCGCCATCAACTATAACCGTCCCAATATGGATGTGGAAATAGGAAGGATGAAAAAGAAGATGGAAGCAGGAGCCAGTTTCTTTTTGACCCAGCCTTTGTTTACAAAGTCCGACGCTGACAGGCTTCGGGAAATGAGCATACAGGCCCCAGCCAGAATCCTTTGCGGCATTATGCCTCTTGTCAGCAGGAAGAATGCGTTGTTTATGAAAAATGAAATGGCAGGCATTTCCGTGACGGAGGAAACCATTGAGCGGTATCGGGAAGACATGACAAGAGAGGAAGGGGAAGCGGTGGGGATTTCCATTGCTAGGGAAGTGATGGAATATACAAAGGAGTTTGTGGCAGGTTACTACTTTTCCATTCCTTTTAACCGGGTGTATCTGCTGGATCAAATATTGAAATGATAAAAACAGTTCAAAATATTTAAAATAATTATTTGATTCTTATGTTTTTTGGTTTTAATAATCGTAACAGTTCAGACAGCTGCTTTCCCTGCAGCACCGTGCCAGGCTTTTCACAGAGAATGATTTCTAAAGGAGCCCTTATAAAAACGCCAGCGCTTAGCGAGGTCTTTTCGAGCTTAGCACTGCTGCGTTTTTATCAGAGCGGGAGCGTGGCGACGTAGAAACATTCTCTGCGAAAAGCCTGGCACGGTGCTGCAGGGAAAGCAGCTGTCTGAACTGTTACTAATAATCTTATAATTCAACTCATTGAAAAATTGAAGAGAGAGGATGGTTTTAGAGTATGAAAAAAGAAAAAAGCCCTGTATGGAAAGCGGCAAAAGCCGCCTTTCCTTATACCATTCCAATTTTTGCAGGTTTCTGGTTTTTAGGGCTGACCTATGGAATTTATATGAATGTATCCGGCTTTGGTTTCTGGTATCCCATGCTGATGAGCCTGACCATTTTTGCCGGGTCCATAGAATTTGTTACGGTCAATATGCTCCTTGGAGCATTTAATCCTCTGCAGGCATTTGCCATGACACTGATGATCAATGCAAGACATTTGTTTTACGGGATTTCTATGCTGGATAAATATAAGGGGATGGGATGGAAAAAGGTTTATCTGATTTTCGGAATGTGCGATGAAAGCTTTTCCATCAATTATACAGCGGATATCCCAGAGGATGTGGACAAAGGATGGTTTATGTTTTTTGTAACTTTGTTCAATCATTTTTACTGGTTTTTTGGCTCCATCCTTGGAGGGATTTTCGGTTCTCTGATTCATTTTAATACAGAGGGGCTTGAGTTTGTTATGACGGCAATGTTCGTGGTGATTTTTATGGAACAGTGGATGAAGGATAAAAAACATACAAGCGCCCTTTTGGGGCTGGGGCTTTCCATGCTTTGTCTGATTGCTTTTGGAGTGGAGCAGTTTATTATTCCGGCAATGTTTGCTATTCTCTTAGCCCTTACTCTGCTTCGGGGCATGATTGAGAAAGGTGGTGTAGGGGCATGAGCATAACGGAACAGATTATAACGATTCTTATGGTGATACTTGGAACCATGGTTACCAGATTCCTGCCGTTTCTGGTGTTTCCATCCGGAAAGCCTACGCCCAAATATATCCAGTATTTGGGAAAGGTGCTTCCGGCAGCAGTGTTCGGGCTGTTGGTTGTTTATTGTCTGAAGGATATAAGCCTCTTTGGGGGAAGCCATGGGATTCCGGAGCTGATTTCGATTTTACTTGTGATTTTTCTTCACCTTTGGAAACGGCAGATGCTGCTTTCCATAGCAGGGGGGACGATTTGCTATATGCTGCTTGTGCAGTTTGTGTTTTAATAACATAAAAGTAAAAGGAAGCACCCAAATGATAATTCAGAAAGGAGCATAAGTATGCAATATACCATTTTGATTGTAGAAGATGATGCCGATATCAGCAGATTACTGGCTCAAATCATGGAAACAGCAGGATATAAAACAAAGCAGGCATTTTCCGGAACAGAAGCAAAACTACTATTAGAAAAAGAAATGCCGGACCTGATTTTATTAGACCTTATGATTCCGGGAATGACAGGAGATAAGCTTCTGTATGAAATCAGGGAAAACAGGAAATGCAATGTGCCGATATTAGTTCTCTCAGCAAAGAGTGCCCTGAAGGATAAAGTGACATTGCTGAATATGGGAGCTGATGATTATATTACAAAGCCCTTTGAGCCAGAGGAGGTGCTGGCAAGAATCCGGGCAGCGCTTCGGCATATGGGCAATACGGCGGATACTGCGCAGGTATTGTCCCATAAAAAAATGAATCTCTATCCGGAATCAAGAAAGGTAATCGTAAATCATACGGAGCTTGTATTAACGGCATATGAATATGAGCTTCTCCATCTCCTTATTCAGACGCCTGAAAAAGTATATTCCAGAGAAAATCTATATGAACTGGTATGGAAGGGCGGATATTATGGCGAAAATAATACGGTCAATGTTCATGTAAGCAATTTAAGGAAGAAGATAAAAGAAGCAGATCCAACGGAAGAGTACATCCAGACTGTCTATGGAATTGGATTTAAGCTTGGATAGAATCTTTATGACTTCTTTAAAAGTTCTTTATGACTTATTAAAAAGGAAAAGGATATGATATGTTTGTCAATAAAAATTTCAGGAGGGAAGAGGAATATGAATGAACATATCATAGAGACAAAACAGGCTACAAAGGCTTATGGTACAATCCTTGCATTAGACCATGTGGACATCCATGTGAAAAAAGGGAGCATTTATGGGCTGATTGGAGACAATGGTGCAGGGAAATCCACTCTTTTAAAATTGCTGGCAGGACATATTTTTCCCACATCAGGAGAGATATGCCTGTTTGGCAGATGCAAGGAGAAAGAGCTGGAACGAAGCCGCAGGCAGATTGGCGCCAGCATTGAACAGCCGGGATTTTTTCCCAATATGACTGTGGAAAAAATGCTGGAATATTGCCGTATTCAAAAAGGAATTCCGGGAAAGGGGAAGGTAGAAGAAATTCTAAAGCTGACGGGCATATGGGATAAGCGAAGGAGCAAATGTAAAAATTTGTCTCTTGGACAAAAGCAGAGATTAGGACTTTCCATTGCCATGATGGGAGAACCGCAGATTTTAATATTGGATGAACCGATTAACGGCCTGGACCCCAGTGGTATGATAGAACTTAGAAAATTGTTCCATCGTTTGAATGAAGAGAAAAATATCACAATCCTGCTTTCCAGCCATATTCTATCAGAATTGCAGCAAACAGCGGATACATTTGGGTTTTTAAGCAAGGGACAGCTGCTGGAAGAAATCTCTGCAGAAAAATTATATGAAAAGTGTACGGATTATTTAAATATTATGGTTTCCGAACCAGAGGAATATGCGGTGCTGCTGGAACGCAATTTTCCGGAAGAGGCCTATAAGGTGCTTCCTGATAAGAGCATTCAGATTATCAGTCCTAAAAAGGAGCCGGAAGCTTACAGCCGCCTTGCAGTACAACATCAACTTGATATCAGTGGATTGGAAAAGACGCATGCTTCGTTAGAAGATTATTACATGAATTTGAAAAAGGGAGGTCAATAAATATGCTAAACTATATAAAAAGCGAATGTTACAGAGTTGTAAATAACATGTGGGTTTATGCCACAGCGGGAGTCCTTTCCATTCTGGTTCTGTTGCTGAACCTGATCTTATATTTGTTCCTGAACAATACAATAGACTTTCCCTATGGAACAACCTCATATTCTTTTTCCAATATTGTTGCACAACCAATGGTATATTGTTACATGGCATTTATCATTGCGGCAATTCTCTATGAAGGAGAGAAACGATATGGAAGTAAGAAAAACAGCATTGCCTATGGAATTTCCCGGACAAAAATTTTTGCGGGCAAGTGTATTGTCAGTCTGTTTACTTCCCTTGCAATCTTATTTGTTGTCATGGCCGTTTATATTGTCAGCGCAATAGTATTATTGGAACGCAAGGGGCCTGTAGAAGTAAGTGATATGCTGATGGAAGTGCCGGCAGTATCTTTGATTGCAGTTTCAGCCTTAATCTTAGGTATTGTTGTTCTGGAATATTTTGATAAGAGCATTGCAGGCATGATTCTATGGTTTTTTATATTCACTGCAATACCAAAATCCCTATTTTATATTGGAATTAAGGTAGATTCTCTTATGAAGATTGCCCTATGGCTGCCGGAAAATTTTTTTACAGCAGAAATGACTGTTAACATGAGCCAATGTGCAGCTATATGGGATACGCCAGCTGGAATGGCAAAATGTCTGATTTCCGGTGTGGCAGGAATCGTGATTTTTAGTATGGCAGGAGTAGCGATATTGAGAAAAAAAGAAATTTAAAAGTTGTAGCAGTTCAGCTCATAGGCACAGAGTGGGCTGAACTGTTACTAAAAATTGTCTTGGAGGAAGAAATATGATTGACTGGCTTCTTGCTGTTGCTATTATAATAGGCGGATATTTTGCGCTTCGTTACTTTTTCATAAAGCATGCTCTGAAAGAAGTAAACAAGGAGCTGCAGGATATCCAGAAAGATATGGCGCAAAATCAGATTCTTCATTTGCCCATGCCGGACCGGGACCTGGAGCAGCTGATACTTACCATAAATGCAGCTTTGGATGAAGTGCGGAAGGAACGCCAAAGCTACGAGAGACATGAAAAGGAATTTCAACAGCAGATAGAAAATATCAGTCATGATTTACGAACACCTTTGACGGTAATACTGGGCTATATCAGATTCATGAAAAAATCAACCAAAGAAGGGAATCCGCTTCAAGACCAGGCAGAGGCTCTTTCGGTGATAGAGCGGAAAGCAGGAACTATGGAAAAACTGGTATCACAGTTTTATGCCTATTCCCGTCTGAATGCCAAGGATTATCCATTGACCCTGCAGGAGATTGATGCCTGCAGGATTCTAAGGGAAAGCCTCATGGATAATTATCAGATTTTGGAAAAGGCAGGATTGGAAGTGGACAGCAGACTGCCGGAGCATCCTGTAATGGTTCAGGGAGAAACCGGTGCACTGGATAGGATATTTTCCAATCTGTTTCAAAATGCCGGGCGATATGCAGACAGCTTTCTGGAAATCCATATAAAAGAAAGCCGGGAAAAGACTTTTATTACCTTAACAAATGACACAGACAAGATTTCCAGAGAGGAGCTGCCTTATTTGTTTGACCGCTTTTATGTGCAGGATGGCGCTAGAAATCAGGATGGCACAGGATTGGGACTGACGGTGGCAAGGCTTTTGGCAGAAGCTATGGATGGCGACTTAACGGTAGAGCTTGTGGATGAGAGGAAGAAGGAAGATGGAGAAAAAAAGGTTATTATTTGTTTTAACTTGTCTTTAGAAAATGCCTCCTCGTGATTTTTTCTGCCGTCCTGTGGTACAATATCTTCGTTAGCTGGACTTTTAAGTAGGAGTTGTAAAGGAGAAAAATCTAGACGTATCATATAATAAAGCGATACTTTGTGCCGGAAGATGCTTTGCGCGAGGCACTATTGAATGCTGGGGACGTGGTATTGAGAAAATTTGTAATGGCTGCAGGTCAGATGGTGTATCAGAACCGTGGTTATCATAAAATAAAAACTTTGGAGCATATGCTTCCTAATGGAAAAAAATTAGTACAGATAGATTTTGAGAGATAAGTTCATATAAACATTATCAAAAGCAGAGGAGACATTTTCAATATCCTCTGCTTTTTCATCTGTTTTTCCTATTTCATTTCCCTATTGACAGATTATATTATATGCCATATACTATATACAAACACAATATTATACAACGTATAATATGATAAATAATATAATATAAAATCAAGTATAATATGAAGAGCTATATAATATATTTCAGGCATTCATACACATGATTTTATGATTGAATCATGATTTTTTTAAAGAAAAGAGGGGGAATGTTGAAGAAAAAGGTGCAGATAAAACGTTATATGATTGAAGGAGAAAGGAGAATCGTTATGGTTTTTAACACAGGCGCAGCGCTTCTGGATGCTATCGTCCTTGCGGTAGTTTCCAAGGAAGAAGGCGGCACATACGGGTATAAGATCACCCAGCAGGTACGGCAGGTAATCGAGCTTTCTGAGTCTACCCTGTATCCGGTACTTAGAAGACTGCAGAAATACGGATTTCTAGAGGTATACGACATGGAATGCGGAGGCAGGAACCGCAGATACTACAAACTGACCATTTCAGGAAGCACACAGCTGGATATGTATAAAAGGGAATGGAAAGTATATGCCGGAAAGATAAATGGGATGTTTGAGGGAGGAGCCATTTATGAATAGAGAGGAATTTTTGAAAAAATTGGAGTCGCTGCTTTCGGATATAGATGCATCAGAACGGAAAGAAGCATTGGAATATTATGAGGAATATTTTGAAGATTCGGAAAAGGAAGAGGCGGATGTAATAAGAGAGCTTGGTTCTCCACAAGAGGTTGCTCACAGCATACGGGAAGAGCTGGCGGAAAAGGAAATTGTCGTTGCAGCTGAGGGAAGGGAAGAAAGCCAGTCGGAGAAAAGCCAGTCGGAAGCCGGACAATTCCGAAAAGAATCGTCCCAGGGAAGCAAAGGCATGGAGCCATGGGCAGTGGTATTGATTGTGCTTGCTGTTCTGTTTTTAGGAATTCCGGTAGGAGTACCGCTGTTAGCAGGAGCTTTCAGTCTGGTGGCAGGGGTTATTGCGGTTATACTTGGATTAATTCTTGCTGCAGCCATTTGTGCAGTGGGATTCGGATTTGCCGCAATAGTATGTTTAGTAGTAAGTATTGTTAAGCTGGTTACCATACCCTTAGCGGGAATCATCCTTATGGGAATAGGTCTGCTGCTTATGGGACTTTGCTTTTTGTCAGCTCTGATAACATGGAAGGTATGTGCCGTGATAGTGCCTGCAATCGTAAGAGGAATCGTTTATCTGTGCAGACTGCCGTTTCACGGTAGAAAGGGGGCAGCAGCATGAAAAAGGGAACAAAGTTTTTATTATTGGGAGGCCTTTTTCTAACGATAGCTGGCATGTTGCTTGTTTTTACGGGTGTGATCATTGGAGGCCGTGATAATATTGCCAGAATGATGGAAAATGGTGATTTTACAGTAAAAGTGAACGGAATCAATTTGTTTCGTTTTGATACAGATTATGACTGGGATCATATGATGGATGCAATTGAAAATTCAGATTCTATTGTTGTTTCAAGTGAGGAGCTGGTGGAACTGGCAAAAGCAGGAGAAGTCAGGAGCATTCGGATTAAAATTGGCGGTGGCAGCATAAAGATAGAAGAGAGTGAGCTTTATGACAGCTTTACTCTAAAATATAAGTATCAGAAAAAACCTTATACATGGAACGTGTCAGATGGCAGGCTGACTATTGAGAATTCGGATAATGTACTATATAAGGATGGAATACGAATCGATAAAAATTGGGACGAAGTTATTTTGTATATGCCAAAGGGCACCAGCCTGGAAACACTGGAAATTGATTTGGGCGGTGGAGAAATGAGGCTGGAGAACATGAAAGCAGTCCAAACGATTGTTTCCGTGGGAGCAGGAGAGCTTGTGATGAATAATCTGGTTTCGGAAGATTTAAATGTGGATATTGGGGCAGGAGAAATCGAAACCGGAAATTCCAAGGTAGACAATCTGTATATTAATATGTCAATGGGCAGTGTAAAATATAAGGGTGAGCTGAACCGGAACGGGGAAATTCATTGCAGTATGGGAGAAGTGGCTCTGGACCTGACAGGCAAAAGAGATGATTTTAACTATTCCGTCAGCTGTTCGGCAGGCACTGTGGAAATTGAGGATTCAGAATTTACAGGCTTGGGTGTTGCCAAGCGCATTGATAATGGCGCCCAGAAGGAAATAACCATTAACTGTTCCATGGGAAGCGTGGAAATTGATTTTTAGGAATCTGTATTAGTATGCGGATAAGTACAGAAGAGGAGAAAAAATTATGTTAAAAAAAATTTTTTGTGGTAAAGAGGGATACCGGATTGGCTGGAAAATAGTATTTGCTTTTCTTGTTTATTGCATTGCTTCCATTTTATCCATTATCATTGGAAGCATTCTATATCAAAATGTTCATATTACTTCCTTTTTCGATATGGTAAGCAGTACTATGAGCAGTAGTGAAGGATATGCTCTCGTATCGGTTATTTCAATTCTGTTATTGTACTTTCTGTTTTATGGGCTGGTAAAGCATGGTTCTTTATCCAAAAGTGATTTGGGAATCGGTGAACCTTTATGGAAAAGTATGAGGAAGGGCGGAATTGGTTTTTTACTTGGCTTCATTTTTATTTGTCTGGAGATTTTTTTGCTGCTCCTGCTGGGGGAAGGAGAACTTACCTTTTCTCCTTTTACCGGCAATACGTTAAAAATGCTATTTTTTACCTTGATTGCATTTGCCGGTGTTGCGTTTACGGAAGAAATTACGTTTCGAGGATATATGCAGCATCATCTTGGAAAACGAAGCAGGATATGTGGAATTGTTGCTTCGGCAATTATTTTTGCAGCATCCCATCTAATCAATTCAAAGTATGAGATATTATCACTTGTGTACTTGATATTAGGTGGATTGATGTTTGCGCTCCTGCGGCTTGTAAGCGGCTCGATATGGCTGCCGGTGGGATTTCATCTGGCATGGAACTGGACCGAATGCTCTATATTCGGATTGCTGCAATCCGGTGAAAAGCACTGGCTCTTTATAGATTATAAGAAAGCTACTATTTTAAATGGCGGAGAAAGCGGATCGGGCCTGATACAGATATTTGTTTTACTTATCATATTAGCTCTGCTTATATGGTACGATGGAAGGAAAAAGAAGGGAGAAGAGATATGAGTAATGATTACAAAAAGCTGACCAGAAGCAGCAATAACAAAATATTATGTGGAGTGTGTGGCGGAGTCGGAGAATATCTGGGCTTGGACCCTACTGTAGTACGACTGCTGTTCATCCTGTTTTCTTTTATGGGAGGCGGCGGAATACTGGCATATTTCATTATGGCAATTATTATGCCGGATGAATAAAAAGAAATCCTGATAAATTCCCATATAATTTTTTAGAAAAAAGACAGCGAAAAGAGTTGAACATTTCTTTTCTACTGTCTTTTTTCGTTTTCTCTAAAATCATGTGAAAATCATGCAAGATTCTTCCGGCTTCCCAGATTCATCCATGCGCGCACATCCGGCACCTGGGATAAGATGGGGAGCAAAAGCGCTCCAAGGATAATTCCGGCAGTGCCCTGTATGCAGTTTGAAAAAATACCCGCAGCCGCACTTGCAAGACCGGCTGCCAGAGTTTCCCCATTATAAGCTCCCGCAAGAAACATAGTCTGTATTATTTTATTGAGAAAATAGCCGAATACCATGTTGATTTCTGCAAGAATCCCGGCAGTTACAAAAAGAAAGGTCTGTTTCGTTTTCCAAACCTGCTTCAGCTTCCGGAACACAATAGCGGCAATCAATGCCGTAACGCCCTTTATCACAAGGGTAGGAATGGCATAAATGACATATCCGGATAAGATGTCTGCAAACATGGAACCGATTCCGGCAGACAGGGAACCTGCAACAGGTCCTAAAATAATGCCGCAAAGCAGCACAAGGCAGTCACCGGGATGAATATAGCCAAGTGTAGGCGTAGGAATCTGAATACTCATAGTGGCAACGCAGGTAAAGGCAGCCATCAGGGCAGTTGCGACCAAGGCTTTTGTGTCTTTTAATAGTTTCATAATCATCTCTCCGTTTCTTACATTCTAATATAAATTGATTCTAAAATCCTTTTATTTTTATTTAAAAGCAGAACCTTGCCTGCTTTCCATTATACGAAAATATGGTATGATAGAAACTGCCAACTTATATTTTTTTAAGCAGTCCAGTTTAAATTAAAGGGTTTTTAGAGAATATGATTATTCATGGGGGATATAATACAACTAAGCACAGGTGCAACATTTTCTTTCAAAATGTTGCACCTGTGCTTAGTTGTATTATATTTCGGACGATTCCCAAAATACTTTATACCTTTTTCAAAAAAATTTCTATTTTTAAAATAAAGAAAATCTGGACGAGCACATTTAAAGCTGTATCCTGGAAAACACTTCATCCTTATCATCCTGGTCGATACAAAGATAACGCCTGGTAATCTGATAAGAGGAATGATTGAAAATACTCATCAGCAATGCGGGAGGAGTTCCCTGCTTCCAGGCATGATATCCAAAAGTTTTGCGAAGGGAGTGGCAGCTGATGAAATCCTCCATGCCTATGTTTTGTGCCGCCTTTCGGATAATGCGGTATGCCTGATAGCGGGATAAAGGCATATGGCTATCCGGCATGCTTGAAAACAGGTAAGGGTTATGATTGCTGTTGTTTCCCGCCTTTTCTTTAAATTTCTGTAAAACCGCACGCACTTCATTATTTAGGAAAATGCGGTTTTCTTTTCCTGTCTTTTGTTCAGTCACCACGATATGCCTTCTGACTTTTTCCTTTTCATATACCATATCCCAGGTAAGGTGCAGGAGGTCATTGATGCGCAGCGCTGTATTCAGCCCTACAAGGATCAGAGTATAATTCCGGGGATGAAATTCCTGTTCCATATAGTAGTTTTTAAACTGTTTCAATAGATGTTTGTTTCTGATAGGCTGTGTTGTGCTCATAGCGTAAGCTCCTTTCTTTTACAATTAAAGTAATACGTACAATCAAATCATGCAACATTTTGAAAGAAAATGTTGCATGATGCAGGGTGGCAGAGAAATTCAGGGAGGTGGAAATATGCTTAGAATGTCAGTCAGTACTGAAGAATATTTGCTCATAGGCGATAATGTGAAGCTTGTTTTTTTAGGCGGAAGCGGAAATCATATGCGGATCATGATAGAGGCGCCAAAGGATGTGAATATCATCCGAAGCAAGGTATTGGAAAAAAAGATTACGAATCCGGAAGAAAAAGCAAGGCTTCCTAAATATTACAGGGAGGAAGAAAAGCCGGAGAAGTACAAAAAGAAACGCATTTCAATCGTAAGGAATGAACAAGCAAGGTAATAACTCGACGCTAACCTAGGGGCGCCGATTATTATAAATTTAATGAACACACCGGGCAAAAGGACGTGTCCGGACACACACAAGGAGGTAATAGTATGGTAGTACAACACAATTTAAGAGCAATGAACTCTAACAGGATGTTAGGATTAACGGCAACGAGTCAGTCTAAGTCAACAGAAAAGTTATCAAGCGGTTACAAGATTAATCGTGCAGCAGACGATGCAGCAGGGCTTGCTATTTCAGAAAAAATGAGACGTCAGATCAGAGGTCTTACACAGGCATCAGCAAATGCCCAGGATGGTATTTCCTGCGTGCAGACAGCAGAAGGTGCCTTGACGGAAGTGCACGATATGCTTCAAAGAATGAATGAGCTGGCTGTTAAGGCAGCAAATGGTACAGAGCAGGAAGAAGACCGTGATTACATTCAAAAAGAAGTAGATAATCTTATTAGTGAAATTGATCGAGTTGCAAAAACCACCACATTTAATGAGAGAATGCTGTTGGATGGTACTCTGGATGTGGAATTACAGGTTGGCGCTGAAGCAGATACTGGTAATCAGATACAACTGACAATTGCGGGCATGGATGCCGGTACGTTAGGTGTAGATGGCGTTGATGTTGCAGGAGATGATGGTTCGGGCGGCAAAGATGCTATATCAACCATTAAAGCTGCTATTACAGCAGTAAATGAGCAGCGTGCGGATTTAGGTGCCATCCAAAACAGATTAGAGCATACCGTTAATAACTTGAATAACGTTGTAGAAAACACAACAGCAGCTGAATCACAGATTCGTGATACTGACATGGCAACTGAAATGGTGAAATATGCCAATAATCAGATTCTTGCTCAGGCAGGTCAGGCTATGCTTGCACAGTCTAATCAGGCTAATCAGGGTGTGTTATCTTTATTGCAGTAGTATTATAGCAGTCTTACCCGCTTAAGAGGCATATTTTCTTAAGCGGGTAAATAATACTGGAAGAAGAATGGAGATAAAAAGATGCCGGAATCCGGAAAAGAACAAAAAAACGTGAAAGTTCTACTTTGTGTGGCTGTTTTTATGCTTTTATGTGCTGCACTTGCTCTGCTTGTTTGCTTCCTGCTGTTTTCCGGGAAGGAAAGCCCGGAGGAAGAAGAAGGAAATGGACTGGAATATGAGGCAAATGTTGTCTTAGATGATCAGGATGAATTGCAGAAAGCTGTAGATGCACTTTATGAAAAAGCGGCTGAAGGACAGATGGCATTGGAAATGCAGACACAGGCAAACAGCAAAGACGGCAGTCAGTTTACCTGCTATCTTGCTAATGCAAAAAAGAATACATACGATATGTACATGGTACTTTATCTGGACGATACACAGGAAGAAATATATCGCTCCGGATTGATTCCAATAGGAGGAAGGCTGGAGAAATTTACCATAAGCCAGACCTTGGAATCGGGCAGCTATGAAGCTACCTTAGTATATAATCAGGTAGAAGAAGACAGACAGACGGTTCATTCACAGGTAAATGTAGGACTTAATCTGATTGTAGAATAAGAAACGATTATAAAATATTCCTACGAAATTCAAAGCAAAGGAGAAAAAATGATGAAGAAAAGACTTTTGGCATTAACACTGGCAGCCACTTTGGCATTAGGTTCAACCATGATGGTAAGCGCAGCTGATCTTGAGGACGCTGCAGCTGCAGCAACAGGACAGGAAGTTGAGGGCAGTTCCACGGTAACAGTACCAACTATTAAAGTAACGGTTCCTACAACTGCAGACTTTGTCATCAATCCATATCAGACAGAATATTCCGAAGATGGTCTTATAGGTAACAGTCAGATTATTTCAGCAGAGCAGACTATTACAAATGAAAGCGCAGTTGCAGTTGCTGTGAATGTATCAGACCTTACTGCAAAAGATGTCACCGAAGGAATAACAATTGTAACTACAGCACCTACTGCAAAGACTACGGATAAGGCAGCATTCCTTTATTTGGAAGTAACAGACCAGACATTTGCAGAAAGCTATACAAAGGCAGCAAATCAGGTTGTAATTCCATTGGCAGGCGAGAAGGTAAAAGCAGCTTCTAAGGATGCGATCGTAACATTGGCAAAGGGTGATGAGACCGCTACAACCGCAAAATATAAAATCGGAGGAAGCGTAGTAGCAAATCCTACAGCAGAAGGTACGACTCCATGGGCTACAACCGATTCGATTGGTGTTTCCTTTAAGCTTACATTTACACCACAGATAGTTGCCAGCAACTAATGTTAGGATTCAAAAAGAGATAATAAAAAGGCTTTTGACAGATTTTAGCATCTGTCAGAAGCCTTTTGCCATTTCATGCTTTCCCAGCAGAAATAGAATATTCGGGTTATACCTTTACATGATGACTACTTGATTTTATGGAAAGGTGGACGAGGGAAGGGTGTGTATTCACTGATGTTTGAAGCCTTCCCCTTGTCCACCTGTTTTTTTATTTAGCCAGACTTGACAGCCAAGCTTAAGAAATATAATATATTTTTAATATAAATTACTAAAGAAAGGATGTGCATCAATGACACCTCAAGGTATAGTGATAACAGTGGTTATGGTGGCCTTAGTGGTACTGGGATTTTTGTATGACAAAAAAAAGGCCGATAAAATCAGGGCGGAAGTGGACCAAAAATTTGAAGGAAGGCACGTATGTGATTTTAAAGATATGTATTATTCCGGATATATAGCGGATGATACACTGGTATTGAAAGAACGTGTAAGAGGATATCTACAGATTGACCTGAAAAAAGTAAAAGGCGCTTACTCTAACAGGGTAAGATTGAATGGTGTTTTCATGGCAAGTGTTTGGTTTTATGATGAAAATGGTAAAGCGGTGGGAGACTGTCGCAAAATCAAGCAGATGAGTCCCAGGGCGGCAGATAAATTGATTGATTTAGTAATCAAGCATGCCAATTGGATTGAGAGGCATTAGAGCATTGCCTATACATATTTTTTCTTTTCAAAGAGCGCAAATTTTGCAGTTCTGCACTTGAAAGGGACATATAGCTTTCCGATACACAGCGGGAGCTGGCAGAGCATAGGATAGTCTTAGGGGCCTTGGCAAAGTCGCCGGCACTTACGCACCGTATTTTGGTGCGTTAGTACCGCTGCGTCTTTGCAGAGCGAAAGCGTGCCCCTAAGACTATCCTATGCTCTGCCAGCTCCCACGTCCTCTTATCCAAATCTCCCCCCTTAACAAAAAACAGACTGACCTGTTCCTCTCATGCAGCATTGTAAAAATAATATGCCTATGCTACAATGATACCCAAATTACGGACATAGATTTGATATTTCAATACTATGGAGACAGGAGGTACTTACATGTACCACATTTTAATCGTAGAAGATGACCAGACACTGGCAAAAGGCTTATGCCGTGCCCTGACCTCTGATACTATTTCCGCAGATTTCTGCAGTACAATCAAAAGAGCCAAAGAACTGCTTTTAGAAGATTATGCATTGGTGATTCTGGATGTAAACCTTCCGGACGGAAACGGCTTTGACTTTTTAAAGGAGTTAAAGGCAAAATCCCAAATTGCGGTTATTCTTTTGACTGCAAACGATATGGAAACTGACATCGTGACCGGTTTGGAATTGGGGGGCGGAGGATTATATTACAAAGCCCTTTTCCCTTGCTGTGCTGCGGGCACGTGTGAATACACAGCTTCGCAGACTGGAGCAAGGCCCGGCCAGTCAGAAGGAAAAATTGCATGACTGGCTATTTGATTTTGGACGGATGGAATTTTATTACCGTGGGGAAAAGATAGAGCTTAGCAAAACAGAACAGAAGCTTTTGAAGATTTTTATGGAAAATAAGGAAATTACCCTCTCAAGAGAAACGCTAATCGACTATATATGGGGATATACGGAGTATGTGGATGAAAATGCATTGTCAGTCTGTGTAAAACGGCTGAGGGACAAGCTAAACGCCAGTGACTATATCAAAACCGTATATGGAATCGGATATGCATGGAGGAATCCGGATGAATAGGGGAATATTGTTTTTAGCAATGGGCTGTATTCTGTTTTCCATCTGCTATGTATTGTTGGAACGCCGCCGCATCCGGAAAATGACCCAGCGGATAGAAGAGATGATAAGGGCGGCCATGAAAGGCAGCTTGCATGAGTCATCCTTTGATGAGACACAGCTTTCCAGACTGGAAAGCACCTTGGCACATTATCTTGCTGCAAATGAAATGTCGGTGAAAAATCTGGCAGCAGAGAAAGAGAAAGTCAATACCCTGATTTCAGATATCTCACATCAGACAAAAACACCAATTTCAAATTTATTACTGTATTCTGAGCTGCTTAGAGAGGAAACGCTTTCAGAAAGTGCAATGGAGAGCACAGCAAAAATTCATGATCAGGCAAAAAAGCTCCGCTTTCTCATTGATTCACTTGTAAAACTATCCCGTCTGGAAACGGGGATTATTGCAGTGAACCCGTTTGCTCAATCGGTATCGGATTTACTTTTGGCAATTGGGGAACAATATAAGCCTCAGGCAGAAGCGAAAGGCCTGGAGCTTATGGTCCAGGTGACGGAAGCCAGGGCGGTATTTGATAAAAAGTGGACCCTTGAGGCTGTGGGAAATATTGTAGATAACGCCATAAAATATACGGAAAAAGGCACTGTCACCATTTCCGTGTGCTCTTATGAATTATTTACATGCATTCAGATTAAAGATACGGGAAAGGGAATCCGGGAATCGGAACAGGCGGCTGTTTTTGGAAGATTCTACCGTTCCCGGGATGTGAAGGATGAAAAAGGGGTTGGCATCGGCTTATTTCTTGCAAGGCAGATTATCCAAAGCCAGGGCGGTTATATGAAGCTGAGCTCCACTGTGGGGAAAGGCTCCGAATTTTCAATCTATTTACCGGCAGTCCCGTAAAATCTTTGTGACAGTTCAGCCTGCCCGGGAGGGAGTATGCACTTGGAAGGCATGGAGCCGGCAGAGCATATAGTAGTTTTTCAGGCACGCTTGCGCTCTGCAAAGACGCAACAGTACTAACGCACCCAAATACGGTGCGTAAGTGCTGGCGACTTTGCCAAGGCCTGACAGACTACTATATGCTCTGCCGGCTCCATGCCTTCCAAGTGCATACTCCCTCCCGGGCAGGCTGAACTGTTATAAATCTTTCAAAACTGTAAGAATTCATTTCCTGTGGAAAGATTCTGGAAAGATTTCCATGATAGCATTGGATTATCAAAGGAGGTAAACCAGATGCAGTTAACAACGGTGAATTAAAAAAAAGTTTATGGAAGCGGAGAGAATGAAGTGCGGGCGTTAGACGGCGTCAATCTCTCTGTGGAAAAAGGAGAATTTGTAGCAGTAGTGGGAACCAGCGGCAGCGGGAAAAGCACGCTTTTACACATGCTGGGAGGGCTGGATCGTCCCACCTCCGGTACAGTTACTGTAGACGGCAAAGAGATTTTCGCTTTGAAGGATGAGGCGCTGACCATTTTCCGGCGCAGGAAAATCGGCTTTGTGTTCCAAAATTATAATCTTGTTCCGGTATTGAATGTTTATGAAAATATTATACTTCCGGTACAGCTTGACGGAATCAATCCCGATAAGGACTATATTGACAGCATTATAGAAACCCTGGGAATTGAAAGCAAGTTAAATAATCTGCCAAACAATCTATCCGGCGGTCAGCAGCAGCGTGTGGCAATTGCCAGGGCGCTTGCATCCAAGCCTGCCATTATCCTTGCAGATGAGCCCACGGGAAACCTTGATTCAAAAACAAGTCAGGATGTGCTGGGGCTTTTGAAGGTAACCGGACAGAAGTTTGCCCAAACCATCGTCATGATTACCCACAATGAGGAAATCGCCCAGCTTGCAGACCGCATCATTCGTATTGAAGACGGCAAAATTGTAGAGCGGATGTAGGAGGTGCGGTCATGAAAGTAAAAAATAAAAACTGTATCCGTCATCTGAGTTTCAGACAGCTAAAGGCAGCAAAAATGCGGAATGTGATTGCGGTTTTTGCAATTGCTCTGACAACCCTGCTTTTTACATCGCTTTTTACCATTGCCATATCTATCAATTCCAGCTTTGAGGAATACCAGTTTCGTCAGATGGGCGGGTACTGTCATGGAACCTTTAAAGAGGTGGATGCCGAAAAGACAGAGGCGCTCTCAAAGCATAGGAAGGTAAAGGCATATGGTCTGCGTACGGTGTGCGGTGTGATTATGGAGCCGCCTTTTGCAAAAATACCGGCAGAAATCAGCTGGATGGATGATAATTGTGCAAAATGGTCGTACATTTCCTTGAAAGAAGGGCATTTTCCAAAGGAAAAAAATGAAATCGTCATGGATACTTTGGCACTTGAAAAACTAGGAATACCGGCAGAGCTTGGGGCACAGGTAGAGCTGACCTATGTGATGGAGAGCCAGGAAGGCGGGGAGCCAAAGGAACATACAGACAGTTTTATCCTTGCCGGTTTTTGGGAATATGACCAACTTTCACCGGTACACTATATCAATGTGTCAGAGGAATATATAAAAGAAATAGAGGCAGATTATGTGGCATCGTCTGGGGTGCCGTTCCGTTCTGATATGTATGTAATGCTTGCTTCCAGCATCAATATTCGGGGCGTTATGGAAAGCATAGATACAGATTTGGGTTACCAATGGGAGGAGAGGGAAGCAGATAACTGTGTCCGTATTGGTGTAAACTGGGGATATACCGCATCGGAACTTGGCTCCTCCATAGATCCGGGAGTTGTTCTGGGCATAGTTGTATTTCTATTGCTTGTGATTTTTACCGGTTATCTGATTATCTATAATATATTTCGGATTTCGGTCAGCAGTGACGTGCGTTTTTATGGATTGCTGAAAACAATCGGTACTACGCCGAAACAGTTAAAACAGATGATACGAAGTCAGGCGCTGTTCCTTTCCATTGCAGGGATTCCCATGGGCTTTTTGGGCGGTTACGGAGTCGGCAGCGCTTTGACGCCGGTGGTCATGTCTACAACAACTATGGGCGAAGTCGTAAAAATCAGCGCTTCTCCGGTTATTTTCCTGTTTGCAGGTATATTTTCCCTGTTTACGGTGCTTCTCTCCTGCAAGCATCCGGGTCGGATGGCGGCGAAAATATCGCCAGTGGAAGCAGTTCGTTATACAGAATCAAAAGCAGGAAAGAAAAAGAGTCGTGCAACCAGAAGAGCCTCTCTTTCTGGAATGGCATTTGCCAATCTGGGACGCAGCAGGACGAAGACGGCACTTGTGCTGTTGTCTTTATCTCTGGCGGTTATTCTTTTAAATAGTGTGTATGCCATTACAAAGGGCTTCGATATGGAAAAGTACGTGAGTCATAATATGGTGTCTGACTTTATTGTGGGGAAAACGGATTATTTCCGGTTTCAGGCAAATAATTCGCTGGCAGGATTAGAAGATGCAATAATAGAGGAAGTGAAAAACAATACAGAATATTCGTTAGCAGGCAGCGGTTATGGAATGGAAGTTATAGCAGACTGTTATGTAACGGAGGAACAATGGCGGGAAACAATCTGGGATATTTCAGAAGAGGAGGAAGCCTGGTATCTTGCCAATTGTGAAAGGTATTATGGTTCACTGGTGAGTGCAGGTCTGCTTATGGAGGGGCTGGATGAGGAACTGTTTGAAAAAGTGAAGGTGGTGGATGGTGATATTGCCCCGCTCTTTGAGAAAGACAGCCACAACATTGCAATTGCAGTAAGGGAAGATGATTATGGAAATGTGCATGGCTATTATCCTCAGGTGGGAACGAAGTTTCCGGTACATTATGCGATAGAAGGATATTATTGTGACAGCCGGACGGGGGAGTTTTGTGATGCAGATACTCCGGAGGAATATATAGAATGGAAGGAGGTGAAGAGCAGGGAGATAGAATATAATATTTGTGCGCTTGTAAAGGTTCCATATAGTATGGGATACCGTTGGGCTCGAGACGGCTTTGAGGCGGTATTGCCAAAAGAAACTCTGGAACGGGACAGCCAGTCAGAGCTTTATCCCCTGTACTATTTGTTTGACGCACCGGATGAGGCGTCAGAAGCAGAGGCAGAAGCATTTTTGGCAGATTATACCAAAGGGGAAAGCTCCGGGCTGATGTACGAAAGCAAACAGACGGTGCGAGAGGACTTTGAAGACTTTCGGAATATGTTCCTGTTACTTGGCAGCGTGTTAAGCTTTGTGGTAGGCATGGTTGGAATCCTTAATTTCTTTAATGCCATTCTCACCGGAATCCTAAGCCGCCTGAGGGAATTTGCAATGCTTCAGTCCGTGGGCATGACAGGGAAACAGTTAAAGAGAATGCTTGTTTATGAAGGCGTCTTTTATGCCTTTGGCGCTATCGGGATTTCCCTGCTTCTGTCGGTGCTCCTTGAGCCGTTGGCAGGTCATTTGATGGAGAGTATGTGGTGGTTCTTCTCCTTCCGCTTCACCCTTTTACCAATGATATTAATCGTACCGGTATTTCTCCTGTTTGGCATTCTTCTGCCGCTTATGGTACATCACTTTACTGCCAAGAAATCCATTGTGGAACGACTTCGTGAGAGCGAGTGATATAAGGACTGGCTTTCCGATACACAGTGGGAGCCTGGCAGCCTCGTCGGGAAGGGCGGTTGCATGATAGCCACTGCAGACGGTGTAGATGCCTCTCTTTTTAAATTCAGCGCAATGCCTGTATGCACGTTCTTTTTCGTTCCATACATGAATCATAAGTAGCTTCATTGTTTTTCTCCTTTGTTGGTGGGAGCATACAGATAATGTGGTATAACTTCTTAATCCTGATTCCTGTTTTAGCATGGGGCAAAGGTAAAGACAATAATAATCAAAAACGAAGAATGCTTAAAAAAATTTGCTGGCAGATTATTGAAACAGCGTTGGTTTCATCTCTGCAATTTTATGGTTGCCATTGCCGTTTCTTTCACTTATACTATAAAAGAATTTTTGCTAGAAGAATAATCAAACTATTTGAAAGGTACAGGAGGAATCAAGGTGGCAGCACATGAATTTGCGGCAGTTGTTTTTGATATGGACGGGATTATATTTGACTCTGAAAGGCGTGTTATCGAATGCTGGAAAGAGGTTGCGGAGAAATATCACATTTCCGATATAGAACAGGCATGTATTGAGTGCACCGGCATTAATGCGAAGCTTACCAAGATAAAAATGCTTGAGCGCTATGGACAGGATTTTCCCTATGACACATATAGAAAGGAAGCGACGGCACTCTTTCAGAGCCGTTACAGCGACGGCAGACTTCCGGTGAAACCCGGTGTGACAGAGCTTTTGCAGGTGCTTAAGGAGCGGGGAGTCAAGATTGGGCTTGCCTCATCTACGAGGGAGTATATGGTGCGAAAGGAACTGACCGAGGCGGGACTGATCGGGTATTTTGACGAGCTGGTCTGTGGCGATATGGTGGAAAACAGTAAGCCTGCACCGGATATTTTCCTAAAGGCCTGTGAAAGGTTGAAGGTAGAGCCAAAAGAGGCTTATGGTATTGAGGATTCCCACAACGGCATCCGGGCTTCTGTGGCGGCGGGACTCCATACAATCATGGTGCCGGACGTGCCGGAGGCAACAGAGGAAATGTATGAAATTACGGAAGCTGTGCTGCCTTCCCTGATAGAAGTAAAGGCATACTTGTGTGGAGAGTGACAGGAAATGTAAATTTGGGTATTACATGAAATGAAAAAATGTGATACACTTTATAAATCGAGTAGCGAAAGAAGCGCGTAAGTCCAGATTAAAATGGATAAACGCGTTTCTTTTTTTGCGAAAATGACCAATAAAATAGCAGGAGGAGTTTATATGAAAAAAAATAAGATGGCAACAGTTCCTATGAATAAACTGTTCTGGAAAATGGGGCTGCCAATGATTATTTCAATGGTCTTACAGGCGTTGTATAATGTTGTTGATAGTATTTTTGTTACAAATATGGGAGAAACAGGGGTTTTGGCCAATCAGGCATTAACCTTGGCTTTTCCCATTCAAATTATGATTATTGCCATTGGAGTCGGAACGGGAGTTGGTTTAAATGCATTATTATCAAAGAGCCTAGGAGAAAACAATCAGGAGAAAGTAAATAAAGTTGCAGGAAATGGAATATTCTTAAGCATATGTATCTTTTTCGTATTCTTTTTGTTTGGAATTGTTGGCGCTAAATGGTTTATAACATTATTTGAAAGTGGAAATATTGAAGTGATTGAAATGGGAACAACATACCTTAGAATTTGCTGCTGCTTTTCACTAGGTGCGATTGGGTATACCGTATATGAAAGATTTTTACAGTCAACAGGTAAAACAATGCTTTCAACAATTTCTCAAATTTCAGGAGCAATTGTAAATATTGTGTTAGATTATATATTTATTTACCCCATGGACATGGGAGTGTCAGGAGCAGCATGGGCAACTGTAATTGGTCAATTTGTATCATTAGCATTTGCCATGTTCTTCCATTATAAAAAAAATAAAGAAATAGAAGGAAACATAAAATATATAAAGCCAGAATTAGATTTGATAAAAGGAATATATGCGATTGGCATTTCAGCGGCTCTTATGCAGGCTCTATTGGCAGTTATGATGGCGGGTATGAATGCAATTTTAAGTCTGGCGGATGCTGATATTACAATATTGATAGGCTCCTTTGGGATTTATTACAAGATACAACAGATTGCACTATTTTCCGCATTTGGATTATCGAATACCATTATCTCTATTCTATCCTTCAATTATGGAATGAAAGACAAACAAAGAGTGGATGATTGTATCAAATATGGAATCATTGATATTTTTATAGTAACATTTATTTTGACAATTGTTTTTGAAATTCTGGCGAAACCACTGGCGGGTTTATTTGGCCTTGCAGGGGGAACATCTACAGAAATAATAGAAGTATGTGCTGTTGCTTTAAGAATTGCCAGTATTGGATACATTTTTATGGGAATTTCAATTGCTATTCAAGGAGTATTGCAATCCGTGAGATATGCCATGAGGCCCCTTGTTATCTCCTTGTTACGATTAGTTGTATTCGTATTTCCAGTTGCTTATTTATTCACAAAATCAAGCAATGTGACAAATCTTGTTTGGTGGACATTCCCTATAGCAGAATTGTTAACAGCGATCATTTCTTTATTTATATTAAAAAATTCTTACAATAAAAAGATAAAACCATTAGAATTATCTGCAGTATCTTTTAGAACGGAAAACCATTTGATTATTAGTATTTCCCGTGAACATGGGACCAATGGGAAAAAGATTGCAAAAGAAGTTGCTAAAAGACTGAATCTATCTTTTTATGACAAAGAAGAAATTAAAAATTTTGCCATTGAAAATAATTTAGCTGGTAGTTTGAGTGAGAGAGATTTGTATAATAATTTTCTATCCTTGGATGTGGATAAGAATGCAATGATTTATCAATCAAAAGTGATAAAAGAAATTGCAAAAAAAGAAAGTTGTGTCATTGTAGGCAGAGCAGCCGATTATATTTTAAAAGATAATTCCAAACTTATTAAAATATTCTTATATGCACCAATGGATTATAAGATTAACAACATTAAAAGTAATTATAAGGATACAGAAAAAGCAGCAAAGAAAAATATTGACAAGTCTACGGGGTCAAGAGCTATGTATTATGAAGTTATCTCTAATCAAGTGTGGGGAGCTAAAGAAAACTATGATGCATGTTTTGATTGTGAATATGGTAATGATACGACAGTTGATACAATATGCGAATATGTTAAAAATAGAAAGTTATAATGTTTGGTTTAATAGTCGAATTATAATTTTGAAGTGTGATTTCAACTAGTTTGCACAGTCTGTACATATTGTGTATAATCGGTTATATGATTTTGCTGCCCTTGTCTTGCTCTTATGAGGGAAAGCTTATTTATAGAAAAGAGGTAATCCAATGAAAAATCCGTGGGAAGAAATTCCATTAGCTGATTATGAAAATCATATGAAACTTGATTCCGTTAGACAGTTGCAGGCTATGAACGAACTGATGAAAGGTCAATTTAATGCTTATCCGGTCTCTAGCGTAATGATATTGGGGATTGCAGGCGGCAATGGTCTTGAGCATATACCAAAAGACAAACTGGAAAGAGTATATGGAGTAGATGTGAATGCCTCCTATTTGAAAGAAGTTGTTGGCAGATACCCTGATTTAGACGGATTTTTGGAATGTTTATGTATCAATTTATTGGAAGAAACAAATGAGCTGCCAAAAGCGGATATGGTCATTGCGAATCTGCTTATTGAGTATATAGGCTATGAATGCTTTCAGAAAACAATCCGGCATGTGAATCCCGAGTATGTTTCCTGTATTATTCAAATTAACATGGAAGATAATTGGGTATCAGATTCCCCTTATCTGCATGTGTTTGACGGATTGGAGCAAGTACATCATCAAATACAGGAAGATGAATTAACTATCGTTATGAAAGAAATAAATTATTGTTTGATAACCAAAAAGGAACAAATATTACCCAATGGAAAAAAACTGGTACAACTTGATTTTAGACAGTAACTTTTGCTTTCAGGAACTGTGTAATACGTTTACCGTTTTACGGTAGAAAAAGTTCAAATGATTGTAGCATTTGAGCCGCCAAAGTTGTTGGCGGCTCACTTTCTATCAGTTAAGAAAATGTATTTTTATACTCTGTTCCCCATTGACACATTGCGTCCAGAATCGGGCGCATGGATTCTCCCAATTCACTTAGGGAATACTCTACACGAGGTGGTACTTCGGGATAAACCGTTCTGGTAATAATGCCATTCTCTTCCATGGCACGCAGGGAATCCGTCAATACCTTTTGGCTGATTAACACTTACATTCTGCTTATAGTGCAACACTCGAAAAAAGACAAAGAGGAAAGTCGATTTGGAACAGTTTTGGGTTAGGGTACATAAAAATGTGTAAATACACATAAAATGGGAATGACAGGTTGAAAGTTGCTTGTTTTTAAAGTAAAATACAATTACTAAAAAATGTGTATTTGCACAAAAATAAGGAGAACAATAATGGAAATTGAAAGAAATATGTATCTTCAGCAACTGATTCTGAGAAAAGACAATGAAATGATAAAAGTAATTCCAGATTTTTATCCAGTGATATTGTAACGGAATTCCGGGGCAGAGGGGATGAAATCAGGGTTTACCCTCTTTCTTTTGCAGAATTCTATTCTGTTTATGATGGGGAGTATGAGGATGCATGGAATGATTACATGATTTATGGAGGGCTGCCACAGGTCGCCGAATTTCAAACAGAACGCCAGAAGGCAGAATATTTAAAAAATATTTTCACAAACGTATATTTAAAGGATGTAGTTGAAAGAAACAGTATTCAAAGCATAGATGGAATAAGTACATTGGTAGATGTTCTTGCTTCCGCCATTGGGGCTTTGACGAATCCGACGAAGATTTCTAATACTTTTGCAAGTGAACGTCAGACAAGCTATACCAATAAAACCATATCCAGACATATTGATTATCTGGAGGAAGCATTCCTGATTTCAAAATCCAATCGTTATGATATTAAAGGGAGAAAATACATTGGTGCTAGTCTGAAATATTATTTTACTGACATAGGTCTTAGAAATGCGAGATTAAATTTCCGGCAGCAAGAACCAACCCATATTATGGAAAATATTGTTTATAATGAATTGCTTATTCGCGGATATAATGTTGATACGGGTATTATAGATGTGTATGGAAAAGATAAAGAAGGAAAACGTATCCGCAAGCAGCTTGAGGTTGATTTTGTAGTAAATCAGGGAAGCCAGAGATATTACGTTCAGGTCGCTTATGACATGACATCAAAGGAAAAGCAGATTCAGGAGTTTCATTCCCTGCGCAATATTCCGGATTCTTTTAAAAAAATAGTGATTGTCAATGGGGTGACAAAACCCTGGAGGAATGAAGAGGGTTTTGTCATTATGGGAATGAGATATTTTCTTCTGAATCCGGACAGTCTGGAATTCTGATATACAGAATAACCCAAAAACTGGTGTGTGATAAACATAACACCCCTTCCATTATTAAATACCCATTTTGGAATATGGCAAATAAGTGGTCAAATGCCACATTGCGTCCAGAATCGGGCGCATGGATTCTCCCAATTCACTTAGGGAATACTCTACACGAGGTGGTACTTCGGGATAAACTGTTCTGGTAATTCGTCTTTGGTTTTCATAGGGTATTTCCTTTCAAAAGTTAGATTTTGATATGGTTCATTGATAACGGGAATTTGTCTGGTTATCTGACTCAACGGATAACCAGACAATGTGATTAATAGTCTTTCAAAAACATCTTGGCGATACTGCTTAAACCAAATACATCAGCCACATTTTCCATTCCCAATTTTATTTCTGCCCGGCAGAAATCATTTACTTCTAAAAACTCATCTGTTTTATCATTTAAGTAGGAATAAAACAATAGTGCGATTTCTAAACTCCCCATATCCGTATCGCTGATTAAATCATATAATCTGTTTTCTGCTTCATTGATTTTTCCAGCGTCAACCATGTCTAACAAATTTTCTAATGTTTCCTTTTCTTCTTTGTTTTCCAACAATTCTACTGTTGGAGATTCCGTATCAATGTTGAATAATAGTTTTAAAATAGCTCGCACCATTTCTTTAATGAGCCTCATTACATAATCTTGCTCAAACATAATCATTCTCCTTTCTGCTTTTTATTTGCAGAAAAGATTTAATTGTCCATGCGAACTTTTAATGTAACTATGGTATCACCTCGTGGAAGTTTGAATAAATTAGCACAAAAGCTAATCCATATAACTGCTATCAAAATTTCAAACCAAACATTGAGAATGGTTACACCTTTTGCAGTTTTGACTCTTTCATGGTCTATAAATTTGATATTAACTATTTCTTGTTCTTTATCTTCGGCTACTGTTGATGTGATTACTTCACCAAATAAGCCATGAACATTTATTATTCCACAAGGAAATACGGCAACAGATACGGACATTGCAAAAAGCACAAAGAATAATCGAATTATCCAATGCTTTTTCTTGCCCACAATATCACCTTCAAAAATCCAATTTGTTTAAAGGTATCTTACCATAACTATGCCGATATGACTATAATTTTTCCTGGGATTTTTATCATGCCACTGCTTAGCAGTCATACCAAATAATGCCATATACACATTCCCACAGCGCCTGCGACGGCGGAATCACATTCACCATTTATATCTGGTTAAGAGAAGTAATAGTATTCTAATTTTCATATATGGCAGCTACATCATGTATTCTACGCTTCATTTCGGCACGAATATATAACGGCTCTAGGCACTCACACTTATTACCAAAACCAAGAAGAATATCGTAGTAATATTCATTCTCTATGAACGGAAAATTAACAATGTAATATTCGTCACCATCGGGAGAAAAGTGTTCATAAGTGCAATAATCAAGTACCCTGTCCATGATAGATTTATGAATACGGATTTTTATTGTTGTCTGCATGGTTTCCAGAATTTCCTCAAAGTCTAAAATCGGTTTTTGATAATCCCGTGGTATAAAATTTTCCTCATTTATTTGTAAATTTGATATGCGGGATAATCTGAATAAGCGAAAATCATTTCGTATATGGCAATATCCTTGAAAATACCAATGACCGCTTTTTAAAACAAGCTGATACGGCTCAACTGTCCGTACAGTTTTCTTTCCGTGATGAGCTATATATTCAAAGGAAACCAGCCTGCAATCCTGCAAAGCTGTTTTGATAATCTCTAAATATGATTGTATGTTCTGGTTGCCAATCCAAGGGCTTAAATCTATACATATTTGGTTTGCTTTTAATTCTATGTCATTCGCTTTGTCAGCAGGGATAAAACTTTTGACTTTTGCAAGGGCATTTATCAGTTCATTTCCCCGTATCATGTTGGAAAGGCTTGAAAGCCCCATCAGGATAGCGGAAAGGTCAGAAGTCGTAAAAACATTTTTATCAATCTTGTATTTCTGCATAATTTCAAAGCCGCCCCCCACTCCCGATGCCCCACGGATAGGAATACCCGCCATATTGATAGTGTCTATATCCCGGTAGATCGTGCGGGGCGACACTTCAAACATATCCGCTAATTCCTGCGCCCCTATTCGCTCTTTATCAAGAAGCACCATAATAATACTAATGAGCCTGTCAATTTTCATCTGATAGCCGCCTTTCAAAATTTCTTTTACCCTATCTATTGTTGCCATAATGTTGTCAACGATTGCATGATACAATAAAAAAGCAACCAAATCAATGGAACAATGAAAAAGGAGGAGATTTATGTTTACAATCTATGTTTATGTTCTTGAAACTTTAGCCGACTGGGAATTAGGTTATGTTACTTCGGAGCTACATTCCGGGCGATTTTTCAAAAAGGATGCCGAGCGTGTATCACTTAAAACAGTCAGCTATTCTAAAGAGCTAATCCATACTATGGGAGGGCTGACAGTCGTACCTGATTGTTTAGTTGATGATATTGCTGTAAATGAAACAAGCGTATTGCTGTTACCGGGTGCAGATACATGGAATGACCCAAAACATGGTGCAATTATCAAAAAAGCAAGCGAATTTCTCTCTTTAGGGGCTACGGTTGGTGCAATTTGCGGGGCTACCGTTGCACTTGCTGATTTTGGATTGTTGGATAGTCGTCGGCATACCAGTAATGGACAGGGATTTCTTGAAATGTTTTCACCCGCTTATAAAGGACAGGATTTCTATATAGACGAGCCATCTGTAGCAGATAATAACCTTATTACCGCAAATCCTACGTGCTCTCTGTTGTGGGCAAAACAAATCATTGAGCATTTAGGTGTTTTTCAATCAGACACACTGGAATTTTGGTATGAATATTTTAGTACTGGGAAAGCAGAATCTTTCTTTGCCCTCATGCAAACATTACCACCTAACAATAAAAAATGATATATCATCAATAATTTTTTTGATAGGCAGTTACGGGGAGAACAGTAAAAATGCTGCCGCATCTTTTTGGCATAAAGTAACCCGTTGACACCATTTCCAGTAGAGGAAAGGGGAAATTTTCTATGGCTTGCACAGAAGCATACAAGGAACACATCATGTATACGTTCCACGGCTTTTTGGTTTTTGATGAAATATATACAATAGACAGTGTTGATGCGCAATTGCAAAGTACTGATGTGGTTATTATCACGCTTCCGGGTACAGCAGAAACAGCGGGAATGTTTGATGCAGAAAGAATAAAAAAGATGAAGGCAAGGCTGGAATTTCTCAAAAAAGGAACAACATAGTATTTCTTGACAAATCAGCTTATAAAATATAATATATTTTTTAACATTATTTACGATTTTTATGATTTACAAAGGAAAGCACGTATGTGACTTTAAAGACATGTATTATTCCGGATACATAGCGGATAATACATTGGTATTGAAAGAATTTACAAGAGGATACTTACAGATTGATTTAACAAAAGTAAAAAGCGTTTTCTATAACAGGGTGAGGCTGAATGGTGTTTACATGGCAAATGTGGGTTTTTATGATGAAAATGGCAAAGAGGTAGGGGACAGCCGCAAAATAAAGCAGATGAGCCCAAAGGCAGCAGATAAACTGCTTGATTTAGTTATGGAACATGCGAATTGGATCGAGAGACATTAAGCTTCCTTGATGGGCAGGAGCTTTTCGGTTCCCGGCAGGAGATGGCATATCAGATAGTAGTTATATGGCTTTTGCAAAGCAAGAGCATACCCAAAAGGCTGCTATAGGATATGCCGTTTCTTATGTCCGTTTTTCTTTAACAGTTCAGCCCGCCTGGAAGGGAGTGCATTTGGAAGCCGTGGAGCCGGCAGAGCATGTAGTAGTCTTTCAGGCACGCTTTCGCTCTGCAAAGACGCAACAGTACTAACGCACCCAGATACGGTGCGTAAGTGCTGGCGACTTTGCCAAGGCCTGAAAGACTACTACATGCTCTGCCGGCTCCACGGCTTCCAAATGCACTCCCTTCCAGGCGGGCTGAACTGTTACATTTTTCAGAAACTGCTTCTTTACCTAAATTGACAATCCCCCCAAACTCTACTATAATTAAATAGGAAAAGTCTACCTATCGGGGCTTTTCAAGAAGCAATCACAAGGAGAAGAATGACATGAGCAAAGAACTTGCAAAAACCTATGATCCTCATGGACTTGAGGACAGAATTTACCAGAAATGGCTGGAAAAGAAATACTTCCACGCAGAAGTGGATTATCATAAAAAACCGTTTACAATCGTGATTCCGCCTCCAAACATTACGGGGCAGCTCCACATGGGACATGCCCTTGACAATACGATGCAGGATATCTTGATCCGTTTTAAAAGAATGCAGGGCTACAATGCACTGTGGCAGCCCGGAACGGACCATGCCAGCATTGCTACGGAAGTAAAAATTATAGAGAAATTAAAAGAAGAAGGCATCGATAAAGAAGATTTAGGAAGAGAAGGCTTTCTGGAACGTGCCTGGGAATGGAAAAAGGAATACGGCGGAAGGATTATTGAACAATTAAAGAAAATGGGTTCTTCCTGTGACTGGGACAGAGAACGTTTCACCATGGATGAAGGCTGTTCTGAGGCGGTGGAAGAAGTATTTGTGAAAATGCATGAAAAGGGCTGGATATATAAAGGCTCCCGTATTATTAACTGGTGTCCGGTATGCAATACTTCCATTTCGGATGCAGAAGTGGAATACGAGGAACAGGCAGGCCATTTCTGGCACATCAAATATCCCATTGCAGGAACCGATGACTATTTGATCTTTGCCACCACAAGGCCGGAGACTATGCTGGGAGATACGGCAGTAGCCGTACATCCCGATGATGACAGATATAAGCACCTGATTGGGAAGACCGTAACAGTTCCCCTGGTAAACAGGGAAATTCCGGTTGTGGCGGATGCTTATGTAGATATGGAGTTTGGTACTGGCGTGGTAAAGATTACCCCTGCCCACGACCCCAACGATTTTGAAGTTGGAAAACGTCATAATCTGCCTGAAATCAATATTTTAAATGATGATGCCACCATTAACGGAAATGGAGGACAATATGAAGGACTTGACCGTTATGAGGCAAGGAAGGCCATTCTGGCGGATCTGAAAAAGCTGGGATTGTTAGTAAAGGTAGAAGACCATGTGCATAACGTGGGCACTCATGACAGATGTAAGACCACCATTGAACCCATGATCAAGCAGCAGTGGTTCGTAAAGATGGATGAGCTGATCAAGCCGGCAGTAGAAGCCGTGAAGTCCAAAGACATCCGCCTTGTGCCGGAAAGAATGGAAAAAACCTATTTTAACTGGACGGACAACATCCGGGATTGGTGTATTTCCAGACAGCTTTGGTGGGGACACAGGATTCCTGCATATTATTGCGATAAATGCGGGGAGACAGTAGTTTCCAAAGGAATGCCGGATGTATGTCCTAAATGCGGCGAAACCCATTTTACCCAGGACCCGGATACGCTGGACACATGGTTTTCCTCAGCGCTTTGGCCATTTTCCACATTAGGCTGGCCAAAACAGACGGAAGACTTAAAGTACTTCTATCCTACTGATGTGCTGGTAACCGGATATGATATTATTTTCTTCTGGGTAATCCGCATGATTTTTTCAGGCTTTGAGCAGATGGGAGAAAAGCCTTTTCATACTGTATTGTTCCATGGACTGGTTCGGGATTCCCAGGGCAGGAAGATGTCCAAATCATTAGGAAACGGCATTGATCCTTTGGAGATAATCGACCAATACGGCGCAGATGCCCTCAGGCTGACTTTGATTACCGGGAATGCACCGGGGAATGATATGCGTTTCTATTATGAAAGAGTGGAAGCCTCCAGAAATTTTGCCAATAAGATTTGGAATGCCTCCCGTTTCATTATGATGAATATGGACGGAAAGGAAGTAACGAAGTTAGAGGATGCTAATCTTGAGCCGGTGGACAAATGGATTATTTCCAAATTGAATAATCTGATAAAAGAAGTAACGGACAATATGGAAAATTATGAGCTTGGCATTGCGGTTCAAAAGGTATATGACTTTATTTGGGATGAGTTTTGTGACTGGTACATTGAAATGGTAAAGCCAAGACTTTACAATTCGGATAATAAGGAAAGCCAGAATGCGGCCCTTGCCACGTTAAAGTCAGTTTTGCTGGATGCATTGAAACTGCTCCATCCATATATGCCTTTTATTACAGAAGAAATCTTCTGCACCCTGCAAAATGAAGAAGAATCTATCATGATTTCCAAATGGCCGGAATATATAGAAGAGAAAAGCTATACGAAGGAAGAAAAAGAAATCGAAATGATGAAAGAGGCTGTCCGGGGCATCCGAAATGCAAGAACCGGCATGAATGTGCCTCCAAGCAAAAAGGCCCAGGTGTTCGTGGTATCGGATAAGCAGGAAGTATTGGATATTTTTACGGCGGGAAAAGTATTTTTTGCTCCCCTTGCATATGCTTCCGATGTGATTATGCAGAAGGATAAGAGCGGGATTGGGGAAGATGCAGTCAGCGTAGTGATTCCCGATGCTGCCTTGTATATTCCCTTTGCGGAATTAGTGGATATCGCTCAGGAAATCGAACGGCTGGAAAAAGAAGAGCAAAGGCTTCAAGGAGAAATCAAACGTGCGCAAGGCATGTTGAATAATGAAAAGTTTATAAGCAAAGCGCCTGAAGCAAAGGTAGCGGAAGAGAAAAAGAAACTGGAAACATATACACAGATGTTGAATCAGGTTGTGGAACGGCTGGAGCAGCTAAGATAGAAAGAAGTTAGCTTTGGCTAATGATTTTATTTTCTGGCAAAGGGGGAGGCTTCATGAAAGAGAATGATTTGCTGAAATTGTTGGATGAAATCGGCATGGGAGTAGAAAGCGCCATTTTTGACGTTTACGATGAAACCTCCACTTACGTAAGAATTACGGAGGACAATGGCCAGGCATGGCTGTATCTTACGAAAAAGGAAGATGGCAGCCCTTATACGAAGCAGGAGATTTATGAGCTTCTTAAGAAAAATGAAGTAAGGGCAGGGTATCATTCTTCCAACATTGCTGCCATGGCAAAAAAGCAGGTGTATGAAAGAGAAATTAAAGTGGCGGAGGCTGTTTTGCCTGTGCCGGGTAAAAATGGGTTCTATGAATATGCCATAGACATAGAAAATACGGTGAAGATGCCTGAAATCAGGGAAGATGGCACGGTGGATTATCAGAGCATGAGCGTGATTTCCAATGTGGGAAAGGGCGAAGTGATAGCAAGATATCACCATGCCGTGCCTGGAACGCCGGGAATCAATGTGAGGGGCGATGAAATTCATGTGGAACCAGTAAGGGAGCTGCCACCTCTTAACGGCAGGGGAATTACCCTTTCCTCCAGGGAGCCGGATGTATATGAAGCATCTATGGAAGGAAAAATAGAATATAAAGACGGCAGAATCAATATAATCAACGTCCATCAGGTAAATGGCGATGTGGATTTGATTACCGGTAAAATAGAATTTTACGGGGATGTGGTAATCAGCGGCAATGTGGAAGCGGGAGTTACCATAAGGGCAGGAAAATCCCTTACGATAGAAGGAACGGTAGAGGCTGCTAATTTATTTGCGGGAGAGGATATTGTCTTAAAGCGCGGAATTCAGGGAAACCAAAAGGGAAAAGTGGTAGCAAGAGGAGATATTTATGCGGACTTTATTGAACACACGGATGTGCAGGCAGGCAGGAATGTCCGCGCCAACAGCATTTTGAATTCCACAGTAAGGGCCGGGGAAAAGGTGATGCTGACTGGAAAGAAGGGCTGTATCATCGGCGGTTATGTTCATGGCGATATAGGAATAGAATGCGAAGAATTGGGCAATATATCAGAAGTGAAAACTATTGTGCATGCCGGCTGTGAATCGGAAATTTTAGAAAAGTACAGAGAAATATTAAAAAAGAAAGTAGAGGTTAAGGATGCGGCAGAGAGAATCGCGCCAGAGCTTCACAGGCTGTCAGCAGTTCTGGCAAAGGGCGGTACGCTTTTGAAAAGCTCAAAGGCCAGGTACGAGAGCCTGAAAAAGCAGAAGGAGGAACTGCTTTTAAAAGTTGAGGATATCAAAGAGGCAGAAGCAAGATATGCTGCCCAGATTGAAAAAACCCATAATGCTACTATACGTATTGATGGAAATCTTCATAAAGGAAGCGTCATCTGCATCGGGAACTGCCAGATGACAGTCCAGAACACGACCTGTTATATGGAATACAGAAATATTTCAGGCATGATTGCAGGCAGCGTGATTGTAAAACATTAAAAAAGCCCTGTCAATCGGAAAGAGTAATGACCGGAAAATACAGAGAATAGTTAGCAATTGCTAATGCTTTATTTCGGAGAAAACAGATGAATGAAACTTACGATGCTTCCGCATATGAAAAAGCGGAAGCATATATTTATAATATACCCAAATTTACGAAAAAGAATGATTTGAATCATACAAAAAGACTGCTGGCTGAACTGGGCAGTCCTGCCCTCCATAAGAAAATCATCCATGTGGCAGGAACGAATGGAAAAGGTTCGGTTTGCGCATATTTGAACAGCTTCCTGCTTTCAGACGGGAAAAGGGTAGGAATGTTCACTTCCCCCCATCTGATTTCCATGAATGAGAGAATCCGTATCAATGGAGAAATCGTCACCAGGGAAGAATTCCTGTCAGGTTTTGAAAAAGTAAAGAGTCTGATAGATAAGCTGTCAAAGGAGACAGCGCACCCTACCTTTTTTGAAATGCTGTTTCTCATTGCCATGTGTATTTTTGAAAAGAACCGGGTAGAATATGTGATTCTGGAAACCGGACTTGGAGGCAGGCTGGATGCCACAAATGTGATTGAGAAACCGATAGTTACTGTGATTACAAGGATTGGTTTGGATCATTGCCAGTATCTGGGCGCAACAAAGCCGGAAATCGCTGGAGAAAAGGCTGGTATTTTAAAAGAGGGAGCGCCTGTGGTCTATTTGAAAAAATACAGGGATACTGCCCGGATAGTGGAAAAGAGAGCGTGGAAAATGGGATGTCCCATGGAGGGATTGGAAGAGGACTCTTATATTATCAAAAATTTTAAGAATAAAAGCATTGATTTTTCATATAAATCTAGGTATTATGATTATGTTACTTTTATTGTGCCCGCTTGTGCTCTCTATCAGGTGGAAAATATTTCACTGGCTCTCAGAGCCTATGAGTGTATCAGGACCGGGGAGCAGATTCATATGGAGCGGCTGCAGGAAGCAGTTTTGCATACCAGATGGGAAGGGCGTATGGAAGAAGCTGCGGAAGGAATCTACGTGGACGGCGCCCACAATGAAGATGGCATGTTGGCATTTTTGGATACGGTAGGCAGGATGTCCTGTACAGGAAAGCGGATTTTGCTGTTTTCCGTAGTTTCCGACAAAGATTACAGGAGCATGATAAAAGCATTGACAGATACCCGGTTATTCCAAAAGATAATTGTAGTATCCATGAAGGATAAAAGAGGTCTGTCTTTGGAAGAGCTAAAAAAGAATTTTTCAGTCTGCCGGGAAGCCGATATCCGCTTTTTTCCCACTGTAGAAGAGGGGATGCACCATGCCCTTTTGGAAAAAGGAAAAGAGGATATGGTATTTGCGGCGGGTTCATTATATTTGGCAGGAGATGTATTGTCCCTGTTAAGGCAGGAGGAAGTAAAATGATCAACTTCGAAGAAGAATTAAAGAAATTTCACCCAAGTCTGGAAATTGAAGACGCAGAGGATGCAATATATAATCAGGATTTAACGGATATGGCGGATGTGTTAGTAGGTATGGTACGAGAGGTCAAAGAAGAAGAATAGGATAGGTGACACCATGAAATGTTTTAACTGTGGCTGCAGCCTGTCGGAAAAGAGCTTTTGTACGGGTTGCGGCATAGATGTTAGTTTATACAAGAAGATTATGCATATTTCCAACCGTTATTACAATGACGGATTAGATAAAGCGAATGTCCGGGATTTATCCGGAGCGGTAGTAAGCTTAAGGCAAAGCCTGAAGTTTAATAAGCATCATATAGAAGCAAGAAATTTGCTGGGGCTGGTTTATTTTGAAATGGGAGATGTGGTGGCTGCATTGAGCGAATGGGTCATCAGCAAGAATTTCCGTCCCAATAAAAATATAGCAGATGATTATATCAATGCAGTACAGGAAAATGCCACAAGGCTGGAATCCATCAATCAGGCTGCAAGAAAATACAATAAAGTGTTGGAATACTGTAATCAGGGGAGTCTGGACCTTGCAGTGATCCAGTTAAAAAAGGTTCTGTCCTTAAATCCTAATATGCTTCGGGGCAGGCAGCTTTTAGCGCTCCTTTATATGCAGTCCGAGGAATGGGAAAAGGCAAAGCGGGAATTGTTAAGGTGTCAGAAGATTGATGCCAACAACACGACGACACTTCGATATCTAAAAGAAGTAAAGAAGATGCAGGAGGAAGAGACGGGTAATACCCCCACGCAAAAGAAAAAGAAGGCAGCGCCGGAAAATGCCATTGTCTATCAAAGCGGCAATGAGACTATTATCCAGCCTTTAAATACCAAGGAGCCGGTGGTGGGTTCTACCGTTTTGAATCTTATGATTGGCCTTATGATTGGTCTGGCAGTCTGCTGGTTTTTAATTCTGCCTGCCAGGATTCAGGCGGTTCGGGTAAGCTATCAGGAAGAAGTAAAAAGTCTGGGCGATACTTCGGATGCCAAAACAGCTACGATTACCGATCTGGAGCAGCGGGTAAGTGCACTGACCGATGAAAATAGCGACCTAAAAGAGCAAATCAATTCCTTTACAGGCTCTAACGGCGCCATTGAGGCATCAGACAGCCTGATGAAGGCAGCAATGGCCTACATGAAGGATTCCTCTGACAAAGAAACCATAGGCGGGCTTTTGGTACAGGTGGATGAGGAATATCTGGAAGGGGAGGCTACGGAAGCCTATAAGCAGTTATACAATATGTTGATGGAAGCGGTGGGTCCTTCTATTGCGGAAATGTATTATTCGGAAGGGACGCTGGCAGTGAATCAGAATGATTATACGAAGGCTGTAGAAAGCCTGGAAAAAGCATGGTATTTTGATAAGACAAAGAGCCAGACGCTATACCAGTTAGCACAGGCTTATCGGATGGCGGAGGATACGGAAAAGGCAACTGAAATTTATAAGCAGGTTATTGAGCTGTTCCCTAATTCAGAAAGTGCAAAAAAGGCAGAAAGTTATTTGGAAGAATAGGAAAAAAGAAGTATGAAAAGCACAAAAGAGGACATACTAAGCTATGTCTTCTTTTTTCATGCAAAAAAAGTCGAAAAGAGGAGGAAAAAAGGTGGAAGAAAGAGTCTTGGAAGAAGAGTTTCAAATTGTAGACAACTATCTGATCGTGAAGATTCCGGAGGAGCTGGATCATCATCAGGCGGCATATGTCAGGCAGCATGCGGACAAGTATCTGCTTGATGAAAGCATAGAGCATATTGTATTTGACTTTGAGCATACGAAGTTCATGGACAGCTCAGGCATCGGGATGATAGTAGGAAGGTATAAAAAGGTATCCTGTTTTGGCGGAAAGATATTGATTGCCAATGCAGGGGAGAGAATTCGGAAGATTCTTTTATTATCGGGACTGGCAGATATGATTGAGTGGCTGGAATAGGTGATGGAGGAAATGAAAACGATATGCATTTAAGTATGAAAAATAGGATATAGGAAATGGAAAGGACTAAATTATGAAAAAAGAAATGAAACTGGAGTTTGATGCCCTGCCTGAAAACGAAGGCTTTGCAAGGGTGGCGGTGTCAGCATTTTTAACCTCATTAAACCCCACTCTGGAAGAAGTGGAGGATGTGAAAACTGCCGTATCAGAAGCTGTTACCAATTGTATCATACATGGATATGGATTGGGCTATGAAACGATTTTATGTCAGGATAAAGAACCGGAAGAGCATCCGATTCCAAAAGTATACATAAGCTGCACCATTGAAAAGGATACCATATCTATTGAGATAAAGGATACGGGAGTCGGAATTGAAAATATTAAACAGGCAATGGAGCCTCTCTTTACTACAAAGCCTGAGTTAGAACGTTCCGGCATGGGATTTGCTTTTATGGAAGCTTTTATGGACAGGCTTTTTGTGGACAGCGCTTTGGGCAAAGGCACCATAGTAAGAATGGAAAAAAAGTGCGGATACAGTCCAAGGAAAGTGGATGAGGAATAACATATGGATCAAAGATTACATCTCATATCACAGGCAAAACAGGGAGATAAAGAGGCAAGAGATGTACTGGTTCAGGAAAATCTGGGATTGGTCCGGCATATTGTAAAAAGATTTGCAGGAAGAGGCTATGATATGGAAGACTTATTCCAAATAGGTACTATTGGGCTTATCAAAGCCATAGATAAGTTTGACGTGGATTACGGCGTGCAGTTTTCCACTTATGCAGTTCCGCTTATTATGGGGGAAATCAAGCGCTTTTTAAGGGATGACGGGCTTGTAAAGGTATCCAGGAGCCTAAAGGAGAACGGCTACCGCATCCGCCAGGCGGAGGAACGGATATCCCATGAGGAAGGAAGGTGCGCTACCTTAGAGGAATTAGCGGATGCCACTTCCCTTTCAAAAGAGGAAATCGTACTGGCGCTTGAGGCCAATTCCGAAGTGGAATCCATTTACAAGCCGGTATATCAATCAGATGGAAGTGAAATCTATCTGGTAGACCAGATAGCGGATAAAGAAAATGAAAAGGAAAAATTACTGAATCATATGATGCTTACAAAGCTATTGGAGGATTTGGATGAAAAAGAACGGGAAATCATTACCCTGCGCTATTTTCAGGATAAGACACAGACAGAGGTGGCAAAAAAGCTGGGTGTGAGTCAGGTACAGGTAAGCAGGCTGGAAAAGAAAATCTTGATTCATATGCGAAAAGAACTGACCGTTTAGTTGTTTGCTGCCAGCGGTTTCAGAAACGGTAATTTCGTTACATTTTTCTCGACTTTCATTACATTTTGTTTAGAAAATGAGGGAAGTAGCCGATATATTATCATAAGAAAACAAAAATCAGGTATGGATACCAAAAGGAACCAGGGAAGGTGGAGAATATGAGCGGAATAAAAGGACAATCAGTTGCAATATTTGCAGGCAATCAGGAAAACAGGTTTGGCTATATAGGAAGGAACGGGGCTTCCCAGAAGGCATGGGAAAAGGAAAAGCAGAATACGTCTTCTTCCAGTAATACGATATTTGCAGGCAATCTAAAAGGGAATATTTCCGAAACGATTCAGAAAAAGAAGGCTCTGGCAAGAAAAGAAGCGGCCAAGATTGTTTCGGATCAGATTGAACGGGATGATGTGAGCACCCAGTCCATTCGAAACAGCCAGCAGCATCAGCAGGAGCTGTTGGAAACGGCAAAGGAAGCAGGCGGTCAGCTTCAATATTTGAAGCAGGCAAAAGAGGAGCTTGCAGAAATGTACGGGATTACGGATGAGTATAAGCCGGGAAGCAATAAGGAATATGATGAAAGACTGAAAGAGTTAAATGACCAGACGGAGGATTGGAACAAGATTTATGATGATGCTCTTTTGGAAATAGGTGCGGAAAGCAGCAGCATTAGAGCTATTAAGCAGGCTCTGCTAGGAAGAACCTATACGATGGCAGATGCTACGGAAGAGGCTGAGCAGGTATTGGATGCAGCCAGCAAGGAAATCATTGCCCTTTTGCGCAAAGATGCCATGGAACACGTACAGGAAGAATTGGAAGAAAAAGTGGAACAGGCAGAAAAAGCGGCAGAAGAGAAAGAAGAGCAGGAAGAAAAGCTGGAAAATATCAAAGAAGAAAAAGAAGCTGCAGAGGAGCAAACGGAAAAGCTGCATGAGACAGTGGAGCAGCAGAGTGAAATGGCGGAAAAAATTGATGAAATCAAGCGCTCTGCCGATTTGCTGGACGAAGATATGAAAGGTCTGCTGGTGGATGTGGATATCCGGTAAGCGGATAGTCCCAAACGGCAGGGGATAGAATAAGCAGCAGTACGAAGGGACGAGCAGAGCACATGGTAAGGGTAGCGGTCTGTGATGACAGCAAAAGGGTAAGAGAGCAAATTACGGATTGGATCAAGAAAGAGTTTTCCTGTGAAATACATACCTTTTCCACAGGAGAAGAATTGTTGGAAAAAAGAGCATCCTATGATATCATTTTTTTAGATATCAGCATGGGTAAGCTGAATGGCATTGAAACAGCTAAGAGGCTCAGGGAATATTCCAAGTCGCTCATTATCTTCATAACAGCCTGTAAGGAATATGTGTTTGATGCATTTGACGTAGAAGCATTTCATTATTTATTAAAACCCCTTTCCAAAGAAAAGCTGTTGCAGGTATTTAGAAAAGCATATAAGGAACGGGAAAAAGAGCAGGGATTTTATCTGGTTAAGATTGGGACCGGTTATCGGAAGGTTCCTCTCTCCCAGATTCTTTACGGAGAAAATAGCGGAAGGAAGATTATTCTCCATACGAAAAAAGAGGTTCTGGAGTTTTACGGAAAAATGGATGATATGGCAAAGCAGCTTGGAAGTTCTTTCTATCGCTGTCATAGAGGATTTTTAGTTAACTTGGAAGAAATCGAAGGCTACGATGCCTCCAATATTTTTTTGAAAAACGGAGAAAGCATTTTTCTTTCCAAACAAAAATATCCGGAATTTGTCAGTACTTACATGGACTATTTAAGAAAGTAAGGGGAAATATGAAAGAAATTTTTTATTTTCTGATGGATTCAGGAGAATATCTGGTAAAAGGTTATCTGCTTTATCAAATGGTAAGCATTGCAGGCAGGGTCCAAAGGGACCCTGCTTTTGTTGAAAAAAGGAAAAAGCATCTGTTGATTTTCCAGTATGTTTTGATTTATATGTTGTTTTCCTATATTCCTTGGTTAAAAGCTTTTGTATTGGGAGAAAGCGGCCATCTGATAAATAGTAAGCAGACGATAACGCTGTTGCTGGTCAGCCTTTTTGCCTCGCTTTTCTTTGGATGTTATTATGGAAATCGTGCAAAAAAGCTTTCCTTTTATCTGGTATTTACTTACTATGCCATAGGGGAACTGGTTCGGTTCATCCTGTATGTGCCAGGAAACTTTGTTTTTCAGTTTATACTCCGTCTATTGGAGTCTCGTATTCAGCAGGAAGACATTGTAAGCATAGAACAGAGTATAAAGTCCATAATCATGCTTGAAATTATATGGAATACTTTGTTTATAATAGTTTATTTATTGGTGCAATGGTGGCTGTATCGAAGGTTTATCCAGAGCTTTTCCTTTCGGGGAGAAAAAATCAGCAGATGGGAATTTTTGTTTCTCATGCTTTCTTCTGTGATTGGATTTTGCTTCTGTCTGTTTTTAAGAAGCATTTTGTTTTCCTATAAGGAAACGGAGTATATTTATCTGTTGGATGAAAATCCAGAACTGAATCTGTTGACACCATTTATAGCCCTGCTTGGCATTCTTTCCATTTTCAGCAGTGTTTACTTATGGAACAGGCTGAAAAAAGAACAGGAGGAAAATCATGCCCTGTTCCTGTACGAGGAACGGCTTTTGGAAATGGAGGAGCATGTACAGGAAATGGAACGGCTCTATGAAGGAATGCGGGGCATGAAGCATGATATGAAAAATTATGTGGCGGATATTGAAGGGTTGATGGGGAGTGAAAAAAGACTTTCTAAGGATACAAAAAAGGCTTTAGAGAGTTACTTAAACGGATTATGCACCTCATTGGAAGAACTGGATATGAAATATAAGACGGGCAATCCAGTTACTGATACAGTTGTCAATCGTTATCTGCGAAAGGCAGAAAGAATGGGGGCTGTCATCAAATGCGATTTTATTTATCCGTCTGCCTTGCACATTGATGGGTTTGACCTAAGCATCCTGTTAAACAATGGATTGGAAAATGCGGCAGAGGCATTGGAAAAATGTGAAGAGGATTCGGGGTATCTGGAAATCAGCTCTTTTGTAAAAGGAAATATGTTCTTTTTGGAAATCAAAAATTCTTTTTCCGGGGACCTTGCGTATGATCAGGAGGGACAAACATTTCACACCACGAAAAAAGAAAAATCCTATCATGGCTATGGGCTGAAAAACATGCAGAAGTGTGCGGAAAAATATTTTGGAAAAATAGAATATCGGGTGGAAGACCGGTTCTTTATTGTAACAGCTATGCTTCAGGGAAGGGCAAAAGAGATGCTAAGAATATAGATACGGTTCCATAGTATTGTTTAACTGCTTTAGGGTTATGATGGTGTGAAAGGTGAATGAACTGTCCATAAAATACATTTGTATATCTCCATGATATTTATTGACCACCTTGTGGATGCTTTTCATGCCAAATCCATGTTTCCTTTTATCGGATTTATTGGTGACCAGTTTTTGGGCTTGAAAAGCATGTTGGTCAGAAAAGGGGTTTTTACAGCAGGAATTTATAATGGTGATAACTACGAATGGTGTCTTTTTTCTTTTGTGAATGTTTATTTCAATAAAGGCTTCCGGGATGTTCTTACAGGCTTCTATGGAATTGTCTAGCAAATTGCAAAACAATGATGTTAAATCTATGTCATTCATAAAAAACACAGTATCCTTTCTAATATCTGTCAGGAAAGAAATATGCAGATCGTTACACTGTTTTTGGTACCGGCAGAGGATTGAGTTAAGCAGCTCGTGATTGCATAATTTAGAAACATCTTTTAAGTCTGAGGACAGTAGAAGTTGTTGTATGTAGGAAGACACCTTATTATAATCATGCTTCTCATTCAGTAAATCAATGGATTGAAGATGTTTTTTTATGTCATGGATTAAAATGTTTTGGTTATCATTTTGAGAGAGCAGTATTTTATAATATTCTGCGAAATCAGACTCCTTTTGGAGTAAAAGCTGCATTTCAATATATTCTTCATTTTTTTTCTGGTTATATTGGTTTAAACCGAATACAAGCAGATTAATATCCAAAAGGAACATGGCGCTTAGTATGAGCATCCAGTCTAATGTGGGGGAAAGGGCAACGGTTTCGCCAATGCTGGTGAAAGTAAGCATGACAAAGACTGATGTTATGGGGATAAATCCAAGTAAAAATGCGGAAATATCCTGTTGTGTTCCATTGCTTTGTTTCCCTTTCATGAAGCAGATAAGAACGTATATGATAGCAAAAAACATAATTTTGCTGAAAATAGTAAGAATGGCAAGGTTTCGAAAGTATACGGTTTCTGCAAAAAAATGGGGTGAATAACGTGAAATGATACCATATAAGATTAATTCGCACATACTCATAACAGCAGTTAGCATGGAAGAATGAAATAATGCAGAAAACCATTTCAACCTGTACTGGGTGATAAAATAAGAAAAATTTGCTATAAGATATAAAACAGCATTTAACCATTTTAGTTCCAATAGTGACACTATGAATAAAAATGAATACAGGCATGTCAATAGGAATGCTTTTTCTTTTATCTGGCGTTTTTCAACAAAAAGATTTGATGCGTACTGCCAAAGAATAATAGCTTCTACAAAAAAACTGAAAAAGTAACAGATTGCATTTTCCATTTCAGTTACCTCGTGCTTTCTAAATATAGGAGATAAGCTTCCTTAAAGGAACTATACTTTCTTCTTGTGAGATAAGCATTCAACCGCCCTTCATCCAAGTGGATCAGGGTATGGTCAAAATCTGATACATGCTCAAAGTTGATTATGAAGCTTCTATGTGTCTGAATAAATCGATTTTTTGGAAGAGTATGGAACCAGTATTGCATGTTATGTATGGATTCATAATCCCCTTGTATTGTGTGTACAATGACTTTTCGCCTCTGTCCTTCAACTGCAATAATAGATGATACAGACATGGTATGTACTCCCTGTCTGGTTTCAATAGGCAGCTTTTGATTTATACTGCTATATAAGTCAATGGCATCCTTCACGTTACGAAAAAAGCGCTGCTTATCCAAGGGCTTAGATAAGTAACGAAATACATGGAAACGCATGGCTTCATCCAAATATTCGGAATAAGAGGTAACAATGAAAATAATAATATTACGATTTCTTTTCTTCAACTCATTTCCAACATAAATGCCATTCATTCCCGGCATTTCTATATCAAGAAAAAGCAAATCCATATCCCCTTGAGTCATTGATTTTACAATATCCTGCAGGACAAAGGAAAAAATGAAAACACATTTATGAAAGGAAGGTAATTACTATGAAGAGAAGAACCATTAAAGGAAAAAGACTTGCTACAGCAGTAACAGCAGCCTTTTTAGCAATAGCAATGAGCGCCACTGCATTTGCGGCAGATGGAACAGACCTGAAGGTTGATATTGGAGGCAATGTGGTAGATGTTGAGCAGCTTGCAGAGGAAAACGGCGTGAATCCCTATGCCCTGAAAGAAGCCATTGAAGAAGGAAAGAATGCGGAAAAGGCATCACCTTTTTCTAATTTGGTGACAAGCAAACCGAATACTATGGAATCGGAGGCTGTTGAATCCATAAGCCCCCTTGAAAGAGCTGCATCAGGAACAAGTTCTACAAAAGTTAGCAAGAAAAATCAGGATTCCACAGCTTATGTTGCAGCATCCGGAGCAAAGACTGCCAGCGGAAAGACTCCGGCGCTTGGTATGTGTGCTATGCATATTAATGTTACAAATAAAACAGGAAGTACATCAAGCAGCACCGTAAAACTTGGTACAACAATTTATATGACTAAGGATGTAACTGTAAAGGGGACCAAGTATTCTTCATTTGTTGTAGAAGACAGAGGAAATCCATCAAACCGCACTAAATTTTGGATTGACATATATTTTGGCTTAAATAATAGCACCAATTATAACGCAGCAATCAATTATGGTGTAAAAACGGTAAGTTATTACTATTATTACTAATTCAATCTGATATGGAGGAAAAATATGATCAATAAGGATTGCTTAGAGAAGGGCAATCTATTGAGCATACTAAGGGGAGTTCAAGTTATGGCAGGTTTTATTTTACTTGCCATAACCTTGACTGCCTGTGCACGGGAAAGCTCAGTAGAGGAAAACAAAGAAGAGATAATAAGCGAACATATAGAGTCTGTTAAAGAAGATGGAACAGAGAATGCAGAAAGTAATGAAAATAAAATTGAAATGTCAATGGAAGAAGCTGTCTCAATAGGAATGGAAGAAGCAGCAAAATATTATGATAATCTCCAGTTGACAGAAGTGCATAGTTATGACAATGATCAAAATCCGGATATAAATGCAGGAGAAGATGGCAGACGGGAGTGGTGGTATGTTAATTTTGCAAATGAAGCAGAAAATTATGTCAGTATTTTGGTTGCAGATGGAGAAGTGATAAATGTTGAACATTTTGACAGCAATGGCAATACAGGATTACTGGATTTAAATGAAATACAATTAACTGCCCGGGAGGCGGTAAAAAAGGCACAGGAAATGGGGTTAAAAGGCGGAGACCCAAATAACGAAGTGGATTGGGTATCCGGATATAATTTTAAAATGTCTTATGCCTCTTTGGTTGATAAACCCGATGAGTCCAAGATTTTTCTTGAGGTGATTGGAATTTCTCCAAATGGAAACTTTGCGCATATAGACTTTGATGCTGTTACAGGGGAAGTTTTGCTGGCTGAAGAAGAGATTGATCATGGTGATGAAGGTTTTGAATGGAAGGCATTTGAGTGATTTAGCTGTTATATAATCGTATCCATTCTTTTGATAATTTACAAAATGAGATAGCAACAACGGTCCTGGAAAAGCTTCGCATTATTCGTTACAAAAAAAGAATGCTTCATTACAAAGCGCTTTATTTCTACTGCATTTTTTCGATATACTAATCAAGAAGCTTGATAAAAGGAAAATAATTTATGGAAAGGATGGATGATAAATGAGAGTGTCAGGATTAAATTCTTCTCTTTTGGGCTATATGTATGGAGGAAGCAGCAGCTATTTAAGCTCTCTGTATGGGGGAAGCAGCAATAGCTTTTTAAGCTCTCTTTATGGTGCGAGCCGTACCTCTTCCATGTTCGGAACGAAAATCGCCAGCACGTATGGAAGCTATGGTACAAATCTGAGTCGGTATGGCAGCAATTATAAAACATACAATAACATTACCAGCTATTATGATAAGATGGCATATAATTACATAAAGTCCGGAGCAGAAGGTGTCAGAAACCATGCGGAAACATTGAATCAGACAGGAGAAGATTCTGTGTTTGGCAAGGCGGAAGCTACTGGAAATACAAAAGAGGCAGTATATGAGATTAACCAGTTCGTAGAGAATTATAATTCTATGCTTACTAACATGAAAAAGGTTGGGGGAAGCATTCAGAGTATTTACGGAAAACAATTTGCTACCCAGACAGTGATTCATAAGGATGCCTTAAGCAAGATTGGAATTACCGCATCAACGGATGGAACTTTAAGTGTAAATCAGAGTGTGTTAAAAGAAGCCAGCATAGATGATATGAAGAAAGTATTTCAGGGTACGTCTTCCTTTGCAGGGCAGGCTTCCGTGAAGAGCATTTATGTGGAATCCAGTGCAGCTTCCAGCTTATCCGGCAATAAATACGCTTCCAATAGTCCTTATGGAAGCAGCTATTTGGGTTATAACAGTTACGGAGGATATAGCGCAAACAGTTTTGGAAGCTTGTTTAACAGCTATTTTAATTCCTATTTCTAAAAGTAGTTTTTGTATTACCATATATGGATAGATGTGTTGCAGGGAAGAATCGATTGAAAAGGCAGAGGCTTTGGAAAATCGATTCTTCTTTTTTGGTATGGCAGAGGAAAAGAAAAACAAATCCGTGCTGTCATGCCTTCCAAGTGCACGCTCCCTCCCAGACGGGCTGAACGGTTATATGCCAGAATCTGCCTGTATTCCAAACTCTGTACATTTTGAAAGGATTGTGCTATTCTTTCGTTAAAATAAGCAGGGGGCGGCAAAATGAAAACAGAGGAAAAGCAATCAGAGGAACGAATCCGTATTAAGGATATTGCCCAGCAGATTGGAGTAAGTACTGCAACGGTTTCCAATGTCATTCATGGAAAAACAAAAAAGATATCCCAAAGAACCGTTGAAAAGGTTCAGAAAACTTTAGAAGAAAGCGGATATATTCCCAATATGGCAGCTGTACTACTGGCTCAGAACAGTTCCAAGATCATATGCGTGGTGTTATCAAATGATAAGAAATATAACCACCAGATGCTAAGAGACCCTTTTGTAGCAGCGCTGTTAAACGGATTGTCCAAATATTTAAATCAATATGGCTACTTTCTTATGCTGAAGGAAGAGAAGGAAATAGAAAAAATTGTACAGTATGCTTCCATGTGGAACATGGCAGGTCTGATTTTAATTGGATATTGTGAAATGGATTATGACAGTTTAAGGAATAAAATGAGGATTCCTTTTCTTGTAATAGACGGCTATTCCAAGGAAACAAAGCGATATTCGGATCTTGGAATCGATAATGAGGATGGCGGATATCAGGTGGGGAATTATTTGCTTGACATGGGACATACAAGGGTCATGTTTTTATCTGATAATGATTTATCCGGAGACCATGAAAGATACATGGGAATGAAGAGGGCATTTACGGAGCGGGGCATATCCTTGCAGGAAGGGCATTTCAAACTGCTTCCTATGGACAGAGAGGAAAGACATGCGTATTTTCATGGATTAAAAAAAGAAATAGGGAGATTTAGCGCTGCATTTTGCGCATCTGACGTATATGCTATTGAATTTATGAACTATTGTATAGATGAAGGAATCCAAGTACCAAAGGAGCTTTCAATCATAGGCTTTGATGATGTTCCCACAGCAGAATGCGTGCGCCCAAGGCTGACTACCGTAAGGCAGGATGTAGAGGAAAGGGCAAGGATGGCTGTAAAGATGCTGGATGAATTGATTGCGCATAAGGGGCAGGCAAAAAAGGAGATTCTTCCGGTTTCTTTAGTAATAAGGGAAAGTGTAATGGAGCGGAAGGAAAGTAAATAAGCGGAAGCAGGATATTGAAAAAAGTGCACAAAATATATGATTATAATTTGTGAGAGGTTATGCGGTTAACCTATTGAAATAGAAGGGATTTCTGTTAACATACTAGGAAAAGGAACCTATAGGAGGCAAATATGGAAGAACAGAAATCTTTTCAATATCAGGAGCTTTTTCAAATTGCGCTGCCCATTACTGTCCAATGTATTTTTCAGTCTTCTTATAATTTTATAGATCAGATTATGGTAGGGCAGCTAGGGACAGTCAGCATAGCAGGCAGCGGGCTTTCTGCAAAATTCTGCGGATTATGCTCGGTTACTGTTTCGGCAGTGGCAGCAGTAGCGTCCATTCTCATTGCACAGTATTATGGAGGTGATAAGAAAAAAGGCGTAAATACCAGTTTTTTCGCCAATCTGTATCTGGCGCTTATGGTAGTGCTGCTTTTTATGATTCCTTCCTTCTTGATACCGGAAACAATCATGGGACTTTATACAAAGGACATAAATGCCTGCATGGCAGCAGCAGGATACTTAAGAATTATTTCTTTAAGCTTTCTGCCTATGACGATTACTACCTTATGTTCGGCATTGTTCAGAACCATTCAGGAAAGCAGGATACCTTTGTATGGAAGCATCTGTTCCATGGGGTTGAATATTATAGGAAATTACTTTTTGATTTTTGGCATAGGGATTTTTCCCAGACTTGAATTAAAAGGAGCGGCAATTGCTACGTTGTCTGCAAGATTTGTGGAAGCATTGCTCATGCTTTTCTTTCTTGTGCGAAAAAATAAGGAAAAGGGGCTTTCACTGAACCCTGTCATTACTTGGAAGAAAGAGGATATAAAGAAGATTTTTCTGATGGTGATACCTATTTTAGTCAATGAATTTTTATGGAGTCTGGGAGAAAATATTTATGCCGTGATTTATGGAAGGCTGGGAACCCGGGAGATGGCTGCAATGACTCTTACGGGACCTCTGCAGGGTTTGTTTGTAGGTCTGTTTAGCGGAGTATCTTCGGCAGCAATCGTCATGGTGGGTACAAGACTTGGAAAGAATGAATATGAGGAGGCTTATAAAACCTCTAAAATACTTATGAAGATTGGTTTTTGGGGTTCTGTTTTGTTAGGCATTCTGTTATCTCTGCTGGCTCCCTTATATGTGCAGATATTCAAGGTGGAGAAAGAGGTTAAGGAAATTACGATTTATATTTTGTTTGCTTTTTCAGCCGTATTATTTGCCAAGGTCTGCAATATGATTCTGGGGGGAGGCGTTATCAGAAGCGGTGGAAAAACCAATATCATCCTTGTAATTGATTTGATTGGTACATGGGTCTTTGGGGTTCCTCTTGGATTGTTGACGGCATTTGTATTCCATCTGCCTGTTTACCTGGTATATTTCATTTTGTCCCTGGAAGAGGTCATACGGCTGCTTATTTCCATGGCTATATTTAAAAAGCGTATATGGATGAAAAATCTGACTGAATGACTGGATAGAGCGAAAAAAATATGCTACACTGAAACTGACAGAGGGCTTGTGACAAAAGCCCGATGAACAGGTGAAGTGGGAGAAAGCAATATGGAAATAAAGGAAATATTGGCTGGTCTGGACCGGTTATTTGCCAAAAAGGAAATGGAAAAGGTAGAGCCTTATCTGCAGGAGCATTTAAAACATGCCATGGAGTTGGGAGATGCTTCCAGCGTCATTACGATTGTGAATGAATTGATTGGATTTTACCGGAGCATGAGACAGCATGAAAAAAGCATGTTTTACTGCAATCAGATTCTTTCCTTTATGCAGATGTGCGAATTAGAGGGAACCGTGCCCTACGCCACGACTCTTTTGAATGTTGCCACAGCAAACAGGGCAGCGGGCAGATTGTTGGAAGCAATGGAGTATTATCGGGAAGTGGAAGCCATTTACGAAGGGAATCTGGAGAAGGATGATTATCGTTATGCAGGGCTTTATAACAATATGAGCCTTGTATATGAGGAAAAAGGCGAATATCAAAAGTCTGTAGAGCTTTTAAATAGGGCCCTTCCCATTATAGAAAAATTCGGCATCCAGGGCAGGATCGAGTTGGCAACCACTTATACGAATCTGGCAGCCTGCTTCCTAAAGGAGGCAGGGGAAGCCAAAGATGCTTCCCAGAGCCTTATGCAGGCGGAAAAATATGGGAAAATGGCGGAAGAAATTTTTAGGGAAGAGGGAGGAAAGGACTATCATTATGGGGCATTATTATCCATACTGGGGGAACTTTCCTTTCGTAAGGAAGCATATGAGTCAGCGGCTGATTATTATGAAAAGGCGCTTTTATCTATCTATGAAAATACAGGAATCACAAAGGCCTGTCAGGATGCCGGCAACCGTCTGAGGGAAGTATATCATAAGCTGGGAATCCAGGTGCCGGAAAACGGCATGGATTTATCCAGGGAATATTATGAACAAGTAGGTAAGCCCATGCTTTTGGAGAGGTTTCCGGAGTATTTTCCCCAAATGACCATCGGGCTTGTTGGAGAAGGCTCTGATTGCTTTAGGTTTGATGATGAAGTGTCCAGAGACCATGATTTCGGACCGGGTTTTTGCATCTGGATTACAGATGCCTTGTATGAGGAAATCGGAAAAGAACTTCAGGAAGCCTATGAGCAGCTTCCCCCCATATACAAAGGGATGATCAGAATATCTACTGCCCAGGGCAGAGGAAGGGTAGGGGTGTTCAAAATAGGTTCTTTTTATAAAAGACTTCTTGGAATTCCGGTTATACCGGAGAGTCTGGAGGAATGGGCGGCAGTGGAGGAATATCGGCTGGCAGCAGCTACGAACGGCGCCGTTTTTAAAGATGCTCCCAATGGATTTTCCATCATAAGGGAAAAGCTGTTGTCCTATTATCCAAAAGAATTCTGGCATTCCAGGCTTGCAGAGGAAGCGGTGCATATATCGCAATCGGGACAATACAATTATGGCCGCATGATGCTTCGGGGAGATTTGGTTACCGGGGAAATCGCAATGGGCGAATTCATAAAGCATGTGATGGCTATGGTATATCTGTTAAACAAAAGCTACGCTCCTTACTATAAATGGATGCACAAAGGAATGAAGGAGCTTTCCTGGGGCAGTGAAATCGGAAAGCTATTAGAGAAGCTTTCTCTGCTTCCCTCTCAGGAAGAAGCATGGATAGGCATTCAGGAGGATGAGCTTTTGGGAAAAATCAATGAAAAAGATGAAAAGTCGCTTATTGTGGAAAAGATTTGTACAGTGCTTTTGGAAAAGTTAAAGGAAGAAGGGCTGGCAACAGGCGATGACAATTATCTGGAGCATCATGTAAGTGAAATTTATAGATAGAGGAGGCATTCCGTATGAAAGAAACAGCAAATGAGACACTATCCAAAGAGGAGCTGATCGATCAATTGATCCTGCTGGAGTGGAAGGCATTTGATAAGGTGGAAAATGAAGGGGGAAGAGCAGACTGCCAGAATAATTTCCTGACCTTTCAGGTAATGAGAAGAAGCCAGTATCTAACCTGGACGGAGGAGCTTTTAGAGAGCTTTATCCAGGATTTTCTGGATGCCAATGAAAGAGGATGGAATCTGATTACAGAAAAATACGGGCGCATGATGGAATCCACTGCCCCGGAAGAGTTTGAAAGGATAAAGGAGCAGTTTCCGATAATATCACCGGAAAAGAAAGCGATTATTGAGGCAATCGTGGCAATAGAGGTAGGCTGGGATGAGGAGTTTGCCAAGGCTTATCCCCTCCTTGCCAGTCAGGGGAGAAGTGTCCATACTGGAGAGGATAGTCTTTATAATACTTCTTCCGAAACTTATTTAAGGGGGGAGATTTCCACTTATTCAGACAGGACCCTGAGCCTTTACGGTGCTTTTGTTGCAGATTATGCAAGGAGAGGGGAAAACCTGATTCGGGATACGGTAAGAAATACGGTGCTTTTGTATGGATATTCCTCCTTAGATGCAGCGGAAAAAGCATTGGATGACAGGACGTAACAGTTCAGCTCGTCTGGAAGTGGAAGGCATGGAGCCGGCAGCGTTATAGTAGTCTTTCAGGCACGCTTGCGCTCTACAAAGACGCAGCAGTACTAACGCACCTAAATACGGTGCGTAAGTGCTGGCGACTTTGTCAAGGCCTGAAAGACTACTATAACGCTGCCGGCTCCATGCCTTCCACTTCCAAAGTGCACTCCTTCTTCCAGAAGGGCTGAATGGTTACAACAGGACACAAATTCATCACAAAACTGCCACATATTGGACACACTCCTTTTTTACAATAGTACTGACTTGCCAAAATACATATTTTCGGATAAGATAGAAAAAATAAAATATAAGGGAAAAGGAATGAAAAATGAAGAAAAAAATAATATTTGCAACAGCACTCATAGGCTTGACAATGGTTTTCACCGCTTGCGGGAGCAATGAAACATATACGACCATGGATGCCAGCTTAGAAAGTAAGGTTACAGAGCTTGCCCAGTATACAGGACTCACTTATAATCTGGAAGAAGTAACGGTTACGGATGAAGAGGTAGAGGAAGAAATGGAAATGGAGTTATCCTGGTACGGAACTTATGAAAAGCTGGATAAGACGGTAGCAGAAGAGGGGGATACGGTAAATATCACTTTCACAGGAACTATAGATGGAGAAGAATTTGAAGATGGAAGTTCGGACAGCTACGATCTGACCCTTGGGGACGGCGAGATGATAGAAGGCTTTGACGAGGCAATCATAGGGAAGAATGTGGGAGATACCGTTACTGTGGATCTGGTGTTCCCGGAGGATTATTATGATGAGGAAGCAGCTGGTCAAAATGTAACCTTTGAAATTACCTTAAACCAAATTGAAGAATATGTGGAGCCGGAGCTTACCGATGAATTTGTGAAGGAAAATCTGGATTATGAAACTATCGAAGCTTTCAGGGAAGGAACCAAAGAAATCCTGATAGAAAGCGGGAAGGAATCTGCAGAGGAAGAGGCCCGGGAAGCGCTGATAGAGGAAATCATAAGCAACAGCACCTTTGAGCTGGTGGAGGATGATGTTACTGCCTATCGGGAAGCGCTGATTGAAGAATATGAATCCTATGCGGAAATGTATGGAATAAGCTATGGGGACTTTTTGGAAATGTTCATGGAGACTACAGAGGAAGAATTTGAAGAAGAAAGCAGGACAATGGCAGAAGACAGCATTAAGCTGATTCTCGTATGTCAGGCTGTCATTGACAAAGAAAATCTGGGCGTAACAGAAAAAGAATACAAGAAAGCCGTGAAGGAAATGGCAGAAGAATATGAGTATGACAGTGTGGAGGAATTTGAAGCGGATAACGATAAATTGACTACCATCAGCGATATGTTATATGAAAAAGTGATGGAGTTTATCGTTGAAAATGCAAAAAAATAACAAGACAACAAAGAATATTGACAGAAACTACGCTTTCCATATTTCATGATTTAGTGGTATGGAAAGTGTTTTTTGTCATATATTGTGGTATAAATGAGAGGAATTGGCATTATTTTAAGAAATAAATAAGAAAAAGATAGCAAAGAACTACTGACAATCGTATTAGTTTGTGCTATGATAAGACAGGAAATCGGACGCAAAGGGAAAGGGAGAAAGAATGGCAGAAGAAAAAAGAAAAGCTGTTATTCAGGTAAAGGACCTATATAAAATTTATCGGGTAGGCGACAGCAAGGTACGGGCATTGAATGGCGTGGATTTTTCCATTTATAAGGGAGAATTCTGTGCTATTGTAGGTACATCGGGCTCTGGAAAGTCTACTCTGTTAAATATGCTTGCCGGTTTGGAAAAGCCTACTAAGGGTGAAATCATCATTGCCGGAGAACATATGGAAAAGAAAAATGAAAATCAGCTTGTAAAGTTTCGAAGAGAGCATATCGGGTTTATTTTCCAGTCCTTTAATCTTTTAGGAACTATGAATGCGTTGGAAAATGTGGCGCTGCCTCTTACCTTTCAGGGCATGGACAAGGAAACCAGGCTTGCCAGGGCGGATAAGGTGCTGAATCTGGTAAATCTGAAAAAGCATAAAAAGCATAAGCCCAATCAGATGTCCGGCGGACAGCAGCAAAGAGTAGGTGTGGCAAGAGCGCTGGTAGTAAATCCGGAAATTATTTTTGCGGACGAGCCTACCGGAAATCTGGATTCCAATACTTCCGAAGAAGTGATGAATCTGATGAAACGGGTAATAAGGGAGCAGAATCAGACGCTTGTCATGGTTACCCATGACAATCATCTTGCAAGCTTTGCAGACCGGATTTTTCACATTCGAGACGGAAAAATCATTAAGATTGAAGGCCCAAGAAAAGAGCTTAAAGAACAAGTGGACGAATAAAACAGATTTAGGAAGAAACAGGAGCGTAAGAACATGAGAAAGGGTTTATTGGATAAGTTAAAGAGATTAGGGATTTTAATGCTGTGTGCTTTATATCTGGCAACGGCAGAACCGGTGGATGTACATGCCGCTACAGAGAATCCGGAAGAGTCAAGTGGGGAAACGAACCAGGGGGCAGGCACTTTGGAAGATGAAGCAGAACAAAAAGGCAGCAGTGAAAATGTCTCCGGTGAGGATGGAAAGGAACCGGATGACGATTCGGGCAATCTGGAAGAGCGTGTCAGCTCTACCAGTGAATTTTTAATAGTAGGGGACTGTGTTCCCACTCCCACTGCCAGCTATGGGCAAAAGGTGCATGTAATTCTGCCGATTTATAATATGGGCGTGGAAACGGTTACCAATCTGGTAATTACGCCAACCGTATCCACGAGAGCAGAGGAGTGGCCTTTCCGTCTGGATACAGTAGGACTGGTGCAGTGCGTGGATTATATTCCACCAAGTCCCAATAAGGATGTGGCCTATGCAAACCGCCGGGAAGTGGAATGGGATCTGGTATTAAGGGATGATGTATTGACCGGATATTACAGGCTGGAGTTCAATGTATCCTACTATAGAAATAACTCCATAGAAACTGCAAACCTTTATACTTATATCAATGCAAAGGGAGCGCCGGGAAGCGGTTCCCTGGATACTTCCGAAGGAGAGAAATCCTCCAATCCGAGAATCATCGTAACAGGCTTTGAAACGGACCCGAAGGAAGTATATGCCGGCGATACTTTTAATCTGACGATTCATGTGCAAAATACATCGAAAAGGACAGCCGTAAATAACGTCATGTTCTCTCTGGAGGCAGTTAGTGAAGGAAGGGATGAGGATACTACCTATTCTGCTTTTCTGCCCACATCAGGCTCCAGTACGGTTTTTATGGACAGCATTGGGGCCCAGCAGAGTGCGGATATTAAGATTGAGATGACGGCTAAGGCCGATCTGGCTCAAAAGCCTTATGTGTTGGAGGTAAAATCGGAATACGAGGATTCTCAGAATAACCAATATTCGTCTTCCTCTAATGTATCCATACCAATCAAGCAGGTGGCAAAGTTCGATGTAAGTTCTATAGAGGTCATGCCGGAAAGCATTAGCGTGGGAAGCGAATCCAACGTAATGTTTAGCATCTATAACACGGGAAAAACAACGCTTTACAATGTTCAGGTGGCATTTGTGGGGGACAGTGTTTCCGGCGGGGATGCTTTTCTTGGAAAGATTGAATCAGGCGGAACCGGGAATGTGGATTCTATGGTCACCGGAGCCCAGCCCACCATGGATGAAGGAATTATAAAGGCGGTAATCTCTTATGAAGATGAAGCAGGAAATAGAACAGAGGTAGAAAAGGAGCTTACTCTTTTTGTGCAGGAAGATATGATGGGCGGTATGATGGACTATGATATGATGGAAGGCATGGAGGAAGAGGAGAAAAGCAATCCGAAATGGCTTATTATCGTAATTGTTCTGGTGATTATCATTCTTGCAGTAGCAGGCATTATCGTATTTATCAAAATGAAGAAAAAGAAAAAGAGTCAGGCAGAATTAAATGAAGATCTGGAGGATTTGCTTTCCGAGGTGGAAAACGAGCAGGAAGACCAGGATGAGTAAGGAGCGTAACTCATGAGATTTGTAGATTTATGGAGAATGAGCAGCAGCAACCTCTTAAAAAGGAAGATGCGGACCATATTGACCGTCCTTGGCGTGGTAATCGGTACAGCCTCCATTGTAGTTATGATTTCTTTGGGACTTGGACTGAACAGGTCTATGATGAAAGAGATTGAAGAGAATGGGGGACTGACTACCATTACCGTATATCCTGATTATTCCAGCGATATCAGTGACGACAATACAGATAGACAGCTTACGGATGAGCTGGTAGAAGCCATTGCCGAAATTGAGCATGTGCAGATCGTTTCTCCGGTATTGAATATTAATGCAATCGGAAGGTATGGCAGTTATGAAAATACCTATATGAACGTAATGGGAATGACCGTAGAAGCCTTGAGCAAAATGAACATTGAAGTGAAGGAAGGGACGCTTCCCCAGAAGGATGCCGGAGTGCTTCAGTTCCTATATGGAAATCAGGTAATCAACGAATTCTATAACAGTAAGGGGGGCGGCTCTTATTGGGAAACCGGAGAAGTGCCGGATATTGATTTGATGAATGATACGATTTTTATTATATTTGATGCGGAGGCTTACTGGAATAGCAAATATGATGACGGAATGTCTTCCGAGAGCGGAACGCCTGTGACACCTCCCAAAAAGTATCTGGTGGATACTTGCGGAGTGATAGCGGGAGGACCGGAGGATTACGGACAGCATAGCTGGAACATATATTGTGATATTGAAGAATTGACCAAACAGCTCAAAAAAATATTTAAGAATAAGGCCATTCCGGGACAGCCTACCACTTCTTCAGGGAAGCCTTATAAAGAATTGTATTATAGCAGCATCTATGTAAATGTAGATAATATTGATAACGTATCCGATGTGCAGAAAAGCATTGTGGAATTAGGTTATCAGGCAGAAAGCAATGCGGAATGGGTGCAGTCCCAGCAACGGCAGTTTGGATATATTCAGGCTGTGCTTGGAGGAATCGGAGCCGTATCCATGCTGGTAGCGGCTATCAGTATTGCCAATACGATGATGATGTCTATTTATGAAAGGACAAAGGAAATCGGTATTATGAAGGTATTGGGCTGCGATTTAAGAAATATTCAGGCATTATTCCTGATGGAAGCAGGATTTATCGGATTGATCGGCGGTGCTGTAGGCATTGTGTTAAGCTACTGTATTTCCGCCATTATCAACATGGTGGTAAAGAACATTATGAATATGCAGCTTTCCCATATTCCTGTCTGGCTGGCGGGGCTGGCAATCGGCTTTGCCATTTTAGTAGGTATGGCAGCCGGCTTCTTCCCGTCCTTAAGGGCCATGAAGCTGAGTCCTTTAGCAGCAATACGAAATGATTAGTGTTTGAGAAAGAAATCAAATACATAATTTTAACAAAAACTCTTCATACTATTAGCAGAACGTTAATAGATGAGGAGTTTTTTTTTATGGCAGGAGAAATACTATATATCAAAGCGGAACGGGACGTGGAAGTCAATAAAGAGGCTGTTTTCCTATCGGATATTGCAAAAATGACTTGTACGGACAAGCATGTGCTAAGCAGGGCGAAAGCAGTAAAGGTACTGCAGTTTCATAAGGATAAAGAGAAAAGGCAGGTCATCTGCATTTTGAAAATAATTGAAAAGCTGCAGGAAATCTATCCTACCCTGACCATTGAAAATCTGGGAGAAACCGATATTTTAGTGGAATATGTAGCGCCCAGAAGAAAAGTGCAGATTAGCGCAATCATCAAAATCATATTTGTTTCCTGTGTCAGCCTTTTGGGAACGGCTTTTACGATTATGGCATTTCATAATGATATCGGAATCAATGATTTGTTTTCCAAGCTGTATGAAATGATCATGGGACAGCCGTCTAATGGCTATACATTGTTAGAGGTTTCCTATTCCATCGGTCTTGCAGCAGGCATCATCCTATTCTTTAATCATATAGGGGGAAGACGGATCACCAAAGATCCTACGCCTATTGAGGTGGCTATGAAGACCTATGAGGATGATGTAAATACAACGTTGATTGAAACGTGGAACAGAGAGGGAAAATCCATTGATGTTAATTAGATATCTGATTTTAGCATTGTTTGGAATATGTGCCGGATTCTTTGTGGCAGGAGGCGTGTTTACCGTGCTGATTTCTGTGGGACTGGTGCCGAGATTTGCCGGAAAAAGCCATACGGCAGATAAAATATTCCTGTATGAGGAAATGGTGGTTTTTGGCGTATTATTGGGCATTCTTTTTAGCATCTTTCATGAAGCGCTGCCAATTGGAAGCTGGATTGTAAAGCATGGAATTATAAATGCACATACGTGGAAGCTGATTGGAAATGTAATACTCTGCTTCTATGGATTCTTTGCCGGTGTTTTTGAAGGATGTCTGGCTCTTGCCATTGCAGAAATGCTGGATTCCATTCCTATTTTTGCCAGAAGGATTTCTTTCAGGAAAGGATTGGGAATTGCTATTTTAGTAGTGGCCGTTGGAAAACTGGCAGGGTCCTTACTTTATTTTGCTAACCAGGTATATTTGTTTGGCGGTTAATATAATAGGGAAACAAATTAGAAGCAGGCTAAGAAAAGCCGTGAAGGAAGCATGGAGGTTTGGGAATGGAAGAATTAAAAAATATGAAGCATAATGATGAAGAAACAAAGGAGCAGTATAAGGAATATGTGAAAACCGTAACCCCTACCAAGAACTTAGGGCTGCAGATGGCAAAGGCATTTCTGGTAGGCGGCATTATCTGCGTCATAGGCCAGGGAATACTCAATTATTGTGAAAGTCTTGGAATCGATCAGGTGACAGCCGGAAGCTGGTGTTCCTTGCTGCTGGTACTGTTAAGTGTCCTGTTGACCGGTCTGAATATCTATCCTGGAATTGCCAGCTTTGCAGGAGCGGGAGCTTTGGTGCCTATTACTGGTTTTGCCAATTCTGTAGCAGCTCCTGCCATTGAGTTTAAGAAGGAAGGACAGGTCTTTGGAATCGGTGCAAAAATCTTTACCATAGCCGGTCCGGTAATTTTGTATGGGATTTTTACAAGCTGGGTGCTAGGCTTAATATACTGGTTCGGCACTTTATTCGGCTGGTGGTAAACAACATGATCCCCTGTAAAACAGCAAACAATCCTTTCTGCATACAATAAGAGGCGATAGATTCAGCTACTGCCTCTTATATGCAAAATCATTCATTTTTTCTTAGCTGCTGCTATCGGACATTCTTCTTAAACCGTGTCAAAGTATATTTAGGGGCAACCTTTTTCCAGCTGGAAACTCCAATGGTCTTTAAATACTTATTTGTATAAGTTTTTGCCTTAGGAGTATCCATGTACTTAAATACATCATAAGCCGGTTTTTTGTTTCCGTATATGTCGCACAGGCCAAAGGCAAGTCCCTGGGCAAGCTCCCCGGCAGCATCATAATCGGAGCGGAAAATTACAGAGTCAATCATAGTATTGAATTCTGCTTTGTAATAAGTATAGGCAAGTGCTGCACATTGAACAGAATAGCCGCTGGTAGAAGTAAAGCCCTGCTCGGATAAAATAATCCGGGTCTTGCTGCCAAAGTGTTTCTTAACATAGTTGGTCAGGACAGTCAGGTTTTTGGGAGAAACAAATTCGCTACTGTCATTATTGGATACATATTGGTCATTCCATGTGGCGGCAGAGGTCAAAATGGAAGGATAGGCATGGAAAGCCAAGTTCCATTGAATATTTTTCTGCTGGGACTTGATTTCTGTATGGAAAGCATCCATAAATGGTCTTGCTCCCCAGTCCCCATGCCTGTCGGACCAAGTATGATCCAGACATATGTATACTCTTGCATTTTTATAATTGCTTTTTACCGCATAATACATGACGCGGAAGGTGTTGGCATAGGTCTTGATAAATTTGGCACGGGAAATATTGCCTGCATAATACCAGACATTATGAATGTTCACTTCGTTTCCTAAAATCCAATTGTCCAGATGGCAGTCTTTTTGGGAATATCTCTCTGCCAGGAAGGCAAAGGCAGCTTCCAGAGTTTCTCTTGCAGCTTTCGTTTCTGTATTCAGTGCATAATATGTATGACCACCGGAACGGGCGCTTTTCAGGATTAAATTTTTATTGGCAGAGCTCCATGTAATCATAAACTGTCCGGTTACAGTCATTCCAAGCTTGTTTGCATTGGAAATGTAGCTGCCGTAAATATCATTGAAGCAATAGGATTTCCCGTTGTACACATAGTTAGGCGTTCCGCCAGGGATGATAACTTCATTTAAATCGATGTTGATAAAGGTATGCTGGACTCCAAGGGAAGTATCCAGACTGCCCTGCAGACCTTTTTTGGAAGTAGTTTTCGGGAAAGCGGCAGTATAAGAAGCAGCAGCTTCCGGATTAGTCAAATAAGAGGTCTTGCTGATCAGTTTGTATTTCCCTTTTGATTTTACAGCAATGGCATATTTTCCCTGAATCAGATTCGTGCCATCCTCTTTCCTGAGAGGAAGAGTAAAAGTAATCGTAGTGGTTTTTTCACATTTATCTATCATCTTTAATACTTTTTGGCTGTTAGGGTCTACCGTTACCAGATAATAGAAATCATCGCCGCTCTTTAGTCTTTTTGGTACTTTTGCTTTCACATATAGGTTTTTCCCCTTGGAAACCTTGCAGCTTTTCAGGGTAGCGGAATTGCTTTTTGCTGTATATTGGGTTACGCCCTTCTTTATCTTGCAGGAGATTACAGCAGAATACGGGCTGTAGCACTTTTCTCCTGTGGAATCAATATTGTAAGAACGCATTCTGAAATAGTAGGTCTTATCCTTCAGCAGATTTGTGAACGTGCGGGAGGAAGTGGTGTTTTTCAGGGAAATCGTATGTACATTTGTTTTAAAGCTCTTTGTATAAGTATAGTACAGTTCGCAGCCTGCCGTGTCCTTTACGGTAGAGTACTTCACAACTGCTTTTCCTTTGCTGGAGTTCTTTGCGGATTTTAAGGTCGGTGCATTGGCTGGGGCAGCAGATGTCCATTTGGCATAGACAATCAAATCCCCGGAAGTATCCTTTGTAACACCGGATATGGGCAGGGTGAAAGAAGGATCAGAAAACCATCCGCCAAAGTAGGCGCCCTTTTTGACAGGGCTTGCAAAGGTAAATTCAGAGCTGTTTGACTTATACGTCGTGGGATTATAAGTTTCCCCGGTGTTAGGGTTTGTAGTTTCCTGTAAGTAACCACCGTTATATTCATAAGTAATGGTATAACTTTTCTTTTTTGTTGCATTTAAGGAGGAAGAAGCGCCTGCTCTCTGATCCGGTAAAGAGGTATTTTCTGATATGGCATCTTCGGATACTGTGTTTTCCGATATGGTATCTTCGGGTATGGCATTTTCCGAAAGAGCCTCTCCGGATAAAGCATATTCCATCAGGTCCTCTTCGGGCACAGCATCTTCTGACAAGGAATTATCGGAAAGACTGTCTTCTGAAAGGGAATTATCGGAAAGCCCGTTTTCGGATAAGGAATTTTCCGAAAGTGTATTTCCAAACAGTCCGTTTTTCAATAGGTCATGGATGCTTATACGTGCATGACTGGTAAAGCTGGAAGCTATGCTGCATACGAAGATGCAGAAGCATAATAGGATAGAAAGTGCTTTTCTTCGTGTTTTCATCATGAAATCTCCTCCTTGGTCATCTATGATTCATTATACAGAAAAAAGGAAGCAGGCGCAATGTATAAAAAGTACATATAAGGAAAACCTATTAAGAAAAAAGGAAGTTCCCGATGCAGGTCGGGAAGAAAAGGAGGAGATATCTTGGGCAAGGAAGAGGTACAGACAGCAATTTTTCAGCAGGGGAAACAAAGCATAAAGCTTCCCATGCCGATTTATATAAGGGCTTCCGCCTCCATAGTGGGAAAAAAGGAAGGAGAGGGACCGTTAGGCGCTCTCTTTGACATGATTGGCAGTGACGGGCTTTTCGGGGCAAAAAACTGGGAAGAGGCGGAAAGCACTTTGCAGAAGGAAGCGGTAAGTCTGGCTATCGGAAAAGCCGGAATGAAAAAAGAGGATATCCGTTACCTGCTGGCAGGTGATCTGTTAGGCCAGGAGGTGGCCAGCTGCTTTGGCGTGGCAGATTTTGAGATTCCTTTTTTTGGGCTGTTCGGCGCCTGCTCAACCTGTGGGGAATCCTTAAGCCTTGGCGCAATGACGATTGGAGGGGGATTTGCAGGAAACGTAATCTGTGTCACTTCAAGTCATTTTGCAAGTGCAGAAAAAGAATTCCGGTTTCCTCTGGAATATGGGGGACAGAGGCCCCTTACCGCCAGCTGGACGGTAACCGGAAGCGGCGCTTTTATCTTATCCAGCACTCCGGGACAGAAGCCAAGAGCTAAAATTACTGGGATAACAACAGGAAAAATCGTGGATTTTGGATTAAAGGACAGCTTCAATATGGGCTGTACTATGGCTCCGGCAGCAGCAGATGCCATTCATGCCAATTTAAAGGATTTTCAAAGAAAGCCGGAAGAATATGATAAAATCATAACGGGAGACCTGGGAACAGTTGGAAAGGAAGCTTTGCTGGATTTGCTGCAGGCAAAAGGGGTGGATATTTCTTCACAGCATATGGACTGCGGCATTGAAATATTTGACCCAAAAACACAAAATACCAATGCAGGAGGTTCCGGATGCGGTTGTGCGGCGGTTACTCTATCGGCTTATATTTTAAAGAAAATAGAGGAAGGAATCTGGAAGAAGGTGCTTTTCGTACCCACTGGTGCGCTTCTTAGCAAAAGAAGCTTTCAAGAGGGCAATACAGTGCCGGGAATTGCCCATTGTGTTGTATTAGAAGGAATTTAAGGAATTTATATGCATGTATTATAGGATACATGGCTGTTTGAAAAAATATCATTCGGATTTACCGGAGAAAGTGAAAGGGGAGTGCAGGCGAGACTGCTGCGCATTCTTTGGAAAAGTGCCAAATCTCTCTTCCTTTTTAGCAAAAAATCAGATATAATGAAGAAAGATGTTTGTGTAAAAAGGAGGAAGAATTGTGCAGGAAATTATCCTAAGCATATACGCAATTGTTGCCTTTATAGTGGCGCTTATCATTGTAAAAGTAAGCCGCAGGAATAATAGCGTAGGAATGAAACTCCAACATATGATGGGGGCCGTTTTTTGTCTGATTATTTTTTATACGATAAATTTCATGACGGAGAATTTGCTTATCATGAAAATCGGAAACAGCTTGTCCATGTTTATGCTGGATCTGCTTGTATTGTTCTTTTTGGACTATGTACTGGAATATTTTGAATGGCAGGAGAAGTTTCCGCTGCTTTTGCGGATATTCCTGTATACCTTTGTGGCCCTGGATGGAATTTCGCTTTTGAGCAATCCCTTTAATAATGAAGCATTTGATTATACAAAATTGGACTTGGGAAATAAGATTATCTTAAGCTATCTGCCAAAGGCACCCTTTCATGGGCATTTGCTTCTGATTATAGCAATTGTGGCATTTTCCGTTTTTCTTCTGGTATTAAAGTGTATCTACACGCCCAGGGTGTACTGGAAACGGTTCTATTGTATTTGGCTGGGGCTTTTTATAGCAATAGTCACCAATTGTTTTTATTTTTTGGAAATCTATCAGTCAAGGACAGATTTTTCAGTGCTTGCTTATGGACTTTTAGGAATTTTGTTGTATTTTGACATTTTCACTTATCAAAGTGTAGTGAATAAAGCGATAACGAGAGGTGTAATTTTAGATTATTTGTCGGAGCCTGTCATATTGTTTGACTATGAAGGGATTCTTGCAGACTACACAGTGCATATGAAGGATTTGATTCCAGAGAAGGTTTTCAGAAGGAGAAACACGGAGAATGGAAAGCCTTTGACCAGAGGGAAGTTCATGGAATATGCCGGAATCAGTGAAGTGACGAATGTGCTGGAGGATAAAGAATTCGAGTACGAGCTGAAAACAGACCGGGGAAAGAAAATCTATCAGTGTAAATACAGCTGCATGAAGGATAAGGGAAAAGTGGTAGGCTCCAGTTTTGTATTTTATGATATTACAACGGTAAAGGAAGCTTATTTTGCATTAGAAAGATCCATAACCTATGACAGGCTTACCGGTTTCTTCAATAAGAGAAGCTTCCTCAATCAAGTGCCCCAATGGGAGGACAGGAAATACTGGCCTGTTACGATAGCTGTTTTTAATGTGAATAATCTGCAGATGATGAATGACAGCTATGGAACCGAATATGGGGATCAGGTCATGCTTGCGTTGACCTCCATATTAAAAAAATTCATTGGGAAAGAAAACTTTATTGCAAAAATGGATGGAGGAGATATTGCAGTAGTATTTGAAGTGATGCCCCAGGAGAAAGCAATTACTGCCTGTGAGAAGATTAAGAAAGAGATGGAAAAGGTTTCTTCGGAGAATCCGGTTACATTAGAGTATGGTGTTTCAGAAAAGACAGACGAGACAATCTCTGTGGATAAGGCATTTTTAAATGCCAGAAGCAGTATGCGGAATAAGAAAATGCTTCGGGATACTTCTGCCAGCAGGGCACTGGTAGACTCCCTGAAACAGACCTTGAGCGAAAGTGATTATGAAACGGAAGAGCATGTGGAACGAACAAGGGAAATGGCAGCCCGGTTAGGCAGGGAAATGGGGCTTAGCGATTCAGACATTGCTAAATTAGAGCTTCTGGCAGTGCTCCATGATATCGGAAAGGTTGCAATTCCCCACAACGTGCTTGTAAAAAAAGGCAAGCTTAATGAAGAAGAAAGAAAAATCATGCAGCAGCATACCGTAAAGGGCTATCGAATCGCCAAAAGCTCCCCGGAGCTTGCGGAAATTGCGGATTGCATTTTATCCCACCATGAAAAGTGGGACGGAACCGGATATCCAAATGGCTTAAAGGGAGAAGAGATTCCCCTTCTTGCACGGGTCATTTCGGCAGTAGATTCTCATGATGTTATGGTACATAACCGGCCTTATCATACAGCCATGCCGGAGCAGGCGGCTATTGATGAGTTAAAGGCCTGTGCCGGAACCCAGTTCGACCCGCATGTGGTGGAAGTGTTCGTGGCTTTGCTTGAAAGAGAGGAGTTAAATAAGAAAGTAGAGAATAAGTGATTCCTTAGATTATGGCAAGGAGATGGATGAGGATGCGGGAGATGGAATTTAAAATGGAGCGGCAGGGTCTTTTAGAGACAGGACAGAAGGTAACTGTAACGGAAGGAGTTCTTCCAAGCAGCTACTATTATACCATTGATCCGTCTCTGGCAATGTCCGCCAATATTCCTTTTCGAGAACGATTAAAATCCAAAGAGGGAACTGTGGTTGACATAAAACAGAATGAAAGAGGCTTTTATGTGACAGTTAGCTTTTTGGAGGATAAATAAATATTTCAGGAGGACAAGAAAATGTTCAAAAAAATTAGTACGAAAAAGGCTCCGGCAGCAATCGGACCCTATTCTCAGGGAATTATCGTAGATCATTTCCTGTTTGCATCAGGTCAGGTGCCTATTATACCGGAGACTGGAGAAATTGCAGAAGGAGATATTACCGTTCAGGCTACTCAGGTCATGAAAAATATTCAGGCAATCCTAGAGGAAGCAGGAACGACATTTGAAAAAGTAGTAAAGACTACTTGCTTTTTGGCGGATATGGATGATTTTGGAGCTTTTAACGAAGTGTATGGCAGCTATTTTACCGAAAAGCCGGCAAGAAGCTGTGTGGCAGTGAAGACCCTTCCGAAAAATGTTTTGTGCGAGGTGGAAATCATAGGCTATTTAGGAGAATAATTGCTTAAAGCAGGAATAAGAAAATACAAAGTGTAGAAAATAGTAGGTAGAGATACCTGCTATTTTTGTTTCCAGACCTATCTGTCATAAGGAAAAGAGAAAGCTTGAAAGGAACGAAGAAGACAGGTGGAAGGATAAGCGGAAAGAAAGGGAAAGGATTGAGAAAATGGATATAATGTCTTATGTAAATGCCTTTTGGGTAGGGGGATTGATTTGTGCCCTTGTCCAGATACTAATGGAGAAAACAAAGATGATGCCGGGAAGGATTATGGTGCTGTTGGTTTGTTTGGGCGCTGTGCTCAGTGCTGTAAGCTTATACGAGCCTTTTGTGGAATTTGCAGGCGCAGGGGCCAGCGTACCTTTGGTAGGGTTTGGCAATGTGCTGATGAAGGGAGTAAAGGAAGCGGTGGATGAAGCGGGATTCATCGGTATTTTCCAGGGAGGCTTCAAGGCTGGTGCCGTAGGCTGCTCAGCTGCTTTAATATTTGGCTATATTGCCAGCCTGATTTTTAATCCAAAAATGAAGGATTGATGGAAGGTCAGACTTCTTCAAATTCGATATTCATGGAAGAAAATGATTTTTTTAAGGCACTGTCCCAAATATTGTCTAAGGATTTATCCAATACGAAAGTATGAAAGGCTGTGCCGGTAATACAGGTTAATTTTCCCGTTTCGTATTTGACGATCAGGTGCAGGCTTTTTACAAGGGCCGGATCCAGGGTAAGAAGCGGATCAGACAGCAGCTTTTCCAAAAAGCGGTCGCCTACATGAAGCACAAGCTTGAAGCGGATAGGCGTGTGGCTGCCGCGAATCAGGGAAAAGCAGAGGGGGCGGAGTTCTTTCCATAGAGAAAATTCATTTGTAAGGGCTGGAGTTTCCTCCAGCTCTTCTTTTGTATAAAAGTCTTTTTGGATTCTTCCATGGATAATAAATTCATTATAGGTAGTAATGGAGGCCTCTTCCATGTAAAAGGTGTCAAAGGCTTCACTGTTTAAAAGCTTGTTCATGAATTGTTTTTTATTTGTGATTTCTAATGCAATCATGTGAGGATTCTTCCTTTTTGTTTATTAAAGTGGAGACTAACTAGTCTGATTATAATAGATGGGGTGGAGAGACGCAAGGTAAATGTTTGAGAAGAAAAAATAAAGCTCCCCCTTTTCAAATAGTATCCGATGTGCTATGATAAGTAGTAATGAAAACTATATGATGCCAGGAGAAAAGTTATGAGATACAAAATCGTAATAGACAGCTGTGGAGATTTAACAGCGGAATTAAAAAAGGATGAAAGAATAGAAGTAGTACCTTTAGAGCTGCAAGTAGGAGAATACCGTACCTGGGATGATGAAAGCTTTGAACAGGCGGATTTTTTAAAAAGAGTTGCAGCCTGTCCGGAATGTCCCAAGTCCGCTTGTCCCTCGCCGGAAAGATATATGGAGGCTTATGTAACGGAAGCGGAAGAGGTATATGTGGTAACGCTTTCTTCCAATTTAAGCGGCAGCTATAACAGCGCTGTGCTTGGAAAGAATCTGTATCAGGAAAAGTATGGAGAAAAAAATATCCATATTATCAATTCCTGTTCGGCTTCGGTAGGAGAAACTCAGATTGCGCTAAAGATCATGGAGCTGATTGAGGAAGGAAAGAGCTTTGAGGAAATCGTAAAGCTGGCAGAGGCTTATCGGGATGAACAGGATACGTATTTTGTGCTGGATAATCTGGAAACCCTTCGAAAAAACGGACGTTTGTCCAATGTAAAGGCATTGGTGGCATCCACTTTGAGCATTAAGCCGATTATGGGCGCAACAAAGGAAGGGACTATTGTGCAGCTGGGACAAAGTATAGGAATGAAAAAGGCTTTGCAGAAAATGGCGGATATGATTGCTGACAAAGTCACATCTGAAATGAAAGAGCCAAAAGAAGCAAGAATAATGGTTTCTCATTGCAACTGTCCGGAAAGAGCAGCGCATATGAAACAACTGTTAGAAGAAAGAGTGACAGTAAGGGAAATCCTGATAGTAGATACCGCAGGCATCAGCAGCATGTATGCCAATGACGGAGGGGTGATTGTTACGGTATAATAGGGATGGGAAATCTATAAAAGCCGTTTATCAAAAAAGGAAAGAGGGAATGTCTTTCCGGTTGTTAAAGTAACCTTACCGGAAGACTTGCTTTTTTCAAATGCCTTGTTGTAAGAAAACCCCTTTTTATAAGTGATAAAATCACCGCAGAAGTCCACTTCTCTTGCAAAATCCACAATATTTCCCAGCATAAAGATTCCATTGCCGTCCATTAGATGAATGTGGACCTGATGCCCTTCCTCTTCGGCATAGACGATGGTGGAAATGGGAATATAAGTTGTCTGTTCTTCGCTTCGAATTTCCATGGTGGGCACCTTGGCATCCAGCTCCTGTTGATAAATCTTTAAAGCCACCTGAATGAGCTGTTCCATGCGGAGGGGCTTTTGCACCGTCAAATATTCTTCAGAGAATTCAGGAAGCATTGCGGTGGATTCTTCCGGCTGACAGATGATGATTTTATTTGAAGGAATGGAGCAGTCTGTCAATTTATCCATAATCTCTCTCATCAACTGCATATCTGATTGAAAATCCAAAAAAAACATACTATATCTATGAGCTACCGGCCCGATGGAGGCAGCATCCCCGAAGGATTCTATATACAGATTGCCTGCTGTAGCCATAATGGCATCGCTGACCCGGTCCAATAATCGTTCCATATGCTTTCTGTCTGCTATGTTTTCTGCAATCACCGCAACATACATGGTTTATCTCCTTTGTCCGATAAAATGATGCCTGTTTGAGAAATGGAATTACATGATTTCAAAGGTAACAGGCAGATACTGCAGCAGGAAAAAAAGTCCTATCTGCAAAAGCAGGATAGCGGGCATTCCATATAAGAAATACCAATGCCTTGTTTTGTGATGGAAAGTGAACATACCGAGAATGGAGCCGATACTGCCGCCAATGACTGCCACTGTAAATAAAGTGGCTTCCGGTATGCGGAAGGCCTGTTTCCGGGCCTTCCATTTATCGATTCCCATCAGCAGGAAACCTGCCAGATTTATGAGAATGAAATAAGCAACCAGAACTAAAATTACATCCATAGAGATTATTTACCCTCTGCTTCCTGCATTTTCATAGCACGTACCTTGCAGGAAAGACCAAATAAGTTAATGAAGCCTTCTGCATCATGGTGGTCATATAAGTCACCTGTTGTAAAGGAAGCAATGCTCTCATTGTATAAGGTATAAGGAGAAGTAGTGCCGGCTTTTATAATGTTTCCTTTATAAAGCTTGAATTTCACTTCGCCGGTAACATATTTCTGAGTGGATTCAATAAATGCCTGGGTTGCTTCCCGAAGAGGAGTGAACCACTTTCCTTCGTATACGATTTGAGCCAGCTTATTGCCCATCTCTTCTTTTTCCCGATAAGTATCACGGTCTAAAATAAGCTCTTCCAACTGCTGATGAGCTTCGTAAAGGATGGTTCCGCCCGGTGTTTCATAAACTCCGCGGGATTTCATTCCTACTACACGATTTTCTACAATATCAACAATACCGATGCCGTGCTTGCCGCCCAGTCTGTTTAATTCCCGGATGATATCGGAAACCTTCATGGCTTTTCCGTTAATGGATTTGGGGACGCCTGCTTCAAAGGTCATGGTGACATATTCCCCTTCCTCCGGAGCTTTTTCAGGAGTGGTGCCAAGAACTAATAAATGCTCAAAATTCGGTTCATTTGCCGGATCTTCAAGCTCTAAGCCTTCATGGCTGATGTGCCACAGGTTTCTGTCACGGCTGTAGGAATTGTCAGCAGAAAAGGGAAGGTCGATGCCATGGGCCTTGCAATATTCAATCTCTGATTCTCTGGAATCCAAGGTCCACTTGTCGTTTCTCCATGCAGCAATGATTTTTAAGTCAGGAGCCAGTGCTTTGATGCCAAGCTCAAAACGAATCTGGTCGTTTCCTTTTCCGGTAGCGCCGTGGCAGATGGCGGTAGCTCCTTCCTTCCTTGCAATTTCAACAAGTCTCTTGGCAATTACAGGTCTTGCCATAGAAGTGCCTAATAAGTATTTATTTTCATATACAGCATGAGCCTGTACACAGGGAACTACATACTCATCGCAAAATTCATCTACTACATCTTCAATATACAGCTTGGAAGCGCCGCTCAATTTTGCTCTTTCCTCCAGACCGTCCAATTCACTTTCCTGCCCGCAGTCGATACATACACAGATTACTTCATAGTCAAAATTTTCCTTTAACCATGGGATGATGGCTGTAGTGTCTAATCCGCCTGAATAGGCTAAAATCACTTTTTCTTTCATAAATATTATCCTCCAACTTAGTTTGCTTTAGTTACCTTTTAAATATACAACAAAGCTTGGGGGATTGCAAGTGAAAAATTATGCATAAAAGATGTGGGAGAATTTGCTTTGGTGTGCATAAAATAAAAAATATATTGCATATTATTCATAGTAGATGTATAATTATGCAAGGTGAGGGAAGGAGATTGGATAGGGGACGCAGGAGCAGCCGGCTTGTATAGAAGTTTTCCGGGCACGCTCCCGCTCTATGAAGACGCAGCGGTACTAACGCACCAAAGTACGGTGCGTAAGGACCGGCGACTTCATCAAGGCCTGGAAAACTTCTATACAAGCCGGCTGCTCCTGCTGGGTATCGGAATGCCTGGGGTTGCGGACTTTGGTAATAGCTTAGTGTGGTTTTCAGCTTTTTAGAAATAAAGCAAGTTTTATCTTAAACTGAAATACCTCTTAAGCGAGCTAAAAGCATTCCGTGTCATTTCGATAGAATAAGGCAATCAGTTTTTCTAAATAAACTAGGCCTTTCCACAGCCAGCAGGTGCCGCTCTGTTATCGGGTTGTCTTCCGGGCCTTGGCAAAGTCGCCGGCACTTACGCACCGTACTTTGGTGCGTTAGTACCGCTGCGTCTTTGCAGAGCGAAAGCGTGCCCGGAAGACAACCCGATAACAGAGCGGCACCTGCGTCCTCTTATCCAAATCCCCCGCCTTCCACCAGAAAATTAAGCAAAATGATAAAACTTTTCTCCTCCTTTATCCATTCTCATATTGAGTTTCCCTTCATTTTGAAGTATGATAAAAGAATTGTAGCAAAAGAAATAGAAAAATAAGAACATTTAGCGAGGTAAACAATTGTGAAAACAAAGATTTTTATTGATGGCAGTGAAGGCACTACCGGATTAAGGATTCACGAACGCTTTCAGGTGCGTGATGATATTGAATTATTGACCATATCCAAGGAGCTTAGAAAGGATACGGAGGAAAGAAAGAGATTAATCAATGCTTCGGACATTACTTTCTTGTGTCTGCCGGATGCTGCCGCAAGAGAATCGGTAAGCCTTGTGGAAAATGAACAGGTTAAAATCATTGACACCTCTACGGCCCACAGGACGGAAGAGGGATGGGCATATGGGTTTCCGGAATTATCGGATGGACATAGAAAAGCAATTGCTTCTGGAAAAAGAATTGCCGTTCCGGGATGTCATGCTACCGGATTTATTTCTTTGACATATCCATTAGTGGCTTCCGGCATTCTCTCGCCGGATTATCCGGTGGCGGCTTTTTCCCTTACCGGCTACAGCGGCGGCGGAAAGAAGATGATTGGGGAATATGAAGCAGAAAAACGTGATAAGGCTCTGGATTCACCAAGGGAATATGCCCTGTCCCAGCAGCACAAGCATTTAAAGGAAATGCAGAAAATAACAGGACTTGGCAGACAGCCCTTGTTTTCACCTATTGTTGCGGATTACTACAGTGGAATGGTAGTATCCCTTCCGCTTTATACTGAAGCTTTAAAAATAGAAGGAAAGAAAGAGGCGGACATGCCGGAAAGACTTCGGAGCTTTTATAGGGAGTATTATAAAGGACAGCAGTTTCTTAAAGTTATGGATGAGAAGGAAACGGATGCCTTAAACGGGATGCTTCCCGGAAATCTGTGCAGCGGCTGGGACGGTTTAAGAATTTATGTAACAGGCAATGAGGAACGGGTAGTCGTATCGGCACAGTTTGATAATTTAGGAAAAGGCGCTTCGGGAGCTGCTATCCAGTGTTTGAATATTTTACTTGGCTGCGAAGAAAGCAAGGGACTGAATTTATGATAAGGGCAATGGAAGAAAAGGATTATGAGCAGGTACATAGTTTGTGGATGAGTATTAAAAACTTTGCCATAAGGAGTCAGGATGATTCAAAGGAAGGAGTGGCTCGATTCCTGAGGAGGAATCCGGGCATCAGTGTGGTGGCAGAGGAAGATGGCAGGATCGTGGGAGCGATTCTCTGCGGACATGATGGAAGAAGAGGGTGCTTATATCATGTGTGTGTCAGTGAGCAGTATCGCTTACGGGGCATTGGAAAGGCAATGGTGGTCTATTGTATGGAGGCTTTGAAAAAAGAAAAGATCAATAAAGTATCGCTGATTGCATTTTCGGAAAATGATATTGGAAATGCCTTTTGGAAAGAAATCGGCTGGACGAAAAGAGAAGATTTGAATTATTATGATTTTACTCTAAATAAAGAAAATATTGTTGCATTCAACAGATAGTAAGAGAATAGGAGAGATGGGGATGAAAGAAATCAATGGCGGAGTGACTGCTGCAAAAGGATTTTGGGCTGCAGGAGTGGAAGCAAATATCAAATATAAAGATCGAAAAGACATGGCTCTTGTTTACAGCGAGAAACCCTGTGTGGCAGCAGGAACCTTTACCAGCAATGTGGTAAAAGCTGCCTGTGTAACATGGGATCAGGAAATTGTAGCCAATTCCCCTTATGCCCAGGCGGTTATCGTGAATGCAGGAATTGCCAATGCCTGCACCGGAAAGCAGGGATATGAATACTGTGATGCTACCGCAAAAAAAGCGGCAGAAGTATTGGACATTCCAAAGGAAAGCGTGCTTGTGGCTTCTACTGGTGTCATAGGAATGCAGCTTCCCGTTGATAAGATTGTAAGGGGAGTGGAATTGTTAGCAGAAGCTAAGTCAGCAGACCGGGCAGGCGCACAGGCTGCGGCAGAGGCGATTATGACTACTGATACAAAGGATAAACAGGTGGCGGTTACCTTGGAGATAGACGGGAAGACCGTGACGGTAGGAGGAATGTGCAAGGGCTCAGGCATGATACATCCCAATATGTGCACGATGCTTGCTTTCATTACAACGGATATTGCCATAAAAAAGGAACTGCTGCAGGAAGCCCTTAGGAAAGATGTACAGGATACTTACAATATGGTTTCTGTGGACGGGGATACTTCTACCAACGATACGGTGTTAGTACTGGCTAACGGTATGGCAGGCAATGGGGAAATAACAGAAAAGAATGAAGATTATGAAAGGTTCGTGGAAGCACTGCATTTCGTTAATGAGACACTGGCAAAGAAAATGGCGGGAGACGGTGAGGGGGCTACTGCCTTATTTGAAGCAAAGGTTATCCATGCCGCTACGAAGGAGCAGGCAAAGACCATTGCTAAATCTGTCATCTGTTCTTCACTGACCAAGGCGGCCATTTTCGGGCATGATGCCAATTGGGGAAGAATTTTATGCGCCATGGGCTATTCCGGTGCAGAATTTAATCCGGAGGCAGTGGAATTGTTCTTCCAGTCTGAATCGGGAAAAATTCAGATTTACAAGGATGGGCTTGCTGTAGATTATAGCGAAGAAGAGGCAAGCAAAATTCTTTCGGATGAACAGGTAACGGTTTTGATTGATATGAAATCAGGGGAAGCCGATGCCTGCGCATGGGGCTGCGACTTAAGCTATGAGTATGTAAAAATCAATGCGGATTATCGTTCTTAATAATCGGAAACGGATGAGAAAGGAAATATGGAAATAGACGGAAGGAGGTTCTTATATGGACAGGCATATGGAACAAGTATTGCAAAAGGCGGAGGTGCTCATTGAAGCCCTGCCTTATATTCAGAAATATAACAGAAGGATCATCGTGGTGAAATATGGCGGAAGCGCTATGGCAAACGAGGAAATACAACGGAACGTCATTAAGGACGTTACGTTATTAAAGCTGGTAGGCTTTAAGCCTATTATCGTTCATGGCGGCGGAAAGGAAATCAGCCGCTGGGTAGGAAAGGTAGGAAAGGAAGCAAAGTTCGTAAACGGGCTCCGGGTAACGGATGAGGAAACTATGGAAATTGCGGAAATGGTCCTTTCCAAGGTCAATAAGCAGTTAGTAACCATGGTGCAGGAGCTTGGGGTAAAGGCAGTGGGAATCAGTGGAAAAGACGGAGAGCTGCTTCAGGTGGACAAAAAGTATTCCCAGGGCGAGGATATTGGTTTTGTAGGGGATATCAAACAGGTCAATCCAAAGATTTTATACGATCTTTTGGAAAAGGATTTTCTTCCAATCGTGGCGCCTATCGGACTTGGAGATGATTATCAGGGCTATAATATCAATGCAGATGATGCGGCATGTGCCATTGCTAAGGCGGTAGGGGCGCAAAAGCTGGCATTTTTAACGGATATTGAAGGTTTATACCGGAATATTGAAGATAAGTCCAGCTTTATTTCCAGGCTGACTGTCAGCGAGGCGGATCAATTGATTGAGGAAGGCATGATTGGAGGCGGTATGCTTCCAAAGCTGAATAACTGTACTTCTGCAATTAAAAACGGTGTAAACAGAGTCCACATTCTGGATGGACGCATTCCTCATTGCCTGCTTTTGGAAATATTTACGGACAAGGGAATCGGAACAGCAATTATTGCGGATGAGGATGTGAATTCCATGGCGAATTAGAAGAGCGGATATAAAATGAGGAAGCTCTTTTAAGACTGCTGGCAATGGACAGAGAGATAAGGATGAAGGCTAAGAATAGAAAGTAAAAAATGGAAAGGAAGAGCAGAAGATGATGGAAGAATATATTGCCCGGGCGGAGCAGGACCTTTTGCATACATATAACCGGTATCCGGTTGTGTTTGACAGAGGTGAGGGGGTTCACTTATATGATTTGGAAGGAAAGGAATATCTGGATTTTGTGGCAGGCATTGCAGTGTTTGCCTTGGGATATGGAAATGAGACTTATAACAATGCTTTAAAGGAACAGGTTGACAAGCTGATTCATACCTCCAATTATTATTACAATGTTCCGGCAGTAGAGGCAGCAAAAAGGCTGAAACAGGCTTCCGGACTTGACCGGGTGTTTTTTACCAACAGTGGGGCGGAGGCTGTGGAGGGCGCCATTAAGGCAGCAAGGAAATATGCCTATTTAAAGGATGGCACCACGGAGCATGAAATTATTGCCATGGAACATTCCTTTCATGGAAGGACCATGGGAGCTTTGTCGGTTACAGGAAATAAAAAGTACCGGGAAGCCTTTGAGCCCATGATTGGAAATGTGAAGTTCGCAAAGCTGAACGATTTTGACAGCGTGGCTTCTTTGGTAAATGACAAGACCTGTGCCATCATTATGGAGACGGTACAGGGAGAAGGGGGGATTTATCCGGCAGAGGAAGGCTTTTTAAAGGCGGTGAGAAAGCTTTGTGATGAAAAGGACATCCTTCTGATTCTGGATGAAATACAATGCGGCATGGGAAGGACAGGAACTATGTTCGCATGGCAGAGGTATGGAGTGAAGCCGGACATTATGACCATAGCCAAGGCTCTTGGCTGCGGCGTTCCCATCGGGGCATTTCTTATGACGGAAAAGGTAGGACAGCATTCCCTTGTGGCGGGAGATCATGGAACTACCTATGGAGGGAATCCACTGGCTTGCAAAGCAGCCTGGACGGTGTTAGACTTATATGAAAGTATGCATATTTTAGAGCATGTGCAAAAGGTGGGGGCATATCTGACAGACAAGCTGGAGGAGCTTGTTTCTGAATATGATTTTATTACGGAAAGAAGAGGATTAGGACTTCTTCAGGGGCTTGTATTTGACAGGCCGGTAAATGAAATCATTGCAAAAGCGTTAAAAGAGGGGCTTGTGCTCATTAATGCAGGCGCTGATATTATCCGTTTCGTTCCGCCTTTGGTCATTACCCAACAGGATATTGACCGGATGCTTATGATTTTGAAGAAATGCATGGAAGAAAAAAGCATTTAGAAAAATGGAGTAAAATAGACTATGAAGAAAAAAATCATTTCCATATGTCTGCTATTGTGTCTGACAGCGGGAGTTTGTCTGGGGGCAAAGGTAACAGCAGGTGAGCAGGAGGTTTCTCTCTTTTCAGGAGATAAAGCGCTGACACTATGGTATACGGATGAGGCCCTGACAAATTATCTGGAAAGTGCGGCATTTGATTATCAGGAGCAGACCGGGAAAAGGATAGTTCCGGTTTTGGTGTCGGGACTGGAATATCTGGAAAAAATACATGAAGCATCCATGGAAGGGAACGGCCCTGATCTTTATATCATGAGTAATGATACATTGGAAAAGGCATATCTGGCAGGGCTTTCTTCACCAATCCGTGATGAAGATGGAATCGTCAATGAAGAACATTATCCTTTGCCGGCTTTGTGGGCGGTCAGCTATCAGGATAAGCAAATGGGATATCCATTTTACTATGAAACATCCATTCTTTTATACAATCAGACCTATATAGAAAATCTGGCAAAGGATACTCTTCTTGCAGAGGCTAATGAAGCAGAAGGAGAAGCGGCCATGGCAGCTATTGAGGCGGCTGGAAGCGAAGAGGCGGCAGAGCAGGATGTGGTGGCAGAGGCAGAAGAAATCCAGATGACAGAGGAAGAAATCGCACAGACTATGGACAGGCTGATTCCTACTACCATTGAAGGCATTCTTTCCTTTGCAGAGGATTATGATGCGCCGGAGCAGGTGGAAGCGGTGTTTCAATGGGATGTTTCCGATATTTTTTATAATTATTTTGTAGTGGGGAATTATATTACAGTAGGAGGCAATGCAGGAGACAATCCGGAAAACATTCATATTTATAACGAAGATGCCATGAAATGTCTGGCCGTTTATCAGAAACTGAACCAGTTTTTTTCTATTGAGCCGGATGAAGTGACCTATGAATCTGTTTTAAAAGAATTTATAGAAGGGAAGACCGTTTTTGCCGTAGCTACCACCGATGCAATCGAAAAAATAGAGGAAGCAAAAGCGGCAGGGGAATTTGCTTATGAATATGGAGCAGCCATGCTGCCGGATGTAAATGAGGAATTAAAGTCTAAAAGTCTGTCCGTAACTAATGCAGTGGTGATAAACGGATATGGCGAACAAAAGGAAAGCGCTGAGGCTTTTGCCGAATATGTGGCTTTTGAAAGAGCGGAAAACCTTTATGACAGAACGGGGAAAATTTCTGCCAGAAAAGGAATTGTCTATGAGAATGACAGAATATCCATTGCCATGAAGGAGTATGAAAACTCTGTGCCTATTCCCAAAATGATGGAAACAAGCAGCTTCTGGGTGCAGCTGGAAATTGCCTTTTCAAATATCTGGACAGGCGCAGATGTAAATGAAACTCTTCGAACATTATCGGAGCAAATCATGACTCAGATAACAGGCAGGGAGTATCAGGAGGAAGTGCTTCCAAGCCCTGTTTTAGAAGAAGAGGAGTTAGAGGAATAAAAAGTATAAAATCCAATCGGAGGGTTACACTAAAGATAAAAAACTTTGGAGGTAACAGCATGATTGGATTTTTCATTGCACTGATTTCCGGTGCCTTAATGAGCATTCAGGGGGTATTTAATACAGAGGTAACTAAAAATTCTTCTATCTGGGTGGCAAATGTATTTGTACAGCTTACCGCTTTCTTAGTATGTGCAGCAGCATGGCTCGTGTCAGACAGGACGAGCTTCCGTACCCTTGGGGAAATTGAACCCAGGTATATGCTGTTAGGAGGAGCCATAGGAGCCTTTATTACTTATACAGTTATTAAGAGCATGGATATGCTAGGACCTGCAAAAGCAGTGATGGTAATCGTAGTGGCACAGCTTTTGGTGGCATATATTATTGAACTTTTTGGAATGTTTGGGGTGGAAAAGGTAGGCTTTGACTGGAAAAAGGCTGTTGGGATGGCAGTAGCTATTGCAGGAATCATTCTTTTCAAGTGGGAAGCCTGAAGGCTCTGTCCGGTTCAGCCAGCCTGAGAGGAGTGTGCATTTGGAAGGCATGGAGCCGGCAGGATATGTAATCATCTGTCAGGCCTTGGCAAAGTCGCCAGCACTTACGCACCGTATTTTGGTGCGTTAGTACTGTTGTGTCTTTGCAGAGCGAAAGCGTGCCTGACAGATGATTACATATCCTGCCGGCTCCATGCCTTCCAAATGCACACTCCTCCCAGACTGGCTGAACAGTTGCGTCTAAATAAAAATTTAAGAAAATTATACTTGCCAGCATTTCTGATTTAGAATAAAATGAAATCATCATTGACATAGAGGGACTTTTATGGGCACATAAAGGAGCTATGTATGAATGATAGGAAGAAAAAACAAATTATAATTGGAATATTGTCAGCTATCCTGATTCTTTTGGCAGGATGCGGCAAAAAAGAAGTAACTTTTATACAAACAGAAGAAATACAGGAAAAAGAAGGTCAGCTTTCCGGGGAAAATGCATATAATGAACAGGACGAGGGGTCCAAAGAGACAGAAGAACCCAGGCAGATTTTTGTATATGTATGCGGTGCAGTGGAATGTCCCGGTGTTTATGAGCTTTCAGAGGATGCCAGAGCCTTTGAGGCAATTGAAAAGGCAGGAGGATTTTCGCCAGAGGCCTATGAAGAGGCACTGAATCTGGCAAAGCCCTTAGAGGATGGTGAACAGCTCTTGATCCCTACTTTAGAGGAGTGGGAACAGGGAAAAGCAGCTTTGGATGAGGCAGAAGGAAATGAGGCTTCTGACGGGCTTGTAAACATTAATACGGCCTCTAAGGAAGAGCTGTGCACTTTGTCAGGAGTAGGAGAGAGCAGAGCGGAAAGCATCATTGCATACCGGGAGGAGCATGGAGGCTTTATGACAATTGAAGATATAAAAAATGTAACAGGAATCAAGGAAGGACTTTTTAGTAAAATAAAAGATAAAATCAAAGTTAAATAATCAGTATTTGTGTAATTGGAGAGCATGATGGCAAAAAGGGTTTTAGTAGTTGATGATGAGAAATTAATTGTAAAGGGAATCCGGTTCAGTTTAGAACAGGACGGTATGGAAGTGGAATGCGCCTATGACGGGGAAGAAGCCTTGAATATGGCCAAGGAAAAAGAATACGATATTATTTTGCTGGATATTATGCTGCCGAAGCTGTCAGGGCTGGAGGTATGCCAGCAGATCCGGGATTTTTCTGCAGTGCCCATTGTTATGCTTACAGCAAAAGGCGATGACATGGATAAGATCATGGGCCTGGAATATGGTGCGGATGATTATATTACCAAGCCCTTTAATATTCTGGAAGTGAAGGCAAGAATCAAGGCGATTATGCGCCGTACTGCTAAAAAGGAAGAAAAGAAGGAGAAGAATTCTGTCATTGAAAGAGGAGAGCTCCATCTGGATCGTGATAGCAGGCGGGTTTACATTGCAGGGAAAGAAATCAATCTGACCGCAAAGGAATTTGATGTATTAGAGCTTCTTCTCCTCAATCCCAATAAAGTATACGGCAGGGAGAGCCTGTTAAAAATCGTATGGGGAGCTGATTATCCGGGAGATGTAAGAACTGTAGACGTACACATCAGACGGCTTCGGGAGAAAATAGAAGCAAACCCAAGCGAACCAAAGTATGTCCATACGAAATGGGGTGTGGGCTATTATTATAGAGATTGAGGTTCGGGGTAAATGAAGGAAAAATTAAATCAATATATAAGCAAGAGCAAGGTCATGCGAAGCCTTAAATTTCGTATCTTTTTTATCATATTGTTAGTAGGCATCGTGCCTACTACGATTTTGCGCTACGGTATTTTGCAGAATTATGAGAAAAGAGCCGTGGATCTCCGCATTTCAGATGTACAAACCCAATTTAAAATTTTAGCAGATCATTTAATTACATACAACTATTTAAAAGATCCTTCTTCGGAATTGATCAATGCGGAGTTAGACCAGTTATCCAATCTTTATGACGGACGTGTTCTGATTGTAGATTCCAATTTTAATGTGGTAAAGGATTCTTATGGAATCAGTCAGGGAAAGACGATTATTTCTGAGGAGGTTATTCGCTGTTTCAAAGGAGAGAGCATTACAAATTACGATTCGGTGAACCAGTTCATTGAAATGACTACGCCTATTTCCATAGTTTCGGAAGAAGACATGGGAGAAGGTGCAGCGAACCAGGAGAAAGAAAAGATGGTAGTAAGGGGAGTTATGCTGACCAGTGTCTCTACAGACAGCATTGCTGCCAACATCAGCATTTTAAACAGACGTGCAGTGATTATACAGTTTTTGATGATCATTGTTCTTGTAGGAATGGCATGGGGCCTTTCCAATATCCTGGTGGAACCATTTGAAAGGGTGTCCTCTGCCATTAGCAAGGTTAAGGAAGGATTTCAAAATGAGCCTGTCAGTGTACCGGATTATCTGGAAACAGAGCATATTGTAACGGCATTTAACGAACTGCTTGGAAGGATGAAGGTATTGGATGAATCCAGACAGGAATTTGTATCCAACGTGTCCCATGAATTAAAGACTCCCATTACGTCCATGAAAGTGCTGGCAGATTCCCTGATAGCCCAGGAGGATGCACCTTTAGAGCTTTATAAGGAATTTATGACGGATATTGCAGATGAAATCGAAAGGGAAAATAAAGTAATCAACGATTTGCTTTCACTTGTAAAAATGGATAAGACAGCGGCAAATCTCAATATTGAGCTTATTGACATCAATGCCCTGTGCGAGCTGATTTTGAAAAGGCTCAGACCCATTGCCAAGCAGAGGGATATAGATGTGATTTTAGAAAGCAAGCGGGAAGTAAATGCAGAGGTAGATGAAGTAAAGCTGACTCTTGCCATTTCCAATCTGGTGGAAAATGCTATCAAATATAATAATGACCATGGCTTTGTAAAGGTGACTCTGGATGCAGACCACCAGTTTTTTTCCGTAGAGGTAACGGACAACGGGCTTGGCATTCCCCAGGAGGCATTGGAGCATATTTTTGAGCGGTTTTACCGGGTGGATAAGTCCCATTCCAGAGAAATTGGAGGGACAGGCCTTGGATTGTCCATAACGAGAGGCGCAATCCTGATGCATAGGGGATTTATCAAGGTGGAAAGTGAGGAGGGAAGCGGTACTACATTTCTTGTAAAGATTCCGCTGACTTACATTGCAAAATAGACGGGAGGAAGGAGCATGAAAAAGCTCATATACATGTTTCTCTTTTTAGGTATGATAGTTTCTGTAGGAGGATGTGGAACGGAGGAAGGAACGGAAGAAGAAGGAGAAACCACATTTTCTATATATGTACTGAACAAAGAAGAAACCAGGGTGGATAAATATCAGTGCAGTACAAGCTTGGCGGATATGAGAGAACAGTTGAATTTTCTTTTTGGGAAATTAAAGGAGATGCCGGAGGATGCAGAACAGCGCCATGCCATTACAGGGGAAATGGGATTGGAAAGCTTTTCCTTGTCGGATGGAAGGCTGACGCTGCATTTTGGAGAAGGCTATAAAAATCTAAGCCCTACCAGCGAAGTGCTGACAAGGGCAGCCATTGTCCGGACGCTTTGCCAGATTGAGGGTATCGACTACGTTTCCTTTATGGTAGGCGGAGCAGCGCTGGTGGATGCAGGAGGCACTCCGGTAGGAGTTATGACAGAGGATCAGTTCGTGGATAATGAGGGACAGGAAATCAATGCCTATGAAAAAGCAAGCATGACTCTTTATTTCGCAACGGAAGACGGGGAGCATTTGAAAGCATATACAAAAGAAAAATATTATAATAGCAATATTTCTTTGGAAAAACTTGTAGTGGAACAAATCATTGCCGGCCCGGGCGGAGAAAATATGGGAAATCCTACTGTAAATCCCGATGTGAAAATCATTAGTGTGGCAGTGAGGGATAGGGTGTGTTATGTAAACTTGAGCGAAGAATTTCTTACTCAGATATACAATGTTTCTGCAGAGGTTACCATTTATTCCCTGGTAAATTCTCTGGTAGAGCTGAATAACGTCAATAAGGTACAGATTTCAATAAACGGAGATAATCAATATATATTTCGTGAGACTATAGATTTATCTTCTACTTTTGAAAGAAATCTGGAAATTATGGATTAAAGGAAGGGGGAACGGCATGAAAAGACCGTTATGTATGGTCTGCCTGTTCTTTCTGCTATCCATGTTTCTGCTCCAGTGGTTCTTTCCGATTCCAATGTATGAGGATACTCAGGAGGATGGAGCAGTAGTGGAACGGGTAGGACAGGTATACAAAAAAGAGTATAAAAAGGATTCACTGGTACTTTATTTACAGTGTGAAACAGAACGGATTTTATGTTATGTGAAAGAGAGTAAAGCGCCAAGGCTGGGCAGCTTCATCCGGGTAAGAGGCGCCTATCAAAGTTTTCTGCCCGCAACAAATCCTGGACAATTCCATCAAAAAAGATATTATCAAATCTTACATCTGAATTATTCCCTGAAAAATGCAATTTTATTAGAAGAATCAAAAGAATATGATCTATGCAAGGAAGCTCTGTACCAGTTGAACAGAAAGCTGGCAGCAGGATATGACCGAGGGCTTCCTGAAAAAGAGGCAGGCATACTAAAAGCAATGGTATTAGGAGATAAATCGGAGCTGGATACGGATATAAAAAATCTGTATAAGCAGTCCGGCATCAGCCATATTCTTGCCATTTCAGGCCTGCATATTTCCCTTCTTGGAATGGGACTTTATAAACTGTTAAAAAAGCTTGGCCTTGGAGTTTTTCCCAATGCCCTGTCCTGTATGGCGGTCATGATTTTCTACGGGATGCTGATTGAAGGAGGCACTTCAAGCTTTCGGGCAATTTTTATGTTTTTTATCTATTTGATTGGAAAGGTAATCGGAAGGACTTATGATATGCTGACTGCCCTGGCCCTGTCGGGAGTCCTGTTGCTGATGGAACAGCCCTTGTACATTTATCATACGGGATTTCTCTTATCCTTTTCGGCAGTATTAGGCATAGGGCTTCTTTCCCCGGTGCTTGAACGGCTTTTGCCGGAAAGCCGAAGAAAAAATCCTTTTTTAAAAAGTCTTGTGGGAAGCCTTTCGGTTTCTCTCTTCTCCCTTCCGGTAACCGCTTACTATTTTTATGAATTTCCTGTATATTCCATTCTATTGAATCTGATCATCATCCCTCTTATGGGCCTGCTGCTTCCCTGTGCTATGGCAGGCGGCATACTGGCAGCCGGGCAGCTTTTTGGAGGAAAGCTTTTGCTGCTTCCCTGCAGGTGGATACTGATGCTTTATGAGGGAATCTGTGAAGGGTCAGCAGCCCTGCCCTGCCATACGCTGATTATCGGACAGCCTGATTTATGGCAGATTTTGCTTTTTTATGCCATGCTCATAATCGTTTTTTGCTTTTATACAAAATGGAAAAATTATAGGATTATATTGCTCATGGTATTTTCTGTATTTGTTCTATGCTTTACAATACGGCAAAATACGGAAATCACCATGCTGGATGTGGGACAGGGAGACAGCATTTTTGTGCAGGAACCGGGAGGGTTCTCTTTCCTGATGGATGGAGGGAGCAGCGATGTTTCCGGGGTGGGAGCCTATCGGATACTGCCTTTCTTAAAATCAAAAGGAGTTCACGAGCTTACCTATGCCTTTGTGACTCATCCTGACAGCGACCATTATAATGGAATCTTAGAATGCCTGGAGCAAAGCAGGGAAAGCGGTGTCCATATCCGGTATCTGGCAGTCTCCCCTCTTGCTTTGCAGGGAGAGGAGGAAGCCTATCAGAAATTATTTCAGGCGGCGGAACAATCGGGCACGGAAGTTGTTTGCATAAGTGCCGGTGACATGTTAAAATGTAATAAGATAATATTGACCTGCCTGTATCCCGGAAAGGAAGCAAAACCGAAAGATAAAAATGGGGAATCCCTTATGTTTATTATGGAAGCTGACGGAGTAAGGATGCTCTTTACGGGAGATGCGGGAATGGAAGAGGAAGAGCAGATTTTAACGGAAATTTCTGGCATACATATTTTAAAAACAGGACATCATGGTTCCAATTCTTCCACTGGAATGCCATTGCTTCAGGCAGCAGAACCGGATTATGCCATTATTTCATGCGGCAGGGATAACTCCTATGGACATCCGGGCAGGGAAACGCTGGAACGGTTAGCGGATGTTCATTCTAAGGTGCTGGTAACCGCACAGACGGGAGCTATTAAAATAACGATACGCAGTCATGGCTATCAGATTGAAGGGTACTGCAGGGAGTGAGCAAAGAAAGCGCAAAAAGCAGGAACAGGTGAAGAAGTTGCAAAGAATCAATCAGGATATAAAAACAGGTCAATTTCAGCAAATCTATCTTTTGATGGGCGAGGAAGATTATTTGCGGAATCAATATAAGAACAGGTTGAAGGCGGCTTTGCTTGGAGATGGAGATCAAATGAACCTGAATCTTTTCAAGGGAAAGGAGGCGGTTCCCCAATCCATTATAGATATGGCAGAAACCATGCCGTTTCTTGCGGAAAGAAGAGTTATTGTTTTAGAGGATACAGGACTGTTAAAGAGTTCCCAGGAGATGCTGGCGGAATATTTGAAGGAACCGGCAGCCACAGCTTTTTTTATAATTTCCGAAAAAGAAGTGGATAAGAGAGGGAAGCTTTATAAGGCAATCCGCCAGAAGGGATATGCCTGTGAATTTGGAGAACAGGATGAAAATACACTGAAAAAGTGGATACGCCAGACTGTTGCAAAAGAAAATAAGCAGATGGAAGAGCGGGCGCTGGCATTATTTTTAAACAAAACAGGTACGGATATGTCCGGAATCAGGACGGAGCTGGAAAAGCTTTTGTGCTACTGCATGGACAAGGATGTCATATCCATGGCTGATGTAGAGGATATGACAACAGAACGGATTACCAACCGGATTTTCGATATGATACGGGCGGTGGCGGAACGGAAGCAGAAGCAGGCGCTGGATCTGTATTATGATTTATTGGCATTAAAAGAACCGCCCATGCGCATTCTGGCTCTGCTTGCAAGACAGTTTCAAATGCTGCTTCTGGTAAAAGGGCTTGTGGAAAAAGGACATGATAGTCGTTACATAGGTGAAAAAGCAGGTCTGCAGCCCTTTATAGCAAAAAAGTATATGGAGCAGGCACGCAGCTTCCAGAGCCGGATGCTGAAGAAAGCAGTGGAGGAATGCGTTCAGGCGGAGGAAGATGTGAAGACTGGAAAGCTGAATGACATTATCAGCATTGAACTTCTTATTATCAAATTCAGCAGCTTGCAGATGGAGCGTTAATGGATACAAAGGAAAGGAGAACCCAATATGCAGATTATTATTCTCATTATCATTATTGCATTGGTGGTAAGCAACAATAAGAAAAAAACAGCCAATTATAAAAAGGATAGTCTGGGACAAAAGGAAACAACCGGCCAATATGGAAGCAGAAATGGCAGTCAGCAGGCAAATAACAGGGCGGCAAACAGCAGGTCCGTAACCCCTGCATCCGTCAATGCACAGGCGAAAAAGGGGACGAAGCAGGAATCGGTGGTGGAGTATTTAAATAAAAAAGCAGCAGTGGATCAGGCGGAACATCAGGCGGAAGAAAGACAGGCTGCTATCCGGCAGAAAAAAATGTATGGAAATGCAAAGGTGGGAAGAAGGTTATTGCTGGGAGACCCCATTCCAAAGGGGATGATCAGAGTGGATTGTGGCTATTGCGGAGCAGAAAATGTGCTAAAATCCAGCGACAGAGGAAACTGTCTTTGCTATTTTTGCCGGACAAAGCTGTAGCGATTATAAAAAGGACTGGAAAGTCCTTTTTTTTGTACACTCCTTTTTGTAAAATACAAGTACGTTTTGATAGACGGAACGGAAACAGATTGATTCAGAGGTCATATTATGAAAGGAGAGAGATTATGAAACAGAAGCAATTGATACTTATGACAGCAGTTTTGGCTCTTGTAATTGTATTTTCGGTGGCAGGAACTGTATACAGCAAGGAGGCAGATGCCTATGGACTGAATGACAGCTGCCTGAAAGAACAGGAAAGGGAATGTCTGAAACAAATCAAAGCAGTCCTGCAAAACTATGATTGCATCAACAGTGGAATTACCATGACTAAGGTGATTGACCGGAAAGGAAACAGACAGTATCGGGTCCGGCTCCATCACAAAAGGATCGGGGACATGGATTTGGCGAAAAAAGAAACATTAAGAAGGGATTTGGAGAACATAGGATTTTCGCAGGAAAATTTTACCGTATCCTATGAATTTCTTCCTTAAACCCGACAAGAAATACATGACAAGCGTTGGCTTAGGGATTATAATGTAACATATCGAAAGCGGTCAAAAAGGAGATAAGTTATGAAAAATAATCCAAAGCCATATGAAATTTATGAGCATTTTAAAGGCAATAAGTATCAGATCATCACTTTGGCACAGCATTCAGAAACAGGAGAAGAGATGGTAGTTTATCAGGCATTATATGGGGATTATAAAATGTATGTCCGTCCTCTTTCCATGTTTTTGGCAATGGTAGACCAGGAGAAATATCCGGAATACAAGGGCAGGCACCGTTTTCAAAAGGTAAGCGCGGAACATGTCCCGGCGGAGGATATGAAAGCTTCGGAGCAGGAAGTGCAGTCAGAAGTCATGGAACCGGTAAAGGAACAGGACAAAGAGGAAGCTGCCGCTTCCAGACTGACGGATTCAGAGAAGAAAACAGATGAAGAAAAAGCAGGCATCGACCCTATGGTAATGGATTTTCTGGATGCTGATACTTATGAAGAAAGATTAAATATTTTGGCAGCCCTTCATCACAGGATTACGGACGATATGATCAATACTATGGCAATTTCCATAGATGTTGAAATTGAAGACGGTCCTATAGAGACAAGATATGAAGAGCTAAAACATTGTCTTGTCACTTTCCAGAAATACCAGTGCATCCGGATACGCTGATGGATAGAAGGGGCAGTGTGTCAAAGCTCTGATAAGCGGTTCCAAAATAGTAATCTGCTTTAACATGCTCTTAGAGAAAAAGTATATTTCGGCCATTATGCGGTAATATAATAGCAGGCGCAGATACTATTTTGGAGGGATAATATGGCATATGACTTAAAAAATAAATTAGTAATCGGAGTAAGTTCCAGAGCATTGTTCGATTTGAATAAAGAATATAAGATTTTTGTAGAGGAAGGCATGGAAGCCTACTGTGAATATCAGATAGCCCATGAAGAGGATATTCTTTTACCGGGACCGGGTTTTTCCCTGATTAAGGCGCTGCTTCAGTTAAATGAGCTTCCCGGACAGGAAGGCAGGGTGGAAGTGCTCCTTATGTCCAGAAACAGTACGGATGCGTCATTGCGTATCTTCCATTCCATCAGACATTATGGGCTTGCCATAACAAGGGCGCTGTTGTCAGGCGGTGATTCTCTGGCACCCTATTTCCAGGCGGTTGAAACGGATTTGTTTCTGGCGGCAAATGAAGAGGATGTACAAAGCGCTATAGATTACGGCATTGCTGCAGGAATGGTTATCGACGGGAATTTACATACATATAAAAAAGACGGGAATATGAGCCAGATCAGGATTGCCTTTGACGGAGATGCGGTGCTGTTTACCGATGAGTCGGAGAAGCTTTTTCAAAAAAGAGGGCTGGAGGCTTTTGAGGAAAATGAAAGAAGGCAGGCGAATACTCCGCTGCCGGAAGGCCCCTTTGCTAATTTCCTGAAAACGATTTCCCATATTCAAAAAGAATTTAAGGGACAAAAGGCGCCAATCAGAACCGCTTTGGTCACATCCAGATGCGCACCTGCCCATGAGCGGGTCATCCGTACCCTGCGGGCATGGAATGTACGGGTGGATGAAGCCTATTTTCTTGGCGGGATTTCCAAGAAGGAGGTGTTAAAGGCATTTGATGCACAGATATTCTTTGATGATCAGATGACCCATGCCCTTGCAGCCTCGGAGGTAGTGCCCTCCGCAAGAGTGCCTTACAAAAATTCTGCATAAAGGAACAGGAGAAAAATGAAATATAAAAAAATAGTGGCGGGCCGGTTTGTGGAAAGACCAAACCGGTTTATCGCTTATGTGGAGATTCATGGAAAAGAAGAAGTCTGTCATGTAAAAAATACAGGACGCTGCCGGGAACTGCTGACAAAGGGCTGCAGGGTCTATCTGGAGGAAAACGATCATCCAAATAGAAAGACAAAATATGATTTGGTGGCAGTAGAAAAGGGAGAACGCTTGATCAATATGGATTCCAATGCGCCCAATCAGGTAGTCAAGGAGTGGCTAAGCAGTCCGGAATGCATTCTTTTTCGGGAAGAAAAGCAGATTTTTATCAAGCCGGAATGCAAATATGGGAATTCCAGATTTGATTTTTATATAGAAACAGAAAAAAGAAAAATATTCATGGAGGTAAAAGGGGTCACGCTGGAAGAACAGGGTGTAGTAAAATTTCCCGATGCCCCATCGGAAAGAGCTGTAAAACACATAGAAGAATTGATCATGTCCCTTGAGGAGGGCTATGAGGCTTATGTAATGTTTGTGGTTCAAATGAAAGGAGTAACCTGTTTTACCCCCAATGGAGCCACTCATGAAAAATTTTGTGCCGTTTTAAAAGAGGCGGCAAAAAAGGGAGTCAACATACTGGCATATGATTGTCAGGTAACGGAAAATTCCCTGAAGCTGGATGAACCGGTAAGGGTCTGTCTGGATAGTCCTGATTGATAAGGAATATAAAAAATATTAAGAAATAATTTATTGATTTTAGGGAAAAAATGAGTAAACTAGAGTATATTGTAGAACCATTACTAATATGGTATGAACAAAATTTAAGAACCCTTCCCTGGAGGGATGAGCCGGAACCCTACCGGGTGTGGGTTTCGGAAATCATGCTGCAGCAGACAAGGGTAGAAGCAGTAAAGCCGTATTTTAAGCGGTTTTTAGAGGCATTGCCTACCATAAGGCATTTGGCAGAAGCAAAGGAGGACGAGCTGTTAAAGCTTTGGGAAGGACTTGGCTATTATAACCGGGTGCGCAATATGCAAAAGGCTGCCAAAATTGTTGTGGAAACATACGGGGGAAAGATGCCTGCGGATTATGAGCTTTTATTAAACCTTCCGGGAATCGGAAGCTATACGGCAGGCGCCGTTGCTTCTATTTCCTATGGAATTGCCGTGCCTGCCGTGGATGGAAATGTGCTTCGGGTGCTTTCCCGTGTTACGGGAGATGAAAGTGACGTGCTTCATCCGGCTACGAAAAGGAAATACGAAGGGCTTTTAAAGGAAATCATACCTAAGGACAGGGCAGGCATGTTTAACCAGGCGCTTATGGAGCTGGGCGCCATTGTGTGCGTGCCCAATGGAGAGCCCAAATGCACAGGGTGTCCCTGGGAGACATTTTGCAGGGCAAAGGCAGAGGAGTTATTGGATGTCATTCCGAGAAAAGCCAAAAAGAAGCCAAGGAAAACAGAAGAAAAAACAATACTCATTATCCGGCCTGGCAATTTTGTAATCATACAAAAACGGCCGGAAAAAGGACTGTTGGCAGGTCTTTATGAATTTCCCTCCATGGAAGGAAAAAGAGAGGAAAAGGAGGTTCTGGCTTATTTGGAGACTTTGGGTTACAGACCCATCCATATAAAAAGGCTGGAAGATGCAAAGCATATTTTTTCCCACATAGAATGGCATATGACCGGATATGCTGTAAAAGTGGAAGAAATGGATTTTATGTGCAGCAATCCGGGAAACAGGGCAGAAGGCCATATGTCTGTCCTGCCTGAAGAAATCAATCAGACCTATGCCATTCCCGCTGCTTTCGAGACATATTGCAAATATGTGGATATTAAGCTGGGGATACAGGAAGAAATGAAAAGGAAAGTAAAATGAAAGTGAGAGATCAAGATTATGAAACTGTTAACAATTGTTGTACCATCCTATAATTCGCAGGACTATTTAGAACGTTGTATCGATTCTCTTATGATTGGGGATGAGGACGTGGAAGTATTAATTGTGGATGATGGCTCCACGGACAGGACAGGAGAAATCGCAGATGCATATGAAGCCAAATATCCGGAAATCGTCCGGGCTATCCACAAGGAAAACGGAGGGCATGGTTCGGCAGTCAATGCAGGTTTAGAGCAGGCAAGAGGACTTTATTTTAAAGTAGTGGATAGTGATGACTGGGTGAAGTATAGCGCTTATAAACAGATTCTGGATGCATTAAGGCGCCTGACAGGAGGCGAGAAGGTGCTGGACATGCTGATCAGCAACTTTGTATATGAAAAGGAAGGGGCAAAGCGGAAAAAGGTTGTGGCATTTTGTAATGCACTTCCGGAAAATACCATGTTTACCTGGGATGAGGTAAGGCATTTCCATAAGTCTCAGAATATTTTGATGCACTCTGTGATTTATCGGACGAAATTACTAAAGGATTGTGGCTTAAAGCTGCCGGAGCACACTTTTTATGTGGATAATATATTTGTATTTGAACCACTGCCATACGTTCGGAATATGTATTACATGGATGTGAATTTTTATCGTTACTACATTGGAAGGGAAGACCAGTCAGTCAATGAAAAGGTCATGATCAGCCGGATCGACCAACAGCTGAAAGTGAATAAGATGATGGTGGATTACTATGTTTCCACGAAAATTCCCAATGAAAAGACTGCAAAATATATGCTGAAATATCTGGATATCATTACTACGGTTTCTTCTATTATGCTGATTTTGGCAGATACGGAAGAAGCCCTTTTAAAGAAGGATGAACTTTGGCAATATATCAAAGAAAAGGATAAGAGGCTGTTTCTAAAAATGCGCCTTGGATTCCTTGGAGGAACTATGAATCTGCCGGGAAAAGGCGGACGAAAGATGTCGGAAGGACTTTACCGGCTGGCAAGAAGGTTCGTGCAGTTTAATTGAGTGAGATTAGGGATTAAAGTTTGTGAAGGAAAGGGAGCCCTTTTTCAATATCCAGCAGGAGGGTGAGAGCATATACAAGGCTTCCTGGCCTTGGCAAAGTCGCCGGCACTTATGCACCGTATTTTGGTGCATTAGTACCGTTGCGTCTTTGCAGAGCGAGAGCGTGCCCGGAAGACTTGTATATGCTCTCACCCTCCTGCGTCCTCCAATCAAAAACCCCTTCCCTCCCCAATTTTAAGAAACCTGACTTTTATGTTTAGGGTGTTTCAAGCGGGCATTTATCCCAGGCCTGTAAACGAGCAGATACATGATGATAGATAATCCCAGAGCAGTGAACACATCAAAGACAGAATGCTGCTTAATGAATACAGTTGATAAAACAATGGAAATACAAAGGAGGAAAGAGAGAATCTGGATTCCCTTGTATTTTTTTAGTGTTTCATTTTCCGTGATGGCAGCATGCGCCATAAGAGAATTGTAGCAGTGGATACTTGGAAACAGGTTGGTGGGGGTGTCCACAGCATACATAGTTTTGACAAGGGCAGTAAAAGGATTGTCTCTTTCAAAAGTAAGGGGGCGCAGGTCATGACCGTTTGGAATGAGATAAGAAATCAGGAGAAAAAGAGTCATGCCTGTACCCAATGTAATGCAAAGCCTATAATAGTCCTTTTTATCAAGGAAAAGAAAGGTAATGACTGTAACTGCAATATAGGGAAACCACAGATAATAAGGGACTACAAAATATTCGATAAAGGGAATGTAGTCGTCCAGCCGCATATGAACCAAAGCGAAATCGGTGGTAACGGTTCTTTCCAAATAGGAAAAGGCAAGCATATAGAATGGGAAATATAAAAGGGGGAGGATGCCGTGCTTATACTTTTTCATAAAGTTTATTATGTTCGCTTTCATCTTTTCATCTGCTTTCGTTTTTTTTGATAAAGGCAATGCCGTGAAAACAATGCTCCTTTCATTTTATAATCAGTTTTTTTTCTGTCAATAATATTGTAGAAAAATTCATGTAAATTTCATAGAAAATTTGGTTTTCACTCATAAAAAATTGTGATATACTTTTAGCTGGTAGCATTTTACATAAAAATCGGAGGTAATAACATGTATTCATTGGACGAAGTGAAAAAGGTGGATTCTGAAATTGCAGAAGCAATTATAGCGGAGCAGGAAAGACAAAACAGCCATATCGAGCTGATTGCATCTGAAAACTGGGTAAGCAAGGCAGTTATGGCAGCAATGGGAAGTCCCCTTACAAATAAATATGCGGAAGGATATCCGGGGAAAAGATATTATGGAGGCTGTGACTGCGTAGACGTAGTGGAAAATCTGGCCATTGAAAGAGCAAAAGAATTGTTTGGCTGTGAATATGCCAATGTACAGCCCCATTCCGGCGCTCAGGCTAATATGGCGGTACAGTTTGCAGTCTGTGAGCCTGGGGACACCATTATGGGTATGAATCTGGCCCACGGAGGGCACCTGACCCATGGAAGCCCTGTAAATATGTCCGGTAAATACTTCCATATTGTTCCTTATGGTGTCAATGACGAAGGCTTTATCGACTATGATGAGCTGAGAAGGATTGCATTGGAGTCAAAGCCGAAAATGATCATTGCAGGCGCATCGGCATACGCAAGGGCAATCGACTTTAAGAAATTCAGAGAGGTTGCTGATGAAGTAGGTGCAGTTCTCATGGTGGACATGGCCCACATTGCAGGTCTGGTTGCGGCTGGGCTGCATGAAAGTCCCATTCCCTATGCGGATGTGGTTACTACAACTACCCATAAAACATTAAGAGGACCCCGTGGCGGACTGATTCTCGCAAACAAAGAAGCAGCAGAAAAGTACAATTTTAACAAGGCAATCTTCCCCGGAATCCAGGGAGGACCCCTTATGCATGTGATTGCAGCCAAGGCTGTCTGCTTCAAGGAAGCATTATCGGAGGAATTCAAAAAATACCAGCAGGGTGTAATCGACAATGCCCAGGCTCTTTGCAAGGGACTGATGGACAGAGGAATCAAAATCGTATCCGGCGGTACGGACAACCATTTAATGCTTGTGGATCTGACGAATTTTGAACTGACAGGAAAAGAAGTGGAGAAGCTTTTGGATGAGGCGCATATTACCGCCAATAAAAATACAATACCAAATGATCCAAAATCTCCTTTTGTAACCAGCGGTATCCGCTTAGGTTCACCGGCTGTCACTTCAAGAGGAATGAATACGGAAGATATGGATAAGATTGCAGAGGCAATTGCACTTGTTATCAAAGGTGGAGAAGAAAAAGTGGCAGATGCCCGGAATATTGTAAAAACTCTTACAGACAAATATCCCCTTATTTAGTGATATTGGCAGATATTTTCAGAGCATCTGATTGATGAAAATATTTTGAAAGTCTATGGGTTTTGCAAATGTCTGGACTAATATTAGGAAGAATGGGAGTGTGTAAAAATGGGGAACCTTCAATTAGGGGATTTCAGGGAATTTTCAGGAGAATATAAAATGGGTTTTTTTGGTTCCGCAGAGCATATCAGTGTGCGGATTAGTGCGGAGCGGGTTACCGGAAGAGGGTACCGGGAATTGGGAAACGGTAAGCATGAGATTGCAGAATTCCAGTATGCTTTTTCACAGGTAACCAGGGTTAGTGGAGGCCAGTTTGATAAAAAGCCATGCAGCATAATTGTTTTTAATGAAAATGATTATATTTTCTTTCCGGGAATCAATGTGCTGACCCCTACCTTGGAAAGTATATTCAATCAGTTTAAGGATTTGATCCTTGAAAAGGAGACAGAAGAGATTAAAAGGCTGATTCTTGGAGGAACATTTACCAAAGCAGGAAGAACCCAGCTTCAGGATGAGATGCAGCTGTTCCGGGAGACGGTTACAAAGCTAAAGGATTTAAAAAGGCAGGGATTTATCAATCCCATGGAATATTCGGAGCTTCGAGCCAGACTGATGGATTTTTATGCTTAGATGATTATGGAATATGGAAAGAACAGGAAAAGTACGGAGAGTGTTTCTGAAATAAGGAGGCGGTTTCGTACTTTTTTCTTTTTGTGATATTTGTGATTTCTTTTCAATATGATTCATTTTTCACAAAACCCCTTGCGCCTTTTTGTCTATTATGCTACAATATCTTCCGGTGGCAAACAGATGTCCGCTGATGAAAAACAAACAAGACAACTGTATTTCCTAAGCGGACAAGCAGTCAAAGTACATATGCTGCCGGCAAAAAGAACCGGACAGCCATTTGAGGTGAATATGGAAAGTACGGGATATTTTGTAGTAAAACAAAGAGCCCTGCCGGAAGTGTTATTAAAGGTAGTGGAAGCAAAAAGAATGCTGGAATCGGAAAAGGTTCATTCTGTACAGGAAGCTGTGGATAAGGTTGGAATCAGCAGAAGTTCCTTTTATAAGTACAAAGAAGACATTTTTCCCTTTCATGACACTACAGAGGGCAAGACTGTCACCATGACGGTGCAGATGGATGACCAGCCGGGACTGTTATCGGATGTGTTGAAGATCATTGCCGCCTTTGGCGCCAATATTTTAACCATTCATCAAAGTATTCCCATTAACGGAGTGGCATCCTTAAGCGTCAGTGTACAAGTATTATCTACCACCCGTGACATGTCGGAAATGATAGACCGGGTAGAAAGAAAAGAAGGCGTTCATTACGTGAAAATATTAGCTAAGGAGTAAAGAGATGGTAAAAACAGCAGTATTAGGATACGGTACAGTAGGAAGCGGTATCGTGGAAGTCATTAAGACAAATCAGGACATGGTCAATAAAAAGGCCGGAGTGGATATTGATGTAAAATACATTCTGGATTTAAGGGATTTCCCGGGAGATCCTTATGAAAATCTGGTAGTGCATGATGTGGAAGCTATTTTAAATGATGAAGAGGTTTCCATTGTCTGTGAAGCAATGGGCGGTATCGAGCCTGCCTATACATTTTCCAAAAGAGCCCTTATGGCGGGGAAAAGCGTATGTACCTCCAATAAGGAGCTGGTAGCAAAGCATGGTCCGGAGCTTATACAGATTGCAAGGGAGAATAACTGCAACTATCTGTTTGAAGCAAGCGTGGGAGGCGGCATCCCTATTATCCGCCCAATCAATTCTTCCCTGACACCAGAAAGGATTGAAGCCATCACCGGTATTTTAAACGGTACTACCAATTATATTTTAACGAAAATGGAGCGGGAAGGTTCTGATTTTTCGGAAGTGTTAAAAGAAGCACAGGAAAAGGGCTATGCGGAAAGAAATCCGGAAGCTGACGTGGAAGGCTATGATGCATGCCGTAAAATAGCCATTTTATCCTCTCTTGTATATGGAAAGACCGTCAATTTCGAGGACATTTATACAGAAGGCATTACGAAAATCTCCACAAGGGATTTTGCTTATATGAAACAGATAGATTCTACCATCAAGCTCCTTGGCATGAGCAGATATGTGGATGGAAAGTATTTTGCCATGGTAGCCCCATTCGTAATAGGCAGGGACAATGCCCTTTACAACGTCAATGATGTATTCAATGCTATTTTGGTAAAGGGTAACACTTTGGGCGAAACTATGTATTATGGTAAGGGAGCAGGAAAGCTTCCTACTGCAAGCGCAGTGGTTTCCGACGTGATTGATTGTGCAAAGCATGTGGGCAAGAATATTTTCTGCTTCTGGGATCCTGAAAAATTACAGCTTGCAGGAATAGAAGATGCAAAAAGAAGATTTTTTGTAAGAGTAGAAGGCAGCGACAAGGCAAAGGTAGAAGCCGCTTTTGGAAAAGTAAGCTTCCTTGATGCAGGATTTTCAGATGAAACGGGCTTTATCACAGAAGTGATGAGCGAGAAGGAATATAAGGAAAAAGCAGAAGCAGCGGGTAATGTGATTTCCATGATCCGTGTGGAAGAATAGAGGGAAAGAATATGAAATATGCAATTGTTTTGGGAGATGGCATGGCGGATGAGCCGATTGAAGCATTAGAGGGAAAGACTCCATTGGAATATGCCAAAACTCCGGCAATGGATCAATTAAGCAGAATGGGACAGGTAGGAATGGTGCATACCATACCCGAGGGAATGAAGCCCGGCTCCGATACGGCCAATCTTTCTGTTATGGGATACGATCCCAAAAAGTATTATTCAGGCCGTTCTCCCTTAGAGGCTCTCAGCATTGGCATTCCCATGAAAAATACGGATATTGCCATACGCTGTAATATTGTGACTATTTCTGAGGATGATGTTCCCTTTGAGGAAAAAACCATCATCGACCACAGCTCCAGTGAAATCAGTACGGAGGATTGTGCCGTATTGTTGGAAGCGGTCAGGAAAGAGCTGGAAGATGATACGTACAAATTTTTTGTGGGAACCAGCTACCGCCACTGCCTGATTTGGGAAAAGGGAAGAGTCGTGGAACTGACTCCGCCTCATGACGTATTGGAACAGATAATCGGACCGCATCTGCCAAAGGAAGAGGCCCTTCGTAAGATGATGGAAAAGAGCTATGATATTCTGGTAAATCACCCTATCAACATAGAGCGGAAAAAACAGGGGTTAAATCCTGCTAACTGCTGTTGGTTCTGGGGAGCGGGCACAAAGCCTATGCTTTCCGATTTCAAGGAAAAGACAGGAAAAAAAGGCGTTATGATTTCAGCCGTGGACTTGTTAAAAGGAATTGCGGTAGGCGCCGGAATGGACAATATAGAGGTAGAAGGAGCAAACGGCGGCCTTCATACCAATTATACCGGAAAAAAGGATGCTGCGGTAAAGGCATTGACGGAAGACGGATATGATTTTGTCTATATTCATGTAGAAGCTCCCGATGAAATGGGACATCAGGGCAGCGTGGAAAGAAAAGTCCAGGCAATTGAATTTCTGGATGAACGGATTATCGGACCTTTATACAAGGAACTGACAGAAAAGGGAATTGATTTTCGTCTGCTGGTGCTTCCGGACCACCCAACCCCTATCCGGGTCAGAACCCATACCTCTGATAATGTACCGTACCTGTTGTATGACAGCAGCGAAAAAACAGAAAACAACCTGCTTTATAACGAGAAGGAAGCAAAGAAAAGCGGTCATTTTATAGAGAAGGGACATGAAATCATAGAATTGCTTTTTGAAAAGTAAAAAAGCATCATAAAAGGAGATTAGGATAATCATGATAAAGATCGTAAAGTTTGGCGGAAGCTCACTTGCCAGTGCGGAGCAGTTTAAGAAAGTGGGCGCTATCATCAGAGCGGATCAGGACAGAAAATACGTAGTGCCATCCGCACCGGGAAAAAGAAATTCCACCGATACGAAAGTAACGGATATGCTGTATGCAACTTATGCCTATGCAGAGCAGGGACATGACTTTTCCAAGGCTTTAAAAGCCATTGCAGCAAGATATAATGAGATTATAGAAGGTCTTGGACTTGAGCTGTCCCTGGAAGAAGAATTTAAAATCATTGCGGAAAACTTCAAGAAAAAGGCGGGAAGCGATTATGCTGCCAGCCGTGGAGAATATTTAAACGGCATTATTATGGCAAATTATTTAGGCTATGAATTCATTGATGCTGCCACGGTTATTTTCTTTGATGAAAACGGCAATTTTATGGCGGATAAAACAGATCAGGTGCTGTCAGAACGGCTTTCTGGTGTAGAAAGGGCAGTGGTTCCGGGATTTTATGGGGCAAAAGAAGACGGAACCGTAAAGACCTTTTCCAGAGGCGGTTCCGACATTACAGGCTCCATCGTTGCGAAAGCAGTAAAGGCAGACGTGTATGAAAATTGGACGGATGTTTCCGGATTTCTAATTGCCGATCCAAGAATTATTGCCAACCCGAAAGGAATTGATATCATTACTTACAGGGAACTGCGGGAACTTTCTTATATGGGCGCTACCGTACTTCACGAGGATGCCATTTTCCCGGTCCGCAAGGAAGGAATCCCCATCAATATAAAGAATACAAATGCGCCTAAGGATGAAGGTACCTGGATCGTGGAAAGCACATGCCAGAAGCCCAAATATGTCATTACCGGCATTGCGGGAAAAAAAGGCTTTTGCGCCATCAATATTGAAAAAGACATGATGAATTCTGAGATTGGATTTGGAAGAAAGGTGCTGCAGGTATTCGAAGAAAATGATATTTCCTTTGAGCATGTTCCATCGGGCATCGACACCATGACGGTATTTGTCCATCAGGATGAGTTTGAAAAAAAGGAACAAAAGGTGCTTGCAGGCATTCATAAATTGGCAAAGCCGGACTCTGTTGATTTAGAATCTGACCTTGCTTTGATTGCGGTAGTAGGCCGCGGAATGAAAGCGACAAGAGGTACGGCAGGAAGGATTTTTTCCGCCCTTGCCCATGCAAATGTAAACGTAAAGATGATCGATCAGGGGTCTTCTGAGCTGAACATTATCATTGGCGTGACCAATAATGAATTTGAAGCGGCAATCAAAGCGATTTATGATATTTTTGTAGTGGCACAGCTTTGATGGCAGCTGAAAATAAGACGTAACAGACAATAAGACAGAAAGAGAGTCAGAAAAAAAGAAGTTGACATAAATAGCAAAAGCCGTTATGCTGAAAGCAGACGGCTTTTGTTATTTTTTGACAGGAAACAAAAGAAGAACAATAAGATACAAGGGGGTAATGATTTGAAGCGGTTTGGAAAGAAGTCAGGGTTGTTTTCTTTATTGGTATGTATGACTGTTGCAGCTTTGCTTGTTCTGGATTCCCAAAAAGTAGAAGCGTCTTTTGCGGATCAGGAAGGGACAAAGCAGGTACAGGGAGAAAGCAGTGATACAGAAGATTATGGAGATGGATATGTAGATGGAGAGGTAGAGGAAAAGCCAAAGCCAAAGCCGAAGGTCATTAAAATAACAAAGATTTCCTTTTCCAAGAGCAAACTTTCGGGAAAGGTAGGGGAAAAGATAAAATTAAAGCCTGTTATTAAACCGTCCAATGCCACGAACAAGACATTATCTTATACAAGCAGCAATAAAAAAGTTGCCACGGTCAATTCAAAAGGAGTGGTGACTCTGAAGAAAAAGGGAACGGTTACTATTACCTGCAAGGCAAAGGACGGCACTAAGAAAAAGGCCAAGATTAAAATTACTGTAAAAAAGGCGGTGACGCTTAGCTCTTTTAGTGCAAGAACTGCCGCACCTGCATTTAGCAGCAAATATTACTTCTCTTCAGGAAATATTTACTATAATTATGACCAGTATGCACCTACAAGGAAAAGCTTTGAAGGAAATAAGTACTGCATAGGCAACTGTACCTGGTATGCATGTGGAAGGGCATGGGAAATACTTGATAAAGCGAAAAAGAATCCGGATTTGACTATTTTTGGAGGAAATCCCTATGGTATCTGGCTAAAGAATCAGCAGACGAAGATATATAAGACTGGAAAGACTCCAAAAGTAGGCGCTTTGGTAGTGTTTGGGCTGAAATATGGCAGCTATCATATTGCAGTAGTGGAAAAGATAGATGGTGATAAAATTTATGTATCGGAATCAGCCTATAAGACAAAGCTTGGGAAACCGTCGGCTTCGGATATTGCTTTTCATTATGGAAGCATAGAAGAGTGGAGCAGAAATCGGGAAATCATTGGATACATATACTTATTAGATGAATAATGGATAGATATTTTAGCTAAAAAATTTAAGGAAATCTTAAAAGCTTATTCATTGACAGATATTGGTACAAGGAGTATGATAAGAACAGTAAGAAATAAGGAAAGAGGCTTATGCAGGAGGGGTTTTGATGAAATTAGGAAGAAAGTTATTTACTGGATTATTGGCAGCAGCCTTGGCGGTAACCTGTTTTTTTGCAGCAGGCGCTGAATTGAAAGCGGCATACACACCAGTTTATAATGGCGACTATGATCAATATGGATTTGACAAATACGGTTTTGATAAGTATAAGATTAAATATGAGCTTAAAGGCGCACATAATAATGCAAAAACGAAAATGCGCATGGAGGTAGAAGATCCCAGCTATTTAGCAGATGGAATCAAAATCGCATATAATGATAAGAATCATAAATTAATTTCCGTAAAATCAAGCAGTAAGAATCTTGTGGTTAAAATTATTGCAAACGGTTCTTCCGTTAATTCGGCAGAGACAAGGGAATATCCGGATGGAAGAAAAGAAGATATCAATAAGTCTACCAGTTATGAAAATGATGCAGAGATAGGCTTATATGCCAAAAAAACAGGAAATTATAAGGTGACCATTACAACGAAGCTTTCAACCGGTGCGACTTTGAGAAAAGTCATTTCCATAAAAGCGACTTCCAATGATCCGTATACATTTTCTTATGCCAATGCTACGAAAAAGAAGGATTCAAACGGACAGTATTATTATACAAAGTTTTATAGTGTGAAATCTGGGAAGTTAACGGTAAAGGCAGCTAAAGGCTATGCCATAACCTCCATCAAATTTGCCAACAGCTTTAATGCAAATGGGGAATTTGATTTTAAATCAATCAGCAGCGGAACAAAGGTAAGCTTAAATACAAAAACGAACAGGACAGTGAATTCGCTGTCAAAGGGTTCGGTTGACATGAATACTTATAAGCATGTCATTACAAATACACGTACCAGAAGCTATGATTATATCTTTCCTATGTCTGCGGTAAAGATTACCTATAAAGACACTTGGCTGGGCAATACATTTGAAGACACCAGCTACTTGTACTACAGAAAGTAAAAAGGCTTTCTGCTGAAATTGAAATGGCGGATGCTGGAGATGTTGAATACATCTTCGGCATCCCTTTTTATTTGTCGGGGCTTCATGAGCCTTGGGCAGGCAACGGATAAGGAAGCCTGTTTGTGAAAATGGCAAAATTTTACAAAAAATATGATATATTGCCATAAATTAACGGAAAATTTTTGGAAATTTTTGACAATAATGAAAAAATAAGAAGAAAAATAAAAAAATGTGTTGACAATTGGCAAGAGCTTGGATATAATAAGTACATACAAAAGAAATTCACATAGATGAAATCTAATGAAAGAGAGGTACGGTCCACCAGAATAGCAAATAAGTTTTAGAAAAAGAGTACAAAAGAGTGAAGTACCAAAAGAAAACGTTTGAATCGAGTACATGAGAAGAAGTAACGAGGTACAAAAGAAAATTTTTCTAAAAGACCGTTACAGTACAATCAGTACAAAGGGAAGAAATGGAAAGAGGAGAACAGAATATGGAGGTTGGTCCAATGGATCAGGAAGTTTAGAAGCGGGTATTGGTCGAAATAGATTGATACCCGCTAGTACTTTGTGTTAAAATGACCTTGGAGGTGCGAAGCTATGTTTAATAAGCAGTCAGAGGAAGTTTCAAAAGAAGAGGCGCGAAGGAAAAAGAGAAAAAAGGCTCAATTACAGGCATATGGCATTTTGACAGCAGGTGTTTTGGCACTGGTTCTGGTGATAGTGGGTATTTGCAGTGGTGTAGGATTTATTGTAAAAAGGGTAAATGCAAGTAAGGCGGAGCAAGCTTCGGAAAAGAACGATAAGGCAAATGAGCATACGGTTTCCGGTGATGACGATATGGAGGAGGAAACCTTGGATCTGGCTGCACAGATTGCAGAAGCAAATGCCGAGGAAACGGAGCAGACTACGGAAGAACTGCAGGAGGAAGTGCTTCGCAATTATGTGGGTTCCTTTATTGACAGCATGACAATCGAGGAAAAAGTAGCAGGATTGTTTTTTGTTACACCGGAATCGATTACAGGAGTGAAAACTGTAGTTGCTGCTGGAAGCAGTACAAGCAGTGCTTTATTGAATTATCCGGTAGGAGGCATTGTGTATGATGCTAAAAATATCCAGGATGCAGCACAGTTTAAAGAAGTGATATATAATACGAAAATATTTAGTAAATATGAGATATTTGTTGCATTGACAGAAGAAGGCGGAGAAACAGGACCTTTGTATTCCAGCGGACTGCTTACTGAGCCTGTATTGAGCCAATCGGAAATTGGCGCAACCTCAGGGGTGGCAGGTGCTTACAGCGCAGGAATATCCATAGGCACTACCTTGCTGGGGCTTGGAGTTAACGTGAATTTTGCTCCGGTTTCTGATGTGACGACCGTGGACAATGCTTTTATTGCGCCAAGGGCTTATGGAAGCGATGTAACAACTGCTATGTCTTTGACAAAAAACATGCTAAAAGGAATGAGCGACCAGTCTGTATATGGATGCCTTAAGTATTTTCCGGGACATAGTGATGTGACTGTGGATACAAGTAAGGGACGGGGCGTATCGAAACGAACCAAGGAGGATTTGGAAAAATGCGAATACGAGATGGTAAAGATGGCCATTGAGGAGAAGGTTCCTTTTTTGATGGTATCTCATGTGTCCATGCCTGAAATAACAGGGGATAATACACCGGCTTCCCTTTCAGGAGCATTTATTACGGATATGCTTCGGGATGAATTGGGATATCAGGGGATTATCATAACGGATTATATGAATAAATCGGCAATTGCAAAGTATTATAAACATGCGGATGCAGCAGTCATGGCAATTCAGGCTGGTGCGGATATGATATTAGTGCCTTCTGACTTTAAAAAGGCTTATGCCGGTGTGGTTGCGGCTGTAGAAGCAGGAGATATTACTGAGGACAGGCTGGATGAATCCTTGTACCGGATTTTCATGCTGAAATACAAAAATTCAGTGGATTATAGCGCAGTGCTGGAAGCGGAACAGTCCGGAAAGGAAGCAGGGGAAGCATCGGAATCCTCTTTAGACGAAACGGATAATGGTTCGGAGTAGGGAAGAAGTTATTAGAATCTGTTTATCAGGGCAGCTTTTGCCGGAAAGGATATTCCGGTTAAGGCTGCCGCTTTTTTTATTTTGGCAAATATAATCTGAGAAAATAGAGAAGCAGTAAATGAAGCGGATAGAAGAAGTAGAACAGATATTTTATGGAGAGCCCTTTTTTTCCGTTGTAGAAAGGGATGCACAAAAAAGCAGGCAGGCAGAATGGTTCCCAAAGGAAACTGAAATATCCGACGATACATGCCATTTTTCTGTTATTATGATAGTAATAGAAAATAACGATTAGAACAATGCCGATGCCATAATAATCCGTTCTAAGTATAGTAGCCAATCCGATAAAAAAGAGTATAATAAATAAGCTGTTGGAGGTTTGCGCATTGGGTGAAAGTCCTTTGGAAAGAGCAAGCTGTTTTTGCTTTTCCAGTGCAATCATGCAAAGAAGCCCCAGAAGCAGGGTGAAAAAAACATTCTGCATTTGAAAGGAGAAGGGAGCATTAAGAAAAGCAAGGTCAAAAGGGATTTCGGAAATAAGGGAAAAGAGAAAAAGCCGGCAGGCATATTTCTGTTTGCTTTTTGTATGGAAAAACCCTTCTACCAACAAAAAGCAGTAAATGGGAAAGGCAATCCTTCCCAGATTCCGAAAGATCCGGTAAAGCCCATAAAGTGTCATAGGGCAGTTTTGCCATAAAGCTGTATTGCTTCCGGCAGTGCAGCCGGGAAGATAGTATAGGAGCCCGGCGCCAATGTGGTCTATAAGCATAGTGAGCATGGCGATGAGCTTCAGGCTGCTGCCGCTTAAGATTTGATAGGGAGCGGTGGTGTTATGGTCTGTTTCGTTCATGGATATATCCTGCTTTCTTTGTTGGGAATCCGGATTGCATTCCGGAGCCTGTCATAATAAAAAAGGCTTAAATCTTTAGAAAACCTAAACATTTAAACCTTCTCATAAGAGCGCGAGACGGGGATCGAACCCGCGACCCCCTCCTTGGCAAGGAGGTGCTCCACCGCTGAGCCACTCGCGCAAGCTATATTGCAATGTGATGTGTGCCACATGCAAGTAATAATTTACCATATAAGATTTGGGCTGTCAACCACTTTTTTTAAAAAAGTGGAATATTTTTACTGTTTATGGTAAAATGAAATATCAGTTGGGATATATGCAAATTGGAGGGATACTATGAAGCTTACTTTTATTGGTGCTGCCCACGAGGTAACCGGAAGCTGCCATTATGTAAATGCCTGTGGCAAGCATATTTTAGTGGATTTTGGAATGGAGCAGGGAGTCAATGTGTTTGAAAATGTTCCCCTGCCGGTAGATGAGGCGCAGATTGATTATGTGCTTTTGACTCATGCCCATGTGGATCATTCGGGAATGCTTCCGCTTTTGTACGCAAGAGGATTTCGTGGACAGATATTTATGACAGATGCTACTGCTGATTTGTGCAGCATTATGCTAAGAGACTGTGCCCACATACAGATGCAGGAAGCAGAATGGAAGAACCGGAAGGCAAAACGTCATGCAGGGCTTGGCGAGGTAGAGCCTCCCTATACGATGGAAGATGCGGATGGAGTCATTAAACGGATTGTCCCTTGCCATTATGATAAGGTAATAGAATTATGCGATGGCATAAAAATCAGGTTTACGGATATCGGACATTTGCTTGGCTCTTCCAGCATTGAAGTCTGGCTTTCGGAAAACGGAGTGGAAAAGAAGCTGGTATTCTCAGGGGATATCGGCAATTATAACCAGCCTCTGATCAAAGACCCGAAAAAGACAGAGGAAGCTGATTATGTCATAATGGAATCCACTTATGGAGACAGACTGCATGGAGAGAGGAATCAGGACTATGTGGCTGAATTTACCCGCATTTTAAAGGATACTTTTGATAAAGGCGGTAATGTGGTAATTCCTTCCTTTGCTGTGGGAAGGACCCAGGAGATGCTTTATTTTCTGCGGAAAATAAAAGCGGAAGGGCTGGTGGAAGGGCATCCGGATTTTCCAGTATATGTGGATAGTCCTTTGGCGGTAGAGGCTACCGGAATATTTCATAAGAATATTTATAATTGCTTTGATGAAGAGGCAATGGAGCTTGTAAAGCAGGGAATTAATCCAATCAGTTTTCCCGGGCTGCGCCTTACGATTACCAGTGATGAATCTAAGGCGATCAATTTTGACGATACGCCCAAGGTTATCATATCAGCCTCCGGTATGTGTGAGGCAGGACGAATCCGCCATCATTTAAAGCACAATTTATGGAGACCGGAATGTACGATCCTGTTTGTAGGATATCAGGCGGCAGGTACTTTGGGGCGTATGCTGAACGATGGTGTGGAGCAGGTGAAGTTATTTGGTGAGACAATTGGAGTCAGGGCAAGGATAGAGCGGCTGGCAGGTATGTCCGGACATGCGGATAAGAATGGACTGCTGGACTGGATAACGGGATTTACCAAAAAGCCTGAACGGGTCTTTGTGGTTCATGGAGAGGACAGTGTGTGCAAGGCATTTACTGAGTGCCTGGAAAAGGAGTATGGATTTTCCGCCTATGCACCTTACAGCGGCACAAGAGTAGACCTGGCTGGCAATACGATAGAATATGCCGCTTCTCCAGTGCCAGTCAAAAAGAAAGCCGGCCATATTTCAGATGTTTTTGCCCGGCTTGTGGCAGCAGGACAAAGGCTTCTTAGCGTTATTCAGAAAAATGAAGGCGGTGCCAATAAGGAGCTGGCCAGATTTGCGGATCAGATCAATTCCCTATGCGATAAATGGGATAAATAATAAATGGTGGAAATGGGAAAGAGGTAAGATATGAGTATTGCAGATGAAGTATTTATTGGAATGTGCAAGGATATTCTGGAGAATGGCACGAGCACGGAAGGAGAAAAGGTAAGGCCTAAGTGGCAGGATGGAACTCCGGCTTACACCATAAAAAAATTTGGAGTAGTTAACCGTTATGACCTTCGGAAGGAATTCCCTATTCTGACACTTCGAAAAACGGCATTAAAAAGCGCTACGGATGAAATGCTTTGGATATGGCAGAAAAAGTCCAATAACATTCACGATCTGCACAGCCATATTTGGGATGAGTGGGCGGACGAAGACGGTTCTATCGGTAAGGCATACGGCTATCAGATGGGCATAAAACATCAATACAAGGAAGGCATGATGGATCAGGTGGACCGGGTTCTTTATGATTTGAAGAATCATCCTTTTAGCCGCCGGATCATGACCAATATTTATGTTCATCAGGACCTGCATGAAATGAATCTGTATCCCTGTGCCTACAGCATGACCTTTAATGTAACTCAGAGAAAAGGGGAGGAGAAGCTTACCCTGAATGCAATTTTGAATCAGCGTTCCCAGGATGTATTAGCAGCCAATAACTGGAATGTGGTGCAGTATGCTGTTTTAATCCATATGCTGGCGCAGGTATGTGATATGCATGTGGGGGAATTCGTCCATGTGATTGCAGATGCCCATATTTATGACAGACATGTTCCCATCATTGAGGAACTGATTAAAAGACCGGGCTATGATGCACCTGCTTTCTGGCTGAATCCGGATATTAAGGACTTTTATCAGTTTACAAGGAATGATGTGAAGCTGGAAAATTATGTAACGGGAGAGCAGATTACGGGAATTCCCATTGCTGTTTAGGAATATGGAAAAGGAGAGGTACATGGATGCGCTTAATTGTAAATGCAGATAACAACTGGGGAATCGGATTGAAAAATAAACTGCTTGTGCGGATTCCCAATGACATGAAATTCTTCCGGTCACAGACCATTGGAAAGGTAATCGTGATGGGACGCAATACACTGGAAAGCTTTCCACAGGCACAGCCCCTTGCGGGACGCACTAATATCGTGCTTACAACAGACCCGGCTTATGAGGTGAATGATGCAATCGTCCTGCATTCCATGGAGGAATTGTGGGAAGAGTTAAAGAAATATGATGATGACGACGTATATGTGATTGGAGGAGAAAGCATTTACAGGCAGCTGCTTCCGCATTGTAAGAAGGCGCATGTGACAAAGGTAAATCACTGCTATGAAGCTGATGCCCATTTTCCAAATCTGGATGAAAATCCGGAATGGAGGAAGGTGGAGGAAAGTGAAGAGCATACGTATTTTGATTTGGAGTATGTGTTTGCTGTTTATGAGCGGGTGTAAGAGAGTGGATGCTGACAGGACGCGGCAGAGGGAGGAGGGCGGCTCCTACGTCCGCCATCCTATCAAACTCCCCATACAAAAAATGCAATTTCTTCCCCCATCAAAGTTGAAATACAATACAAACAGTGCTATAATACAGTGCAATGAGGCAGGGACAGGCTGCTAACTTAGATAGGAGTGACAAGGTTATGGAAAAGAAAAACATTGATTGGGAAAATCTTGGGTTTGGCTACATAGAAACCGAGCAAAGATATGTTTCCAATTACAAAGACGGTGCATGGGATGAAGGAATGCTTACCAAGGATGCCAACGTGGTCATTAGTGAGTGTGCATGTGTATTGCAATATGCCCAGACTATTTTCGAGGGTATGAAAGCATATACAACGGAAAAAGGTGAGATAGTAGTCTTTAGGCCGGATTTGAATGCAAAGCGTATGATTGATTCTGCTAGGAGACTGGAAATGCCGGTATTTCCAGAGGACCGTTTTGTGGATGCGGTAGTAAAAGTAGTGGAAGCCAATAAAGCGTATGTTCCTCCTTATGGTTCCGGAGCTACCTTATACCTTCGCCCGTATATGTTCGGAAGCAATGCGGTAATTGGTGTAAAGCCTGCGGATGAGTATCAGTTCAGAGTATTTGCCACACCGGTAGGACCTTATTTTAAAGGCGGTGTAAAGCCTCTTACTATCTGTGTCAGCGACTTTGACAGAGCAGCGCCTCAGGGAACCGGAAATATTAAAGCAGGGCTGAATTATGCCATGAGCCTTCATGCCATCGTAACAGCTCATCATAATGGATTTGACGAAAATATGTATCTGGATGCGGCTACCCGTACGAAAGTGGAAGAAACAGGAGGAGCTAATTTCCTCTTTGTAACAAAAGACGGTAAGGTAGTGACGCCTAAATCAAACAGTATCCTTCCTTCCATTACCCGCCGTTCCTTAATGACGGTTGCAAAGGATTATCTTGGACTGGAAGTGGAAGAAAGAGAAGTTTATTTTGACGAAATCAAGGATTTTGCGGAATGCGGCCTATGCGGTACGGCTGCTGTAATCTCTCCTGTTGGAAAGATCGTGGATCATGGAAAAGAGATTTGTTTCCCAAGCGGAATGAATCAGATGGGCGAAGTCACAAAGAAATTATATGATACTTTAACGGGTATCCAGATGGGACGTATTGAAGCGCCTGAAGGCTGGATTAAAGTAGTGGAAGCATAACATCCTCATAATTAGAATAAGCAAATATGGGTTGAAGAGGCTGTGGAAAGATTTTTAGTTTTTTCACAGCTTTTTTTGCAAAATCTATTGACAATTTTCTTAAAATGTGTATTATTGTATTAGATGGATGATACAATAATACAGAAAGGAGAAGCTATATGGCATGGAATTTGGAAAATGACAGACCCATTTATGCGCAAATCGTAGAAAAGATTCAGCTGCAGATCGTATCCGGCATGTATAGGGCGGGCGATAAATTGCCAAGTGTGAGAGAGCTGGCTGCAATTGCAGGAGTAAATCCAAATACGATGCAGAAAGCATTTGGAGAGCTGGAAAGAAGCGGATTGATTATTACACAGAGGACAAGCGGAAGAATCGTAACGGAGAATGAGGAAATGATTGATACTATTAAAAAGGAACTGGCAAAGGAACAGATAGAGCGTTTTTTGGAAAAAATGAGAGAATTGGGATTTGAAAAGAAGGAAATATTAGAATTCTTGCAAAATAGTAATTAGGAGGGGACAAATGAGTTCATTAGTGGAATGTAGAAATGTAACAAAATGCTATGTGAATGGAAGACCGGCAGTCTATAATTTAAATCTGACTTTGGAAAAGGGACATATTATCGGGCTGCTTGGACCTAATGGAAGTGGAAAGACTACCTTAATTAAGATGATGAATGGATTGTTAAAGCCTACAAGCGGGGAAGTTTTGATAAATGGAATTATTCCCGGACCGGAAACAAAGGCAAGGATTTCCTATCTGCCGGAGCGGACATATCTGGAAGCGCAAAGAACAGTGAAGGATATCGTGGAGTTTTTTGGCGATTTCTATGAGGATTTTCGTAAAGACAGGGCATATGCTATGTTGGAGGCCCTTCATATAGAATCCAGTGCCAGATTAAAAAATCTGTCCAAAGGAACGAAGGAAAAGGTACAGCTTATTCTGGTCATGAGCCGGGATGCGGAGTTATATATTTTGGATGAGCCCATTGCAGGTGTGGACCCGGCAGCAAGGGACTATATTATAAGGACAATTATTGCAAACTTCAATCCGGCAGCCACCTTGTTGATCTGCACGCATTTGATTTCCGATATTGAAAGCATTTTAGATGAAGTAGTATTTATCAGAGATGGCCAGATTACTTTAAAGACTACCGTCGAAAATATCAGGGAGCAGCAGGGAAAAAGCGTGGATCAATATTTCAGGGAGGTGTTTGCATGTTAAAGAAATTATTCGTACACGAATGGAAGGACAGCTGGAAGCTTGTAACCTTGTTTAATGGGATTGTGTTGCTGTTTACCATAATCGGTGCGGTGGCTCTTTCTAACGGTAACTGGATTGGGGCGATAAACCGTAACGCATGGTATGCAGGCATCTATATGAGTTATTTTATGCTATACTATTTGGCAATCCTGGCTTTGGGAACTGCTACTACGATTTATTTTCTGGTTCGGTTTTACAAAAACTTTTATACAGATCAGGGATATTTGATGCATACTCTTCCCGTTACGTCCCATCAGTTGATTTTATCCAAGGCATTTGTCATGTATATCTGGCAGCTGATCAGCGGATGCGTGATATTTATATCCATTTTGTTTTTAATTAACAGTTTTCTATTGGGAGTAGGAGAGCCCAATATTTTTAAACTGCTGTCAGGGGTTGACTTGAGCGATGTGAATATAAGTTTTCTAAATGTGCTTGATCTTTTCGTTGGAATTCTTATTTTCATAGGACTTCAGATTTTCTCAATCCTGTTCGGGTATTTGGCAATCAGCTTGGGGCAATTATCCAAAAACCATAAATTGCTTTCTTCTATTGGTATCTACATGGGAATGCAGGTTGTATTGCAGATGATTTTTAGCATCTTTCAGGTAGGGTTCAATCTGGCGGCAGCTACTATGAACTATACGCCTTCGGAAGGACTGGTGTTTGCTATTTTGCTTTTGATTGCCATTATTATTTTTGCGGTAGATGCAGGAATGTATTTTGGAAGCAATTATATTATGAAAAATAAATTGAATTTAGAGTAGGAGGAAGCTTTGGGGCTGAAACTATTCACAAGCGGAAAAACCTTTGCATAGAATAAAGAAAAATGCAAAGGTTTTTTTATGGAAAATAAGATAACAGTAGAGCAGGCACAGATAATAGAAGGGCAGCTGGAAAGCCCGAACCACGGGATGCTTGCCATCAGTGTCATTAGCGGAATCGGATTGATTCCAATACAAAATGCCCACATTAAGATTACGATTACAGGACAGCCGGAACTGGAAGTAGGAGAATTCACTACCAATGAAAGCGGACAGACGGATAACATTGAGCTTCCGGCGCCGCCTATTGAGCTGAGCCTGGAGCCGGGGGAGATTCAGCCTTATGCGGAATACGATTTGGAAATATCGGCAGAGGGGTATGAGGATGTTTCCGTATCCGGTACGGAAGTGCTGGCAGACACCATTGCCCTGCAGAATGTAAGGATGAATCCCATAGCAGACCCGGGAGAGGTAAAGGATACGGTAATCATTCCGGATCATACCTTGTATGGGGAATATCCTCCTAAAATTCCGGAGGATGAGATAAAGCCTATGGACGAATCGGGGGAAATCGTACTGAGCAGGGTGGTCATTCCGGAATATGTGGTGGTGCATGATGGTGTGCCCTCAGATTCCAGCGCTCCTAATTACTATGTAAGATATAAGGATTATATTAAAAATGTAGTGTCGTCGGAAATTTATGCTACCTGGACAGAAGCTGCAATTTATGCCAATACACTTTGTATTTTATCCTTTACACTGAATCGGGTATATACGGAATGGTACCGGAACCAGGGTTATGATTTTACCATTACCTCATCTACGGCATATGACCAGAAATGGATTTATGGCAGAAATATCTATGAGAACGTGGACCGGATCGTAGATTCCATTTTTAATAATTATTTATCAAGGCCGGGAGTAAGACAGCCTATTTTTACATCCTATTGTGATGGAAGAAGGGTGACCTGTGAGGGGCTTTCCCAGTGGGGCTCCAATTATCTGGGAGATGAGGGATATTCCGCCATTGAGATTATCCGCTACTACTTTGGTAATGATATGTTTATCAACAGCACAGAAGCAATATCAGGCGTACCCTCCTCCTGGCCGGGATATGTGCTTACCATTGGTTCCTCCGGCAGCAAGGTGCAGCAGATGCAGGAGCAATTAAACCGCATTGGACAGAATTATCCTGCCATACCCAGAATCACGGCAGATGGTATTTATGGCAATGCGACCTCGGAAGCTGTAAAGAAGTTCCAACAGATTTTCAAGCTGCCTCAGACCGGAGAAGTGGACTATGCCACATGGTATGAGATATCGGAGATTTATGTGGGAGTAACCCGCATTGCAGAACCGGGCACTTGAAAAGAGAAAGAGAAAGCTTTCGCTCTGCAAAGGCGCAGCAGTACTAACGCACCAAAATATGGTGCGTAAGTGCTGGCGACTCAGCTCTTTTTTTTAGGAGGGAAACATGATAAAATGATACAAGCAATATGGAAAAAAACAAACAAAAGAGAGGAATCCTTATGCTGCCCTTTAAAAAAAATATGCAACTGTCCCTATTTGAATATCTGGTCTGTATCGTGAGCCATGTTATCTATGGATTTTATACAAGCGGTCCGGACACAGCACGGTTTTTATGCCTTGCGTTCATTCCCTTTTTAATAGCCTGTCTTGTGTTTGCCGCATCCGACAGGGAGCACCTGATTATCCGGTGGTTTTATATTTCTGTTATTTTTTCCAGCTGTTTCCTGGGCTATTATCTTGGTACGATCAGTATGGTTATTCTGATATTCATGGCAACGTCAGTGTTGGTATCCATGTTTATCATTCCCAACATGCTCATTGAGTATATTTCTGTTACGGCATGTATTTTGCTGGCTATACCCTTTGTTTTACAGGAAATGGTAAAGAATATTATGCCGATTCCGTTGTATTTCCTTTATTTAACTATATATACAATTGGAAATATCAGCTTGCTTATGCTGGTAAGGGGAAGTGAAGAGTATAGGAGGGTCATGGAAGAAAAAACAGAAGAGGCTGCCCGGGCAGTTGAAGTAAAATCCAACTTTCTTGCCAATATGTCCCACGAAATCAGAACACCCATGAATGCCATCATCGGTATGGCGGAAATGGCAATCCGGGGAAATGTGCCAAAGGAAGAAAAGGAATATCTGTATCAAATCAGAACATCGGGCAACAGTCTGCTATCTATCATCAATGATATCCTGGACTTTTCCAAAATAGAATCCGGCAAGCTTGAGCTGGTGGAAACGGACTATGAGATTATGTCTTTAGTTAACGATGTAACTAACATTATGAATGCCCGTATCGGAAATAAAGACCTGGAATTGATTTTGGAGGTGGATTCAAGTATTCCCTGTAAGCTTTGTGGAGATGATCTGCGCTTAAAGCAGGTGATTTTAAATCTGGTAGGAAATGCAGTGAAATTTACCAGAGAAGGAGCTGTGACTCTGAAAATCAACTATTACAGGACAAGTGAAGGAATCGATCTGTATGTCAGTGTAAAGGATACGGGAATCGGCATACGGAAAGAGGACATGGAGAAGCTTTTTGATTCTTTTCAGCAGGTGGATACAAAAAAGAACAGGAAGATGGAAGGAAGCGGTCTGGGACTTGCTATTTCCAAACAGATGATAGAATTGATGGGCGGTCAGCTCATGGTAGAAAGCGAATATAAAAAAGGCAGCGAATTTCATTTTATGATTCCCCAAAAGGTAGTGAATGATATGCCATCTACCAGGCTTAAGGAAGAAAAACATTTTAAGGTATTGGGATTTTTTTACAATAGTTATGTAAAAAAGGCGTTTTATAATCTGATGATTCAAATGGGGATAAGCTATAAAGAGTGTAACCGGATCGAACAATTGATGAATCTTCTGCCTAACCATTATGATTACATTTTCATCGAGCAGGAATGCTTTTCGGAAAAGGTGCAGAATATGTTGGAGAATACAAAAGAAACTTCGTGCATTCTGGTGAGCAATTTACATTATGTGGCAGAAGAAAGCGCCTGGTTCCGGGTGGTGAAAAAACCTTTGTACTGCCGTTCTGTGGCAGCTGTTTTCAATCATGAGGAAATGGGAGAAAAGCTGCATGAGAAGGGGGAATCTGCTATTCAATTTGCAGCTCCCGATGCAAGAGTATTGATTGTAGATGATAATGCCATAAATCTGAAGGTGACAAAAGGCATTCTGGAACCTTTCCGTATGCAAGTGGATATGTGTACAAACGGATGGGAGGCAATCCGGATGGTTAAGAGTATCCACTACGATTTGGTCTTTATGGATCATATGATGCCGGAACTGGACGGAATCGAAGCGACCCGTATGATCCGCCAGTTAGAGGGAGCGTATTATAAGAAGATGCCGATTATTGCCTTTACAGCAAATGTTATCAGTGGTGTAGAAGAATATTTCTTAAAGGAAGGATTGAATGATTTTCTTGCAAAGCCTCTTGAAATGAGTGATGTAATTCAGAAGCTGAAAAAATGGCTTCCAAAGGAGAAAGTGCTTTCTAAGGAGGAGGCAGCAGCTATAGAAGAGAGGGAATTTTCCCGTAAGGCTTCCATGGACTGGGATATGGAAATCAAGGGAATTGACAGCAGGGCGGCTATTGAAGTGCTGGGAGATAAAGAGCTTTATCTGGAAACTTTATCGGATTATTATGATTCCATTGATGAGAAGTATGAGAAACTCATACGGTATGAGGCGGAAGAAAATCTGAGGAGTTATACGGTTGAAGTGCATGGGCTAAAGGGCATATCCAGAATGATTGGGGCTTTTGAGCTTGCAAATATGGCAGAACAGTTAGAAAAGTATGGAAAGCTTGGAGATATTGCGGCTATCCATAAGCATAGTCCCGAGCTGCTGGGCTGTTATAAAGAGCTTCAGGAAGCTCTGAAGCCCTACAAAATAGAAGCCTAAGCCATGGCTTCTTCTATGGCAGCTATCAGTGCCAGATTATCCTCATGCTTCATGAAGCATACCCGGAAATACTGATTATTTAACGTAGGAAAGGAAGAACAGTTGCGGATCATCAGTTTCTTTTTGATACAGTGTTCAAAAAGCATATCTGCATCCTTGCCTTCTTTTTCTATTTTTACCAGCACGAAGTTGCAGGTAGTGGGAAATACAGTAAGACCATCTATGGCAGCAAGTTTTCTGCATACAAAATCCCGTTCCTGTTCTATCAGCTGTCTGGTAGCTTCCATAAATGCCCGGTCCCGGAACATGAAGCAGCCTGCAAGCTCTGCAATGGAATTGATGGTCCAGGGATTCTTGTGCTCATTGATCAGGGAAAGAAAGCGGCTGTTTCCGACAATTCCGTAGCCAAGACGCAATCCGGGAGAGGCAAAAAATTTGGAAGTGCCTCTTAATACCAGAAGGTTGTCAAAGCGCTCTGTAAGAGAAGCAGCAGAAACATTTGTTTCATCCTCTACGAATTCCGCATAAGTCTCATCTATCATCAGGCAGCCCTTCTGTCTGGAAAGCTCCGATAAAAGAAGGCTGATTTCCTTTACGGTAAGTGTGGTGGAGGTAGGGTTGTTGGGATTACACAAAATAACGAAATCATAACCCTGTCTCATTTCCTTTAAAAAGTCAGCCATGTCTAACTGAAAGCGGTCTTCTTCTTTGGTAAAGTAGTAATGAACTGTTCCGCCGGATAAGGAAATCTCTCTTTCGTATTCGGAATAGGTAGGACCGATAATCAGTGCCTTTTTCGGCTTCCATGCGCTTAGGAACAGGGAAATCAATTCCGTTGCGCCGTTTCCCACAATAATATGCTCCGGATCGCAGTGGATATAATCGCCAATGGCTTTTCTAAGACGGAGATATTCCCTGTCAGGATAAGAAGTGATCACATCCAGATGCTCTGAAAGGAAATGCTTTAGGGCCTCAGACAGCCCAAGGGGATTTACATTGGCGCTGAAGCTGATGATTTCTTCTTTTTTGATTCCCATGGAGGCTTCAATTTTTTCCAAATCGCTGCCGTGGAAGTGGTCAGTATGTTGTATCATAAAAGGTTCCTTTCTTATCGTAATCGGTTGTGAAAACGAAAAAAAAATGTTATACTTAAACTACTACGTTCTTACCCATTATAATATGTTTCGGAGAAAATGCAAGTGAAAGGTAAGTCCCCGATGAAAAAGCGGGGGAAAGGAAAGAAGACGGGAGGCATATGATGAAGCAGGTCCTGAAACGGCTGAAACAAGAAATGTATGAATATGTAGCGGGTACTGTGGAATTTTCTGTTCCAAGAATTTCGCTTACAGTCCGGAAAAACGAGAAGCTGCAGGGGGAAATTACCGTAAAAAGCAGTCTGGGAGAAGAGTTTCTGGCATACCTGTATTCCTCCCATTATCGGATGGAGCTCTGCCAGCAGAAGATCGCAGGGGAGGAAAATACGATTTCCTATCTATGTGATGCTGCCGGAATGGAGGTGGGAGATTCCTTAAAAGGCGAAATTTCCCTGATTTCCAATAGTGGACAGTATCTGATTCCCTTTGATGTGACTGTGACGGAAGAGGTGTTCGTATCTTCTATCGGACCAATTAAAAATCTGTTTCATTTTGCCAACATGGCAAAAACGGACTGGAATCAGGCGGTTTCTTTTTTCTATTCCTCCAATCTGCCCTGCATATTGAAGGGAAATGACAGACAATATGAGATGAGCTATCAGGGACTTTCCAAATATAAAGGGAATCAGCAGAATGTAGAGGGGTTCCTGCTTGCGATTCATAAAAAGCATCCTATGGAATACAGCTTTGACCAGCCATCAGCGGAGTTTGAAGGAGTGGAAGGGAGACAGCAGGAGTTTCTCATTATTGAACGAAACGGCTGGGGATATTCCAGACTGCTCCTAAAAGCGGAAGGAGCCTTTTTGCAGCTGGAAAAGGAAGAGCTTACGGAAGAGGATTTTTTGGGAAACCGCTGCCGGCTGCCTTATTACATGGATTCTGAAAAGCTTCATGAAGGTTACAATGTAGGCAGAATATGTTTGTGGGGACCGCTGTTGTCTTTATCCTATGAGGTAACGGTAAAGAACCAGAAGCAGTTCGGAAAGGAGATTTCCTACAAGCGGGAAATGAAGAAGCTTACAGCCCGGATGTTCAGGCTTTATGTGGATTTCCGTATCCAGAAGATTACGGAGACAGCATGGGTTAAGACTACAAAAGAAGTAGTGGAGAGCATGCTTGGATTAAACAGCAGGAATCTAACAGCAAGGCTTTTCCAGGCGCAGCTTCTTATTACGGAGGAAAAATTCAATGAAGCCAAATGGGTATTACAGCATGTGGAGGATATGATAGAGGAGCATGGCTGTGAGGATGAGGTATATGGATACTTTTTCTATGTAACCTCTTTGTATGACAAAACCGAGGAGACTATCGAAAGGGCTGCCAGAACAGTAGAAGAGCTTCTGTCCAAAAATCCGGAAAGCCCGGCGCTTTTCTGGATGCTTTTATATTTAAAGGAAGAGTACGAACTGGATCATGCCAGAAGATATATGCTTTTGGAAGAAGCATATAAAAAAGGAATGAACTCGCCTGCGCTGTATGTGGAGGCTTGTCTGATATTGAAAAAGAATCCTGCCTGTCTGGCAAGGCTTGGCGGCTTTGAAAAGCAGCTTTTGGTATTTCTGACCAAGCATGATCTGCTTACGAAAGAATTGATCGGGCAGATTGTTTATCTGGCAGGAAAAGAAAAGGAATATTCCGATAAATTGTTTGGTATCTTGAAGCTGTGCTACGAAAAGAGCAGGGATAAGGAAACATTGGGAATCATCTGCAACCTGCTGATTAAGGGGAACCGCACCGGAAAAGAAGCCTTCCGCTGGTATGAAGCTGCCATCAGGGAAGAACTGCGTATTACCAGATTATATGAATATTATATGCTGAGTCTGGATAAGAGCAGGAAGGAATTGCTGCCAAAAACCCTCCTGCTTTATTTTTCTTATGAATGCACGATGGATTATGAAAACACTGCATATATTTATGGGAATATAACGGCTCATAAAAAGGAACTTCCCGAGTTGTTCTTAAGTTATGAAAAACAGATAGAAGCATTTGTGGCAAAGCAGATTCTGGCAGGCCATATCAATGAAAATCTGGCTTATCTTTACAAAAAGATACTGAATGAGCAGATGATTACTAAAGAGCTGGCAGAAAGCCTTGCGGAGCTGGTGTTTTTGTATGAAATAACAGTGGAAGCGGAGGACATAAAGCAGGTAATAGTATTATCCGGACAGCTGGAGGGGGAGAGAAGTTATCCCTTACAGGATAAAAAAGTGCAGATTTCTCTTTATACAGAGGACTATATAGTGCTTTTAGAGGATCAATGGGGAAACCGGTACAGCAGCAAAGAATTATATCAAAAAAAGAGATTTCTGCAGCCGGAAGCATTTTTAAGCACTCTGGAAGAAAAGGTCGAAAACCATATGGGCTTCTTTCTATATATGAGCCATGAACAGAGAGACCAGGGCAATATTTTGGAGTCCCATATGTATGGATACAGGCTGCTGCTAAAGAGTGAGCAGATAAAGAAGGAGTATCGGAAAAAGCTTTTCCTAAAGGTGATTCCCTATCTGTATGAAAAGGATGTCATGGAAGAGCTGGACCATTATTTATCCCAGCTGGAATTGGATGATTTTGACCAAAAGGAAAGGGCGGAAATGCTTTCTTATCTGGTCATTCGGGAAATGTATGAAAAGGCATATGATGCCATATGCAGATTGGGCTTTGAAGGAATCCGGATCAAAACCCTACTTCAGATATGCAGCTTTCAATTGGATAAGACCCCTCAAATGGACCATAAGCTTCTTGCATTATGCAGATATGTGTTCCGGCAGAAGAAGTACAATGAAAAAGTACTTGCCTATCTGGCGAAATATGCAACAGGCAGTCCCAGATACTTAAGGGATGTCTGGCAGAGCGTTACCGGAGCGGGAATGGAAGCATATGAGCTTTCAGAGAGGATTCTGTTAGCCTGCCTGTTCAGCGGCTGCTATTTGTCCGGCAAGGAAGAAATCTTTTCTTATTATTTTTCAGGCCGGCCGGATCGTCAGGTGATAGAAGGTTATTTAGCAGAAAGCGCATATGAGTATTTCGTGAAAGAACAGGTAATGGATGAGCGGGTCTTTGGGGATATGATTACCTTTTATGAACAGACCGGTACCATGTCCCAGATAGGTATGTTAGCATTTTTAAAGTATTTTTCCGAGGGAGGCGGCAGCTTGTCCCTGGAGGAAAAGCAGATGGCGGAGAAATTTCTTATGGAGCTGTTTCAAAAGGACATCTTCTTTCCGTTCTTTTTAAAATACAAGGAGATATTTCCAATGGTCATGCTGCAGGAGGGCTATACATATATTGAATACAAGGGAGAACCGGGCTGCAAAGCAGTCATCCACTATGTGATAGAAAAGGAAGGGGCTTTTGCCGGCAAGTATCGCAATGAGGAGATGGAAGAGGTCTATGGCGGTATTTTCCTGAAAAAATTCGTGCTGTTCTTCGGGGAAAGGCTTCAGTATTATATTACGGAAGAGGGAAACGGAAAGGAAAATTTAACAGAAAGCGGAACTATTGAGGGAAGCAGCATGGTGGACGGAGGGCCGGAAAGCCGGCTGAAGCTGTTAAATGATATGGCAATGAGCCAGAGCCTTGAAGAATACGATTCAATGGAAGAAATCGTCCATGAGTATGCAAAAAAAGTATGGCAGTGCGAACAGTTGTTTACGATGAAATAAAAGGCAGGTGAGGTACATGGAACAGAAAAAGGAAGAAAGAATGCAAAAGAGGCAGATAGTAATCGGCATGGATATATCCAGGGAGTATCTGCAGATGAGCTATATGGATTTACGGGAAGGCAGCCCCGTAACCTTAAGGCCCGGCAAGCAGGAAGAATACAACATTCCCATGTGCCTTGCCAAGCGGCATGAAATGAATCAGTGGGCCTTTGGCACGGAAGCGATAAAATGTGCCCGGCAGGGAAAAGGCATTCTGATTACAGACTTGTATACCCTTGCAAAAGACAAGCAGACCGTTACGGTAGAGGAGAAAGAGATTTCAGGAGAAGAACTGTTTTTATTATATATAAAAAAGTGCTATGCCCTCCTTCAGTTCCTTACCAGCGGGAATGAAGCAGTGTCTCTTATGATAACCGTGGAAAGCTTAAAGGATGCTGCGGTGGAGCTTTTGAATAAAGTAAGGGAAAGGCTTCCCATAGAGAACAGCCGGATTTTTTTTGGAGACAGGCAGGAGTGCCTGTATTACTATGTGCTGAACCAGTCAGAGGAATTATGGCATTATCAGGTTGCGGTATTTGACTTTACCGGGGAGTCATTAAAATCCTATACGTTTTCCAGAAATATCCATACCACGCCAATCGTAGCGATAGTGGATAGAGAAGAGTATAAGCTGATAAGAAGCTGTAAGGAATTTCAGGACGAAGAAGAAAAGAAAGAATATGAAAGAAAACTGGATCAGCAGTTTCTGGAAATCCTTACTAATTATGTAGATGGAAAGCTGTTGTCCAGTGTGTATTTTATAGGAGCAGGCTTTCAGGGAGGCTGGTACGAAAGTTCCCTGCGCTTTTTGTGCAAAAGCAGGAGAGTGTTTGAGGGGAATAATCTGTATAGCAAGGGCGCCTGCTTTGGGGCAGGGGAACGAGTCCGGAAAAGCAGTTTGGGCAGTGCCCATATTTTTTTAGGAGAAGAGAAGCTGAAGTTCAATCTGGGCATTTTGGCAAAGAAAGAAGGAAGGGTTCTGTATTATCCTTTGCTGAACGGAGGGGATAACTGGTATGAGGCAGTCTGCGTTGTTGATTTTATGATAGAAGGGGGCGCTTATCTGGCTTTCCTGCTTACCTCCCTGGAGGGAGGCGTGAAAAAGGAAGTGCCCATGCAGCTGGAAGATTTTGAAAAAATAAGCCGGAAGGGCAGCCGGATATCTTTGGAGCTTTCCATGAAAAGCGCTACGGTCATCCATGCCTGCGTCAAAGATAAGGGCTTTGGAGAATTCCGCCCTGCTACCGGCATGAGCTTTGAACGGGATTTTGTGGCGGAGGATGGAACAGAACCGGTTATGGAATGTAATCTCGCTTTGTGCATGGGCAGTTATGGAAAAGAACCTTTTAAGCTGTATAAGATCAACCGGGGTATTTACTCCATGGAAGAGCTCTGTTATTATTTATGTGAAAATGTGTACCTTCTGGACAGGGATCTTATGAGGGAAGAGCTGATAAGCTGGATCGATGAGCAATGTACAATGGAGGCCCTTGCCAAAAGGCTCAGGGAGCTTTTACACTTTGGCGGTTCCTTGGCGGCTTTCGTCTCTATGGTTTTAGAAGAGTGCCATTATAAAAGCAAAGAAGATATCAAAAGATACGAGGCAGTGCTGAAGGAAAATGAAAATTTGTCTGTTTATGAAAGGATGAAAAACAGAGCGGATTATTTGTTAAAGGAAAAGAAATATATACTGGCTGTCCAGGAATATGAAAAGCTGCTTTGGGAAATCGGTGGCAGGGATAAACTGTTTGAAGGCAGGCTTTTGCATAATATGGGCTGTGCCTATGGAAAGCTGTTCTTTTTTGAAATGGCAGCGAAATGTTTTCTGGAAGCATTTCAACGCACGGGAGAGGAGGATGAAATCATGGGATTCTTATTTTGCAAGCGAATGGGGCTTTCAAAAAAGGAATATGTAGAATTTACTTCTATCGGGGAAAGCTATTATGAAGCAGCTCTTAGATTGGAGTCGGAAATGGAGCAGGCGGAAAAGGCATGGAAAGAATCGGCTGAGAAGGAACGGCTGGATGCAATCAAAAGCAAGAAGGAAGAGAAAAACGGCTATCATCGGGCAATGGATGAGCTGTTGGAGCAGTGGAAGGAAGAATATTTAGATAAGGTGTTAGCATAAGATCATGAAAATTTTTGACAGATTATTTCGGAGAAAAAAAGAGAAGGAAGCAGAGCTGTTACAGGAAGGCTTAGAGGAAGCAGGAGAACAGGAAATCAGTCTGGACAGAGAGGATATTGACGTTTTTGATGATGTCCAGAGGAAGCAGTTTGTGGAAAGCTGCCTGGAGCAGATGGCGGAAGCTTCCAGTGAAATAGAGTCACTTAACGGAGAATACCAGCTGGTCAACTCTTACTTAAAGGATATGGAGGAAATAGAGGCTATCAAGGGAGAGGATAAGAAAGAGCTTGATGAACATGCCAGCGGAATCGTCATGCTGTCTTTTGATACGAAAAAGTATGAGGGAAAGAAACGGATCATAAGTGAAAAGGATTACAGCAAGATGGAGCGGCTGGAAGAGGTGGCAGAGGAAGGAATGGCAAAGATTAAAGAGGCGGAGGAATACCAGAATGCCATTCATCAGGATCTGCACCGTCTGGAAGGGGAAAAACATGCCTGCCTGTACAGGAAGCATGAGGCCGGTGTGGGGATTGCCAATATCCGGGGCATGGCAGTTATCTGCGTATGTGCCGTATTTGCCTGCATAGCGCTTCTGGCTTTTTTGCAGTTTGCTCTTAAGATGGATGCCAAGATTGGATATGTGCTGACAGCAGGCATTGCAGCATTGGCTTTGACGGCGCTTTATTTGAAATATATGGAAAATGTGGAAGAGCTGAAACGAGCTTCCGGAAGCCTGAACAAGGTCATATTGCTTCAGAATAAAGTGAAGATCCGTTATATCAATAATACGAATCTGCTGGAATATTTATATGCCAAATATGAGATTTCTTCCGGCAGGGAATTGGAAACCCTGCGCAGGCAGTATAAAGAAGAAAAGGAAGAACGGGAAAAGCTCAGGCAGGTGGTGGAGGAGCTGGATTATCATCAGAAGCAGCTTGTGCGTATACTGAAACGATATCATTTGTTCGATCCTTTGATCTGGCTCCATCAGGCGGAAGCGCTGCTGGATAAAAAGGAAATGGTAGAAGTACGACATAATCTGATTGTCAGAAGGCAGAATCTGAGGAAGCAGATGGAATATAACACAGAGCTTGCCAATCGTGCCAGCAGCGAATTAAAGGAACTGGTAAAGGAATATCCGGCATTTGCCGATGAGGTTTTGGGAAAAGTGTCGGAATATGAGAAAAAACAGAAAAAGTAAATTGACAGAATAGATAGTCTAATGATACTATTGCAACGTAATAGGAAATCAGGAGGAGAAGTTATGAAAAAAATTTTAGCGTATGCTGCCCTGGCAGCATTGTCCATAAGCATGCTTACAGGATGCCAGAAAACGGAAAAGAAAACCTTTACGGTAGGCTTTGATGCGGAATTCCCACCCTACGGTTACATGGATGAGAACGGAGACTATGTAGGGTTTGACTTATCCCTGGCAGAAGAAGTATGTAACAGGAACGGCTGGGAACTGGTAAAGCAGCCTGTTGACTGGGATGCAAAGGATATGGAATTGTCATCCGGCACTATTGACTGTATCTGGAATGGATTTACCATGAACGGACGGGAGGATAAATATACTTTTACGGTTCCTTACGTGGATAACAGCCAGGTGTTCGTGGTTGCTGCCGACAGCGGCATTACCACCTTTGAAGATCTGGCGGGAAAGGCAGTGGCGGTTCAGGCGGATTCTTCTGCTTTGGCAGCTTTAACAGACGAAGAGGACAATGAAGAAAATCTGGCGCTGACAGCTACCTTTGGTTCCTTAACGCAGTTTGCCGATTATAATACGGCATTTATGGATTTGGAAGCAGGAGCAGTGGATGCGGTTGCCATGGATGTAGGCGTGGCTGATTATCAGCTTTCCACCAGAGAAGGCAAATTCATAAAATTAGAGAAGCTGCTTGCAACGGAGCAATATGCAGTGGGCTTCCTGCTTGGGAATGATGAATTAAAGGATCAGGTGGAAGAAACATTATTGGAAATGGCAGAAGACGGTACTTTTGCGAAGATTGCAGAAGAATGGGGTCTTTCTGACAGTGTTTGTTTAGGAAAATAGAAATGGGCGGGACTGTTTTATAACAGTCCTTTTCCAGTTTGGAGGATGTTATGGACGTTGGAATGATGCTTTTCCAATTGGGGAAAGGAATGCTTACTACCGGAGAGATTTTTATATTGACCTTGCTGTTCTCCCTGCCTTTAGGGCTTTTGTTATCCTTTGGGAGAATGGCGAAAAACGGCATCTTAAGGAATGTGACGAAGCTGTACATATCCATCATGAGAGGGACTCCGCTGATGCTTCAGCTGCTGGTAGTATATTTTGCGCCTTTCTATTTGTTTGGACTAAAGATTTCCTCTTCTTATCGCCTGATTGCTGTCATTATCGGTTTTGTATTGAATTACGCAGCATATTTTGCAGAAATATACAGGGCAGGAATCGAATCCATCCCCTTGGGCCAGTATGAGGCGGCAAAGGTATTGGGGTATTCCAAAGGAAATACCTTTTTCCGGATTATTCTGCCCCAGGTCATTAAGAGAATACTGCCTCCGGTAACCAATGAAGTGATTACTTTAGTAAAGGATACTTCCCTTGCATTTGTACTGGCAGTAACAGAGATGTTTACCATAGCAAAACAGATTGCAGCAGCAGAAAAAAGCATGCTTGCCTTTGTGGCAGCAGGGATTTTCTATTATGTATTCAATCTGCTGGTGGCCTTTGTAATGGAAAAAATAGAAAAGAAGCTTTCTTATTACAGATAGAGGAGGAGTAAGATGAAGTTATTGGAAATCAGGCATATGAAGAAATCTTTTGGAGCATTGCAGGTGTTGAAGGGCATTTCCTTATGGGTAGATGAAGGAGAAGTGGTTTCTGTTATCGGCCCCAGCGGTTCCGGTAAATCCACCATGCTCCGTTGTGCTACGAATCTGGAGAAGATGGACAGAGGGATAGTAAGATATGAGGGGCGCTATCTGGTAAAGGACTTGGATCGAAGATGTGTCTATGCAAAAAAGGGAGAGCTTAAGGAAATACAGAAATATTTTGGACTGGTATTTCAGAATTTTAATCTGTTCCCTCATTTTACTGTGATGAAAAACGTAATAGACCCTCTTATTACAGTGGAGAATATGCCCAGGGAAGAAGCCATTGAGCGGGGAGAAAAGCTTCTTGCCCAGCTGGGACTTTCGGATAAGGCAAATGCGTATCCCTTTCAATTGTCCGGCGGGCAACAGCAGAGGGTATCCATAGCAAGGGCTTTGGCGCTCCAGCCAAAGGTTCTGTTTTTTGATGAGCCTACCAGCGCATTGGACCCGGAGCTGACGGGTGAGGTATTAAAGGTAATCAAAGAGCTTGCAAAGGAAAAGATGACAATGGTCATTGTTACTCATGAGATGCAGTTTGCAAGAGAGCTTTCAGACCGGATTGTATTTATGGAAGACGGAGCGATTTTAGAGGAGGGAACTCCCGAAGAACTCTTTGCTTCCAAAAATGAACGGGTGCAGAATTTCATAGGAAAGTTTTAAAAGCTTTATTGAATAATAAAGGGGAATTGATTATAATATTTTTGGATGAAGACGAAAAGTGCATAAATGCAGCAGCACGAAAAAGAAAGGATTGCATGGAAATGGAAAAGAAAGAATTACTTTATGAAGGAAAAGCAAAGAAAGTGTATACAACCCAGGACCCGGATGTGTTAATCGTGGATTACAAGGATGATGCCACGGCATTTAACGGAGAAAAGAAGGGAACCATCGTTGGAAAAGGCGTCATCAATAACCGCATGACCAACCACGTATTCAAGCTTTTGGAAAAAGAAGGCGTGCCTACTCACTTCATTGAAGAATTAAGCGACAGGGAAACCGCCGTAAAGAAAGTGGAAATCGTACCTCTTGAGGTCATTATCCGGAATGTGGCAGCAGGAAGCTTTTCCAAGAGGCTTGGCGTGGAAGAAGGAACACCTTTTGCAGAGCCTACTGTGGAATTCAGCTATAAGAATGATGATTTGGGTGATCCGCTGATCAATGATTATTTTGCAAGGGCATTAAATCTTGCTACATGGGAAGAAATCGAAACCATTAAGAAATATGCATTTAAGGTAAATGAAGTGTTAAAGGCTTACTTTTTGCAGGCGGATATCAAGCTTATCGACTTTAAGATCGAGTTCGGACGTTACCATGGACAGATTATCCTGGCAGATGAGACGAGTCCGGACACCTGCAGGCTTTGGGATGTAAATACTAACGAAAAGTTAGACAAGGACCGTTTCCGCAGGGATTTAGGAAATGTAGAAGAAGCATATAACGAAGTATTCAAAAGACTGGGATTATAAATCATGACAGGACAGATACATACGTTAGAAGAAGAAAATGACCATTTAAGAGAGGAATGCGGCGTTTTCGGCATGTACGACTTTGACGGCAATGATGTGGCAACCAGTATTTACTATGGACTGTTTGCCCTTCAGCACAGAGGACAGGAAAGCTGCGGCATTGCGGTAAGTGAAACGGGCGGGCCCAAGGGAAAGGTGTCCAGCACAAGGGATATGGGACTTTTAAGCGAAGCCTTTACACCGGAAATCCTTGAAGGCTTAAAGGGAGATATCGGAGTAGGACATGTGCGTTATTCCACGGCAGGAAGCAGCACAAGAGAAAATGCCCAGCCCCTTGTCTTAAACTATGTAAAAGGAACACTGGGACTTGCCCATAACGGAAATTTAATCAATGCACAGGAGCTTCGCCGGGAGCTGGAATATACCGGCGCCATTTTCCAGACTACCATTGATTCGGAAGTGATTGCCTACCATATTGCAAGGGAGCGGTTAAACTGCGGTACGGTAGAAGCAGCGGTGGGACGTGCCATGAAAAAGCTTAAGGGGGCTTATTCCCTCATCGTTATGTCCCCCAGAAAGCTGATTGGAGCAAGAGATCCTTTTGGATTCAGGCCTCTTTGTATCGGAAAGCGGGATAATGCTTATGTGCTGGCTTCGGAAACCTGTGCGTTAGACACCATAGGCGCAGAATTCATTAGGGATGTGGAGCCGGGAGAAATCGTAACTATCAGCCCGGAAAACGGGATTGAATCGGACAAGTCTCTGTGTATTCCAAAAGAACAGCATGCAAGATGCGTGTTTGAGTATATTTATTTTGCAAGGCCGGACAGCTATATTGATGGAGTAAGTGTATATAATTCCAGGATTTTAGCCGGGAAATTTCTGGCAATGGATTCTTTTGTGGAAGCAGATATCGTAGTGGGAGTGCCGGAATCGGGAAATTGTGCGGCAATGGGGTATGCCCTCCAGTCAGGTATTCCATATGGAACCGCTTTTGTAAAAAATGCCTATGTAGGACGTACCTTTATCAAACCAAAGCAGAAGAGCAGGGAAAGCAGTGTGCGGGTCAAGCTGAATGCCCTTAGGGAAGTGGTGGAAGGTAAGCGGGTAGTCATGATTGACGATTCCATTGTAAGAGGAACCACCTCAGACCGGATCGTGAGAATGCTTCGGGAAGCCGGGGCAAAGGAAGTGCATATGAGAGTGTCTTCCCCGCCGTTTTTATGGCCCTGTTATTTTGGTACGGATGTGCCGGCAAGAGAGCAGTTAATTGCCTATAACCGTTCCGTGGAAGAAGTCAGACAGATTATCGGAGCGGACAGTCTTGGGTATTTAAAGCTTGAACGGCTCATAGAGCTGACAGGCGGGCGTGGAATCTGTACCGGCTGTTTTACGGGGCAATATCCCATGGAGCCGCCTAAGGAAGATATCCGGGGGGATTTTGAAGAATAAGGCGGAGATGATCTTGGATACAGAAGCAGAGAAAATGCGGACAGCCCCCGATATGGAATCGGGGAAAAGTGAGAAAAAAGGAGACGCACAATGAGTAATGACAGATATGTAAGCCCTCTTTCGGAGCGGTATGCCAGTAAGGAAATGCAGTATATTTTTTCACCGGATATGAAATTCCGTACATGGAGGCGGCTTTGGATCGCCCTTGCGGAAACGGAATATGAATTAGGCTTAAGTCAGGACGGAAAGCCGGTTATTACAAAGGAGCAGATTGAGGAATTAAAGGCCCATGCAGAGGATATCAATTATGATGTGGCAAAGGCAAGGGAAAAAGAAGTGCGTCATGATGTGATGAGCCATGTATACGCATATGGGAAGCAGTGCCCAAAGGCGGCAGGCATCATTCACTTAGGAGCTACTTCCTGTTACGTAGGGGATAATACGGATATTATCGTCATGACAGAAGCTTTAAAGCTCGTAAAAAAGAAGCTGGTAAATGTCATAGATGAGCTTGCCAGATTTGCAGACCAGTATAAAGCGCTTCCTACTCTGGCATTTACGCATTTCCAGCCGGCACAGCCTACTACTGTGGGAAAAAGGGCAACCTTGTGGCTTCAGGAATTTTCTTTGGACTTAGAGGAACTGGATTTTGTACTTTCCCATATGAAGCTGCTTGGTTCCAAGGGAACTACAGGGACACAGGCATCCTTTTTAGAGCTGTTTAACGGAGATCAGGAAACCATTGATAAAATTGATCCTATGATTGCGGAAAAAATGGGCTTTTCTGAATGCTATCCGGTTTCCGGACAGACCTATTCCAGAAAGATTGATACAAGAGTGGCAAATGTGCTTGCCGGCATTGCGGCCAGCGCTCACAAGATGTCCAATGATATCCGTCTGCTGCAGCATTTGAAAGAAGTGGAGGAGCCTTTTGAAAAGAGTCAGATCGGCTCTTCTGCCATGGCATATAAGCGAAATCCCATGAGAAGTGAAAGGATTGCATCTTTATCCAGATATGTCATGATTGATGCTTTGAATCCTGCCATTACTTCCGCTACCCAGTGGTTTGAAAGAACGTTGGACGATTCTGCCAACAAGCGCCTTTCCATTCCGGAAGGATTTCTGGCAACGGATGGTATTTTGGATTTATGCTTAAATGTGGTAGACGGTCTGGTGGTATATGAAAAGGTCATCACGAAGCGGCTTATGAGCGAGCTTCCTTTCATGGCAACAGAAAATATTATGATGGATGCGGTAAAAGCAGGAGGAAACCGTCAGGAGCTTCATGAACGCATCCGGGAGCTTTCCATGGAAGCCGGAAGGAACGTAAAGGAGCTTGGCAGGGAAAACAATTTGCTGGAGCTGATTGCAGAGGATGAAGCTTTTAACATGAGCCTGGAGGACCTGCAAAAGACCATGGAACCGTCTAAATATGTGGGCCGTTCCAAGGAACAGGTGGAAAAATTCCTGGAGACGGTGATTTATCCCATACTTGAGGAGAATAAGGAACTGCTTGGGGTGAAGGCTGAGATTAGCGTGTAGAGAAGTTTATTAGTCAAAAGAAGAAAAGGGGGATTTGGATAAATGAAGAAAAATGATATGGTATTACCAATTTGCTTATCCATATTTGCGGTCATAGGCATTGGATTGATCGTAGCCTCCATTTGTCTGTTTGCCAATGGATTGCTGTTCAGGCAGTCGGCTGTAGAAATTACTGGAACAATTGAAGATATCACATATTATTATGATAGTGATGATGAGATACATCATCAGGTATTTGTTACATATGCCTTTGAAGGAAAAAATTATGAAGGGGTGCGATTGAACGAATATGACGGTTCTATGTATGTAGGCAAAGAAATTCCTCTTTTATGTGATCCTGAAAATCCAAGAAAAATAGAAACCACATCTGGTTTTTATTGGGCGAGCATAACATTGTTTGTTATGGGGATTGTGTGTGCCGGCATAGGAATTATTCCACTCGTTGTTTTGCTTAAGAAAAGTCTGCAAGCGAAACGTCTGCTTGCAAAAGGATATGTTTTATATGCTACAGTAGAAAAGGTTACGATAAACACAAGCCTTACGGTCAATGGGCAAAATCCCTACGTTATTTACTGCACATGGCAGAATGAATATACAGGCGCTTTATATCGGTTTAAAAGCAAAAATCTTTGGGTAGAACCAGCTTTTGATACAGGCAGCGAAATAAAGGTTTATGTTGATGAAAATGATTACAGTAAGTATTATGTGGATACGGAGCAGGCAGAATACCAGCAGATTTATGATTATACCTAATGGAAATAGTTAATTGTATTTATCAAAAAACTTTTGGCAGCATGGGAGGATGGGAAACGTAACAGTTCAGCCCGCCTGGGAAGGGAGTGTATTTGGAGGGTGTGGAGCTGGCAGTGTATATAGTAGTCTGTCAGGCCTTGGCAAAGTCGTCAGCACTTACGCACCGTATTTGGGTGCGTTAGTACTGTTGCGTCTTTGCAGAGCGAAAGCGTGCCTGACAGACTACTATATACACTGCCAGCTCCACACCCTTCAAATACACTTCCTTCCCAGGCGGGCTGAATTTTATGTTTCATTTGAGCTTATGATTCGCTATGAATATACATTCTGGTCATATCTGGTTCGTCATCCCCCTGAACCATGCATAAAAATTTCCAACCATAGCGTTCATAAAATGAAGTATGGTCTGTAACAAGATAGAGTGTATCAATTCCTTTTTTCTTCATATCCTTGCAGACAAAATCTAACATTTTTCCGGCAATACCCTGACAGCGATATTCCTCTTCCACATATACGGCACAGACATTCGGAGTTAAATCCTTGCGGTTGTGGAAGTCGTTTTCAATGACACCTAAACCTCCAACAATGGTATCGTTCTGAAAGGCAAGATACCATTGAGGTATGGTTTCTTTAGTGTTTATACAGGCATCTATGCTTTCTTTATAGGCTTCCAGAGGAATTCCCCATTTTTGATGAAACCACTCTGCGGCCATGGAAGCAAGTTCGCTATGTTCCCTTAATTTTACAATTTCAATCATTTTTTATTCCCTTTCCTTTTCTTTTATTTGCTTTTATTTTATTTGGATGTTGTTATAAAACTCAACCTTATTTTCTTTTAGAATAAATATTGAGCCGGCACTTCAAATGCCGGCTCATCTGATTTTAACAGTCTTTTTCATTTTACATAGAATTCGCCATATATTTTTTTAAGACAAATTTTTCTTAGACAAATAGTATTTCTATTATCAGAATCTTTATACACAGTTAAATTCTTCAATATATTTTAAAAACTCCGGTCCGGGAACAGGCCTTGAGAAAAAGTAACCCTGCAGATAATCTATGCCGGACTGTACCAGAGTTTCCTTTTGAAGCATAGTTTCGATTCCTTCCGCCACGATATTTAAGTTCATTTGCTTGATCATGGCAGTGGAACTGTCTAAAATCATTTTTCCGGTGTCATCTCCAGAGGCCATGTCAATCATGGACTTATCAAATTTTACAATAGAAAGGGGCAGATTCAGCAGGGAGGTAATGTTGGAATAGCCCGTTCCAAAATCGTCCAGGGAAAAGGTAATGCCCTGGTCGGAAAGAAGAGTCATATTTTGTATGAGCATCTTTGGGGAAGTGGCAGCAGCGGTTTCCGTAATTTCCAAATTGATATGCTTTCCGTCTATATGATATTTTTGCATAAGGGAAATGAGCTCTTCCGAAAGACCTTCCTGCATACATTGTATCATGGACAAATTGATTTCCACATATTCAATGCCCTTTTTGTTTAAGGAATTTTCCGACATAAAACGGAATACCTTATCAAATACAATATGACCGATTTTCAAAATCATGCCATTTTGTTCTGCAAGAGGAATAAATTCATCCGGAGGGATAAAGCCCAGCTCTTCTGTCCGAAGGCGGATCAGCGCTTCGGCGGAAGCAATGGAATTCTTGCCGGTGGAATAAATTGGTTGGTAATACACTTCAAATCCATCGTTGTCAATAGCCCATTTCATGGCTGCCTCTACCTGTTGTCTCCTTGCGGTGTCAAAAATGCTGATGTCATCTGCAGATAAGCTCCAATGATTGGAGTTGTCAAGCTCCTGCAAATATTCCAGATAGAGATAGACCGTTTCCAGATTCGGCCCGTGCTTTGGAAGAGACAGCTCCAAGGTGCGGAATTCCAAATCAATCTTTGAGGAATCGATATCCCAACTGCTTTCAAAGATGGACTTTATCCTTTTTAGAAGCGCATCTGTGGAATAGGGTTTCTGGGACTTATACATAATGGCAAAAGCTCCGTTTCCCAAATAATACACCGATTGTCTGGAAGCATGCTCCAGCTTTGTTGTAACAGCGCTCAGAAGAAGAAGAACCTTTTCCGGCGTAAAGGTATAATTTAAAACGGAAAGCTCTTCAATACAAAGAAAGAGTATCCGGTTCTGTCTCTGTGTCCTTTGATTTATAAGGAAATTTTTGGAAAAGGCATAGTCATTCAGTGCTCCGGTATGGTCATGAATGAAATCCTCCGGCCTTTGCAAATTTAAATAAATCAAAAGCAGGCAGAAGGTAATTGCAAAATTTTCAATCAGGTATAAGGGATGAAAAAACTGGTACAAGGAAGAGCCAATACAGATAATCATAAAAAGATAAAGGGAAAAGCGCAGGTTTCTTAGCAATACATCTTTAAAAAACAAGCAGTACACAACGCCGAATCCAACGTAATAAAAGCAGATCACATAAAGGGGGAGCTGAAAGAGACCCCTGTGATAGCCGGAAGCATCGTAATAAAAAACCGCTTTGGTAAACGGATTGGAAAGGATCAAAGCAAGCTGCACGGCATAAGGCAGCAACAGGAAAGCCTTTATCTTTTTGGGTTGGTCAAAAATGTTATTATGTATTAAGACATAGGCATATAGGGAATAAAAAAACGGTATGGAATTATGGAAAAGAAAGTATCCATAGCTTGTGGCATTTAGGAACCAGATAGGAAAGCTGTCTAAATGTTGGGAAGAAACAGTATTGATTATGTCAAATGCAGAACTTAAAAAAGTGGCTATAAGCAGTGCGGTATAAAGGGTATTCTGATATAAAGAAAGCTTTTTCTCTGTGGTAAAGAAAAAAGAGCAATGCTAATAGGGGAATGCTGCAAAAGTCAAAATCTAAATGATATTGCATTGGGAAACCCTCCTTCCTGACAAGAATGAAAAACAAGTTAATTTCAGTATATCACAAAACGGGAAGAATTGCTAGAAAAGCACAAGGAAAGGTTTGTGTCAAGTATACTAAAAAGCGCAGCCACAATTACTTGAAATACAAAGATTTATATTTAGGGAAAAGTTAAAGCTTCATTTTCCTAGACAAATGTAGGAAAAAACGATATAATGAGCAGAAGAAAGCAGGGTGTTTCTGAAAGCAAAAGCGAGGTGGCGGTATGGCATTTGGATTGGTTCCGTTAGAGAAACGATTAAAGGAAAATATCAGGCATTACAGATTGTCACAACTATATGACATAGGGGGATTGACCGGATATTTGGACAGCATCTCAAAGCTAAGCGGTTTGCAGTTTCTATTAACTGACCGGCATGGGGAAAAGGCTGTGTGCATTGGAGATTTTGTAGGATTTGTGCCGGATGTGGTAAACGAGCCGGGAGAAAAAATCAAAATCATGAATCGCACAATCGGACATTTGTACATAAAGGGAAAAGAGCTCAGGGAAGATAATGAGCTTTCCAAACTGGTTGAGGGCATGGTGGAGCAGCTTGCCATACAGGGGTATAAATCCTATGCGTATATAGAAACTTCCATTTATGCAGATGAGCTGGAGAAAAAACTGGAAAAAGAGCAGTATCAGGTAAAGCACGGGGAAAGGCAGGATGCCCTGACTGCAACGTTGAGCAGCACCTATTTCAATAACCGGATGAAAGTGATAGACCGGTCAGATATAGTGCCTGTAGCAGTCTTAAGTGTGAACATTAATGACTGGAAGTTTTTCAATGACCATTTCGGAGATGAAGAAAGTGACAGGCTGATTCAAAAGGCGGCAGAATTCTTAAAGGAAGAGGCAAAGCCCGACTATGTAATAGGCCGGTGCGGGGGAGATTCCTTCAGCGTACTGATTCCCATGGCAGAAGAAGAGGAAGCAGAAGCTTACTGCAGGCGTGTAAAGGAAAGATGCGATGGATTTCAGGATAAAAAATTAATCCTTTCCGTTGCCTGTGGCATCGTTATGAAAACAAATGTGGAAGAGAAGCTGGAACCCCTTTTATCCGATGCGGAATATGAAATGTTTAACGATAAATATTCTATTAAGAATGCCCCCGGCTATCGGGAAAAATTGGAGAAACTTCTTTCTTAAAAGCATATAATAAGAGATGTAAAAATTTTATAAATTTGTTAAAAATTTCCGAAATTCCCTTTTCTTATGAAAAAATTTGAGTATAATAAAAAAATTGTAGTGAACATTATCAAGGAGGAATTATCATGAAGTTAGTACCATTAGGAGACAGAGTCGTATTAAAGCAACTGGCAGCAGAGGAAACTACTAAGTCAGGCATTGTATTGCCGGGACAGGGAAAAGAAAAACCACAGCAGGCTGAAGTGGTTGCAGTAGGTCCGGGTGGAGTCGTAGATGGGAAAGAGGTGAAAATGGAAGTCAAGACCGGAGATAAGGTCATTTATTCCAAATATTCCGGAACAGATGTGGAGCTGGACGATGAGACCTTTATCGTGGTAAGGCAGAATGACATTCTGGCAGTGATTGAAGCATAAGCTGTCTGAATCATTCCATATGACATAAATCGAAAAGCAGAAAGATTTGGCCCCGGGCGTACCGGAGCAGAAAATAAACCAAAAAACAGGAGGCGTCATTTCAATGGCAAAAGAATTAAAATATGGTGCAGAAGCAAGAGCAGCACTGGAATCAGGAGTCAATCAATTAGCAAATACAGTAAGAGTTACATTAGGACCAAAAGGGAGAAACGTAGTACTTGATAAGTCTTTTGGAGCACCTCTTATTACAAACGATGGCGTGACCATTGCGAAAGAAATCGAATTGGAGGATGCTTTTGAAAATATGGGAGCGCAGCTTGTAAAAGAAGTGGCTACCAAGACAAATGATGTGGCAGGAGACGGTACTACTACAGCTACCGTACTTGCACAGGCAATGGTAAATGAAGGAATCAAGAATCTGGCAGCAGGCGCTAACCCCATTATTTTAAGAAAGGGCATGAAAAAGGCAACAGACTGTGCGGTAGAGGCAATTGCAAAGATGAGCTCCAAGGTAAACGGAAAAGAGCATATTGCAAGAGTAGCAGCCGTTTCATCCGGTGATGAAGAGGTGGGCAAATTAGTGGCAGATGCTATGGAAAAGGTTTCCGGAGACGGAGTCATTACTATAGAAGAATCCAAGACGATGCTTACCGAGCTTGACCTAGTAGAAGGTATGCAGTTTGACAGAGGATATATTTCTGCATATATGGCAACGGATATGGACAAAATGGAAGCTGTCCTGGATGATCCATACATTCTGATTACAGATAAAAAGATATCCAATATTCAGGAAATTTTACCGTTATTAGAGCAAATCGTTCAATCCGGCGCAAAGCTTTTGATTATTGCAGAAGATGTAGAAGGAGAAGCGCTTACCACATTGATCGTTAACAAGCTTCGGGGCACTTTCAATGTAGTGGCTGTAAAGGCTCCGGGATATGGCGACAGAAGAAAAGCTATGTTAGAGGATATTGCAATCTTAACAGGCGGTCAGGTGATTTCCGAAGAGTTAGGACTTGATTTAAAAGAAACGACCATGGAGCAGTTAGGACGTGCAAAATCCGTAAAGGTTCAAAAGGAAAATACCGTTATCGTAGATGGTGAAGGAGAGAAGCAGGCAATCGAAGCAAGAATCTCCTCCATAAAGAAGCAGATTGAAGAGACTACCTCCGAATTCGATAAAGAAAAATTACAGGAAAGACTTGCAAAGTTAGCAGGCGGTGTTGCTGTAATCCGTGTAGGAGCTGCAACAGAAACCGAAATGAAGGAAGCAAAGCTTCGTTTAGAGGATGCTTTGGCAGCTACAAGAGCAGCAGTGGAAGAAGGAATCATTTCCGGCGGCGGTTCCGCATATATCCATGCTTCCAAGGAAGTAGGCAAGCTGGTTGATGCTTTGGAAGGTGATGAAAAGACAGGCGCTGCCATCGTATTAAAGGCACTGGAAGCTCCATTGTTCCACATTGCAGCAAATGCCGGACTGGAAGGCTCCGTTATCATTAACAAAGTAAGAGAATCTGAAATCGGCATCGGCTTCGACGCATTAAAAGAAGAATACGTGGATATGGTTGCAACAGGCATCTTAGATCCTGCAAAGGTAACAAGAAGCGCACTTCAAAATGCAACAAGCGTGGCTTCTACGTTACTGACTACTGAATCTGTAGTAGCAAACATCAAGGAGGATGCTCCGGCAATGCCGGCAGGCGCTCCGGGAATGGGAATGATGTAAGAAAAATTGACAGAGTGATAATAAAGTGACAAGAAAGAACCGATGGAAAGGAAAGTTTTCATTGGTTCTTTGTTTTATCTTATACTATTCAGGGAAAGGGAGATGAAGCTTGAAAAAAAGTGGCTTGGGCAGAGTTTTGTTTTTAATTGTATTGGTTGTTATGGCAGCAGGGGTTGGCATGGCTCTGGGAATGGCAGGCGAAAGTGGGGAGAAAAGCACATCACAGGAGCCTGAACCGCTTCCGGAAGTCCGGGAAATCAATGAATCAGAGGAAACAGAAAAGGAAACACCCTTTGATATGGCAACACCCATTCCGGATGAAGTCTATACGACTATTGTCTCTTATGAAGCAAAAAAGCTGCTGCAGTCAGAAAACGGACTGGCTAAGGCGGAAATAACCGTAACAATGCCGCAGCTTACCATGCGTTCTGCTGTGGCAGGAAAAATCAACGAACAACTTCTTGACTTTTATACCGGGGCATATGAAAATGGCCTTTCTGCCGGCGGAGAGGATATGGAGTTTCAACAGGAAACCAGTGAGGAAGCAGGAGAAGATTTTTACTATAGATATAGTTACGAAGAAGGATATCAGGTAACGCTTTTTGACGAGCGATATTTGTCCATTCTGGCAGAGGGATATGAATATGCAGGCGGCGCTCATGGAATGCCTTTTAGAATACCTCTCATCTTTGATTTGGAAACCGGAGAGCAGGTAAAGGGGAAAAGTCTGTTTGCAGTGTCAGAAGAACAGTTCATGGAGAGGAAACGGGAAGCATACAGGGAATTGATAGCTCAAAGCGATGAAGGGACATATTGGGAAGATGCTCTTTCCCTTGTGGAAGAAAGTACAGATTTTGACAGTGGGTATTATCTTTCCGAAAACGGAGTTACCTTCTATTATGCGCCCTATGCCCTGGCTCCTTATGCGGCAGGATTTGTGGAGGCAACCGTGCCATACGAGAAGCTTCCTCTTGTGGGAGAATGAAAGAACAGGCATTGGAAAAAAGTGCTTTCCAATGCCTGTTCTGCTTACATATACTCTATTGACAATACCCCTTTTATCTGTTCCATTTTATTCATGTATTCATCCAGTTTTTTTGTATCCGGAATGATTAGAGTGGCAAAGATAGAAAGAGGCTGTCCTTTTACCTTTGGTTTTATCACATCAAAGTTATCCACCAGAATTTGTTCTGTTCGAAACAGCTCCATAAGAAGGGGAACAGCTTTGCTGGTTTCGATGTCCAGATACAAGGAAAAATATTTGCTGTGCTTATATGCTCTTTTTTCAATGACCGGAAGCACATGAAGGGCAAACAGCATAAGAAGACAGACCAGGATTCCGCCGCCTAGAAAACCGATGCCTACAGAAACGCCGATACAGGCACAGGTCCAGAGACTGGCAGCAGTGGTAAGGCCTTTTACCTGATGCCCGGATACAATAATGGTTCCTACTCCTAAAAATCCTACACCGCTGATTACCTGGGCAGCCATTCTTGCCATATCGGACTTCCCGGGAAAGGCAACCTCCATGTACTGGGCAGTCAACATCACTAAGGCAGAGCCAAGGCATACAATGGTATGGGTCTTGGTTCCAGCGCCCCTTCGCTTGACGCCCCGCTCCAAGCCAATGATGCAGCCCAGGATCAGGGCGGCAAAAATGCGTATGAAAATGTGTAAAGGCGTCCATTGGGAAAAGGATGTGGAGAACATGGACCCCCCCCTTTCTTTGAAAAAATAACCATTCGTAATGTCCGGACGGGAATATATATAAATAGTATATAATGGAATAGAAGGGGATTTCAATAGAATTTTGGGGATTATTACAATTTGAAAATATAATTGATTGCATAGAAGAGCACATGATTTTTCATATTCGCATTTTACGTGAAATTACACTTGAAAATAATCCAAAAATCGCCTATAATGGAATCCATAGATAAGTTTTTCCTGTATCCTTATACAGGAGGAACCTATGAAGAAAACATTTCAAGAATTAAACCTGAGTAACGCATTTTTATTTTCAGCAGCCTTAGAGGATCCGGAGACCTGCCGGCTGGTACTGGAAATCATCCTTGACACCAAGCTGCCTAAGGTAAGGGTACATGCAGAACGAAGCATTCTGGTAAGCTCGGATTTCAGGAGCATCCGGCTTGATATCTATGCCAGCGATGAAATGCAGGTAAGCTACAACATAGAGGCACAGAATGATGACCGGAAGAATCTGGTAAAGCGAAGCCGTTACCATCAGGCGGAGATGGATGTAGCTTCCCTGAAGCCGGGAGATGATTTCAATGACTTAAAGCCCGGCTATGTCATTTTCATCTGTACATTCGACCCATTCGGAAGAGGGTTGTACCGCTATACCTTTGAAGAAAGATGTATGGAATGTAATATGGGACTTGGGGACGATACCAGAAAGATATTCCTGAACACCAAGGGCAGAAATGAAAGGGATGTTCCAAAAGAGCTGGTGCATTTTTTAAAGTATATGGAGCAAAGCACCGATGAATATGTGTCGGCGCTTACCGAGGAATCTATCAGAAAGCTGCATGAAAAAGTGACGGAACTGAAAACATGGCGAAGACTGGAGGCGAGATATATGACTGTTGAGGAATGGGTAAATGACCGGGTAAGTGCACAGGTGGCTGCCAGCTGTGAAAAAGCGAGCCAGGAGGCCAGACGAAAAGGACGACAGGAAGGAAGGCAGGAAGGAAAGCGGGAAGCAAATCAAGAGGCCGTTTTTGATCTTCTGGAAGAATATGGTGTCATCCCGAAGCATGTCAGAGAAGCTGTTTTGGCACAAAAGGATATGGAAGTGCTGAGAAGATGGCATAAGCTTGCAGCCAGAGCAGGATCCATGGAGCAGTTCGAGAAGGAAATGTAAGAATTTGCATAAGAAGCTTACATAAAAATCTAAATGTAACATCAAAACATTCTAGAGGTGCGGGCTTAGCCCGCACCCAGTCAGAATACAGTTCGTAAACGATTCACAATTAACATTCTAGAAAAGGGTATAGGGAAAACTATCTATTCAAGTAAAAACATGTATTGTTCAGACGTAGATTTACCACGTAAGTGTTTCATATTACAATTTATTAGTGCTGGAAATGGAAAGGTTGAAATTTTTATGAAATGGTTAGAAAAAAACAATGCGTTGACGGATATCGAAAAAGATAATATAATAATAAAGTGTCTTTTGGTGGAATGATTTGGGTGGCAAGGGAATTATGAAAATGTTAGGATAAAGCAGGCGATGACGATGAATGAGACTCAGGTTCCAAAAAGCGAATTAGTTTTGGACGACGGAAGAATTGAAAAAATTGAAGAGTTTAAAAGTCCGGAGGCATTGTATGAGGACCTTATTAAACGTGTGCGTAAATATCATCCAAGCGATGATATTTCTTTAATTGAAAAAGCATATAAGACTGCAGCGGATGCCCATAAGGATCAGGTGCGTAAATCGGGAGAGCCTTATATTATCCATCCTCTGTGTGTGGCTATTATTTTAGCGGATTTAGAGCTTGATAAGGAAACGATTGCAGCAGGGCTCCTTCATGACGTGGTGGAGGATACCAATTTTACGGATGAAGAAATCGCAGCCGAGTTTGGAGATGACGTGGCGCTGTTAGTGGACGGTGTTACCAAGCTGGGAAAGCTTCAGTATAAAGAGAAAAGTGATGGGATTGCCAATGATAAGTTGGAAATGCAGGCAGAAAACCTTCGGAAGATGTTTCTTGCCATGGCTAAAGATATCCGGGTCATTATGATTAAGCTTGCGGACAGACTGCATAATATGCGGACGCTGACCCATATGAGACCGGAGAAACAGCAGGAAATCGCAAGAGAAACGATGGATATTTATGCTCCTATTGCCCACCGCCTTGGAATTTCCAAGATTAAGGTGGAATTGGATGATTTATCTTTAAAATACTTGCAGCCGGATGTGTATTATGATCTGGTGGATCGGATTGCTGTAAGGAAGAGCGAGAGGGAAAAGTATGTGCAGGATATTGTGGACGAAGTATCAAGGCACATTCAAAATGCAGGAATTCAGGCAAAGATAGATGGACGGGTCAAGCATTTCTTCAGCATATATAAAAAAATGAAGAACCAGAATAAGACCATTGACCAGATTTATGACTTGTTTGCAGTTCGCATTATTGTGGACAGTGTAAAGGACTGTTATGCGGCTCTGGGTGTCATTCATGAGATGTATAAGCCTATTCCCGGGCGGTTTAAGGATTATATTGCCATGCCAAAGGGAAATATGTATCAGTCTCTTCATACGACGTTAATCGGCTCTACCGGACAGCCCTTCGAGATACAGATTCGTACTTATGAAATGCATAAAACGGCGGAATACGGCATTGCCGCCCATTGGAAATATAAGGAAGCATCTGACGGAAAAAAGATAAAGGCAGGAGAAGAAGAAAAATTAACATGGCTTAGGCAGATTCTGGAATGGCAGAAGGATATGTCTGATAACCAAGAGTTCATGCACCTGTTAAAAAGTGATCTGGATTTGTTTTCTGACAGTGTGTACTGTTTTACTCCTACCGGGGAAGTTAAGAATCTGCCGGCAGGCTCCACGCCCATTGACTTTGCCTATGCCATTCATTCGGCAGTGGGAAACAGGATGATTGGAGCAAGAGTGAACGGAAAGCTGGTTACGATAGACTATCAGATCAATAACGGTGACCGTATTGAAATTATGACGTCCCAAAATTCCAAAGGACCAAGCCGTGACTGGCTCAATGTGGTAAAGTCCACTCAGGCAAAAAATAAAATCAACCAGTGGTTTAAAAATGAATTTAAAGATGAAAATATCATAAAGGGCAAAGAGCTGATTCAGGCTTACTGCAAAGCAAAATCCATCAACCAGTCGGATGTGCTCAGGCCGGAATATATGGAAGCAGTCATGCGTAAATATGGCTTCAGGGACTGGGAATCTGTTCTGGCTGCCATAGGCCATGGCGCTTTAAAGGAAGGCCAGGTCATTAACAAAATGCAGGAGCTTTTTGATAAGGCTCATAAGCAGAAGCCCAGTGATTTAGAGGTCATTCAGGCTGTAGCGGAAAGCACCCATACAAAACCTATGCAGCCCAAATCCAGAAGCGGCATTATGGTAAAAGGAATCCATGATGTGGCAGTGCGGTTTTCCAAGTGCTGTGCACCGGTTCCGGGGGATGAAATCGTAGGGTTTGTTACAAGGGGAAGAGGAGTTTCCATTCACAGAACGGATTGTGTCAATATCATCAACCTGTCAGAGATGGATAGAGGACGGCTGATTGATGCGGAATGGCAGGAAGAGACAAGCAGCGGAGAAGAAAAGTATCTGGCAGAAATCGTGATTTATGCCCATAATCGTTACGGTCTTTTGGCGGATATTTCCAAGACATTGACAGAGCGAAACATTGATATTATTTCCATGAATACAAGAACAAGCAAGCAGAATATTGCCACTATGGCCACCACATTTGAAGTCAGCAGCAGGGAAGAATTAAATAAAATCATAGATAAGATAAGGTCGATAGAGAGCATTATTGATATAGAGAGAAATCCGGGCTGATTTTGTGGAGGAAGCTGTACCGCTTATAGTGGAAATTGATAAAAGGAGAGAAAAGAGCATGGTTAAAATTGGACGTCTTACAATGGGAATCTGTCAGACGAACTGTTATTTTTTATATGAGGAAGGCGAAAATAAGGCAATTTTCGTGGACCCGGCTGATAAGGGAGCACAGATTTACGAAAAAATGAAGGAAGCAGGCTTTGAAATAGCAGCCATCCTTTTGACACACGGACATTTCGACCATATCTGGGGCTGCAACGAACTGCGGGAGGCGGCAGGAGTAAAAGTATATGCTTATGAAGGGGAAAAGGCTCTTTGTGAGGATGCGGTAAAGAATGTTTCCGACTATGCCGGAAGGCCATATACGGTAAAGGTAGATGAATATTTAAAGGACGGACAGAGCCTTACGATTGAAGGCATGACTTTTCGGGTCATTGCCACGCCGGGGCATACGGAAGGAAGCTGTTGTTATTATTTTGAGGAAGATAAGATTTTAGTAAGTGGCGATACGCTTTTTGCCGAGTCCCTGGGACGTACGGATCTGCCTACCGGAAGCGAGTCCGCCCTGATTCGTTCCATCAAGGAAAAGCTTGCCGTGCTGCCAGGGGATGTAAAGGTCTATCCCGGGCATGGGATGGATACCACGATTGGCTTTGAGATGGAAAATAATCCGTTTCTGGCATAGCATATTTGATGGAGAATATTTAAAATCAGCAGAGATAATGAGGAAACACATATGTTAATGATAAAAAGTAATATGCCGGGGTTTGAATATGATATTCATTCCCTGGTAAAAGCATTTTATGGGGAGAAAACAGTAAAGGTGGTTTCTATGGAGGTTTGGCAGCAGGAAGCTGACAGAAAGTCCTGGGAACCATTTCTTTTTGTAGAGCTTTTTTCACGTGAGGGGAAAGTGGAATGTACATTTTTTCCGGATGAAAATCATGTGGAAGAGGAGAAATTCCGCTGGGAATTTGAAATCGATTTGTTGAAAGAAAAGAAGATGTATAAAAATGAGTTTAAGAAATTTTTCTATCAATGCCTTTGCCAGATAACGGGAAAAGAGCTGCCATGGGGAAACCTGACCGGAATACGGCCTACGAAAATTGCCATGGGAATGCTTGAGGAAGGCATGGAAGAAAATAAGATTCTTGCTTTTCTGGAAACGGAACATTTTGTAAGCCGGGAAAAAGCAGAACTAAGCCTGGATATTGCAAAAAGGGAACGGAAGCTTTTATCCTCCATTCATTATGAGGATGGATACAGCCTATATATTGGCATTCCATTTTGTCCTACTACCTGCCTGTATTGTTCCTTTACCTCATACCCCATATGCAGCTTTCGGGAAAAGGTGGAAAAGTACATGGACTGTCTGATTGAAGAAATGGATTTTGTGGCAAAAGTGTATGAAGGAAAAGTACTGGACACAGTCTATATTGGAGGAGGCACTCCTACCACTTTGGAAGCCGCCCAGTTAGACAGGCTGATTTGCGCATTGAAAGACCGATTTTCTTTTGAACAGGTAAAGGAATTTACGGTAGAAGCAGGAAGGGCAGACAGCATTACAAAAGAAAAGCTGGAAGTGCTCTTTTCCCATGGTGTCACAAGAATTTCTGTAAATCCTCAGACTATGAAGGAGGAGACTTTAAGGCTGATTGGAAGAAGGCATACAGTAGAGCAGGTAAAGGAAGCTTTTGGATTGGCAAGAGAAGCAGGCTTTACAAACATCAATATGGATTTGATTTTAGGATTGCCGGAGGAAACAAAAAAGGATGTAGAAAGAACTATATCTGAAATACGAAAGCTGGCTCCAGACAGCCTTACCATCCATTCTCTGGCAATCAAAAGAGCCTCTAAGTTAAATGAATGGGTAGAGAAAAACGGCATATCCATGCTTAAGAATACAGATGAAACTATGGAAATTGCCTCAAGGGGAGCAAAGGAGCTTTCCATGAAGCCTTATTATCTGTATAGGCAGAAAAATATGGCAGGGAATTTTGAAAATGTAGGATATGCAAGAGAAGGATGCTTTGGAATTTATAATATTCTGATTATGGAGGAGAAACAGACTATCGTGGCGCTGGGGGCAGGTTCCATTACGAAAAGGGTGTATCCTGACGGGCGGATTGAGAGATGTGATAATGTGAAGGATGTTTCCCAATATATCGAGAGAATTGATGAGATGATTGAGAGGAAGCGGGAGCTTTTGAAAGAGTCGTAAAAAACACCAAAATCACTCTTAAATGAATAAGTCTATCCTTTTGGCTAGTTTACTTTTCGGATTCTTTTCAAGTATACTGTTATGGAATGTAAGAAATGAGGTAATGGTTCGGCTTTTTATGGTAGAGCTGGATAAATGGACGTGGGAGATGGCATGGCATAGGATAGTCTTCTGGGCACGCTCTCGCTCTGCAAAGACGCAGCGGTACTAATGCACCAGAATACGGTGCATAAGTGCCGGCGACTTTACTTTTCCCCGATCTTGTATCGGGGACTTTCCTTATAGGCCCGGAAGACTATCCTATGCCATGCCATCTCCCACTGTGTATTGGTAAGGCCTATATATGAAAAAGCTCTATACATTTGGGAAACTCTATATATTGGAAAGCCTTATGTATAGGAAAGCTATAGCAGGCTGAAATGTTACCATTTTTAGGCAAGGTGAAACTTGCCGGATTGTTGTAAAAAAGGAGCTGACCAAAACCATGAAAAGAAAGGAGGATTCCGTGTCGGAGAAAAGTATAAAGAAACCTTCCGTGGATGAATACTATGTGCGCCCACAGGCGGCATGGGTGCAGATGAAAGCTGCAAGGAATACCGGGCAGACCGTATATATCTATGGCACAACGGGAACTGGAAAGACCTCCTTTGTGGCGGACTTCTTTGGCAGAAAACAATACTGCTATCTATCTGTGTCGGATACGAACATTGCCAAGATGTTGGAAATTGTGGGAAAGGAAACGGATATGGCCTGTGAAAAAGTGCATGGGCAGAAAATCCTTGTGATAGATGATTTGTATTTACTGGAAACCCAGGAGGACAGAACTGCCTGTGAGCGGATGATCGATGAGCTGAGCGGCAGAAAGGATGTATGGCTGATTCTGATTTCCAGAGCCCCGGTTCCTAAATGGCTGAAAGCTGTCTGTCTCCGACATATTTTTGTGACAATCGGAGAAGATGCGCTGTGCCTGACAGAAAAGGAACAGGAGGACTATTTTGAGGGATGGGAGTTATTCCCTACGGAAGCCGCATGTAAAAGAATACGCAAGCTGGGATATGGGAACCCGCTGTTCCTTCGGACTGTATCCATGAGGCTGAAAGAAATACCGGAGACGGAAGCCATAAGGGACAGGGCAGGCGCAGAGCTTGATGCCATTGAGAAATCCAGAAAGGATATATGGGATTATCTGGAAACCTATGTGTATGACCAGTGGGGCGTGGAGCTGCAGGAATTTCTGGCAGCGGTATCCATTGTAGAGCAGTTTGACTTATCTCTTGCACAGCAGATCACAAAGAAAAAAGATGCAGGAAGACTGATTCAGCAGGCACAGGAGACAGGAAATTTTCTGATTGAAGTTCAAAAAAACGAACAGAGCATTTATGAGCTAAGAACTCCAATGAAATACTCCATGCACCGCTGGCTCCAGGCGAGATATTCGCAGGATTATATAAACGAGCTGTATTATAGTGCAGGAAACAGCTACGAGATGGAAGGGAATGTGCTAAAGGCGCTTCAGATGTACGAAATGTGCCATAATGAGGCGGGGATTTCCCGGATACTGACCTGGAATATGAGGAGAAATCCGGCATCCGGGGACTATTTTGAACTGAAACATTACTATCTTGCGCTTCCTGAGGAAGAGATCAAGAAAAGCGTGGAGCTGATGGCAGGTATGAGCATGCTGCAGTCTATGCTTTTAAATGAAGAGGAGAGCGAACGTTGGTATCGGGAGCTTGCTGTCTGTGCAAAAGAAAAGACAGGCGGTATGAAAAGGGCGGCAGAAAGCAGACTTTTATATCTGGATATTGGTCTGCCCCACAGAGGAATCATTCGGATGACAGATCTGTTAAAGCATGCGGGAGTCCTTTTGACGGAGCGAAAGACGGTTCTGCCGGAATTTTCCGTTACCAGCAATCTGCCCTCTATGATGAATGGGGGGAAAGATTTCTGTGAATGGAGCAGGCGGGACAGAGAGCTGGCAAAGAGTATTGGGAAGATTGTGCCCCTTGTGCTTGGCAAGTATGGGAAAGGTCTGGTAAACCTTGCCCTTGCAGAAAGTTTTTTTGAAAAGGGCGGGGATGATTATGAGGTGGCAAGTCTTGCCGGAAAGGGAAGGATGCAGGCGGAAAGCGGAGGAAAGCCGGAGCAGGTCTTTGTAGCAGTTGGGATTTTGGCAAAGCTATCCATATTGAATGACCGTATGGAGGATGCCGTGGATATGCTGGAGAGCTTCCGGCAGATAGCAGAGCAGGAAGCACCAAAGCTTTTGCCAAATATCCGTACTATGTTTGCAAGAATGGATCTGTATGCAGGCAGGACCAGTGAGGCATATCAGTGGCTTTTAGAAGCGCCGGATGAGAATGCAGAGTTTAAGACGATGGAACGATATCGTTATCTGACAAAAGTACGGGTGTACCTGACAGCCGGACGGAAGGAAAAAGCATTGCTGTTATTGGATAAGATGCGCTTTTACGCAGAGAAAATGCACCGAACCTATATCGAGATAGAAGTGTTGCTATTGAAAGCAATTACCCGGTACCGCATGGGGAGGGACGGCTGGCAGGATATCCTGCAGGAAGCGGTGACAAAAGCGGAAGATTATCATTTTGTGCGGATTCTCACAAGGGAAGGCGCAGCGCTGTGGGAACTTTTGAAAGCCGATACGGTTACATGGCAGGATCAGGCATTCAGGGAACAGGTCATGACGGAATGTGAACGGATGGCGGACTTTTATCCGGCTTATCTGAAGGAAAAGCAGGAGGGAGATGTGTTCCTGACTGACAAGGCACTGAAAATCCTGCGGCTGCAGGCGGAAGGACTGTCGGTGGAAAAGATTGCAGGGCAGCTTGGGCTGTCGAAGGCGGGAGTAAAATATTACAATCAGGAAACCTATAAAAAGTTAGGCGTTAATAACAAAGCTGCCGCAGTGGCAGAAGCAAGAAGCAGAAGGCTTTTGTAGGGAATCTGGAAAATCCAGTATTTGCCGTGTCTGCGGCAAAGAACCGGGAAACGGGACTTTGCAGGCATCACCAGTGGCATACAGTGGAGTGCGGCTATTGGGAGGAAGATAATGTGCCCTGCGGGTATGAGTGCCGCATCTGTCCCATGGAGGACTTGATCGCCGCCCTGCCCAGGACGGTGACGGAGGACAATGCGGACGCAGCTTGATGAAATCTTGGACCTCTACCGGGAACTGACTGAGGACGAACAGGAGCAGATTGACATTTCCTGCCGTCTGAAACTGAAAGAGTAGTTAAATGCAAACACTCCTTACCTTATTGCGGAAGCAGTGTCTTATAGGGACTGTGATGCAAATGGGCAGAATTGGGTGGAAAAATCTTGTGAAAGCTATACGGTGCGAAAAAGGTGATAAAAGTAAAAACCAGATAAGGCAATAAAAACAAGGTGGTTGGCACATTTGAGGCAAACCACCTTGTTTTTAAAAAATTTCCTTTATTCGAATGGACAGAGATAAAGACCAACACTATGTAGGGGCAACTATTCCTGCCCGTTCCAACAGTAAGTGCAAAGCCTGCAAGGGTCAATCCCTACAGCCTCCAGCATGTCATCTAAACGATTGAATCTTAAAGTGGTAAAGTTCAGCTCCTTACGGATTTCTTCTATCATCTGTTCATATTTTTCGGATTCGGGATCGGCATATTCTTTTAATACTTCTTCCGATACGTTATATCCCTCTAACCGGGCAATGACACGTCTTGCAATCAAATCCATCTCAGAATTGGAACGGGAAAAGTTCAAGTACCTGCAGCCGTATAAAAGAGGAGGACAGGCAGGACGGATATGTACTTCCTTAGCACCGCTCTGATATAGAAATTCAGTAGTTTCCCTTAGCTGTGTACCCCTTACAATAGAATCGTCGATTAAAAGAAGCTTTTTGTCCTTAATCAGGTCGTGGACAGGAAGCATTTTCATTTTTGCAATCAGATTCCGCTGGGTCTGAATCGTAGGCATAAAAGAACGGGGCCAGGTAGGGGTATATTTAATAAAGGGCCTGGAAAACGGAATTCCCGACTGGTTCGCATAGCCTACCGCATGGGCAGTTCCGGAATCCGGCACTCCGGCAACGATATCCGGTGAAACATTGTCTCTTTGCGCCATTTTAGCGCCGCAGTTGTAACGCATCTGTTCCACGCTGACACCTTCATAGGAGCTGGAAGGGTATCCATAATATACCCAGAGAAAGGTACAGATTTTCATATCCTTTCCGGGTGCTAACAGGGTCTTTACCCCCTCCGGCGTAATAATGGCAATTTCTCCGGGACCAAGCTCCCTGTCATTTTCATAGCCTAGATTCAAATAGGCAAAGCTTTCAAATGCAGCACAGTATGCACCATCCTTTTTGCCTGTTACTAAAGGGGTTCGACCCATTTTATCCCGGGCTGCATAAATTCCCTTTTCTGTCAGTACCATAAGAGTCAGGGAACCATCTATCATTTCCTGTGCAAAATGAATGCCCTCTATGAAATTTTCCTTTTGATTGATAAGGGCAGCAGTCAGTTCGGTAGGATTGATATCCCCGCCGCTCATTTCCAGAAAGTGTGAGTTGCCCTTTGTAAATACTTCCTCTACAATTTCATTGCTGTTGTTGATTTTCCCAACAGTAGTAATGGCATAAGTGCCGTGATGGGAACGGACGATCAAAGGCTGGGGTTCATAGTCGGAAATACAGCCAATGCCAAAATGTCCTTTCATTTCCTGCATATCTTTATCAAATTTTGTGCGGAAAGGAGCGTTTTCAATGTTGTGAATGGCACGGTCAAATCCCTTTTCGCCAAATACCGCCATGCCGCCTCTCCTTGTACCAAGATGGGAATGATAGTCTGTCCCAAAAAATAAATCAAATAAGCAGTCTTCTTTTGAAGCTACACCAAAAAATCCACCCATATTTTTGTCTCCCTTGTATTGTTTCTATGGAGTATTGTAGCAAATTTTGGGGAGGTTGAAAAGAGGGGGATGCAGGGGGGATTTGGAGGGGGGACGTAGGAGGAGGCATATAGAAGTCTTGGGGGCATGCTCGCGCTCTATGAAAACGCAGCGGTACTAACGCACCAAAGTACGGTGCGTAAGGACCGGCGTTTTCATTAAGGCCCCCAAGACTTCTATATGCCTCCTCCTACTGGGTATCGGAAAGCCTGCGAGTTCTGTGAGTTCAACGTAAGGTTGGTAATCTATGTATAGTTCTATGCAAGGAGGGGAAGGGTGAAAGCAGCGGAGAAATGGAATTGCCTTTTTGAGCGCATATGCCGTATATTCATAAAGCGGGAAATGATGTTGGGAAATTGGCTGTTTTCATGAGTTGGAAGTTATGGTATAGTGAAAAAAATGAAAATTTAGATATTTGTGATATAGATAAAATGTGGGACGGATGACTAATATGATATTACAAAGAAAGGGAATATGAAAAAAATTGAAAAGCTGTATGGAGCCGCCGGAATTTTATCCATCTTATATTGTATCAGCATCATGATATTTACGGGATTTGGCTCCTTGTTCTTTCTTATATGGGCAGTGATAGGTGGGGGCTTTTTCTTTTTGGCGGGCTGCGTGCGCTTCCATGTGTGGAAAAAGCTGCCAAAGCTTTTGAGGGTGCTGTTTCTTACGGGAGTTATTTTGGGCTTACTTGTTTTTGTATTTTTTGAAGGGTTGATTATCAGTGGATTTGGACGTGAGGGGAAGGAAAATCTGGATTATGTGATCGTGCTTGGGGCACAGGTGCATAAAAGCGGGCCAAGCCGGGTGCTGAAGATGAGGCTGGATACTGCTTATGAGTATGCGGTAAAAAATCCGGATACCTTGTTGATCGTATCGGGCGGACAGGGTGGAAATGAGCCTTTTAGCGAAGCAAAGGGAATGTATGATTATCTGGTAGAAAGAGGCCTGAAGGAAAATAGGATCATTATGGAGGATCAATCTACCAATACTTATGAGAATCTTATGTTTTCCAGAGAAATTTTGGATTCTCTTGGAGCCAAAAAGGCTCAGGTGGGAATTATTTCCAACAATTTTCATGTGTATCGGGCAGTTCAGTTAGCAAAGCATAACGGATATGATGTTATATACGGAATTTCAGCACCTTCCTACCCGTATCTGCAGGCAAATAATATGCTTCGGGAGTTTTTTGGAGTGCTGAAAGATTTTCTTACCGGACATATGAAGCTTGTGGGGTGAGAGGAATCATAGGATAAATGTGCGGGGAAAAAATGATGAAACTTCAATTAGAAAGATGGGAACCGATAAAAAATGTAAATAATGATAATATAAATATCCTATCCGTAACGGACTGTTATGATGGTTTAACAATTGTTCTTGAGAATATGGATTCTGAATTATTGACCATTAGATGGGCTATGGTAGAAAGCTACTGCTGTTCAACGGAAGAAGCGCGTTTTCGGTTTATTGCCGGCCAATGGCAGCAAATCAGGAAGGAATTTCCAAAGTGGTCTTTTTTTAAGGTTGCTGATTCACCATATATTAAATGGATGAAAGAACAGGCAGGCGGTTTTATGGATGAAGAGGAATTTATGCATTTCATGATTGTTTCCAGGGATTATGTTCTTGATATCGTGTCGAAGCATGAACCGGATGAATGTTATAAAAAAGGAGGAAAAGAAGATGTTGGAGTTTAGATATGATACCCAGTTGCTGATAGAGGGAAAGGAATTGGATGAGGATGTCATTAACGATTATTTTACAGAGAATTTTAAAGGGGATTGTTTATTAGCTGTTGGTGATGAGGAACTGATTAAAATTCACTATCACACCAATGAGCCATGGAAGGTATTGGAATACTGTGCTTCTTTGGGAGAGATATATGATATTGTAATAGAAGATATGGACAGGCAGGCAAGAGGCCTGCAAGGGTAAATTCAAAAGCAGCATGGAAATCAATTTTCAGCCAGAGGCCCTTCCCCCAGATGCCAGAACGGATTTCAGACCAGACAGAGAATGTTTTCTGCGTCGCCACGCTTTCGCTCTATAAAAACGCAGCAGTGCTAAGCTCGACAATACCTCGCTAAGCGCTGGCGTTTTTATAAGGGCTCCTTAAGAAAACACTCTCTGTCTGGTCTGAAATCCGTTCTGGCATCTGGGGGAAGGACCGCTGGCTAAAATTGATTTCTGTGGAGGGGAAATTGGGTATTGAGAAAATAAGGAAAACGTTGTAAAATTTAATCTGTGCATGTTTTTTTGGATGTATTTGCCAAAACACGGCAGATACGAGCTTTATATGAAATGTAATGAATAAAAAGAGAGGATAACAGTATGGCGCTTAGTAAAAAGCCTGTTACAGGAATGAAGGATATACTTCCGAAGGAAATGCAGATTCGGGATTATGTGATGCAGGTAATCAAAGAAAATTATAGAAAATTCGGGTTTACCCCCATTGAAACTCCTTGTGTGGAAAATATCGGGAATTTAAGCAATAAGCAGGGCGGCGAAAATGAAAAGCTGATTTTTAAGATTTTAAAAAGAGGAGAAAAGCTGAATCTGGAAACAGCGGTTACGGAAGAAGATGTGGTGGACGGAGGACTTCGTTATGATTTGACGGTGCCGCTTGCCAGATTTTATTCCAATAACGTCAATCAGCTTCCAAGTCCTTTTAAGGCATTGCAGATGGGAAGCGTATGGCGGGCGGACAGGCCCCAGAGGGGACGTTTCCGTCAGTTTGTGCAGTGCGATATTGATATTTTGGGAGAGCCAAGCAACTTAGCGGAAATCGAACTGATACTGGCAACTACCACCACACTTGGAAAGTTAGGGTTTTCTAACTTTAAAGTGAGGATTAATGAAAGACGTATTTTGAAAGCTATGGCGGCCTATTCCGGTTTCCCGGAAGAGGAATACGATACAGTCTTTATTATTCTGGATAAAATGGACAAGATTGGTCTGGACGGTGTTTCCGGGGAGTTGTTGGAGAATGGCTTTTCCAAGGAAAGCGTGGATAAGTATCTGGAGCTTTTTCAAGGGATTGAAGCAGCGGAAAACGGAATTTTATATTTGAAGGAAACATTAAAGGATGTGCTGGAGGAGGAAGTGGCGAAAAGCCTGATGGAAATTATGGAAAGCGTTCAGGCTACGGTAGATACTAACTTTGAAATCCTGTTTGATCCTACTTTGGTCAGAGGAATGTCTTATTATACGGGAACCATATTTGAAATTGAAATGCCGGAGTTTGGAAGCTCTGTAGCAGGGGGAGGCCGTTATGATAAGATGATTGGCAAGTTTACAGGAAACGATACGCCAGCCTGCGGGTTTTCCATTGGATTTGAGCGGATCATAACGATTCTGCTGGATAAGGGCTTTGAAGTGCCGGGGGCAGAGCGGAAGGTAGCTTATCTGGTAGAAAAGGGCATTGGAACAAAGGAACTTTGTGAAGTGATCGAAAAGGCCCAGCAGGAAAGAAAAGAAGGCGCTCAGGTACTGGTGGTGCGCATGAATAAAAATAAGAAATTCCAAAAAGAGCAGCTGATAAAGGAAGGCTATGAGGAATTTAAAGACTTTTATAAAGAGGGACTGAAAAATTAATCAGGAGGACAAAAGCATGGCAGAAGCAATGAAGGGTTTAAAAAGAACCCATAGATGTGCAGAGTTAGCGCTGGCTAATGTTGGAGAGACTGTAACCGTTATGGGATGGGTTCAGAAGCAAAGAAATAAAGGCGGTATTATTTTTGTGGATTTAAGGGATCGTTCCGGAATCCTGCAGATTATTTTCGAGGAAAGCGATGTAAAGGCAGAGGGCTTTGCAAAGGCGGAAAAGCTTAGAAGCGAATTTGTCATTGCCGTAGTGGGAACGGTAGAGAAAAGAGCCGGGGCAATCAATGAAAAGCTGGCAACGGGAGAAATTGAAATCAGGGCAAAGGAAGTCCGGATTTTATCGGAGGCGGAGACTCCTCCTTTCCCAATTGAAGAGGACAGCAGGACAAAGGAAGAGCTTCGCTTGAAATATCGTTATCTGGATTTAAGAAGACCAGACTTGCAGAGAAACTTAATGCTGCGCAGCAAGATTACCACAAGCATTCGGGCATTTCTGGCAGAAGAAGGCTTTTTGGAAATCGAAACGCCCATTCTTGGAAAATCCACGCCGGAGGGAGCCAGAGACTATCTGGTGCCAAGCCGGGTACATCCGGGAACCTTTTACGGACTTCCCCAGTCCCCCCAATTGTTCAAGCAGCTTTTGATGTGTTCCGGTTATGACCGGTATTTCCAGATTGCAAAATGCTTCCGGGATGAGGATTTAAGGGCTGACAGACAGCCGGAATTTACCCAGGTGGACATGGAATTATCCTTTGTGGATGTGGATGATGTAATCGAAGTCAATGAAAGATTGTTACAAAAGGTGTGCAAGGAAGCAATCGGGCTGGATATTTCCCTTCCCATTCCAAGGATGAGATGGCAGGAGGCAATGGAGCGGTTTGGTTCCGATAAGCCGGATACCCGTTTCGGCATGGAGTTAGTGAATGTGTCCGATGTAGTTTACGGCTGTGGCTTTAGCGTTTTTACCAGTGCATTGGAAACTGTTAGTTCTGTTGGAAGGGTCGAAACCTGTGGTTCTGTTCAGGGAATTAATGCCAAGGGCCAGGGAGGAATGCCAAGAAAGAAAATCGATGCCCTTGTAGAATTTGCCAAGGGTTTTGGGGCAAAAGGACTTGCTTATTTATCCATTCAGCCGGATGGCAGCTACAAATCTTCTTTTGCCAAATTTATGACAGAGGCACAGTTGGACGAGCTGGTAAAGGAAATGGATGGAGAGCCGGGAGATTTGCTTTTATTTGCAGCAGATAAAAATCCGGTTGTATGGGATGTGCTTGGCAACTTAAGGTTAGAGCTGGCAAAGCAGATGGGATTGATTGATGAAAGCAAATTTAATTTCCTTTGGATAACGGAATTTCCTCTTTTGGAATGGAATGAGGAGGCAAACCGTTATGTGGCTATGCATCATCCCTTTACTATGCCCATGGATGAAGATCTGCCATTATTGGATACAGAACCGGGCAGGGTGCGGGCAAAGGCATATGATATCGTGTTAAATGGTACAGAGCTTGGAGGAGGCAGCGTGAGAATTTTCCAGAGCGATGTGCAGGAAAAGATGTTTGAAGTGCTTGGATTTGAAAAGGAAGATGCGTATGAGCGTTTTGGATTTTTATTAAATGCTTTTAAGTATGGAGTACCGCCTCATGCGGGGCTTGCTTATGGACTTGACCGTCTGGTAATGCTTTTGGTAAAGGCGGAAAGTATCCGTGAGGTAATTGCATTCCCCAAGGTAAAGGATGCGTCCTGTCTTATGACGGATGCCCCGAATGTAGTGGATCAGGTTCAGTTGGATGAATTGGAGCTTGCGCTTAATCTGAAAAATGAGGATGAATAATCTATACTGCATAAAAAATATTTATGAAAATATATGTATTAAACGTTGACAAGTTAAATCAGGAAGTGCTGTTTCAAAAGGCATATGGGACAGTGGACCGCTTTCGAAAAGAAAAGGTGGACAGCTGCAAAAGGCGGGAGGATAAGCTTAGAAGTCTTGGCGCAGGGCTGCTGCTGGCCCATGGTGTATCAGAAGTCTTGAAAACCCCATGGAGTCAGCTGAGAGAGCAGATTCATATGGAATACGGAATGCATGGAAAGCCCTATCTTAAGAAGTGGGAAGGAATCTCTTTTAATTTGTCTCATTCCGGCAGTTATGCCACCTGTGTAATTTCCAAAGGAGAAACACCTTATGTTCATCATAGGGAAAATGAGGTGGGAATCGATATTCAAAAAGTACGTACATGCAGTTTGAAAGTCGCTAAAAAGGTTTTTTCCCATAAAGAATATGCAGGGCTGGAAGAGGTGTATAAGGAGAATGAGAGACAGGGAGATTTGCTGTTTTCAAGGCTGTGGGCAGAAATGGAAAGCCGAGGAAAGCTTTTGGGAACAGGGGTGTTTTGGACAGAGGGGATTAGTGAAATGATTTTTCAGAAAAGCTATGCCATGGGAGAAGCATATTGGATTTCGGTGTCTTCTGCCAAAGAAAATATTCCGGAAAAAATTTCCCTGCTGGGGGCAGAAGAACTGTTGGGGTCACTGGATGCTTGATGGTATTGGAAAAGCAATCCTTTGTTCTTGGAGCTGCTGCTGACGCATTAGAACCTATAGAGAAAATCCTGCATATTTTAAAATAGAATATCTATTTTGAAAGGCAGGATTTTTTATGGCATATACAGTGATGTTGGATGCGGGCCACGGTGGGGGAGACCCGGGCGCCGTGTATTACGGAAGACAGGAAAAAGATGATGTGCTTGCATTGACGCTTGCAATCGGAGATATATTACAGGATTATGGTGTAAATGTACTTTACACAAGAACCAATGATGTTTATGAGACGCCCCTTCAAAAGGCAACGGAAGGAAATGAAGCCGGGGCGGATTACTTTGTATCCATCCACAGAAATTCTTCTCCGGTGCCTAACACCTATTCCGGTGTAGAAACATTGGTTTATAATACCTATGGACGTGCAGCGACTATGGCGGCAAATATAAATGAACAGTTAGAGAGGATCGGTTTTGCAAATTTAGGTGTAAATGAAAGGCAAAATCTGATTGTGTTAAGAAGAACGGAAATGCCGGCAGTATTAGTGGAAGTTGGATTCATCAATACGGATGCGGATAACCGTTTCTTTGATGAAAATTTTGATACGATAGCAAGAGCCATAGCAAACGGAATCTTTGAAACCTTATATCCGGGCAGCTTTGCATAGGGACTGCTAACGATAGAATAGAATGAAAATAAGGGGAAAAGAAAAATTTGGAATATTCTAAATATTCAAAAGAGTGCAAAAAAGGGTTGATTTTTTGCAGAATATGTAATAGAATAAGCAAGGACGTTTTAAGAAATGGACTATGGCTCGTTGGTCAAGCGGTTAAGACGCCGCCCTCTCACGGCGGAAACAGGGGTTCGATTCCCCTACGAGCTGCTTATTCGAAATGGAGGCGATTCACATTACTATCAAAGAGAAGGTGGAAGCAGCTTGCAGCATTGCCGGCATCACAGTGGAGCGGTTGGGATTAAAGTTAGGTATGTCTACACAGGCGCTTAACAACAGGCTGAATACTGGAAAGTTCGGACAGGAGGAGCTGGAAAGAATGGCTTCGTTAATGGGATGTGAATATCATTCGGTTTTTTCATTTCCCAATGGAAATGATGTTGAATAGAAATATATTTTTTATAGGAGGCTGTAAAAAATCTTGTGTCTATGAAATTTAGACTTTCTTGATAAGAGTTAGATATGTAAGAGTTTTTTTGTCGGTTTTATGTTTTTGGGGCTGTCGAATTACTTCTTCTATCTAT
>JAAUZH010000040.1 GCA_014804675.1 Lachnospiraceae bacterium
CTGTCAGCTTTCCTGCTGTATCTGCCGTGGTCTGCACGTACATGCTGCCCTTTATGAGCACGTGGTCGGCTTCTTTGTCCATATGGAGTAAGCCGGTGCTTGTTCCATAGCTGTCCTGTTGTAAGCTTCCTTCTCCCATCTCTGCAGATTGCTGGCGGTAATCTCCTTCTATCGTTAAAGTTCCACCATTGACATAAACCTCACCTGCGGGCTGGATGAGGTCACCTTTTACCGTCAGGCTGTGCCCGTTCAGGTCAAGGGTGTCATCCAGTAAGATGAAATTGCCTTCCACCACCTTATCCTCTTCCAGGATGTCGCCATACTCTCCTTCTGTAGTTCCGTAAGACAGCTTGCAGCCGTTGCGGATTAACTGGGATTTTGTCAGGGCTGTTTCGGAGCAGACTCCATCCTCGCTGTAGTTCTGTAATTCCAGGATGTTGAAGTATAAGCCGTCTGCCATGGTGATGGTCTGTTTTTTGTCTCCGCTTAAAAGGGTGCGGTGGGTTCCCGTGGCATGGAAGTTCTTCTGGATGTCTGCATTTCCTTTCAGTTCCAGGGTACCGGCAGACAGTTCATTATTATAGTATGGCTGGTACCGGAAATCTCCTTCCACAAGGATGTGGTCGGTTTCATGGGTCATACGGATTCCATTGGTATAGCTGACAACTCCTGCTGTAAAGTCCTTCCCTACCTTCAGGCTGCCCCCTTCCATTTCTACCCCGCCTGAGTACATGGTAAGACCCACACTCATGTTTCCTTCCACCGTCAGGCTTCCATAGATGCTGAGAAGATAGTTGCTTTCCATATCTCCGCCTATCTCAATCTCCTCTCCGCCTTTTATGGATATCGCCTGTAAAGTATATATACTTCCGCCAAAATACCCCTCTCCAAACTGTGTGCTGCCTCCTACGGCAATCTGCCCTGAAACTTTATTGTGGGAATCAATTATAGTTCTCGCTATATAGGGTCTGTTTTCAAATACAATTCCCTGCTGGCTCTTATTCTGGATTTCCAGATTCGCTATCTGGGAGTTGTCCAAGGCGCTGTATTCCATGCTGACAGTCTGTCTGCCCGTTCCGGTAAACAGCAGGGTATGGTTGTCTGAAGCCTTAAAATTATTAAGGCCGGAAGTTCTTTTTTGAATAAAATCTCCTTTTATTTCTAAAACCCCGGCAGTCAGCTTTCCCGTACTATCCGCTGTGGTTTCCACATACATGCTTCCATTTATCAGGACATAGTCCTCTTCCCGCTCCATCTGAAGCAAGCCGGTACCCGACTCATAGGTCTTTTCGCTGGCTTCTTCTTTTATGCCCTGCTGCCGGTAATCCCCGTCTACCGTCAGGAAACCGCCGTTTATCCGGATAGTCCCTGATGCCTGAATCAAATCCCCTTTGATTTTTAAGCTATGGCCGTTTAAATCCAGAGTATCATCTATCAGTATGAAATCCCCTTCTATGACTTCATCTTTTTGCAGGGTATATCCATAGCTGCCTTCCATTTCTCCATAAACCAGCCTGCAGCCATTACGGATCAACTGGCTTTTGGACAGGGGCTTTAGAGAATAGACTCCTCCTGTGCTCTGGTTCTTCAGTTCCAAAACATGGAAATACATTCCCTGTGCCATAGTGACAGTCTGTTTTTCCTCCCCGCTCAGGATGGTCTTGTGGGTGCCTTTTGCATGAAAAGCATTTTTAATTGCCACATCCCCTTTTATTTCCAATACACCTGCCGACAATTCCTGCTCCCACATTGGATGATAAGTGAAGTTCCCACCTACGGAAATATAGTCATCCTCATGGGACATTTTTATCCCGGAATTATAGCTGTTGCTTACCGTCAGGTCCCCTCCTGTAAGCAGCCGTCCGCTCTCCATGGATACTCCTGCCTCATTGATCATCACATTTCCTTCTGTTTCCAGCACTCCATATATGGAAACCGCCTGGCGAATCTCCACGTCTCCGCCCAGCCTGATTTTCTCCTTTGTTTTAATCTGCATAGTCTGCAAGGTATAGATGCCGCCCCCAAAGTATCCATTGATAAAGCTGGTTGCGCTGCCTATGGCGATCTGTCCTCTCACCCGACGACTTTCATCGTCCGTAACTTCTCCGGACACGTAAGGACAGCCCTGGATTACCAGTTCCCCTGCCTCTTCCGTATCCTCTGTTCCATTGCCTTCGTCCCCACTCTCCAAAGCACTGATTTCTAGATTTGCAAACCGGGATTCCGAAAGCCCGCTGTTTTGGAAAGATATTTCCTGTTCTTCTCTTCCGCTGAATATAACCTTATGGGCATCCATGGCGATGAAATTCGTGCTGCTTTTGGAAGAAAGCTGCGTAAAATCTCCCATAAGCTCCATGATGCCTGCGGTAAGATTCCCTTCATCACCGGCACTGGAATCCGTAAAAAAGCTGCCGCCGATAAAGAGATAGTCGGTCTCTTCCGTCATGACCAGCTGTCCACTGCTTTCTTTGTAAAGATATGGCTCTTCTTCCGGCTCCGGATTTTCCTTTTCTTCCCTTGCCTGAATCCGGTAATCTCCGCCCACTAAAAGCTGCCCGCCGTTTAGACGCACTTCTCCTGCGCTTTGGAGCAACATACCATAAACAGTCAGGCTGTGGCCGTTTAAATCAAGGCTTCCTCCTTCCAGATAGAGATTTCCTATCTCTAAATCCTCCTCCAGAACATATGCTTCTGTCCTTATGCTCATATCATCATAGTCTGACGGCTCCGCATTCCTTATGCGCTCTGCTTCTTTGGAATCGATTCTCTTCCACGGCTCCTGCAGAGTATCTTCTTTTTGTACAGCCGTTCCCATGTCTTCCGTACTGTCAGACTCTGTTTTTTCTTCTTCTGTTCCTTCTTCCTCATTTTCTACCGTTTCTCTGCTGTCATGATTTTCCGGTAACTGTCCGTCCACAGCATTGCTGCTGACCTGGGTTTCCTCCACATCCAGCCAAGATGTGCCATTCTGTCCGTTATAGGCAAACACTTGTCCATAGTCTGCAAAAGGCAGCATGACCACTGCCAAAAGCAGCGCTATGCCTCTTTTTAATCGTTCGGTATTTTTTCTCGTTTTCATCTTTTGTCCTTTCCTTACACGCATCATAAAACTTCTTCCACTTCTCCAATGATAATTATTGAAAGTCAGAAGACGTAGTTTATCAAGATTAGTTATAACTATAGCAATTGTCAACCATATTTGTCAATATCCTTCCGATATTCGTTTCTAAAATAAAAATGAGCTGTCAGAGCTTTTCCCCTAAGCCTGACAACCCATTTTTTTGTTTTTCTGCAATAGCATCTCCCTATAAAATATACTCATTACGTTACTATCCATTCCCTCAATGAACCAAATTCACTTTTGCTATTGCAATTTTTCCATGTTTCCCTCATATAATTCTTATACTACCGTTCCGGAATATTCTTGCCTTTTTACACAGCTTTCCCCTGTTGGATATTATTGTGCCAGAAACTAATTATATTGCAGAAGTTTCCCGTCTTCTGCTTATTCATTACACGTTCTTTTTTATACTTACCCTTTATACAAGTATCCCCGACACATTCTTATCCGGACCGCTTTCCCACTACGGCCAAATAACTTTTATTAACCAATAAAAAATATCTAACTCAGGCATTTTTTTCCTCCTTTCAGCAATATTCTACCGTAACCCTGCCAGAATATGCAAGCATTCTGTTGTATTCGATGGATTTTTGTTGTAACTGCTTCTTTTGGGGGGAAATTTACACGCAGCCCTTGTCATATTTTAAAATATTTTGTAGTAACTTGACGATAGATTGATGCTATCCGGAAAGATTATTTTGGAAAGAAAGTATCCATCTTTATTTTCAAACTCTAAAGTCCCGTTGTATTTTTCCACAATCCCTTTTATATTTTCTATTCCATATCCATGAATTTCCTTATTCCTTTTACTGGTGTATCTTTTTCCCAGCTTTTCCGTATTTACCGGATTTGTAACCGGATTTTTTACTACCACTCCAAAGCTTCTCTTATAAAAAGAAATATTCACATAAATCTCCTTTGGCAGATTCCCTTGATAATTTCTCATTGCCTCCTCACTATTAGACAGCAGATTATGAAATAGGGAGCAAAGCTCCGGCAATGAAATCTTTATATCTTTTGGCAAGGCACCTGTCAGTATGATTTGGGTTCCATAATCTTCCGCTTCCTTTGCCACATCATTTAACACTGCATTGATGATATCATTTCCACTTTGAAACGGCATATCGATTCTTTTGATTGTATTGTCCTTTAACTGCTTAATGTATTCTTTCGCCTCTTCATAATTTTCTTCTGTAAGCAAGGCCTCTATGCATCCTAAATGTGCTTTTAGATCATGATTTATCTTCCTTGCTTCTTTATCCTTATAACCCAGCATTCTGTAGTACTTTTCCTGAATTATCAAATATTCATCCTTTGCTTTATTTTCCATCTGGTAATATTTTCGATTTATATCCACTATGATAAAAATAATAATTAACGAGATGATAATCATACATGACAAAAGCAGCAAGCCCATTGTGATACCATTTGCAACTCTTTTACCATTAAAGAACATACCTATTTCAGCCTGTGCTGTGAAAAACAACAAACACAATTCAATTACAATGCATAGGACTAAATGATACCATGATATTTTATTGAAATAATAGGATAATTTTTTTATCTTATTCCGAAATAAAATAAGACATATTATTGTGCAAAAATAAAGAAGCACTCTCTCTTTTTCCCGCATCAAAATAGAGCTGTAATCGCTCACACCTATTAAAATTATAAAATAAACAGCTATTCTTTGTAAGAGAACTAAAACAATCTCTATGATTAAAAAATGTATAAAATTTATAAGCCTCTTCCCATTAACCAGATATAAAATACAGATAATTTCAACCGGATACATAAGCAGATCTTTCATATTCGACTGATTCTCCAGAAAAGAAGTCCCTGCCATTATCGCCATCACAACAAGAAACCGCCAATACTTCCTTGTAATCTCCTTATTCCACAAATATTTCATTGCCAGCAGACAATATACCATATAAATGTATTCGCCCAACAAATCTAACAACATAACCAACACCCCTTATTACAGCAGCATGTTCTTTATGTATTGGCTATAAGCCTGATTCACTGCTTTTCGCCTTCTGATCGAAATGGGAAATACAGTATTATCCTCCATGATAACCTTTTGCCCTACTTCCTTTACATGGAAAAAGTTAACGATGATGCTTTGATGAATTCTGCAAAATCCCTTTGGGGATAACTCTGTCTCCCAAGCCTTTAAACTTTTCCGTACGAGGATTTCTTCACTCCTTAATGCCACCTTACTGTATTGATTGCTGGCCTCAATATAACAAATCTGCTCTATGGAAAAGACATTTTTCTTTCCTCCAATGCCTTCTAACTCTATGAAATCTCTCTTAGAAATCCATTTTGAAACTTTATCCATGGCACTTGCTACTGTTTCTAAGGTAACCGGCTTTTGAATAAAAGAAACAACCTGCATTCCAAATGCTTCATTCATTCGATTCCCATAATTAGTGGTAAAGACGATATAGACGTTTTCATGCGTTCTTTCCAACCTGTCCTTTACTTCAATTCCATCTATCCCTTCCATATCAATATCCAAAAACAATATGTCCACTTCTCTTAGGGCAGACAGACATTCTTCTCCAGAAGAATATTCGGAAATGACTGCCAGCTTACCGTGTCTTTTGCAATATTCCTGAATTATCACAATCAGTTTTTCCCTATGTAGCTTTTCATCATCGCATATCACAATATTAACTGTTTCTACCTTCATATTTTCAACCTTTTTTTATCCGTACCGTTCCATACAATCCTTCCACCGCCATTAATTATATTTTTATTACCTCAAGTATACCAAAGTTAACCATAAATGCAATCTATTTCCCGTTATATTCCATGAAAAAAAGTGCACACCCCGCTTTGCGTGCACTTTTTAATGCATATCAGTTTTTTCAATTTACATAGTATTGTTCTTTTTCTTCCTGAGTCAGTTCGCGACCGTTTAGAAGCTCCTTTGCTTCCTCCACCAGCATTTGTAAATTGTATACCGGGAAGGAAAGTACCGTAGTGGTTGATGAACTATAAATCCTCGTACCGTCCTCCGCCATCTTCTCAAACCCCGGTATCTCATAAAGCAATTCCATATTGTCATTCAGCAAATATCCCATGCTGCCTTCTTTATCATAAAGCAGCTCCATATTATCTGCGGATGCTTTGTCCCATTGGTTGATGGATGGAACGTTTTCAATAGTTTTTACCAGCATCAGTCCGGCAGCTTCATAGATTTTGGTGCTGTTGTCCTTAAAGCTGATAAATATCCTTTCCCCGTCAGGAGAAAATCCGGCGGCACTAATAAAATCCGCCTTGATTTCTATAGATGCTTCCGGTTCTGTTCCTTCAAATGAATAAATGCTTACCTGATTGGTATAAATATCTGCAGCCAGATATTTTGTCCCTTGTTCATTCATAGCCAGAATATCTCCGCTCCACCCCAATGCTCTCTGGGTTTTCGTTTCCACATCGTAGGAAATACCATCTTTATCCTTAGAAACCCCTATCAATGTCTTTTCATTTCCGGAAAGATAACCTTGAATCAGCGCTTCCGTATCATAAACAGTCCTCTGCCCCAAATCCTCCATATGGTATACAACTATTTTATTCTCTTTGTTTAGCATAACCAACTTATTTTCATGCTGGTAATAAAATCCGCTATACATTTCTGCCTGCTCTAATGCCTTGCCGTCTGACAGCCGATAGGCTTCTATGTAATTGCGTTCTATAAGTAAAAAACGATCTTCTTCTTCCATCAGGATGATTTCCACAACGGAATCTTTGGGCTTTAAGCGGTATATTTCTTTCTGTCCCTCAGCCTGGCAGGCAGTTATCTGCTCATTGGTATAAACCAAAAGCAGTTCATTATCTGACGTAACCTCCACGTCATAAATAGCAGCATCCATTTCCACTAACCTTTCCGCCTTGCTTCCAAAAGCATTCTTATAAATAAAAATCTTATTAGAGCTCACAGGCTCCTCAATAATCTTATTCTTATAGTGGTATATATGACGCATCCTGTAATCTCCGCTTTCCATATACTGCCTGTTCAGTACATCCTTGTCTTTTATGATACTGGCAATCACAGAGCCGTCCGAAAGGCCAACAGCAATGGTCTTAGTTGCCTCCATTACTTCAAAGCTGCAAATACTGTTATTATAATGTATCTCCTGAAGGATGCTGCCATCTTTTGCAGACACAATACATATACTGCTGCCGTTTGCGTAAACAATGTTTTCTCCCATAGTCCTGATTGGAGCAGAAATAGCCATCATCCCCTCTATTGTAAAACGCACGGTTCCGTCCTGCTGAAAACAGGCCAGATTCTGGTTCAGGGTCAGACCAAACTCGCCCAGTGTATTTCTATCATAGGAAAGCACATAACATTCTCCTTCATCGGTAGGAAAGATTTCGTACAGACTGGTAAACTCTGTTTCAAGAATCCCTGCGGTTTCCCAATCAGAGGTTCTAAGCAATATGCCTTTTCCCTTTCCTTCATCAAAAAAGGATGTCAAAGAAGCTGCAAAATAATTGCCCTCCGGTGAAAATCTCATGCAACTCCCCATGTTGGCATATCTTGCATTGGTATAAGTACCGACTACTTTTCCGGTTGCAGTATGATAAATGGAAATCGTGGTGCCTTCTGCAGCGGCTGCCATGGTCCGGTCTTCCGACAGGACTATCCGGGAAACGGATGTATCCGGAACAGACCATTGGATGGAAAAATCTCTGGCATCCATGCAGGCAAGCCCGTTTTTCCCTGCACATATTATGGTCGTCTCATCTATGAAAGCGATATTTTCTTTCTGCTCAATCCCTATGGGGTCTTCAATCTTCATCAGGATTTCCCCTCTGTCCAAATCCCAACTATAAAACTGACCCAATTGGTCTCTGGAAACCAGAATGGTTCCGTCTACATTCAAGACAGAGGTTTCCGTTATGGTATCGTGGGCAAGCATTAGATGAGGCGCATAATTTGATTCATTTTCGTACACCTGTAATATCTTTGCCAGTGCTGCAGCAGACTCTGCCACAATAGGTCTTTCCGGTTCATCCAAATCCTCTGGAACTCCTGCCAAAGCAATCAGTAAGCCTCCTATTTTATCCCCATCCTCATATACACCAACGGCAGAATTACTTAGAGACTTGGATTGAAGGGCTTTCAGGTCTTCCGTCTGTGCCTGAATCTGACGGGACTGTCTCTGAATCCGCAGTGCCTGATAGGTGCTAAAGGCGCCAAAAGCAAGGCAGATGCTCCCTGCTGCCGCAAAGGTAACCAAAAGCCGTTTGATTTTCCTTTCCCGATGCCGCTGCTTCAGATCATCATATTCACAGCCCAGCATGGGAGCCGCCATGCGGAGCAGTTCTTCTTTCATTTTTGCCTTGATTTCTCTTTTTGAGCTTCCTCTTACATCTGCCGCTAAAGGCTCAATGGTTTTTTCTTGATAGGTAACAGTACCGTCCTCTGCCGTAATCTGCTGTTTCATCCTGCAAAGCTGAGGCGGGAATGCTTCCGAAGGTTCTCCTTCGATTAAAACCGCCAGTATATGGGAAGCATCCCGATATTGCAAAAAGATTTCAATTTCCTTTTGTACCCAAAGGGATTCTACTGTTCTTTTAGAACAGATAACAATCAAAAATTCCGATTCTTTTAATGCTTCTGTAATAGGCGCCGACAGATTTCCCGCCAGCGGCAGCTCCTCCTTATCCCGAAAGACTCTTTTTATTCCCTGTTTTCCCGTTTCTTTTATTTCTTTATCCGCAAGCTTTGGAACCCGAAAGCTTTCTAACTGCTTGTGGAGCAATTCTGCCACAAAGCTGTCAAGCTCTGCATGTCGATAGCTGATAAAGGCGTCATATTTAAATTCTTTTCGATTCATACATATTCCTCATAGGTCTTCGAAAATATATTTTTCTCAATGACATAAATATCATTAAGATCATCGCATCTGACCGCAATATAGTCCCCTGCTTTTCCGGACATGTAATTGGTATTGTCCCATGCAGTAAATATTTTCACCTGGGCTGAAAGAGGTCTTGCAAATATAATAGTCTCGCCGGTAGGGACACAGCTTTTCGCATATTTTACCACTTTTTCCGAGGTTCCTTTTATTTGATTGCGCACGCTTGGAATATATTCTGTTTTCAGGTCATAGGGGCAGCGGGTTACTTCATAGGATTTGAGAAACTTCTCTTTTTCAATGGGATATACTTCTCCCTGAATCCCAATCATCAAATAGATATCTTCCTGTACTTGTATTTCCAAATCTCCTTCCAACGTGCGGACGATAATGGGAGTTCCCACCGGATATACATCCGTCAATATAACATATCCTAAAGGAAGCTTCTTTTTTTTGTAACGCATCATGTCATCAGTTCTGATTTGATATTCCTTCGCATAAATGACCTGATAGCTGTTCATGTATTCTTTCATCTTTTCATAAAAAAACTGTTCCAGTTCCAGTTCTTTATACTGCTCTTTGTAAAGTCTTCCACTGATAAAGCCTCCTGCTTTATCCTTATGCCCTCCGCCAGAGCCAATTCCCTTTGTAAAAAATGCCGCCATGTCGCTTGCCCTGATTTCTTTATCACAGCTTCGGAAGGACAGCTTATAGCCATCCCCCATGGGACTGTAAATCACACAGGTATCCACCACATCTGTCTGAAGTACGAAATCACTGATAATGCCTAATATATTGGGATCACAGGGTCGTACTTTCACAATGGAAAAATGCAGGTCTTCTTTATAATGGTTTCGTATCAGAGCCTCTCCTGCAATTTCCAGCTCCTCACGGGAAATATTGGAATTTTTCAGCCTGTTCATAATGGCTTTATCCACAAGGAGCGCATCCCGCATATCCTTATCCACAGGGTAATACACATCCCCAAGCTGCCCGGTGTCCATATAAAGCCCGTAATACAGGGCAGTTGCCAGCAAAGGGCTTTCATTTACCTCAAAGCCCGCCTCCGAAAGAAGCTGCCAGACTATGGTGGAACAGCTTCCATAATTGCTTCGGATATCTACGCAGGATTCCTCCACAATTGCCATTTCCCCTCCTGCTGCTTCCTCCTCTGTGGCTTCATTTTTTTCCCTATTCACAACGGGCATCTCTCTTTGGTGATGGTCTATGACTGCAATCCGCTTTCCCGGAAATTTTGTGACATTTCCGGTGCCATATTGACAATCTACCATAATAAGCAGCTCCGGCACGGGAAAGCCCTCTGGAGTTTCCACGTACTCTATGGGTATTTCAAGCTCTTCTTTCATAAGTACCAGATTGCTTTTCTGTATCTGAAATCTGCCACTGTAAAGAAATCTTATCTGCTTGCCTTTTTCTTTCAAATAGCTGTATAAAGCAAATCCGGAGGCTAAGGCATCAGCATCCGGATTGTCGTGGCACTGTATTGCTATATGTTGGAATTTTTCCAGCTGCATTAAGTTCATTTGGGGGACTCCTATTCTGAAAGTTTATAGAATTATTTTAGCATAGAATCGGGAAAAGACAATATAGGATTTTTAACATATTGAATTAGATTTTTATATTCTCTTCTAATATCCACAATAGAGTAAATAATAACTGCTTTTTTTCTTCCTCTCATGATTCCTTTCTTGCAAGTAGTTTTTCAAGTCCTTTATAAATAACTCCTCCTAAAAGAATGACTCCTCCTAAAACTATCAGAGGCAGAAGCGGGAAAGGAAACTGAAATACTTTGGTATATAGCAAGAAAATTGCTGTGTCGCATATGTACATAATTAGCATATAAAGGAAATTTTTCCCTTGTGCAGCCCAATACACAATAGATACTGCTGCCAGACTTATAAATAGGGTCAAAAACCATTTCTTCTCTGTAAGCGCCAGAAAAACATAACCCATCAACGGAAAACAAAATGCAGCTCCAAAAGCTTCCACCTTTCTTTTTTCTTCTTTTTGGGAACACAAACCTGTGTATTTATTTCTAAATAAGACACGTAAAGTTAGAGAGGATATACCAAGAACAACTATGCCATGTATTCCAGCATATATTCCATATCCAAGTTCATTACTCAAGGTGCTAAATACCTTTTCATCTGTTATTCTGGATATTGTTTGTGCCTCTGGGAAATAAGTCAAAGCCAATAATACAATCTCATATGTCAGTATGAATCCACTTATATATCCGAATACGTATATTTCTGTCTCTGGCTTATCTTTTGTAATAACATGCCGAAGCATTCCATATAATCCTAATAACAGACAGGAAAGCAAACTATTTAGTACAATCGTCCATAGCATTGCCCCTATGTCACGGCTATACAACATAATGATAAGTAGCTGTATTGCAATTCCTGAAATAAATCCTATCGACATATCGAGAAAGTATCTCAATCTGGCTATTTTTCTGATTCTTGTAAAAATCAGGAGAAATACAAGTGATATTATCGGAACCATAATGCTAAGCATAAACCTACATAATCCATATCCGAGTATCTCAAACCCTTTCATTTCACTTATTTTTAATATTTTACACTGGCTAAAAGGGATAATGGATAAGAATTCTAAAGGCAATCCTATTATGATTCCAAACATGCATAACCCTATTGACAGTTTTTCTTTTGCAATAGCAAACCGCCACTCAGAGTATAAACCCAATATTACGCAAGGAAATAATATTCCCATTACTAATAATGTTATCTCAATATTAGAGTTATAAAATATGTCTACTAGAAAACGTGACAAAAAACCAACCAAAATTCCAATTATTAAATCATACAAATAATACATCTTATCTGGATATCCTTTTCATACATTTTATTCTACTATTCCTTTTAAGATATTTTTATTTCATTACCATCTACTCCCATCTCTTTTTGACAAAAACAACTAACCTGTCCAGCCCCTTATAAATACCTGCCCCCAAAACAATCGTTCCGCCTAATCCCAATAAAGGTAATGCCGGGAAATTTAAATGGAATATTTTTATTACGACTAGAAAAACAACCGTCTCGCAGGTATATAATATTAGAATGGTACGAATATTTCTTCCTCTTTCACCCCAATATGCAATTAAGATTATAAACAAGCACACAGCCAGACAGCGCAGCCATGTCAAAAAAACGATTGTTGGATGGTTTGCTATTTCTTCATAATGATATTCTTTAGGATATTCTTCTAATACCAGCGCAATATAGCTATAAGCCATGATTGGAAAACAAACAGCAAATCCTAAGCCCTCTCCCCACTTCTCTTTCTTTGGATCTATGTTTAAGGGCTTGTTTCTCCATATAAAATGCAGAAATATGGACGATATAATTGGAATGATAACAGCTAAAGCTAATAAAGAAAATGCCCAACTCAGTCTTTCTCCTATATCACTTCCATGCCCCCTGCTTATTTGAAATATAAAATGTTCCGGATAATATGTCTCTATTAAATATAAAACCTCAAATGCTAAAATATATCCGATTATGTTTCCTATTACATACGGTTCTGTTACTGGCTTTTCCTTTACAATGCCATATCTAAATATGCTATATATTCCCAACATCATACAAGGAAACAGAACTCCCATTACGAATTGTGTCAAAAGTATGCTTGGAGAATAGAATATAACTACAACAAAGTAAACCATAAATTGTATAATAACTCCAGCTATCATATCAGCAAAATATTTCATTCCAGTTATTCCTTCCCTCTAATATATCTTTTATTTTTTATTCAATTTCCATCTTACAAATAATCTTTCTACCCCTTTATAAATAGCTGCTCCTATAAGAAGCACTCCGCCTAAAGCCACTAATGGAATATAGGGAAAGGGCAGTTGAAATCTTTTTATGCATAGCAGAAAAAGTGCTGCTTCAGCTATATATGCCGCTAAGACATAAGGAATATTCTTACCTCTTGCACTATAATACACAAGCAAAACAATTATAAAACTTATCACAAAAATACCAACTAATAAAATAACAGATATACCTGACTTGATATCTCGAACCATTCCATTATAGGTTTCTAAACTGACATAAAATAATGCAGTTCCAATAGGAAGCGAAAGAATAGCCATTCCCATAGTTTCTCCTTTCCATTTCGCTTCCGCATCACCCTTATCTTTTGTACTTTTTATAATAAATTTTAAAAATAATTCAGATGTGATTAAAGTTAAAATTATAATAGTAATCAAAATAGTTCCATCAGAAAGTGCATTTCCAATAGCAGTAAATCCTTCCACACCACTTTCTACCTGTTGATGAAGTGCTTCTTCAATCACCTCCTCAAATAAGCCCATAGCTACAAAGCCCAAGGGCATGCCTAAGACAATTCCCTTTAGAATGGAATCCTTTACCGACTTTTCTTTTGTAATTATGTATCTAAACAGTGTATATATTGTTAATACCATAATAGGAACCATAATACCAATTATTAATAAAGTAATCCATGGATTTGGAAAATAGAAAAATTCTACAAACAATATAATACTAATCTCTAAACATGCTCCAAATAGCATATCAATAAAATATTTCATTCCAGCTGTTCCTTCCCTCTAACACATTTCTTATGTATACTTTCCTTTATTCCCTATTCCCATCTCTCTTTCACAAATGCAAATAGTTTTTCCAAACCTTTGTAAATACCTGCTCCCAAAACAATCGTTCCACCTAATCCCGCTAAAGGCGATGCCGGAAAATTCAAATGGAATATTTTTATGCAGGCAAGAAAAATGACTGCCTCACATGCATATAATATTAGAATAATACGAATATTCTTTCCTCTTACGCTCCAATATGCAATTAAGATTATAAACAAGCACACAGCCAAACAGCGCAGCCATGTCAAAAAAACAATTGTGGGATGGTTTGCTATTTCTTCATAATGATATTTTTTAGGATATTCTTCTAATACCTGCGCAATATAGCTATAAGCCATGATTGGAAAACAAACAGCAAATCCCAATCCCTCTCCCCGCTTCTCTTCCTTTGGATCTATGTTTAAGGACTTGTTTCTCCATAAAAAATGCAGAAATATGGATGATGCAATTGGAACGACAACAAATAGTGGCATTACACACAATACACCATAAAGTGAATCTCCCATTGAAGAGTAACTGAAAAGCTTGGCTATTTGAAATATAAGGTGTTCCGGATAATACGTCTCTACCAAGTAGAAAACATCAAATGTTAAAACGCTTCCAATTATATTTCCAATTACATACGATTTTGTTGCCGCCTTTTCCTTTACAATGCCATATCGAAATACACTATATATTCCCAGCATCATACTAGGAAACAAAACTCCCATTACGAATTGTGTCAAAAGTATGCTTGGATAGTAGAAGATCGCTACAACAAAGTAAACCATAAATTGTATAATAACTCCAGCTATCATATCAGTAAAATATTTCATTCCATTTATTCCTTCCCTCTAATATATCTTTCATTTTTTATCCAATTTCCATCTTACAAATAATCTTTCTGCCCCTTTATAAATAGCTGCTCCTATAAGAAGCACTCCACCTAAAGCCGCTAATGGAATATATGGGAAGGGCAGTTGAAATCTTTTTATGCATAGCAGAAAAAGTGTTGCTTCAGCTATATATGCCGCCAAGACATAAGGGATATTACGTCCCTTTACCACTATATATATTAGCACTGCTGCCACCAAGCATATGAACAAACTGCCCGCCCATGCAAAACCTACGACTATCGGTGAATTTTCTGCTTCTTTATAGGAAACCATACTTTTACAGAATTCCGGAACAGCACTTGCAATAAAACAATATCCAGCTGGAGGAGAATATAATGCCAAGCCTGCTGCTTCTCCCTTTTGCATTTTCTTTCTATCTCTACTGGAACGGCGGTCTTTTAATATGTAGTATAAGAATACAAAGCTCATGACTGGAGCAATGACAATTGTGCCAATCATACATAAACCACGACATAGTTGATGTCCCAATGCATTAAATCCTTCCCCAATTTCAACTATATGCAGTATTGAAACATAAGGAGCATAAGCATAAAGCAACTCTATCATTAAAGCTTCTAAGAATTCACCTGCTATACACCCCATTACACAGGACTTTGTTGCAATTTTTTCATTTGTTATAGCATACCGAAAAGTACTATATATTCCTAACGCAAGACAGGGGAATACAATTCCCAATACCAAAAGTGTAATCCATATATGCCACTCTACATTGCAAAAAATCTGTATTATTAACATTGGTAAAAATCCGACTATAACTCCTACTGTCATATCAATAAAATATTTCATTCCAGCTGTTCCTTCCCTCTAACACATTTCTTATGTACACTTTCCTTTATTCCCTATTCCCATCTCTCTTTCACAAATGCAAATAGTTTTTCCAAACCTTTGTAAATACCTGCTCCCAAAACAATCGTTCCACCTAATCCCGCTAAAGGTGATGCCGGAAAATTCAAATGGAATATTTTTATGCAGGCAAAAAAGATCATTGCCTCACATGAATATAATATTAGAACGGTACGAATATTCTTTCCGCTTTCAACCCAATATGCAATTAAAATTACAAATAGGCATACAGATAGACCAAGCAGCCATGCCCAAACAATTGTAGGAAGATTCGCTATTTCTTCATACGGATATTCTTTAGGATATTCCTGTAATACCAACACAATGCACCAATAAGCCATAACCGGAAAACAAACGGCAAACCCCAAACTCTCTCCTTTCTTTTCTTCTTTTGCATCTACATGTAAGGGCTTGCTTCTCCATAACAAATCTAGAAATATGGACGATACAATTGGAATGATAACAACTAATGGTATTACGCACAATCCGTAATAAAGTGATTCTCCTATAGAATTGATACTGGAACCTTTGGCTATTTGAAGTATAAAGTGTTCCGGATAATATGTCTCTATTAAATCTAAAACCTCAAGTTCTAAAATATATCCAATCATATTTCCAAGCACATATGGTTGTGTCGCCGGCTTTTCCTTTACAATGCCATATCGAAATACGCTATATATTCCCAGCATTAAACAAGGAAACAGAACTCCCATTACGAATTGTGTCCAAAATATGCTTGGATAGTAAAATATATCTACAATAACGAAAATCATAAATTCTATAAGAATTCCAACTATCATATCAATAAAATATCTCATTCCGCCCGTTCCTACCTTCTGCTAAATTTTCCTTTTTACCCTTATCTTACTTAATTTTAACAGTCTTTGGAAGTCCTGCTATTTTCTTTTGCAATAGCTTTTTATATGATTTCTTTTTTGCTTTTGGCACAGTTATAACTGCTTTTTTATTTATACCCTTCAATGCAGATTTTCCAATTTTTTTCAGAACAGTGGATTTTATCTGAAGTTTCTTTAATTTGCCGCAACGATAAAATGCTTTATCCCCGATGGATTTCACATATTTTCCTATCGTAACCTTTTGCAGCTTTTTCATGTTTTTAAAGGCATTTTTTTCAATTGCGGTTACTTTAAAAACAATGCCGTCAATCACCACAGTATTATGGATCGTAATGCTTTTAGCCTTCTTATTATTACATTTCACATAAGTAACAGTTTTATTTTTTGCAGTAAATTTTGTTATTTTATAAACCGCATTTCCCACAGTTCTTTTATCACCCTTTTTAAGTCTATCCTCTCCTTTACTTCCAGTATCACTCTTTATCTGATCCTTGCCCTTACCCTCTTCTTTTTGTGATATATCTTCTGATGTGTTCCAATATGTAATTCTGGGTTGTCCATCATAGGCATAATTGCTTTCCGTTGTATTAGCATAACAGGTTATTTCCTGAATTGCCGCACTATTATAAAAGCTATTCATTCCTATTTGTGCATTCTGACTGTAAAAGTACAATTTCTTCAATGCTGTACAATCTGCAAAAGCCAGGTCCTCAATTATCTTAACAGCTTTTGGAATCGTCACTTCTTCTAACAATGCGCAATTATAAAATGCCTTTAATGGTATCTCCTCTATATTTTCCGGCAGGACTACCGCTGTTATATTTGTTTTCTCCAAGCTAAAGGTTTTAAGGTACTTTAACTTACTCATATCGAATTTGCCTGTGATCCATAAACTCTCAAACCAAAGCTCTGTGATATGATATAAGCCATCCTCTTGCTTTTCCCATGTAACATGGTCCCAACATCCCGGCTTTTCTTTATCAAAATAGATACTGGTTTGGTTCTCCTCTAAATCGGCAAAGCTTAAGATTGTATCAACATCCTCTTTGGAAAATTCCTCCAAGTCTGCTTTTAAATACTGTGGAGTAAGTTCTAATATACTTCCTTCCACTTCATAGTCTTTTTCAATTTTTAAGACTATCTCTTCCGGCATATAATTATAATACCCGTAAATTTCAGTTAGCAACGGGCAACTAATAATTTCCAGTTTTTCCAGCTCTGCTTCCACACAGTTTATCCGCACAAGTTCAGGACAATCAGAAACGAATAAGGAATCCATCTGATTCTTTGATAGGTCAAGAGCCTTTAGCTTCAAAAGATTGGAAATCTTTATATTTCCTTCTAACTCACAAGCTGACAACGAAATCTTATCCGCATAGTAAATCCCATTTTCATATTTCCACTCAATTCCATACCATTCCCAAGGTTGGGTCAAATCCCAGCCTAATTTTTGCAGATTTTCCCCGGTAGATGCTATTCCTTTTAGAACTGCAATGTCTGTATCGCAAAAGCTTGCTCCTTCTGGAACGTTCTGTTCTTGATACAAAATTCTATTTTCTTCATTCTGGGACAGAATTTCCAAATCTGCAAAGTTGGTCAAATAATTGTATTCACAATCAATATGTTTTAAGTGATTATTTTCCGGCAATATCATTTCTGTTATTTCATTAGAATCACACAGCACTTTAAAAAGCTTTGATAAAGTGAATAAATTCAATTTTGTTAGCTGATTATTGCTGCACAACAGTTCTTCCATTGCCGTACAATCTGACAGCTCCAAAGCTTGAATCCCACAACCTGAACAATCCAAATATTTCAGGTTTCCACAGCCCTCCAAACATAACGTTTCAAGTTCCATATTAAAATAACACTCCAAATTTTCTAACAGAGTACAATTTGTTACATCAAGAGAATTTAAGCTGTTCCCTGAGCAATCTAAAGATTGCAGATGACTGAATCCACTTAAATCCAAATTTCCGCTTAAGTTTCTATAGGATAAATCCATCATGGACACATATCCATCTTCATCAAATGTAATGCCATTCCAGCTATCGGGATTTTCTATATTCCAATCCAAGTTTTTCCTGTTGTCATCCTGATTGATAAAAGCTATTATTTTCTGCTTTTCCTCTTCTTGCGTCAGACTGGATTCAGGCAGGCTTTCTCCTACTCTGGATTCTATATTATTATTGTCAAGTATATTGATTGCATTACTGGATACAGCATCATCTTGAATATCCTCGAAAAATGCTGCATTTTGGGAAACACTTCTTAATTCTGGCTGATTTCCTGATATTGTATCTTCTATAACCCCTTCTTTCTCTGTAACAGGAGAAATATCCGATATATTTGTTTTCTGCTCGTTAATTTTAGCATCGGACAGCTCATTGGCGCCTGATTTGGAATATGCTACATTATCTGCATCTATGGAGCGGTTGCTTGCAAATTGAAATGCTCCCAGCTTTGTTGCTAAGTAGTATGTATAGGCTTGATGTGTGTCGTTAATGTTTTTGTTAATTCCTTGCCCATTGATAAAAAAACCAAATACTGGACGCAACGTATTGTTATTACTACAATACAAAAGTGCCAAACTTACACTTTTCCAAAATTCAGAATCCTTTATACTTTTCTGCGCCAATATTGCTATTGTATCATTGAAAAACATATATAGACTAACAAAAGATTTATCTTGTGCATTATTAGTTCTTTTCTCATAATATTCTCTACTATCCTTCCAAACCTTTCCCACATGCCTTAACATATTAGTCGTTGCACTTAAATTAAAATCCGCCTCACTACGCTTTGAACTCTTTTCCGTGTATCTTCTCATACTATTCCTAAACTCAAAATTATCTCCATACAACCCATCTGCCGATGCCACAAGCGTTTTCCCATAATTCCCATACCCCCAGCTTGCTAACGGTACGTTTGGAACAAAATCATCTAAAAAGCAATGATTAAAAATATTACCATACGGCTTTTTATTATATAGTGTAGTAGCATTTACAGTAGCAAACGTATATCCAAAAACATCCCCTATATTTCTCCTTGTATTGCTCATATCAGTTAATTCTGCCGCCAAAAGATTGGCAATAACTCCTCCCCGGCTATGGCCTGTTACCCATATGACAGAATCATCAGTTTTAATTCCCTTTGCTTGTAATGTACCCATGTACACTTGAAGGTCAAGAAGCACTAAATTTTTGGCCATATTAAAGCTATAATGTGTATCCTTATATTTATCTGAATACACCGTACCTGTCAGCTTCATATTCCCTTCCCATTCCACTCCATCTGTACCACGTACATCAATTACAATCTGATTTTTCTTTTCCCCTTTATAATATATTTGTCTACTTGCAAAAGTATAGCTGCAATTGTGCTCAATGGCATCCCTATAAGTAGAAGAAGGCTTAATATTCTCAAACCCATCCTTCTGCAATTGCGCCTCTAACAAGAAAGGCTCATTTCTCCTTCCATTCTCCGCCACATAGTATTGTCCCTCACCCGACACACGGTGTTCATCATAAGCCAGCATAGCATACAAAGCAGAAGTCTCTGCCAGTTCCCGGCTATAGGTATTCACATCATAATCAAATTCATAGAGCTTCCTATCTAACTTACCATACTCTTTTCCATCACAAATACCGGAATAAATATTAAATACATTTAACGGCACATTACTGTCCTGATTGCTCCCATTCCCTAATTGCCCCGCACTATTCCATCCCCATGTCCATACATTTCCATCCTGGGTCAATGCCATGCCCATGCGGTTTCCCCATGCTGCCTCCACTACATTATCCATGATTTTTATTGGTGTTTCACCGGGAGTCTCTTTATTGATTTTAACCTGCCCTTTTTCACCAGCTCCTAACTGTCCCTTATCACTTCTTCCCCAGGTATAAAGGCTTCCGTCCTCTGTAATGGCAGCTCCGTTCTCATAACCCATATATACGGATTTTACATGATCCATAATTTTCATCGGTTTCAGCTGATTTGCATTACTTGCCCCATTTCCGTTACCATATCCATTCCCCCATGTATACAGGCTACCGTCCTCCGTCACTGCTGCCATATTAAACATGCCTACGCTGACAGAAACAACCTTCTCCAATCCCTCAACTTCCTGAGGCTGGGAACTGTCTTCTGTTGTTCCATTTCCCAACTTACCATTGTTATTCTGACCCCATGTATACAATCTGCCATCCGTAGTAATTGCCGCAACTGTATTTCCTCCTGCACAGGCAGTCAGCACATTATCCATAATTTTTATAGGTTCATTTTTAATAAAAGCATCCACTTTTCCGGCCAATTCTCCATATTGATTAGAACCGCATCCATACAATTCATTATCATGAGTGACAATCATAGTGACTCCTTTTCCCATGCTGACACTTCTTACATTTTGAAAAATTTCCTTACGTTCCCTGTTATGCTCTATTCCCTGACCATTTCCACACATTCCAAAAGTATCCATACCCCATGTATGCAGACTCTTATCCTGAAGAATCACTCCAACGGAGCCCTGTGCCATACTCCCTCCTATAATTCCTTCCAAATCCTCAGCCTGCTGCGGCACTGCTGGAATATTACTGTCTATTGCATATGCATCGGAGGGATAATAACTCTTTCCCCATGCATACAATTTTCCATCCTTTGCAATTACACCGACAATTTCTTCCCCTGCTAAAAGTCTTGGCTGTATCTCTTCTACTTTTTTTCCATTATAAGCCTTTACCTCATAACCTTTCCATGAAAATCCCGAAAAAGAAGGTAGCAGGATTATGATTGCTAGTAAGAGCGATATTTGTTTTCTGAGCTTTCTTTTCATTTTCTTTCTCCATTTATATTTTAAGTTAAATAAAAAAACTTCTCCATTGTCAGAATATCTTCTTGCATCGATTTATACAATATTTTGGGGAAGTTTGGTATTTTTCTGGGAAGTTTGGTATTTTATCAAAATTTCTCAAAAGAAAAAGAGCCTCCTAAAAAGGACACTCTTTCCTTATACAAATACTAACATCAATTTATAATTCCTATTTCAATACCTCAATCCGGGCAATGGCTCTCTGCAAAGCCGTCTCCGCCCGAAGGATATCCGTTTCAGAAGACTTCTCGCTAATCCTCTGCCTTGCTCTTTCTTTTGCTTCCTCCGCTCTTGTAAGGTCAATCTCATTTGGCCACTCAATGATTTCCGCCATAATGGTCACCTTATCCTGAAGAATTTCTACAAAGCCCGCATGAAGAGCCGCTTCTTTTGTCTCTTCGCCGTAAATAGTCAAAACACCCGGCTTTACAATCACCGTCATAGGGATATGGCCCCTTAACACACCGATTTCACCCTCGGTAGTGTTAAACTCTACCATAGAGGCCTCTCCCTCATAAAAAATCCGGTCCGGAGTAATAATTCTTAAATCAAAATTTTTTCCCTCTGCCATATGCTCACCCCTTACTTCACACGGGCAAGTACTTCATCTATGGTTCCGGCATTTAAGAAATGACCTTCCGGAATATCATCATGCTTACCTTCTAAGATTTCCTTAAAGCCGCGGATCGTCTCTGTAATCGGCACGTATTTACCTTCCAGTCCGGTAAACTGAGTTGCTACGAAGAAAGGCTGGGATAAAAATCTCTGTACTTTTCTTGCTCTGTTTACAACCAGCTTATCCTCTTCCGAAAGCTCATCCATACCTAAAATTGCAATGATATCCTGCAATTCTTTATATTTTTGAAGTATTTCCTGCACTCCTCTGGCTACCTGATAATGCTCTTCTCCAAGGATTCTAGGGTCCAGAATTCTGGATGTGGATTCCAACGGGTCTACAGCCGGATAAATACCAAGCTCTGCAATGGAACGGGAAAGTACCGTTGTTGCATCCAGATGGGCAAAGGTTGTTGCCGGAGCCGGGTCTGTCAAGTCATCGGCCGGCACATAAACTGCCTGAACGGATGTAATGGAACCGTTCTTTGTGGAAGTGATACGCTCCTGCAGGGCGCCCATTTCTGTCTGCAAAGTGGGCTGATAACCTACTGCGGAAGGCATACGTCCAAGCAAAGCGGACACCTCGGAACCTGCCTGGGTAAAACGGAAAATGTTATCAATGAATAACAATACGTCCTTACCGCCTTTATCACGGAAATATTCTGCCATGGTAAGACCTGTCAGACCAACTCTCATTCTGGCTCCCGGGGGCTCATTCATCTGACCGAATACCATGGTAGTCTTGTCGATAACGCCTGACTCTGTCATCTCATGGTACAAGTCATTTCCTTCTCTTGTTCTTTCTCCTACTCCAGTAAATACAGAATATCCGCCATGCTCTGTGGCAATGTTACGGATCAGCTCCTGAATCAATACGGTCTTACCTACGCCTGCACCGCCGAAAAGTCCGATTTTACCACCCTTCTGGTAAGGACACAGCAAGTCTACCACTTTAATACCTGTTTCCAGTAATTCGGTTGCTGTAGACTGCTCGGAAAATTCCGGAGCCGGTCTGTGAATAGGCTCATAGTTTACTTTCTCCGGAGCCGGTTTATTATCAATGGGATCCCCTAATACGTTAAAGATACGTCCTAAGGTATTTTCACCTACAGGAACGGTAATGGGAGCGCCTGTTGCCTCTGCTTTCATGCCTCTCACCAGTCCGTCTGTTGGTCCCATAGCAATACATCTAACTGTATCATCTCCCAGATGCTGCGCTACTTCCACCACCAGTCTGCCGCCGTCCTTTGTTTCAATATGAATTGCTTCATTGATCTCCGGAAGGCTGCCGCCGGTAAATTTAATATCCAGTACCGCACCGATAATCTGAGTGATTTTTCCTATTGCTTTACCTGCCATTTTTTCTCTTTCACTCCTTTTCTAGCTGATTGCTTCCGCACCAGCTATAATTTCGGTTAATTCCTGTGTAATAGTTCCCTGACGGGCTCTATTGTATTGTAAGGACAATTTGCTAATCATATCCTCTGCATTGCTTGTTGCGGAGTCCATTGCCTGCATTCTTGCACCGTTCTCACTGGCAACTGCTTCTACCATGCCGCCGTAAATCAGACTTGTTACATACTTGGGAATAATCATGTTCAGGGCTTCTTCCTCATCAGTTTCAAAATTCATCAAAGCCTCTGCCTTTTTTTCCTTTTGCTGATTTTCCTGTTCACCTGCTTCTACGGGAAGCAGCTTCATCAGGGTGGGGATATGGCTTACGGTATTTTTGAAAGCTGTATATGCCAGATAGATTTCACCGATTTCTCCCTTTGCATATGCTTTTAATACTTCATGGCAGATTGCCATGGCATCTACATAAGCCGGCTCTTCGATTACTTCTGAATAGTCCGCTTTCATTTCATAGCCATGTCTAAGAAGGGCATCCCGTCCCTTTTTACCAATTGCATAAAACACTACTTCCTCTTTTTTCATTTCACCCTTTGTTATGAGCTTCACTACGTTAGAGTTGTAGCCTCCTGCCAGCCCTCTGTTTGACGTGATGAAAATCACTGCTTTCTTCTTGGAGCCGTTTGGAGTCAGATAAGGATGTTTGATTCCTCCTGCCTTTGCCAACAGGGAGGTTACTGTTTCATACATGCAGTTGAAGTATGCCTTGGAATGCTCCGCTCTGGTCTTTGCTCTCTGCAGCTTTACGGTAGATACCAGCTTCATGGCTTTTGTAATCTGCTGAGTGCTTTGGATACTTACCTTACGTCTTTTAATAGTTCTCATTGACGCCATGTGTGATCACCTTTTTCTTTCTGCCTACTTAAAGCTATTCTTAAACTCGTCAATTGCACCTTTCAGTTTTTCTTCCATTTCTTCGGAAATCACTTTTGTTTCCGCAATGGATGCCGGAATCTCCGGATACTTCGTATCAATAAATTCAAAGAATTCTTCTTCAAACTTGGTAATCTTATCCACGGGAACATCCAACAGATATTTGTTGGTTGCCACATAAATGATAAGAACCTGATACTGTACTGCCATAGGCTTATACTGAGGCTGCTTCAAAATCTCTTTGATCCGCTCGCCCTGTGCCAGCTTTTCCTTTGTGTCGGCATCCAGCTCGGAGCCGAACTGTGCAAAGGCTGCCAGCTCTCTATATTGTGCCAGCTCCACACGAATAGGAGCCGCAATCTTCTTCATAGCCTTAATCTGCGCCGCACCACCTACACGGGATACGGAAAGACCTGCATTTACTGCCGGACGGAAACCGGAATTGAACATTTCCGTTTCCAGATAAATCTGGCCGTCTGTTATGGATATTACATTGGTAGGAATATATGCGGAAACGTCTCCTGCCTGAGTTTCAATAATCGGAAGCGCCGTTAAGGAACCTCCGCCGTATTCATCGCTCATTCTTGCAGCTCTTTCTAACAGTCTGGAGTGCAGGTAGAAAACATCACCGGGATATGCTTCACGTCCTGGCGGTCTTCGAAGGAGCAGGGAAAGGGTACGGTATGCAGTAGCATGTTTGCTTAAGTCATCATAAATGACAAGTACATCCTCTCCGTTTTCCATCCATTCTTCTCCAATAGCGCAGCCTGAATAGGGGGCGATATATTGAAGCGGTGCAAGCTCACTGGCAGTAGAAGCTACTACTGTGGTATATGCCATTGCACCAAATTCCTCTAATGTTTTTACGATATTGGCAACGGTAGACGCCTTCTGACCGATAGCAACGTAAATACATTTTACATTCTGTCCCTTTTGGTTGATAATGGTATCAATTGCAATTGCGGTCTTACCGGTCTGTCTGTCACCAATGATCAACTCACGCTGTCCTCTTCCAATAGGCACCATGGAGTCGATTGCCTTAATTCCCGTCTGCAGCGGCGTATCTACGGACTTTCTCGTAATAACGCCGGAAGCAACTCTTTCTATCTGTCTGTATTTGCTTGTCTGGATCGGACCTTTTCCATCAATAGGCTGGCCAAGAGCATTGACTACACGTCCAATCATTGCATCGCCTACTGGAACCTCTACTACCCTGCCGGTAGTCTTAACGGTATCTCCCTCATTGATGTTCTTCTGGCTTCCTAATAGTACTACACCCACATTATCTTCTTCCAGGTTCAGCACCATGCCATATACTTCACCAGGGAATTCCAGCAATTCGCCCTGCATTGCATTGTCAAGTCCGTGCACTCTTGCGATACCGTCAGCCACCTGGATAACCGTACCCACATCGGATACTTCCAGCTCTGCGGCATATCTCTTGATCTGATCCTTAATCACTGAACTTATTTCTTCTGGTTTTAAATTCATGGATCTTTACGCACCTTTCTTTTTATTTCCTCTTTACCCCAATCCTGTATTGGAGATTTTTCTTGTTTTGCCTGTTGGCTATTGTACCAGTTGTACTTTCAGCAACTGTTTGGTAAGCTCATTTAACTTGGTTTTTACACTACTGTCCACTACTCTGTCTCCAATGCGGATTACCATTCCGCCAATCAACTCTTTGTCTTGCCTATAGTGCATTTCAAGTTTCCTGTATGATGTGGTTTCCAAAATCTTTTTTTCCACTCTTTGCTTTTGGAGGATTGTAAGGGCGGTGGCCGTAGTCACATAAGCAACTCCGATTCCCTGCAGCCTTTTTACCTCATCTAAAAAGTATTGAAGGATAGACTGGATTTCCCCATAGCGGTCCTTTGTGATGATCAACCGGAAAAAACCTACCAGCTCTTCCTGCACCCTTCCTTTGAAAACCGCTTCCATTACCTGAATTTTTTCTTCCTTCAGGATTTTGGGGTGGTTCATAAGGGAAAGGAATTCCTGGTTTTCCTCCAGTATCTTTAAAATAGCCTGTATCTCTTCCACAAAGACGGGAATCTTCTTTTCTTCCACTGCCAGTTCAAATAAAGCTTCCCCATAGGTTTTTGAAATTAGCTTAGCCATGTGCTCTCACCCATTTCTTTCAATGTTTCGTCGATTAAGCTGTTGGATACGGTTGTATCGATTGCTGCCGAAACAACCTTGCCTGCCATAATAGATGCCAGAGAAACCATCTCCCTTTTCATATCATCCGCAGCCTTTTGCTTTTCAAGCTCTACTTCCACATTTGCCCGCTGGATGATTCTGGCAGCCTCCTCCTTTGCATCCGCAATAATTTTATTTTCATTTGCCAATGCCTTTTTACGGGCTTCGCTTAATATTTCTTCTGCTTCTTTTTCAATGTTCTTCAGCTTATCCTCATACTGGGCCTTTAAATCCTCAGCCTGCTCCTTTTCAGCCGCCGCATAACTCAAATCTTCCGCAATCCTGTTTTTTCTGTCCTCTAAGAACTTCCTTACCGGATTGAAGAGTTTGTAGGAAGCAACTAAAAATAGTGCAAATACTGCTATGGCCGTAAGCACAGCATCATGAAGAAGCTGAAGGTCTAAATCAAATAGACGTGCCATATGTGTCTAAACCTCCTATACTAAAGGTTTTACGAATAATAAGAGCATTGCAATCAACAAACCATAAAGACCTGTTGTCTCGGCAACGGCCTGACCAAGTAACATGGTGGAAGTGATATCGGATTTTGCGCCCGGGTTTCTTCCTACTGCTGCTGCTGCGTGGCCTGCTGCAATACCCTGACCTACACCAGGTCCGATACCTGCGATAACTGCAAGACCTGCACCGATTGCTGAACATCCTAAGATAAAGTTTTCATTGAATTCCATGTTTGTTTCCTCCTTTTCCCCATTTGTCATGGGAATCCTTTCTTTTTATATTGTTATTATGTTTTTAATATGTCTTTCCTTTTTTTGAAACAGCATACTGTAATACAATGTATTTTCTCCAGTATGCTTCATCAGGAATCGCTTCCGATTGCATCCGACACGTAAGTCATAGTCAGCATACAGAATACATAGGTCTGGATTGCTCCGGAAAACAAATCAAAATACACATGAAGTATTCCCGGCCAGGCAATGGCAAGCTTGGACAGCAGTCCATACACAAGGGCCATCATAACAGTTCCCGAAAGCACGTTTGCAAACAAACGCAAGGATAAAGAAATGGGCACTGCTACATCACCAATAATGTTGATAGGCGCCCAAATGGGCCATGGATCACACAATCCCTTCAGCACGCCGCTGACCTTCTGGTGCTTGAACTTATTAAAATGGATAATGCAAAAGGTCATGATACCAAGCGGTAACGTCACTCCATAATCTGCCGTAGGCGGTCTCAAACCGAATAATCCCGAAATATTGCAGACTAGTATGAAAATAAAGATAGTGCCGATATAATTTACAAATTTTCCGGCATTCTTTCCCATGGTACTGCCTACCATGTTCTGAAGCATCTCTACAATCAGCTCCACGATATTCTGGAATGTTCCCGGTACATCCGCTGCCCGTTTCATGACCCGTCCTGCCACACAGGAAAATCCAATAAGCAGGAGTACTACGATCAACAAGCAAACGTGAGTAGTCGTTATCCAGACAGTCTGACCAAACAATTCATAGGAAAACACTCCATGAATCATAAAATCCACATCAGCACCTGCAGATAACAAAATTCCTTGCCCCATACATTCACCTCCTAATCTTTTCCTTATAAAAAAATTTATGAGTAAACGGCTCAAGGTAAGCCGCTACCTTCAATGTCATAATCCCTAAAAATACAGCCAATGGATTGGCAATTTTCGTAACCGTCACGATTCCACATAAAAGCACAATTACTCCATATCTTAGGAAATAATGCTTCTGCATGACCTTAACAGCTCCCTCTTCCCCTAAGTTCATAGCTGCATCCAGTGTATATGCCATATGCCATGCCATTAAAAGCGCCATAACAACTCCCAGAAACAGACCAAGGCCAAACTGCCATTTTTCCTTTACGAACCAAATAAAAACCAATCCGAAAAAAATACCGGATGCGCAGATACCTAAAAATAATCCCGGCAATGCGCTATTTAACTGTCTAATCCTTTTTATCATGCACATCTCTCTTTTCTTTCTTCTCGTAAATCCTCTTAGAAAGAATATAGATATTACGAAAGCCTCCAAGAGCACCCATAAAGAAGAAAATCACCATGAAAAATCCGGTTCCAAGCCATTTGTCCAGATATATTCCCAAGAAGGAACAAAAGAAAATGGGAACCAGCATATTGACTCCAAACTGTGTTATCATAACCAATGACTGGTATACATTTTTTCTATACTTCATAGCATCACTTTCTGGTTGGTAAAATGTGACAAATCGTCAAAAAAATCCCACTTGTTCATTATACATATTTTTGTCAATTATGTCTAGCGGAATACATAATTTAATTAGAATTATTTGGGGAAATTATTTTTCATTCCAGCCTTGACTTTTCCACTCCGCCCAGTTACTATTTTGAATAACTAAACAGAATTCCATACTTCTATACACTAAGATAAACAACAGGGAGGCATTATGAACTATCCGATTTTATACAGAAAACGAATCATTCCTGATGAATGCGTTCTTTTAAAGGATGATGAGATTTTATTTTATGAGGATCACATTTTAGTGACCAAATGGAATACTTTAAAGCCCAAAAAGGATTTGGACCATGGGTTTTCCTGCTACTTTTTTCAGGAAGGCTACAAAATAAGCAAATTTTATGACAGAGATCATACGTTGCTTTATTATTATTGCGATATCATTGACTCTGAGATGCATCCTGAAGACAATTCCTTGATTGTAACAGACCTGCTGGCTGATGTGATTGTTTATCCTGATGGTTTTGTTAAGGTTGTGGATATTGATGAAATCGCAGATGCGCTTAATAAAGAAAGCATTACCTTAGAACAGGTAAAGAAAGCCCTTTACAGCCTGGACAAGCTCCTTTCCATTATTTATGAGGATAAGCTGGATACGCTTACTATTTATATGGACAGATTTGATACATAGTCATCATGTCTTTTCTTCCGTCTGAAGCAGACTAAAAAATTTCTGAATACGCAAAATATGCTCCTTCCACTGGCAGATATTCATCGCTCTGCCTGCCCAGAAAGGAGCATTGTATTTTAACTAAAAACATCTATTCTATATTACCTGCTTTTTCATCATAGGTATTGTGAATCCATCTTTGATATTCCTGCTCATAATATCTTGTGCTGGTTTCTACTGCAAAACCGATAACCGCCATGAGCATAGAAAAAATAATTAAAAATGCTGCCAGTCCAATTGCCGTTTTATCATAAACGAATTCTACGTTTTTTCTTCCATTAGCTAACAAAATTTCTATCCCAAGCAAAATGAAAATAACAGGCCACACTTTATAAATAAATTCATAGGACATTTCCGGCAGAAACATATGAGCCAGAAATAAAGCTCCTACTCCTACCAGGCCAATTCCTAACGTAATAGTTCCTACTCTGTGAGTTCTGACGCCGCTTTTCCTTTGGCTTGGTGAATTTATTTGTTCTGTTTCTCCTAATCTCAATTCTTGTTCCATTTGTTTTCCTTTCTGGCGGGTTTTCTCATATCTTTTTCCACTTGTCCGTCATTTTTTATTTTGCCTCTTCATTTTTCGAAGTATTTTCCAAAACTTCTTCAAGCTGGTCTAATTCTTTCTTTTTTCCTTTAATCAAGTATACTCCCGCCAGAATAATCGCAACGGAAAATACAAATCTGGGCATATCTCTCAATACACTATACAACCATATAAATCTCCTCATATAATCATTTACAAAGTCATACACATAACCCATAAACATATCCCATATCGCATAGCATCCAAGGATAATTAAAACCACTGCCAGAATCTTACGGGTTTTTTCCTTTCCAATCTGCTTCTTGAAAATGTCCTCATCAAAATCAAATAAAAACTTATCTTCTACTGCATAAAATTCTTCATCGGAAAGAGAAGCTAAATTGTGTACATGAAAAAAACTGTAAAACCATATTATAGGCAGCAAAAATGTCAGGGGCCCAATTACCAAATAGGTGGAAATGGCAATAATCCCAAAGAAAACACACATAATACTGATTCCCTGTTTAAAGAATCCCATAAACATTTCCCCTGCACCGGGAATTAGTGAAAATATAAAAGTTAAAAATCCGTTCTTTTTCTTAGTCATAAGTCACTCCTATCCGCCTGTTTACAGGCTTGCATTTACTTTTTATTGATACAGCATATTGGAAAATTGATTTAATTTACCACTCCATTCATTTGATTTTTCATTCAAAAAATTGACTACTGTTTTCCTTTCCATACCCTGCTTTGGCATGGAAAATGCAGGAGCAGAATCCGTATCAATAAATGCCAGCAACAATACAGCCGCTGCCACTGCCGCCGAAATCTTTAAGCTATAAATGAAAAATTGTGCCTTTGCAGATGCCTTTTTCATTTTGTGTGCTGTTTTGATTTGAATTTCTTCATTTCGGCTTTCCTGAAGTATCTTTTCTTTCAGGTTTTTTGGTGCCTGTATCATTTCATTCTCTTCTATATATGCGATAAAGGCATCTATCTGCTCATCTGACATCTGATCTTTTATTAACATTTCAATCCACTCCTTTCATATATCTTTTTTAACATTGCCTTTGCACGATAAACCTGGGTTTGTACTGTTTTCTCATTTCTGTTAAGCTTCTCTGCAATTTGGGAAGTCGTCAATTCTTCATAAAAGTAGCAACAGGCAACCTCATCATAAGGCGGCTTTAATGTCCTGCACTTTTCAAGCAATCCTTCTTTTATATGATTATTGAAAAAATTCTCTTCCGGTGTGCCTTTTTCATCTTTCATTTCTAAAAAGAATCCTTCCTCCGTAGGAATCTGATTGCGAGAGGACTTTCGCTTTAAATCGATGCATTTATTGGTAGCTATTCGACAAATCCATGCCTTTTCATTTGTGCCATCAAATTTTGAAAAGTGTTTGTATGCGGATAAAAAGGTTTCCTGAGTCATGTCTTCTGCATCAAAATAATTACCGGTAATTTTGTAACAGATAGAGAACACTAGGTTCTGATAGTTATCTATCATATATTCCAGAATAGCTTCTTCACTAATTTTACCCGCCTCCTTTCACTTTTCATTTATTATAACGTATAGCATATTTATTTTTCTTCAGGAAAATAAAATTTTTTTATAAAATTATTATAAGAAATCTAAATTCGTCATATAATATAAAAAATCATGCAAATTGAATGATTTTGAATGATTTTGAATGATTTTTCTTGCACTTTGCTTTAATCTATTTTATGATAGAGATAGAAAGGAAGTGATAGCATGACTACTGTAAGCCTTCGATTTGATGATGAAATGAAAAAACAATTGGATGAAATGTGTGATGAGATGGGAATGAATCTTACCACCTTTTTTATGATTTATGCAAAAAAGGCTCTGCGTGACCGTCGGATTCCCTTTGAAATAGCTGCACCCCTGGATCCTTTTTACTCAGATTCCAACATGAAACAGCTAAATAAAGCTGAACAACAGATTAAAAATGGGCAAGTAATTGTCAAAACCATGGAAGAGCTGGAGGCTATGGAAATTGAGTAAAATTACATTTGCAGAACCTTTTACTGGAGAAGGGAAACCCGAACCGCTAAAGGGCACTATGATGACAAATAGAAAACAATAGTAATATTAATAATGAGTGACAAAAACCCCGAAATATTAGTATTTCGGGGTTTTTAAGAGGCGCAGACCGGATTTGAACCGGTGGATACTGGTGTTGCAGACCATTGCCTTACCACTTGGCTACTGCGCCATTACTATATTGTATGACTCTTATCAATATACTATAACTCCAAAGCTTGAAAAAATCAACTTTGAAGTCATAAAAGTGACTCCAACGGGAATCGAACCCGTGTTACCGCCGTGAAAGGGCGATGTCTTAACCGCTTGACCATGGAGCCTGATACTTTCTTTCCCGGCTGCACACCTGGGATTTTCCTTA
>JAAUZH010000041.1 GCA_014804675.1 Lachnospiraceae bacterium
GCTTATCGCAATGGAGAGGAACTACCATTTAATTAGCTGATTATCAGATGCAAAATGGCGGTCAAAAATGACCGCCAAAAAATAAAATAAAATTTACACACTTTACTTGACAAACTCTTTTTCATAAAAAAATTGACAGTTTCTTTCATTTTGCATATAATATACTTAACAAGGCAGCCGGAAGGGTGAGCGCATTTCACCCGATCTGGCGAAATATTTAATTTAAGCTAAGAAATAGCTGTCAAGATTTCTCAGGTCAGGACGGCTATTTCTTATTTTTCAGATTTAGAATTGCAACAATCAAAAGACTGATGGACAAAATCACCATGAATTCTTCATATGTACTCATAAGCATCATCCTTTCTGTAAGGCTCAGATTGGATGAAAAGCACGTCCCCCGGCTACCCAGTTAAGTATATTATTGATAATATTATATGATTTTTATATCTTTTTGTTGATCTATGAAATAAACAATTATTTGTTTCATAGATTAGAGGCACTATCCTTCCTATAGCAAATATGTCCCAAGTATAGTAGGGGCGGCTGATACTTAACGCATCTGTCGTTTCCTGCAGGTGTATCTCATGTTCCACCCGTATGGTTTTCAATATTTTTAATATTTCTGTCATTATATCACCTTCTTTCATAGAATGATAGGTTTTCTTAATATTTTCATTCCTAATATTTTAATTCTAAATGAATTGACTATGCTAATATTTAGTGTTACTCTTTTAATGTAACTCATAATATACTAGACCTTGTATATAAATATGTCGCTCCTGCCACATTCAAAGTACATGGTCTCATACCTAGAAAAGCAATCGAGGAAAGGGAATACTACATGAATTTTTTTCAATTCGATATTCGATTCGGAGCCGGATTTTGTGGATATGACTTATTCACTTCATATAACGGCTGTTTCAAACCACTGAAATCTTCAAAAAGTGCCTTGGGCATTATTTATGAAGAAGGTATCCTGACCATGGACAATCAGGTATGTCGTGGGATTATAAAAACAAAACCAAACGGTGAAAAACGCATCCAAAAACTTATGCCTCTTTTAAACGAGACAAAGCATACGAGAGATACAGAAGATGCAAAACTAGCAAGACATATATTTAGAAAACTAAAAAATGACAAAGAACGATTTCCAATATACTATAAAAATGTATTGAGATACTCCATTTGCCGGATTGGATATGGTTTTCTCTGCCTAGGTTATACCATACTCTTTTTTAATATGATACGGCTGCATCTGTTTAATCTGTTCTTCATGACAGGGCTTCTTGCACTTGGAATCTTAATGATTTGGATGGCCGTCCTGCTAATAGGGTTCAGCCCATTATAATAAAAAATCCTATCGCTAGAACAGCAATAGGATTTTTTAAATCTTATTCAATTATCTTTATCATCTACAGCTCACAGTTATTTACGGTTCTCGGGAATGGAATCACATCCCTGATATTGCTCATACCTGTTAAGTACATAACGCATCTCTCAAATCCCAACCCAAATCCTGCATGTCTTGCAGTGCCATACTTGCGCAGGTCTAAATAGAAATCATAATCCTCCGGATTCAGCTTCAGCTCCTTCATACGAGCCAACAGCTTATCATAGTCATCTTCTCTCTGGCTTCCGCCAATGATTTCCCCGATTCCCGGTACGAGACAGTCCATAGCCGCCACCGTTTTATTATCCTCATTCATCTTCATATAAAATGCCTTGATTTCCTTTGGATAATCGGTAACGAATACCGGACGCTTAAATTCCTTTTCTGTCAAAAACCTCTCATGCTCTGTCTGTAAGTCACAGCCCCAGGACACCTTATATTCAAATTCATCATTATGCTTTTCAAGAATTTCAATTGCTTCCGTATAGGTCACATGGGCAAAATCGGAATTTGCCACACCCTCTAACCGTTCCAGAAGACCCTTGTCCACAAATTGATTAAAAAATGCCATTTCCTCCGGTGCATTTTCCATTACATAGCGGATAATGTACTTAATCATACTTTCCGCCAACATCATATCATCCTTTAAGTCCGCAAATGCCATTTCCGGCTCTATCATCCAGAATTCTGCCGCATGTCTTGTGGTATTGGAATTTTCTGCCCGGAAGGTCGGTCCAAAGGTGTAAATATTTTTAAATGCCATGGCATAGGTTTCTCCGTTTAACTGCCCGCTAACCGTCAGATTGGTTGGCTTATTAAAGAAGTCCTTGGAGAAATCCACTTTTCCTTCTTCTGTCCTTGGCAGGTTGTCCAAGTCTAATGTAGTCACCTGAAACATTTCTCCGGCTCCTTCACAATCGCTTCCGGTAATCAGGGGAGTATGCACATATACAAATTCCCTTTCCTGAAAAAATTTGTGAATAGCATAGGCAATCAGGGATCGTACCCGAAATACAGCCTGGAAAGTATTGGTCCTTGGCCTTAAATGGGAAATGGTACGCAGATATTCAAAGGAATGCCTTTTTTTCTGCAGGGGATAATCCGGTGCGGAGGCTCCTTCGATTTCCACGCTGGATGCCTGAATCTCAAAAGGCTGCTTTGCCTGAGGAGTTTCCGTTACAACTCCTTTTACGATTAAGGCTGCTCCTACGTTGCACTTGCTGATTTGTGCAAAATTCTCCAGTGAATCGGAATACACTACCTGCAAGGGTTCAAAAAAAGTACCGTCATTGATTACTAAAAATCCAAAGGTTTTAGAATCCCGAATGCTTCTAAGCCAGCCGCCTACGGTTACTTCCTTTCCAATATATTCTTCTTTGTTCCGAAATAGTTGTTTGATTGATATTAGTTCCATAGTTGGTCTCCTTTTCTGTATTATCATTTATTTCATTTTATTTTTTATCAGCTTTTTTCGCTGATTGTATTTCTAAACAAAAAATACCCGTGGTTTTATTTCTTAATCTCCATAATCACCTTGATACATTCATTACAATTTTCATTTTTATCCACATTATAGACATGCCCCTCAACTCTGCTGCCCTTTTCTAACAATTCCGTTACACTCCTGCCATAATACCGGGGTACATATCCCAATACTTTTCCTGAAGAATCCATTATTTTCACCGCATTTTCATCATATTCATTTTCGGAATCTTTTTTAAAAAAAACTTCATCCCCTCTTGTAATCCCCCATGCATTTAAGCAATCATTTCCTTCGCAATTCATATAATGCCTGACTCCTGCTACAAAAAAAATTCTCGTCAGATTCTTATCTGCATCCAATATTGGATCAATAAACCCTAAACCATCAATCGGAAGCCTTGCTCCACTTCTTTTAAGCAGCATATACTCATCATATTTTTCCATCCCATATTTTTTTAAAATATTCTGGATATCTTTTCTTTTCTTATCTGGCAGACGGCTTGAGAAAATTGAAAACAGCCTTTCATCCCTATACACCTTATCTAAATCAGGAAAGCAAAGCAACGGTACAAACCCATCCTCAAGTGCTTCTTTTATTTCTTCACAATATTTAAATTCATATCCGCTATTCTTGGTCAACTGACCCACAATAAACTGCTTTCCTGATTGCCCTGATTTCCAAATCAAAAAGAGATAATCCTTTCCATCCTTAAGGCTCATAATGTCCCTCCCTCATAAATCTCTCTTAGCAATTGTGCCTTTGCCAAAAGATATTTTAAAATCAACTTGCTTTTTTTCACAGAAAGAACTTCTTTATATTTATCCACAATAGCGCTAATAGTCTCTTCCGTCACAAGTGCTTCTACTCTTTTTACTATATCTATTGTCTGCCCGTAATAATTCTTCTTCATGTATTTAACAACTTCTAAATGCGTAGGTTGTTTCCTATCCTGACAAGTAATTCGAATGACTGATTTCGATTTCGTATCAACTAATGATTTCCATAGCATTAAATCATTCCCTAAATATTGATCAATCTTTGTTTCTGCAACATAAGCACAAAGTGATGAACTATTATCATACAAAGGGCTTAACTGCATCTTCTTATCTTTCATTATCAATGCCCAATTACTTTGGTGCCTGTCCGTATTTCCAATTAAAAAATCAAAAATAAGAATTGGCAGGAACTCATCAAACAGACCAAATGGTTCTAAAGCCATTTTAATCATTTCCAAAGAGTACCTGTCACCTGTCTTTAAGTCTGCGAGTATTTCTGCATCAAAATGACCATATTGCATACTGATACAATAGACCCCTTCAATAAGAGTCTCCTCTTTATGAGAAACTATATTATAACTCATGGAACCTTCTCTGCCTTTATAAGTCCCAACTTCAAATCTGGCACATGGAATTCCTATTAATCTTGCCAAATCATATGCTATGCATTCTGAAGCATGATCTGTTGTGGCAATATCCTTTTTGAATTTAAATAAACCCGTTTGAGATGTATCCGGGTTTATTAACCATATTTTTTCGCTCCGTCCACTACCTTCCGCAGCGCCTTCATATTCTTCCCAAAAAGAAAAATCTTTCATATATTTCTCCCAAATGTTTTAAGCATTCCACATATCAAACTTTAAAACTCGTAATATCGTTCTGCCATAAGTATCTTTGCATTAACAATCTGTTTCAATTCATTATCCTCCTGAAACAAGCAACCTTGAATAAGCTTTTCGCTTGCTCCTGTTATCTTCTTTATCACCGAATCACTTAAACCTGCTTTTAAAAGTTGACTTATACCGTATTTTACAGCACTTGTTACGCTTGTAATTCCAATCAATGCTCCAATATAATCAGGTATTCCCGAAGACGATGTAATATCATTCCATGGCTCTCCCAGAAAGTCAGCAAACAACAAATTCTGGCTGTTAATTATTTTTTTCTCAATAACAAACTTTTCTGTGTTCTTTAACTGAACAGATAGTTTTAGCGGCAAACGAAGCTCGTAACCATTAACCGTAATACAATCATGCAATTCATCATAATCACTCCATTTTATTTTTCTTAATTCACGGTATGTAATTCCATAAAGCATCATCATTTTAATACCAATAGCTGCCATTGCCTTTCTAAAACTGGTTGCATCCTCCCATTCTTGCGAGATGAACTGTTCATTTGCCCATTTCAATATTTTCTCAGCCTCAGTTGAGGTCAATGGTTCCTGTTCAACAATTCCTGCCAGCATTTCACACTTATCTATATAAGACATCATTTGCTGCATATATGAGTTTTCCCGTAGTCGATTATACGAAATCGCATCATATAAATCGGGATTCACAATATCTGTTGTTTTTCTAATATAGTTAAAAAGTTGTCCAACTACAGTTGCATATCGTTTTGCTTTCGTTTTACTTTTATATCTCTTTACTATTTCAACATTATAAATTAAACTTTTTAATATAAAATCAACATCTATACCTTTCAGTAAAATGCGAAGAGGATCCCCTGATAACGAATTTTTCCAATAGGTCTCCACATACTCGTTAAAGTTCACAACGTCACTCTTGTAATCCGGATATTCATTTATAAAATTATTTGTAATATTTTTATAATCCATTTTATCCTCCACACACATTTTCCATAATTATATAACAAACCATTATACTAGTCAATAACTTACTTATTTTTTATAATATTTATATTTTATGGAAAGTCATTTTTCATATTTATAGTATTTTCTCATATTTTTTATACCATAAAATCTTATAAATATATGAAATGTCAATGTATTTTCTCTAATAAAAACGGAGAGCCTCATGCCCTCCGCTTTCTATCCTTCATCTTACAATACACCACTGCCACCACAGTGCTCACAAGAGTAGCCAAAATAGCCGGTGCAATAATAACCGTGGGATTTACGCTGCCATATTGGCTTCTGTAAGCTATCATATTTACCGGAATTAACTGCAGGGATGAGATATTCAGTATCAAAAAGATACACATCTCATTGCTGGCAGCACGTTCTCCTCTTTTTCCTCCTATGAGCCTGCTGCCCTCTTCCTTTTTATTTCCGTAACCAGCACATACATATTCCGGATTTCCTCTTTCTTCCTCCAGCTGTGCCAGCTTTTCCATTGCCTTTAAGCCGGCAGGGGTACAAGCCCATCCAAGCCCCAGTATATTAGCAATGATATTGGTTGCTATATAGTCCAGGGCTTCATGCTCTCTTGGAATGTTTGGAAACATGAAATGAATAAAGGGCCCCAATCCTTTTGTAAGCTTTTTAATCAGTCCTGCACTTTTCGCCACCTCCATAAGCCCTACCCACAGGGAAATGACTCCTGCCATTGTAACGCACAGGGTAACCGCCTCCTTGGAGGATTCAATAGCAGCAGCGGAAATTTCCGCCATTTTTCCTGTAAAAGAGCCATACAGTACTCCAATGATTATCATAAATGCCCAAATATAATTTAACATATGCCGCACTTTCGTTTTTCTTTCAGTATAAGCATCAGAACGATTTTCTATGACAATTTCTTTAAACAGTTGAAAAAATTATGGTTTTCCACTATAATTGTTCCTATATGGGAGTTTTCCTACATAAAATAGTAAAGAACTATCATACGGCAAGAAGCTCCTGCCGGACAATTACTTATTATTACAATTTGTAGAAGGAGAAAGACATGAGACTAATAACACGTTCCGATTTTGACGGACTGGCTTGCGGTGCTTTATTAAAGGAAGCCGGTATTATCGACAACTGGAAATTTGCACATCCAAAGGATTTACAGGACGGCTTGATAGAAGTAAACGAAAACGACTGCCTTGCCAATGTTCCTTATGTGGAGGGCTGTGGCCTATGGTTCGATCATCATTCCAGTGAGCATGAAAGATTACAGTTAGAAGGAAAATACAAAGGGGAAAGCCGCATTACTCCATCCTGTGCCCGCATTATTTACGAATATTATGGCGGCAGGGAAAGATTTCCTCAGTTTGACGATATGATGGAAGCGGTTGACAAGGTAGATTCCGGCAATCTTACTATTGACGAAGTGCAGAATCCCAAGGGCTGGATTTTAGTCGGTTTCTTGATGGACCCAAGAACCGGACTTGGCAGATGGCGGAATTTCACCATTTCCAATTATCAATTGATGGAAAAGCTCATTGATGCCTGCCGGACCATGACCACGGAAGAGATTTTAAGTCTCCCGGATGTAAAGGAACGTATCGATGTATATTTTGAGCAAACCGAGAAATTCAAGGATATGGTTAGAAAATACACTAACGTTGGGGGCAATGTGATTATTTCCGACTTGCGAGGTGTGGATCCCATTTACTCCGGTAATCGTTTCATGATTTACAGTATGTATCCAGAGCAGAATATTTCTGCATGGATTGTTAGCGGCAAGGGCGGCGTAGGCTGCAGCGCTGCAGTTGGCTATAGCATTTTAAACAGAACCTCCAATGTAGATGTAGGTAAGCTTATGCTGAAATATGGCGGCGGCGGTCACAAAAAGGTTGGAACCTGTCAGTTTTCCAATGAAAATATGTCCACAGAGCTGCCCAAAATGTTAAAAGAATTGGTTGAGCTTTCCAAACAATAAAAGAAAAACCTATCCGGTCTGAGTCCATGCTCAATCGGATAGGTTTTCTTATAAATGAGAATATTTTCCCCTAATGTATAATAAATTCTTTTTTCCTCAATATAACCGGAAATAGGAGGTGTTTTTGCCCGCAATCTGGAAAAGGCATAGAAATGAGTATAGCTTTCATCTAACGAAAGCGCCACATGCGTATACTTGTAATGAGTCATCTTCTGGGTGAGCCTGCCAAAACCCGATGGCAAGCATAATAATAAAATATACAAATGCTTCATTTTTTCTCCCAATCCGGTGCATCCAGAAAACAGATCCCCACGATTCCTCTTCCTGTATGAGCGCCGATAGCGCAGCCTACAATCCCAATCAATTCATTCTTCGGATGGACTTTTTCCTGAATCAGCTTTCTTGCAAAGTCAAGAGCTGCCTCATCTTCTCCATGACAGATTGCAACCGTCTGCTTATCCAGGTCCACTCCATGTTCCAGCACATACTCCACCAGGCTCTTTATGGACTTCTTCTGTCCCCTCACGGTATTTAATACCTGAAGGCTCCCTTCCTCGTTGACAATCAATATGGGTTTCATATCAAGTGTCTCCCCTATAGTACCTTTAAATTTGGAAAGCCTTCCACCCTTGATCAGGTAAGTCAGTGTCCTGACCGTAAATACATGCCGAATGTGCTCCCGATAATAATCAGCTGCCGCTAACAATTCCTCCTTATCCGCTCCCTGCCTCTTTAAGCACAACAGCTTATAGACTAAAAGCCCGAAACCAATCGAAGCGCTCTTAGAATCAAAAATAGTCAGGTCAAATTCCGGATATTCCTCTAATAGATTTTCTTTTGCAATATTGGCCGCATTATAAGTACCTGCAATTCCCGTAGAAAAGCATAGATATAAAACGCTTTCTCCCTTTTCGGCATAAGGCCTAAACGCATTTTCAAACATTTCCGGATTGATATGATAGGTTTTTACATCCCTTGCTTTATCATCCAGTATTTCATAAAATTCCTTTGTATGAATACTGACTCCATCTAAGTAATCCTTTTCGTCAATGACCACAGGTGTTGGAATTACATGAAGTTGAAATTCTTCTTGAATTTCCTTTGGTAAATCCGATGCAGAATCTGTTATAATTATCATTTTAATAACCTCCTTTTGCTATACCCGTTTCATAACCCTTTTGCTTGCCTATGCGAATAGTTTAACATATAATAATAAGAAAGACTACCCATTGAGAGAGAAACTGCCATAATTGCTTTTCTTTAGAAATGGCTCTTTTATGATATCGTCATAATCAAAAAAGAAGATGGAAATTATCACTTTCCACCTTCCGTAAAATTCATTTTGAATCATAAACACCTATCTAAACTTCCATTCGGCATCATTTCCCAATTACCACTCCATGACGCAGGCACTCCATGTAAGCCCGGCTCCAAAGCCTGCCATTACAATCTTATCTCCTTTTTTCAGCATCCCCTTTTCATTTACCTCATCCAATAAAATAGGCACGCTGCCTGCAGAAATATTTCCGCAATGGTCAAGGCTGATTGGAAATTTCTCTTCACTTACCTTCAATCTTTTAGCCACGGACTGAATAATCCGGATATTTGCCTGATGGAGAATAAAGTAACTAATGTCCCCCGGCTCTAAATTAGCTTCTGCTAACACTTCCTTAATGCTTTCAGGCACCTTGCTGACTGCAAACTTATAGACCTCCTGACCGTCCATATATGTATATCCTAACTCTTTAGAGGTATTGATTAAAGGATTGTTATTGCTTCTATTCTTACATGCCAGCACCATTCCCTTTGCTCCATCAGAGCCCTGAGTAAAGCTTAATAAGCCGGCTTCCCCATTAGTAACCACTGCTGCTCCGGCTCCGTCTCCAAAAAGAACGCTGGTGCTCCTGTCGCTCCAGTCCATGATTTTGCTTAGGGTTTCCGCACCGATAATAAGTGCATTCTTATAAATACCGGACTGTAAATATACATGGGCTGTATTTAGAGCAAACATGAAGCCTGAACATGCCGCATTTATATCAAATGCCACTGCATTGTCTGCTCCGATTATACGCTGTACTTCACAGGCAGTAGAAGGGGTCACATAATCACTGGTAATGGTTCCCACAATGATCAAGTCAATTTCCTCCGGCGACAGCCCTGCCTGCTGCAGAGCCTTCTTAGCAGCCTCTGCCGACATGGTTGCGGTAGTCTCCTCTTTAGCAATATGCCTTTTCCGGATTCCTGTCCTGGAGGCAATCCATTCATCGGAGGTATCCATAATCTTTGATAAATCATCATTTGTCACAATATTCTCCGGCAGACACCGGCCCGTTCCAATTATCCTTGTTGTCATGATAGTTCTCCATTTTTATCCGTTATATTTGAAAATTCCTGCATAATATCTGCCACATGCTCTATTTTCGTGGCTCTATAAGCATTTTCCCCGCAAAACAGAAGTCCCTTTTCCACATTTCCTTCCACTGCATTTACCAGTGCTTCCGTAATGCAGTAAGGTGTTTCTGCCGGATTGCAGGTACTGACACAAAGACGGCATTTCCCATGAGGTATAGGCCCTTCTCCTGCCCGCCTTATAAAATCATTTAAAATAGCTCTTCCCGGCATTCCAACCGGGCTTTTTACGATGACAATGTCCTCTTTTTTCGCATCAATATAAGTCTGCTTGTAAGCCTGGGAAGCATCACATTCATAGGTGGTCACGAAACGGGTAGCTACCTGCACGCCATCCGCACCAAGCTCTAAGGCGTGTTCCATATCCTGCCTGTCATAAATGCCTCCTGCCACAACTACCGGAATTTCCGCCTTCTTCCCAGCTGCAAACTCCTTTACATGGGCTATGATTTTCTTGATTTCTTCTTCAAACTCAAAGCTTTTCGGGTTTTCTAACTGCTCCCTGGTAAAACCCAGATGTCCTCCAGCCTTTGGCCCTTCAATTACTACTGCATCCGGCAGCCGGTCAAATTTTTTCAGCCAGTATTTGCATATGACATCCACAGATTTCACGGAGGAAACGATAGGCGCCAGTTTCGTCCTGCTGCCTTTTACAAGTGCGGGAAGGGTCATGGGAAGCCCGGCGCCTGAAATAATCAGGTCCACTCCTGCTTCCACCGCCGCCTTTACATATTCCTCATACTTTCTGGTAGCCACCATAATATTAACACCTATGATGCCTTCTTTTGCAATATTCCTTGCTTTCCTTATTTCTTCCTTAATTGCCCTTAAATTGGTTTCAATTGGATTTTCGTCAAATCCCTCATACCGGTAACCAATCTGGGCCGTGGAGATAATTCCCACGCCGCCCTCTAAAGCAACTGCACCTGCCAGGCCGGATAAGCTCACACCTACCCCCATGCCTCCCTGAATGACCGGAACCTTTGCAATAAGATTACCGATTTTTAATGGTTTTATTTCCATAAGCTTATTTCCTGCCTTTATTTATCACTGCCAATGGCAAAGGTCAGTTCAGCACTGGTAACCAGTTTTCCATCCACATATGCTTTTGCGCTTCCTACACCGATAGGACCTTTTACCTTAATGATTTCTGTTTCTAACATAAGTACATCTCCCGGAACTACCTTTCCTTTAAACTTCGCCTCTTTAATAGCTGCAAAGTAAGCGGTTTTTCCTTTAAATTCCGGCTGGCTTAAAATAGCTACCGCACCTACCTGAGCCAATGCTTCTACGATCAGCACTCCCGGCATAACAGGTTCTCCGGGAAAGTGACCTGCAAAAAACGGCTCATTATAGCTGACACATTTTTTCCCTACTGCCTTTACTCCGGATTCCAGTTCTTCTATGGTATCTATCAGCATAAAGGGCTGCCTGTGTGGAATGATTTCCATAATTTCCTTTGCGGATAAAACTGACATAATTTTCTCCTTTTTAATCTTCGTATTTCTTTACAAGAATAGATGCATTGTGGCCGCCAAAGCCTAATGAATTCGACAAAGCATAGGTAAATTCCCCTGTTACCGGTTCTTTACAATAATCCAAGTCACAATCTTCTCCCGGCTCGCTAAGCCCTACCGTTGCATGAAGATAACCCTCTTCCAGCTCCTTAATACAGGTAATGAATTCGATGGCGCCTGCTGCACCCAGTAAATGACCCACCATGGATTTGGTGGAGTTGATTTTCATATCCTTTGCATGGTCTCCAAAAGCAAGCTTGATTGCTCTTGTTTCAAATAAATCATTGTGGTGGGTGCTGGTACCATGAGCATTGATATAAATAACATCCTCCGGAGCAATACCTGCATCCCTTACTGCATTTAACATAGCCGTTGCTGCACCGCTTCCGTCTTCTGCCGGAGAAGTAATATGATATGCATCCGAGCTGCAGCCATATCCTACCACCTCACCGTATATGTTTGCTCCTCTTGCCTTTGCATGCTCCAGCTCTTCCAGTATGACTACTGCAGCGCCCTCGCCCATAACGAAACCGCTTCTGTCCTTATCAAAAGGAATGGAACATCTCTTTGGATCATCCGAAGAGGATAAAGCGGTAAGAGCGGAAAATCCTGCAATCCCAATAGGTGTAACGCTGCTTTCCGTACCTCCTGCTGCCATAATATCCGCATCACCGTATTGAATCGTTCTAAAAGCTTCACCGATAGAATTGGTTCCTGTAGCACAGGCAGTTACCACATTAATGCTTTTTCCCTTAAGTCCAAACTGAATGGACACATTTCCTGCTGCCATATTACAAATCATCAAAGGCACAAGCAATGGATTCACCCTGTTAGGCCCCTTATCCAGCAGCTTGCTGTGAGCTGTTTCCATTGCCTGCAAAGAACCTATACCGGAGCCTATGGAAACACCAACCCGGTAAGGGTCTTCCTTTTCCATATCAATGCCTGCCTGTTCCAATGCTTCCTTTGTTGCGGCTACCGCATACTGACTGAACAATTCCATTCTTTTTGCAGCCTTAAAGTCCATATAATTTTTTCCTTCAAATCCCTTTACTTCTGCTGCAATCCTGCATTTGTAATCAGTGGTATCAAATTTCGTAATAAAATCAAAACCTGTTTTCTGCTCCTTTACACTGTTCCAAAATTCATCTACACTCAGTCCAATGGGAGTAATGGCTCCCATGCCTGTTACTACTACTCTTCTGCTCATAATTGTCTCCTATCTGTCTCCAATAGATTTAAATTGCCATTCCGCCGTCTACGGAAATAACCTGTCCTGTTATATAAGAAGCCTTATCGCTTGCTAAAAATGCTACCATTTCACTGATGTCCTTTGGCTCCCCTACTCTCTTTAAGGGAATCTGCGCCAGTGTTGCTTCCTTTGCAGCCTCTGTCATGACCGCCGTCATATCCGTTGCAATAAAGCCCGGAGCTACGGCATTTACGGTAATATTCCTGCTTGCCAGTTCTCTTGCCAGACTTTTGGTAAGACCGATTACCCCTGCCTTGGAAGCTGCATAATTGGCCTGTCCTGCATTGCCAAGCACTCCGGTTACAGAAGAAAGATTGATGATCCTTCCTGCCCTTTGCTTTAAGAACGGGCGGTACATATGCTTTATGGTGTTAAAGGTTCCCTTTAAATTCGTATCCATTACCGCATCAAAGTCCTCTTCTGTCATTTTCATAACAAGATTGTCTTTGGTAATCCCTGCATTATTTACCAGAATATCAATATGTCCGAACTCTGCCAGCATGGAGGTAATCATTTCCCCACAGGCATTAAAATCCGCAACGGAACACTGTACCGCAACAGCTTTTCTGCCCATTTTTTCAATTTCATTTACTACCTCATCTGCTTTTTCCTTTGAGCCATTGTAATTTACAATGACGTCTGCCCCATAAGAAGCAAGTGTTAATGCAATTTCTCTTCCAATGCCTCTTCCGGCACCGGTAACCAGCGCTACTTTACCACTTAACATTTTCCTTCTCCTTTTTCTTTTTACTCCAAATCAGATAATTGTCTATCTTATTACCATGGGCTGCAAAAAAATTTATTTTAATGCCTCCACGGCCTTCTCCAAATCTTCTACCTTCTCCACATTCAAAACCTGTACATCCCGGTTGATCTTCCGCATAAATCCTGTTAAAGTCTTTCCCGGTCCAATTTCAATAAAGGTAGTAACTCCATCTTTTATCATAAGCTCAATAGTCTGCTGCCATTTTACAGAGGAAGAAACCTGCTTTTGAAGCAGCGGCTTCACCTCTTCCTTAGAAGCGACATAATCGGCTGTTACATTTGCTATGTAAGGAACGGCAATATCCTGAATGGTTACTTCCTCAAGCTCCTTTGCCAGCTTTTCGCCAGCTCCTGCTAAAAGAGGAGAATGGAAAGGACCGCTTACCTTTAATGGCACACATCTTTTTGCCCCTGCCTCCGTTAATTTCTCCATTGCTTCTTTTACTGCTTTCTCTTCTCCCGTAATGACAATCTGTCCCGGGCAGTTGTAATTGGCAATGGTCACCATACCATCAATGCTGTCACATATCTCTTCAATCACTTTTGTATCCAGACCGAGAACCGCTACCATGGCTCCACCTGTTGGAACTGCTTCCTGCATGTAAATTCCACGTTTTCTTACTACTTTAAATACATCCTCTTCGCTCATGACTCCACTTGCTGCCAAAGCTCCATATTCTCCAAGGCTTAAGCCCCCCGTTACGTCCGGCTTGATTCCTTTTTCCTCCAGTGCTCTTAACATAGCTACTTCTGCTGCCAGCATGGCAATCTGTGTATATTCCGTAATGTTGATCTGTTCATTTTCCTCAAAACAAAGCTTTTCCACATCCAGCCCGCTTGCCTTGCTTGCCTTTTCAAAAACCTCCCTACAAACAGGAATGGTATCGTAAAAGTCCTTCCCCATTCCTACATATTGAGCGCCTTGTCCCGGAAACATAAATGCTATTTTACCCATAATGAAACCTCCACTTCTCTTTTTCGTTATAAAATTCTTGTTTGAAAACTTCTCTATGTATTTTGTGTTTTTTTGAGTTTATATCTTATAACATTCAAATATTTTGACTTTCAAAGTATTTAAATGTAAGTATGGAGGCCGATATGCTACGACCTCCCTGTACTGCACAATTATGTACTACTCACATTTTAAAAGAGCTTTCGCCTCAGACATAATTTCTTCCATCATTTCCTTACAGGTCTGTTCTTTCTTTACCATACCTGCAATCTGTCCCGCCATAATGGTGCCTGTCACTACATCTCCGTCCACAACCGCTTTCCGCAATGAACCAAGTGTCATTTGCTCCAATTGCTCTAAAGTAGCGCCCTCAGCCTCCATTTTTAAATATTCTCTTGTCATATTATTGCGGATAGAGCGTACCGGATGTCCGGTGCTTCTTCCTGTAACTTCCGAATCAATGTCTTTTGCCTTGATAACCTTATCCTTATAATTTTGGTGAACCACACATTCCTTTGCAAGCAAAAACCTGGTTCCCATCTGAACAGCCTGAGCGCCTAACATCATAGCAGCCGCAAAGCCTCTTCCATCACCAATGCCGCCTGCCGCAATAACCGGAATGCTTACTGCATCTACCACTTGAGGAACTAATGTCATAGTAGTAGCCGCACCGATGTGTCCGCCGGATTCCGTACCTTCTGCAATGACCGCATCTGCACCTGCTCTTTCCATCATTTTGGCAAGTGCCACACTGGCTACTACGGGAATGACCTTTACTCCCGCTTCCTTCCACATTGCCATATACTTTCCGGGATTGCCCGCTCCGGTAGTGACTACCTTTACGCCTTCCTCTACAATCACCCTGGCAATGGCATCTGCTTCCGGATTCATCAACATGACATTCACTCCAAAAGGCTTATCTGTCAATTCCTTTGCCTTTTGTATCTGCTCTCTTACAAAATCTGCGGGAGCGCCTCCTGCACCGATGATACCAAGACCACCTGCTTCTGAAGCTGCTGCTGCCAGATGGTATTCCGCAACCCATGCCATGCCTCCCTGAATAATCGGATATTCAATTCCTAATAATTCCGTGATTCTGGTCTTCATTTATGCTTCCACACCTTTGCTCTTGATATACTCGATGACAGCGCCAACTGTTGTGATTTTCTCCAAATCATCAGAAGGAATTTCAATTCCATATTCTTCCTCAAAAGCCATGACTAATTCAAATAAGTCTAAAGAATCTGCGCCCAAATCATCTTTGAAAGAGGATTCTTCTGTAATTTCTACTCCATCCAAGTTTAACTGCTCCTGAATAATTTCTTTTACTTTTTCTAACATATATTTGCTTCTCCTTTTCTTATTTGGAATAGTTTGACAATCAAAGTATATTATCTGTGTATGGATTTGTCAACTGTTTTTGCTTTTAAAATTTGGGGGAGGAGGATTGGATAAGAGGACGTAGGAGGCGGCAGGGCATATGGAAGTCTTAGGGGCACACTCTCGTTCTATAAAAACGCAGCAGTACTAACGCACGAAAGGACCGTGCGTAAGGACTGGCGTTTTTATAAGGCCCCCAAGACTTCCATATGCCCTGCCGCCTCCTACTGAGTATCGAAAGCTGCTACGAAAGAAGGTTTTGGTTAGGTTAAAAAACCCCAAAGCAGGTATGTCTTTGCATATCTGCTTTGGGGCAATCTTGCTGGCATATTGAGCACTGACACAATACCTTTGGTCTTATGCTTCTACGCCTTTGCTTTTAATATATTCAATAACAGCTCCAACTGTTGTAATCTGCTCTAAGTCATCGGAAGGAATCTCGATTCCGTATTCTTCCTCAAAAGCCATGACTAATTCAAATAAGTCTAAAGAATCTGCGCCTAAATCATCTTTGAAAGAAGATTCCTCTGTGATTTCTACTCCGTCCAAGTTTAATTGTTCCTGAATGATTTCTTTTACTTTTTCTAACATATTTGCTTCTCCTTTTCTTTTCCTTTATCTTTTTCTTCCGGGATAATTTGACAATCAGAGTATAGTATCTACATATGCTTTTGTCAACTGTTTTTCTCAATAAGATATTGATATACGTCCCGCTTGGAAATGCCCCGGTCCTTTGCCACCTGTTTCATGGCGCTTTTATGATCCATTCCCTTTTGTTCATAATGGGACATATGTTCTGAGATTGACATCTGCTGCCAGACTTCCCTTTTTTCTTCTTCTATTTCTAAAAGGCTTTTGCCTTCCAGTACCAATACATATTCGCCTCTGGGCTCATTTTCCTCGTAGTAAGCAATTGCTTCCTGCAAAGTGGTGGGAAAAATCGTTTCAAATTTTTTTGTAAGCTCCCTGCAAAGGGTCAGCCTCCGGTTTCCCACTGCTTCATAAAGCTCCTTTAAGGTTCTTTTCAGATGGTGAGGAGCTTCGTATAAAATCATGGTCCTGGTCTCTTTGGAAAGCTCTTCCAGAACCTGCTTTTTTTCTCCTTTATCTACAGGCAGAAATCCTTCAAAGGAAAACCTTCTTGTACTGAGCCCTGATAAGGTTAATGCGGTAATACAGGCTGCAGGTCCCGGCAGAGATGTTACTACAATGCCGGCCTCCTGACACATCTTCACAAGCACCTCTCCCGGGTCGGAAATGGCTGGTGTCCCTGCATCAGTTATAAGGGCTATCTGACTGCCTGTTTTCATTTTTTCAATAAGCACTGCTGCCTTTTCTACTTTATTATATTCATGATAGCTGGTCAATGGCTTTTTTATACCAAAATGATTTAAAAGCTTTATACTGTTTCTGGTATCCTCTGCCGCAATCAGATCTACCTGTTCCAATGTTTCCAGCACCCTCTGGCTGATATCCCCCAGATTTCCAATAGGCGTGGCACATAAAAATAATTTTCCTGCTTCCATTGTGCTCTCCGGTTTCTTCTTAACACAGCTTTCCCTGAGGAATCTGCTCCTTTGGTGTGTAAATACTGGAAACCTCTTCCGTATAAACACCCGGTTCCTTGTATACAATAAGGGGCTTTTCTATGGTCACTCTGGATTTAGCGCCTTTTTTTCCGTGAACCAGCACCATATTAGGCTCTTTATCCACAAAAGGATATACAAACCGCATCCTCTTTGGCTCTATTTTATATTGGGTCAATGTATTTAAAATTTCAACAAGGCGGAAGGGTCTGTGTATCAGGAAAAAATTTCCTCCCTCTTTTAAAAGAGCCGCCGCTTCCCTTGCAATATCCTCAAAGGTGCACAAAATCTCATGGCGGGCAATGGCCTTACAGTCAGCCGGATTCTTTAAACCATGGTCATCAATCATATAAGGCGGATTACAGGTTACGGCATCAAAAACCGCTCTGCCAAGCCGCAGAGAAGCTTCCTTTATATCTCCCTGTACAATATCTATTCGGGAAGAAAGCCCGTTATGCACCACACTGCGGGTTGCCATATCCACGCTGTACTCCTGTATATCCATACCCGTAATATGCTCTGCCTTTGTTTTTGCCGCCAGAAGAATCGGAATGATTCCTGTACCGGTTCCAAGATCCAGCACTCTTTGTCCTTCTTTTACTTTCACAAATTCAGAAAGCAGCACTGCGTCCATACCAAAGCAGAAAGCTTCCGGATTTTGAATGATTTCATATCCGGCAACTCCCAGATCATCCAGCCGCTCCTTATCCTTAATTGTCATCCAGCTTTGACTTTCCTTCCTGTTTTTCCAGCTTTTCCAGCTCCTTTAATTCCTTATCGCTTACGTCCACTTTTTCCTTTTTATGGCGTCTCTTGAAACGAAGCTGATCCACCCGGTATTCCTGGATTTCCTTTTCATCATCCACATCCACGATGACCTTCACAAGCTGTCTTAATACGTTGACACTCTGTACTTCTCCTTTTAAGCCGTCATCAGTGGTTACAAAGTCTCCAATATTGGGAAGCTTTTTATTTAAATATTCATAAGTTTCTTCTTCATGCTTCAAGCAGCACATCAGCCTGCCGCATACGCCGGATATTTTGGTAGGATTTAAGGAAAGGTTCTGCTCCTTTGCCATTTTGATAGAAACCGGAACAAATTCTGATAAATGGGTATGGCAGCAAAGAGGCCTGCCGCAGATTCCAATTCCTCCGATGATTTTCGTCTCATCCCTGACACCAATCTGGCGAAGCTCGATCCTTGTTTTAAATACAGAGGCCAAATCCTTTACAAGCTCTCTAAAATCAATTCTTCCGTCTGCAGTAAAGTAAAACAGCACTTTGTTATTATCAAAAGTATATTCTGCATCAATTAGTTTCATTTCCAATCCATGCTTTGCTATTTTTTCCAGACAAATCCGAAAGGCCTCTTTCTCCTTTTTACGGTTAGCAGCTTCCTTTTGGTCGTCTTCTTTTGTGGCAATGCGTAAAACAGGCTTAAGAGGCTGATTGATATCCTCATCCTTGATTTCCCGGACAGCGCCTACTACCGTTCCATATTCTACGCCTCTGGCGGTTTCCACAATTACATGATCCCCACTCTTTATAGGAAATTGTAAGGGGTTGAAAAAATAAATTTTTCCTGCTACCCGAAACCTTACACCTATTACTTTCATCATGCTAATTCTCCTTTATTGTCAATAAAAGCAGCTCCATAGTCAAATCAAAATTCACATTTGCCCTTAATCTTGCCTTTGCTTTTTCCAACGCATCCAGAATAATCTCAATGCCTTCATATGCGCTTTGGTCCGCTACTTTTCTAATATACTGTATTTCCTCCTTAAAAATCAAGTGATTGGCATCATTTGTAGCTTTAAACAAAAGCACGTCCCGATACCAGACTGACAAAATATCCAGATAATCATTGATTTCAAACTGATACTGGGATATCTTTTTAATGGCGGCCACGATTTCATGAATTTCCATATCACGAATATATTTTAACAAAGTAACCGCTTCATGTTTTATGTTATCGAATTCTTCACTGGTGGCAAGGGCTTTGGCTCTTCCCAAATTCCCTCTGGCAAAGGCAACGCAAACATCTGCTTTATATTCGGGAATATGCTGCTCTTCCATTAAATACCGCTTTACCTTCTCATCGGCTACCGGCTTCATATTCAATACGACACATCTGCTTAAAATAGTTGGCAGCAATGTCTCTAAATTTGTTGTAAGAATCATAATGACTGCATAGGCGGGAGGCTCTTCTAATGTTTTTAACAGAGCGTTCTGTGCCTGTACTGTCATTTTTTCCCCTTCATTCATAATGTAAATCTTTCGGGGACTGCTATATGGCTTTATTCCAATATCATAGTTGATTTTTGTCCTAATGTCCTCCACGCCGATGGTATTTGGTTTTTCATGAAGAACTGTAATGATATCCGGCTGGTTTTGGGACTGTGCCTGCTTACAGGAACGGCATTTGCCGCAAGGTTTTTCGCCTTCCTCTTCGCACTGCAGCGCTGCTGCAAATACTCTTGCTACAAATTCCTTTCCGCAGCTTCTTTCACCGTTAATAATATAAGCATGGGCAACTTTTCCCGTTTTTATGGCATTCTGCAAATGCTCTATCAATTGTTCCTGTCCGATAATATCTCTAAAATTTGCCATAAGCTCATCCTCTCTATTCCCCGATCTAAGTAAAAATATCTAATAGCAGACCACGAATTTCTCCGATTTTACTTAATATTTCCATGTGGTCTTTTTCATCCTTTATCAATTCCTTTGCCAGCTCATCCAAATTTTCATCAACTAATTTTATAATTCCATATACACGATGCCGGCCTCTTTTATCCAGGAAATTTTCTCTGGAAAATTCATGACTTCTTGTGACTATTTCATTTAGAAAACTCTTAATCAGCCCTCGATATCTTTTCATATCCCTTACATCCATGTGTTTGGAAATCTTATCACCCTGTCTGGTGATTTCCTCCATCATGGCAGTCAGCCTGACCTGCAGATCCTTCTCCTCTATGTTGCTTGCAAGCATAAACTTAAAGGCGCTGTCACCCTGCTGTATACCGGGAGCTGCAGGAGTTGCTGCAGCAGCCGGGTTCGTTTGATTTACTTTGATATCCATTGCCCCACCTCCTTGATGAATTGTAGGGAATTTCCTTTTTATGTACCGGTACAAAAACAGGAAAACCTGATTTGCACGGCTAATACTTATATATAAACATTTTACAATAACTACTTAATTATTTCCAGCCCATGGTAAAAATAATCAAGTAGTTATACAGAAAGCTAAACTTCTATAACACGTATCATATTTGTCTTCCCTGCAATGCCTAATGGAACACCTGCTGTAATGACCACAATATCGCCTCTTTTTACAAGGCCTGCTTTCTCTGCGGCTCTGGCGGCAGAATCAAATAAATCGTCTGCCTTTTCTTCTTTTTCTATCAGCAAGGGCTGGATACCCCAGCTTAAATTTAACTGCCTGCATACTCTTGGATTTACACTGCAGCCGATAATGGAACAGTTTGGCTTATATCTGGAAATCATGGCTGCAGTTGTTCCTGACATTGTTACTGTAATAATGGCAGCTGCATTCAAATCCATAGCAGTCGTACAGGTTGCATGGGAAATCGCAGTCGTGATATCCGCCTTTCCTTCTAATTCCATTTTCTTTAGACGTCCCTTGTAATCAATTGCCTGTTCTGTTCTTTCTGCAATTCTTACCATTGTCTTCACAGCTTCCACCGGATACTTTCCGGCAGCGCTTTCTCCCGAAAGCATAATTGCTGTAGTTCCATCATAAATGGCATTGGCAACATCTGTAGTCTCTGCCCTTGTAGGTCTTGGGTTATTTATCATAGATTCTAACATTTGGGTTGCAGTAATTACATGCTTCCCTTTTGCCACTGCTTTCTTTATCATATCCTTCTGTAGCACCGGCACCTCTTCCAAAGGAATTTCCACACCCATATCCCCTCTGGCTACCATAATTCCATCGGAAACCTCCAGAATTTCATCTAAATTCTCAATGCCCTGCATGTTCTCAATTTTTGCTATGATTTTTGCAGTTGATTTATGCTCATTTAATAGAGCCCGCACTTCTAAAATATCCTCTTTCGTCCGGGCAAAGGATGCCGCCAGAAAATCATATCCCATTTCTGCACCGAAAATAATATCTTCTCTGTCTGCCTGACTGATATATGGCATAGAAAGAACTGCTCCGGGGACATTGATTCCCTTATGATTGGAAACAAGACCTCCATTTATCACACGGCACAGGATATCCGTATCGGAAATACTCTCAATCACCATTTCAATTTTTCCGTCATCAATTAAAATAGTCATTCCCTCGGAAACATCATTTTTCAGCCCCTTATAAGAAATAGTGGCCCTTTCTGCAGTTCCCATTACTTCTTCTGTAGTTAAAGTAAATACCTGTCCCGGCTCCAGCATGACTTTGCCGCCTTCAAAATCCCTCAGTCGGATTTCCGGTCCTTTCGTATCCAGTAAAGAAGCCACGGGTATATTCAACTCGCTGCTTACTTTTAGGACTCTGGCAAATTTTTCCTTTTGTTCTTCATGAGTTCCGTGGGAAAAGTTGAATCTTGCCACATCCATGCCTGCAAGCATCAACTCCCTTAATTTATCTTCGCTTTCCGATGAAGGTCCTATCGTACATATTATCTTGGTTTTTCTCATTTTCTTTTCCTTTCCAATCCTTGCTGTTTTCACACTCTTTTCCCTGATTTTATTTTTATATCAGGGACTTAACTGAGTACTTCCAGATAGGTAATCGTTTCGTCTTTGCATCCCTGAACAGATAATCCCTGTTCCTTATAATGCCCTATCTGTTCGATAATTTCTTTTGTAATATATTCCCCAGGCACTACAAAAGGCACTCCGGGGGGATATAAATATAAAAATTCCCCGCTGACTTTGTTTTCACACTGACGAAAGGGAATTCTTTCCTTTTTTGCTTCTTCCGTCTGGCTGATGGAAAAAGCAATATTTTCTTCCTTTGGCTGAAAGACTTCCAGACCTTTTGCCAAATGCTCCTGAAAGCCGCCCTGCAGCTCCTTGTCTATTTCCAAAAGAGCCTTTGCCAGCCTTTGAAATCCTTCCCGCCTGTCACAAACGGAAGTAAGCGCCAGTGCGTAATGTTCACATGCCATTTCCATTTGTAAATGATATTGGGATAGCAGCCTGTCCGATAACTTTTTCCCCGAAATATTCGTGCCGTAAGTGCTGATAATCAGCTTACTTTTATCAAACTGATACATGCCTTTTTCCCTGGCAAATCGTTTATTCAAGATTTGCAGATGAACCAGATCCTTTGTAACATTTAAAAATTCATCTATATTTTGGGACAGTTGGGAAAATAAAACTTCCTTTTCCCTTTCCACCATCTCAATACACTGCTCCATAGTACTCATGAATAAATAAGACGGACTGCTTGTCTGATAGATTCCTAAATAATTCTGAATCCTTTCCTTTTGAACCCGGCTGCTGCACAAATGTAAAAGTCCGGTCTGGGTAAAGGAAGGAAGCGTTTTGTGAAGGCTTTGTATTACAATATCTGCTCCCTGAATCACAGCGCTTTCCGGAAACTCTTCAGACAGGCCAAAATGAGCGCCATGGGCTTCATCCACAATGAAAATACCTCCGTGCCTGTGAACAATCTGACTAATTTCCCTGATAGGAGAAATCACTCCGTCATAGTTAGGAGAAGTGAGAAAAACCCCCTTGCTTTCCGGATATTTATCATACAATTCCTCTACCTGCTCTGGTAAAACAGACCCGTATAAAAATCCTTCCTCAATCAGCTCTGGATATAAATAATGTGCCCTGATATCCCGAAGAAGCATTCCATGGTAGGCCGCTTTATGGCAGTTTCTTGCTATAATGATTTCGCTTCCCTTTGGGAAGGCTGCAGAAATTGCAGCTAATATGCCTCCGGTACTGCCATTTACAAGAAAAAAGCTTTCCTTTGCTCCCCATAAGGCTGCCGCCTTTTCTTGTGCCCCTTTAATCACACCTTTTGGACTATGCAGATTGTCAAAATCCTCTATCTCTGTAATATCAAGTTCATAGGCTGTCTCCAGCCTATGTCCGGGCATATTTCTTTTGTGTCCCGGCATATGAAAAGGATAAATATCCTCCTGCGCCAGTTTCAAAAGGCTGTCAAGCAAAGAGCTCATGTCATATCTCCCCGGTGCAGTCGAAAGGTTTCCAACAAAGAGCAATATTTATCTGCCAAAGTTACCACCCATGCCTCCCGACATGCAGGCGGTTTAATAGTAAGAGGCCACATATGTTTTCGGATAATGTCCTCCTGCCGCTTTGTCAGTTCAAATTCCTTTTTTGCATTTTTTAATGCTGTTATAGGATGCGTAAAGCCATGAAGCTTATGAAATTCCCTTATATCTTTCAGCTTTACCTTTTTATTATGCCAATCATACAGAAAATAATCATGAAGCAAAGCACCTCTGACTAAATCCTTTTCTTCAAAATGAAATGGAAGCTTTCTGCTGATTTTCAAGCTGCACTGTGCCACATCAATAGAATGCTGTCTGACTGACATATTGCCATGCTGCACAGACTTACCGGAATTGATAAAACCAGGCGACCGTAAAATATCACTTCCATGCTCTAAAATTGTCTTATGAATTTTTCGTCTATTTCCTCTATTTTGTTTCATTTTTTATTCCTATTTCCACTTTGAAAGAATACCAATACAGTATATCACAACTTCTTCACTTTCTAAATACTTTTCCACAAAAAAAGAGCCTTTATTCAAAGAATTTCAAGCTCTTTTTTATAAATAATTTATTCTCCCTTGACCTTTTTCATCAACTTGGAATTTTCAGATAATAAATAATCCCTTTTTGAATCAATGGATATTTTTGCCGAATTATCAATTGTCAAAGTATATTCGTAAACCTTTGCATTATCATAATCATCCGGTGCCATTAAAATACAGTAAAACATTTCCTTACCCGTATCATCTGCTTCAAATACATAAGTATCTTTTTTATTTGCTACAAAAAATCCCTCATAGTGCTTTGCAGATATCTCAGTTAATATACCTTCCTCAATAAAGTAGCTCCATTCCTTTCCGGATTTGGTATTTACCTGTAGGGTTGCCTGCAGATTCGCTCCGCTGTTAATCGGCTCTACTAAAATCGTAGTCTCTCCATCCTTCTGCCCTGCACAGCCTGTAAGTAAAACGAACATAGCTGCCAGCATACACAAAATAATAAACTTTTTTCTCATGTTCATTCCTCCCTTTGAAAAATTTCTTCATGTCCATAATAGCATTAACATACTCATTTGTCTAAGGATTTTTTACATATTTCTTAAATTCATTCCCTCGTTCTTCAAAGTTCTTAAAAATGCCATAGCTGGCGGCTGCCGGAGATAAGACGCAGCTTGTGCCTTTTTTTGTTATTTTTTTTGATAACTCCACAGCCTCTTTCAAGTCTTTTACTAAATATAGTCTTTCCCTATTGCAAAAATTTTTATAATCCTTATGGATTTCCTCATAAATCCTTTTTCCGGTTGCTTCCATCAGCACAATATGCGCAACCGGATTTTCCGATAAAAATTCTATCAGTTCTCCATAATGTATCCCTCTGTCCATGCCGCCAATCAACACTGTATCCACATCTTTAATACTTGTCAGGGCCTTCATGGTGGTATCACATATAGTGGAAATGGAATCATCATAAAAGGTAATGCCCTCATAGGTTCCTATCTTTTCCAGCCGGTGGGGCAAGGGCCGGTATGCAATTAGACCTTCACGAAACTGCTCATCTTTGATTCCTAACAGGCTGGCAATGCCATATGCTGCGGCAATATCCAGATAATTATGCTCTCCCACTAATTGTATCTCTTCTACCGGAATGGAAAATACATTTCCTTTATATGAAATATATGGCTTTTCTTCCTCTTTCATTACCAGATTCAATCCTTCTTTTACCGGAAAAGGAATGATCTGTGCCTTGCATGTTCCAAAAGCCGGAAGATTCTCCACATTGCATAAAAAAATGTCACCCTCCTGCATATTTCTATAAATTCTTTCCTTTGCAGCCACATATTTTTCCATGGTGCCATAATGATCCAGATGTTCCTCATGAATATTCAATAATACGCCAATATGAGGAGCAACTGTCATATATTCCAGCTGATGGGAGGACATTTCAAACACAATCACACTATCCTCCTCAATACTGTCAATCATATCAAATGCCGGTATTCCAATATTTCCTGCCAAAACTGCCTTTTTTCCTGCAGTTTTCAATATCTGATACAATAAAGTAGTCGTAGTGCTTTTTCCCTTGGTTCCCGTAATTCCAATAATCTGATTCTTGTAATGTGAGAAAAAAACCTCCGTCTGTGACAAAATATGGCAGGAATATTCTTTCAAATCCTTTGTCAACACTACGCCCGGACTTTTAAATACGATATCATAGTTATCCAGACAATCCTGATAACCCTCTCCGCTTATACAACGTACATATTCCGGTAACAAATCCTTTATGGGATTTAAATCGGCAATCGCCAGCTCCTTATAACCACCAGCCCTTTCCAAAAGCTGATATGTGGATTTCCCTTCCCTGCCATAGCCCAAAATCAGTATTTTTTTTTCTGAAATCAGCTTTTTAATTGTCTCTACCATTTGTCTTCCTTCTTGCTATATTCTTATATTTCTATATACCTTATTCATAAGCAATTGTCCCTTACTAACTGTACAAATTGATCCGGTAATAGATTTTCTTCTTCGTAATAGGTGAAATAAGGATTTTCTTTTTCTTTGTATTCTGCATACAGAGGTGTTTCCTTATAATGGTTAAATAGTCTGGGAAGAGGCTTTCCCTCCTGTTCCATGGCTGCAATCGTCATAACGATAGCAGTATTTACTTCTTCCCTGCTTCCTACGCATTCAAAGGGTTTTTCTTCCACCATGCCAATAAGCTGGTCCATAATAGGAATCATTTCTTGATCCTCCAACATATCCCTGTTAAAAATTTCACACAATCTGTCATGGGAAATGAACGGAGATAAAATCAAAAATACAAATAAACATTTTGAACAATGACTGCACCATTTATCTTCTTTGCTGCCTGCATTGCAGCTTCTGAAAATAGTATGATATGCCTTACAGGTGGAAAAAAACCTTCCAATCTGAAATTCACTTAACGGCCGCAGTAAGCTAAAATAATAAGTTCCGCTGCTAATATACTCTGCTTCATACTCATGAAAATCTTTTTCAAAAGCAAAGCTCTTGGAGTATTGATGATTCACGCTGCTGCCTAATACCGTACTTTCATTGGCACTGGCCTCATTGGAAAGCACAATATACTTTATATTTTTTAAATATGCAGCAAGGGTGGTGGAAAATGCCACCAATGCAGAAAAAGGAGTATGGCCATTTAAAAACCCTTCCTTATTCAGTCTTAACATATTTTTATCCAATGTTCTTTTTATGATATAAGCGTCCTTTTCCTGATAGCCGCCTGCAGTTATGGTATTTAATGTGGCGCCTCTTGGATTGATGATACAGCAGGTACATTTCTCACCTGCTTTTTTTAACAATTCTAAAGAAACCGCCGAATCCTTCCCTCCCCCAATAGGCACCAGACATCCTGAAGGACCCTTCAATGGCTGCTTTTCCGCTTTTATTTCCTTTCCCATAGAAAGCAGCTCCATAAAATTCTCCTGGTCCGGCTGAATTCCATTGGTATAAAAAAATTCGCCAAGTCCATGAAAATATAAGTTTTTCCACCATAACATCTGCTGGAAAGAAAAAGCCCCTGCCAAAACCTCTACTTTTTTGGAACAGGTAATTTTCCAGTAGCTTATAAGCTCCACCATGCCAAGGGAAAAAACTAATTCCAAAAAGGTTCCGTTTTTCTTTAAATCCTCCAAGCTATGGCCTGCTTTTGGAAATCTCCATGTGGGAGCAAAAGAAGATAAGCCAGGTATTTCAAAATAATAAGTAATCAGAATATCTTCTTCCTTTTCTATCAATTCATATTTTTTATATTGAAATAAAGGATAATCCTCTCTTAACTGCTCATATTGGAACATATTGCGCCCTCCCGGTTCTGAAATTTACTATTTCTATTATCCATATGCTTTACAATATGATAATCTGACACATTTCCATGGCTTTCAAAGCTATCTGATGGCTTTCCGGCGTTACACCTGCACAACATTTGCCATCCACCAGAATATCCACCTCCGGAAATGCAGCTTTACAAATCATGGCATTGGAAATTACACAAATATCCGTACATAGACCAACAAGCTCTATGGCTTCTATTTGAGACTCTTTTGTAAAAGCTCTGATTTGATCCACAAGGTCAAATGAACCAAAAGTTGGTTTATCTACAATCATATCCTCTTGTACTGTTAAACCGTCTTTTATTTGCCATCCTTTACTTCCTCTTATGCAATGGACTACCGGAAGATACTTTCCTTCTCTTGTTTTCAAATAATCCGATTCATGGGTATCTCTGGTAAAGAGAACTAAATGATTCTCCATTTTGTATTGGTGGATTTTGTCTTTTACATTCTCTACTATGGCTGCTGCTTCTTTCGTTCCCAAAGCTCCATCAATAAAGTCATTCTGCATATCTACAACAATTAAAACCTTCATGACAATAACCCCTTTATATCATTTCCATTTCCTGATTTACTTTCTCTTCACAAGAGCGCATTGCAAGAATGGTTTTTTCCAATAATGTATCCAACTCCCAGCCAAGTCTTTCTGCCCCTGTCCGAATCACATCTCTGGAACAGCCTGCTGCAAACTTTTTATCCTTGAATTTCTTCTTTAAACTGGATAACTCCATATCCATAACGCTTTTTGAGGGCCGCATCCTGGCTGCTGCACCAATCAGTCCAGTCAATTCATCGGCTGCAAATAATACTTTTTCCATTTCATGCTTTGGTTCCATGTCTACACAGATTCCATGTCCGTGGGAACAAACAGAATAAATCATCTCTTCCGATACATTTCCCTTTCTTAACAGTTCCGGCGCCTTTTTACAATGCTCTTCAGGATACAGTTCAAAATCAATATCATGAAGCAGACCTACTAATCCCCAATATTCTTCATCTTCCCCATAACCTAATTCATTTGCATACCATCTCATGACGCCTTCCACTGTAAGTCCATGTAAAATATGAAATGGTTCTTTATTATATTCTTTTAACAAACTTATTGCTTCTTCTCTTGTAATCGTTGATGTCATAATACATTTCTCCTTTTTCCTTATCACTCTATATTGCTTTATTTTATCATATCTTCTGTAAATAAGAAACCGTATCGGAAATGAAAAAGACCATATTGGAGCAAAATATCCAATACAGCCTTCCTTCTTTTCCCGATTTTTATCGAGAACTTTTTCTTTTATGAGCCACCGGGGACTCGAACCCCGGACAACTTGATTAAAAGTCAAGTGCTCTACCACCTGAGCTAGTGGCCCATATATATTTGCATTAAAGATGCCCAGAGCCGGAATCGAACCAGCGACACGAGGATTTTCAGTCCTCTGCTCTACCAACTGAGCTATCTGGGCATTGAGTAGCGGGGACAGGATTTGAACCTATGACCTTCGGGTTATGAGCCCGACGAGCTTCCAGACTGCTCCACCCCGCGATATTAAGTTAATTTGGATTCTCCAAATGGATGGAGAAGGATTCGAACCTTCGAAGGCGTTGCCAACAGATTTACAGTCTGCCCCCTTTGGCCACTCGGGAATCCATCCAAACAAGCCGATGATCGGACTCGAACCGATAACCTGCTGATTACAAATCAGCTGCTCTGCCAATTGAGCCACATCGGCATCTACGGCTTTTAAATAAAAATGGGACCTACAGGGCTCGAACCTGTGACCCTCTGCTTGTAAGGCAGATGCTCTCCCAGCTGAGCTAAGATCCCAACTAGATAATCAAACGACCCAGAAGGGACTCGAACCCTCGACCTCCGCCGTGACAGGGCGGCGCTCTAACCAACTGAGCCACTGGGCCTTATAACA
>JAAUZH010000042.1 GCA_014804675.1 Lachnospiraceae bacterium
AGATATGGCAACAGAAATGGTTGCTTATGCAAATAACAACATTCTGGCACAGGCAGGTCAGGCAATGTTGGCACAGTCTAATCAGGCTAATCAGGGTGTATTATCCTTACTTCAGTAATTTGTTGTACAAAATTATCATAGGGCTGACATATGTCAGCCCTATTTTGTTTAGGAGACTTTCATGGGTAAAACTATTTTATTTTGTGATCATTACGCACCGGGGCTGAAGGCTGCGTGGGAAAAGCAGGGATTTTCAGTATTTGAAGTCATAAAGGGAACCGATACCATGAAGCTGGAAGAAATCCTTTCCTGTTTTCGTGATTATCGCCAGAAACAGAATGTAGCATTTGTATTTTCCTGGGATTTTGCACCTGATATTGCAGAAGCCTGTCATGAAATCGGGATTTGTTATATTAGTTGGGTTGTGGATTGTCCTCATGTTGCCCTTTGGGCAAAATCTGCAAGGTATCCTGAAAATCGTATTTTTGTATTTGATTATAAGCTGTATGAAATGTTGGAGCAAAGAGGGCTTGGGCATATCTGGTATCTTCCTCTTTCTGCTGATGTGGATAGCTTTGAACAGTGCATTCAAATGGCTGGTGAGAAAGAAAGAAAAGAATATAGTTCGGAAGTTTCCTTTGTGGGAAATCTTTATAACGATTCTGCTCATAGTTTGTATGACAGAATAGCCTATCTGCCGCCATATTTGAAAGGATATTTCGATTCCTTAATCATGATTCAAAGAAAAATATGGGGAATGAATTTATTTGAAGAAGCAATCAACAATCAGGCATGGGACATGCTAAGGCAGCATGTGAAATGGGATTTGGGAGATAAGTATGAGGATGTTTATGAATTATCAATGATCAATATGCTTTGTCAAAAGGTGGCACAATTGGATAGGCAAGAAGTCTGCAATTATTTGGCGGCACATTTTGATTTTGCTCTGTACACTGGAGGAGATACAAATTTTAATCCGGCATTGAGGAATAGGGGGAAGGTTGATTATTTGTCCCAGATGCCTTTGGTGTTCCATTATAGTAAGATAAATATCAATATTACTTTGCGTTCTATTACATCAGGTATTCCATTGCGTGTAATGGACGTACTGGCATGTGAGGGATTCTTACTGACAAATTATCAAAGTGAAATAGCAGAATACTTTGAAGATGGCAGGGAACTGGTTATTTATGAAAACTTTGAAGATATGTATGAAAAAATAGCATATTACCTTCAGCATGAAGAAGAACGGAAACAAATTGCCCATGCGGGATATGAAAAGGTAAAGGAACAATTTCATTATACAAGAGGAATCGAAAAAATCGTGCAGGCATTGGATATGGAGATTATGTAAATGAAAAAGGCAATGATTGTATGGGATAAGACGAAACAAAGAGAATATGAAAATATTCTTCATATGCTGACGGAGATTTTTAAGGAAAAGGACTTTCAAGTAAAAACTATAATGTTTGGAGAACAAGGCAGGCCGGATCATGTATATTTTGCAGAAATGCAGGAATATGATGGAGATTATATATGCAGCCTGGATATGGCAGGATTTCAGATGAATACATTGTTAGAATGTACCGGCTACAATCTTCTTTATGCCAAGCAGATGCATATTGTGATTGATGAACAATGCTTTGTGAAATATGCGGAAGGAAAATTTGCTATCAGTTTATATTTTTTTCTGCCAGGCAGTGTAGGGAAATGGCAGAAACGATATCCACATATATCCAATATAGTTGCATATGAGAAAATGAATCCAAAGGATGCAAATAAGGAAGTCTTGCAAAATATGGTAGATTATTTTCTATGTGAAATCGAAAAAAAGTGGGAGGATAAATGATGAAGCTCCTGATTTATCAATGGAATTCCTATTTGCAGCATGATGTCTATGAAATATGTAAAGAAAGCAGTATAAGCTTTGAAGTGTTTTCCTGGACATTCCAATCCAAAAACGAAGATGAAAAGTTTGAGCAATGGTTTGAGGAACACATGGACTGCAGGGCATTTGATGCTTTATTAAGTGTGAATTATTGGCCATTATTAGCACAAGTATGTTACAGGCATAGGATAAAATATATTGCATGGTGCTATGATTGTCCGTTAAATGTAGAAAAGATAGAGGAAACATTAGGACATCCCACCAACCATGTATTCTTTTTTGATAGAATGCAATTTCAAAAATACAGGCAGGAGGGCTTTGAGACGGTTTGTCATCTGCCTATGGGAGTAAACAGTACAAGACTAAGGAATCTTCAAATTTCAAAGGAAGAATACGAAAGATATGAATCACAAGTTTCATTTGTTGGGAAGCTATACAATTCCAGGCTGCAGGAAATACTTGCGCCAATGAATGACTATACAAGAGGATATTTAAAGGCGGTTATGGATCTGCAGTCGCAGATATATGGATATTATTTTTTTGATGAGGTGATATCGGAAGAGCTTATCCAGAATATTAACTGCCAGTATTTGGAGAAAGAGCCTGATACAAAATTTCAACTTAGCAGGGAAGCGCTGACCTTTGCCATGGCTAGTGAAATCACAAGGCAGGATAGGATTATATTGCTGAATTTATGTGGCAGAAGATATCATACAAAGTTTTATTCTTATGAGGACAGTGAATTGATTAAAAATGTAGAAAAATGTAAAGCATTAGATTATATATGGGAAATGCCCAAAATGTTCTTTTGTTCTAAAATTAATTTAAATCCATCATTAAGGATAATACAAAGCGGTATTCCTCTAAGAGCATTGGATATTATGGGAGCAGGTGGATTCTTATTGTCCAATTATCAGGAAGAATTGGTGGAATTATATGAGAATGAAAAAGAAATGGTAGTATATGAAAGTATTGAGGATGCCGTGGAAAAAGTGGATTTCTACTTAAGGAATGAGGATATTCGCATTAAAATTGCAGAGAACGGAAGAAAGAAAACATTGGAGCAGCATAGCCTGCAGCAGTGCATGAAAACTATTTTTGAGATAGCTGGACTCTAGGATGAGGTTACATTTATGAAGATTTTATTATACTATTGGAAGGCATACAGTAATTTCTTTTTACAGATACAATTGGAGAAATTGGGCTATATGGTTATCCCATGGAAGGATGACGGACTTATCCGGGATGAGGAAGAAGCTCTGGAACGTTTAAGTGAAGAGTTGAAAAAAGGTTATCAGGCAGTTTTTTCTTATAATTATTTTAAGACGATTGCTATTGCCTGCAGCAGACAGAATACATCATATATATCGTGGATGCAGGATTCTCCCTTATTATCCCTGTATGATAATAGTGCTTATCTGGAAACAAATTATTTCTTTTGCTTTGATTATGAGCAATATGAAGCCATGAAAGCAAGGGCAGTTACCCATGCATATTATTTCCCTTTGGCTACGGATGTGAAAGCATTATCTGAGGCAGCAGATTGTTTATCGGAAAAAGAAGAATATTTAGCAGATGTGAGTTTTGTAGGTTCCCTTTACTCAGAAAGGAATATGTTTTCCGCTCTTGACAGTCTTCCGGATTTTCTCAAAGGATATATAGAGGGAATCTGTCAGGCACAGCTTAGGGTTCCCGGAATACGTTTTTCGGAAGCAAAAATATCTGAAAATATTATGGATACATTAAAAAAGATATTGGTGTTCCAGGGCATGGAGGAAACCAGGCTGACCTATGAGATATTAGTGGAGAATTTAATTGATCGGAATGTAACGGCTATGGAAAGAAATCAAATGATACAGATACTCTCTAAACAATTTGATTTCAAATTATATACGGGAACAGATACTTCTTGCTACCCACAGGTAAAAAATTGCGGAACAGTGGATTATTATAAAGAAATGCCCAAGGTGTTCCGCCAAACGAAAATCAATATTAATATTTCCCTGCGTTCCATTCGTTCAGGAATCCCCTTAAGGGTATTGGATATTATAGCATCAGGCGGATTTGTACTTACGAATTATCAGGCGGATTTATATCGCTATTTTGAAGAAGGAAAAAGCATAGTAACGTTTTATAATCTGGATGATATGATAGAAAAAATACATTACTATTTGGAGCATGATAAAGAGCGGAAAAGTATTATGGAAGAGGGCAGGAAAATTATATGTCAGGAATTTGATTTTCCCATATTGCTTCCACAAATATTGGAATTGACAGGAATCAATTTATAGGCTCCAAAAGGCTGATGCTATAAGACGCCAGCCTTTTGAAAAATAGCAGCAATTTTAGGGGGATAAGAAAATTCAGAAACAACTTTTTCATATCCGTTTCTGGCAATTTCTTCCCGTTTTTCATCGTGTTTTAGGTAATAGTCAGCTTTGTACAATGCATCTTCTATACCCTCATAAAGAATGACATCTTCGCCGTCAGTAAAATATTCGGCAAGTTCTGGCTGCCAGTTGCTGAGCAGTGCGCCGCCACATCCTAGAATATCCAGTGCTCTTAGGGGGATGCCGGACTGAATGCTTTTTAAGGTTGGGTTTAAATTTAATTTACTGCACCGGAAGATTTTGGGCATTTCGGTAAAATAATGGGCAGTGCCGTTATAGATAAGGTGATTTAACGATTCGGACTTGCTGTTAGAATAGTAAGTTACCTGATGAGCTCGTCCTAACATATTCAAAAGTATAAGCCGCTCTGTTCGTGTCACCTGTTTATTGATATTTCGAATCAGTTCCTCTTTGTTATTCGTATCGAACTTGATTTGAAAGCGGGAGAAATATTCATCCATCTGAGTGCTGAAATCATCAGTTATCATCTCCTCAATGAAATTGTAGCCATAAACTCTGAGCTGGGCTTCTACAAGAGCATTGATGTAACCTTTCGTATACTCATTTTGTGCAGAAAGGAATTGGGGCAGAAAGGAATCGTATAACTGACCTATAAAAGAGATTTCTGAACCATAGCGTTTTTTATCTGCCTGGGAAATAATAAGTTTTCTAATGCGCTCTGTATTGACTGCAAGCGGCATATGATAGGCATGTTCTACCCCTGATTTACACAGATGTTCGGTATCCAGTCGGTCAAAAAGGAATATGTAGTTGGTAGGGTATTGATAATATTCCATTCGGGTTGTATTGATGGGGCTGTCATAAATCCAGGAAATATACTTTTTGTGAAATTTATGACACAATTTTGCAACCATAGGATGGAAATTAGTGCTCATGACAAAGTCGTATTGATGTTCTGTAAGTTCCATGGAGAATTTTCTTTCAAAAAAGTCATCTTCATAAATATTACGGAACTTATACATAAGATTTTTACAGTGACATCCCTGTCTCTCCAGACAATAGATTAAATCTCCCTGGGTATAGGAGCCCATATCGTATAATAAAATATTCATGTTATATCCTTTCCTGTATAAATTAGAAATATTATAGCATGAGGTCTGAAACGTGACAATAAAGAAAAATGAATGAAGGGTAAATGGAAGTGAATAGTATGGAAATGGAAAAAGTTAGTGTAGTAATTCCGACTTATAACAGAAGTACACTTATAGAAAGGTCCATAAATAGTGTTCTTCAGCAGACGTATGAAAATTTGGAGATTATTGTAGTGGATGATGGTTCGACAGATGATACGGAAGCGGTAGTGAATTCTATTAGTGACAGCAGGATACGTTACATAAAGCTGCCTGTTAATAGTGGGGCTGCCAATGCAAGAAATGTTGGAGTGGATTATGCTACAGGCTCACTTATTGCATTTCAGGACAGTGATGATTATTGGAGACCGCAAAAATTGGAAAAGCAGATGGCGTATTGGAGGGAGCATCCTGAATTTCAGATGATTTATTGCCAATATAATTATTTTAGGCAAAATCGTGCCCCGGTTAAAGTACCTGATGATGAGTTAGGGGGAGCACGGGAGGGAGAAATATTTGAATATCTATTGGTTCAAAATGTCATAGGAACACCGACGATGTTGATAAATAGAGAATGCTTTTTTGCATGTGGTGGATTTGATGTGACTTTTGACAGCATAGAAGATTGGGAGTTTGTAATTCGTTTTTCTAAAAAGTACCTAATTGGATATGTGAATGAAGTATTGGTGGATGCGTATTTTACGATGGGGAGCGTAAGTGCGGCTAGAAGTGCTTTTTATGAATGCAGGTGCAGGATAATTGGAACATATAAAGAGGAGCTTATGGCAGCGAAAATATTTGATCCGGTAGTAGAGGCATTGTTTTTGAAGGCTAAGAGAGCAGGCCTTTTAGATATAGTGAAGCGGATGCTGATATTGTATTTGCAGAAAAAAGACAAGGAGAATTAGGTGAAATGGCAGAAGATTTTTTAGAGACAATATATCAAGATGCAAAATTAATAAGTGAGATGCGCCAAATTGCTTGTTATGCGCAGGTTCATGATGAATACCATGTCCGAAGGAAATACATGGAACAAGTGCCGGAGCTAATCAGGGTTTGTAAGAGATATGTACAATCGGATAAAGCCGGAGGAGAAGAATTTTTTAGGTATCTTCAGGAAATTCATGATGTATGTCATGATTTGATTCTGATGGGAGACATCATAGAGCATAAGCTGCTGCCGCTTTTGGAAAAGAGCATGGAGTACTATGGTAGGATTCAGACAGAGAATGAAGAAGGAGACTTCTTGTTTCAAACTACGGCATCGGGCTTTTTAACGATAAAAGATTTAAAACATGATCTTTATATCCACAGTACGGTTGACCCCATGTGGGAGGCAGAAAAAGTGGCGGAATACATTTTTGATCCCCGCAAAAAAGAATATAGTATTTTGGGGTGTGGACTGGGATATTTGATATATCAGTTGTATGTGATTTCGAACGGTACTGTTCTTATCCGTGTTTTTGAAAAGGATGCCCGCATGGTAGAGTATGCTAGAAAATATGGAGTGCTGGATTGGGTGCCGGCCGATCGTATAAAGATTACTGTGGATGCAGATCCGCTTCCATTTCTGGAAAGTGTAACGGAGGAGACAAAATGCCATGTGCTGGTACCGGAATTAGCGAGTGAGCCAGATGGTATACGGGAAATATTGATGGAATTTTATGTAAACTACAGCTCGGGCAGGAAATTAAAAAGATATTATGAGATTAACTATTGGAATAATTTACGGAGTGGATGTAAGATGGTATCTGAGTTTGATGCCGCAAATATGAAAAGGGAGATGGTCATTGTAGCAGCAGGCCCATCTTTGGATGACAACCTGGAATTTCTAAGAGAGAATTCCGGAAAGAAGACAATAATTGCAGTAGGAACTGTGTTTAAAAAGCTGCTGGAACAAAAAATTTATCCGGATATGGTAGTGATTGTTGATCCCCAAGAGCAAACATATCAGCAGGTAGCGGGGCTGGAGGAACAAAAGGTACCCATGCTTCTGGGTATGACCGCCTATTGGAAAATTGCTGCAGCCTATCAGGGAGAAAAGTATTTGATTCCGTCAAAATATCTGAAAGAATTGGATAATATAACGGAAGAGTACGAGGATGAATGGAATGATGGTGGTACAGTAACATATTCAGCGCTGGAGGCAGCGGTTCGGTTTAAAGCAGAAAAGATTTTTTTTGTGGGAGCGGATTTATCCTACCCAGGAGGTATGACCCATGCAACAGGAACCTTGCAGAGAACTCAAAAGCCCATAGAGAAACTGATACCGATTGAGGGGTGCGGAGGGACAACCGTATATTCGGATACTGTACTTATAAGCTATCTCCATGCAATAGAAAACATGATAGAGCGTACACCTTGGATTTCCTATTATAATACATCACATATAGGAGCAAAAATTGCAGGGACTAAAACATTGGAGAGTGATTAACTTATGTCTCCTTTCTTATTTGGGAATAGGATTTACCCAAGTAAGGAGCATATTTCTCGACGAAGATTTTGCGGTAATCATGATAGTCCCATAAGGATAGAAAAATTCCATCATCATGGAGAAACCAAGGCAGTTTTGGGGTAGGAACAACGATACGATAGCCATGGAGAAGAAAATTCATGCTTTGAAAGGCATCATAAAAATGCCAGCCTTTTAACAGCTTTTCTTCCCAGGGTAAATCGTAGGAAGTCATCATGATACAGCCATCAATTAAGGCAACATCTGTGATTCCATCAGATAGGGAATAGCGGTACTGCTTATAGTCAGCATTAGGATAGGCAGCATCAGGACTTCCGTACAAAGGAATAGAGCCAAGGGGATTGGAGTGCCACATCATGCCATCTATGGACACAGTGGGATATCCTACCATGCCAATCATGCCGATTGAAGAATCGGATTGGAAGATGGACAATAAATCCCATAAAAAATAGCGGTTTAGAATAAACAGGTCCTGATGCATATAGATTTTATATTTGGCATCCGTAGATGACATGCCTTCGTTATAGCCGGAAGCCATGCTGGCAGCATCATGAATGGTCAATATATCTACTTCGTAATTGCCAGGAATAATTAGCTGGTTTAGATAGTGAAAGCATTCCTGAAGGTAAATATCATTATTGGTGCAGAGGATAAAGGCGAATTTGTGTTCATTTACAGTTTTACACATATGAAAGCAGCTCCTTTAGTGAAGAAATTTGGTCAGTAATATCCTTTGATGGAGAAGAGATAGTGTTGAGAATCTGGTATGCTTTGGAATAATCGTGGATTTCTATATAAAGGGAGGCTAATTCTAAAATTGCCTGCTGAGCAGGGGTTTTTTCGAGCAGCCACATAAGCCATAGAATTTTGTCATCCAGAGGCCAGAAAGATTTCATACAGGTATATAAATTCCAAAATAAATTTCCATAATTTTCAAAATATTCATGTGTTGAAATAAGAAAAGCGGCATAGATGGTCAAGGGAACAGAGGTTAAGTATGCAGCTGCCTCATCCATAGCTTCTTTCGATAGCGCAAGCTCCAGACGGCGCATGGAAAAAACGGTTAGAAGATATTGTTCCATGATGCTGTCAAAATCATTTGCCACAGATAAAAAAGGTGTTTTTTGGTTCTCTAATTCAAGCTTTAGAATATTTATGAGAACATAAATTTTTATTGTTTCGGAAGAATTATGGAATTGCGGATAAGAATCCGGTGCTTCAAAATAAGGAAGCAGGTCAAAAAGCGCTTCGTATTGCTTGGAGCCCAGACAAAAATCCACATGCTGCTGTATATGCTGATGTAGGTTAAAAGAATAAGTTTTATCGGTTTGCATTTTTTGCATATGAAGTTCCGTCTCTTGTAAAAGTGCATTTAAACTTTGATTAGTTTCCATGTGGAATCTCCTCTATTTATGTTTGCTTTTTTCTATCATATATTAAAATATGATTTTAGAATAAGTATATAGCTGTCAAATAATTTTTAAATGGGCATCAATGAACTGCCTGATGGCAGCTTTTACTAGGAATTATACAATATTTTTTTATAAAAGAAAAGATAATAAGGAGGAAAGTATTGTGGTTATTGGACTTTTAGAAGCAAATGAAAAATGTTATGGCTCGTTGAGATACTTTCTTGACTGTGTCGAGAAGGCGTTAAATAAACGCAGGATTTCTACCTATAGGATACTTTTAGATGGAACATCAAAGGAAGAATTAGAAAGGCATTATGATGCATTGATCATGTTTAACAGTTCTTTTCCTTCTGTTCAAAAGGAAGATGGTTCCTTTTTATTGGATTTTTTTCAGTGTCCGGTTTTTAATATCTTTGTGGATCCGCCATACTATCATCACTCTGTCTTAAAAAATCATATGCAAAACTTGCATGTGGTTTTTTTGGACGAAGGGCATGTGGAATATTGTAACCGATACTATCCGCCATGTAAGAGTGTGGACAGGGGGTTTTTAATAGGTCCAACGGGAAAAACAATTCCTTATGAAGACAGAAAAATTGAGTTGCTTTTTACTGGAAGTTGTCCGGATGAAGAAATAATGTTGCAGAAGGCTCATGAGTTGTTCGGTGCAGAATGGGCAGATAATATGTTGGAACTTATAATATCAAATAGCATTCGTTATCCCCATATTCCCATGGAAGCTCAAATGAAAACAATATTTGAGCAGAGCATGAAGGGTTATTCCGAACAAGCCTATACGACTTTGATGTATACGTTAGGACAATATGCTGAATTTTATCTACGTGGCTACTATAGGAAGAGAATAATAAGACTGCTTGTGAATTCCGGCATAAAGCTACATGTTGCAGGGGCAGGATGGGAAAAGTTATATACGGTTTTACCGGATAATTTAATTATCGAAGGTGAAATGGATATATGGAAGACGGCGGATTTAACTGCTAATTCCAAAATCTTATTGAATATTATGCCTTGGTTTAAGGAAGGGATTCATGACCGGATATTAACTGCCATGCACAATGAAACTATTTGTCTGACAGATACCAGTACAATTTGTCAGCGGGATTTTCAAAATAATCAGAATATCGTGTTTTATGATCTGGATAGATTGGATGCGCTGCCTGATTTGATCAGAGAATTGCTGAATGATGAAGAGAAAGGGAAATTCATTGCAAAACAAGGAAAGATAGAATCGGATAAATATACTTGGGATTTGTTTGTTGATAGATATATTCTGAGCAAACTATAATAAAAAATATTTTTAGGAAGAATGAGGGGGGCAGACCATGCGGAAAGCTCTCTTGTTGTATTTTAGGATAATGATGAACTAGGGGAGAGAACCATGTCCTTTATGTATGTTTTCGTATATCGGAATAGGATTTCCCCAGATAAGGAGCATATTTCTCCATGAAGATTTTACGGTATTTATTATAATTCCACATAGAGAGAATTCTTCCATCATCGTGAATGAACCAAGGTAGCTTTTGGAGGGGAACAACGATGCGGTAGCCGTTAAGAAGAAAATTCATACTCTGAAAAGCATCGTAAAAGTGCCAATCCTTTAAGAGTTTATCCTCCCAGGATAAATCATAAGAAGTAATCATGATACAGCCATCTATTAAAGCCACATCTGCGATTCCATCGGAAAGGGAATAGCGGTATTGCTTATAGTCGGCATGGGGATATGCAGAAAAATCACTTCCATATAGGGGATCAGCGCCAATCCATCTTTGATGCCACATGATACCGTTTTTGGATATAGTGGGGTATCCTACCATGCCAATCATACCGATAGAGGAATCGGATTGAAAGATGGACAGTATATCACATAAAAAATAACGATTTAAAATAAAAACATCCTGATGCATATAAATTTTATATTTGGCATCGGTGGATGCCATGCCTTCGCTGTAACCAGAAGTCATGCTGGCAGCATCGTAAATGGTAAGTATATCCATTTCATAATTGTCCGGAATAACCAGTTGATTTAGGTAATGAAAGCATTCCTGAAGGTAAATATCATTATTGGTACAGAGGATAAAGGCAAATTTATGGTCGTTTATAGTTTTGCACATATTAAAGTAACTCCTTAAGGGAAGAAATCAGAGCAACGATATCTTTTGAGGGTGAAGGAATAGCAGTAAGATATTGATATGCTCTGGAATAATTGTGGACTTCCATATACAGGGAAGCTAATTCTAAAGTTGCCTGCTGGACAGGTTCTCTTTCAAACAGCCACGTGAGCCATTGAATCTTATCACCTATGGGCCAGATAGATTTCATGCAGGTATATAAATTCCAAAATAAATTTTCGTAATTTTCAAAATATTCATTTTGTGAAATGAACATGGCAGCATAAATAGTTAGGGGGACAGAGGTTAAGTATGTGGCTGCTTCAGCCATAGCTTCTTCTGATAGTGCAAGCTCCAGGCGGCGCATTGCAAAAATTGTCATTAGATACTGTGCCATAATACCGTTATAATCATTTGCTGTAGATAAAAAGGGTGTTTTTTCGTATTTTAATTCAAGCTTTAAAATATTTAGAAGAATGTGAATTCTTTTTGTTTCGGAAGAATTGTGAAATTGTGGATAAGAATCCGGTTCCTCAAAATAGGGAAACAGGTCAAAAAGAGATTCATATTGCTTGGTGCCAAGACACAAATCTATATGCTGCTGCATGCTTTTGTATAGGTCAAGGCAATAGGATTTATCTGCTTCAAGTTTTTGAAGATCACGTTCTGCCTCCTGCAAAAATTCGTTTAAGCTTTCATAAGTTGCCAAGTGAATTCTCCTTTGATTTTGTGAATGAAAGTATATTTAGCAGTTTGGGGATGGTTTCCCATGGGAAGTATTATATAATAGTTTTATGAAAAAGAAAAGATTGAATTTTCAGGGAAGGCAGGCATAAACTAAAGATATTTTAAAATATGCCGATATATGTTAATATAATATATTTCATGGATGAAATGAATGGAAAACAGGGAGGTTGCAATATGGGTACGATACAAGAGCAGATAAAAGAGGTAAAGTAGTTATCTGCTCTTATTTTGTATATTGCAAATTTTCTTAGAAAGAAAAGATATAAAGGAAGAGGAAAAATATGTGTTTATTTATTACAGCAGAAATAGGAATTAATCATAATGGAGACTTAAAAATCGCAAAGGAATTGATCGACCTTGCAGTAGAAGCTGGATGTGATGCTGTGAAGTTTCAAAAAAGAACCATTGATAAGGTTTATACGCAGGAGTATCTGGCAGGTGAAAGAATCAGCCCATGGGGAACTACTCAAAGGGAACAGAAGGAAGGGCTGGAATTTGGGCTGGAAGAGTATCAGGAAATTGACAGATATTGTGAAGAAAAAGGGATTGAGTGGTTTGCTTCAGCCTGGGATTTGGATTCGCAGAAATTTCTGCAGCAGTTTGATTTAAAATATAATAAGGTTGCATCAGCCATGTTGGTAAACGACGAGCTGTTAGAAGAGATTGCCAATGAGAAAAAGTATACCTTCATTGCAACAGGAATGAGCACTTATGACGAAATCGATCATGTAGTAGATATTTTTAAAAAATATGATTGCCCCTTTGAACTGATGCATTGTAACAGTACCTACCCTATGAAAGAAGAAGATGCCAATTTAAAGGTAATGTACCAGTTAAAAGAAAGATACGGCTGTAAGGTGGGTTACAGCGGGCACGAGGAAGGAAACTTAGTCTGCACTTGCGCAGCGGCAATGGGGGCCACATCCATAGAAAGGCATATCACGTTGGACAAAACCATGTATGGAAGCGATCAGAAAGCATCGATTGAGCCAAGGGAGCTTAAGGAGCTGGTACGGACGATCAGGGAAGTAGAAAAGATTCTCGGAACTGGAGAAAAGCTTCTGTCAGAGGCAGAGCAGGAAGTAAAGGCAAAGTTAAGAGGATAAGACATGATAAAGCTGGTTATTTTTGATATAGATGGAGTCATAACCGATGGCTCCATTATTGTTGATGTAGCAGGAAGAGAGCAAAAAAAAATAAATTTAAAAGATGTGGATGCCATTTTCCAGATAAAAAAGGATGGTTATCGGTTGGCTGCCATAACGGGAGAAGATTCAGAGATTGTAAATTATTTTGAGCAAAGATTCCCGTGGGATTATTTTTACAGAGACAATAAGAGTAAGACGGATGCCATGAAAGAAATACAGCAGAAAGAGAATCTTTCAAGCAGGGAAATATGCTACGTGGGAGATGGAAAGTATGATATAGCCCCCCTTGCTTATGCAGGGCTTGGAATCTGCCCAAGGGATGCCATTGACAAGGCAAAAGAGGCGGCAGATGTGATTTTACAAAAGGGTGGTGGACAAGGCTGTCTGTGGGAATTGATTGATATCTTAAAAAGATATAATAATAAAGAGGTTCCAGAAAACTATTTTTACCAAAGACTAGCTGAGCATACGAATATCTTCAAAGAAATGGGCTCTGATATGGAGCTGATTCAAAAGGTAATGGGTCTGGCAGAAGATATTTATAACATCCTTCGAAACGGAGGAAGGCTGTTTTTATGTGGAAACGGAGGAAGTGCAGCAGATGCTCAGCATATTGCCACAGAGTTCATCAGCCGCTTCTTTCATGAGCGACCCGCATTGAATGCAGAGGCGCTGACGGTAAATACATCTACCTTGACTGCAATCGGCAATGATTATAGCTATGAACGGATTTTTGTGAGGCAATTGGAAGCAAAAGCGCAGAAGGGCGATGTGCTGATTGGGATTTCCACCAGTGGGAAATCCAAGAATGTGATAGAAGCATTAAAATATGGAAGAGATCATGGAATGAAGACTGCTATGTGGATGGGAAATTTTGATTCTGCACAGGTGAAAGAATTTTGTGATTATGTTATAAGAATACCTTCTGATATTACCCCAAGGATACAGGAAGCCCATATTTTTATTGGACATACTCTGGCGGAATTTGTGGAACAGAAGGTTGTTTTGGAGGAAAATCGGGATGGTAAAAGTATCTGATTATGTCATGGAGTTTCTAAAGGAAAAGGGGATAAAGGAAATCTTTATGCTGCCGGGTGGCGGCGCTATGCATTTGCTTGACTCTTTGGGAAAATCTGGCATTGAGTATATTTGTTTCCAACATGAACAGGGAGCTGCTATTGCGGCAGAAGCCTATGGGCAGCATACAAATGAACCAGGGTGTCTTTTGGTCACATCTGGTCCGGGTGCCACAAATGCCATAACAGGTGTTACTGCAGGCTGGATTGATTCCACACCAATGTTTGTTATATCAGGGCAATCCAAAAGGGCGGATTTAGTGGGAGACAAGCAGGTTAGGCAGATTGGCTCGCAAGAAGTTCAGATAATTGATATGGTAAAACCCATTACCAAATATGCAGTGCAGATTATGGAACCGGCAGAAATTCGATATCATTTGGAAAGAGCTTATTATGAATGTACGAACGGACGTCCGGGACCTGTATGGCTTTCCATTCCTTTAGATGTACAGGGAGCCATCATTGATGAAGTGAATCTGAAGGGATTTTTACCAAAGGAAGCCAGAAAAAGCTGTATTTCCAATGATGTTTTGAAGGTAGTGGATTTGTTAAAGGATGCAAAAGCGCCTCTGTTTATAGCTGGGAACGGTATTAAGCTTTCTGGAGCAACGGAAATGTTCTATCAGCTTTTAGAACAAATAAACGTGCCGGTTCTAACTACGTGGAAGACCATTGACATGTTTGCTGAGGATCATCCGGTTTATGTAGGACATCCGGGCATTATGGGCGATCGGGGAGCAAATAAAATTTTACAGAAAGCCGATTTGCTGATTTCGGTAGGAAGCCGGTTAGATACCAGCATTACTGCATTTAATGATGCACTTTTTGGAAAGAATGCGAAAAAAGTAATTGTAGATATAGATGTACACGAAATAAACCGAATGCAAATGAAAAAGGAAGTGGAAATCGTTTCGGATGCAGGGGAGTTTCTGGCTTGTCTGACAGAGATCATTGGGGAAGAAAGCTTACCGGACTGGAGTGGATGGCTTACTTCTTGCAAGGAGCTTAGGGCTGGCTATCCACTTGTTACGGATAAGCACAGAGATACAGGAGATTATGTAAGCGCTTATTATTTTATTGATGAACTTTGTAAGGAGCTTAGGGCAGATGATGTAATTGTACCGGAAAGCTCCGGTGGAGCAGGAGAAATTACTTATCAGGCATTTCAGATAAAAAAAGGACAAAAGATGAAAAATGCAGCAGGATTGGGATCTATGGGTTTTGGTCTGCCTTATTCCATTGGTTCCTGTATTGCCAATGACAAAAGGAGAACTGTCTTAATCAATGGAGATGGTGCGTTTACCCTAAATATTCAGGAATTAGAGACCATGCATCGATTAAAGCTGCCAATCAAGATGTTTATTTTAAGCAACGGCGGATATGCCAGCATAAGAAGCATGCAGCGGGGAAATTTTGAAGGCAGATATGTGGCAAGCAGTGAGGACAGCGGATTTACGATTCCGGATATCAGTGCAGTGGCAAAGGCTTATGGCTTTCAAACCTGTTCCATGAAAAGCAATGAAGAAATGCTTCAAATGCTGCCGAAGATCATGGCAGATGATGAGCCGTTGCTTTGTGAAGTGTTTGTTTCACCGGATGAAACGGTTTGGCCGAGAGTAAAGGCTGTGGTTCTGCCGGACGGGGGCATGAGGTCGGGAGAGCTGGAGAATATGTGGCCTTATGCAGAAGAATAAAAGGAGAAGGAAGATGAAGGCAGATGTACATGGAAGCTGTGTCAGTTTTAGCATATTAAAGAAAGAGACGGAAGAGGGATGTCAGATTAAATTAGAATGTTTAGATAATCATTTTTTCTTTTCCCATATTAATATTGCAGGTTCCATGGGAAATAGAATTGATGTAGAGCCTACAGAAGAGGAGTTATCTGTTTTTGAGGAGCACTTGAGAAGAAATTTGATAACGGATTTAAATAAAACGGTGGTTGAAGAATTATTGCTATCAGATGCAGAGTATCTGCTGGTAGACTTTTATGATTTTGCCAGAGTGCAATGGGCATACAGGGGAGGCAGCTTTACCCATACCGTTTTCTTAAACGAAGCAAAAGACTATTATCAAAAGGTCCAGGATCAGATGGAAGGATTATTTCGCTGGATTAATCTTCCCACGTTTCTTTATTATGATAAGGTGGACGAATACTTCCGGATTATGGTAGAAAAATATGGAAAAGAACACATTATTCTGAATCGTATATATTTTAACAGATATTATATAGACGAGAATCATACCTTGAAAGAGATTAGGAAGAATATTGATTGGGTAGGCAGTTATAGGGACAACGATGTAATACGCAGATTAGAGGAGCATGTGATAAAGAAGTTTGGAATTAAAAGTATAGATGTTTCTAAATATTTTGTTGCAGATTACAATTTTGGAAAGGATATTTTGGCTGTACATTATGAGGAGGAATACTATCATTTGGCAGGAAGGATTATATCCAAACTTATTTTAGGGGAACCGGTGGCTACAGATAAGCTGGATTTGGAAAGCTTCAAAGCAAAATTAGATCGGAATCAGCAGATTTTAGCAGGAGAATCGAAAGGATATTTGTCCTGTACCCAATCTGTTTTTCACTTATATGAGCCATTAGATATGCTGTTGTCAGTACTGGAAAATGATGAAATTAATTCTTGTAAAGATGTTATTATTCGCTTGTATGAATGGGTTTTTGAAGAACCGGAATATTTTTACAATCATGAAATTCCTGTAGAAGTTATTCAAAATAGGCTTTTGGATAAATTTGACAGTTGGATTGCGGAAAAAAGTAAAAGCTAACAGAAAAGGAATGCAAAGTCAATGAGAAATGTTGATTCTAAAAACGAAACAGTTATTTTGTATGGAGCAGGTACCCAGAATCTTAGAATGGCTTTCCAACCAATTACCTCTGCCGGATTTAAAGTCACGGCTATTGTGGATAAAGATGAAAAGAAACAGGGAACCTTGTTTTATGGCATTAGGATTATAGCGCCCGAACAATTGCGGAAGTATGAAGAAAAACGGGAAAAATATCGAATTATTATAACCATACGTACGGAAGAAACGGTTTTGGAAGTGAAGAATGAGCTTTCCAGATTACAGTATGCAGAGATTTATTCGTTCCATGAATTCATTGAATCAGAAAAGTTGAACGGAAAAGTAAAAAGATTTGCCTGTATTATGTTTCATTTAGTTGATCATTGCAATATGAGCTGTGTCCGCTGTTCTCATTTTTCACCCTTAGCGCTCAGGGATGGTTTCTATTTAGAGGAAGGAACATTTGAACGGGACTGCAAAAGATTGTCAGAATTAACAAAAGGAGATATAGACGAGATACAATTATCAGGAGGAGAGCCTACGCTGCATCCAAAGGTTCATATCTTCCCATATATTGTCAGGAAATATTTTCCGATGACGAAAATCATCATGATCACAAACGCAACGAGGCTTCAGGATATGCAGGATGAATTTTTTCAGTCTTGCAGAGAGAATGATGTGGAATTATGGATATCCAAGTATCCGATAAAATTAGATTATAATAGCATTTTCGACAGCTTAAGGTCTAAGGGAATATCAGTTACATTTGGCAATACCGGCAACTCGGAAGACAAGCCAAAAGAAATGTGGGGGCTTCCTATGAGGTTGGAAGGCGGAATGGATAAACAGCACAATTTTGATTGCTGCCTTTGCATGCAGTATATTGTAAGAGAGGGAATCATATACCCATGTGCGAATAGCGCATATATTGATTTATTTAATAATTATTTTCAAAAAGAGCTTCCCGGCCCTAAAGTAAATGGTGTAGATATTTATAAGGTAAATGATTTGGAGGAATTGACTGAAAAGATATCACAGGCTATACCTTTATGTGAATTTTGCGATGCACAAAACCGTTTGCCGGGCATTCCATGGCGTGTATCCCAAAAAGAGATCAGCGAATGGATCATATAGCAAATGAAGGGAGAAGCAGGAACGTGAAGAGTTATAAAAAAGGACATGAACTGGATGAATTGGCAAAAATCTGGCTGGATGACGATAATATTTTTTATGTATGGGGAGCAGCAATAGCAGGTACAAAATTTTTACGTCAATATAAAGATGAAATTTGTATCAGGAAAGTTTTTGACAGCGATCCGGAAAAGCAAGGTAAAATGTTAGAGGACAGGGAGATTGTCCGGTTTGATCAAAATTGTATGGAGCCGGGCTCCAAGATTATTGTATGTACGAATTTTTACAGGGAAGTAAAGCAGGAATTGTTGCGGTATGGATTCAAGGAAAATATTGATTTTATAGAGAGAAAGAAGTTTAAAGGCATAAGGTATTATTATAATGAAAATAAGGTCTATTTATATAGAGTTGACTTATCAGTTACGAATAAATGTACATTGCGTTGTGAAAAATGTAATATGCTGATGCCATATTTTCATGCACCGCAGCATAAGAGTCTGGAAACGATAAAACAAGATCTAGATATGCTTTTTCGTTGGGTAGATGTAGTGGAACTTTTCGATATTTTAGGTGGGGAGCCATTGCTTTATCCTGATTTGGTGGAACTATTGCAATATATAAAAGAACATTATCAGGAAAAAATCGAAGCGATACATATGTTTACAAATGGTACATGTAATTTGAATGAAGAGTTATTAAGAATCTCAAGAGAGATGTCAATTATTTACGATATAAGTGATTATACTCAGGAGCTGCCACAGTTGACAGAACGAGTGGATGAATTTGAAAGCAAGTTGCAGGAGCATAAAATAGTAGTCAACAGGGATAAGCAGAAAATTTGGTTGGATTTTGGTTATCCAGAGGTAAATCATGAAGACTATCCGGAAGAAAAGAGAATAGCCCATTTTCACGGCTGTGAGGCTACTTTTAGAGGACTGTATGACAAGAAATTGTATTATTGCCATTTAGAAGCCAGTGCGGTGCAGGCAGGACTTTTTGAAGAAAGTGAAGATGACTTTGTGGAGTTGGACAAGTTAAGCGAAGAGAATAAAATTGAAGTGGTTGAGCTGGATCAGGGGTATAGCAAAAAAGGCTATCCGGGTTTTTGTTTAAGATGTGACGGCTGCGGAAGCAAAAAAAGAATTCCGGTGGCGAAGCAGAAGGGAAAAGGATGATGACAGAAGGCGAATATATCGTTGATACCTTTCAAAAGGCTTTTGGGAAAGACCGTTCTAAACGGATATGTCTATATGGAACAGGGAGATTTACGAAACTGCTGTTAGAGAGGCTTGAAGGTTTTAATATTGTGGGAGTGACAGACTTTGGGTATGAAAAAAATACGTGGGAGGGTTATCGGATTCTTTCAAAAGAAGATGTGGAAGAACGGGTCAATATCCTTGTACTGATTGCGAATCCGGCAAATATACATTTAGTCTATAAAAAGGTTAAGCAGCTTCCTGAGAGAATTAAGATTTATACGATAGAAAAAAGGGATGTCAGAGAGGAAGAGCGGTTTCATGAACAAGCAACGCTGCAGGAAGCAGTGGAACGTCTGAAGAAATATGTAATTTCTGCAGAAGACAAGGCGGTGTTGGAACGTTTTTCGGGAAAACTGTTATATGACACCGGATGTGAAATACAGGATGTGTATTCGTTTATAAATATTTTTGTAGCCCCATGGCTATTAAGTTATTTTGCGTGGTTCTTAAATAGAGTAAGAGAATCAAAGGCAGAGATAGTCTTGCTGCCATCCAGAGATGGCTATTTATTTTACAGGTTGTTTGGGCTTTTGCAGGATTGTGGATCGCTTCCGAAAGCAATATATTTTTATACTTCTAGAAGGTGTGCAGCAGTGGCGTCTATTGAAAATGAACAAGATGTAGAAGTAATTGCCAGACAGTTGTATAAAGGGAACAAAAGAACTTTTTTAGAAGAAAGATTTGGCATTAAGGTTTCCTTGAAGGAGGAAGACCTTTTGTTGGACAATGTAGAACTGGCATTGCGTTATAAAGAGAAGATATTGGAAAAAGCCAGAATGGAACGGGCATGTTTAGAAACATACCTGCTAAAAGAGGGGATTGACAAAAGCAAAAATATATTGTTGTTTGATTTTGTGGGAAGGGGAACAATTCAGTATTGTCTGGAAAAAATCATGGGAAGATCACTGGATTGTCTGTATTATTTCAGAGTGCGGGATGAGGGCAGTATAGAAAGAGAACGAACGAATGGAGTTATATCTTATAGCGGAGAAGGAAACCTTTATATGGCAAAATTGTTCACACAGCGAAATCAAGTATTGTTCGAAGCAATTGTTACAGCACCCCATGGAATGGTAGAGAAAATTGAAAAAGATGGGAATCCTTTTTTCAGAAGAGAAAAAAATGATAAAAGTTATTTTGCTGAAGTAGAAAAAGCATGCACGGATTATTATAAGGAAATGTATCAGGACAAATATCCGGAAGAAATAAATTTGGAACTGGTAGACCGAATGGCGGAAATGATTGAATACGATTGTATTTTCATTGATGAAAAGGTAAAGAAGTGTTTTACAATAGATGATCCCTATCAGAGCATGCATACAAATCCATTTATGGAAGGATTCATAAAGTAAGTACTATTGGGTGGAAATAAATGCCAGGAGCAGAAAGGAAAAGAAAATGGATAGTAAAAGCTTGGAGAAGATGAAAGTGCGGACATTGGAAGATGTATACAATTTTTCTTCCATTGTTTTATGGGGAGCCGGTTTTGCGTATGAGGATACTATTGAGCTAATTGGGAGGGGAAAAATAACTGCAGTTTTTGATAATGATCAAGAGAAGTGGGGAAAGACAATATGTGGATTTCCTATTAAGTCTCCTGTGACAGATTTAGAAGAATATGTTACGAGGGATACAGCAGTTATTATTTCAACAAACGGATATCAATATGAGATTGCAACAGATTTAGTGAAAAATAAGGGAATAAAAGAAAATCAGATTTTTTGTAATTCTAATAAGATTGTAGAGAAATGGAGATATTGTCCGGAAATTATTCAGAAGCATGATGCCCGGATTCAAAAAGTATATGATAAATTAGCTGATCAGGAATCGAAAGAATATTATATCAACTTTTTAAAAGCCTGCTTGACGAGGAATCCGTTTTATTATAAAGATAATCCTAGATGTGTCAATAGTTATGAGTATAAAACCGAACTTGCAAGGCTCGGTTTGCATGGAGGAGAGGTTATTTTAGATTGCGGCGCATTTAATGGAGATACGGCAAGGCTGTTTAGAAAGCTTACAAATAATAATTGTGAAGTTTATTGCTTTGAGCCAGTAACAGAAAATTATAATGAAATGACCGAGTGGATAAGGCGTGAAAGTATTGAGAATGTTCATGCCATACATGTGGGAGTTGGAAAAGAAAAACATATGGATAAGGTTTATTCCACAGAAGAAAAAACAACAAAAGGGGCGGTTGGAACAAATCGCTTTAATAGTAAAAGTCCGGTAGTCAGTGAGATTCAGGTAGATTCTCTGGATAACATGCTTGGAGAAAAGAAAGTGGATTATATAAAAATGGATATTGAGGGAGCTGAAATGGATGCTTTAAGAGGCGGGGAAAAAATAATTGAAAAAAACCATCCTCAGATGCTGATTAGTGCATATCATAAAATTGCGGATATGTGGGAAGTTCCGGAATTTGTTTTAAGCATTCATCCGGATTATCAGCTTTTTTTGGGGCATCAGCCACATGCTCCATATGAACCGGAGTTTTTATTTATTTAAGAGGATTTTTAGGAGAAAGGGAAAAACGGCATGACAGATAAGCAGAACAATCCATTGGTTAGTGTAATTATGCCTTGCTATAATCATGAAAAATATGTGGGGCAATCTATTGAAAGTGTTTTAAATCAAACATATGACAATATTGAATTTATTGTGCTGGACAATGGTTCTTCAGATCATTCTTATGATGTAATTAAAAAGTATGAAAGTCAAATAGATCAGATACTGCAATTTGCCAAGAATGATATCAATCAGGCTGGTAGGGTGTTGTTAAAGCATTGTAAGGGAAATTATATAGCCTTTATGACATCGGATGATATTTGGGAAAAAGAAAAAATAGAAAAGCAAATGAGCATTCTGAAAAGCAATAAAAAGGTAAAGGCATGCTTTACATGGGTGAACATGGTTGATGAAAACATGAATATAATAGGTCAGGAAGGGGGCAATATATTCAGGCAGACTAACAGGAGCCGCTATGAATGGATAAAAAGATTAGTGCTACAAGGCAACTGCTTGGCATTTCCGTCGGCAATAGTTGAGAAAGAGGCTTATTATGCTGCATTTGAAAGAATAAAGCCGTTTTACCAGCTGGGTGATTTATTTATGTGGATACAAATGCTTATGGAAAATGATATATATATTGTTGAGGAACCACTGATAAGCTTTCGGTGGCATACAAGAGGGGAGAATCAAAATACTAGTTCGCCAAACCAAAAGGTTGACATTAGAACAAGAAACGAGCAGGCTGTTATATTAGAAGCGGTAGTGGAAAATATGGATGATGAAATATTTATCCATACCTTTGGTGACTATTTTAGAAATAAGAATGCCTGCTCAAAAGAGGAACTGCTTTGTGAGAAATTTTTTCTGTTGACTAACTTGGCAGAGAAGGCACCCTGCTATGGGCAATGTGCTATAAACTATTATTTTAGGCACAATAATTATAGTGTGGATAGCGGTTATAGCCTGATAAATATGCTGGATTCTCTTTATAATTATACGTATCTGGATTTTCAGGAGTATTGTGCAGGAGCAGGTATGAGCGCAATGAATTTTAAGATTCAGTACTTGGCGGAACAACAAAATTTATATTTAGCTGTGATATGCTCATTACAAGAGGCAATGGATACAGATTTCAACAAAGAGCAAAGAACATTTTTCTATAGGCAGAGAGTCTTTCAACGACTTCTGGATGGGCAGAAAAAGATTTTGGAAGTCGTGGCAGATTATTTAAGAGGAGTATTGACATTTATTGAAAATGCCAATGATGAAATATTAGAGAAAGAATATGGAAGTTTTATTCATAATGTGCAGGAGACGAAGGTTATCCTGCAAGAGTTGTGGAATATGCTTTTGCAGTTTGATTCTGATATAAATGAAGAAGAATGGAACAAATGTAAGGAAATATTGCAAAGGCAGCAGATAGAGGTGGAAGAATTCTGTGACCTGCTACTACCGTTTTTAGTACGTCTGTATAATGTATTGCTTCAATATCTGCCGCAACAGTCTGGATAATTGGAGTTGAATGATATGAAAGATGAAATGTGGATAACAACTTGGAGCTATGCACAGCGCAGGACAAGTTTTACAAGATGGGAAAATCAAGATTCGTTTCAGATAGATATCCCCAATAATATTTGGGGACATGCAATAAAATTAAAATTCAGTAACTGGTATGGAACCAGAAGTATAGGGATTAAGGAAGTAAATTTCTCACTGAAAGGGCATACATATTCCGTATTTGTAAAGGAACAACAGGAATTTCAGGTAATGCCTACAAGGGATATTTATTCAGATACTGTTTTTGTAGAACTGGTTCCGGGAGATATTATCCGGATCAGTGTTACCTTTGTGAACCAGCTTCGGCCGGAATCGGGCAATACGTTTCAAAACGGCATTGCTATGATTTTTCAATCGGTGTTAGTAGCCACCAGCAATAAAGCGGATGTAATTGCATTTTTTGGAGACAGTATTACCCATAGACAGAAATGGTCTAAGCCCCTTATCCATAATTGGTATGCAAAGTATCCCGGCAGGCTTGCAGCTTTTGAAGTTGCAGTGGATGGTTCGAGACTGCTAAATGATTCCCCTAAGGCGGATGATGAAACCTTGGGGTTTCGGGCAGCAAAGCGATTTCAACATGATATTCTGGAAAATACAGGAATCAATTATGTGGTATTTGCTTTGGGATTAAATGATCTTGCAATTGAAGAGGGTAAGCATGAGCTAACTCTAGAATCTTATGCAAATGCGGTTGAGGAAATAGTGAAAGCAGCTCATAAGAAGGACATAAAGGTAATTGGACTAACTATAACTCCAAGACAAATAAATGAATTTTATACAAGTGAAAAAAATCATTTGAGAAAGGCAATTAATCAGTGGATATTGCAGAATTCCCCTTTTGATGCTGCAGTGGATATAGCGGCGTTAGTCACTAATGAGAATGATACTGCATTAAAAACGGAATATTCGGATATAGATGGCGTTCATATAAGTCAGGAGGCAGGCAGGGTTATTGCGGAAGCATTAGAAAAGGAAAGGATTTTCGAATGGTGTTAACGAAGGGGTGTGGATTCATGGTGTATAGAGATCGTGCAGAACAAGTTATTAAAGAGCAATATGAAAATGGCTTCAGGTTTTATGAAACGGAAGGAATGAAAAGGTACTTCCAACAGAAGAGAGAGGAGCATAAATATTTCTGCATCTTTGGAGGCGGGGTATTAGGTACGACCTTATGTAACTGGTTAAAAAAGCATAAAATACAGGTAGACTTTTTTTGTGATAATAATCAGGATAAAATTGACATGATGATTTCAGGAGTGCGGTTTATTGATTTTTCAAGTCTTCTTGCTTTAAAGGATGAAACATTTGTTATGGTATCGGCAACTAATAAGGGAGCAGGACGATGCTATAACAGAGATATTAACCAGCAGTTAAGTGAATTCCCCTATGTAATGCCAAATGTTTTGAAATTTATAGCATATTATACAAATGATTACAAGTTATCGTACCGGGAGTGTTTAGACAGTGCGGGCAGGATTATGGAGGCTTTAGGAGATGAGCATTCCAGAGCTCTTTTTTTGGAATTGTTGAAATTGAAATTTGTTGATAATCCATCTCCGTTTGCGGATAATCCTCTGGAAAGATTTTATGAGCCTGTCCAGTATTTTAATTCCGACTATTATAAGCATGTGGAAAATGCGGTTATAGTGGATTGTGGTGCTTATAATGGAGATTCTTTAAAAGAATTTGTTCAACTGTTTGGGGATGATTTTGAAAGATATCATTGTTTTGAAATGGATTGTGCTGCTTATTCGGAGTTGGAAAAGAATTGTGCACAATTAACGCCTAACCTGCAAAATAAAATTGTATTATATCCGTTTGGGGTGTTTTCTGAAAAAGGGATTGCTTATTATAATGCTTTAACAGATACTTTAGGTTCTTCTATTAGCACTGATGGAAAGAAACAAGCTCAATTGGCAGTTTTGGATCAGGTATTGGAGAATGAAAGAGTTACTATGATAAAAATGGATATTGAAGATTCAGAGCTTCCGGCACTTATGGGTGCAAAAAGGCTGATTGAAAAGAATCACCCTATTCTTGCAATTAGTATTTATCATTCAACGGAACAATTTTTTAAAATTCCTATCCATATATTAGATAACTTTCCGTTTTATAAACTGTACCTGGGGTTACATACTACGATAACGGATGATACGGTACTATATGCTATTCCGGAACAGGAATAGCAGAAAGACTTATGAAAAACTAGATGAAAGGAGAAAATTCCATGGTAAATAGAGATAGACTTGAGTTTTCAAATGCAAGAACGGATTTAGGAAAGGCAGTACCATTATCCACACCATTTGTAGTGTTTCTGGATCCTTGTGGCGCCTGTAATTTTTCATGTAAATTCTGTCCCTGCAATCATAGCGATTTTATGTCCTTGGAACGTCATAAAAAGATGAGCATGCAAATGTTCGAAAAAGTTTTAGATGATTTAGCGGAATTTTCGGAGCAGATTAAGGTAATTAATTTGTATGGATTTGGAGAGCCGCTTTTACATCCTCAATATATAGAGATGGTAAAACGAATTAAGGAAAGGAAGCTGTGCCGTGAAGTAAGATGTACTACTAACGGATTTTTGCTTACACCTAAATTAAATCAACAGCTTGTTTCGGCTGGAATCGATATGGTCAGGATTTCAGTTGAAGCATTGACAGAGCAGGATTATAAGGAAATTTGTGGGATAAATATAGATTTAAAAAAGTTTATCAGCAATATTAAAAATCTATATGAGGTAAGCAGGGGAACAAATACAAAGGTGTCTGTAAAGACCTTGAATGTTGCTTTGGCAGATGATGCAGCTGCTAATCAATTTTATGACATTTTTGAGCCGATTTCTGATTATAGCTATATTCAGGATACTACACAGGCATGGTCTGAATTTGATGCATATGTGCCGGAAGGAAATTATGAGGCGGGAAATATAGGTGATATGAAAGATGAGGATAAAATCTGCTCTTTTGCACTTACCAATATGGCAATTCATTCCAATGGAAGTGTGGGGGTATGTCCTCAGGATTGGAAATTTGCAACTGAATATGGAAATGTCCGGGATTGTTCACTGAAGGATTTGTGGAATTCCAATAAACTTAAAGGATTTAGAATTGCACATTTAAGCGGTAACAGAAGAAAAATTCCATATTGCAGGGATTGTGACGTTTGTGTATCCAATGATGATGTTAGGAAATGTGCCGATCAAATTATACAGAGGCTACAAGAGGGAAAATAATGACAGTAGTTGAAACGATAGAAAAAGTAATCAGTGAGCAGTTAGTGCAGGGAAACCGGAAATTTATAATTTATCCATACGGAATTGCAGGCTATGCGGTAAGGCGGGTTTTACAAGAAAGGTTTGGAATAGAGCCACTGTGCGTTATTGATGATTATAAGTGTGGAACCTTGGATTTTATAAAAAATACAAAATATTTATATACTCTCAATAAATCAGGAATAACTATACTGGTAGCAACAAAAAATCCAAAGGTTCTTATGGAAATACAGGAAATTCTTATGCCGTATCAGGAGCTTAATATTGTTGATGTATTTCCTATGAAAGTTGGAAAGCATACAATAGGAAATAGCATTCTTGCAAATAATACGGGATATTCCATAGAAAAGATAGGTGCTTATTGCAGCTTTGCAGATGGTTGTAGTGTAGTAGGAAATCATAATTTGAAGGGGGTTTCTACTTTTGCTCTGTTTCAGGGATTTGATATGGAGGATATTCCCGTTTTCCGGGATAAGGTTAAAAATATTCCCATATCAAATCTGATTAATGGAGAACGTTGCAGCATTGGAAATGATGTATGGCTGGGAAAGAATGTTACTATTTGCAATGGAGCAAAAATAGGTGATGGAGCAATTGCAGCAGCGGGAGCAGTGATTACAAGGGATGTTCCCTGTTATGCAATTGTAGGGGGTGTTCCAGCAAAAGTGCTTAAATACCGTTACAGTCTGGAACAAATAGAAATGTTGAACAAAATAAAATGGTGGGAGTGGCCGGATGAAAAGGTAGCAGAGAATTTTGATGATTTTGCAAATATTGAGCGCTTTCTGGAAAAGCATTCTTAAATGGGTGAAGAAATATGAAAATTGCTATTGTGACATTATTTTTTTATAATAACTTTGGGACAGCACTTCAGGCATTTGCATTGCAAAGGACACTGGAAAGGATTACGGGAGAAAAGGTTGAAATATTGCCTTATATGCCGGATGTACGTCAATATGAGTATTTTAAATCTTTAGAACTGAAGAAAAAATATGAAGAGAAAAAGGAAATATTTTCAGCCTTTCGCAGAGAGCATCTGGCAGTCAGGGAGCCTTATATTTATGATTCAAGATTGCTTCCAAGGGATTTTGATGTATATATTGTTGGTAGTGATATTGTATGGGGAAAAGAATTTTCAAATCTTGATCCAGTTTATTTTTTGGATTTTGTTCCAGATGATAAAAAGCGTGTTTCTTATGGGGCAAGTATGATTGTGACAAACAGAAATAATACTGAGGATGATGAAATCTATAAAAGACTGCTTCCTAAAATGGACAGAGTGTCCATAAGGGAAAGGAGTAGCAAAGAGGTATTACAAAGATTTACTGATAGGCAGGTAATGGATGTTTTGGATCCTACATTACTTCTTAAAAAAGAGGATTATGAGTCCATTATGGTTGAAAATGATATTATGAAAGGAAGCCCCTATTTGTTATCTTATTTTCTTACCCATGATCCAGCAGTAGTTGATTATACTATTTTGTTGGCTAAAAAGCTTGGATTAAGAATCATACATTACTTTGCCGATTATCCGGACAGGGTATTTCCAGAGGGCTCTGAGTGCTTTGCTTTTGCGGGACCAGAGGAATTTTTGGGATATGTGAAAAATGCAGCATGTATTTTTACCAATTCTTTTCATGGAACCTGTTTTGCTACAATTTTTCGCAAGCCATTTTATACATATACAGCAAAAAGAGCATTACTTACAAGGGTTGCAGATATGGTTGAAAGATTAGGGCTTCAGGATAGATGTTTTACTGATTTTAGAGACATTGGCAGGGTGACAATGGAGTGTGATTATACAGCAGTTGAGGAAAAATATAAGCTGGAGAAGAAAAAGTCCATGGAATTTCTTTATGAAGCAGTGGGGGTAAGAGAGCATGTATAATGGAGTATATGATGTAGAACAGTTTGCATATGTTCATGATACTTTACAAAAATGGCTGCAGCATAAGGTTCAGCACCGTTCTTTGGGGCAATTATTGTTAGAAAAAGAAGCGATGGATATAGCTATTTATGGCATTAATGGTATTGGAAAGCTGGTATATGACGATATAAAAAATACAGATGTAAAGGTTCATTTTTTTATTGATAAGAGGTATGAAGAATATCGGGGCGGTTATGATGGAATTCCAGTTATTGGAATAGAGCAGCTTTGCCTGATTGCAGAAAACACGTATATATTAGTTACTCCTGAATTTTATTTTCGAGAGATAACAGATGATTTGATGAAAGGAGGCATTCCATTAGAAAGGTTTATTTCACTTTCAATGGTTGTTTAATATGTTTGAGGGTACGCTGAGGGAATTTTTACAATACATTAAAGAAAATAAAAAGAAAATATTATGCTTTGGAACAGGTCTGATGGCAGAGGAAGCTTTGAAGCATAAGGAAATTAGGGAAGCGGTAGTATGCTGTATAGACAATGCTGCCCAAAAGCAGGGGAAGACCATTTTATTGCAGGGAATAGAATATCTGGTTATTAAGCCGGAAGACATTATGCAGCATTTCGATGATAAAACCTGTCTTTTGGTGACATCGGGATATTACCGGGATATTATTTATCAGTTAAATCATATGACTCTGCCAGAGGAATTGGAAATATATTCTTATCCGCATTTGAAGGTAAATTATGCTTCTGACAGCTGGGAATTTTTCGAAAATAGAATATTAAATGAATGTATTCGGGAATATGAGTCGGTATTGGAACAAAATAATATTTTCGGAAAGCAAAGGGAGAAATTGGTCCAGGAGAAAAAAAAGTTCATAATAGGAAAAGAAGGGGAAGAAAGGCCACTAGTATTGCCAAGGGTCATGATTATGCCTACAACCAGATGCAATTTAAGGTGTAAAGGATGTTCCTCTTTGCTTCCCATGTTTGAAAGTCCAGCTGATGTGGATATTTCACAAAACATAAAGGATTTGGAGATATTTTTTTCCGCTATTGATGAATGTATCAGGATTACAATTGGCGGTGAGCCGTTTTTATACCCTCATTTGAAAGAGATGTTGGAATATCTCATTCATCAAAAAAAGGTATTGGGTATTATGTTGATTACAAATAGTACGATTATTCCAAGTGAAGATATAGTTGATTTGTTGAAGAATCCTAAAATTATGGTAGAAATAAGTGATTATGGACATTTGGAAAGAATGAGCCGGTTGATTGCCTTGTTTGAAAGGCAGGGAATTATTTTTAAAGTATTAACTGAACAGACATGGACGGATATGGGAGGAGTTCAATGCCGCAATCGTACAAAAGAGGAATTGCAGTTTTCTTATTTGAATTGTGAGCAAAGCAGGTTGATGAAAGGAATTCACAATGGAAAGTTCCATACTTGTGCCAGAAGTGCAAGAATGCATGGATTAGGCGCATATGAAGCCGAAGAAGATTATTTTGATTTATCACAGGGAGAATCCGTAGACGGTATTAGAGATAAAATAAAAAAATTATATTACAGTAATTATGCTGAGGCATGTAATTATTGTGATTTAGGGACGTTGCCTAACAAAATAATAGAAGCTGGCATTCAAATAACCGGCAATATGAAAAAATCGGCATACACAATAGTCAATAGAGAAGAATATGAACATTTGAAACAACAGGCGACATTAAAAGAAAGTTATGAAAAGGGATAATATGCTGGAGACAGAACAGGAAATGATAGTAAGGCTTTTTAAGCAGGGGTTTGAGAGCCATAAAAAAGAACCGATTGTAATTTATGGAATTGGTAAAAATACGGAAGCGGTTTTGTGCAGAGCAAAAGATTATAATATTATTGGATTAATGGACAGCAAAACAGTGGGACAGACTATTTATGGATTTAAAGTGTTGGATGAACAGGAGGTCATTTCTAATAAACCATTGATTGTCATAATTGCAAGAGATTCTGTTATTAACATTATCTATAAGAGAATAGAGCATTTATCATCAGCTCATGGTATTAAGATATTTAATTATAGGGGAGATGAAATTAAAAAGAATGAAAAACCTTTTGATAATAGCTTGTTGGAGTATTGGAACTATACCGAAGAAGATTTAAAAAAGGAAATTGAAGCACACGAAGTGATTTCTTTTGATATTTTTGATACGTTAATTATGCGAAAGGTATTGGAACCGGAAGATATTTTTGTGCTTGTGGAAGAATGGGGAAGAAACGAAGGGTATGATGTACCATTTAAAAGCTGGAGAATGGAAGCTGAAAAGGCATGTGAGGGAGTTCCTGACATTGGTGATATTTATAAAAAAATGCAGGAAGATTATCATGTTGATGCCAGGCTTATTAACAAATATTGGAAAAAAGAGCTTGAAATTGAAAAAAAGTGTCTGATTCAAAGAGCAAAAATGGTGGAGATTTATAAATGGTCCATGGATAAAGGAAAAAGAATTTATTTGGTTTCTGATATGTATATACCAGCAAAATTGCTTGTAGAAATGCTTCAGGATTTGGGAATTACAGGATTCAAAGAAGTGTTTGTATCATGTGACTGTAAAAAAGAAAAAAGGACGGGGGAGTTATTTTCCTGTCTCATAGAAAACGAAAAAAACAGCAAGATTTTACATATAGGGGACAACAGATATAATGACATAGAAAGGGGGAAACAGGCAGGAGTAGATGTATTTCACATATATAGCGCTTATGAGTTATTGATGGCATCCAATATGCAGGAAATAATGGCTAAGCTTGATTCAAAAGAAAAACGGGCAATCTTGGGCTTGATAGCAGCAAAATTATTGAATGATCCATTTGCTTTGACAGAAAGTAAAGGAAAAGTGAGTATTCGTTCTTTGGAAAGTTTGGGGACATGTTTCGTAGCTCCAATGATGCTGGAATTTGTCCAATGGTTGATACATAGTGATATTACTGATTATGACATGCTGATATTTCCGTCAAGAGACGGATATTTTATGAAGAAATTATATGACAGGATATCCAAATATCAGTCTATTCCTCCGAGCTGTTATATAAAGTGTTCGAGAAGGGCAGTTATGGTGCCGGCTATAGAGTCAGAAAGTGATATTTTACAAATACTGTCAAGAAGTTTTCAGGGGACAATAGGGGAATTATTGGAAAAGCGATTTGGACTTTCACTGGAAATTGTGGATGAAGAAATGGAAAAGGATGTGCATGATGTTAATGAACAACAGTTGAAGAATGTTGTGTTAACTCATAAAAATAGAATTTTTCATGAAGCTCAAATAGAAAAAAATAATTATCTTGCATATTTGGACAGCTGTCATATAAGTGATGGACATAAATATGTCTTATTTGATTTTGTTGCAGGAGGAACAGTACAATATTATTTACAAAAACTGTTAGATTCTCAGTTTCAGGGAAGGTATTTTGCCACTATGAATTTGCCAAATGAGATGCTTTCACAGGCAGATGTCCGGACAGCATATGGCAATTTTACCTCTTATCTTTCGGAATATAACTTGTCTAAATATTATTTAGTGCTGGAGTGCATACTGACAGATCCGGATGCTTCTCTGATTTGTGTTGGAGAAGAGGGCAGATTTATTTATGAGGAAAAAGAAAATATTAAATTTTTTTACATGAAAAAAGTACAAGATGCAATTTTAAGCGATTATGCAGAGAATTACTTTGAATTATACGGAGAATTTAGGGAATGGAAGCCACAGCTTGAATTTAGTGATAAGATTTATGGATATTTGTTCCAATCGGATACTTTGATTTCGGAACATATGAAATCCGTATTTAATAATGATGATTATTTTAATGGAATTGCTCAAAGTAATATATGGCCATGATGATTTACGAGGAATGCAGATGGGGATGATAGGATGAAAAAAATATTGATTACGGGTGGAAGCGGTTTTATTGGAAGGAATTTAAAAGAACGGTTACAAGATAAATATGTCATAAAGGCACCAACACATGATGAGCTGAATTTATTGGATGGGGACGCAGTGTTCAGTTATTTAGAAAAAGAAAAGTTTGATGTTGTCATTCATTCTGCTAATGTTAATACAACCCGTAATAAGCAAAATTCGGCATATGATTCTTTGAATGGGAATTTACAAATGTTCTTTCATCTTGAAAAAAATCAGAAGCTTTTTGGCAAAATGCTGTATTTCGGAAGTGGGGCAGAATATGATATGAACAATTATGTTCCCAGTATGAAAGAAGAATTTTTTGGAACATTTATTCCGCAGGATCCATATGGTTTTTCGAAATACATTATGGCAAAGCAAACAAAATATCTGGATAATGTTTATGATTTGCGATTATTTGGTGTGTATGGAAAATATGAAGAATGGGATAGGAGATTTATTTCCAATACAATCTGCAGAGTTTTAAATGGTGGGCCTATTATCATTCACCAAAACGTAGTATTTGATTATTTATGGATTGATGACCTAGGTGAAATTGTGAAGTGGTTCATTGAAAATGAACCTGCCTATAAGCATTACAATGTTTGCAGTGGAAGAAAGATAGACTTATTATCACTGGCTCAAATGATAAAAAGAGTGATGGATGTTTCACAGGATATTATAGTAGAAAATGATACACTAAAAAGAGAATATACAGGGGATAATGGCCGCCTATTAAAAGAGATGGGAAAGTTTACTTTTTCTGATTATGAATATACGATAAAGGAACTTGTCACATTTTATAAAAGTATATGGAATACCATAGATAGGAGAAAATATTTATGAAGGTAGTATTGCTGGCAGGCGGACGGGGAACCAGAATTTCAGAGGAATCCCAGGCCAAACCAAAGCCTATGATTGAAATCGGTGGGAAACCGATCATTTGGCACATTATGAAAGAATATTCTTACTACGGTTTCAACGAATTTATTATTTGTGCCGGGTATAAACAGCATATAATTAAGGAGTGGTTTAACGATTACTTTTTGTATAATAATGATGTTATTTTTGATTTTACCAATGGCAGAAAAGAAAGAGTTATTCTTGGGCAACAATGTGAACCGTGGAAGGTTATTGTAGTGGATACGGGACTTGATACTATGACCGGTGGGCGAATCAAACGTGTGCAGCCATATATTGGAAATGAGCCATTTATGATGACTTACGGCGATGGTGTCTGTGATGTGGATATTTTAGAGCTTCTTAAGTTTCATCAGGGACACGGTAAAATTGCAACGTTGACAGCAGTAATGCTGGAACAGCAAAAAGGGATTTTAGATATTGCAGAGGATAATTCCGTAAAATCATTTAGAGAAAAAAAACTGGCAGATGGTTCACTGATAAATGCAGGATACATGATTTTGAATCCGGAGATTTTTGACTATATTACTGATGATAATGAAGTTTTTGAAAAGGAACCATTGGAAAAATTAGCCAATGAAGGGGAATTGATGTCTTATACTCATAAGGGTTTTTGGCAGTGTATGGATAATATAAGGGAAAAGAATATGTTGGAAAGATATTGGAATAATGGTACTGCACCATGGAAGAAGTGGAATGATTAAGATGTTTAAAGGAATGAACGAATCAGAAGCTAGAAAAAAAATATTAGAATCCGTAGCAGAGTATTGCAGGACCTATCATAATACGGGCGAATATAAAGCCGGAGACCGGATTCCTTATGCAAAAAGGGTCTATGATGAAGAAGAAATGGTAAATCTGGTAGACAGCGCATTGGAATTCTGGCTGACAGCAGGAAGATTTACGGAGCAGTTTGAAAAGGAATTATCAGAGTATTTAGGAATAAAGTATTGCTCGGTAGTAAATTCCGGCTCTTCGGCTAATCTGCTGGCATTCATGGCTTTGACTTCTCCACTTTTAGGTGATAAAAGGATAAAGCCGGGAGACGAAATCATTACAGTGGCAGCAGGATTTCCCACTACAGTAACACCTATGCTCCAATACGGAGCAGTGCCCGTTTTTGTAGATGTGACAATACCCCAATATAATATTGATGTGACTATGCTGAAGAATGCTCTTTCGGAAAAAACAAAAGCGGTTATGCTGGCTCATACATTGGGAAATCCTTTTGATTTAAAAACGGTTAAGGAATTTTGCCAGCGAAATGGATTATGGCTGGTAGAGGATAACTGTGATGCGTTAGGCAGTGCTTATCGAATGGATGGCAGTTGGAAATTTACTGGTACGATTGGTGATATAGGCACTTCCAGCTTTTATCCACCCCATCATATGACTATGGGGGAGGGAGGAGCAGTCTATACGGATGATTCATTGCTGAATAAGATTATCCGCTCACTCCGTGACTGGGGAAGAGATTGTATCTGCTCTTCGGGAAAGGATAATATGTGCGGTCACAGGTTTGATAAACAATATGGAGAGCTTCCTCTGGGATATGACCATAAGTATGTATATTCCCACTTTGGCTATAATTTAAAGGCTACCGATATGCAGGCAGCAGTGGGATGTGCCCAACTGAAAAAACTTCCCGGATTTGTAGAGGCAAGAAAGAGGAATTTTGCATACTTGTCGGAAAGGCTGCAGGGAGCGGAAGGAAAATTGATTTTACCAAAGCCATGTCCGGATTCCGATCCAAGCTGGTTTGGTTACATGATTACATGCAGAGAGGGTGTAAGCAAAAATCAAATCGTACAGTACTTAGAAGAGCATGGAGTGCAGACCAGAATGCTTTTTGCAGGCAATCTGATCAAACAGCCCTGCTTTGATGAAATGCGGCAGGCAAAAAAAGGCTACCGGGTTGCAGGTGAGCTTACAAATACTGACAGAATCATGCAGGATACCTTTTGGATTGGAGTATATCCGGGGATGAGCAGGGAAATGCTGGATGATATGGCGGATAGGATTATGGAAGCATTGGAAAATGAATGAAAGTGCAATCTATCCAGTAAATAGAAAATATTTGCAGGGGGCAGAAAATGATAAACAGTCAGTTTTATAAAGAAAAGAAAATACTTCTGACCGGGCATACGGGATTTAAGGGCACATGGATGTGTCATGTGTTAACAGAAATGGGAGCCAGAGTAACCGGATATGCTTTGAAGCCGCCTACTGCCCCAAGTCTGTTTGAATTAAGCGGAATAGAAAAGGCTATTGATTACGTGGAAGGAGATATTCGTGACCTAGTCCATTTAAGACAGGTTTTTGAGCAGGTACAGCCGGAAATCGTCATTCATATGGCTGCCCAGCCCATTGTGAGGGAATCCTATAAGAATCCTGTTTATACATATGATGTAAATGTGATGGGGACGGTAAATATACTGGAATGTGTCAGAGAAAGTAAATCCGTCCGCTCTTTTTTAAATGTAACAACAGATAAGGTGTACAAAAATAAAGAATGGGAGTGGGGATACCGGGAAAATGAGGAATTAAACGGCTATGATCCCTATTCAAACAGTAAGTCCTGTTCCGAGCTGATAACGGAAAGCTATAGGAATTCCTTTTTTCAGGATGGGAGAACTGCCATTTCCACAGCAAGAGCAGGCAATGTGATTGGCGGGGGAGATTTTGCGGTGGACAGGATCATACCGGATTGTCTTAGGGCCATAGAAGCAGGAAAAGAGATTGCTGTAAGAAACCCTTATTCTATAAGACCCTATCAGCATGTGCTGGAACCGGTATTTGCCTATCTGCTTATCGCAGAGAAGCAGTATGAGGACTTGAAATATGCAGGAAGCTATAATGTGGGGCCGGGGGAAGAGTCCTGCCTGACAACCAGGGAGATGGTAACGGAATTTTGCAGCCAGTGGAACTGTATTGCGGACGACGGATTAAAATGGCATCAGGAAGGAGAAGCAGGACCTCACGAAGCAAATTTTCTAAAATTGGATTGTGCCAGGATTAAAAAGGAGTTAGGTTGGAAGCCCAGATGGGATGCTAAGGAAATGATTGGAAAAACAGTTGAATGGATATATGCATATAGGCAGGGAGAAGATGTAGTTAAAGTAATGCAAAGGCAGATTGGAGATTATATGAGCACCAGTCGATGGTGAATTCCAACATGTCCTTAAGGGGCCTATTTTACACAACAAGGACTTATACAGAATTGCTTCCCATGGAGGAAGAGATAATGAAAGCAATAGTTTCATAAAAAAGAAAAGATGGGATTTTCATGGAAAGCGGTGTGAATATGTGATAGAATGATTTTTAACGAGGAGGTCTTGCTATGGGGGAGTACAAACCTTTGCCAATAGGTGTAGATGATTTTAAAGACATTATCACAAAAGAATATTATTATGTGGATAAAACATTGTTTATTAAAGAGCTGTTGGATAAAAAGGGTGTTGTGAATCTTTTTATGAGGCCAAGACGATTTGGAAAGACCCTTTCTCTTAGCATGGTAAAATATTATTTTGAAAAGGCATATGATTTTCAGGGGAATGCGATAGATAATTCTTATTTGTTTGAAAAGCTGAAAATCAGTCAGGCAGGCAGTGCATATCAGCATGAATCAGGACAGTATCCGGTTATTTTTCTTACTTTAAAATCTGCGAAACAGCGGGACTTTAAAATGGCATATGTTATGATTGCAAGAGAACTGGCAGAAGAATTTAAAAGACATAGCCATATATTAAAGAGTACAAGGCTGTTAGAGGCAGAGAAAAAGAGATATAGGGATATTTGTGCCGAAACAGCAGAGCCGGCACAGATATATGACGCTGTCCGTTTCTTAAGCGAATGTCTGTATAAGGTATATGAGAAAAAGGTAATTATTCTTATTGATGAATATGATGTTCCGTTAGAAAGCGCATATTTGTCAGGATTTTATGATGATATGGCAGGTTTTATCCGGACATTATTTGAATCAGCCTTGAAAACAAATCCATATCTGGAGTTTTCGGTAATAACAGGATGTCTTAGGATTAGTAAAGAAAGCATTTTCACGGGACTTAATAATTTGAATGTGATATCAATTTTAAGTGATTTGTATTCTGAGTATTTTGGATTTAGTAAACAGGAAGTAGAAGAAGCATTACGATTTTATGGCAGGGAAGATAAAATAGAAATTGTAAGAAAATGGTATGATGGTTATTGGTTTGGAAAATCGGAAGTTTATAATCCATGGAGCGTAATGAAATATATTCAGGATATTGTGGAGAATGAACATTTCTTTCCAAGGCCATACTGGGCAAATACCAGTTCCAATGATATTGTCAGAACTCTGGTGGAAAAGGCGGATATTTCAGCAAAGAGAGAGCTGGAGAGGCTGATTGAGGGAGAAAGCGTTGAAAAAACCATTCATGAGGAGATAACCTATGATGAAATAGAAAAAAGTGATGATAACCTATGGAATTTTTTGTTTTTTACCGGATATCTCAAAAAGAGTGAAGATGTATCGGAAGGCAGAAATATAAGGCTGAAGCTGGCAATACCTGATGAAGAAGTGAAATATATTTATGAAAATATTATTATGGACTGGTTTCGAAAGGAAATTAAGAAGGAAGACTTGTCACATTTGTATAAGGCCTTTGAGCAGGAAGATTGCAAAACGGCAGAAGAGGTGATTGGAAGCCAGCTTTTGAAGACCATTAGCTTTTATGATTATGCAGAGAATTTTTATCATGGATTTATGCTTGGAATGCTAAGCCAGGCATCCGATTATATTGTAAAGTCCAACAGAGAAGCAGGAAATGGCCGTACAGATATTACAATGTGCACTCCAAGCAGAAAGGGAATGGCTATCATTTTGGAGATTAAGATTGCAGAATCTTTTAAAGGATTAGAAGAGGTATGCAGTGCAGGGCTTAAGCAGATTGAAGAGAGAGGATATGCGGAAGAATTTTATCGTGATGGGTATGAGAATGTGAAAAAATATGCAATTGGGTTTTATAAGAAGGATTGCGAAGTGAAGAAAATGGATGTGGATAACGGGGAATCGTAGAAAAGAAAGCAGACATAAATTAAGGATATTTTAAAATATGCCGATACATGCCAATAGTCTGTCCTTAAAATATTTGTGTAAATATTATGACATGTATCTAAGTTCCGGATCAATGTCAGCATCTGAGAGATATTCTGCGGTAATATTCAGTTATGTGCATGTTTAGATGAATATGAAAAATGACATCCGGCTATAACGAGGAACTAAAAAGGAACTGTCCTACCTTGTACCAGTACATGCTGTATGTAGAAAAGATAAGGACTTATACAGAATTGTAAAAATATCATATTTTAGAAAATTATATTGCGCAATTTCATATTCTTATGCTAAAATACATAAGAGCATTTATATTCTAACTTTCTGGCGAAAGGCCGTTCTGAATTCAAGTCTGAAAAGTCAAAGAACATCAATGCCTACAATTTACCAATAAAAGGAAAAGTGAAGACCTCTTGCAAAAGGAGGAAATTAGTATGAGTCAACTAACAAAAGGAAAATGTAAGTATTGCGGGAAAGAGTATACGATGAGTTACATGAACAGGCATTTGTCAGCCTGTAAGGAGTGGCTAAAGCAGCTTGATGCCGAGAAAGGGAGCAGACGATGTGGATATTTTCAGCTGGCTGTTTATTCAAAGTACAATCGAGATTACTGGCTGTTTATCGAAATACAGGAGACGGCGACTTTGAAAGATATAGATTCTTTCCTAAGAGACATATGGCTGGAATGTTGTGGCCATTTGAGTGCGTTTAACATAAATGGCATTAGCTATGATGCAGTTCCAGTTGAGGATGTTTTTTGGGGAGGATCTTCCAAAAGCATGAATTATAAGTTGGAGTCTCTGTTAAAAAAAGGCATGGTCATTGGTTATGAATACGATTTTGGATCGACTACCGAGCTTATGATTAAGGTAGTAAATTATAGAATAGGGCACTGGAAAAAAGAAAAACTGACAATTTTGTCGAGAAATAATCCTCTGGCGCTCATATGTGATGAGTGTGGTGAAAAACCTGCGGTAGCTATTTGTACACAGTGTGTCTGGGACGGAGCCGGTTTGTTGTGTGAGGAGTGCAGTAAAACTCATGCCTGCGGGGAAGACGTGCTGTTGGCAGTCTGTAATTCACCCCGGATGGGGGTCTGTGGTTATTCAGGAAGTGATATTTATCCGGATCAGTTTGTGCCGGATACTGATAACCGATAAGCCGATACACGGCGAGCATCCTTTGAAAGTTGACGGCTAAAGGAAAATACGAAGCAAATTTTCCGAAATTGGCTTGTGTCAAGAACAAAAAGGAGTTAGGTTGGAAGCGTTTTTAAATGATATAGCAACAGAACAGGTATATGAGCAGTTGTCTTTGGGGGATATTTACTGATTTCGAAATTATAAACATATTAACACAGGCATGAAATAAAATTGTTTTTCTTTATATTAGAATAAAAATGAAATAATAAGTTGTATAGCTTCATGCTTTCGTGTTAGAATATACGAAAGCATTTGTTTTTGTTTTCCAGTAAAAGTGAAAGCAAATAATATATTGTGAGTATGGTTATTGATTGAGTGTGCGATTAGAAGAATGATTTACGGGGTGCGAAATGAGTAAAATACTGATATTTTTAAATGAAGTTAAGAGAGAAGAACAATTATTTCATATGACAAGCAATTTTATTGCAAAATTTTCTAATGAAGAAAAGTTTGAAAAAAAGGATGTAGCTAACTTTAAAAGCAAAATTGTAGAAAAGGATAATATACCCTCAAACCTAGCTCTTATGAAATATATAGAAAATCACAGGATGGAATTTAAGGATATTAATAAACCTGAAAAGATGTATATGGGTTTGAATGGATTTGAGGTGATATTCTGTGTGGTTTTAAATATGAATATACTGGATGACATAAGTGAATTGTGTGATTTGATATTGATAAAGCGGTATTATAAAAATCTGAGAATCATGTTTTTATTTAGAGGAGAACAGAGGGACTATTTTAAGGTATCTCATTTTTTTTCAACCATAAGTAAAAATGATAAATTTTATAATGATGTATATTATTATTTGAGGCAGGGAGGTATACAAAGGTTACAAAAAAGAGCAATAGGTGCTCTGACTCATTTTCTTCCGGTACAGTGGGTGGATACCAGCCTATTAAATCTATTTAGTTCTAGTATTACAGAATATATCTTACCAGAGGAAATCCTAAAGCTATTATCAAACAAGGCAGATTTGCAAAAAATAAGCGGAAATGAAATTTTATATGGTTCCATGGCTCTGTTGCAGCAAAACAAAAGTTGTTTTCCTAAGGAATCATTAAAAGAAATAGTGGATGCATTTGCTTCTATGAATATATTGTCATGGACTTTTTTGACCTATTCCCTGAGGGAATTCAGCAAAAAGAAAAACGTAATTGGAATGGAACAGCTATATGCATTTGTACGGCAGATGAAGCTGTATGCAAATGGATGCATGCAACTGCTGGAAAATATTGTATTTCATTCGTCTGCAAAAGAAGGCATATTTTCCTTTCGTATTTATAGTGGTGAATCAGAATACATATTAAATAAATATGATAAGAATAAAAGCGAGGATAAGGGAACTTTTTTAGAAGTGATTATTGCGGATTATACGGATGGCTGCAAGCGATGCAATATAGCACAAAATTTTTTGGCTAAAATGAAAGATGATGGATTGAGGGATTTATTTTTCGATTTTGTGCCAATTGATTTTTTTAGGGGAAGATTAGATGAAGGCAGGGTTGAAAGGAATAGAAAGAGATGGATATCCTATTATGAGAACAGAAATAACATAGGAAAACATTTTGGAATTAGAATTTTTGAAAATATTATAAAACAAAGTAATGGAAGATTTGTTTTAGAAAGCCATGCTGGCCATGAATCATTACAGGGAGAATCATGGAAAAAGGTGTCGGGGGATAAGTGCTTACCTGGAACGAAATATACTATTTTGCTACCAATAAAGGAATTGCAGAAAAGATTATTGCGTTCTGAAATAGGTATAGATAAGGATATTGATATAGAAGGAACGATTAGCAAGTGCCTGAACTATTCTATCATTAGTGAGGAAATTAAGGATACGAATCATATATATACTTCACAGGAAGAAAAAGAGACTCAAATTAATTGTTTATCTAATAAGATAATGGAAATATGCGAACAAAAAGCGCCGGCGGTATGGTACATTTCAGCAGCAGACTGGAAAAGTATACATGGTGAATTATTTTGTAAGGCTATTATGTTGACAAAACTTAGCACGATAAATTTGCCTCATTTTGTACTCTATGAGTGTGGGGATGATTTTATTAATACCTGTATTCACACAACAGCCTCTGTCTTTCAAAATAATGAGTCAGTATATGCATTGACAGTCAATGAGTTTCAAATTGCCTTATTTGCAAAAGATACATATAATGAAGTGATTTTAGTTCCGGACAATTATGGAAAGACTGTATGGTTAAATGAACAAATGAATTTTTCCAGAAATATCATTCCCAATATTGTGGATACCGGTACGGTAAATGATACTGCCAAGGTAAAAGATATTATTACAGAGATAATACCATATGATGTGCTGTGTCCGGTTTTAAATGGGGAGAATTACAAGACCCTTTTTGAATATTATACAAAAAAAATAATAGAAAAGGATATTCAGGAAAAAACATTTGGATGTAAGATAAACGACACCCATATGCGATTGGGTTCTACCATACATGTGGATTTGTTTTATGAAGCGGAGCTTTTGTTTGGCAATAAACTATTCATTTCAAGATTTGCTTATCTGATTGTAAAGGATTTGGCTGATAGGTTAAATGGAATTCAAAAAATTACATTATATGGATATGCAACTTATTCAGAGCCTTTGGTGTTTGAGATAATGAATATTATAAGAAAGACATTTCATGTAGAGGATGTGGATTATGCAATCTTAGAACGGGAGATGGAAAACAGGGGGGATTCCCATGTGGATAGAATACGATATAGTCATTATATGAATTCCGCTCAGGAAAGAAAGGAATATTTTAAAGATAGAAGTATTGTTTGTATTGTGCCAATTGCTTCCACATTAAAGACCAATGAAAAGCTGATTAACCTGTTTTGTAATGACAATGGGGAAAATTGCATAAATAATATATTAGACCATTATGTATTGGTATTAGTAGGTCCAAAAGGTGAAAATAATTATTGGAAAATAGAACAAGATAATAGAATCGTTGGCATAAAAAATGTATGGAAGAAAATTGCGCCTAAATTTTTTGTGGATGTTTGTTTATCTTACGAGGAAGCAATGGAATGTAGAATGTGCTTTCCTGAAAATGTTTTATATGAAAAACCATTGATTGAAGTAAATGCTGCCTCAACAATTCCGAATCAGGCATTTGGTTTATATGGAAAGGAGGATGATGTTCTGCATATGCCTGAGTGGGAGGAAATCGAAAAGGAGCAGGGAAAGCTGGAATGCTTGAAGGATTCCATGATTTATTCGCACGTACGGCGCGGAGAGAATCATTTTTTGTATTATGTCCAGACGGAAAAATTAAGTGTTCAATATAGCAAGGAGATTGAAGCATGGCTAAAACTCTTAAGCAGTAAAATCAAACTGCAAAACAACGAATACCATGTGATTTTCTGCCCGAGTCATTTTAGCAATGCCGGTTTTTTGGAGTTGGTTAATCGTATTGTGTTTCATGATGCTGCTATTCTTATCAGAGATGACGTGGATAAGGAGTACAGAAGCAATATTATGGCAAAGTATTCTAATATTTGTCTGATGTTTGAAAAATTGGAGCAAATGTCAGAGGAGGAAAAAATTATTAAGTTCTATTATGTAGATGATAGTATTGTAACAGGCAGAACTTTTTGGCGTTCCAAAAGTTTAGTAGAAGCAGTTGCAGCGTTGTATTCTAGTAATTATAAAAAAATAAAAGTGCATATATTTGAAAAAATATTTGTTCTTGTTGATAGGAATTCCTCGTATAGCAAAATGCAATATTTGCGGTGCTGGGAGAAAGGAAGCAGCACCATAGAGGCAGTGGATGAGGATTATTTTGCCTTTAGAACACTGGCTATTTCTTCATTAAGAAATCATGGAGATTCCTGTGTGATTTGTAAATTAGAAAAAGAAGCTGAAATATTATATAGTACATCTTCTACATTAAAGATGTCTTCTTATTGGAAAAATGAAAAAGAAAAATTTAAAGTAAAGTCTTTAAAAAGTTATTTACAGGAAAATCAAGAAATAAATATAGAGAAAAAAGAAAGAGCTTATCGACGAATGGTTTGTACGCATACCGTTCATACTTATATCAATGAAAAGAATCATGGCAATCATAAGGACAAAGCGGTTCAAGGTATATTGCAATTGCTGCTGGTTGACTATATGCATCGGTCAGAGGCTGGTTATGAATATTTCTTATCCTATTTAAAAGTATTGTCAAGACCATTCATAGTTTTTAATAAATGTATGAAGCAGGCTGTCTTTGATATTTTGCTTTTGTTGGTAGAATGGCAGTTGACAGAAAAAGGCATGAAGGAGATATTATCTGTTGTTCAAGAAGAAAAGGGATATTTGTTAAAAGAAGATATTCAAAAACTAATATTGCTATTAGAGGAAAAAGTGTTAAGAAATGTTATTTCACTAAAAGACAAGAAAGATTTGCTCTTAGTGTTACTGAAGCAGTTGACGGAGCTAAAAAGTAATTATGTTATTAGGATAAAGAATATAAACAAAATAACAAAATATGTGGAACGTTTTTTAACTGAAGAAATCACCTTTTTCTATAAAAATTATCTTCAACTGGTAAAGCAGCTGATAGGTGTAAATTCTGATACAAGTAAAAGCGCCTGGCTAGATTATATGCTTCATAACGAAAAAGAGTATGGCACAGAGGAAAAAATACCAATATTGCTGCCAAAACTGGTAAAAGAAAGAATGTACATAGAGAATACAAGGGTGTTATTGGATGGCATTAAAAAGTTATGTGATTTATTTCCTTTTGACAATACATTTAAAGTGGATTTTTGTAATTTTAAGGACTGCGGTAGCGAGCTCGAGGTTGTAGAACAGGTCTCAAAAATACAAAATGCTTTAACGGATTATCAGTTTGGTAATTTTAAACAGGTATTGAAAGATTACCGATATATAAAAGAAGGAAAGGATAATCAGGCGGAGTTTTTAGAAGAAGGTAAAGTGGGAATATTAAGCAGTATGGTATTATTTCAGTTGCTTAATGAAGATTTAAATAAAGAAAAAAGAGAATCTGTAAAGCAGGAAGAAATATTGAAAAAATGCCATTTTATTGTTGTTTTGATAAAAAATATTTTTCATGCAGATAGCGTGAAAATCGTAATGGAAACGGATGCGGAATATGATGAATGGATTAGCAAAATATGCAACGATTATAATGAGTTAGCTGATTGTTTTCAAAAGATAAATTCTAGTGAAAAAATAGAATATTTAAATATTTCTCCTCAGAAAGAATACATACTGTTGGCAGATAGCACATCTATAGGAAACCATATGCAGGAATTTGATTCAAAATTGGTTAGCCGCATGGAGAATTATAGAAGGAGCGAACAAAATGAAGGGTATGGTTATGTGCTTAACTATACGGATCAGTATTTGGTCTGGGAGATGGAAGGAAGACAGGAGCATCCAATTTTTATTTATGCAGAATGGATAGAAAGGAAGACGGAGGAAAAGAGATTAAATAACGTAAGGAATGGTATGATGTTTCACTATTTGCTGAATGAGAAGATTTTTAGCGATAATGATGGCGGTCAATTGTATGAGCTGATAACGAATAGCCGCGATTTAAGGATGAGCAATCGCTCTAAGGCAAATTCTCATACGAAGAATGATGTTCGACTAAAGCAATATGAGCAGGTCTGCGACGCGAAGAAGTATCAAAAATATTATCGCTGTAATGTACTGACACTTCTGGCAGATTTAAATGTAAGTGAGATATATAGGAAAAGCCTGAAAAAAGACTATTATCTAGATAGTTGTAATGTAACGACAATAAAATGGGAGGCTGGAGATTCTATTTTTAATAAAGAGATTCCTTTTTACTGTACCAGAGGTAAGTTCCTTGAACCGTTGGAAATCCAAGTCCTGCCTGAAAAAAAGTTTGACGGAGACGAAGAAATAGGATACACAGATGAATTATTATGTTATAATGTTGCTAATGCAGGGAGAGAGGTTTATTTATTGCTGTATTCGTTAATACTTAATGCAGGAGTAGAAGGAAGAAGTAGTGTAACAGATGATAAAGTAAAAGTTTACCTGTCAAAAACAAAACAAGGCGACTTAAGGATGGCCAATCTTGCAGGTTGGGATAAAAGAAAAGCAGAAGAAATCAATAAAGAGTTGAAACATCCGCCGGCAAATGAAGAAGATGGCATTTCTTTATGGAGCATGTCCCGATATATTAAAGGTATTATTTGTTCTATAATGCATGAGTCGTACAATAAACTAACAGAAAATATAGAACGTTGTAAAGCAAAGGATATTTTAGAATATAAAGGGAATATTGAAAAACTGCTTGGAAGTGATTTTGAAGTAAAAGCGGATTGGATTAAGTGCGGGGAGGAACTCTATTTTTCGCTGGAGATTCCCATATTAGCAGAAAGATATTGGAAATTCTTAAAATGTGATAATGCAGAACAGGTAGGAAAGGAAAAAGATGAAGAGATTAGTGCTGATTGAAGATGCACCATGGCGTGCAAAGGAAAATTTGTTGCAACTAAAGAATAAAGGAGTAGAAATAGAAAAGATTTTCTTTTTTACAATAAGTGAAAGTATGCCTGCTGAGTATAAAAAGGCCATAGAGCAGTTGGAAGAGGCATTGGAAACAGATATTGATAAGATTGGCATATCCGATTTTTATAGTACATTGGATCAGTATTATGGCAGGGATAATCTTTTTATGCTGTTTGACCTGAATCTGGATGAGGAAAGTAATTTTGGAGAAAGAATTAATGTGCGGTATGCTAATAACAAGCCAGATAAAGGAAAAGGAAAAATTTGGTTTTATACTACGGGAGGAAAGGATTTGAAATCCATGCTGGTACAGAATTTTGCCAATCAATATATAGATGTGATTGGATTTTATGACAATCAGTTATCCTGGAATGAGAATCAGATATTGCAGATTGCAGAGGAAGAGTAGAGGAAAGGAAGGATATGGAGTTATACTATTATACTACAACTGAAACAATGAGATACATTTTAAGTGAAGGAAATATTTTTGCCACTAATATGAAGTACATGAATGATTCAGAGGAATATTTGAATGGTTTAAAAGAAGTAAGAGATTATATTTTACATGCAGAAAATGAATTCAAAAGTTCCGCTGAGAAAAAGCTTTCGGAAGAAGTGTATCTGGATTGGAGAGAGCGGGAAGTGAATAGTTTTTCCATTTCATTTACGACGGCACGGGATTTACTCAGCCAGTGGTCCATGTATGCCAAAGAATCCGGTGTCAGTCTAAAAATGGAATTTGAGAATAAGGATTATAAGTTTCTGGCCTATAATGGTAAAGGAAAGAAATGCGTTAATTATCATATGCGGCCACAAGAAGTATATTACTTTACGAAAGAAGTCTTGAGTGAAAGGGAGTATAACCAAACTGGGAAAAAAATTGTAGAAAAGATGAAGGAGCAATTCGAGCAAAAGGGGATGATGGATTATGATGATAATATTATACAGCTTTGGCTTGGTATAGCTCCTTTTGTAAAGAGAGCGGATTTTGGTGCAGAAAAGGAATATCGTCTGGTGTTTGAGTTTAATAATTCCAAATCATTTATTCCAAGAGTAGATTTTAGAAATGAAGGAAGCGTCATAAAACCGTATTTAGATATAAGCCTTAGAGAGGGGTGGCCGGTTACGGAGATTGTCGTAGGACCGGGATTTAATCAGAATGCTGTTTTTGATAGTATTTCTTATTTTTTAAGCAAGGGACAGATAAAGGTACCACCCATTTCATTAAGGAAGATGTCGGAAAGAATCCGGGAATATTTCCATAATATAGAAGAAGTGGCAGGCACCACCAAAAAGAATGAATTGTTAGATGAATGGGAAGAAAAGTATAGTAATTTTGCAAAAGACAATCCGAAAAATGACAGAGATACTATAAAAAGCTTATATAATGAATTTAATGCGTTTATTGAAAGAAAAGGAAATGAGGGCATGTTGCAGGGATACATAAGGAATAACTTTTTGTCTTTAAGTGGAATTATTCTGAGAAAGTCAAAGATTCCTTATATTTATTAACAGCTGAAAATGCCTGTATCTAATCGCAGGAAAACTCCTCAATCAACCCAAACAGCTCCTCCCTGCTCCGTGGGATATAAATCCCCTCACAGGTCTCCTGAAGCTTCCCAAAATACTCCTCATAATCACATTTTTCATTAAAGGAATCCCCGGCCAAGGGATACAAAAAGATAATCCTGCTTTTGCTGTGAAACAGCAATTTCCCCGAAACACATGCGGTAGAATAATAAGAAATCAACACTTTGTCTTCCAAAACACCATTAGCCATTGCTAACTCAAACGGGCAGGAATCTTCATAAATGGAAATCGTGCTATCAAATTTATCATAAGCGCCTCTCGGATGCGGCTTTACGATAAAATTGCTGCTTCCCGCCTTCTGACAGATTTCATAAATAAGGCTCTGATACGTTTCAGGATTCCCCATGCCGTTAGCAGTCCCCTGGCCCAGGAACATAAACTTTTCAGGAAAATCCTTACTTTCAAAGGCAAAAATATTCTTAGCCATTTCAATGACCTTGCCAATGACTTCCGGAGTCTTTTCAATCCGAATCTTATCAAAGGAAATATCAGCTTCTGCCAGATATGGCTCAAACATATAAAGCTCATGCTCCATTTTGCGTATATCATAGCCTAAAAGCTTTTGATACAGCTTCTGGCCCATTTCCGTATTGATCAAGGAAACAGGAGCCTTGGTATAGCTGGCAAAACCATCTTCAAAACGGTGGAACCGCACGTTTCTGTTTTTGCGGATTAAAGTCTTTCCGATTTCTTTTACAATTTCATCCGGCACATGGGGAGAAGCATAATAGACATCCTCGTAATTGCCCAGTTTTCCAGTCATAATCTTTTTTGTGGTAGGATTATAAAGAAAGCTTTCCAAAAAGGTAACAGCAGCAGATTTATAAGGATTTTTGATTTTTCTGCCATCAGCAAAAAGCACCTTATGAAAATAAGGATTTAAGCGGCCGCTTTTATAAACTTCTTCTAAATAAGGTGTCTTATCTGTTACGATTAAATCAATCTGGCTGTCCGTTAAATAGATTTCTTTTAGAAACAAAAAGACCAGCAGATGATAGGTGGTGCTAACGATTCCCAATGCTCTTTTCATAATCAGCCTCTCTTTACAAAACGGAACACAGTATCTAACAGCATATTTCGCTCTTTTTTACCAAACAGAAAAATAAAATTGATAACTGCACCTGCTATGCCGCATAAAAGTACATCCAGAATCAGAATCAGCCAGTTGGTTGTGGAGATAACATGATTAAAGCCCATAAATACTAAAATCATGCCCAAACTTACGGCGATGTAACGAAATATGGTAGGATAAAAGATAGTCTTTTTCAGTCCCAGGCAGTGCGCAGCATACATGGGGGTAAAGGTCATGTTTTTTATAATTCCAAGTATTGTAGAAATGCCTACTATATAGTACATGCCGAAGGTAGCAGCCGTATCGGTGACTTCAATCAAAAGCAGGACTGTTCCGGCAGACAATACACCCATAATCAGGGTAACAATGGAATTCCATTTCAGCTTGTTGACAACGGTGTATACATTAAATAGCGGGCTGATGGCTCCACCTACGATAGTTCCGAACATAGTAAGGAGAGTGAGCGCATAAATAATGGAAGGATCGTATAAGGATTGGGTTTTATTCAGCCATAAGGTGTAAAAGGAAACCCCAAAGGCTGCCATAAATGCCAGAGGAATATTGGCAAAAAAGCCTGTCAGCCGCATGGCGGAGGTCAGGTCTTCTGCCAGCTCCTTTCGGTCGTTTTTGGCAAAGCTGATTGTCAGAGAGGGGGTGAACACAGCGGAAATGGTCTCATAAAGCATATTGATGGCAGTCACCATGCTTTTGGAGGTTCCCACATATCCCATTTCCGTAGGTCCTATGGCAAGATTGGCAATCAAGGTGTCCAGACTGTTTGTAAGCAGCTGCCCGGTACGCATCACCGTATTCCAAATGCCGGCAGACAGGATTTCAATTACCTTCTTTATACGGAAATGCCTGCGGCTGATTTCGATGTCGGGAAGCAGTTTTCTTGTATAATAAATATAAGCAATTAGTAAATAGAGGGTGGAAGCCAGAGTTGCGATGCCCATGTAGCTTACCTTTATGGGCAGGAAATAAAACACCAGAATCAAAAGACCGCCTTTTAACACCTGGGATTCAATGGTGCGCATTGCCGTCAGATCTAATCGATTGGTAGCAAAGGTGGCTGTACTGAAGGTAGTGCTTATGATGGTTACCATGAAATTTAAGAAAATGGCGGCAAATAATACTTTTACGTCGCTGACCAGCTCTGGCGAAATGTTAATTAATTTTTCTAAATAAAATACGATTATGGTAAGAGGTACAAAAAGAAAGCCGGCAATTGCCAGATTCGCATACATGACCGAATTAAAATACTGGTTAGCCCCCTCTATGTCCTTTTGGTGGATCTTAACCGTAATAAAGCGGCCGGCCATGGAGTTTAGCGCCATAGCGGCAATGGAGGCAAAATTTACGAACTGGTTTGCCATTTCCAAAAATCCATTTGCTTCAATTCCCAGGGAATTGATAAGCTTAGGAGCCAGAATAAAGCTTACTCCCATGCTGACCAGGCAGGAAAGCAGGCTTGCCATCATATTTATAACAATTTGTTTATTTTTGTTTGCATCTGACATAATAAAAGAATCCTTTTTGGGCCTTCATGTTTTCCAAATATTGGGGAATACTAATTAAGATAAAGCTGCTGCATGAAAGGGAACGGTTCAGCCATGACATGATTTCTGCATGACTGCCTGTTGCAATCAGATTATAGCACATTGAAAAATAACTGGCAAATAATTTGACTACCCTATGAAGGAATGGTAAAATAAAACAGTATATCCTTTATTGTTAAAATTTAGAAATATAAGAGGAAGACAGATTATGAAAATCATGCCCAACCGGATGGACCGGGGTTTTTATAAATATCAGGATGAATTTGAAAAGAAGGCATTGGAAGTGCTTAGGTCCGGCTGGTATGTGCTTGGAAAAGAGGTTTCTTCCTTTGAAGAGGAATTTGCGGCATATACGGGAGCAAAGTATTGTGCCGGAGTGGGAAATGGTTTGGATGCCCTTTGGCTGGCCTTTCGGGTTTTGGGAATTGGAAAAGGTGATGAAGTAATCGTTCAGGCAAATACTTATATTGCCAGTGTCATGGGAATTACGATTAATGGCGCCACTCCGGTATTTGTAGAGCCGGATGCCTATTATGCAATTGATGCAGACAAGATTGAAGAAAAAATTACCCAAAGGACAAAGGCCATATTGATCGTTCACTTATACGGACAGGCTACGCCTATGGATAAGATTATGGAAATCTGCAGGAAATATAATCTGCGTCTCATAGAGGACTGTGCCCAGTCCCATGGAGCCTGCTATAAGGGAAAGATGACAGGGACCTTTGGGGATATCGGATGCTTTTCTTTTTATCCTTCCAAAAATCTGGGGGCTTTCGGAGATGGAGGAGCTATCATTACTGATGATGAACAGATTGTGAAAGACATCAGGACGTATCGAAATTATGGCAGTGAGAAAAGATACTATAACAAAGTGGTTGGCGCCAATTCCAGGCTGGATGAAATTCAGGCCGGACTTTTACGGGTAAGATTGTTCCATATGGAAGAGCTTACAAAAGAAAAGGAACAGATTGCCAAGAGGTATTTAGAAAGCTTGGAAAATCCTTATTTTACCTTGCCAAAGCTGCGGGAGGGGGCAACCCATGTATGGCATCAGTTTGTGCTGCATTCGCCATACAGGGATGAATTGATTGATTATTTAAATAAACAGGATATCGGTACGATCATTCATTATCCGGTTCCGCCTCATTTGTCGGAAGCATATGAATATCTTGGATTCCATAAAGGTGATTTTCCAGTTACGGAAGGCTATGCAGAAAGCGTGGTATCCATTCCCATGTATAACGGCATGACGGAAGAAGAACAGGAAACGGTAATCCGGGCATTAAATAAATTTGAACCAAAAGAACATAAATAAAATCCGGTATTGTATAGCTGGGGCTGAAAAGCATCTGTCTGAAGAAAAAAGCTGCAGGATATCGGTATAAAATGGAGAGAAAAGCATGAACATAAAGGAGCAGTATAAAATTCTGGAATTTGGAGATTTTGGAGATGAGAGAGGAAGCCTGGTAGTGGCGGAAGGAAGCGGAAAGGATATTCCCTTTGAAATTAAGAGAGTTTTTTATATGTATGGCTCCAGTGATGAGGTAGTAAGAGGCCAGCATGCAAACCGCAGGACAGAATTTGTATTGATCAATGTAAGCGGTACCAGCAAGGTAAAGGTAGATAATGGTTATGAAACGGAAATCATTGAATTGAACAGACCGCGCATGGGTCTGTATCTGCCTACGATGCTCTGGAAGGATATGTATGATTTTTCAAGGGATTCTGTACTTCTGGTGCTTGCCAGCGAGCATTATGATGGCAGTGAATACATTCGAGACTATGAAGAATATTTAAAGGAAATAGGAAAAAAGTAAAAATGAGCAGAATTTCAATTGTTGTACCGGTATATTATAATTCGGATACCTTAATGCTTTTGTATGAGGATATGAAGACAAAAATACTTTACAGGCTGGAAGATTACGAAATCGTATTTGTGGATGATGGTTCCGGAGACGATTCCTGGCAGATTATGAATCAAATCAGAGAGATGGACGAACGGGTACAGTGCGTGAAGCTTTCCAGGAACTTTGGTGAGCATGCGGCAATCCTGGCAGGATTGTCTGTATGCACCGGGGACTGTGCCGTTACAAAGCAGGCTGATCTGCAGGAGGATTCGGAAATTATACTGGAAATGTATGACAGTTGGAAACGAGGAAATAAAGTAGTGCTGGCAGTGCGTTCCGAACGGGACGAAGGGGCTGTCAAAAAGTTTTTTGCCAGTCTTTATTATGCAATCGTAAGGAAATTTATCAATAAACGAATGCCGGCAGGAGGCTGTGACTGCTATTTATTGGACAGGCAGGTCATAAAGGTATTGGAACTTCTGGACGAGAAAAATTCCTCCCTTACCTTACAGGTGTTATGGGCGGGCTTTCAAACCGATCACATTTATTTTCATAGAAAAGACAGGGAAATCGGCAAGTCCCGTTGGACGCTTGGGAAAAAGATAAAGCTGGTAATGGATTCCATGATGAGCTTTTCCTATTTTCCTATCCGGGCCATGTCTACGGTGGGCGTCATATTTTGTGTCATTGCCGTATTGATGGCGCTGGAAGTTATCATTGAAAAGTTTACGGTAGGAACCCCCATTTTAGGATGGGCATCTATTATGTGCGTGCTGCTTGTTTCCAGCGGTCTTATTATGCTTATGCTGGGGATGCTGGGGGAATACATCTGGCGGGCATTGGATGCTTCCAGAAACAGGCCGCCCTATCTCATTGATGAGGTGCTAAGGGGAGAACAGAAAGAAGACAGGAAATAGGGAAAAATATTGGAAAGTGATATATAAAGAAAAGGGACGGTGCAAAAATTTTTAGCTGCACGGTCCCTTTTATAATTAGGATAAAACTGGCATATAAAATTTTGATGACATGTAAATTAAGTCACATATAAATCAGCATAGCAATTAGAATCCCTAAAATAGCTCCCATCAGAACCTGCAGGGGGGTATGTCCTACAAATTCCTTTAGTTTTTCTTTCGGTGTTTTCAGAGAATTTCCCATATCTGTAAATAGATTTATCATCTCGTTTAGAATTATAGCCTGTTTTCCGGTTTCCCTGCGCACTCCCATAGCATCATACATGACTACGATGGCGAAGGTAGTGGCAATGGCAAATTCATAACTGTTTAATCCGTATTCTATGCAGGTGGCGGCAGCTAAAGCACAGACCGTGGAAGAGTGGGAGCTGGGCATCCCTCCGCTTCCTATAAGGCGTTCGGCTGAAAAGTGCCGGGAAATGATTAAATGGATGATCGTTTTTAACACCTGGGCTGTAAACCAACCGGTTACCGCACTGATTAATATTTTGTTATTGCATAATTGCTCCCATGCATTCATGTTGTTTCCACCTCGTCTTTTTTTATTATAGTCCAGATAAGCAGTTTGCACAACTAATTTTTATAAAAGCCGCTGATTGAAAATAGATTTCCATGTATAAGTCGGATTCTGCCTGAAAACAATCTTGTTATTTTCTATGAAGTTTGCTAAAATAGAATTGTTACAATGTATAGTGGAAACGTGGGTGGATGCATATGGATGCTGGCAGGGTTTTGGTAAATTTTGAACAAATGAAATATACTCTTTCGATATTGGGAAAGTGTACGGATGACTATTTTTATATTTGGGATATTAAGCAGGATTATTATGCGATTTCCGAACGGGCAGTCAGGGATTTTCGGCTATCGGAAGCAGCATTTTATAATACTGGTGAAAAATTTAGAAAAGTAGTGCATCCCGAGGATTTTCCAAAGCTGGAAGAGGATTTGAGGGCGATTAAGGAAAAAGGACAGCGGACCCATAATATGGAATACAGATGGCTGGATTCCGATGGAGTGCCGGTTTGGATTAGCTGCCGGGGCGAAGTCATATTGGATGAGGATGGCGAAGTACGCTATCTAATGGGTCGTATTTCAGAAATCGGGAAAAAGAACAAAATTGATAAGGTAACCAGCCTTTACAATGAGAATATTTTAAAACAGAATTATCAAGAGCTTATGGAAGAGAAGGAATTTTCTGGTTACATGATGCTTATCGGAATTGATAATTTCAAAGAAATCAATGAAAAGTACGGACATGATTTTGGAAATCGGATTCTTGCCAATTTGGCATACATTGTAAAGAAAAATATCCAAAATAGCGAATCAGTCTATCGTATGGAAGGAGACTGTGTGGTTATTTTTGATTATGAAAATGTGTATGATGGTAAGGCCAAGGAATTATATAAAAGAATCCGTTCCTCTATTGATGAATCGATAGAAGAAAACGGTTATAAAATGTTCCATACGATTTCAGCAGGAGCCGTTTACTTTGACTCTGGGGAAAGTGAATATGACAGGCTGATGGAACAGATGAATTTTGCCCTTCACAGTGCCAAGCTGAAAGGAAAGAATACTTTTGTATTATATGAGCAAAAGGAGTATGAAAGCTACATACGCCGGCTGGATATTCAGGAGTGCTTAAGAAGAGCTGTGGAAAATGATTTTAATGGTTTTGAACTTTATTATCAGCCTATTATGGATGTGGAGTTAAATACTATTCACGGAGCGGAAGCACTGATCCGATGGAACAGTGAAAAGTACGGATTTATGTCTCCGGTGGAATTTGTTCCGTTATTGGAGGAAAGCTCTCTGATTATTCCTTTGGGCAGGTGGATTCTGGAAACTGCATTAAAGCAATGTCAGCAATGGCAGAATCAGGTTTCAAATTTTCGTATGAATATAAACCTGTCTTTTGTGCAGCTTCAAAAGAGCAATATGCTGGCTGATGCTGAGGAGTGCATCAGCAGGATTGGGATTGATGTAAACAACGTAGTATTTGAAGTGACAGAAAGCGGTGAGATTGAAACAAGCCAGACCACCCAGAACGTGTTGAAGGGATTTAAGGATCGTTCTATTTCCCTTGCCATTGATGATTTTGGCACGGGCTATTCCAACCTTCGATACATAAAAGAAAAAATGTTTGATTTAATTAAAATAGACCGGATATTTATTCAGAATATCATGCAGAACGAATACGATTACATATTGGTAAAGCATGTAACCGAACTGGCACATAGCATGAATCTAATGGTTTGTTATGAAGGAGTTGAGACAGAGGAAGAGTTAGAGATGGTAAAGCGGCTGAATCCGGATTATATTCAGGGCTACTATTACGGAAAGCCAATGAATGCTGCCGCTTTTGCAAAACAGTTTTTCCAAGGTGGTGCCTGAATGCATTAGCAGGCATTGCATAGGGGTAATGAAAGGGTACATCCGTTTATGGGGATGTGCCTCTTTTTTAAGTGGAAAAATATTTCATGAAAAATTTTTAGCATGTGTCACTTTTTTCTATTCCGAATCGTGTTAGTAATAAAGGAGGTGTTATTACGAAGACGGAAGAACTGGTAATCAGATACAGCAATATGCTTTTTAAAATCTGTCTGGTTATCCTGGGAAATGAACAGGATGTGCAGGACGCTATTCAGGAAACATTCCTGCGTTATTTAAAGACCATGCCGGAGTTTCAAAGTGAAGAGCATGAGAAGGCATGGCTGATACGGGTAGGGGTGAATGTATCCAAGGATATGCGTCGTTTCCAGTTAAGGCATCCTAAGGTATCTATTGAGCAACTGGAAGATTATTATGAAAGCCCTCAGGATGGAGAAATATTAGAAGAGCTTTTGGAATTGCCATATAAGTTAAAAGTAGTCATATATCTTCATTATATAGAGGGGTATCGAATCAAGGAAGTCGCCTCCATTTTGAATATTTCTCAGGATGCGGTAAAGAAAAGGCTGCAGCGGGGACGGGAGGAGTTACGATTACTATGTTCGGGAAAGGAAACGAGTTATGGACGAACGAAGATTGAAAGAAGCTATGAATCGTGTACACATTAAAAGTGAAATGGAGGAAGAAATATTGAAAAATTTAATGAATGAAACAGGAGAACATCTTACACAGAAAAAAGCGAATAAGTCAGCAGGATGGCAGAAAAAAGTGGCTGTGGCAGCAGTTGCATTGGTTGCTGCTGGAACAGTGGGATTTTCCGCTAATGCTATAAGAAATAATCTGGTAAAGGAAAGAATGGAAGCCGTGCCCCAGCTTGAATTGGAGGAGGTTTTAAATGAGATAGATTCTGCGCAGGTTGAAGCAGACACGTACTCAAGGGATTTGACTTCAGAAGAAATAAATCGTAAAACTGCTTTGCATTCCGAATATTTGAATGGAAGATTTCCGGAAAAGGAATTAATCAAAGTAAGTGAAGAAAGCGATATTGTGGATAAGGATGTCCTTTGCTTTGCTGCAAAGACTTCTTACTTCAATATTCCTGACCGGGAGCTCACAGACGAAGAACTTCTGCAGATGATAGACTTTAATGAGAAACGCGATTATGCATTGCAGAAAAGATATGAGGAAATGTATGCAGATGAAATACAGGAAAGAGAAGCGGCAGAGCAGGCTGCAAAAGCGGAGTTAGAAGTAGCGGGCGGCATTAGTGAAGAGGAAGCGGTCCTCAAGGCACAGGAATGGCTTTTGAAGATATATGGAAAGACACCGGATGGTTTGGAATTAAATCATCATCTGATGACGGATGAGGATGGGGATGCAGGAGAAAATCCAACCTATATGATCTACTATGGAGTAACACATGAAAATTATTACTTTTCCATCAGTGCAGAAGATGGAAGTTTGGTGGAATCCTTCTGTGGTCTTGCTTCTAGCGGTCGGTTTGAAGAACAAATGAAAGTATCGGATGTAGAGGCAAAATTACAGACAACTTATCAGGCAGCAGCAGATTATTTAAAAAACAATTTAGGTGTTGCAGATGAGTTTGCAGAAGTTTACTATTCTTATCTAACATGTGAAGATTCTTCTTATAACAATTTGGTGCATTTCTATTTTGTAAAGGAAGATGGAACAGGTCATAGCATTACTTGTGTATGTACAGATGATTCATTTGACAGCTATTGCCGGATTGAAGATTATGAGGAATTTCAGGCACAGGAGACAGAAGCATATGAGAAACTCATGGAAAGTATGAAAGCTGTTGAAGACGGCAATCGTTTTGATGGAAGAGTTTTAGAACAACTGAAATAAGCGATTAGGTATGATGATTTAAAAAAATCCGGACATCCATTTCCGAGAGAAGAGTTTGTCAAGTAAAGTGTGTAAATTTTATTTTATTTTTTGGCGGTCATTTTTGACCGCCATTTTGCATCTGATAATCAGCTAATTAAATGGTAGTTCCTCTCCATTGCGATAAGC
>JAAUZH010000043.1 GCA_014804675.1 Lachnospiraceae bacterium
GCTTATCGCAATGGAGAGGAACTACCATTTAATTAGCTGATTATCAGATGCAAAATGGCGGTCAAAAATGACCGCCAAAAAAATAAAATAAAATTTACACACTTTACTTGACAAACTCTGCAGAGGTAAGTTTTCAAAACGTTACAGATGCAATTGAGCAATTTGTATTACCATGGTTCCAAACATATGGCGACAAAGAAATACTAAAGAAAAGGCTGTTAAAAGACAGTAAAAAAGGGGACGGTCTTCCTTATAACAATCAGAAATGGCTGGAATCCATAGATGTATGTGAAAATAGAAGCGAAATAATTTGGGACAATATCCGAAGATTGAAACTACCAAAAAAATTAGGGAACCCACTTCATTGCAGCAGCCAGAAAGGTTTGCGGGGCTAACTGTGAAATAACAATGGATGCCACAGATGCCCATTACTGGAATTATAAAGTCAATCCCCCAAAGCTGGGGAGACAACATTTATACAGATTTTCAGGATTTTAAAAAAGTTTCCTGAAAATGTGTGTAGAAATCTTTGACGAGAATCAGGCGGAATGCCTGCCGGCACTGCTTGCAGATTGCGACTGCATACGCTTTTCCCATGGGTACTGGTATAAATTTACCAAAAAGGCAGCCACAAAGGAACACGCTATCAGGAAGATATGTGCCGCATGTGGAATCAGATTTGAAGATACTTTATCTATACTGCATATTTGGATCTAATTATGTTGATTATGAAATGCTTTTATTGTATGATTTGGAATAGGAAGGCAGGTGTTCCTAATGTTCATAAAAGAATCATTTCTCAATTGCACTATCATACGGAATACCTAGGCAAGATTCGTAAATATATGGAATATGGAAAAGATCATCCCTATTCAAATTGGTTTTCCCTAAAGCCTGTTTCTTTGAACAGGGGCGAGTCTTTGATTTTGCAAGTATTGGAGTATGCGAAAGACAATCACATTGTCATTACCATATCGGTTCAGGATATTGTTTTTATCGAGTTTGAAAGCATTGATAATCTGTTATTACAATATGCCAATACTGCATTGACGATACATTAACGGCAATTTACCAGAACTTATGAAAAGTTCTGACAGGTAATCCCAAAAACAAATAATAAAAAGAAGCTTAACCATACTAGGAGAAGGATTTATGAAGAAAAAGAAATCATTACAGGAAATTATTTATGTTCTATTCCTTATCGTGGCTATTATCATTTTATTTTACTGGTACACAACCCAAAACAGCAATCGAATGGAAGGAAGAAATAAAGATTATGCGGCGGATTCGGCACGGTTAATGGCTCTTCAGATTGATGAGGAGTTAACAAATGCGCTGAGCCTGATTAATACTTATACATATTTTATGGAAGAAAGCCTGACCGAGCCGGTAGTCACTGCGCAGATGCTGAAAGAAATGGAGGAAAACACCCGATTTGATGCTTTGCTGTTTACGGATGTTGATGGAACTGATTATGCTTCTGACGGCCGGACTGCGGATGTGACCAACCGAGACTTCTATTCCAATGGCATAAATGGAAAAAGTGGCATGTCCATTATATTTGATTCCTATTTTTTTAATGAAACAATGGTATGTTTTTATGCACCGGTTCGTTACAAAGGAGAAATCATAGGTGTGCTTCGGGGAGCATATCTGGCAGAGGAATATTTGAAGGCTATGCTTGAAACTACCTATTTTGGCGAAAAAGCAGTAGTATTTCTCTGCACGCCGGACGGCAGAATCATTGCCAACTCTACTAATACCATATATGAAAAAGAACTGATCGATGTGCTGGTGCAGTCCGGTATGGTGGACGAAAATACGGCAGCTAATGTAAAAAATGTATTTGAACAGGGTGGAAAAGGAACCTTTGTCTGTGATTCCCACAGCAAAACGGATAATGTCTGCGTTATGTATCTGGAGAAGAACGACTATGTCCTTGTGCAGACATTTCCCAAAAATGTTACCCAGAGCATGATACGGGATGAAAACCTTATCGGAGTTCAACTGGAAACTATGCTGATTGGATTATTTATCATCTATATCGTCACGCTGCTTATCCGGGCAGGCCGGAAAAAGAAGCTGTTAGAGCAGGAAAACCGGGAAATGGGCTATATTATCGATGGCGTCAATACATTGTTTTCCCGCTTTGCCATGGTTGATTTTGAAACAGATACGTACCAATATCTGTCTGGAACAAGGCCGGAGGATAGCGGACTTGCAGTCAGCGGAAGCTATAAGGACTTATCGAAGTATTTGTGTTCGATTATGATAGAAGATGATGACCGTAAGGAGTTTGCAGAGTTTATTGATAAGAATTCGATCATAGAGTCATTGAAGGAACATAATGATTTACGCTTTGAATGCCATGTCATAAGAAATGGCCGTAAAGAGTGGGAGCATGTAAATATTATTTGTCTGGAAAGAAAGGACAAACAGGCTGTCAAGATTTTATTTATCCGCCAGAATATTTCGGAAGTAAAAGAAAAAGAACTGCGCATAAAGGAAGAAATGTCTCTTGCAGACCGAAAGGAAAGGCAGTACCGGATAGCGGTTACCTCAAATGCCTTCTGTACCTTTGAATTCAATTTAACACAGGATCTTATTGAGCATGATATTGTACCCATGATAGACGGAAAGCAGATATCCCTGCTTGAAAAAGCAGGACTTCAAGCGCCATGTAAGGCTTCGGAATGCTTTGAAAAATGGAAATCCCATGTTTTAGAGGAATCCATGGAAGATTATTGTACTGCAGTAAATATAGAGTATTTAAAAGAACGTTTTGAGCAGGGTCACAAAGAAGTGGTTGTTGAGTATTGGGGGCAGGTTTCTGCAGAAAATCAAATGTGTGTCCGGCAGTCCTTTATTATGACGAAGGATTATGATACAGATGATATTATGGTCATGGTCGTATCAAAGGATATTACGCAGCAGGTTCAAAAACAAAGGGAACAGACACAGGCTTTACAGGATGCGCTGATGCAGGCCCAGCATGCAAACCGGGCGAAGACTACTTTCCTCTCCAATATGTCTCATGATATCCGCACGCCAATGAATGCAATTATAGGCTTTACAACCATTGCGGTCAGCCACATTGACAATAAAGAACAGGTGCGGGATTGTCTGCAAAAGGTGCTTTCTTCCAGCAATCATCTGTTAAGCCTGATTAATGACATTCTTGACATGAGCCGGATTGAAAGCGGGAAGGTACAGATCAAGGAACAGGCATGCAATATTTCCGAGCTGATGCACAATTTGGTAAATATTATCCAGCCTCAGGTAAAGGCAAAGCAGCTTGAATTGTTCATCGATACCTTTGAGGTGGCCAATGAAGATGTCATAGCCGATGCTCTGAAAATGAATCAGGTATTTATTAATCTGTTAAGCAATGCTGCAAAATATACGCCGGCAGGAGGAACCATTTCCTTCCGAATCATGCAGAAGACATCCTTCCGGCATGGATATGGTGATTATGTTTTTATCGTTAAGGACAACGGCATAGGTATGGCAAAGGAATTTGTGAAGCATATATTTGAACCATTTGAGCGGGAAGCAAGCGCTACCAGATCCGGCATTCAGGGTACCGGGCTTGGCATGGCAATTACAAAGAATATTGTGGAAATGATGAATGGTACTATTTCCGTTGAAAGCGAAGTCGGAAAAGGAAGCACCTTTACGGTAGAGCTTACGCTGAAATTGCAGGATATTGAGAAGGATGCGGAACAAATAAAAGAGCTGGACGGCTTACGGGCATTGGTTGTAGATGATGATTTCCATGTTTGTGACAGCGTATGCAAAATGCTAAAAGATATCGGTATGCATGCGGAGTGGACAACTTCCGGCAGAGAGGCTGCATATCGGGCTAAAATAGCCTATGATGAGGGAGATTCCTATCATACTTATATCATTGACTGGCAGATGCCGGAACTCAGCGGAGTAGAAACAGCCCGGAAAATCCGCAAAGCAGTTGGAGATGACGCACCTATTATTATTCTGACTGCATATGACTGGACGGATATCGAGGAAGAGGCAAGAGATGCAGGTGTCACTGCTTTTTGTGCAAAACCGCTCTTTATGTCCGATTTAAAATCTGCCCTGATTGCTGCCAATAACCTGATTGACAAGGAGGAAGAGGAAGCTGCTGCCTGGACCTTAGCTGATTTTAAGGGCAAACGCATCCTGCTTGTTGAGGACATTGAATTAAACCGGGAAATTGCCGAAGTAATCCTGACAGAAGCAGGCTTTCTTGTGGAAACTGCACCGGACGGAACGGATGCGGTAGCAATGATGGAAAAAGCAGAGGAAAACTATTATGATGCTATTTTGATGGATGTACAGATGCCGATTATGAACGGTTACGAAGCAACCAGGACGATCCGGAATATGCCAAGAAAGGATGTAAAGGATTTACCAATTATTGCCATGACAGCCAATGCGTTGGAGGAGGATAAAGAAGCGGCATTAAAGAATGGAATGGATGCCCATATTGCAAAGCCGCTTGATATGGACATTTTTATATCGGTACTGAATAAGTTTCTAAGTTAGCCACAGATAAATACCTTACTAAAAACAGCCGCTTACGGAATGCATCCACAATCCGAATATTGATTTGTTAACACAAGAATGCTATTATAAAAAAGAAAAATCCGAAAGGAGACTTGTATATGAAACGATATGTTATGTTTGCATAGCACTGGCTATTGCAATAGAAAAGAGAAATTGTTATAGCCAATGCTTTTCCTGAAAAATATAAGTTTAGGAGGCAAACATGGGCTATATAAGAGCAGAAGAGATTCTGCCTGTTGAAATAATCGAACTGATACAAAAGTATGTTGACGGAACAAATATATATATTCCAAGAAAGCAGGAAAATAAACAACAGTGGGGCGCTAAAACCTCATACAAATACGAACTTCAAAATAGAAATCAATCTATTTATAGAGACTACCTATCAGGTATGGCTATCTGTGAATTGGCAAAAGACTATTATTTATCCGAAAAAAGCATACAACGAATTATCCGACAAGAAAAACTATCCAATGTGAGCTGACTTTATGCAGCTCACATTGGATAGTTTAAAATGTCTATGAAATACTCCCAAAACTTTGTACTTAAAAACTCTCTATTCTTCATCTGAGTTATTCATCGTTCCGGGGATTTCAGCCATTTTTAAGTCCTCTCTCCCACGCTTTAGCTCATGTCCTTCTTTCTGAAATACAAAGATATACTTCTCTAAATATACCGTATCATAAAGACCATAGTCCCCGCCGCTTATAGAAAGATTATAATTTACATATTGGTAAGATTCTTCTTCCTCATTTACAAATTCAGCAAGGCAGAATCCTCCTTTGGTGACTCCGTAGATTGCCACAAATTCCTTGATATTTTCTTCGTTTAGCTCAAATCCGGCTTTGGATGTTTCGTAATCGAAATAGCTGCTTTCAAATACCAGCAAATAATCAGGGTCGTCCACTACATTCTGATTGTTATAATAGGATTTAAACAACCAATAGGCTTCTGTTTCTTCCGAAAGTTCAAATCCATTATACCAATAGCTGTCATTGCTGGGCGTAAAGTATGTTTTAGCTATTTCTTCAGCAGAAGCATAATCTGCCGCTGAAGAACTTGAAATACAAACATCTGAAGAATCCGCTTGGGCAAATTCATGTTTCCTTCCCTGTTTCTCAAAGTTTCCCTGCTCCATTCGCTGTCCCAGTCCAATCAATTCCTCATCGGACAAAGCTTCTATATCCTCCTGGGTCATCTGCGATATTTTCTCATCCGAAACCAGCCCGGTATAATCATCCTCCATTGCCACATCTGTTTCTTTTGCATCTTCATCTATTTGAGTTTCTTTCACATACGGATTGCTTTCACTTGTGCCATTATCTTCACTTATATTGTTGTCTTCCTTCAAGTTCTTTTTCTCTGTCTTGAAAGCACATCCCGGCAATGTTATACACATAATCAACAAAATTAATAAGATATGAAACTTCCTTTGCATCATTTTTTATCCTTTTCTCAAATATCCAGTTCCGGCGGTACATCTATCTCATCCGAAACATATTTCCCGTTTTTCTTCCTCTGCCTGACGCATTCTGACAGGAGATATTCTATCTGCCCGTTTACGGAGCGGAAGTCATCTTCCGCCCAGGCTGCAATCGCATCATAAAGCTTTGGAGAAAGTCGGAGCGGCACCTGTTTCTTTGTATTATCTGCCATATCCGGTTAGTAAAGGCTCCCTGAATTCACAACCGGCTGTGCATCGTGATTTCCACAAAGTACAACCAGAAGATTGGATACCATTGCAGCCTTGCGTTCCTCGTCCAGCGTTACTACCTCATTTTCATTTAACCGTTCCAATGCCATTTCCACCATGCCCACGGCTCCGTCCACGATCATCTTTCTGGCATCAATGATGGCTGATGCCTGCTGGCGCTGCAGCATGACTGCCGCAATTTCAGGGGCATAGGCAAGATAAGTAATACGTGCCTCCACCACTTCGATACCTGCTTCATTTACCCGCTTTTGTATTTCATCACGGATTCTTTCCGCTACCGTATCGCTGGAACCCCGAAGGCTTCCTTCATCCGCAACACCGTCACCAGTCGTATCTACATTTGGCGCAACATCGTATGGATAAATGCGCACGATATTTCTCAATGCACTGTCGCATTGGAGAGAAAGGAATTCTTTATAATTGTCCACATTGAATACAGCCTTGGCAGTATCTACAATCCGCCATGTAACAGCAATTCCAATTTCTATGGGGTTTCCCAGACAGTCGTTGATTTTCTGACGGTTATTATTTAATGTCATGATTTTTAAGGAAATCTTCCGGTTTGCAGCCTCTGCTGCTTCTGCCTCATTTGCTGCATTGCTGCCGCTTTTCACATCACCGCTCTGGTTCAGCTTGGTCTTTGCTGCCGGATTCACTGCGGAGCAGAACGGATTTACGAAATAAAATCCCGGCTCCTTTAATGTGCCTACATACTTGCCAAATAATGTAAGTACTAATGCTTCCTGAGGTTTTAAAACTTTAAGCCCCGGCCAAAGCATCCATGTGATACACAGAAAAATGATACTGATTATTAAGAGCAGCGGACTTTCCCCCCACTCCACCATCATGCCGCCTTTAATCGTCCCTGCGATTGCTGCTGCATATATAATAATAGAAAGCAGCAGAATCAGCATACCGTTTTTCTTGCCTTTCATAATCTTTTCTTCCATATGTAATCCCTTCTTTCAATTTGATATCATCATGATATCACTTTAATTTCTCATATGCAAGTATTTATTCTTATTTTATTTTATTTTCATACCCATACAAAGGGATTCTTCCATATTTACATATGCCCCATAGTTTTGAATTCTTTCAAATCCCAAACGTGTATACAGCCTTACAGAAGCAGGAAGGAACTCCCCCGTTTCCAGTATCATATTTTGATACCCCTGCTCTCTCGCCCTGCTTATAAGCCTTTCCATAATTTCCGCTGCCACCCCATTCTTTCTATAAGCTTCCCGAACAAATACCCTCTTTATTTCCATACTCTCTTCAGAATATTTCCGCAAAGCTCCGCAACCAACAGGCTTGCTTTCTTCATAAGCTATTATCACATAGTCCATTGTATCAAGGTGGTTGAAGCCTTTGTACTTTTCTCTCTTTTCCTCCCCGCCTATTGCTCCATTCAGATATTCATCCAGTTCGTTGCTTAATAAAAGAAAATCCTTGCAATTCCAGCCTGCTTCTTCATATTTGATATTCATTCTCTTATCCTCCTGCTGTTTTTTGTTGTTTCTATTATACCCTTGTGATATTATATTAGTGAAATAGATTTATCTGATTTTAATTATTCGTTTTTTTGATTACAGGAGCTTTATGGACACACAAACATTAAAAACCTTTCTTTTATTAGCTAAACTAAAAAACTTCACACAAACTGCCGAACAGATGTTTGTGGCACAGTCCACTGTGACGAACCGGATTGCGGATTTAGAAGCAGAGCTTGGAAAACCTTTGTTTACCAGAAACAAGCGAAGTGTTGCTTTAACGGCAGAAGGCCACACCTTTTGCCAATATGCACAAAGAATGATTGATATGGAAAATGCCGCCCTGCAGGATATTCATGCTATCAAGCAATATGAAAGCTCCCTGCACGTGGGCACTACCAATACGATTTATGAATGTCACTTACAACGATATATGAAAGAATGGATACAGGAGCACCCTTATGCTGCCCTGAAAATCACAATAGGGCATTCCAACGATTTGCTCCGGGCATTACAGGACGGTATTCTGGATGTGGCATATTGCTATATGCCATTATATAAAAAGGGGATTGACTGTCAGGTTTTCGCCATTGATGAGTTAGTTCTTGTAACCAAATCCGCTGATGCCCTTTGGCAAAATGGTATCAAAAAGGAAGAGTTACCACGAACCAAATATCTATTTTGCAATTTTGCTTTGCAGGAGGTGGGAACCTTCATCCGGGAATTATTTCCGCCCCATTATCAGTTTCCATTTGAAATTGATAACAGCACCAAGCTGATTCCCTACCTTCTTGACCTGGGCGGAATCAGTTTTCTGCCCGAAAGTCTGGCAGCGCCTTATCTGGAGGACGGCTCTCTTGTAAAGATTCCGCTTTTGGACTTTGAAACGCCCAAGATCTGCTGCTATAAGATTGAGAAAAAGAAATAAGGCAGATGAGATTTTAGAATATCCCTTCTGTAAAATCCCGCATCTTCGTAAGCCGCCTATATGCCAGGCCTCCCAGAACCATCCCCACCAAAAACACCAGTATTCCGCACCAGACCTCAATGCCCGCAATACCAGTAAGCCGGTTCAATGGATTGCTAAAAGAAAACAGCCCTTCAATAGACACATCCGCCAGCATTCCAACAAAGAAAAATATCGGGATCATCTTCAGCACCAAAGATATGTAATTTTTACTGGAGCAGGAAATAAAAAAGGCGATTCCGGCAGTCCCGCCTGCATACAGAACCATAATAAGCAAAATAAAAAGCAGATACTGTCCGAAATTCAAGTCAAACCAGTAGGCTTCCCCATAAAAGAAACTGTTAATGGGATTCTTCCAAAATCTCCATGTACCCAGCCCTGCATAGAGCCATCCTAATACAAGCAGCTCTAACACTACAATGCCACCAGCCGATAGCAGCATGGCACAAGCCTGGGTTCGCAAAATATTTCTGCCCTGCCGGCTTGTATATTGCAGCCGTTTCATATCTGTAAGAGTATCCCTTGTTATCACAGGCGCCAATAATACTAATACATTTAAAACAAGAAGCATGGCACCCCATCTCCAATATTGCTGGGCATTTTCCATAATCTCATAAGGGAGCAGGCCGTCCAGTTTTTTCTCATCATACAAGGTGCGAAGTCTCTTTTGTTGTGCAAACGTACAGTTTTCTAAATTTACGTCATAATAATAATACTGATACCGAATATCATAGGCAAAAAGTGCCCCCTCCAAAGCCTCTGCCTGATACCGCACATCATCCTCCCCTATCGGTGCATCCCTTTTTTCCAGCACCCGTGCTTGTTCCTTCAATAATGCCAGGGGTTCTTCTGCTGCCAGCCGCTCCTCCTCTTCCATAGTGATTCCGTATTTTTCAGTCCATTCAAGCATCAACTGATACTGTTCTTTTTGCGGATGGCCGTTGGGAAAATATTTCAGTGAAAATTCCAAACCGAGATAACCGAATAACAAACCGATAAGTACAATCACAAACAAGATTTTAGGCTTCCAGATTTTTTTTAACTCCATGCAAAGCAGCATTACAATAACACATCCTTTCCAGAAAAATGCCAGCTGGAAACAGCCGTCAATATTCCCCATATGATTACATTTCCAAACAATCCTATTGTCTCATGGAAGGGAATCAATGAAATAATTCCCATATCCGTCAACCAGACAGAAGAATTAAGCCACAGGCAGACCGGCAGAAACTGGGAGACAAAATATCCGCCCCACAAATCTTTCTCCGCCAAAAAATACGGTGCCGTCATCATAGCAAGGGCAAGCAGGAGAAATGAAATCGCTCCTATATAGCTGTTTTTGCAAAGCCTTCCTATGACAGCTCCAATCAGTCCAAAAATCAATGTGAGCATCAATCCCAGCCCCAGCATGACCAGAAGATATTCCCATAAGGTAAAAGGAATCCATGTGAGAAAAGGTTTTATCCCAATAATTTCTTCAACATAGTTAAAGATGCCAGACACGTTGCTGCTCCAAATCCATGAATAGTCAAATACCCCCAGATATATGAGCAGAGTAATCCCGGCTATAAGGCTATAAGAAAAACACCCCATAAGCAATCCAGCTGCAAGCTTTCCATGCTGGATATTCCGCCCTGTGTAGCTTGTGTAAATAATAGCTTCCGTTTTGTTCTGATACTCATAACCATATAAAAATATCATGCACAGGGCAGCTAATACGCAGGCCTCTCCGGTAATCGTCCGAAACAATATAGAAAATAGCAGGTCATGCAGATTTTTGGTCTCACCCGCCGCATATAGGGAAAATCCTGCGTTGCTGCGGGCCAGCTCATCCACCATGGGCTGCAGGCATTGATACTTATTTCTCATAAGAGCTGCCCATCTATCCGGCAGTGCATATACGGAAATATAAGCCTGACCCAGATCAACTACCTTCAAGTCTTCATAAATATTTTTCACTCCATATGTTTCCTCATAAAGGCGTCGTTTTTCCTCACTGTCCTTTAGTCCCGCCAGGCGCTCTGAAAACTCTCCGCCCAATTCTGTCCCTGTTATTGCTGCCGTTTCTTTTACATAAGAAAAGAATGACTCATCCACATTACTATATCGATATCCCTCAATAATCCCTGCATTCAAAATCAGGCAAAGAGAAAGAAATATCCATAACATAGGCAGGGAGGCTATTTTCTTCAACTCACATTTCACTATATACAAGGTCACTCCCCCCCCTCATCTCCATATACATATAAGAACACATCTTCCAGATTAGGAGCAACAGGAGAAAATCCGTCAGGAGGGGTTTCACAAACAATCCGAAGAGCTGTTCCGGCTTCTGTCTGATGTTCGCCAAGCAACTGATAAGGCTTGCTTAATTTCCTATCTGCAGGAACCTCAAACACCCTTCCTGCAAGCATATTGCATAATTCTCCGGGCGACTTGCAGCAATACAGCTCATGATTTTTTAACAGGATGATTTTGCCGGCAATGGTTTCAATATCCGAAACAATATGAGTGGATAAGATAACAATCCGGTTCTGGGACAGGCTGTGGATCAGATTGCGGAAACGAACCCGCTCACGAGGGTCCAGACCGGCAGTAGGCTCATCCAGAATCAGAAGCTTTGGATCATTGAGCATAGCCTGGGCAATTCCCACTCTTTGCAGCATACCGCCGGAGAACTTCTTCATCTTCTTGTCTGCCACATCCGAAAGGGCAACCAGCTTAAGCAGCTCCTGGATACGAGGGGCGGCTGTTTTCCCATCCATTCCTTTTAATGCCGCCAGATAGCGCAAAAACTGTCTCGGGGTATTATCACGGTAATAGCCAAAATGCTGCGGCAGATATCCCAGGATATTCCGGTATTGCTTCTCTAAAGCTCCTATATCGGTGCCCTCCCAGAGTATTTCTCCTTTGGTTGGAAGCAGCAACGTGGTCAGCATATTAAGCAGAGTCGTCTTTCCGGCTCCATTGGGTGCCAGCAGTCCATAAACACCATTTTCAAATTCCAATGTTATATCCTCAAGAGCAAGATAGCTCCCATATTTTTTTGTGACATGCTCAACTGACAGCATTGTAAATCCCTCCCTGATTATTTATGGACAAGTAACGTCCCAACTGAAAAAAGTAGAAAAAAGCGGTAAAAACGACACATAGGCAAACAACCATATTGGGAACCATAGACAAGTACTCCCAAATATCTATTTTCAATATAACAGGCAAAACACATAGAAAGCACCAGGCAACCGGAACCAAAAGCTGGCTTTCCTTTTTCCTTCCCACAGACAGCAGCATCAAAGTTGCCATACCATATAAAAACAGAGCCGAAAGGGAAATCCCCATCATCTGCAGCAAAGAAAGAATCACTTGGGGCTTCCTGCAAAGCAGCAGCACAAATAACACATCCATCAACACACTTGCTCCGCCAAAAAATACCATCCGCAAGGCTGTCAGCTCTCTTAATGTATATTGGCAGGTCATTTTGATTTCATACAGCCCGCTCTGCTGCTCCTTCCATATGGTCAGCAAATGCAATAACCCGTAAAAAGCCGGAGATACTAAAAACAACCCTAAAAGTGAAATTTCCATATAGGAAGCTGCAGGCAACAAAAATAAAATAGCAAGGGCTGCCGTGCCAATCAGGGCAAGAAAGATACAGTCCTGTGTTCCCCAAAACAGGTTCCCAATGCCAATCCTTCCAATCAGGTCCGGAATCAACATTGGAAGGCACTCTCCGGAAGGCATTCCCTTCTCAAGAATCATTTGAATGGAACGTTTTTTTTCTTCGCTATCAGGCATTTTAATACTCATTTCCAAACTCCTTTCTAAGCCGCTGACACAGCCTGTGATATTTTGTTCTTACAGTGGCTTCCGGTATCTGCAGGGCTTTTCCAATTTCTGCAAAAGTAAGATTTTGATAACCCCTCATCCGGAAAATCCGTTCCGTCAGGCTATCCCGCCCGGCTACATAAACATCTATCTTTTCAAGCAGCCTGCGATCCTCTGCCCGTTTTACATAATCCAACTCCTCAGGCACTTCAATGTCATCTATATCGATACAGACAGGACAATATTTTCTCCGCCAGTCAATTATTTTATTTGTGGCAATTCGATAAAGCCATGTCCGAAAGGAAGCCTTTTCATGCTGATAGCTGCCAATAGAACGCAGAACCGAAATGAAAATTTCCTGTGTCAGATCCAGAGAATCTTCCTTGTTCCCTGTTTGACGGTACACGTAAATATATATTTCGTCATAATATTTTTGAATCAGCCATTCCGCAGCTTTCTTGCTTTGCTTTCTTTGAAGCTGCCGTATTCGTTTCAGCTCCTGCTCCATGGAAATCACCCCGCTTTTCTGCCTTCGTATGTATATTCGATGGGAATAGAGGATTTGTTTCAATAAATTTTAGAAATTTTCTTTTTTCATTTTGACAGCAGGACGGTGAACAATAAACGTCTTATTACCAATTACCACATCTCTCTTCTTGGCTGCCATATTGTTGCTTGCAATTCCAACCTTCATTGGCTCTCCTTCCTTATATTTTTCCTTGATATATTCATAGAGCATATCATTATCCCCTAGTATAACTTTTTGTAACCATTTCGGTTACTTTGTTATGTTATATGCTGATTTCTAACAAATATCAAGGATACTCTGATTTTTTCTAAAAGAAAAGTCACAATTGCTGAAATTTTGTGTTAAAATCATATTGCAAAAGCATTTGACGGCTATAATTCGTTATGTTATGGTAATCATAAGACGTAACGCAATGTAAGATTATGGTTTACATCTACAAGTTGGCAAAGAAAACTTCTTACTATTGCAGGCAGTTAAGGATAACAAAACCACGCACACAGATGAAGGAGGTAACTATGAGGATTCCTAAAAGAAGCATATCCATTATTTTAACGTTAGTCATGGGTATTATCGGCATCTGTGCAAACATTCCTTTGCATGTAAAAGCAGACACAGAAAAAGTAACCATCTATTTTGTGGATTCCACTGA